>JASSUL010000009.1:0-87950 GCA_031963005.1 Mycoavidus cysteinexigens | reverse complement strand
CCGGTTAAGGTCGGGCCGGGCTCCCCTGTCTGCGCGTCCCACAGTCGCACTGTCTGGTCAGAGCTGCCCGAGGCGATCTGCGCACCGCTCGGCGAATACACCACGCTCCTAACCCCGTCGGTATGTCCGGTTAAGGTCGGGCCGGGCTCCCCGGTTTGCGCGTCCCACAACCGCACTGTTTCGTCCTCACTGCCCGAGGCGATCTGCGCACCGCTCGGCGAATACACCACGCTATTAACCGAGGCGGTATGTCCGGTTAAGGTATGGATTTTTGTCCAGCTTGATGTGTCATACACGCTGATATTGCCGTTACGGAGACCCATCGCACAGGTTTTCCCATCCGGCGAATAGGCGCACGAAAATATCTCGCTCTCTTCCTGAAGCGTCGGCCATTCGCCAAACTTTACCCCCGCCATCTGCGCGTTGCTTAAACTCGCCTCGCGCAGCCAGCTCGCGCGAAGCGTGACTTTTCTCAGATCCGCCCCTTGCAATTGAGCTCCCTCAAATACCCCGTGACTCAAATTCGCCCCGGGAATGCGAATGCCTTTCAGATCTGCTCCAATAAACTGGATGCCGGCTCTGGCCAGTACCGTGATCGCATTTGCCGCACCTCTGGCCAGCGCAGCGTCTGTTTTTGTTCGCTCAATCACGGCTAAGAGCTGCCCCTTAAACGTGGCTTCTTGCTTAACTCTTTCAGATAAAAAATCCAATATTGCCGGATCATTGGCGATATCAAGCGTATTGAGCCAAGCCGCTGAATCTAGTTCATCCTCTGCTGTGAATTCTTCCCACAGCGCCCATGCTACTAAATAATCCCGCAAGGATTTGTGGATAAATCGATAGGTTTTCCCAAGCCCATTGGCTTTATCCTGCACAATCAGCGGCGCATTGAAGCGCTTGAGTCTGGTTCTGATATCGCCATTACCCAGCAAGTGCGTACGCCAATCGGGCTCGCTTGACACTTTACCTCTGCTTTTTAACGAGGAAGTGGGCTCGTTATAGCTACTGATCACTTCCCCGGCTTGATACATTTGAAGCGCTAGTTCCTGGCTAAAATCCATTTGATGCGCATCAAACCCGTGTTCTTCTAACTGTTTAAACTCTTTTGCTTCGTCTATATCTAGCTGAATGCTCGCCAACCGCTGCTGTGAGCGCGCAAACCAACTTTTGACAAACTGCGCATACAGCGATAACCGAGTAAAACGGGTGCCTTGTATACCCGCTGCGCTTAAAGCCGGTAACACACTGACCGCCATTTTGAGCAGAAAGGGATTACTCACTAACGCTTGTAATTTTGGTTCGTTGAAGGCTTGCTGATACTCTTTTGCAGACCAAACGGCATGCGGATGATTGCGGCTATATTGCTCGACATAACGCGCAATCGTGTTGGCTGAAAAAGGCGCAATCCGATACTCTTGCAGTGCAGTAGGATCGCCCGATGGATGAAACTTGTATCGATAACCCGACCCTAAATATTCTGGGCGGCTGCTAATAATAATCTTGGCGTGCTTCCAAGCATCCAGTTGATTATCGGTATAAAAAGCGCGCTGGCGATGCTCAATTTCATCGAATCCATCCAAAATCAACACAAAATGATACTGAGTTTGCAAGGTGTGAATCTGCGCGTCCGAAAACCCTTGCTGCGCAAAGAAAGTGTGGACCAGGTTCGTGCTGGTATTGGGCAAGCTGGATAACGCAATAAAGACTGGAATTGCCTGTTCTTTTGGGCGATTGGCCTGGGTATACGCTTGCCACAGCTCGCGCACAACATGGCGATTCAACGTCGATTTACCCGCCCCCGCTTCACCGAGCAAGAGCAAGGATTTTTTGTCAGAGGCCAAGAAAGTTTGGATTTTTTCTGCTAAATCAAAGCGGGTGTCATCACGCAAGCCCATCCCTTCAGGTGCTACATAATTCGCCAGCGCATTTTTGATCTCTTTATCTTGCGCGAGACCTTTTAAATAATCGGTGCGCAGCCTTTTAATATGGTCTTGTAAAACATTCAATAATTTCTTGACTAAGGATTTGTCTAATTTATGGCGCGCCGCTTGTAATAGTTGAGTGCTAAGGTCGGCTTTGCTCAGAGCATACCAATCTTGGTCACTATCAATCTCATGCAAGCCAGGCACTGTGTTATTCCGTTTCTCCAAACGCGCCAAGCTCGCCGTGACTTTTTGCTCAAGGGGCTCTTGATCGGCCTTCAATACAGACTGACCGCCTGCGCTCTTACTCAGCCATTGCGCACTGTCTTGTTTTAAGCTCTTCAGAAATAGGTTCGCCTGCCGTTGAATCGCAGCATCGTCTTCTACACAGACAATGCGCTTGAGCCGCTGGCACACGCCTTGTAAAAAATCAGGGTGTTGTCGGTACGCGCTTTGGCGCACGAAGTGCTCGAATTTTGCCCATTCTTTGGTCTCGATCAACATATCCAAACACTGAAGCGCGGTATACCAGCCTCGCTGACGGGAGCGATCTGTGTAGCTTGTGCTCAGCTCACCAAAGAAGGTGACCATCTCTTGGGCATCCTGGATCGCGGCCTTCAATCCGCCTGCTGCCCCGATGGTGTTCGCGAACTCCCGTACCCCGTTAAAGGTGGCTTCAAAGTTCTCAAAATTCGCTAGTAATTTATCGATATCACAATTTTTGATAGCACTCGCTAAGCTCAACACGCCTTTGCCGGCTGAGAACAAGCAACGCAGCACCGCTTCTCCCGTACTCTCGTCATTGGGCACATACGCTAAGGCCTCACGCATATAACGAATGTGCCAGGCAAGATCGACGTCTTGATGAGGGTTGAGATTTCTCAGCACCGCATAGAGAGGCGCTTGCAGCTGCTCACGGCTAATCCCCGCCACACCAGCCTGCACCATCGCATCGAGCAATTGCGACATCGCTTCGATCAGCTCCTTAACAGACTCCGTATCTGTTTTATGGACCTTTTCAAGACGGGTGAGTAATACGCTTAAGATGCTTGTCCAGGTATCTGCACGCACGCCACCTGCTTTTTTAAGCAAAGAAGCGGGGCAGTTGCGCACGATTACCGCTAGGCCTTGTACGACCGCGCTATTGAGCGGCGCATGCAGCACTGGATTTAACGCAGCGACCGCATGGCTAATTAACTGGTTATATAAGGCAGGATAGGGAATGGTCGCTAACTCAGCTGCTTCGTGCATACACGCGATATCTTTGCCGGTCCGTTCACCAAAGCATTCTGCTACTTCCCGTGCCAGTGTATATAAAGGCTTGTGCTCGGCCGTACCCCGACTAGTTTGCTGCAGGCACCAGGCAAGATGTCGCGTATTTTCAATCTCATCCGGGCCAACTAGACGATAGGGCTGCGCCAGCAGCGTAGGCGAGGCGCGACGTGTAAAAAAGGGAGCAGGCAACCGCGGAGGGAGTACCGGGGCAGATGGCACTGCAGAAGGAAGAAGCGTCGGTTTTCGTTGGATAATGGCCGAGTTCGGTGAACGGGCTAGTGCGTCTAAGCAGACTTGTATTTCTTCTTGTTGTGCTGCGTCGGGAGAATACGTTAGGGCTTTGAGATAACTTTGACGTACCTGCTCAATCGTAAAATCTTTGGTTAATGGCAAAATCTGCGCGCGAATCTGATGCAGCTCTGCCAGTAGACGCTTGGTTTCGACTAGGTGATCGCCACCTTTAAGCTGTGTTTTAAGGGCGGCTTTGGCTTGAATCAGGCTATGCAGGGCTTGATCGTATTCTCCTCTTGCTTTCTCTGCGCCTGCTTGTTTCAGATACGTCTGCGCCCAATCCAGCGCCTCTTCTTTAGGCGGCCAGAATTTCCTCATCCTTGCGATGAACCGTGAAAGCATAATGGTCCTTATTGGTTTTATTTTGTTGTGTTTTTTAGCCAGCGGCGGCCTAAAGCAAACTTCTCGTTGTTAGTCCACACGGCAGTACGCCTCCATAACCCGAAGACATCACATGATGCTTGGCTAGAATTGAAGCGCTATACAGGCGCGGTTTAGGGCGAATCGTAGAGATAAAAAGAATCGATAGAAATCAGGTGATACCTAGAATGCGCAACGTGGCAGGAGCAAAAAGATGAGTACGTTGACATTAGAGGTCAAGCTGATTGGGACTTTGATCCACTGCTTTTAGGCATGATTCAACAATAGCGAAAGACTCAATTGAGATTAAATTGGGGAGCAGATTTTTTCTTGCTTAATTTGCGCCTATTTTTTAAGCAACTTAGGTCAAAAAGCACTGGGATAAAAAATGAAAAGATCGAGAATATTCGATGAGTGGACGCTACCTGGTGTAATGAGGGGTGTCCATTTTTATTCGGGGAGCGCCTTAAGGCTAAACACTTGCGCAATATATGGTTTTCTTGCTTTGTCCTTGTCTCAGTAGCAATAAGGAGTGCGTCCTTGTTATATGACACTAAGCAACGCATACATTAAAAATGTTGTCATTTTGGAGCCAGAACCACCCCAATTCACCCCAAAATGGGAAAAATCGATTTTTGTAACTTATTTAGTTTAAAGGAATAATGGTGTAGCCGGCGGGAATCGAACCTGCGTCTGAGCTTGTATTTATAAAGCTGTGGAATGAAAAGTTGGCATTTCTGAAAATTTTTCTTCTGCTTTTGAATTTATAAACTGACTATGAGGAAAATTATCTCTCAAGGGATACGGTTTATGAGGGCAAGGTCACCTTGTTTATCCGGGATTTAATAGCGCATCCGACTATTTCTGGCCGCACGGCACAGACCATATCCTTGTTTTGCTGATTTCATAGTCGGTAGCCAGCTCAAATTATTGCGACTGACTGAACAGCTGGCAAAGGCGATACGCAGCCGCTCGGCGGCTCTTTTCTTTACTAAGTGATAAGTCAGAATACATAATTAAATCTCTATAGTGAAATTCAGGTAAAGCTTCAAATATCGCATGTAAAGAGTATTTCTACAATTAATGATGCTTGGTCTATTGCATCCGGACTACTAAGAGACAAAAGGCATATTTCCGGCACGGTCCTTCCTGCCAGATCCTTATTTCACTGTACATAGTCAATATACGACTATTTATTCTCCCTATTGTCTATCAGGAGATAGACATCACATCTATATTTGTAATACATATGCCTCGAAGAAGGCAATGTAGGTCTCCTTTAAGGAGTCAAAGTAGGAAAATACCTTTAATGCTTTACGCAGCACTATAGCCATAAGCAAGTATGTTTCACTAGGTGAGATCTACCCTAAGTCCTTTATGGCCGCTAGAATCTCTTGCGTATCTTTCCTCTGAGCCTTTTTCAAATCTTCTCGAAGCTCTTCCATACTTCCTTTATGAGTCTCTTCCATCCTCTTCATCCTAAAATTAAGTTCCCGAATCTCTTTTTCAGTTTTTTCTTCTAAATCAGCAATTTTTTCTTGTTTTTTAATTAACGTTTGCTGTGTTTTAATGATAATTTCATTACTCATTTCTTCAATCCTTTTCTCAAGATTACTAACCCTTTTCTTAAAATTACTAACCCCTTGTTCAAAATCCCGAATCCTTTGGTCTACAATGCATAACAGTATTACTGGGAAAACTTCTTCTTTTAAGGCTGTTAAATCATCAGTTTGATATTGGTTCAGCTTGCCAATGATAGGATTAAATACATCATTAATCCCCCACGTTACTAAATTTGTGCCCAAAGCTATACACCAACCAACAAGTGAGCTTCTCAATATGATGTTAGCGATGATCGATGGAATATTAATTATCGGAGGTGTAAGACCCGTCACCCATTTAAGTCTAAGCCAGCTAAAATCATAGAGGGCTTTTTCTTTAAGATCAGCTTCAATAACGGTTAGAAACTTTAATACATTTGCATTAGCATTTTTCAAACCTATGAGTTGCTGCTTTAACTCTTCTAATTCTTTTTTTAATTTTTTTTTAGTTCTTTTTGAGAATTTATTTTCTGCTCTAGCTCTACTATTTTCAAATCTTCTTCAGAAAGTACTTTTCCTTTCAGATCTGTAGAGGACTCTGCTATTGGTTGCGGCTCTGATTTTTCTTCTAGCTCTTCTTCAGAAGATGCTTTTCCTCTCGCTTTCAGATTGATAGTGGATTCTGCACTTTGATTCGCGGTACTCAACTCGCTGAGTTTGACAAACGCTTCACGGAATCTTTCGTGAATATGCTGAAGTTCTGTTTGTGTTTGTGTTTGATTTCTCTCTTTAGCAAGAATTTTTTTCTTGAACCTAGACGGATTATTGATCCTATATTCGAACAGTCGAAAATTAGAAAACGATTTCCATAGCTCTTGATGAAGCTCTTCTTCCGAGCTAATTTCATTGCTATCCTTTTTCTCTTGCTCAGTATTTGACGAAGTAGGGCCTTCATTTGGCGTAGAGACTAAAATTTTTATTTCATGCGCTCTATGAGTTTCCTCTGAACCAGCAGAATCAAGTTCATATTCTTCTAGAGCACGAATTTGATCCGTCTCTTTATGGCGCTGGTATAAATGCTGTGCTGCATTTTTGTTAGAAGAGCTTGCGGTGGCACCTCCAGTATTAGTGCTACTTGCCATACGGTTCAGCATAATGTTCTGTTCTTTGTTTGGTGTATTAGTTCTGCTTGAATTTAGGCTATATATAAAATTCTGTTGATACTTTTCCTAAAGAATACTGCCGATAGTGGAGAGGTGACAGAAGCCTTCAAGCTACAGAGCACCTTGCGCCAGCACTAGGATCATTAAAATAAAATAATAAAGAATAGTTTTAAAATAATTTAAATACCTTATTTAATAGATATGCGGTTGTATAGCTGATGTATAGAGAATAGCTCTTCATTAGAACAATTTTTTTGATAGAAATATTCTTTACTTGCATCATTGGAATCAGTTCAAAGCACCTTTGGATGAGAAAAATAAAGATCTTCTATTTTGCGAGGTAATTTTTTAGGATATTTAGATAGGAATGGGTATGCTTCTATTGAGGCTTGAAAAATAAATCGAGCTTTTAACTCTTAAGTCTGTGTAAAAAAGTCACTCTATATTCTTCTCCAGACTTAGCGCCAAGCGCGATATCTGATGATGAAGAGTTATTTACGCGCACTGACTTATTGATGTGCTTCATACGCTGCTAATGGCAAGTTGGTGTATCACTGAGCCAAAGACAGCTATAGTAAAAAATCGTATGCGAGTAATTTCCTCCGGTAATCCCCCCGCAAATTAATAAGAATTAAAAGTAGAATTTTCTCCCAACAAGCAAGAGGAAGTTTTAGGTGAAGAAATCGAGATTTTCAGAAAGCCAGACCATCGCTATTTTGAGGCAGGCAGAAGCAGAAGCGCGGGTGCCGGAACTATGCAGAGAGCATGGGATGAGCGCATCGCTATTCTACAAATGGCGTAGTAAGTATGGCGGTATGGATGCGTCGATGATAGCGAGACTCAAGGAACTTGAAGAGGAAAATCGGCGCCTCAAGAAGATGTATGCAGAAGAAAGATTAAAGTCAGAAATTATTCAGGAGGCAATGCAAAAAAAGTGGTAGCGCCATCTTGTCGCCGCAAGATGGCGCAATGGGCAGTCCAAGCTAAGGGGGCGAGCATCAGGCTGGCTTGTGAGCTATTTAGCGTGAGCCAAGCATGCTACCGTTATCAACCTAAACTGTCCTCAGAAAATAGTCAGATTGCAGATTGGTTGATCCGCTTGACGAGTGCACAACGTAATTGGGGCTTTGGTTTATGCTTTTTGTACCTGCGCAATGTCAAAGGCTTAAGCTGGAATCACAAACGTGTCTATCGTATCTATCGAGAGTTGGAATTGAATCTGCGAATCAAGCCTAAAAAACGCTTGGTTCGTGAAAAACCCCAACCACTTATAGCGCCGAAAAAAAGCAATGAAGGGTGGTCGATGGATTTTATGCATGATCAACTCTCGGATGGAAGAAGCATTCGATTGTTCAATGTCATTGACGATTTTAATCGTGAGGGATTGGGTATTGAGGTGGACTTCTCATTACCCTCAGAACGCGTGATTCGCTCGTTGGAGCGAATCATTGAGTGGCGAGGTCAGCCGCAACGTATTCGTTGCGATAATGGGCCAGAATATATCAGTACTGCGATGCAAACCTGGGCGCAGAAACAGGGTCTTAAGTTGAAATTTATCCAGCCGGGTAGCCCCCAGCAAAACGCTTATATTGAGCGTTATAACCGAACGGTTCGCTACGATTGGTTGGCTCTGGATCTATTCGATACGCTCGAACAGGTTCAAGATTGCGCGACTCGTGGGCTATGGATTCATAACCATGAACGGCCAACATGGCTATTGGAGGGATCACCTCAAGCCAAAAATTAGCGCTTGCAGCTTAGTTCTCTACTTTTAAAATCTATTAAAAATGGGGGGCTACCGCGCGATTCTGCATCGTAACGTTCTGCCTCAGTGATTGTGAAGCCTAATTCCGCGAATATATTGGCATCAGGGCGGGTAATTTACAGAGCGCTCCGAGCCCGGCAATAATTTTAGAGGTGTCTTCCAGATAGTCGATGATAGAAGTCAGTCCCGCTGCGGGGCCGCTCGAATTCCTTTCCGGTTGCCTGTTGTAGCTCCTCATTGCGCATTGGTCAAGTTACAGCAGGATCGTTCAAAGTGAAATTTGAATTTATAGAAATTGTGGGCAATCCTCAGCTATCAAGAAAAAAATCATGCAAGAATATTGATTGCCCAGTCAGGGTACAACAGCATCTTCTTTTATCTAAAGCTTTTTACGGCTTTTCTTTGTCTACTCTTCTTTGCTCCAGCAGCTTCTTATTCGCTTCACTTAAACCGCTTACTTCTTCGATTATCGTATCTCTCACATTCAGTTGCGCATGCGGCGATATCCATTCAAGTTCCACTGCATAACTTTTATTTTCTTTTTTTATCTTCCACTGGCGCAATGTATGATCTTTATTGCTCGTCAATAGATAGAAGTCCTCAGGCGTCTCTTTCCAGTCTATGCTACTGCCATACTTATCACATTCCTCAATCACTTTTAAACATTTTCCCGACGCAGCCCCCCACAGGCGGACCGTCTTGTCAGAACTACTTGAAGCGATCAGCGCTCCGTTCGGCGAATATGCCACTTTAGAAATAGAGTCTGAATGTCCTTCTAAGATATGTATAACTGTGCCACTTTGCGTGTCCCACAGACGAATTGTATTTGTCAGCACTGCCCGAGGCGAGCTGTGACCCATCTGGCGAATACACCACATGCAAAACAGTGCTTGTATGTCCTTCTAATGTACGCAAAGCTGAACCACTTTGCGTGTCCCACAGAAAAATTGTATTGTCAGCACTGCCCGAGGCGAGTTGTGACCCATCTGGCGAATACACCACCTCGTCTACCCTCCCGGTGTGCTTGTCTAAGGTGTGCACAATAATCCCGCTTTGCGCATCCCACACACGGACTGCATTGCCACAGCTACCCGTGGCAATCCGTGACCCGTCGGGTGAATACGCCAGACCGAAAACAGTGTTTGTATGCCCCCCTAAAGTGTGTAAAACCGCGCCGCTTTGCGCGTCCCACACACGGACCGTTTTGTCCTGACTACCTGAGGCAATCTGCGACCCGTTGGGCGAATACACCACTCGAACGATCGACTTAGTATGCCCTGTTAAGGTATGTATGGCAGCGCCACTCCGAGCATCCCCCACACGGATTGTATTGATATAACCGTCAGAGGCAATCTGCGAACCATTTGGCGAATACGCCACGTTAAATCCGCTATGTCCCGCTATAGTGTGTATAGCAGTCCTACTTCGCGCATCCCACACACGAACTGTATTATCAAAGCTGACTGAGGTAATTTGCACTCCGTTTGGCGAATACGCCGCATCATTAATAGAGTCTGTATGTCCGTGTAGAGTTTGTATAGTTGTGCGACTTTGCATTTCCCACACACGGACTGTCGCATCATGGCTACCGGAAATAAGCTGCGTCCCGCTCGGTGAATACGCAACGCTAGCGGTCTCACCTGCGTGTCCTCTTAGCGTGTACATAATAGCTCCGCTTCGTGCATCCCACACACGAACTGTTTGGTCCTCACTGCCCGAAGCGATTTGCTCTCCGCTGGGCGAATACGCAACGCTAACCACCGAACCTTGATGTCCTGTTAGCGTATATATAACATCCCCAGTTTGCGTATCCCACACACGGACTGTACCGTCCTCACTACCTGAAGCGATCTGTGACCCGCTTGGTGAATACACTAGGTGGCGAATAGTGCCTTCATGCTCTTCCAAGGTACGCGCAACTTTGCCGCTTTGCACATCCCATACAAGGATTATCCCGTCAACACCGCCCGAAGCGATCTGTGATCCGTTTGGTGAGTACGCTAGACTACAAACAGCCTTTGTATGCCCCTCTAAGCGTACTACTTTGCCACTTTGCACATTCCATATTCGGATTGTGCAGTCCATCCCCCCCGAAGCAATCTGTGACCCGTTCGGTGAATAAGCTACGCTAAAAACCAGATCTTTGTGCTCCTCTAAGTAGCATACAAGTGTGCCACTTTGCACATCCCATATACGAACTGTCTTGTCCTCGCTGCCTGACGCAATTTGCTTCCCATTTGGCGAATAAACTATATCGGTAACAGTGTATTTATGCCCTTTCAAGGTATGTATTTTTTTCCAATTTAAAGTCTCATATATGCTGATGTCACCGAATTCAAGACCTAATGCACATGTTTTACCGTCTGGGGAATAGGCGCACGAAAACACGCTATGCTCTTCTTGCAACAACGATTGTTCACCAAACTGTGCCTCTGATATCTGCGCTCCGCTTAAATCTGCACCCCGTAGCCATGCCTGACAAAAATTTACTCCTCTCAAATCCGCTTTTTGTAATTGCGCAGCGTCAAATACGCCATAACTCAAATCTGCTCCAGGTACGCGTATTCCTTTGAGATCTTTATGATTGAATTGCACTCCAGCCTTCACCAAAAGCGTGAGTGCATTCGCTGCGATGTTTTGCACTTCTTCCGTTTTGGAGCGTTCTACCCAATTCAGCAGCTTTTGTTGTAGCTCAAAATTTTGCAGAATTTTTTCTTGTAAAAATTTCAATATTTCCGGTTGATCCGCAAACCACAATAGATCGAAAAATACTCTCTTTTCTACAATTTGATCGAGTTGCCCCAAATTTAAGAGCTTTTCTAGTTGATTGAGTGCAAATTTTTGCAGCGCCTTATCTGAATTTACTAAGGCCTTTTGATGCTTTGCTTGAATCCTGCTTTTAATTAAATGAAGTTTTAAAGCAGGTTCTTCTAAAGCCTTTTCTTCTCGAGTAACTGTCGTGATGGCTCCAAATAACGCCTGGCAACCTGAAAAATCCAGATGGGTTTCTGTCTCTCGTTGCATTTCTACGGGCAGCGAGAGAAATGGAGATTGGGCTGATGCTTGTGGAATACGATGAGCCAGAATAGCTGTGTTGGAAATAGAGGCTACCATTTTTATCTTTAGTTTGAGGTGAGCGTAAAGTACTGTTGGTTATGAAATACATTTCATAACCAAGCAAAGAGGTACTAGATCTTCGAACTAACGATAAAGCGTAAGCAAGCCATGGTCCTAGGCTTGTAGCCTGAACTGCCATCTCCGCCACACGCAGCGTCACAAATTTTTTAATGGATCAGCTTAGTTTTGCCTGCTTTTCAAATGCTCATGCTGCTTTTGTTTTTACAGCTTGCATCAATTTATATTGACCGCAATAAGCCTCATTAAAATGAGCTATCTTTGCTATTTATTATTACTTTTAATTTCAGGGAGGATCACCCTTTATAGGAGCAGGCAGATAGAGCATGTCATCCGATGTAGGTGACTCTGATTTGGCAGGGGGCTGTGCAATCGAATCTGATATAGCCCACGCTTTTGAAAGTCCACAGCCGCGTAGACTGCTCACTGCAGCAATCATCAAAATGGCAATCCACCTAGTCTTGAGAAGCATGAGTTTCTTTCTCCTCTTCTTCTTGATCTGTGTTGCGATGCTTTAATTGCGTACGTACTTTTTGAGTGCGCGGCTTGCCTTCATAGGTATCGATAAATTGGATAAGCGGCGCATAGTGGGCAATTTGAATGCGTTACTCATAGCTCCGCTCCCGACGATGGGCTTCTGAAGAGGCCTATTTTTCAAAGGCATAGCCATACACAAATACGGTGTCGGTTGCCGCTTCGTATTCGATGGTGCGCGGTTCAAAGCGCAGCGTCACCTGATCATGTTGTATCTGCTCAACTTGGTGCTTCAATGCGCACATCACTTCGTGATAAATGGCGGGAGCTAGCAAGGATTTGAGTCGTGTCTCAATAAAACCGATCGTCCCCGGTGTGACATTTCCGTTAACTCTGCGAGAAAGAGACCCCATGTTTCTTGTATCAGTGTCACTGGCTGCAATGCCACCACCGTCTCTTTGCGTAATAGCTTTATTGCCATCAATATCAATAACAACAAAAGCGCTACCACCAAGCACCGCCCCCAACGGTTTGCCTGCCGCACTCCCTCCCAGCTCTGTAAAAAATCCGTCAGCCTCATGGCAAGTAATTCCTAATAAAAGGATTTCTTAACGAAGGGGCGCAAGAGAGATACAACCCAAGCCAATACAGTAAGTACAGGAAATACCCATCAGGACGATGGTCACGTAGGCGTTTGTAGCAATGCGTAAGTACAAACCCTATGAGCATGCAGACCAATACCTGCGCACAGAGCACCCCTAATACAAGACCGAATAAAAGCGGAGCCAATTCGTCTGCACGCCACAGCAATAGGTGCGGCGGATCATCGATGCGCTGTGGAATGGAGATGGGTTTCATCGAACACAAACAGGTAATGACTGAAAGTGCTCATTTTTCATCAGGCAGTAGCACTGCACCCACCTTAAAAATGGGTGTGGCTGCAATTTCACGATCTAAGCATGTTGACTTTGAGCGGTACGCTTTACGTTTAAAAGACAGGAACACGCCAATGAAGGTGATCAATGGGCGTGTGCATATTTCCCACGTTATGAAAGCGTCCACATGAAGCTACTTATGAATTGGTCAAAAATAAGTAATAGGCGTTACGTGAAACTTGCTCTGTTAGGGGGGGCGGTAGGCGTTCTACTTCTTTTTCTATTTTGTCCTGGCCGCCTTTTATAGATGGGTAAAGCGCTCAAACCCACAGCGCATTCCCAAAAGGTGCAATTCGACTCGCCTTCACAATTTGAACAAGCTGTCTTCAAAGCGATTGATCTTTATCGATCTCTTGAACAACAAAAAGTACTAGATCGTACCTATGCCGCCTGGAAAGGCGCACCTAAGCAAACACCCACGGACCAGCATCTCTATGGCAATCCTGACGCATGTTTTACGTTGGTGGAGTTTTCAGATTTTGAGTGTCCGTTTTGTAAGTCTTTTCATCAGACGCTCAAACGCCTTGTCGACAGCAGTGAAGGCTTAGTCAACTGGCAATTTACATCGCTCCCCCTACATAACCCAACCTCGCAGCAGGAAGCAGAAGCAGCGGAATGCGTAGCCGAAGTAAAAGGAAATCCAGGATTTTGGGTGTTTGCGAATGAAGTCTTTACGCATACCCGTTCCAATGGGGGTGGTGTGCCTGATATGGAAAGCCTGCTCCGTACCACCGGAGTAAACGTGGCACTTCATCAGGAATGCCTACGCACGGGAAAAGTCAAAGTGGTGATCGATAAAGCCATGCAGGAGGCGAGGGCGCTAGGCGTAGACGGCACACCGGCGACGCTGGTGATCGATCATTTGAGTGGCAAAAAACAAATAGTAAGCGGAGCACAACCTCCGCAGGTTATCGCTGCGGTCATCCAGAAAATGATGCAAGAAGCTACTCGCCAAGACATACAAGCCGGTAAGGTTTCTCAACAGAAAACAGCCCGCTTAAATTAAAACAAAATACTTGGAGAAAATATGTATGTACCAATTTCACGCACGAATACTGTGCTCTCTTTTTTTTCTTCTCAAAAACAGCAGGCTCTATCCGAGGCGTTGGAATCTGCTTGCCAAGTTGTCTCTGAACTTTTCGCCGAGTTTGAAACCTTGTTAGAGGGCATCATCGATCATCAAGTTCAGCAGGGGCATTTTAAAAAACGGTATGACATTCCGTGGGAAACAGCCTCTGAATACCACCATGTCAATGGCGCACGATATGACCATATCCATGAGGTATATAGCGATCAAAAAAACAGAGCTGAAGCCGTTGAAACACTATGTAGTGTGACGAAACTCCTTGCCAGAGCCTAGCAAGCCATGCCATCTGACGGTATCGAAACGTGGCATGCCACGATAAAACAATTAGATGCGCTGGCACACGATAAAAATGTAGGGGTGATCGTTAAAGAATATATGGATACCTTGACTGAGAAGCAACGCCATTTTCTTGCACAGGGGATTGAAAAAAACGGTGCAAACTACCACCAGCCATACATGACCTAGATGAAGCACACCTCTAAACCGCTCTTTGAATTCTCCAGCAGGCGTTTAGCTTATGAGGGAATACATAGCCTGTATAACGATCAAGAAAAAAGAACCAGAATAGCGGAAGCCTTCTGCAGCATGATCAGGATGTTCTCTGATGTGTATGACGCGGTTCCAGTTAGTTGCATTGCAATATGGCAGGCTGCCTTAGAGCAATGGGATGCGTTGGAGCTCGATGCGCGTATTGATACACTTGCACAGGAGTATCTTGATACCTTGCCGAGAGACGCATACGACTTTGTAAAAGAAAAAATAGAAACCAGTCTTACCGTCTGCCGTGAAGCATTAGAGGATGTACACGAAGCACAGCGCGAAAATCCTAAACCCATACTTACATTTTTCAGCAAAGTATTAGCCATCGGCATTTATTTTTTTGAACGCGTGCGCCATTTCCTACAGGAATTAGTAGAGAAAGAAGAGGAGTCAACACAAGAGTGGGATGAGCATGCAGCTGCCGCTTAGTGCGCTTATTACCTTTTACCTCTAGAAGTGGATTATACGTATGAAAACACATTCGTATTTCCTCTTGGAGATGGTTCTTCAGTGTTTTACACGATGCGCTAAACGTTGCTGGGTGTGTATTATTGTCTTTTTTTGCTCTCTGAGAGGAGAAACCTATGCAGTTACAATCCACAACACCCACTCCAACAAGTAGCGCAGCAAGCTCTCAATATATGCCATTGGTTACGCAAGAAGAGAGAAATTCGGAAAACTTACCGACTGCACTGCGAAATATCCATGAAAATTCAATAGAAGCTCTTCAAGCCGTAAACCAGGCTACTGATAGTAATCTGCAAGGCATGCGGCAAGCCTTAACAAGGATAGAAACAGCTTTACATAAGAACCAGTCCGCAGGATTAACGGAACACGTTTTAACCTTTTTTATAGAGCATATTAATAAACTTAATGAAAATCTAAAGCAGAAAAGCCAAGATATTGAAGCTGCTTATCAAGAGAACTCGAATTTAAAAAAAAGCCTTGAAGTTAGAGAAAAAGAATGTGAAGCGCTAAGGCAGGAACTTGAGGCGAATAAGCAGATCCGTGAGGAAAAATCTCAAACTGAAGAAAAACAAGGTAGCGCATCTAAGCCAACGCTTAAAGATGAGGTTATTCAGCAGCTGAAAGGCCCACTGCGGGAAACTCGGGAAAATGCCATTTATGCGTTCAGAGCCGTGTCCGATTCGCTATCTGAAGCAGAGAAGCAAATTACTCCACTATTAAAAAATATAGACGTGGAAGTTCGAGACGCAGCGCTTCACATAATAGGTCATAGCTTTTCAGGGGCATGGGTAAGGCAAGAGCTTATTCCACGATTACAAGATGAAGAGTGGAAGATCCGACAAGCCACGGCTAATTTATTATGTGATCGCCTCTCAATTCCAGAAATAGAGCAAGTGATTATTCCGTTATTACAAGATCCAGCGTGGCAGGTGCGACAAACAGCCATTCGTGTATTGAGTAAGCGTCTACAACAACCGCAAGCACGATTAAAACAAGCGATTACTCCGCTCTTGCAAGATCCACAGTGGCAGGTTCAAATAATGGCCACTATTTTATTAAGACGTTTCTAAGCTATGCATTTAGAGCAAGGGATTATTTTGCTAGCAAAGAATTCCGCATGGGGAAATCCGCAAAATATCGGCTAACTTATTAGGTGGTTTCAACTTCTTTCCCTTGGGAAAGAAGCTTTTAATTTGCCCTAGGGAGGGTCTGCATCACCTCTCCCACTCGCTCAATGCCCGTTTATCTAGCAGTGGAGCGGTTCACAGTGAGCCTATTGGAGAGAATAAAAGGGTTTTTCAGGTCTTGCTAATTTGTAATATTCTATTCGGTGTAAGGTAAACAAAAAGGGCAGTCCACGGATGTGTATTGATGAATAGACGTGAAACAGGGTAAATCGCAGGATCGGCATGTTTTTACATACGCCTCTTTATCCCGAAGTTCCCGCGCTAAAGACCAGGCATCATTGATATCTAAATGATCCCAATGATGCATTAAATAGGTTTTTTGCATTTCACGATATTGCAAAAATGCTTTTCCCAATTCAGATAACTGTATCGATTCATATACACGCTGACCACCTAGCGTGCAATAAATCAACATAAGCAGCGAAGTTTGGATTTTTCTCTCTCGATTCCGCACAATCATGACGCTACTTCTTAATTTTCCTTGTTGCCCAAGGGGATAGTCTTGGCGTCTTAATCTTCCAAAAATGCAACGACACTCTTCATGATGAAACCCCGTGTGTAGGGCAGTAACAGCTTTGCTATAGCCAGATAAAGCCATTTCATGCGCTACGGCTTACCTAGCCAAACCATCTGTTGTCAGTCTCTGCGTATTTTTCTTTTTCATTTCAATCTCTTTTTAAAATGGTGAATTGCTTTTTGAGAAAGGTTTGAATATTGTCGTTTGCTAGGCAATCCAGAACAGATTGCTCCGTGCAACTGAGCGAAAATTGCAGTTGGATAGTATTGGCTAGCCGTATTAGTTGGCTATAGTCGGCGCGCATGGTTGCTTTGGCTAAACACGGTGAAACACCAAAGTAAAGGCAGGCTAGACCGATATCCTGTTTAGCGATCAAAATTACAGCTAAGGGGGGGAGGCTCACCTCAAGCAAGGGCAAAGAAAGCTCTTATAAAAGCTTCTGAAGAGATAGAACTAAGAAAGAAGGGGGTATGAGGGTCAGCAGAAAGTCGAGAGTGGACCATAGAGAGTTCGAAATTATCAAAAGAAGAACTAAAAGAAATAATCAAGAAAGAGCGGTGGGGGCCGATTCGCAACACCGTACATATAAATAAATGAAAGGCCCACCTTTTTTGTGCTGCGCCATACTTTCCACAAATTTAGAGGTTAAATTACTTTCGCCATCATGATTAATACCCCCCGCTTAATGTGGCTTTCCGGTGGTTAATTTGGCCAAATGGCGAAAGTAAAAATAGCTGAAACCCTTGAGAAATAAAGAAAACCCAGCGGCCTGTAAAGCCGTGTACGTTGGTTCGATTCCGACTCTCGCCTCCAGGAGCCACACTGGTTCCAGAAAATATCAAACTAAAATTCCCTCGTTTTCTAGCGAAAGTACTTTCGCCGTCCAATTAGATTGTTTCAAATCAATTAGTCCTACAAGCTCCCTTACGCGACCTCGCACATATTCCGCAGTTTGTTTTTCTGTGGTATGTCCTAAGAAGCGCCGAGTCTCACTTAGACCTTCAATATGTTCCTTATTCGTAGCTGTTTTTGGCCGTAAATCTAGAAATTAAAATTCAAATCATTCAAGGTCCAATTTTTGTGTTTCTTATAAACTCAATTTTATAAGTAGACATACTGATTTTTATTGTGAAAAGATTGACAAATAAAATGGCAGAGTTAAATATATCGAAAATTGTTTTTATTTAAAAATATTGTTAATTTTTAGATGGCATAAAAAATTGCATGTACTACAGTTAAGCTTGCTGGGCTTGTAATATAAAAAATATTGATGGTGATAGTGAATGCAATAAAAATATAAAAGACATTTTTTGATCGACCTAATTTAAAAAGGTAAAAATTTTTCTAAATTAGATAATTTGCTTGGCCCAGTTTCAATAATGCTTGATTATATATTTATTGCAGTTTCGGTGAATTCTGCTCTTTATATAATCTGGGTTATTTAACCTTTTCCCTACTTGTAATCGCCCCGCAGCAGAGAGCGTTGACGGCAATATCATATGAAGTTTCTCATAGTACGTTATCGGCGAATAAAAAATTGTCAGAATTATAATTAATTTTTTTATCTAATATTAAATTTTTCCATTTTTTGTATAAAATCTATCATGCTGAATATTATAATAGTCAGCTTTATGTTGATAAACTTGAGATAAATTTATAAATAAAAAATTGAAAAATTAATATATTACCTTTTTGTTTTTTATAAAGCATGCAAAATTTTTTTACTTTATCTTATGAAGTTCTTGCATTAAGAGTGGAACACGTGAGGGGGTGGTAAATTTATACGCATTATGTGTTTGTTTATTGATTTTATTTTTATTAATATATCTTTTATTAAATCTATTAAAGCATTCAAGTAAACGCACCGTTGCTGTGGAGATCTCCTGTGTCCCTCGATTCATCTAGCATAACTGTGTCAATTTCCCCTGAGAGCCAGTCTAAGGGACGTAAACTTGGGCTGTCGTCGTTAACCGCAGTGGTAATCGCTTCCATGATTGGTAGTGGCGCGTTCAATTTGCCGCAAAATACATCTCGAGGTGCCGCTTTAGCGGCGGTAATCATTGCCTGGATGATTACTATTGCCGGTATGTTTTTTCTGGCAAATACCTTTCGCTTATTAGCCGATCATCGCCCTGATTTAAAAGCAGGTATTTATTCTTATGCACGGGAGGGTTTCGGTAGCTTGGTTGGCTTCAAAATGGCTTGGGGCTATTGGCTGGCGGCAGCTTTGGGGAATGTGGCAATGGTGGTCTTAAGTATCAAAGTGCTAGGCTATTTTTTCCCCATTTTTGCTAATAACGGCGGTGGGTCATTAATGGTGAGAGGCTCAGCCCTAATTTGGTTCTTCCATTTCATTATGCTGGCGGAGGTAAAGCGGGTAGCGGTACTGAATGTGATTGCCAATGCGACTAATTTAGCGGTGCTCTCACTGGTGTTGGGCATCCTGGTAACCCGGGTGCAATGGTCAAATTTCAGCTTAAATTTTTGGGGAGATGGGCCATTAGGTAGCTTGCTGACCCAGGTCAAAAGTACCATGTTGGTTACGCTCTGGGTGTTTCTTGGGATCGAGAGTGCGGTTGTGGTATCGAACCGCGCCGCCAATCACAAACAAGTTGGCACCGCGACTGTGATTGGCTTGGCTGTTTGCACAGTCCTGTATTTTCTGCTTTCAGTATTACCGTTTGGTTTATTGCCACAGGCAGAGTTAGCACAGTTGCCAGCGCCTTCTTTGGCTTATTTACTGCAAGCTTTGGTGGGTCACTGGAGCATAGTGCTGGTCATCGTTGCGCTTTTAATTTCACTCGGTAGCTGTTGGTTAGCCTGGATGATTTTATTGGCTGAACTGCCATATGAAGGAGCAAAAGGAGGCGTTTTCCCGAAATTTCTTGCGCAACAAAATCGTTTTCAAGCGCCAGCTTCCTCTTTATGGGTCTCAAGTATCATCATGCAGGTTGGGCTTTTTGTCGTATGGTTTGCCAAAGATGCTTGGATTTGGCTGATTTCGATGGAGGGCGTGATGATTTTGCCTACCTATTTAGCAAGCGCTGCCTATTTATGGCGCTGCGTGCTTCAAGCTAAGCGTGCTGGTGATAACAGCGTTACCCAGCTAGGTTATGCGGCGTTATTAACGGGTGTGTTGGGCACCGCTTATGCCATTTGGCTCTTAATCGCCGCTGGCCCACAATTCCTACTAATGTCCACCATCCTCTACGCTCTTGGGCTCCCCGTTTACTGGTGGGCGAAATATGAACATGCACGCAGCCAGCCCCTTTTCAGCAGACGTGAAGCAGGCGCAGTAGTCATCCTAGTCACCTTAGCGTTAACGGCAATTGCGTTGTTTACGGCAGGAATTGTCAAAATTAATTGATGCATTTGAAGGGTCATAAGATGCTCACGATCACTCAAAAGTGAGTTGTGTTGTAACCGTTGCTGTGAATTCAACATTAAAGTTTCTATTACGGAAGAATGATTAGAGGCAGAAGCGGTAGTTACTATGACATTTTATTTTTTTACAGCTGATCGATTTACTAAGCATAGATTAAGGCTTTCACCTAAACTCGCCGTGGTGGATAAACATCAAACAGAACTCATTAAATTATTAGAATCACGAGGAATTGATGTACGGCCTATTTTATTGCGGCACGGGCGAACATTAGGCGGTGGCTTTCATTGCATAACCCTAGATGTACGTCGAAAAGGAAATTCAGAAAATCTCGTGCTGAAATTTCCCTGCTTCTGAAGTTCGATTTTTTCTAGTAAAGAAAATGCTTTAGCTTTGGATTCTGGGCAGCGAGCACCCTCGCCAAAGCCTAACCCCCGTGCCAAGTACACTTCCCAACATTTAAAAAATGCTTTGCCATAACGCAATATGCGTGATGTCTGGGTAGTCACTCCTTTCTTTACTGTGTTTGGTGCTATTACCGAATTCGAGCAGAAAAGTATCCGTCAGCGCACCCGTGCCGTGCCTTTATGCTGAGCATCAGAAGGGGCAAAAGGTAGAAGAATAAAACTTCTTAGTTTGCGAATTCTTCACGCCGTTAAAGCGTAGCTTTCCTCCCGCTGCGCGATGAGAAAAAATCTGATTAAGCTGATTGAGTATTGGTGTACGTTGCTGTGACAGCGCCTGGCTGTGCTAAATCGGTTACGGGCCGTATGGCGGAATATGTGCGTTTACTTAGGGAGTAGTTTTGTCAGGCATTCTGGATATAGCGCAATAGGGAATGAGAGGAGGCAGAAAATCTGTGTCTTATTAAAGGACAACGTTGCGTCGTGATTGGATTATTACGCACCAAGCGACGGCGAAAGATCGAGATCAATGGGCCGTGAAAAGGCGTGGCACACCTAACCTAACCGCTCAAAAAAGCTGGCATTCTGGAGCCAAAACCACCCAAAATCACTCCAAAACGGAGAAAATATCTTTTCTTAATCTATTGATTTTAAAGGGAATTTTGTGGGGATGGCAGAAATTGAACCCGCATCTGAACTTTTATTTATAAGGCTGTTGGATGAAATGCTGGCAAAAATCTGGCATTTTTGAAAAATTTGATTTTGTTTATCAATCAATAGGCGCATGCAGTGTTCTTTAACGCGAGTGAACGCAAAAAGAGCTGTGTGGTGGCATTCCAATTTTCGCTAAAATTTCACTACACCACTACTGAATTGTTATCGCTTGCCCAGGCCTTCAGATCGGCCAATGACTAGCTGCGGGTTTTCCAGCTTTGGTGGTGCAGAGAATTTTTCAAAAGCAGGATTTTCTACCCAATCACTAAGCGCATAAACACGTTGATTGCGCAACCCCGCCACCCCTTCGTGCCATGCAATCAGCATACGTTTGCCAATGTCAGAAAAACCTGGGTATAGGCTGATGGCTTCTCTAACCCGAGGTGCAGTTGCCGAAATGGCATCACTGATCGCCTCAACAATCTTAGTTTGCTCTTTGAGTGCAATGTCAAAAGTCGCGCTAATAAA
This sequence comes from Mycoavidus cysteinexigens, assembly GCA_031963005.1. Classification (GTDB taxonomy): domain Bacteria; phylum Pseudomonadota; class Gammaproteobacteria; order Burkholderiales; family Burkholderiaceae; genus JASSUD01. The sequence continues at coordinate 66,322 of JASSUL010000009.1, read as the reverse complement.
TTTTTGAAGATTTTTTCCTGGCAGCCAAGTCTTCTTGCCCATAAAACTAAGAGCAGGCGAATTGTGCTGGTAGCCCGCATATACACAGGTAGTCAGCATATCGTACACCGGTGAAAGATGAACATCAGCATGTGAGGTATACAGTAATGCAAGGTTCTTGGCATGGCAGTCCGCATTGCGTAGTGCATAAGTCAGTAGCAATGTAACCGCCAGCTGATAGAAAATTTTTCGCCGTTGTGCACTCGGAGCATGGTCACGCACAGCTTTTGCAATTCGCTCCCAAGTCGGGTCGTATTTAGCCGCTGAGCGCAAGCCTAGTAATGCACAGAAATCTTCCATGCCCCAGTATAGTTGACCACATTCGTCCACATCGAAGCGATGCACAATTAGTATCTGGCCATCATGCGAAATTTCGGTTTTGGCAGCAGGCAAAACTTGAGCTGCCACCTGCATACAAAAATATTCATTGAGCGCTGCATAAGGAAGCTGGCGAGATGAACCTTTAATGATATGGCGGCGGGTGAACAATGTTGCTTTTTTGTGCGAGTGCAATTCAACTTTTTCCTGTTGGGCATCCAGAAATTTTGGAAAAACTCCTGATACTCCGCTAGTAGCATGCTGACGCACAAGTTCGGCAAATGCATCTTCAGCGTAATCACCCTGCAGTAGCTCAGCAACTTCAATGGATTTAGGCTGTTCCTCCAACATAGCATCTGACGCGGCGACTTGGATACGGCCCACCATATTGCGACCGATGATAGATAGTAGTGCTACTGGATTAGCACCAATATGCGGACCAAACTGCTCTTGTAGAACTTGCAACAAATAGCCTTCAGGCAAATTCATCTGGAATACTGGATGTAAGGTGTCATCCCAAATATAAGGCTCAGTACGTACAGGCATCGTTAATGAGACAAAATTATCTGGTGCCACATTAGCTTGATAAGTGAGTATGCTTTTGAAGTCACCTACAGTTTCCAGGGTAGCCACTGCACGGCCGCGGACATAAACAGAGAGCATCATAGGCCACCCCGCTCTCTACGCAGTTCATCAAGAGAGCCCGCTGGAACAGTCTTAATAAAATAAAGCTCCATGCCTAGTATCGCAAGTACGGCCAGCAATTTACGCGAACCAAATTCGGTAGTACGCCCACGTTCAAAGCGTGAAAGCGATTCTTGGGTGATACCGGACTGCTCTGCCACTACGCCTTGTTTCAGGCCGAGGGTCCGACGGCGGACAGCAACGGCTTCCCCGAGTTCTTGAAGAGTTTGCATTTGATATTTATGTCAAAAAATTGGCTGTTAGCGCATATTTTTGACGAAAAAATCAAAATAAGCAAGCGTCTTTGCCAAAGCAACTGCATGGGAAAAAATTTTGATTAACCTGATCGAGGATCGATATGCGTTGTTGCGGCGGCGCTCGGCTTTGTTGAGTCAGTTGCACAGAGTATGGGTGTTTACTTGTGGAAAGCTGTGTGAGGTATTCTGAAACTAGCTAGATAGAGTTTGGAATGAAGCAGACAATCTACGGTTTATCTAAAAAAGAACTATTTAGTCTAGTTACCGGATAGATAGGCGTGAAGCAGCTGTCAACCGTGTCTAAAAAAAGCTGGCAAAAAGCTGGCATTCTGGGGCCAAAACCACCCCAAAATGGGGAAAATTGATTTTCGTAACCTATTGATTTTAAAGGAATATTGGTGGAGCCGGCGGGAATCGAACCCGCGTCCGTAAGCACTCTACAATCTGATCTACATACTTAGTTTCGCCATTTGGTTTTAACCATCACAACGCGGACGAACGCGCTTTGGGATGGCGATTTGCTGGATTTAACTCCAAGCTATGCAACACAGCCTGAAGCGATCTGATGTAAGAGTCCCCGCTGGCTCAAAACCCTATCTCTTGCGAGAGAAGGCTCCAAAACCCAAGCCCATCAGAGAGCTTGTCGCGAGGTAACCGCATTTAAGCGGCCTGACTCCTGATAAAGGGGTCATTTTGTGCAGTTGTGTTTGCATTTACTATTTTCCCATGGATTTACGAGGGAACGGGTCCTCGGTATGCACAGTATTGCTTCGCTACCCACGTCGAAACCAGGTCGGCCCCATACGCTTTGAAAATACGGCTTTGAAAGCAGTGTTGATTATTTCACAGGCACGCGCATCAATCAATTGCGATCTGGATTAAAAAAGCATCGGCATGCTACGCAGAGCGGATTCAAACCGCTTTGATAGCACACCAATGCTTTAATATTGATACAAAAATGAGGCTATATCCATGAGGCAGCCAGCCGCCCCACTCAGAGCGCGCTGCACAACCCCCATCTATTCTTTCTACATATCAATATTACCTAATAAGGCATTTGCTTCAATAAAGGCTCTGCGGGGCTCTACCTCGTCTCCCATCAGCGTAGTGAAGATGCTGTCTATGGCAATGGCGTCTTCGATTTGTACACGTAATAAGCGGCGCACGGTCGGGTCCATCGTGGTTTCCCACAATTGATCAGGATTCATTTCCCCCAGCCCTTTGTAGCGTTGCTTAGAGACGTTGCGTTGTGCATCGCTCATGAGCCATTGCATCGCACTTTTGAAATCGGGCACGGCAGCGCTGCGCTCACCGCGTTGAATTAATAAGCCGGTCTCTGGGTCTTTCTGCTGGAGTAGTGTCTGTTGTTGCTTAGCGGTGGCTTGAAGATGCTGAAAATCGTCCGATTGTAAAAAGAGACGATCAATCCAAGTCTTCTTCATATTGCCATGCTTGCGGCGTTCGATGCGTAAAGCTTGTGGATGGCGCGCTGTTTCTCCTTTTGGAGCGGCGCTTTCTATCTGAGCGGGTTCCTGTAACGCATCTTCTGCTACGGTTTGCTGGTCTTCTTCACTGGCAGATGTGGCGTTTACATCAATATATTCCACACCGGCTGGCTGTGCCAGTACATCGTGATACTCAACGCTCACCGTCACGTCCGGCTGTAAGGGGGCTGCGCGCAATGCCGCTTCCAAGGCATGTGCACTTTGTAATGCCGTCTCTTCCGAGGAGAGGTCCAGTACTACGCCGTCTAAGACGGCCTGTAGCGCAGCACTATCTATCAAGCGTTGTACACGTGCGATGATGGCTTGTGCACGCCAGTAATCGTGAGCTTGCCGTTCTAAAGCTTCTCCATCGATAGCCGGTAATGTGGGCGCGACAACAAGCTGCGCATTTTGTAGGCACAAGCGCAGCATATGTTGGTCAAACTCTTTCTCGTCTTTGAGGTAACGCTCTTCTCGACCATGTTTGATTTTATACAGAGGAGGTTGTGCGATATAAATATAGCCGCGCTCGATTAATTCTGGTGTTTGACGATAGAAGAAGGTAAGGAGCAAGGTGCGGATATGTGCGCCGTCTACATCGGCATCGGTCATGATAATGATGCGGTGGTAACGGAGTTTATCGGCATTGTAATCGTCTCGACCTAAGCCACATCCTAAGGCGGTGACTAATGTGACGATTTGCTCAGAGGCTAGCAATTTATCATACCGTGCTTTTTCTACGTTTAAAACCTTGCCACGTAAGGGCAAAATCGCTTGAAACTTCCGATCACGGCCTTGTTTGGCCGAGCCGCCCGCAGAATCTCCCTCAACAATATAAATTTCGCATTTCGCCGGATCACGCTCTTGGCAGTCTGCTAGCTTACCGGGTAAACCTACGCCATCTAATACGCCTTTTCGTCTGGTGACTTCGCGTGCGCGGCGTGCAGCATCGCGAGCGCGAGCAGCATCGATAATTTTTCCGCAGATGATTTTGGCTTCAGTGGGCGTTTCTAGCAAAAAGGCTTCTAGTTCGCGCGCAACGATTTCTTCTACTGGAGCGCGCACTTCGGAAGAAACGAGTTTGTCTTTGGTTTGTGAACTAAATTTGGGTTCGGGAACTTTGACAGACAGTACGCAGGTGAGACCCTCGCGCATGTCATCTCCATTGGTTTCTACTTTTGCTTTTTTGGCCAGCTCCATGCTGTCCATATATTTATTAATCACGCGCGTCATCGCCGCACGCAAGCCGGTGAGGTGCGACCCTCCATCACGCTGGGGAATATTATTGGTAAAGCACAGTACATGCTCGTTATAGCTATCATTCCACTGCATAGCGACTTCGATACTTAAACCGTCCTTTTCGCCCGTTGCGTAAAAGATCGTAGGATGCACGGACTGCTTATTACGGTTGATGTACTCGACAAAACCTTTTACACCGCCTGAGAGGGCAAAATCTTCGCTTTTTCCCGTGCACTGGTCGGTTAAGTGGATATGCACGCCCCGGTTTAAAAAGGAGAGTTCACGAATCCGTTTCGCCAAAATATCGTAATGAAATTCGACTTTCCCAAAGATCACTTCATCCGCTAAAAAATGGACCTCCGTGCCAGTGCGTTCGGTGCCCTCGATTTCCAGCATAGGGGATACGCTCTGCCCTTGTCGCTCTTCGATCAAACGGTTTTGCGGAATACCTCGATGGAATTCCATCTGATATTTTTTGCCATTACGCCGCACCGTCAAACGCAACCACCGTGATAAGGCGTTCACGCACGACACCCCAACGCCATGTAAGCCGCCTGACACCTTATAACTGTTTTGGTCAAACTTGCCGCCCGCATGCAACTCGGTCATCACAATTTCCGCCGCACTGCGCTTGGGCTCGTGTTTGTCATCCAACTTAATATCGACGGGAATACCGCGCCCGTTATCCACCACTAAGACCGAGCCATCTGCACACAACACTACTTGGATATGATCACAATATCCTGCCAATGCTTCATCGATAGAGTTATCCAGCACCTCGAACACTAGATGATGCAGGCCCGTTCCATCGGAGGTATCTCCGATATACATGCCTGGTCGCTTGCGTACGGCTTCTAATCCTTCCAAAATTTGAATAGACGCTGCGTCATAGCCTTGCGCTGGCATTATCGCTTCAGAGCTAGCGGACCCGGAAGACTCCTCAGGGGACATTGTGTCTTCAGTATGTGAAGAAGGCGAATTAGTCATGAAGCGTTCCTGATTTGTCGCGAAAAAAATAATAAAGGATTAAAAGCAGGGCTAACCAAAGTGCCATTACCTATGCGATATAAGGGGCAATACAAGAGTGCAATACAAGAGCACAATACAAAGATGCAATACAAGGCCAAAATGGCTGATCGGAACAACCTATATGGGGATAGGCTGTTTTATTCGAACGGGTCCCTCAATATACGCTGCATTGCCTTAAAGGCGCATAGGCATAACGATATATTTGAATTCCTGGCCTTCAATCGTAAACAAAAGACTAGAACTAGAATCACCAAAGCTCAGTTGCAGCGTTTCGACTTTGAGATTGGATAACACATCTAATAAATACCCGATATTAACGCCTATACTGACCGAGGGGCCTTGATACTCAATGTTCAAGTCTTCTTGCACGTCTTCTTGATCTGGGCTAGAAAATGCAATGCTGAGTTGGCCTGACTCAATGGCACACCGCACCCCTCGAAATTTACCGGAGGTGAGGATCGCAGCGCGTTGCAAGGTCTGTAATAAATCTTCTCGTTTGATGGAAAAAGTATTGTTATAGCCCGTGGGGATAACACGCTGAAAATCAGGAAATTTCCCTTCTACCCGCTTAGAGATCAGTTCCACCTCATTAAAAGCAAATTTGACCTGGGTCGCACCCACCTCGATACTGAGTGGATCATCAAGATCTTCCAACAAGCGTTGTAATTCCAAAACCGTTTTGCGCGGAATAATCCATTCTTGACGCGATGCAGTACCTGTTGGAGCTTGTTCCAATGTAGTCGATGCCCATGCAAGCCGATGGCCATCGGTGGCGACCGCACTGAGCTTATTCCCTTCTAAGACCAGCAGCAGGCCATTGAGGTAATAGCGAATATCCTGTTGTGCCATTGCAAAATGGGTTTGAGCGAGCAAAGTGCGAAATGCGCGTTGAGAAAGTGTAAAACTGGTTTCCTTATCTTGCATGTTTGCAAGCGTAGGAAATTCTTCTGCTGCAAGTGTAGGCAAGGTAAAACGGCTCTTGCGTACTTCGGATTGGACGACTAAACGTTGATCTTTAAGACTAAGCGTGACTTCGCCCGCTGGCATTGCACGCAGAATATCAAGCAACATGCGCGCAGCTACGGTAGTCGCTGCTTGCGTATCGCCTAAACCAAAGTTGTCATGGGTGGTAATTTGTACTTCTAAATCCGTTGCTAGAAACGCAAGCTGCTCACCCTCTTTGGTCATACGCAAGTGCGTCAGAATGGGCAGCGTATGACGTCGCTCAACAATTCCCGTCACAATGCTTAAAAGCCGCAACAACTTATCGCGCTCAGTCTTAACCAGTTGCATCAGAAAAGTTCCTTTTCTTTCGTGTGGAAACTATAAGGATATGTTCAAAAGGCACATTGCCGTTTTTTACCCTTTTAGGGTTTGCTCTAAAATGTGCAACTCATGGTTGAGCTGCGTATCGGAACTACGGGCACCGACAATTTTTCGTACTGCATGTAGGACGGTGGTGTGATCTCTGCCGCCAAACAAATCTCCAATTTCAATCAGGCTTTTTTGCGTGAGCTCTTTGGCCAAATACATGGCAATTTGGCGGGGTTTGGCAATATTAGCGTGGCGCTTTTTCGAGTACATGTCGGCGACTTTAATGTTGTAAAAGTCCGCAACCGTTTTTTGAATATTTTCAACGGAAATTTGTCGATTCTGTACCGTCAATAAATCTTTGAGCGCTGTCTTAGTTACTTCGATCGTAATCTCATGGCCATGAAACTTGGCATATGCGACCACTTTACGTAACGCGCCTTCCAATTCCCGCACATTCGAACGCAAATGCTTGGCGATAAAAAAAGCCACATCTTCCGATAAGCGAATATTGCCACTCTCTGCCTTGCGCAGCAAAATTGCCACACGCATTTCCAGCTCAGGAGGCTCCACTGCGACGGTTAAACCCGAATCAAAACGCGAGATAAGCCGATCTTCGATCCCTGAAATTTCTTTGGGGTAAATATCGCTGGTAATGATGACCTGCGCTTTGTTCGCCACCAATGCTTCAAAAGCATAAAAGAATTCTTCCTGGGTACGCGTCTTGCCAGAAAAAAACTGAATATCATCGATCAGTAGCAAATCTAGCGAGTGATAATAACGTTTAAATTCATCAAAGGCTTTACGTTGATAGGCTTTCACCACATCTGAGACGTATTGCTCCGCATGAATATAGCGAATCCGCGCGCTCGGATTCACCTGCAACAAGTAGTTCCCAATCGAGTGAATCAGATGGGTTTTGCCCAAACCCACTCCGCCATATAAAAATAGGGGGTTATAGGACACCCCTGGATTATCGGCTACTTGTGCTGCAGCAGCACGCGCAAGTTGGTTGGCCTTGCCGGTAACAAAATTCTCAAAAGTTAAATTGGGATTCAGGCGAGAACGCTCAGATACCTGATTTTCTTCATTTTTCTCTTCTTTTCCTATACCTGCCGTGAGGTCAATATTTCCAATACGTTGTGCAGCAGCGACTTCCTGAGCGTCCAGGCTTGGCGCCTCGCTTTCTACAGCAGAAGGCACTTCTCCACGAGTCTGCGGCTTGCTGGGCGCTATCGATCGCAACGCTCCTTCAGAGGTCATGCCGTCAAGAGGAGGTTGCACACTACTAGGCTCTTGGACGCGTCCACTCGCTAATTTAGCGCCTAAAACAAGTTGCACTTGTACATCCACCCCCCAAAAATCTCGAGCAATGGCGGTGATACGGCCTAAAAACTGATTTTTGACCCAGTTCAACTTAAAGTGGTTTGGAGCCGCAATTTGGACGCGGGCTTCTTGTTCATCGCACTCTACAAGCACCAAAGGCTTGATCCAAATTTGGTACTGCTGGGGAGTTAACTCCTGTTCGAGCAATGCACAACAATGTTGCCAAAAATTACTCATAGCAAAAAACGTTACTCCGCCAAACTACCCAACTGTTCCCGCCCAACGGCCTAAGAGTCTGTTTCGTATTTTCCAAAAAGGGCACTTTTGGGAAATACTAGACAAGCTCTCATGCGCAGCTTTCAGATACTCTGAACAGTTGATCAGAAAAAATAAGCGATTCTACCGCCATTTCATAGGTCATGGCGCCTTGTAATCTTGACGCCTACAAGAAAACTCGATTAAATGCCGCACTTTTGTCATTCTGCCCATTCTGAACACCAAATTCAGCATAAAAATACATATTCTCCACGACAAAAACAGCATGGCCTTATAATGATGCCTTGTGGCATCTTATACGTACTACCCCTATGCGTGCGCTAGCGCCTATTCGTAAGCAGCACGCCGACTTTTACTTTGTTACTCGTTAGGAATTTGAATGAAACGTACTTATCAACCTTCGGTCATCCGTCGCAAGCGCACGCACGGCTTTCGTATCCGTATGAGAACGGCCAGTGGTCGCAATATTTTGAATGCACGTCGCGCTAAAGGCCGCAAACGCTTAACCGTTTAATTTCTCTTTTTACGGCGATGAAACGCGTAAACCTGTTTAGTATCTTCCAAAAGGGTTCCTATTTGGGGGAGCAGGAGCGCAAGGACCTGAACTGTACTTGAGTACAGTGAGGATCCTGAGCACCGCACGATCGCAAATAGGGGCCCTTTTGGAAGATACTGCATTTCCCAGAACTGCCAGGCTTTTAAACGCTAGTGATTTTTCTGCACTGTTTCGTTTACGGCCTCGCGCACGTAGCCCGCATTTTGTGCTGTATGGCCGACGCACGGGGGAATCTGCGCGCCTGGGTTTTGTAATGGGACGCAAGCAAGCGCCCCGTTCTGTCACCCGAAGCACGGTCCGCCATGTAGCACGGGATATATTCCGGTTACAGCGTACTACGCTTTTTGGGTGGGATGTGCTCATCCGATTGCATACCCGCTTTGATAAAAAACAGTTTATAAGCGCATCATCTCCTACGCTGAAAAAAGCGTGTCGCGAAGAAATACTTCAACTGCTAGAGCGTGTACAGCAACCGGCCTTATCTAAATGAAGATAGGAGCTCTGCTGGTGCAGATGTTGGGGTTCGTTCCTCACCCCAACCTACATTTTTGCCAATTTTGTAGGTTGGTGGTGAGGGACGAACCCCAACAAACTAACCACTCCCCTCCAAAATCACCCTTTTGGGAGACTTTGAATAGGTTCTCAGAACCTGTTTAGTACTATGCAAACGCTTCTTCTTGCTTTGCTGCGGCTTTATCAAGGGATCATCAGCCCTTATTTAGGGCAGCGTTGCCGCTTTTACCCTTCTTGCTCAGCATACGCTCATGAAGCCATTTCGCTGCATGGCGTCTGTCGAGGTGTCTTGCTTGCTGCGCGCCGACTCTGCCGCTGCCATCCTTTTTCACAAGGAGGCATCGATCTGGTTCCTGACACAGCCACAATACGCAAAAGTCCTCCCTCCATGTGATATAGGCGTTTCTATCCGTTTGCCTGCTGAAGGTATGGTATTGACCTCCATGCATGCCTTCTCCTCCCCCTTATCCACTCTACGCCGCTCTTTTAGAGATTTTTATGCCAGTTAAACGTTCCATTTTATGGATTTTGCTGATTACTTCCCTGGTGATGTTGCTGGAAAGGTGGCAGCAGCATCAGGGACGCTCTTCCCTTTTCTTTCCAGATACCGCACAGCATAGCACCAGCCCTAATACACAGCGCGATAAGGATAAGGCCCGTAGTGATGTCCCATCCTCTGACGACTTGTCCTTATCCTCTGAGGTCGCTACCGCCGAACCCAAACATTTGATGCCTACAGGCACTGTTGAACTAGATACCGATGTGTACAAAGTTCACTTCAATCTCCGTGGCGCGGTGTTATCGCATTTGGATTTAAAACAAGTTCATGCAGGTTCGCATCCCTCTTCTACGGATACACACCCCAGCATCACCCTTTTTGATCAAAGCCCAGATCATATCTATCTGGCTCGTAGTGGACTTATCGGCGGTGCTTTTCCGAACCATAATGATGTGTTCACAGCCCTACCTGGACCCCGCACGCTCGCACCAGAACAAAAAACGCTTGAAATTCAATTCACCTCCGCGATAAAAGATGGCATTCAGCTCATCAAAAGCTTTATTTTTACTCGGGGCAGTTATGTCATCGAAGTACGACATACCGTCATCAATAAGCGCTCTACACCGACACAGCCTGCACTCTATTTAGAACTCGTACGCGATAACACTGCCGTCGAAACCCCCCGCTTTTCGCAGACGTTTATCGGCCCTGCGATGTATAGCAACCAAGAACATTTCCAAAAAATCAGCTTTAGCGATATTGATAAACAAAAAGCGCAGTTTGTGCCGCAGGCAGATAACGGTTGGGTCGCGATGGTGCAGCATCATTTTGCCTCCGCCTGGATTCCTCGAGCAGATACTACGCGGACTGTCTATGTCGATAAACCCCAGCCCACCCTCTATCGGATAGGGATGAAAATTCCTTTACCCATATTGGAACCCAATGCCACGGAAGTCGTTTCTGCACAGCTTTTTGCCGGCCCCCAAGAAGAAAAAATGCTAGAAAGCATCGCGCCCGGTTTAGAGCTGATGAAGGATTACGGCTGGGTCACGCTCATTGCCAAACCGCTCTTCTGGTTGCTAGAAAAAATCTATGGCTATCTAGGAAACTGGGGTTGGGCGATTGTAGGGCTTACCGTTCTCATCAAAGCGGCCTTCTTCCCCTTGTCTGCAGCGAGCTACCGTTCGATGGCACGCATGAAAGAACTCATGCCACGTATGCAGGCGTTACGCGCACGTCATAAAGAAAATCCCCAGAAACTAAATACCGAGCTGATGCAGCTCTATAAAACGGAAAAGGTCAATCCTTTTGGTGGCTGCCTCCCGATTTTGATTCAAATTCCAGTCTTTATTTCGCTGTACTGGGTATTGCTTTCTTCGGTAGAGATGCGCGGCGCACCTTGGCTAGGTTGGATTCATGATCTCTCTCGCCAAGATCCCTATTTCATCCTGCCGGTTTTAATGGCGGTGTCGATGTTTGTGCAAACCAAACTCAACCCCACGCCTCCCGACCCATTGCAGGCCAAGCTCATGGTCATTATGCCCATCGCGTTTTCGGTGATGTTTTTCTTCTTTCCGGCCGGATTGGTACTGTACTACGTCGTCAATAATCTCTTATCCATTGCACAACAGTGGTATATCACTAAACGCCTAAGCCCTGCATCTAAGGATCAGATACAGGCTTAAACCTTGGGTAGCACTCAATAAAAAGGCGCCATGCAGAAAGAAAATTTTTCTGCATGGCGCCTTTTTTATTTGGTCGCCTGATGCGATCTTGCCCTTAAAGCTCGCGCTGTATGCGTCGCTAATAGTTAGGCAACTTACCGTAAAACTCACCCACTAACTGCTCGACCAAATAGCGTTGATGCTCTGGTAAAGCCTTAATCCGATTCGCCAACACTAATATTTGCGGAGAGGGGGTGTACTCCTCTTGCATCTCGGAACGCGTCCTCTTAGCACTCACGGGGGTTTCCGGAGGCGGGCCATAATGCAACCAGTGCTCACTGACGCCTAACCAAGTTGCCAAGGTCTTAATTTTATCGCCTCGGGGAATCGCATACCCATTAAGCCATTTATGGACAGCTTGAACAGATACTCCAGATTCGCCAGGATGTTTCAAATTAAATTGGCGAGCCAAATCGGCTCCACCTTTAATAGGTCTACCATTGGGATTAGAGGCTAGCTGCTTCGATGCGAATTGATTCATCGCAATTTGTAAGCGCTGCGCAAAAGCGGTTTTTTCTTGTGCAGAGGGCATGTGCCAGATTCTGCAATACACTTCCACCAATGAAGACAACTATTTGAGATAAATTTATATTCTATAGATAAAAATTGAGAATAAAATGTATTCAATAAGTGGAGAAATTATAGATATTTTCTAAAGATATCTGACATACACAGAGTTTTAATGTGATTTCCAATATTGGAATTGAAAATCTATAGATCATTAATATAAAAAACAATATGCGCTCTGAAGTAAAAGCAGGATATTGCTTAACAGAAAAGCGTTTCTCTCTTTTCTGACACTGCTTTAATATATAGAGCTATTTTCAATATCGCATATAAAAAATACTATCTATTAGCAAAAATAAAGTAAATCAATTTCGTTTTATATTACTTTTTTCAAAATTTTTTATCTAATCCTAAAGTAAATATGCGAAGAAAAGGGATTTTTTCTCAATATGTACTACGCCGCACTCGGGAAAATCTGCGCTTTTTTACATGGGATTCTTTAGTCACCCCATCATTTTATATAAGGAAGGGACAATGACCTACACCATCACAACCGCTCATAAGCCATCTATATCCTCTCTTATATTTTCTAACAGCCTTCTTAGACCACTACCAGTTCGATCAAGCCATTTTCGAACCGAGAGTCATTCAGGCATTACTTCTCAAGATATAGAGATGTTCCCACTGATCGATGCTGCAGCTCGGGCCACTCAAGACCGGCGAAAGACCAGAGACACGGATACCCCTCGTCTTCCCGAGCGTTCATATTTTTCTTCTTTGCAAGAAAATACGCAGCATTTAAAAACAGGGCGCCGTGCTGAACAACATCTTACTGAAGTGACGCCGGACAACACCTGGACGGAAATAGAGATATCGACACCCAATAACCCAGCTCACGATTCAATTACAGCACAAGGGAATATCTCCAATATGCATACGCCGTCAATATATGGAAGTATTTCGAGCGCCTCTTCTAGCCGACAGAGTCATAGCACGGATACCTCTCGCGCTAGTTCCATCATAGAAATCGCTACAAAATCAAAAGCGCCTATTCGTCTATTTGCTGAAAATAACACGGTCAGCACTATATGCTTTTATCTGAGCTTACCTTTTGGGCTTGCCATGCTCGCACAGCCCATTATTCAAAAAATCCACCCTCCAGCACAAACCGATTCCCCATTAAAAGCCTGGCTTTTCACAGCAATTCCTGCAATTTCACTGCTTATCCTAGCAGGACTCTATGAAGAAAAACCCAAAAAAAATCCCCCTCAAAATGCAAATGAATGCGTTTAAGGGGGCATTAGTAATTCATTAAATTGGGGATAGTAGTAAAAGCGCTTAACCTAGGTGGCTAAAGGCACAGTCGGATTATCAATCCCCTGTGCCGACGCCTCTGCCTGTAGCTTATGCGTTTTGTCAGTGAATGGCTGCAACTTCTGTAAACATTTATCTATTTTGGTTGCATTCAAACGTACTCTATCCCAATGAGAAGAGAAATCAGATCTATGGCGATTCAAGCCTTCTACAAGGTTATTATATTGCCGCTTTTCAGTAGGTTTTAACCACTCTACGGTGTCCAAGCAATTGCTGAGGGAATTGTATAAGCTCAAATTCCAAATTTGCACAAATGCTATCCAACTTGGCTTAGATGCTATCCAGATAAAGGGTGATGCCACTAAGGCCAATAAACCATACTTAATAGGAGAAACAATAATCGCAACTAACGCAACTACGGCAGCTATATAAGCCATCGTACACAGCACTACAATAGTACCAATATTTAACAAAAAAGCACTGATATGTAGCGTTGCTGTAATGAGGGCTTTGATGTCATTCCAAAAGGCCTCTCCCATCGTCTCCTCCACTACACGGTACTGCGTATCATTTATAGTCATACTTACATTGTTAACCCCTACTTTAATTGCAGGAGGTGCAATAAAAGGCTGCTGAGGAGGATTGCTAGGGGTGCTCTGTATCGGTTCCATTCTATATTTGCCTTGTATACACTATGTAGAATACGTTTTCTCCCATATAGCAGGTCATACTACATTATTTTTTTCAGAAAAATACCTCCTCTGAACACCGTATTTCACTTTATCAAGAGGCGGATGAATATATTTAAGAATAATTAGAGATAGGGATTTTTTCAGCTGGACAATCTATCTAATAAGCAACATCTAAATACATAACGATATTGATTTAACAGGGGCAAATCTGGCACCCATTTTCCAATCCTTATTTGGAATAAATTGTTTATCACCAGGTGTCGCATGCGCAGATAAAGAAGCACCTGATACATTTTCTATCGCTTGCTCAGCCTGAGCTCTATGCCTTTATCTGAGCTTGCCTTTTGCAATTACCACGCTTGTAGAGCCCATTATTCGAAAAATCCATCCGCCCGCACAGGATGACTCTGCATGGAAAGCCTTTCTTTTCACAGCAATTCCTGCAATTTCACTGCTTATCCTAGCAGGACTCCATAAAGAAAAACCCCAAAAAAATCCCCCTCAAAATACAAATGAATGCGTTTAAGGGGGCATTAGTAATTCATTAAATTGGGGATGGTAGTAAAAGCGTTTAACCTAGGCAGTCAAAGGCACGGTCGGATTACCAATTCCCTGTGTCGACGCCTCTGCCTGTAGTCTGTGTATTTTGTTAGCTAAGGGCTGCAACTTCCGTAAACATTCACTTATTTGTTTTTCATTCTGAGAGTGCTCTTGCCGAATGCGTATGCGCTCAGATTTATTGTAATTTAGTGCTTCTACAAGGTTATTATATCTCCTCTTGTCGCTAGGTTCTAACCACTCTATGCTATTCGACGAATTGAATAATGAATCGAATAAGAAATTGTATAAACTTCCATTCCAAATTGGCTTAGAGGCTATCAAAATGGGAGGTAATATTACTAAAGTCAATAAAGTATACTTATAAAGAGCAATCAGCGTTGCAATCACCGCAATCCCCACAATCACCTTGCTCAGCACTATAGAACAACAACATACTAGAATAGTACTTACGCCTAGCACCGTTCTCATAAATGCTTTCATGTCATCCAGAAGAGACTCTCCCATCGTCTCCTTCTCTATAGAGTACTGTTTATTATTTGTATCGGTGGCCGCTGAATTATGCACAGATGGCCGCTGCGCAACGTAGATAGCGCCGCTTTCTACCGGTGATGGGTTCATATTTTTGTCCTTATAAATATACTATGCAATGCCGCAAGCTCTTTCTGCGATACAACAGAATATTCTATATTATTTTTTCAGAACAATCTCCCTCAAAACACTGTATTTCACCTGGCTTTTAATGCTTGAAAAATGGAATAAAAAAACATCGGCATTTGGTTTTTATACCTCCTCAAAATAATCAGCTCAAGCTGTGTATCCTCAGATATTAATAGGGTCTACACTACTTCTTTAATATCTCTTAATAGCCTTTTTAGATCACCATGATCAAACAAAAATTATCACACTTTGCTTATATCAAGAGATATTTAGATGATATTTATAAAAATATAGATCTACGCTTTCTGATCCAATCATTCTACTGCTCATTATGGTTAAACTTTTAAATGAAAATCCATAAAAAAATCCTCCTCAAATGCAAATGAATGCATTTAAGGAGGATTAGTAACCCATTAAATGGGTGGATGGGGATAAATCTTGCTTAGCCTAGGTAGCTTGGGGTACAGGTGTTGAATTATTAGCTATCTCCTGATCAGCATTAGCCGCCGTGCTTGCCTGTGATGGAGGTATATTATCGTTATTTAAAGCATCCAATTTCTGTATATATTGCGCTGCCCTGATTTCATACAAAGCCGCTTTCTGAGAATGGTCAAGCTTCTGAGATTGATAGTGTTCCAACTGCTTTACAAGATTATTATATTTTCTATTTTCACTAGGTTCTAACCACTTTATAGAGTCTAACCAATTGTCAAAAGATTGGTATAACTCTCCATTCCAAATTTGCTTAGATACTATGTTAATAGCAGCTACTGCCGCCATAAACAATAAAATCTGATCAATAGCAACTATCGCTATCAGCATGCACAGCGCTGGAGATAGAGAAAGACATAATAAAGTACCGTCACGTAGCGTTGCTCTAACGCAGTCTTTCACTTCATTCCAAAAGGCCTCTTCTGTTGTTTCTTTCTTTATAGAATACAGAGTTGTATTATGTTCATTAGAAGGCACCGTAGCATACAAAAATGGCGGCGGAGAAAGAAGGGAAGGGCTAGCTTCTACCGTTGATGTAGCCATATTTCTATCCTTATCAATATACTATGCAATGCAGCAGACTTTTTCTGCGATATGCACCACATTTTCTATTATTTTTACTGAATGGCCTTCCCCTAAACACTGTATTCTACTGACTTTGAATGTTTCAAAAATGGAATAAAAAGCACTTTGGCATTTGGCTTTCGTCTGTTCAAGCTCTTTATTTTAGGCCATCTACTGCCTCTTAATATCCGTTAATAGCCTCCTTAGAGAGCCATGGATAATCAAATTATCACACCGTGCTTTCATTAAAAAAGCCTAATCAACGTTTATCAAAACACAAATTTGTGCGCTCTGACTCATTCATTTTACTGCTTATCATAGTTGGACTTTTAAATAAAAATCCCCCTCAAAATGCGAGTGAATGCATTTAAGGGGGATTTATAATTCATCGAATTAGAGACGGAATAAAAATTGCTTCACTTAGATTATTGCTGGATGAACCGGAGCTTGAGCGCTGTCCCTCCTGTATTCTTCTAATTTAGTCAATTTATCCTTTGATTTTTTAAATTCTTTTGCGGCATCCCTAAGCTGCCTGTTTTCACTAGGCTTTAGAGCGTCCCACCCATCAAGCCAATTGTTCACGACACTATCAATTGTTCCATTCCAGACTATAGCTGACACCCTGCAGACAGCAAACAATGCAGCTAATTTGAGTAAAGGACCTACAGGCAGAAAAGTAACTGTAGCCGCTACTGCAACGGCTGAGAATATATAAAGAGGCAGCGTGGCAATCTGGCTCAGAAGAAATTTACACACATCTTTCAGTATCTCAGTAGGCTCCCATTTTTTTGTATCAAGCTTCCTGGCATCTATCTGCGCGTTTATCCTATTTATATCTTTATCTTCCGGTAGGGTACATCCATAAAGCATGTAATCGTTTAATTGCTTTGTCACCCCTCTTATTGAGGCTATTTCGTGCGTTAAACTCACTGGTGGTAGTGCTACCGTCATGTTTCTCTCCTTATAAATCGCATATATATTTAAACAATCCATCTCTACTACATACTTATAAAAATACTCTGCCGTATTTTCAGACCTCGCAATTAAAACTGCAGGGCAAACGCTCCATGAAAAACATGGCTGCATCAAAGAAGTATGCTCATTCTTAAAATACAAGCGGAATATTCTATACTATGTTTTTAGAAAAACACTTACAGTAGATCACCGTATTTTGTTTCACTTTGATCGCCATAAAAATAGTATGGAAAAACAGACAGCTTATCTGCTTATCTATAAGGGGTAAGCAATGATGTCGACAAACCTATGAATAAGAGATTAACTAAATACTGACGCTGCAAACATCCGATCTGGTACCTATTTTTTTAATTCTTTAGCACACCAAATTGTTTATACGCGACACACTTTCCCTTAGCACGGCAAAACCGGCATTGTTTTTCACCAGGCGTTGCATAGGCAGATAAATTCGGGCGCGGCATATTTTCTACAGCTTGCGCTGCTCGAGCCGCTTGCATGACCTGCTGTGCAAAGTCTTGTAAAACGTCCAAGGTACATACCCATTCTGAATAATGTGCACGGCGCGGTTGATGAATAACCAGACGAAAACGCGCAAAGCATGCGAGATGCTTAAATGCTTGTAATGCCCCCAGTGCATATAGCGCTAATTGCTCATTATGCTGCGCATGTACCAGTGTTCCACGTCCAAATTTCAGATCATGCACTTGTAATTCCGCGCCTTCGGGATGCGCTTGTGTATTGAGGATCAGTGCGTCGGCCGTCCCCATCGCGCCTTCTTCACCCGTCAAAGCGGTTAATGGGACCTCATGCTCGACCAATAAAATATGTCCATGTGCCGCAGCACGCACTCGCCCTACATATTGCTGAACCGCTTGCGCCATCTTGAGATCAACGGTCTTTCCTTTATCCATTTTATGACCGAGATAGTGTGTGGTATCGCAGTCGGCTTTAAGGCATAGCGCAGCGAGCTGATGGGCATCATGGCCTTCATCGATAAAGGAACTGCTACTCTGCGGAGCATGGGCTTCTAGCCACGGACTCGCTGCACAGTACATCCAGCGATGTGCAGAGGAAGGAGATAAACGGGCGTGTTTTGACGGGCGTGTTACGGCATTAGCCATGCTTAAAAGCTTTGAGAGTTAAAGTGCAAATGCAAAAGTAAGCAGCAATATCCCTATCCATATTGCCTTTAAAACCCGTTTTTAAACAGAGGCAGGACTATGCAATTGCTTCATCGCATTGGGCATATCGCCGGCAAATATCAGCGGAAGCAAGGCAAAGCTACGGTCTATCGCGGCCTCAATCTGCACTTGCTCCGTGCGGCCAGGAGGTTTGAGCACAAAGTCCGCCACACTTTGATGCGCTTTCTTAGAAGGCGTCGCTCCGTCCATCGCGGAGTTTTGCGGATTTTGTGTATGGAGCGCAGACACATCTCGAGGATGGCCAATGCCGATACGCAAGCGCCAATAACGGGGCGTGCCTAAGTGCGCATCGATATCTTTGATTCCATTATGTCCCCCACTTCCCCCACCGAGCTTCAGCTTTGCAACGCCTGCTGGCAAATCTAGTTCGTCATGAACCACTAAAATGGCTTCGGGAGGAATTTTATAAAACCGTGCAAAGGTGCCAACGGCCTGACCACTGCGATTCATAAAGGTTTGTGGCTGCAAAAGCCATACGGTATGTCGCTGAACATGTACTCGTGCGCTCTCTGCTTGCATCCGCGAATCTCGGCGTAATACCTCGCCGGCGGCTTGTGCAAGCCGCTCGACAAACCAAAAACCGGCGTTATGGCGTGTAGCTGCGTATTCTGGGCCTGGATTGCCCAATCCGACAATGAGTTGAATCAAGGGAGAATGATCAGTAAAAGTGAAACGAAAGGCTTTTAGGCAAGTTTGATTACCAAAAGCTTTTAGGCAGGCTTGCCTGTCAAAAAAGAGAGATTCTATAAGCTATTTTTATTTATTAGAACCTGTTCATAATCTCCAGCAATCACCCTTAAGGCGGTAATGTTGGGGTTCCGTATTTAATTCAATTCGTCACCCCAACACAACCCACTTTTGAAGATCGTGAACACGCTCTTAGAACGTTTAAATGACAAAGAGGAGCAGCTACCCAGAGCTGGCTCCTCTTTGTCATCGATCTTTGAAGCAGTGCTTACAATCAAAGGTCGTTATTAAGCCTCTGAAGAAGTCCCTTCGGAAGCGGTTTCACCGCCAGAAGCGCCTTCTGAAGCAGCCCCAGCAGAAACCATCGCTGCTGCGACTACGGGGTTATCTTGATCAAGGTAAGAAGCCAATTCCACACCTGCTGGCAATTTTACTTCTTTAGCATGCAATGGGTGACCAATTTGAATATCGGTTAAATCGACCTCGATGAAGGCAGGTAAATTGTTAGGCAAGCAAACAACTTCTAGCTCATTCATCACTTGTGTCAACATAGCGCCATCCAACTTGACCGCTTTGCAGGTTTCTTGATTCAGAAAGTGGAGCGGCACTTTGATATGGATTTTCTGTGTAGCGTCTACACGTTGAAAATCGATATGCAAAATCATCGGTTTAAACGGATGATATTGAACTGCGCGCAACAATACTTGCTCTGTCTTGCCGGTTTTTTCATTCTCTTGTATTTTGAGCGTCAAAATAGAAGAATGAAACACTTCTTTTTTAACAGCGTGAATCAAATCATTATGATCCAGCTCGATTTGCTGCGCTTCTTGCCCTGCGCCATAAACAATAGCGGGGGTTCTTCCTGCGCGACGCAGACGGCGGCTCGCACCCGTACCCTGCAGTGTGCGTTCAAAAGCGATAACTTCCATTCCATTCTCCTAAAAAGATAACCCGCGACCAGGTTATCCGGGGTGTGTCTACAATTGTTCAAAAGGGCCCATATTTGGGGGAGCAAGAGCCCAGGGACCGGAACTGTACTTAAGTACAGTGAGGATCCCGAGCACCGCATTTTCACCAATACGCAAAGATGGGTTCTTTTGGGCAATTGTAGACATGCCCTAGCAAAAAGAACCTGTTTTTTTAAACAAGTTCTACAAAATTACATACTCTATACACATTGCATATTACATCGACGTTTCCGCAAAAAGCGACGTTACCGATTCGCCGCAGCGAATACGAGAAAACGTTTCTGCCAGTAACTCTGCTACAGAAAGCTGGCGGATTTTAGAACATTGCGCTGCATTTTCTTGCAAACGAATCGTGTTCGTCACCACCACTTCATCTATTTCAGAGTTCGCAATGCGAGTGACGGCCTGACCCGACAGAATCGGGTGTGTCGTATAGGCGAATACTTTTCTAGCCCCTCGTTCTTTCAACGCATTGGCCGCTTTACAAAGCGTATCGGCCGTATCGACCATATCGTCCATAATGACGCACGTACGACCTTCCACTTCGCCGATCACATTCATCACTTCCGCGACATTTGCCTTCGGGCGACGCTTATCAATAATCGCTAAATCGGTTTGGAGTTGCTTAGCAAAAGCTCGCGCACGCACTACCCCTCCTACATCAGGGGATACTACTAATAAATCGTCTCGATTTTTCTGACGTAAATCGCCTAATAAAACGGGGGCAGCATAGATATTATCCACAGGAATATCAAAAAATCCCTGAATTTGATCGGCATGCAAATCCATCGTCACAATGCGATCTACACCGACGACTTGCAGCATATTCGCAACTACTTTTGCCGAAATAGCGACTCGAGCCGAACGCGGGCGCCGATCTTGGCGCGCATAACCGAAATAAGGAATAGCTGCCGTAATTCGCTCAGCAGAAGCGCGTTTGAGCGCATCTACCATGAACATCAATTCCATCAGATGATCATTGCTCGGAGCGCAAGTAGATTGCAAAACAAAAACGTCTTTCCCACGCACATTTTCCTGGATTTCAATTTGACTCTCTCCATCCGAGAAACGTCCAACCAGCGCTTTTCCTAACGAAATACCGAGTTTTTCAACTACCTCTTCAGCAAGTTCCGGGTTGGCGCTGCCCGCAAAAACCATCAAGCCGTTGTTATTGCCCATTGTTTTCAGAGAGTAAAAAAGAAAAAGGATAGAAAATGCATGAACGCGTCTGCAGCAGGGATGTCCCCTAGCGTTTTAGCGATGACACAGCCTAAAAATAGAAATCGCGGGACGTACTAGACTGACGCGCCGCGATGTATCGGTATGGAAACGAGGGTTCCAATCTCTAAGTAGGGCCGGCATTGTAGCATAATTGCTCTAAGAGACCGGCGTATTACGCAAATCCAACGCACCGCAACCTGCCCCCTAAAGTGACCCCAAAAATTAGAACGCGACGTCGCACCTTTTGAGGCCACTTGATGCGCCCATGCTGGGCGCACCAGAAAAAACGCATTACGCTATGTAATGCGTCGATCAAGGATATGCAGATAAATTATAGATATTCTTTAATAAAATCTAAACCATACATACAGCTTATTTTATTGGGCTTGAACCCTTTCTGAACGTGCTTTTGACACTAAAAAATCCAGCACTTGCAGAGTAGCATCAAAACTTTGTGACATTACTGGGGATATTTTATATTTACCTTGCACAACCAATGTAGGCACACTACGAATAGCGTACTGTTGAATCAATCTATTATCAATTTCTAATTGCTGTGTAGTTTTAGAAGAATGATATGCCGATAAAAATCTTTGACGATCAACACCTTCTTGCGCTACAAAATTGGCTTGTGCTTGTGGTGTACGTAAAGCATTTTGCTTTGTCTGTATCGCTTCAAAGATTTTAAACGTCATTTGATCGACTTCACCTAATGCATGCAATGCATGATAGAGCCTTTGTTGTGGTACAAGATTGGGGTTAGATGCCACGGGCACGCGATTGAAAATCACATCTGGACCTTGCCTTTTAGCCCAATTTGCCAATTTGGGTTCAAACGAATAATCGTTCGGACTGCCATACGAGAAAAAATTGAGTACTTCTACCTTGTTGGCGGGTATATCAGAGGTTAATACAGAGGTATCCAGCACCTCATAATCCACACCGGCCATGGGCATCGAGGGCGATGCATAAGCCTGCATCACGGGAATAGTGAATAGACTAGTTATGACTGATAAAAATAATACAGCAATAGAATAACGTAGCGTTTTCATAGTGTTTCCTAATGAATTTGTTAGGGTTATATTTTTGGGTTTTTAATAGGCTTCATCCATCTCATCAATGCATGAAGCTTGCTACTGCTTGTGGAAACGACACATCACTATCAAAAAACGGTTCATTTACTGTGTAACTAATATTTGTCAGGTCCTTTCACT
The DNA here is from genome assembly GCA_031963005.1 of Mycoavidus cysteinexigens. Taxonomy (GTDB): domain Bacteria; phylum Pseudomonadota; class Gammaproteobacteria; order Burkholderiales; family Burkholderiaceae; genus JASSUD01. The sequence goes on along the minus strand of JASSUL010000009.1, from coordinate 44,013 downwards.
AAACCTCTCTATTCTTCCATTAAAAAATTTTAATTTTCATATGGTTTACACCTCAGAAATAGAATAATTTACTAAGCCAGGGCTGGCTTTTTTTATTTTTTATGCGCAATCAAGCACTTTGGAAGAGGCTGCACCGCCATTTAAAACACATGCCAATGCACGTTTTATAGGTTTTTGCCTGCTTTTTGATACAAGGCTCATGTCTTTAAAAGAAGATCTATTATTTTTAATATTTTTCCATTGAACATTTTTTAAAAATACCAGGGTAGCGAATATTTTTAACCAAAAATGGAACAATGCATCAACAAAAGAAACCTCTTTGTAATTTTAGTTTTTATACGCAAAAAAGCGCAATGCCATTGCTGGTTGCGCTTGATTTGCTTTTATCGTTCAATTTTTCCTGGGTAAACACGCCCCTTGATCAAGAAGCGTGTTTATCCATCTGTGGAATAGGGCCTAGGCACTTAACGCGGTGTTGAATTAGACGAACTAGACTTCTTATCTATAGGGCTTGTATTCACTGGTGTTGTGGAGATGGGATGCACACTTGCAGCAGTACTTCTAGGCGTAACGGTATTGGCCTTTGTATCTGCAGCAGGAGCAATAGAAGAAATCGGGGAAGCACGGCGAGTAGAAGGCACAGAAGCATTGCCTGTGGTGTCGATGACCGGCGTGAGTGCTTTTTTCTGCTCAGGAGTGAGATATTCAAAGACTTTTACCACTTGTGTTACGCCCGATATGCGGCTAACTATGTCTGCAGCTTGGGACGCTTCTTCTTGCGTCACTAGGCCCATTAAATACACGATGCCACGTTCTGTAACGACCTTAAAGTAGTTTGCAGAAAGATTGCTAGTTTTTACTAACGCCGTTTTGACCTTCGCAGTCAGGTAGGTATCATTTGAACGAGACATCAGCTCGCTAGCAGGCTGCACTTTGAGTTCATTCATAATGCTTTGCACGTTGATCACCGGGCGCATTGCTTCTAAAGCTTTTTGCCCCGTTGCGGCATCAGGTATTTCTCCTGTGAGCAAGACACGGCGATTAAATACCGCCACATTAATATGCACGCCCGCTTTCCCCTGTAATGCTTGCGCTATTTTTGTAGACGCTTTGATTTGTATTTCGCGGTCTTCTGTTTGCGTGCCAAATGTACGACGTTGGCTAGCCATCAAGGTTCCACCACCTGCAGCACCCAGTACAACTAGCGGGCAGCCTTGCAACAACGTTGCGGCACTCAATAGTGAAACACCTAAAAGCACTACTTTTTTGGGATACGAGGCCAGCATGTGCTGATTCTCCTTCGAAGTTCGAGTATCGTTTTTATAAAGAAACTGATCTAACGCCATATGGGCGATAGATCGCTCTTTGGCTTAGAACCCGTTTAGTATTTTGAATGAAAGTCAACATATTCGCAGCGCAGCAATGTTGTCATTGATATATTGGGATTGTGATCTATGACACAGGCACATCACAACTTACATTCAATGAAAAATACGCTGAATATGCTTATCTTTGACTAGTCCCCTAAGAGCATCGCATCGATACCGTCGCACAAGCAATGCAAAGTCAGTAGATGAATTTCCTGGATACGGGAAGTGCGCTCTGCCGGCACGCAAAGAGAAAGATCATGGGCATTGAGCGCTTGCAGTACAGCGCCTCCCCCCTTTCCTGTTAGCGCAATAACGCGCATATCGCGTTCATGTGCGGCCTCGATAGCGGCTAATACGTTGGCGGAATAACCAGAGGTCGAGAGAGCGATTAAAACATCGCCTGCTTGTCCCAGGCCGCGGATTTGTCGCGCGAAGACTTCCGTAAAATCATAGTCGTTGGCTACTGCGGTTAGGATAGAGGTGTCTGTGGTTAAAGCCAGTGCGGCTAAACTAGGACGCTCTTGCTCAAACCGACCGATGAGTTCTGCGGCAAAATGCTGCGCATCAGCGGCAGACCCTCCATTACCACACACCAACACTTTGCCATTATTCGTCAATGTCAAAAATAATATGTCGATAGCCGTAGCGATCGGCGCTGCGAGGGTTTCCATCGCATGCAGATGCAGTTCTGCGCTTTCACGAAAGTGCTGCTCAATGCGATTTTGCATAGCCATATGCATGGGTAGTTTCCAGGTGTAACCATTCATCATTCCCCTAAAAAAATCGCTTTTAAATAGCGTACCGCATTGCTAGTACTGCACTTATAGTGCACACCAGGCATTGCAGGCTAATCTTTAGGTGACTTTGAATCAGTTTTTATATATCGTGTGCTTGCGTCTACAGTACATCAACCAGCCAAATAATATCAGCGCCTTCAAAGGCTAGCACATCAAAACGGCATTGTGGCAGAGGACCACGCCATCGTGCCAGATATCCCTGTGCAGCACGGCGTATTCTGGCTTGCTTAATGGCAGTAATACTCGCTAAAGCGCCTCCAAATCGGGCATGCTGCGTTTGTATTCGCGCACGCACTTCTATAAAAATCAGCATGCCCTTAGCATCACGCATGATGAGGTCAATTTCACCATAGCGATAACGCACATTACGTTCTAGCAAGTGTAAGCCTTGTTGCTGCAAATAGCGTTCCGCTTGCTTTTCAAAAGCGGCCCCTACTAACCTAGACATAGCATTCCCTCATCCAGCATGATGCATACCCCCCCTCACCCGCTTCTTTCCCTTGCGCCGGCACAGGTCTACCCCTCTGCTGCGCTGTATATCGTCGCTATGCCCATTGGCAATGCGGCAGATATCACCTTACGTGCGCTACATGTACTGGATCTCGTAGATGTCATCGCAGCAGAAGACACTCGGCATAGCGCCCCTTTATTAAAACGCTATGGCATCAATAAACCCCTATTTTCAGCCCATCAGCATAATGAGCAAGAGGCTGCAGCACGTGTGATTCAGCATTTGGAGCAAGGGGAACGGGTGGCATATATTCCCGACGCAGGCACACCAGGCTTCTCCGATCCAGGAAGTACGCTGGTAGAGCAAGTACGTGCCGCTGGCAAAACGATTGTGCCCATTCCTGGATGCAATGCGCTCGCAACAGCGCTCAGCGTTGCCGGAGAGGGAATGAGTCAATTCACCTTTTTGGGTTTTTTGCCGCCGAAAACCAAGCTCAGAGGAGAGCTCCTGCACAGCCTAGTACAGCATCCTTATGCATTAGCGCTCTATGAAGCACCGCACCGTATTATCGATACGCTCGCCGCTTGCATCGAAGCATTTGGAGGAGAGCGGCGCATATTTATAGCCCGCGAGCTCAGTAAATTACACGAAACCCTGTATCAAGGCACTTTAGCCGAAGGGCTAGCTTGGTTAACAGCTTCTGCACACCATGTGCGTGGGGAATTTGTTTTGCTAGTACAAGGTGCGTCTGCTTGCAATACCTCGCTATTAGAGGATACGCAATATGATCACTATTTAGGGATTTTGCTCGACGAAGTCTCTGTGCGTACTGCCGCTAAGATCACTGCAGCACTCACCGGCGCTTCACGCACCAAATTATATACGCGAGCGCTTGCGCTTAAGGAACAGCAGGAAGGGGGGGAGGAGAAGTGTTGAATGCGCTATTTTATGAAAAACGTGAGCTTGGATACGGACTCTAATCCTGTGTGATTGGTCGCATTTTGTGATATGCCATATAGGGAATGTACATCAATCCCAGAAAAATAGGTTGTAAAACAAAATTAACTGCCAAAGCAACGAGAATTTCTATGGATGATATACAGAACAGAAACAGAAATATATCTAATATAAATGGACCCAAAACTCCCAAAGTTAAGCCAAAAACCATGCACGAAATAGTTAGAACGATTAGAAGCCCTAATAAAGCAATGGAACTCAATAAAGTTAATCCACCATATACTAAACTAGCTGCAGTAAATTTTACACACCAATTATAAAAAACTCGAACCCAATTTATTTCAAGTAAATTAATATGTGCACGATTATCTTCTAAAACTTTTATTATAGATTGCGGAGTATTTATATGCTTCGCCCACGCAAGCAAACTGCCGCCTTGAACCAAATTAAATAGGGTACTTTGAGAATTAACATTTGCCCCTTGCCTTACTGCTTCTTCAACCGTTTCAACATCTCTAATTGCAACAGCAAGCCATAATAATTTATCTACATATGCAGGATTCCAATTTATAGTGGCTCCATGTCGCATAAAAAAGCAGGCCATATCCCAATTATTGCGGAGCAAGGCTAGCTGCAACGGACTCTGTCCATCCCTATTAGTATAATTTATATCGAAACCATGCTCCAAAAGCAATGTAAAAAATGGAGGGTCATAATTATCCTTATGAAAAGGGTGTGTGTAGAAATTAAATAACTGATCATACATATTATTACTACAAAATACACCACTTTTCACGATATCATCGCGAGCATCTTCTTCTAAATCTGTAGTACCTAATCCAAACAATATATATTTTGGAGAAATTCGTAAAAAGATCTCCCAATTGGGCATATGATCTTGGGTGCAAAGTGTAAAAAAATATTTTAAAATGAAAACGGCATGATCCCAAGATATTCTTGTACAACGAGTAACGTTTTCGATTTTTGTATTCTGATCAGACCACACTATAGAAGGCATCTTTCCTGAATCCCAAAAACCTATTTTTTGCAAACTTCCAACCGTTATGCTCCAGGTACTAATAAAACCTCGTAGGCTTATTAATAGCCTTACTGCTTCCCGGGCATTTCCTCTTTTAAGAAGGGTCTTTGAAAAAATTACGGTTCTGATAAGTTGTTCTGCAGCAATATGCTGATAACTTATTAATTTCTTAACCTCGATTAATTCGATATGGTTTTTACGCAAAAATTCCTTATCAAATAGGACTTTTGTTTCTTTATCAAAGGGTGTCCCCCATGCAGATGGAATGCCGTCAAGAATAGAATGATAATAAGAATTTTGTACAAAATCCCGTTTTTGCTTTCTTTTTTCTAATATGGTTTTCTCTTTACATTCCGGATCAAATGCATCTAAGAGATTTTTGAAATCTGCTTTAAGCGGCAGGGAACGTAAAATGGATTGCAATCCTTGAATTTTGGCATCGTAAAATTCGCTCACTAACCAAAGCGTCCAATGATTTGCCTGAGAAAACGAATACAGTGTGTCGTCGGAACAATGTGGGAGTATCAAGTGCCATATTTCCATGGGTACTTGATCTTGATAAATGGCTTTGGATGCCTCTTTTTTAATGCGTTCTTGAGGAACATCCCAAACAGGGCTTGAGCGAATAGAGGAAATATCCAGCGCAATCCCCTCCGAGGCGTATGGTTTATGATTGATAGCTAGGCACATAGTGTCGTATTTTTATCCCGCTTTATCTGCCGCTTTATCCGGCCAGGAGGGGTTCTTAAGCTTTAAGAAAAATCTGCGTCATCTTATAGCATCATTCTGCTTCTCTAGCATGAGCTTAAGCTAAACGCCCTTTACAATTTTTGCACTTTTTGTTTCGCTTCCTCTGGCGTGATCGCTTCTATCACTACCTTCACCTTTCCTTTCAAATGCATATCTAAGGCCTTTGCTGCTGCATAGGACAGATCAATAATTCGGCGACGGCGAAAAATACCAAATGGGCCTCGATCATTAATCAACACGATTACCTGCTTACCATTTTCTAAGTTCGTTACGCGCACATAGCTATTGAGGGGCAAGGTTCGGTGTGCTGCGGTTAAGGCATGCATATCGTACACTGCTCCGCTAGCGGTGCGCCGACCATGAAACCGTTTGCCATACCAAGAGGCGTAGCCTGTTTGCTTAAACGTAGAGGGTGTTTGGGAGGCGGCTTGGGCGCTAAAGGGTGCAGCGGAAACGGATTGGGTTGCGTCATTGGGAATGGGTTGGCAGCCTACTAATACCTGCAATGCCACCCCCGCACACAGAAAAAACCATCCGAAAGCGGGAGATAAGAAGGGACGTTTCGAAAATAGCATGGCGTGCTCGCAGCAAAAATCAGAGAAAGGACAGGGTTTGCTGCATGGTGAACTTTCGGTAAAGCATGGAAGAAGTTGTGCTTCCATGCTTTCACAATAGTCTATACGCTTCTCAAATTGCTATCGCACACGCAAATATGACTCACTCTCCGAACGCAGCTAGAAGCTCGGCTTGGTGCTCGCTCACTAAGGCGTTAATCAGATCATTGAGATCGCCATCTAATAAGGCATCCAATTTATACAAAGTCAGGCCGATGCGGTGATCTGTCATTCTTTGTTGAGGAAAATTGTAGGTTCGAATACGTTCTGAACGATCCCCTGAACCAATAAGGCTTTTTCGGGTCGCGGCTTCTTGCGTATGCTGTTCAAGCCGCTGTTTTTCTTTTAGGCGTGCGGCAAGTACTTGGAGGGCTTTGCTTTTATTGCGATGTTGGGAACGGTCGTCTTGGCACTCTACGACTAGTCCGGTGGGCAAGTGAGTAATGCGCACAGCAGAATCTGTTTTATTAACGTGCTGCCCCCCAGCTCCCGATGCACGGAAAGTATCGACCCGCAAGTCTGCAGGGTTGATATCGATTTCACCGATTTCATCGGCTTCTGGCAGTATGGCGACTGTGCACGCTGAGGTATGAATGCGTCCTTGCGTTTCGGTCTCGGGTACACGCTGCACACGATGACCACCGGATTCAAATTTCAGGCGCGAGTAAGCGCCCTTACCTAATACGCGGATAATAATTTCTTTATAGCCCCCTACTTCCCCAGGGCTTTCAGAAATGATTTCTACAGGCCAGCCTTGCCGTTCGGCATAACGCAGATACATGCGCAATAGCGTTCCTGCAAATAGCGCGCTTTCATCCCCTCCCGCACCGGCGCGTATTTCAAGAAAGATGGAACGCTCATCATTGGGGTCGCGAGGCAATAACATCGTCTGCAATTCGTTTGCTAGCTGCACCATCTGCTCTTTCGCGCTGGAAATTTCCTCTTCAGCAAAATCACGCATGGACAGATCGGCTAACCATTCTTTTGCCGTTTCTGCGTCGTGCTGCGCACTTTTCCACAGTTCGTAATGCGCTACGAGCGGCGAGAGTTCCGCGCATTCGCGGGTGAGCTGTCGATAATTATCCAGATTTGCAGTGATATCAGGCTGACTGAGTGCTTCGTTGACTTCGGCCAGCCGATTTACGAGCTGGTCAAGTTTGGCTTGCATACTGGATTTCATTGGGGTCGCTTGTATGAAATGACTTATTTTTGGGGATCTATTGGGCTAAAGTCTTCACGCTGCTTTTGGCCTTGGATAGGGTGTCCCTTTATCGGGTTATTTTAAATAATTCGGGCACTAAACGAATCAATGTATCGCGTTCTTCTGCTGTGGCATCGGCCAATGCGCGCAAAGGGCCATGCATCCACTTTTGGGTCAATGATTGCGCTAGGGCTTCCATCACCTGTTCAGGGGCCTCCCCTTGCGCGAGTCGTTTATGTGCACGCGCTAATTCCTGTTCACGCAGTGTCTGGGCATGGCGGTGGACGACATGGATGGCCGGCATACTCGCGCGAGCTTGTATCCATTCCATAAAATTCTGTACACGTGCGTCGATTATGGCTTTGGCCTCCACCACAGCGGCTTGCCGCAGCGCTTGTCCTTCAGACACAATACTGCCCAGATCATCGACGGTATAGAGAAACACGTCCTCTAAGGCTTTCACTTCTGGCTCGATATCCCGGGGCACGGCTAGATCGACCATAAACATCGGCCGCCGACGCCGCACACGCAGCGCACGCTCAACCGCGCCCAATCCGATAATGGGTAATGGGCTGCCGGTGCAAGACAGTACGATATCAAACTCATGCAATCGGGTAGCGATTTCAGAGAGCGTAAGCACGGTGCCATTCACGCGTTGCGCTAATGCGCGCCCGCGCTCTACGGTACGATTTGCAATGGCCAACGCGCGCGGAGCATGTGCGGCAAAATGCACGGCACAGCGCTCGATCATCTCTCCAGCGCCCACTAACAGGATCTGTTGGCTAGCGATATCTTCAAAAATACGCTGCGCTAAGCGTACAGCGGCAGCAGCCATAGATACCGAGTGTGCGCCAATTTTTGTTTTGGCGCGCACCTCTTTTGCTAATGCGAAAGAGCGCTGAAAAAGCTGGTGTAAACACGTTCCTAGCGTTCCTACTTCCGCCGCAGTCCGTACCGCCGTCTTCAGCTGCCCGAGAATTTGCGTTTCTCCCAGCACCATAGAATCTAACCCCGCCGCCACAGAAAACACATGCTGCGCAGCTTGATCTTGATGCAATACATACAAATACGGCGCCACCTCTTCGGGGGCGAGCGCATGGTAATGCGCAAGCCAGGCCGTAATCCGTTGGCACCATATGCTAGGGTCTGACGTCAGTGAGTGCGGATCTTGAATGGCACAATAGAGCTCCGTGCGGTTGCACGTTGAAACAATGGCCACCTCTGCATTCACACGCTCTTGCGGTTTACGCGCCTTCTGAGGGGAGGAATTACCATCCTGGTCCCATTCAGTCTGGCAGACCGCTTTCAACGCTTGTAACGCCGAATGCAGACGCTCAAAAGGAAAAGCAACGCGTTCACGCACTGCAAGCGGAGCTGTGAGGTGATTAAGGCCTAGAGCAAAAAGATACATATACGAGCAAAAACCGAAAAGACCCTTAGAGCCTGTTCCCAATCATCAAAAGTGGGTTGTGTTGGGGTTCCGTATTTAATTCAATTCGTTACCCCAACATTACGACCTCAAGGGTGATTTTTTGAGATCGTGAACAGATTCTTAGACAGACTGAAAGGGCCTTTATTCTGAACTTTAACGCGCAATCGGTTTGTAACGCAAACGTTTGGGTTGCGCCCCTTCTGCGCCTAGGCGTTTCTTTTTGTCTGCTTCATATTCTTGATAATTTCCGTGGAAGAAGCACAGCTGTGAATCCCCTTCAAACCCTAGGATATGCGTGGCTATACGATCTAAAAACCAGCGATCATGGGAAATGACTAAAACACAGCCTCCGAATTCCAGTAGTGCATCTTCGAGCGCACGCAAGGTTTCCACATCCAAATCATTGGAAGGCTCATCGAGCAACAGGACATTACCACCCGATATCAATGTTTTTGCAAGATGCAACCGACCGCGTTCTCCACCAGAGAGCGTTCCTACCAACTTTTGTTGGTCTGCTCCTTTGAAATTGAAACGTCCAATATAGGCGCGTGACGGGGTTTCATACTTGCCTACGATCAGCGTTTCTGCACCATGGGATATTTCCTGGAAGACGGTTTTGCTTCCATCTAACGCATCCCGGCTTTGATCCACATAGGCCAATTTGACAGTGGAGCCTATCTTAATCTCTCCACTATCGGGCTTTTCCCGTCCGGTGATCATCTTAAACAGCGTGGATTTACCGGCTCCGTTAGGACCGATAATGCCCACAATCGCCCCTGGCGGGACGGAAAAACTGAAATTATCTATCAGTAAGCGATCACCATAGCTTTTGCTGACATTTTTAAATTCAATGACTTCATTCCCGAGACGCTCACCAACCGGAATAAAGATATCCTTTGTCTCATTGCGCTTTTGATATTCATAGCTATTGAGTTCTTCAAAGCGCGATAGACGAGCCTTAGATTTGGCTTGACGACCTTTGGGGTTTTGCCTTACCCAATCCAGCTCTTGGCGGATCGCTTTTTGGCGAGCAGATTCACTAGCCTCTTCTTGTTTGAGACGGGTTTCTTTTTGCTCTAACCAACTGCTGTAATTCCCTTTCCAAGGAATACCGCGACCGCGATCCAACTCCAAAATCCATTCAGCAGCATTATCGAGAAAGTAACGATCATGGGTCACCGCCACCACCGTTCCAGAGAAGTGCGTTAAAAATTGCTCTAACCAATCTACCGATTCTGCATCTAAGTGGTTCGTTGGCTCATCTAGTAACAACATATCCGGTCGAGAAAGCAGCAAGCGGCACAGGGCAACCCGACGCTTTTCTCCTCCGGATAAATTACCGATCACTGCATCCCAAGGCGGTAAACGCAATGCATCCGCAGCGACTTCAATTTGCTGCTCTGCCATATCGCCCGAGCTTGCCGCTAAAATGGCTTCATACTTGGCTTGCTCTGCGGCAAGATGGTCAAAATCGGCATCAGGCAATGCATATGCCGCATAAATGTCATCTAGCTTCTGTCTAGCCTCATATACCGCACCTAAGCCTTCTTCTACGGCTTGTCGGACCGTATGCTCGGGATTCAGTTGAGGTTCTTGAGGTAGATAGCCAATATTTAAATTGGGCATCGGCCTGGCTTCGCCTTCGATTTCTTGATCGAGCCCTGCCATAATTCTTAAAATCGTGGATTTACCCGAGCCGTTTAGCCCTAGTACACCAATTTTTGCGCCTGGAAAAAAAGACAGCGAGATGTCTTTTAAAATTGCACGTTTAGGAGGCACTATCTTGCCTACCCGGTTCATCGTAAAAACGTACTGTGCCATAATGTATTTGAATAAAATTCGTGTAAATTAGTGGTAATTAAAGCGATTTTAATGCGGAATTCAAAAAGAAACAGCGCAAACTCTGAAGAATGCCATACGTTTTCTGTTTTTGAAAAAAACGCAAGTGTACGCGCATCGAGCCCATTAAGTTTTATAACGCATACCATTTCATGCAAATGAAATAGCTTGTAGACCTATTTTTAACCTTGCCTGCTGCCTACCGTATAGCGCCCACCCTAACTGGGTCCCTTACCCTTGTATCTCGCCCTTGTATCTCGTTTTTTTTAGTAGGTTCTCTGCCATGCTTTTGATGTTGGACAATTACGATTCCTTTACCTACAACCTAGTCCAGTATTTTGGAGAACTAGGCGAAGAGGTACGCACATTTCGGAATGATGAAATTACCATCCCAGAAATTGCCGCCTTGCGCCCTAGCCGGATCTGCCTCTCCCCTGGGCCCAGCGATCCGCGGCATGCAGGCATTACCTTAGAGGTCATACGGACATTTTCAAAGACGATTCCGCTTTTGGGGGTTTGCCTAGGTCACCAAGCGATTGGCGAGGCATTCGGCGCTACGGTAACTCGCGCTAAAACGCTGATGCACGGCAAAGTCAGCACCATCCGCACCACCGGCGAAGGGATCTTTGCAGGTTTACCCGAGCACTTTACGGTAACCCGCTATCACTCTCTCGCGCTTGAGCGTGCAAGCTTACCAGACTGTTTCAGCATCACCGCGCAGACTGAGGATGGAGAAATTATGGGCATGCGCCACAAAACGCTCCCTATCGAGGGTGTACAGTTCCATCCAGAATCGATTCTGACAGAACATGGTCATGCAATGCTCAAAAACTTCCTAGACCATACCGCTGTTGATCAATGAGCGCACACGGTGCTAAATAGACCTTTCTTATAGGCTCACCGACTCCACCAGCTTGCTGTGTAGCGCTATTGCGCTACTGCATAGTAGCCTTATTGACGCTGCACTGCGCAAAATAGGCAGATTTTTTACCACGCTAACTCATCCTGATTTACATTCGGGGCTATAACTCCTTTATTCCCATTTGCTTTTTATTGACCCATCTCATGCCCTTAAGTCCGCAAGCTGCTTTGCAGCACGTTCTGGAGCATCGCGAACTCGCCCATGAAGATATGCTGCACCTCATGCGGCTCATGGTCCATGCTCAGATTCCGCCCACTTTATCTGCTGCCCTATTAGCAGGGTTACGCAGCAAAAAAGAGACGGTAGGGGAAATTACCGCTGCGGCTATGGTTCTACGTGATTATGTAGAGCGCGTCGATATCCAAGCACATACGCAAGGCAACGCAGACCTCTCCCACTTTGTTGATATTGTGGGAACAGGAGGAGACGGTGCGCACACGTTTAATATTTCTACCACCGCTATGTTTGTCGCAGCCGCCGCAGGCGCGGTTATCGCAAAACATGGGGGACGCAGTGTATCGAGCTCTTCGGGAAGCGCCGATGTACTCGAAGCATTGGGAGCGCATCTTACCCTCACCCCTGCCCAAATTGTCGCCTGCTTACATGCGACTGGTGTAGGGTTTATGTTTGCCCCTCATCACCATCCCGTGATGAAAAATATCGCCACGATACGGCGTGAATTAGGTGTGCGGACCCTTTTTAATATTCTGGGACCCTTGGTCAATCCCGCCAAAGCGCCCAATCAATTAATCGGCGTTTTTCATCGCGATTTAGTGAGTGTACAAATCCGCGTTTTGCAACGTTTAGGCGCTAAACATGCCCTCGTCGTATTTGGATTAGACGGACTAGACGAAGTCTCACTCGCCGCTCCCACTCTCATAGGGGAACTGCATAATGGCATAGTGCGCGAATACACCGTACAGCCAGAAGACTTTGGCTTACAACGCATATCCACTCAGGCATTACGAGTAGATAACCCCCAAGAATCCAAAAGCATGCTCCTCCAAGCGCTGCAAAACACCCCTGGCGCTGCGCGGGACGTGGTCCTGCTCAATGCCGGCGTTGCACTGTATACCGCCAACGTCGTCCCCTCTATCAAAGAGGGCATCGAACGCGCCAGACAAGCCATAGAATCCGGCGCAGCATTTGCGACTTTAGAAGCATTTATTCAGTTTACTCAGCAGCGTAAACCGCCGTGTGACGAGGAAAAGGCTATGTAGTCGTGGTTCAAAAAGACCGTATAAGGATTTCTTATAAACCTTAAAACCACTGCGACCAACATCACTGCAAGAGCTAGCCAGACTCCAATCGATGGACTCAAATTCGAGCGGAAAATGATACCCAAGCGCAGTAATGGAAAATATCGATAGCAATGGAATGTGTTCCAAATTCAATTTATACTGCAGACATACGAGCTTATTTACGGGGTATTGTCATGCAAATCGCTCATTCCTTTCCTTCTCCCAATCTACTGGGAATGTTCAAGACCTTTGGCGTTTTTGGCCCGGCTTATCAAGTCATTAAACCGATTCGAGAATTAGTGGATGGTGACTGGATTGTGCTTGTCCGTGTATTGGAAACCGGCGAAGAAACCGAATATCGCTACAGCCATCTCATTAACGATCCGAAAGCTGCCTGATGTACGCCATAGCATTTGACCTGGTTGTTGCTGATACGGAGCAACATCATCCCAAAGGGGTATCTCAAGCCTATGCTGAGATCGGTGCCGCCCTTGCACAATATGGCTTCCGTCGAGTTCAGGGTAGTTTGTACGTAACCGATGATGAAAACATGGCGCAGTTGTTTATGGCAATTCAATCACTCAAAGCACAATCATGGTTTCCACCATCGGTACGCGATATTCGCGCTTTCCGTATTGAGCAGTGGTCAGATTTTACGTCCGTGGTTAAGGGTGCGACTTGAGTTTATCCACTGAAAAAATCGTAATCCAAGCTCACCCTCTACGGACTAGTGGGGGCATTTAATGACCTCGCTTTACGAGCAATCGTGGCGTATGACAGAATTAGAGAGATCACATAAACGCTTCAAAATATGCGAACAATCACATTAACGGCAATTTTGCAGAAAAAATAAATCTGTATATGTCCCATTCCTGGGTACTCCGTTTCACATCTACGCCAAAACCCTTTCATAAACCTTGTTTTTGAGAGGGTTGTTTTTCTTGAGTTTCATATTTTCATTAAGAAAAAATAAGCATTTGGCATTAGCTTCGTAGATCAACGAAAACTGTTAACTAACCTAAATTCAGCAGCATCACATCTCTCTTTTTCCCTCAAAGCCATCGTTTTTGAATGGCTTTTCATGCTTTTCTAGCTTCTATGTCCCCTATTTTAGAAACTATCCTCGAGTCCAAACATCAAGAAGTACAGGCGGCAAAGCGTCGTGTTTCAATCGAGGCATTGCGTGCTTTGATCCAGGAACAAGCGCCGCCACGGGATTTCATTGCAGCGTTACAAGCACGGCATCATGCTCAACAGCCCGCGGTGATTGCCGAAATCAAGCAAGCTAGTCCCTCGAAAGGGTTGTTACGTCCTGCTGGAGCGGATTTTGATCCTGCGGCTTTTGCTAGCAGTTATGCCAGCCATGGCGCTGCGTGTTTATCTGTTTTAACGGATACGCCGTTTTTTCAAGGAAGTCCCGCTCATTTAAAAGCGGCGCGCGCGGCTTGCCAATTGCCCATTTTGCGCAAAGATTTTATCGTGGATGCTTACCAAATCCTCGAGTCCAGGGCGATGGGTGCTGATTGTATTTTGCTTATCGCTGCGGCACTCAGTGTGTCTGAATTACAGGCGCTGGAGTCCGAGGCGCATGCATTAGGGCTTGCCGTGTTAGTTGAAGTGCATACTGCTGCTGAATTGGATGCGGCACTCACTTTGCGCACTCCGTTGATTGGCATCAATAACCGTAATTTGCATACTTTTGAAGTGTCTCTAGAGACCACCCTGACATTACTCCCCCAGATTCCCCCAGAGCGCATCGTAGTCACTGAATCCGGGATAGCAAGCTCCTCTGACGTCGCCCGCCTGCGTGCAGCAGATGTGCATACCTTTTTAGTAGGAGAAGCGTTTATGCGCGCGCTCAACCCTGGCGCAGCGCTTCAAGCGCTCTTTTTTGAGTCTAGCCATGCCGCTCTCTAAAGCACCTGCGCCAGCACCCTCGCTCTCGCTCTGCCCTCCGCTGGCAGCGCAATTTGCTGCACTCCCGCCTAGTTGGGCAACCCTGCTTGCTCCTTTTATAGAAAGCCCACGCTTTCAAACACTCTGCGAATTTGTCGATGCGGCATGCGTGCGTAATGCCGCGCAAGACCTTGGCGTTTTTCCGCATACAGTGTTCTATGCCTTGCAGCAAACGCCTCCTGAGCAAGTCAAAGTGGTCATCCTAGGGCAAGATCCTTATCATGGGATAAACAACGGCTGTCCTCAAGCCCATGGTTTAGCATTCTCTGTGCCGGATGGTGTGCGTCCGCCCCCTTCTTTACGTAATATTTTTAAGGAATTGACTGCAGAGTTTGGCTTACCGACTCCCTCACATGGCAACCTGAGTAGCTGGGCACAGCAAGGGGTGTTGCTTCTCAATACCGTATTAACCGTAACGCAAGGTGCGGCTGCCAGCCATGCTGGCCAAGGATGGGAGGCCTGTACGGATACCCTATTAACGCAGTTATGCGCGCGATACTCGAATATCGTATTCCTCCTCTGGGGAGCACATGCTCAAGCGAAACGCGCCCTAATTCCTGCGCATCAACACTGCATACTCGAAGCTCCACACCCGTCCCCTCTTTCTGCTCATAGAGGCTTTTTAGGGTGTGGACATTTTCAAAAAGCGAACGCCTATCTTGCGGATATAGGACGCACTCCTATCGATTGGTCTCTATAGAGGCATTCTCTGAAATGGCTCTGCGCCATCCTTCCCGATCCTTTTTTATCTGAGCCCTTAAAAAAAGCATAAATCTGCTGATAAACACATAAAAAGGGTTGACAAAAAGCAATCTATGCACATTTACTCCTCGAGTAAAAATAGACTTACTCTGTTTGCGCGCGACTTGCAAGTTAAATTATTAATATATTGATTTAAAAGGACTTTTTGTATTTGCCCGCGAAAAAAGCAACCGGCTCTTTAGCCCAGTACAACAAGGAATTGATGAGAAATCCACGAGTTTTCAACATAGTTATCCACAGCCAATGTGGATAACTAAAAAAGCCTATACAAATCAGAGGATTACGTTGAAGTAAGATAAATATGGGTTGAAAATGGGAATCATTTCACCTATTTTTTGCGCAGTGGATTGCAGATTTTTCTCATATATCACTACTCTTCTTACATGCGTTAGGAGCGATGATATGAATGGAGATGCAGCAACCACAAAAGCCGTATTTTTAGCTTTAGAATCGTACGCTGAGCTTCTCTCTACAGCAGCTGTGCGTCTAACCTACGGACCTTTTCTTTTTTTTGGATGTCCCTATGACCTTCTTTTTACGTTCGCGTGTTTTTTATATCGTCCTGGTAGCAAGCATGTTTTTTGCAGGACTATTTGGATATGCATTGAAGGCTAAACCCAAGGCGCCGGAAGTTACTTTCACCCTGTTATCCGGTCAATCTGTGACCAGCCATGCATTACGTAATAAGGTGTATGGGGTCCATTTTTGGTCTACCAGTTGCAGTACATGCATACAAGAGATGCCGGCCCTTATCCAGCTCTATGAGCGCTTCCATCCTCAAGGTTTAGAATGGATTGCGGTTGCCATGCCAGGAGATCCGAAGCAGTATGTATCCCATTACAGTCAAATGCATCATTTACCTTTTATGGTTGCACTAGACCATGGAGATTTAGCCGCGCGCTTTGGTGACATCGCACTGACGCCAACGACTTTTATTATTGATAAAAAAGGGCGTATCTTGAAAACCTATGTGGGTATACCCAATTTCGAGGCACTGAGCATGCTGCTCGCAAAAGCGCTCGCGTCATAATAAAAAAGCACATCCTGATATATGACTTTCTCAGGATGTGCTCATTCACTGCTAGACAGAAAATAACAGAGCGCTACGCCAGTATTTCTTCAGCGGCAGAAAGCGCTTCTGGCAATCCGCGCAATACGAGGATATCTCCAGCTCTAAGCAAAATATCTTCACTAGGTTCAATGCCTCGGATACCACGTCGACGTATGGCGGTCACTTCAACGCCTAAATCACTGAGTTTTAATTCGCCTAATTCCTTCCCTAACGCTTTCGCTTTGGGTCCTACTGAAACGGACTGTAGACGAATTTGCTCATGTTCCAGATCATCTTCGCCATCGTCTGCACCGTGAAAATATCCACGCAGCAGGCTATAGCGTGCATCGCGCATTTCTTCAACACGCCGCACGACTTTGCGCATCGGAACCCCTATTAACACTAAGGTATGCGACGCTAGCATCAAACTCCCTTCGACAATCTCTGGGACCACTTCAGTAGCACCCGCCGCTAAGAGACGCTCTAAATCAGAATCATCGACGGTACGCACAATCGTAGGGAGAGCGGGTTCCAACTCATGAATATTGTGCAAGATTTTCAAAGAGCAAGGGGTATTGGCATAGGTCAGTGCTATCGCTGCTGCGCGATGTATCCCCGCGGCAACGAGTGTTTCGCGCCGTGTTGCATCCCCAAATACCACTGATTCCCCTGCAACAGCGGCAGCATTCACCCGATCAGGATCTAAATCTAGCGCAACATAAGAAAGCCCTTCTTGCTCAAGCATACGCGCCAGATTTTGACCGCTGCGACCATATCCGCAAATGATCACATGCCCAGAAATTTTGATACTTTGTGTCGCAATATGCGTCATCTGCAAAGACTGCCTGAGCCATTCGTTAGATGACAAACGCATCACAATGCGGTCTGCATTTTGGATAATGAAAGGAGCTGCCAGCATCGATAAAACCATCGATGCCAAGATAATTTGCGTACCTGTTTGATCTATCAAATGATGAGTTGAAACCACTTCCATCAACACAAAACCAAATTCCCCTGCTTGCGCCAATCCTAAACCCGTGCGAAGAGCGACCCCTGTTGGTGAGCCAAACAGACGAGCGAGTCCGGCAATCAAGCCTGCTTTCACGCCAATAATGGCAAGAAAGAGCGCCAACACGGCAATCGGATGTTCCCAGAGAATACGGGGATCCAATAACATTCCTGTCGTGATAAAGAAGAGCCCTAACAATACATCCCTAAAAGGCTTGATATCTTCTTCCACTTGATGGCGATAACGCGTCTCGGCAATCAATATCCCTGCAATAAAGGCGCCCAAGGCCATCGACAACCCGAGTTCCTCTGTCAAAAAGGCAGCACCTAAAGTAATCAACAGCAAGTTCAGCATAAACAGCTCTTGCGAGCGGCGACGCGCAACTAAATTTAACCAGCGTGTCATAAAACGCTGGCCCACCCAGAGCAATAGCACCAATGCAAAAGTGATTTTAATAGCAGCAAATAGGAGCCCCATAGCCAAGCTCTCGGCCTCACTTCCCAGAGCTGCGGTCACGATCAGCAAGGGAACCACAGCCAGATCTTGAAAGAGCAGCACACTAATGATGTTGCGCCCGTGCTCTGATTCCAACTCAAGACGTTCAGAGAGCATTTTGCTCACAATGGCCGTCGAGGACATAGAAAAAACACCGCCCAAGGCAATACTAGCTTGCCAACTCACGGAAAAGAAAAAGCCCAAGCCCATCGCGACGATAAAGGTCAACGCCATCGTAAAAAATACTTGCGATAGCCCTAAACCAAAGACAATCCGCCGCATCGAGCGTAACTTTGCAAGGGAAAATTCCAACCCAATGGAAAACATCAAAAAGACTACCCCAAATTCCGCTAGGTAGCCGATTTCCTTAGATTTTGGAAAAATCCCCAGGGCATGCGGTCCCACCAACATGCCTACGGTTAAATAGCCCAACATAGGAGGTAAGTTCAGCATTCGAAATGCCACCACACCCGCTACACCAGCTAATAGGAGAAAAAGAGTAAGCTCAAGCGGTGAAGTCATTAAAGTATCCTAAAGCGCCCGAAAAAAAGAACATCACTATCCATACATTTCTTGTATCGACAGCTTAGGGCATGTCTACAATTGCCCAAAAGAATCCATCTTAGCGTATTGGTAAAAATATGGTGCGGTGCTCGGGACCCTCACTGTACAAAAGTACAGCTCCGGCCCCTGCGCTCCTGCTCCCCCAATATGAGCCCTTTTGAACAATTGTAGACACACCCTAGGTTTATGCACAAACCAGGCCAAAAATCGTCGAAAAATTTTTTCTCGAAAAGTCTACATTGTACGAGGTAAATAGCGAGGTAGAACTAGATTGCCCGTAAACTTAAGGTTATACACCAGGTACTGCCAACATATAGGGATTCACAAAACACGCTCGCATCCGCTTTCACAGCCCCCCGTTTGAAACCCTGTTTTAAAGATCCAACAGCCAGTTTTCAAGTAGGCTTTGTTATACTTTTGCGATTTCCGCGCCGAATTTCCTCAATGATAGCGAAATTCAACCGAGTTACCGTCAATTTAGCCAATGTTCTTATGCGTAATAGAGACAATGTACAAGATAGTGCGAGAAATACCACAAGAAATACTATAAAAGACCACGCACCAAATGCTAGCGCACAAAATACGGCACACAATGTAGAGCCGCATGCGCACCTTGTATCCACAAGAATCCTCTCCCTTGCGAAAGAAGTGCTGCACATCGAAGGCAATGCGGTTTGTGCGCTAGCAGAACGCATTGATCATCACTTTGTGGACGCTGTGCATGCGGTGCTGCATTGCAAAGGCCGAGTGGTCGTCTCCGGCATGGGAAAATCAGGCCATATTGGCCGTAAACTTGCTGCTACGCTAGCGAGTACAGGAACGCCCGCTTTTTTTGTGCATCCTGCAGAAGCACGCCATGGTGATTTGGGCATGATCACCGGTGATGACGTCGTGATAGCGCTCTCTAATTCTGGCGAAACCCAAGAATTATTAGGCATTGTGCCCCTTATTAAGCGTATGGGGACTCAACTCATCGCCATCACAGGCTCGCCCACATCGAGTTTGGCACAGTGGGCCGATATGCATCTAGATGCAGGTGTTGAAAAAGAAGCATGCTCTTTGAATTTAGCGCCTACCGCGAGCACCACCGCTGCGTTGGCTTTAGGCGACGCATTAGCCGTAGCCATACTCGATGCACGCGGATTTAGCCCTGAAGATTTTGCTCGCTCTCACCCTGGAGGGGCATTAGGCAATCGTTTGCTCGTCTCCATACGCAATGTTATGCGCACAACGGAGCAACTTCCTAAAGTGCATAAGGACGCAACCGTACGAGAAACCATTCTGGAAATGACCGCTAAATGCCTAGGCATGACGGCTATTGTGAACGCAAACGATCAGGTAGAAGGCATTTTTACCGATGGAGATTTGCGCAGATTACTCGAAAATACGACCGACCTTTCGCTATTAGATCGCCCGATTCATCCATTCATGCATCAAAACCCCTATACATTCTCACCGAACCAACTCGCCGTAGAAGCGATTGAGCTGATGGAAAAACGCCGGATTAACCAGATCTTAGTAGTAGATGAAAAGCATATACTGATCGGCGCTTTAAATATGCATGACTTACTCGATGCGAAGGTGGTATAAACGGACTGTCCGCATCTGTCTCACACTTCCCATATTACTATTTTCCATGCGTATCCGACGTTTTAGGCATTGGCTTCCATTAGGCGTCATCACTTTGTTTGCGGGACTGACGTATGGGCTCTTTTTGCTCAATCTGCCTCCTACTGCTATTTTACCCAAGCGCCCTAAAACACATACTCCGGATTATTTCGCAGACCATTTCTCTGTAACGATCTTAAATCCACAAGGCACGACCCAATACCGGATCAAAGCAGTCAAAATGGTGCATTATGAAGACGACGAGACGATAGACATTACCTTACCGGCTCTGCGCATTTTTACCCCGAATCAACCCGAGGTGACCAGTTTTGCACAGCGTGGTCAACTCAATGCGGATGGATCCATAGTAGATTTATATGGCGATGCCCGCGTTTTGCGTGCCGGCATCCCGGGAAGTAAAAATAATGAACCAGCCATACAGGTCACTTCAGAACATTTTCGTGTTTTAATTCATGATGACCTTGTACAAACAGAAAAGCCTGTAACCATACAGCGCGGTCGATCCATTGCAAGAGCAACCGGCATGGAATATAACAATACCACCCGCGTTTTACGTTTTAAAAGCCGTGTTCAAGGTGTCTTTTCTCCGTCAGAAACACCGGATAAAGCCTCACTTCCTACGCGTTAGTTCATGCATACTTTCCTTCGCGCGCTGCCTAAGCATCTTGTCCTTTGTTGGCTCCTGCTCGTCTTTTTACCTTGCAGTGCCGAACAACAGGATCGCTATGCCCCAATCCACTTCCAAACGGATCAGTGGGTCTATGATGATCTGAAACAAATTAATACCTTAACCGGCCATGTTGTGCTCACGAAAGGCACCATTTTGATTAAGGCGGATCACATCACTGTGCGCAAAGATCCTGCGGGATATCAATATATTAAAGCGACTACTCGTAAAGGCTCCCAGGCCTACTTTCGGCAAAAACGCGATGGTCTGAATGAATACATAGAAGGGCGTGGCGATACGATCACCTACGATGATAGAAGCCAAATCGCCACTATGTTGCGCCATGCCCGCGTTGCGCGTCTTCAGGGACTCACCAAAATATTAGATGAAGTACAGGGCAGTATGATTCGCTATGACCATGCGAACAATATTTACAGCGCCCATTCTGGCTCAGACTTCGTTAACCCTGGGAACCCCAACGGGCGTGTACAAGCCATGCTGGCACCAGATATAAAACCGGCCCAAACTCCAGAATCCTGCTCTGCGGATCTCTTAGAATTTTCTTGCGATATGCAATCGCCACAGCCGCCCTCCTCTCCTCAGCCTTCTAGTACTCAACCTTGACGATCTCTGCCCCCCTCCTCAACTCTGACCTACACGCGCGTGCACAAAAAAACAGCATGCTCAGAGTACGCAACCTCAAAAAGCAATATGGCGCCCGCACGGTAGTCAAAGATGTTTCTATCGATGTAAAAAGCGGAGAAGTCGTAGGGCTTTTAGGACCCAATGGGGCGGGTAAAACGACTTCGTTTTATATGATCGTAGGGCTTGTACGACTGGATGCAGGGGATATTACGCTAGACGACTTATCGATTAGTCAACTTCCCATCCACCAGCGTGCGCGTATGGGACTCTCTTATCTTCCACAAGAAGCGTCGGTATTCCGCAAGCTTTCTGTCGCTGAGAATATCCGTGCTGTTTTAGAGCTACAAGTAGATCAAAATGGCAAAAAGTATTCGGATAGTGCGCTAGAAGCGCGCACGCAAGCGCTGATGGAAGAATTACAGATCACCCATTTACAAAATGACGCCGCACTCTCTCTCTCAGGTGGGGAGCGCAGGCGCGTTGAAATTGCTCGAGCACTGGCAACCGACCCGCGCTTTATCCTGCTTGATGAACCCTTTGCAGGAGTCGATCCCATTGCGGTATTAGAGATACAAAAAATTGTGCGTTTCTTAAAAGAACGTCATATTGGCGTTCTAATTACGGATCATAATGTCCGTGAGACCCTAGGGATCTGTGATCACGCCTACATCATCAGCGAAGGATCGGTACTTGCTGCTGGAGCGCCTGCCAATATTATTGAAAATACTCATGTAAGACGCGTATATTTGGGGGAGCATTTCAGGATGTAATATTTGCATACTGCGCTTTCAGAATAATCAATCGCATCAAACCCTGTTTTGCAGACGAAGAATTTAGATAAAGGAATAATTAAAGGCAGTCAAATTGCTTTAATAGGCATATACTTGTACCTAGGTTAGTAGAAAAACTCTCGCACTTAGGAGGTCATCTCTCACCTTTACCAGGTTCAAGGTTTTCGTATTTTTACACTGTGTACTGCTGCTTTATAGTGAGGAATAGGGGAGGATTATGAATCTCAATATCGTTGGTCACCATATAAATATCAGTCCTGCTGTACGACAACACATTGCCAGCAAGCTTAACCACATATTTGAGCATTTTAAATATGCTGTAAGCGCTACCGCGCGTCTCACCACAGACTGTACTAAGAGTAAAGCACCTCATCAAAAAGCAGAGGTTATTGTGCATGTCGCGGGTAAGCATGCGGGGAAAGGGAAGGATATTGTTGTTGAAACCACGGATACCAACCTCTACAAAGCGATCAACCGCCTTACTCATAGGCTCTACCGACAAGTGATGCGGTATAAAAGCCAATCTCATGCATCACCTCACAGTGTAAAAAAATCTAAGTTCATCACAGACGATGACGTATTGAATTAAATTTGTCATCTCTGGTGATACATCAGAACATCTCTACAGCATGCTGAAAATCCCAAAACTTTTTTCAGCATGCTGTAAACCTTATTCAGTGCGCTCTGCGTTGTGCAAGCACCTATTCTCTTCAAAAAGATTAGGCAGAGCATACTTTTAACGTCTAAGAACCTTGTATCTTTCTTTGGGCGATCAATGGATTCTAAGTTGGCTTTATTTCAACAAAAGGCGCATTACTACTTGCCTATCCACCATGAAAAAATATCCCTTCCCGTTTTTGCCACTCGATAATATTGTTCTGGAATTGGATCACACCAGCAAAGAGCAGGTGTTTGAAACGATGAGCCAACTCTTTAACGAGCATCATGGTATTGCATACGATATGATCAAACGCAACCTACTCGCCCGAGAACAGTTAGGTTCTACGGCCTTGGGAGCAGGCGTGGCGATCCCTCACGCGAAGATCAAAGGGCTTAAACAACCTGTAGCTGCACTGGTGCGATTAGCAAAACCGATTGCCTTTGATGCGCCTGATGATCAGGCTGTGTCGCTATTTATTTTTTTGCTCGTGCCAGAGAACGCAACGCAGCAGCATCTCGACATCCTCGCTGAAATTGCGCAACTTCTCTCGGATCCGCTAAAGCGCCAGCAATTAGCTACCGAATCTAATCCAGCTACTATTCATGATTTACTAGTGAACCAGCTACAGTCCGCTTATACATCTGACCATAAGCAATGATAAAAATAAGGTTAGTGAATAAGTAACGACCGCTTCCATGAATCTTCCTAGCATCACTGCGCAGAGCATGTTCGACGATAACGTCGATAAACTTAAACTTAAATGGCTCACTGGCTATAAGGGAGGGGAGCGGGGCTTTTCTGGCAATGTGGTCGCGCATGCAACCTCCAGCGCAGATTTGGTCGGGCATCTTAATTTAATCCACCCCAATCGTATTCAAGTTCTCGGCGCAGTCGAAACAGATTACTATCAACGCCAGCAAAAACAAGATTGCGAACGGCATATGGCCGAGCTCATCGCGCTAGAACCGCCTTTTTTGATTGTTGCTGATGGCGCTTCTGCTCTGCCTGACCTTGTGCAGCAATGCACACGTTCCTCCACACCGCTCTTTATCACCCCCCTTTCAAGCGCCACGGTCATTGATCACCTGCGCTTGTATATCTCTCAACTGTTCACCCCTCGCACTACCCTACATGGCGTTTTTCTCGATATTTTAGGCATGGGCGTTTTATTGTCTGGTCAATCCGGCTTAGGCAAAAGCGAATTAGGGCTTGAGCTAGTGAGCCGCGGCCACGGCCTGGTTGCCGATGACGCCATCGACTTCGTGCGCTTAGGGCCCGACTTTATTGAAGGGCGCTGCCCCCCTCTACTACAAAATTTGCTAGAGGTACGCGGACTAGGCTTGCTCGATATCAAAACGATTTTTGGTGAAACCGCGGTACGCCGAAAGAAAAAGCTCAAGTTGATTGTGCACCTCATACGCCGCACAGACGGAGATTTCGAGCGCCTTCCCGTAGAAATTCAAACAGAAGAAATCCTAGGATTACCCATTCATAAAGTCACTCTGCAAGTTGAAGCCGGCCGCAATCTTGCGGTTTTGGTAGAAGCCGCTGTACGTAACACGATCTTGCAACTACGCGGCATTAACACATTAAGTGATTTCATGAATCGGCAGCTCTATGCTATGCATGAACCTCCTCGTTCGCGAAAAAATTGAGATAATTTGGATAATTATAAAAATCATATTTCTCTCAATTTTATTTTTTCGTTCAAATACCAAATCGGCACCCCAAGTACCCGCATTTGCTCGTATTTGGCTCGTATTTGGCTCATTTACAAGCACAACACGCTGTAAAAATAAGAATCAGATGCGTGCGCCTGTTCATAATCTCCAGAAATCCCCCTTGAGGTCGTCATGTTGGGGTTCCTTCGTCACCCCAACCTACGAAAAATGCCAAAAAATGGTAGGTTGGAGTGACGAAGGAACCCCAACACAACCCACTTTTGAAAATTATGCACAGGCGCTAAATGCTTTTAAAGCCAAGGCAAAAACAAAAGGCAAGAACTATCAGGCCTTGTCTAAAGGAAATTTGTGCCCTCGCTGCCTGAGATTCCAATATGCGTAACTCCATTTTCAGCCTTAGCTAACTGAGGCCTCCATGCGCACACCCTGTTCAAATGCGATCTGGACGGCTAAGTATTAGATAGCATTTAAGATTTTTCCGATAATCTTACTTTATCCCTTATAATGGAATTCTTTGTTTAATCGACAATCTTTATCTCAAGTTTAAATCTATTTTTGAAGTGAAATGGTTAGCAGATGGGAACGTAAGCGACTGAAGTTCTGTCAGGTAATTGGGCCATAGCAATATGTCCTAGCTATCCTAGCATCACTTCAGTTTTTTAATAACCCTTTACCGTTTCTTCATATTCTTAGATTAAACATGCCGATGAAGCAGTCCCTAACGCCTTGAATATTATGTTTGGAATCTCAAATATTAACCATAACACTACGGTTAAATACAATCTAACACCAACTCCTCAATTAAATAACCCGCCAATTAGTCTGAAAGAAGATGATGTTTCATCTTCTAATGAAGTAGAGAAGTTTTGCTTTAAAAATGACTCGCAACCCGCTTCAGCCAGCAATAATGAAACTGTACGAAACGCTCACAATATTAAAGATGCCAGAGAACTAGCCTCTCTTCGTCCACTCTCACCTGAAAATGCGAAGGAGTTGGATGAGCTTGCACAAAAGATGCTAGAAGTTTTTGAACAAAAAAAAACTAAAGATCTATCTGTATGGCATGAAGTACTCTCATTAGTTGCCTCGCCAGATATAAAACAAAAAAATGTGCTCTACTTGTCAAAAGAGATTGACAAAATAGTAGCTGCTCAAAAAGATACATTCGATTTGTCAGCACTTCAAAACATAACTATCCTAATCCATAATCTGCCTCAGCACTTTTCTAAGGTTACTGCAGGCTATATAACCCAAATACTGACAAATTCGATAGCATATTTAAAACGCAAAACAGAAGTTTCTGCAATAAAGAATCAGTTATTTTTGCAAGCCATTTCTCAGGTCGTAGATGCGGTGAATAAAGTGGATATAATTGGAATTCTACATAAGCGAATAACAGAACGGCTAAGTGAAATTTTATCTGAATTGGAAAAAACTTTGGAATTGCCTCTAGAATTGCAATTTCAAGTTCATTATATCCGCCAAGCTTTAGCGCATATTCCTAGAGGAGATATTGGATGGCAACAAGCATGGTTTGATGGGGAAGCAAGAGCAAAATTAGGAGCTCCTGATCTAGTTAGTGCGATACGTCAATCAGATCGGTACAACTCTCTAGCAGAGGCTTTTGATTACTTTCTCGAAGCGTTTATTGATAAACAAGCTAATGAGATAGAAGTTAACTCGACTATTCCAAATGACTCAAAACAACTATATTGGTATGTGGCGTTACAATTTTTAGATATATGCTTAGAAGCAGGTCAATTCGTGCAATTTGAGATGTTTGCAGAGCAAAGTATCTTTAAAGAAAATGTATATTTCTCATTAGGTTTATGCCAACGCCTAGAACATATTGCCCACCTGCACTCGGATACTGATGTGCAAGGAGCTGCAAAGCAATTCTTAGAAAGTCTTGCGAATAGCAAAGAGGAATCTGTGATGGGAGCGGCAAAGGCTGTCTTAGAGCGTTTAGGGCTAAGTCCTCAGCAAAAATTAAGGAACACCTTGGACGATATTTCTAGCAAGCACCTGCACAACTTTGCTATGCAAAAAGCTGTAAAGCAATTCTTAGAAAGTCTTAATAAAAATCAAGGTGAGGAGGAGCATGATTATATTGCAGGAACGGAAAACGCTGCTTTGAAGCTTTTACAAAAACCACCAGCAAATAATCAACAGGATTATGTTCCTACCTGGTTTTTGACTAAGCATGCATCGCTAGGTACTCAATTGTTAGATGAGGCGCGCGCGAAGCTATTAAAGATAGAATAGCAAATCGGCCAGCGAGGCAAATCGAATTGGAAGTATATGGCATTTCCATTTTGACGAACCTCGACTGGCCTTTCTTGCTTAAATCACCAAGGGAAACCGTCAAATCGACAGCAAACGAGCGTGGAAAATTAATTTGAAAATGTTCTAAATAGAAATAATATTTATCCTATATATTTATCTACAAAAAAATCACTGCATTTTATTAGTTTCGAAAAACCATACTGTCTTTTGCTTTTATAATTAAAAAAATATAACTCTTTGTAGGATTATTGGTTTTTACTCCTCAACGGAATAATAAGTTGCATTATCAATTGCAAAAAATTTAATGGCTCGCTTACCGCAATTTATCACCTCTACACACACGCAATCTCCTGATCTCCCTGTTAAAAATTCTTATAAAAATAAATCAGCACAGTCATAGAGAAAATTTAAGAAGCCTGAAAGATGCGTGACATGCATTGAGAATAAGTAAATCTTTACAGCCTAAAAATAGGCTCGCTGCCTCTAGTATAAAAGCTGCTGCAAAGATGGTTAAGAGACTTTTATTAGCTCTAATACTATCGTGTAGAAAATATATTTCTAAGAACCTGTTCATAATCTCTAAAAATCACTCTTGAGGTTGTAATGTTGGGGTTCCGTATTTAATTCAATTCGTCACCCCAACACAACCCACTTTTAAAGATTATGAACCGGTTCTAAAACACTTTTAAGATGTTTTCCATCTCTTCTATGCCTTCTTTTACCTTTTTACAGACTGTCTAGTTTAAATAAACTACAACTATTACTAGCAGTCATTTCACACATACCCCTGCTTGCATAAACAGCAAAGTAGGTATCTGCATACTTCATTGATTGCACACCATTTTTTAACTCTGTTGCTCTTAATTTTGTATGAAATTTCCTTTTTTTATTTCACTTTTTCTTAAAGAAGGCTCTAGAGCATTTCTCGAATGATTTGCAACAAGGGACAACGCAGCGGCAAATTATTTGAGAAATGCTCTAAAGGTTAATTCAAAACTATTTTTATAGCATTTATCCATTTTCTCACCTTGTCTCCTTCAGAAAAATCTATGCTTATAGCCAATTCATTCTCTACCTACATGCCTAGGTTTTGCTCCGTTTCTGATAATCCTTCCATAACGAGCGCGCCATCCACCTCAACTAACCAAGAATCAGTAAAAAGCATAAACGCACTACAAGGCCATATAAAAAATTTCTCTACAACACTTCCAAGCAAAATGCTTAAAGAGTATGTGCAAGGTATATGGAATCGGCTTGCTGTGCATGAACAAGACATACCTGTCAAGAATGCACACGATATATCCCTGAGCTCTAGCAGTTCAACTCCATCTATAGAGTCTATAGAGCTCCTTGCAGATACTGATGCCCTAGCCCCATCCAACGGGAATATGGTGGTCGACAGCTTGGATGGCCCCGTTACCAAAAACGAAATTCAATCGTTTATCAACTATATAAAGACCTTAAAACCACAAGCCACAACGGTCAATAATGAATGGACCCAAGGTCGCAGCGGTGAAAATCTAAAGGCCATGGCATTGGTCTATGAGATTGCGCCACAAAAAGAAATTCTGGACAAAATGGTGTTGTTCTGTGACACGCTTTTGTCCGTACGCAATGATATGAAGGGTAAGCGTGTTATCTGGACGGGTCGTGTTGATCCAGTTTGGCCCAATCAACCTAATGAAAAACCGATTCAAACTGGGGGTGAACAAGGTGATCCCGTTGGACATCTTGCCGCTTGCGCTAGACAAATTCTGCAAACCCGTGCCATCCACAGTAGCGTCGTTCCTGATGGTGATCCCTATCAATTTGGAAAGACCTATCTACAACGCGCGAAGCGTTATCTGATTGAAGCGGACAAAACGGTAGATCAGCACATTCTGAGATCATTAGTCACGCTGCGTGATGGCAATCATATGTACTTCTCAAAGGCCTCACTCTACAAAAGTGGGCTGCCAGTACCGTGGAATCAACAAATGATGTTTATTTATGGTTTTATGAATCTAGCCCAGGCACATGCGTTACTAAAGGATGCGCCAAGTCGGGTCAAGTTTTACGATCAGATTGTCAAATCCAACGCTGACTGGTTCTTTAAAAATGGCGTGTCGAGCTATACCGATAAGGCGCGTCTTCCCGCGTATGACTGGGGCTATACAATGCCCGATAAAACGGGCGAAGATTCCAGTCACGGCAGTCTTGACGTGGCAGGCCTCTATCGGATGTATAAAAGCGGTCGGTACGGCATCAATGCCCAACAGTTGGCGCCCATCGCCAACATCGTCACGGACGTGATTCCCTTAGGAAAGGGAAGCTACGCCGGCCGCTTAAATGGCACCAGTAGTGGCGGCGGCAACTCTGCTCCCACTAATCGATTACGTAGCGGCTTTTTATTTACGGCGCTGTTTAAGCCTAAGGCCTACAAACAGATGATGGCAAATGCGGGGATTCAGAGCGGTGGTAACACTAACCGGATTGATGTTTATTCTCGCTTTTTGTGGGTTAAGCATCAGCGCTCACAACCCAAAGGGTCAGCAGCACAGGTTAAGTGATATAGGATAGTGGCTTAAAAATTGATCCGAATAGGTTGCCGTGGCATAAAGCGCGGCAGCCGCTGTAAAAGCAAAAAAGGCACAAGATAAACCAGCCACAAAGCTCAGCGCTCGCTTAGGCAATCCATGCCTAAGCTCCGTACTTTAAACCGGTATCGGCATATTCAATGCCTCTAACAGCTTACGTATCGGAGCAGGGAGTCCGTACTCTGCTATCTTTTGTAAAGAAACCCATTGCGTGTTGGTCTGTGCAGCCTGTAGTGCACCGGATAGCGGTTTATATAAACGTTCCTGATGATGCTCCGTATAGGATAAATAATACGGCTGCATCACTTTACGGAAATGCGTAAATTCATGCGACACGGGGCGTAATGCAGTGAGCTCGGTGAAGGCATCTTGCACTCCTAGCTTTTGATTACTCGGATCGTAGCCATTCAAAGCGGCGATGTAGCCCTCTAGTGCTTCACGACCATTTGCCTCAGGCAAACTCCACAGCCCACCCCAAATACCTGCTGGAGGCCGTAATTCTAACAATACATGGTCGGCACAGCGCAATATCAACACATCGAAATATCGTATCGGTTTGGCTTTTTTCTTTGCGCGAGGCTGCGGCAATACTTGCTCTCGCCCTGAAAGATGGGCAACACACTCCTTTTCAAATAGGCAGCGTGTACATTGAGGGCGGCGCGCGACACAGACCGTCGCGCCTAAATCCATCAACCCTTGTGTATAGACGCCGATATCCACATCTGGCAAAAGCGACTCTGCCAGCGCCCATAATGCATTTTCGACGGCTTTTTCCGAAGGCACTCCTTCTATTCCAAATACCCTAGTTAATACCCGTTTGACATTGGCATCCAAAATTGCCGCACGCGTACCAAATGAAAATGCAGAAATAGCCGCTGCGGTCGAGCGGCCAATGCCTGGCAGCTGAGCAAGCGCTTCCACGCTTTCTGGAAATACTCCGCCGCGCGCAGCAATCTCTTGTGCACACCGATGTAAATTGCGCGCACGAGCGTAATAACCTAATCCGCTCCAGAGTGCCATGACCGCATCGACAGGCGCATTAGCCAAGCTATATACGTCGGGAAAAGCGGTTAAAAAACGCTCGTAATAGGGGATCACCGTTGCTACTTGCGTTTGCTGCAGCATAATCTCCGAGAGCCATACACGATAAGGATCCCCAAAGGCACCCTGCTGCCAAGGCAAACCGTGCCTCCCTTGCTTTTTTTGCCACGCCATCAAACGGGGAGCAAATTCCTTAGAATCCATCACACAAAAACCAAAGCCATAAAAGAAAATCTAGCGCTCAAGGCGCAAAACGGAAAGAAAAACCTGCACTTTACCGTGAATCACTGATGTTACGCAGTTATTCAAAAAGACCGTGGTCGTCATGGTGGGGTTCCGTATTTAATCAATTCGTCACCCCAACATGATGACCTCAAGGGTAATTTCCGGAAATGATGAACAGGTTCTAAGCACGCATACCTTATCAAAATGGCATGAGCGCAGCCTCAGAAAATGAAAGGATATTATTATTGGAGACAATAAAATGGTCCAGCAAACGAATATCGAGCACACTCAACACGAGGTGCAGGGTTTGTGTGAGCGCCTTATCGGCTTCGCTGGGAATGACCCCGCCAGAGGGATGATTATGCGCAATGATGAGCGAAGCAGCATGTAATTGTAAGGCCTCTCGGACGATTTCTCGAGGATAGACCGCCGTTCTAGTTAAGGTACCATGCGCGACTTCTCGTGCACAAATTAAGCGATGGCGTGCATCTAAATATAAGCAGACAAAGACTTCTTGTTGCCGTGTTCCGATCAGCAGTTTCAAATAATTGCGTACCGCTAAGGGAGATTCAAAAAAACTACTTTCTTTTAATTCTTCTGCCAAAGACCGATGCACTAGCTCACTCATTGCATGCAATTGCGCGACTTTAGCGTGCCCTAATCCCTGCATGGTAGCGAGTACCTCAACCGGCGCACTGAGCAGTGCGCGTAATGAGCCGAAATTATTGATGAGATTACGCGCGACATCGACGGCACTTTTCCCTTTAACGCCCGTGCGCAAAAAAATCGCCAACAATTCCGCATTGGATAGCGCTGCTGCGCCCTGCATCATCAATTTTTCACGAGGGCGCTCTAATTTAGGCCAGGCGTGAATGGGAAAAGACATATCCTCGACGGGAGTCTTGAGGCGTACTTTGTGCGCTTCTTCTATAGCACACGATGTATAGAGCTTAGCTGCCTTCTCTTTTTTGCCATCCTTAGCCAGCATTTTCCCCTATCCTCTTTATATTAGACCTCTTTCGCAACCGAGTAGCCGGTAACACGCGGTCTGGCATGGAGTATATATTCCTCATTTTCATCGCTATTTGACCCTCTCAATAGTGCCGACTCGAAATATCTATGCTTCGTCGCTTACAATATGGGCTTTTTTCGATATATGCACACCATACCAGTGCTGCGTTTTCCCCCTATACTTTTCCTTTGATCCACCGTTTAAGCCCTTCTCAAACTGAAAGCGCAGATATTTATGAAAAACACCGTCGAGCTCGGGTCTCACGTTACGCTGCATTACCGTTTAACCCTTCCTGATGGTCGAGATATCGTGAATACCTTCACCAGCAAACCCGCAACCTTGCTCATAGGAGCGCAACAAATTGCTCCACCACTGGAAGCTATTTTGATGGGTTTGGAGCTAGGGTGTCAGTCTGTCTTTCAGCTAGACTCTGGAGCCGCTTTTGGTACACGTAACCCCGATTTGATTCAAAAAGTCTCCTTGGATTTGCTGCGCATGCATAATGTGCATATAGAGAACTATCAATTAGGGGATATCGTCGAGTTCAACGCCACAGAAGGGCGTTTTGCTGGGGTTTTAAAGCATATAGAGTCCACATGCGCCGTATTTGATTTCAATCACCCTCTTGCAGGGCAGGCGCTCACTTTTGAAGTACACATTATTGGAATTTTGTGACGTGTTTAGCGATCAACATCAAGCCGAAATTTTGCTCGCGCAGCCTCGGGGTTTTTGCGCAGGGGTAGATCGCGCTATTGCGGTAGTAGAGCACGCGTTAAAAGAATTTGGCGCACCTATTTATGTGCGCCATGAAATTGTCCATAACGCCTATGTGGTCAATGATTTACGGCGCAGAGGAGCAATCTTTGTGGAGTCTCTTGAAGAGATTCCCATAGGAAGTACTGTAGTCTTTAGCGCACACGGCGTCTCTCAAGCCGTACGTAGCCAAGCTGAACAATATGGCTTGCGCGTATTTGATGCGACATGCCCATTGGTGACGAAAGTGCATATTGAAGTCAAAAAAATGCATGCGCAAGGCTATGAAATCGTGATGATTGGACACCGTGGGCACCCCGAAGTCGAGGGCACGATGGGGCAACTGACCTCTAACCTATCCGCTATGGAGACAGCCCCTCCCTTCCCCGCTCCCGGGATACACTTGATTGAAAGTTTAGACGAAGTCGGGCAGCTCCATATCGTACAGCCAGAGAAAGTGGCTTACGTTACGCAAACTACGCTTTCAGTTGATGACACACAGCATATTATTGAAGCACTCCAAGCACGCTTTCCTACTATTCGCGGCCCCAAGAAACCCGATATCTGCTATGCAACGCAAAATCGGCAAGATGCGGTACGCTTTATGGCTCCACAATGCGATGTAGTGATTGTGGTAGGAAGCCCTAATAGCTCGAATTCGAACCGTTTGCGTGAAGTCGCCTTGCATAGTGGCGTAGAGGCTTATCAAGTCGACGCACCCGAACAAATTGATCCCCAGTGGATCGATGGGAAAAAACATATTGGCGTTACCGCAGGCGCCTCTGCGCCGGAAGCGCTAGTGCAATCTGTAGTAGAACGTTTGCGTGCACTTGGCGCGCGGCGTGTGCGAAATTTGGAAGGGGTCAAGGAAACAACGACCTTTCCGCTGAGTTTAGGAACGCAGGGAAATGCGAAAGTAAAAGAGACAGCGAAAACGAGTCTTTAACGAGGAGCGTCTCTGTTGCAAAATAGGACATTTTTGCGAAGTGGCAACCTCCTCATTGCATATCTATAGATATAGAGGATGAATCTGTACCATTCATGTACTAAACATGAATGGTACGTCATAAACCTATTTTTGGAGCCAGTGTGGATATTTTTATCCAACAAATTTTAAATGGTTTGGTGCTCGGCAGTATGTACGCCATTCTTGCACTCGGATACACGATGGTGTACGGCATTTTGGGCATGGTGAATTTCGCACACGGCGATGTGTTAATGGTCGGAGCACTAGTTACGTTGTCTGCGATAGGCTTTTTGCAGTCCACCTTTCCGGGTTTGGGAAATGGCACTGTGCTCATGATTGCCTTAGCCATCGCCATGGTTGTATGCGCTGGATTAGCTTGGTTTATCGAGCGCGTAGCCTACCGCCCGCTACGGAATGCGCCTCGCCTAGCTCCATTGATTACGGCCATTGGCGTATCTCTCGTACTCCAAACACTGGCCATGTTGATATGGTCGCGCGATCCCTTAATGTTCCCGCAACTCATCTCTACCGAGTCTATTCACATTTTGCCTAGCATCGATGAGATGCACCCTGGCGCCGTGATTTCTGTGCTTGAAATGACGATTATCGGCGTCGCGTGTGCGGTAATGATCGGGCTTTACACCCTAGTGCATAAAACTCGCTTAGGCCGCGCAATGCGCGCAGCATCTGAAAACCCTGCCGCTGCAGCGCTTATGGGGGTCAACCTCAACCAAATTATTTCTGTCACCTTTATGGTCGGTGGAGCCCTTGCCGCATTGGCGGGTGTCATGATGGCTTCCGAGTATGGAAATGCGCATTTTTATATGGGCTTTATTCCTGGCATGAAAGCGTTTACAGCAGCGATTCTTGGAGGAATTGGACGTCTTGATGGTGCGATGCTTGGGGGCTTACTGCTAGGTATTATCGAGCAATTAGGCGGTGGTTATCTCAGCGACCTCACGGGGGGAGTGCTCGGAAGCAATTACCAAGATGTCCTGGCGTTTGCCGTCCTCATCATCGTGCTGATCTGCCGTCCATCTGGACTATTAGGAGAGCGGGTTGCAGAACGTGTCTAAATCCCAACATTCACATGAGCTTCTTCAAAAACCCTCCCTTTACACGATTCTGGGTATCGCGGTACTGATCGTAGGCGCGCTGTGCGCCCCTTTCATTGCTAGCCACTGCGCGGGACATTATGGCGTACGGGTGCTGGACTTTGCACTCCTTGCGGTCATCTTGGCATTTGGGCTCAATGTGATAGTCGGTTTTGCCGGGCTATTAAGCCTGGGTTATATCGCTTTTTATGCCATAGGCGCTTATACCGCGGCGCTACTTTCGTCTCCGCATCTGGCTCTCCAATTTTCATGGGCGCAGGCTTATCTTCCATTGGCATCCCATATCCATCCCGTTGCAGCCAGCATAGGCGTTATCTTGCTGGCCATGGCCGCCGCTACGCTAGTGGGGGTGCTACTAGGCGCACCGACTTTACGTTTACGCGGAGATTATCTGGCTTTAGTCACGCTAGGGTTTGGCGAAATTGTGCGCATCTGCCTCAATAACCTCGACCGCCCTCTGAACCTCACCAATGGTCCACAAGGTATTTCGGATATTGCCCCCTTATTTTTACCCAGCGGCAGTTTAGCGCAAGAGCACGCTTTTTTAGGTTTCACCTTGTCGCCTGCTCAACAGTATTACTACCTCTTTTTAGCTTGTGCCGTGTGTGTAGCATGGATTTGTCAACGCCTGCAGCACTCTAGATTAGGTCGCGCATGGGCGGCTATTCGAGAAGATGAAGTCGCTGCGCAAGCTATGGGCATTCAAACGCACCGCGTCAAACTCTTAGCCTTTGCACTCGGAGCCGCTTTTGGCGGCTTAGCGGGCGCTTTATTTGCCGCTTTTCAGCAATTTGTTTCGCCCGAATCTTTTACTTTTTGGGAGTCGATTGTCGTATTAGCCTGCGTGGTGCTTGGAGGGATGGGCCATATTCGCGGCGTCGTGCTCGGGGCACTTTTACTCTTTCTTTTTCCCGAATTTTTACGTTTAACGATTGGGCCAGTGCAAGTCATGCTCTTTGGCAGTGAGCTATTGGGCGTAGATGTGATACGGCAGCTCCTCTATGGACTCGCGATGATTATCATCATGATATATCGCCCAATGGGTCTCTGGCCGGCACACGGTAATAAGCAAACTCACCATTGATTGAGTACGCTATACGCTAACATGCAGATAAAACACGCTTTTCAGTTTACCAATACCGCGCTCCCAGGAAAATTCGCGTATGCAAGATGCTACTAACCCTTCTAATCAGCCTCCTCGGCTTTTAGTCAAGCACGTCAATAAACGGTTTGGCGGGTTACAGGCATTGTCCAATGTGGGGCTGCGCATTGAGGCCGGGCAAATCTATGGATTAATCGGCCCTAATGGAGCGGGTAAATCGACGTTCTTCAATGCATTAACCGGTTGGACGAAACCCGACTCTGGCACCTTCGCGCTTGACGGACACCCCTATCAACCTAATCAAATTGGCGCTGTCGCAAAAGCAGGGATTGCGCGGACCTTTCAAAATCTTCGTCTCTTTGACGGTCTGACCGTACTAGAAAATATCATGGTCGGTCGCCATGCACGCACGCGAGAAGGCCTGATCGGCGCCATTTTTAAAACCCGACGCCAACGCCAAGAAGAACGCGCTATTCGCGATTATGCGTTTGCATTGCTCGACTATGTAGGGCTCGCCTCCTACGCGAATGCCCCCGCAGGCAGCTTATCGTACGGACATCAACGGCGATTAGAAATTGCTCGAGCACTCGCTAGTGAACCCAAACTGTTAGCCCTAGATGAGCCTGCAGCCGGGATGAACCCTGCAGAAAAAAGCGAACTCCAAACCCTACTACGTACGATTTGCAGTGCGCAAAATGGCCTCGATTTTGGCACCCTACCCTCTAGCGGAGAAAAAACCCACATCGCTATTTTGCTTATCGAACACGATG
Source organism: Mycoavidus cysteinexigens (assembly GCA_031963005.1). Classification (GTDB taxonomy): domain Bacteria; phylum Pseudomonadota; class Gammaproteobacteria; order Burkholderiales; family Burkholderiaceae; genus JASSUD01. The sequence goes on along the minus strand of JASSUL010000009.1, from coordinate 7,641 downwards.
TGCAGTTTGTGACTGAACTCTGCGACGAGATCACCGTACTAGATTACGGTCGTGTCATCGCTCAAGGCGCTCCCCAAGTGCTGCTCAGAAATCCTAAAGTGATTGATGCGTATTTGGGCACCGGCGCTGAAATATCTGATAACAGCGATGCCGCTCCAAAGGCTGATCTTGCCGATGCCACTACCGTGGCTCAAGCGCCTATCTATTTCCCTTTTACCAACACGACCACTGCTGCCGCAATCGATCCTGATAATACCCCCGATAACGACGCGACTTCCCCCTCTGCTTCGCATCCCGTCCCTTTACTGCAGATCAAAGGATTAAATCTATCTTACGGTGCGATTCAGGCAGTCCGAGAAATGGACCTGACTATTTATCCCGGTGAGCAAATCGCCCTTATCGGCGCGAATGGCGCAGGCAAAAGTACGACGCTAAAAGGCATTAGCGGCTTAAAAGCATGGTCGTCTGGGGATATTTACTATCAAGGTCGCTCTATTCGCAATATTCCTCCGCATAGCCTGCTAGAGCGCGGAATTGCTTTCGTCCCCGAAGGACGAGGGATTTTTTCTCATATGACGGTTTTAGATAACCTCCATATGGGCAGCTATTTACGCCACGATAGTGCGCAAATAGCACACGATAAAGAGAAAATTTTCGACTTTTTCCCGCGTCTCAAAGACCGACTCTCGCAAGCGGCGGGCACGCTCTCAGGCGGAGAGCAACAAATGCTCGCGATTGCCCGCGCCTTGCTGCGCGGCCCTGGCCTTAAATTGCTTTTACTAGACGAGCCGTCGATGGGGCTTTCTCCGCTGATGCGAGAAAAGATTTTTGAAGTACTTCCTAAAATTCCGCAACAAGGCACAGCGGTACTCATCGTCGAACAAAATGCTCATCTTGCGCTGAGCATTGCGAATCGTGCCTACGTCATGGAATCAGGCCGCATCACGATGCAAGGCCAGGCACAACATTTATTAAAAGACCCCAAAGTGCGTGCCGCCTATTTAGGCGCATAGGAGTAGGTATGCTATGAAACAGACATCCCCTCTACCTCCACGAGCACGAGATGCTCATAAGGGGCACTTTGGACATGTCTTGGTCATAGGAGGCATAGAGGGAATGGCCGGTGCAGCAAGACTTTGCGCAGAATCCGCCGCCCGAATAGGCGCAGGCTTAGTCACCGTCGCGACGCACCCTGCCCATGCGGCTTTTTTGAATATCACACGCCCAGAGCTCATCAGCTACCAAGTTGACACCGCAAAAGATCTCTCTCCCCTGCTAACCCGCTCAAGCGTCATCGCAATCGGGCCAGGTTTAGGACAATCCGATTGGTCGAAAACCTTATTTGACGCCGCATTATCAAGCCATCAACCTAAAGTCATCGACGCCGATGCACTCCATCTGCTAGCCCAATCCCCACAACGATGCGAAGACTGGATCCTCACCCCGCATCCTGGCGAAGCAGCGCACTTACTCCTGCGTTCTATAACCACCATCCAAGCCAACCGCCAGCAAGCGGCGCGAGACCTACAAAATCGCTATGGCGGCGTTATCGTATTAAAAGGGGCGTCATCCATTGTCATTGACCCTTCCCAAAAATTTTGGGAATGCCAAGCAGGCAATCCTGGCATGGCCAGCGCAGGAATGGGCGATGTACTCACCGGCGTCATAGCGGGCCTACTCGCACAAGGCCTCCCTTTAGCCGAAAGCGCTATCGCCGGTGTTGACTTACACGCCCAAGCCGGTGACCTTGCCGCCCAAAAAGGCGGCGAGCGCGGACTACTGGCCAGTGATTTGATGCCGTATTTACGGCAATTGATCAATCGTTATTAGATCGACCCATTTTTATTTTTTGGCGCTCTTGATTACGCTCATGCATGTCTTTTTGCTTCATTCTTTATTGCAAAAAAACGTTTTTTCTCAGTCTTATTGCTTATATACTCAGGCTTTTATCCTATAAATAAATAGGATTATTGATATATATGCTTAGGATTTTTGGTTCCCTCTATTCAACTCTGAATACCCGTTAAGTTGACATAAAGATATCGATCGAAGTGGGCTGATTTTCTGTTGTTGATGCGCACCCGATAAGCAGAATACAATTTCTTCAGAAGGTTTCCTACCATGTTCGCAATACGGCCTCCTAGTCCCATACGGCCTCTTAGTCCCACGCCAGACAGCGCTGTTATCAGCTCAGTATCCTCGCTACCTTCCCCACCGGAAGAAAAGGCCTCGTTTTTAGAAAAACATACTCAAGACCCTGCGCCCTTAATAGACCAAGAAGCTTCCTCTTCGTTACGACCCTCTGAAGTTCAAATCCCTTCCAATTCAAACCTATCGGAGAGTGGATACCTTCGTGTAGCGCTGGCCGATGCCATGTTAACGAACGAAACATTGCAAGAATGCAGAGAGAAGGTCAATTGTAAAGACTCGCAGGGAAATACCCAGCTGCATAGCGCGGTCCAGCAAAAATTAGGAAAGATCAGAGACTTACTTGAAGCAAGTGCCAATCCTTTTTTAGAAAATAAAGCGGGCGCGACTTCCAAAGAGATTACTAGCAAAAAAAAGCAGGCTACAGATACCATTTTAACGTTGCTATCTACTCTGAGCGAAAGCCCAGAAGAGGCCGAAAAATATGCGGTCCTTTGTTTTGACGGAACGGAGCTTCGCAGGGTCCCAGGCATAAACGAACAATATAGTGCAGGCAATACACTGCTGCATCTTGCAATAAAGCACGAACACTCTGATGAAATCATTGATGCCTTGCTCAGAGCAGGAGCAGATCCCCATCTGCGCAATAATAATGGCGACAATTCCATAGATCTTGCAATTGAGTTGAAGCGCGATCAATACGTCATCTTGGCGCTACAATTGGCAGGAAAGAGTAAGATTAAATCCTCAGCAGACAAAACTATTATGGAGGAGATCAAGCAAAAACACTCTAGTCGGGAAAATCTGACTTACATGAAGATACGTCAAGATTTAGGTGAATGTAAAGAGTATGAATATGAGGAAGATCAGAGCCCCCTACATTTTGCATTCGCAAACAGCAAGGATCTTAAAGAAATTGAAGGGTTACTAAAGAGGATTACCGATAAGGAAGCTATAAACGCACGCTATCGCAAAGGCAACACCTTACTGCATTTCTTGATGAAAAAAGGAGGGTCTTTAGAAAATATTCAGCTATTGCTCAAGGCAGGGGCGAATGTCTCTCAGGTTAATGACGAAGATCAATCTCCCCTACACCTCCTTTCGAAGACTGTGGATTCACTTATCATCCAAGCATTGAAAAAAAAAGGAGCAGATGTCAATCATAAAGACAAAGAAAGTAAGACTCCATTAGATTATTATTTAGCTGCGCAAGGAGTTAATGTAGCAACAATCAAGGCATTGATGCCAGTAGACACTAAACCTGAGCAGTTCCATGAACAAGGCCAATCTCCCTTATCTCCAATCTCAGAAAATACTCTTTCGGATAACGCTCAGGCATTACAGGATAGAGAGGCTGGAGTTCAGCATCGAGATCAACTAAGCAATATCCCACTGCCTGATGCAGTTGTACGAAAAGATGAGCATGTCATTGATATATTGCATGAAGCAGACTCTAACCCTGAGCAACTCGATGAGCAGGACCAGCTTCCTTTACCTCTAATCCAAGCCCCCCCTCATTCGAATAGCACCCAGGTATTACAGGACGGAGAGACTAGCGTTCAGCATCAAGATCAACTAGACCATATTCCACCACATCATGCAATTGCACTAGAAGATGAGCATGCAATTAACGTATTGCCCAAAGCAAGCTCCGCAACCGAGCAGCTAATTGATGTAGACGCGCGAGAAGAAGCGCATGTAATTAATATATTGCCAGAAACACCCTCCACAACCGAGCAGCTCAGTGATATAGATGCACAAGAAGAAGCACATGTAATTAACATGTTGCCAGAAGCATCTTCCACAACCGAGCAACTCAGTGATATAGATGCACAAGAAGAAGCGCATGTAATTAACATGTTGCCAGAAGCACCTTCCACAACCGAGCAGCTCAGTGATACAGATGCACAAGAAGAAGCGCATGTAATTAACATGTTGCCAGAAGCAAGCTCCGCAACCGAACCACTTGAGGCAGGGGCACAAGAAGAGGAAGATTCAATTACTGCATTGCTCAAAGCAGAAGCCCCTCTGCATTCTGCACTTGTAAACGGATGGGGCTTTGAAAAGATTAAACTTTTAACTGAGAGACCAGATTTTCATTTTTCATTTTCTGTTAAAAATTTACGGCTATTACGGAAAATTATAAAATATAAAAATGCATCGAAATCTATCCAAACAGAACTGGTTAAAACATTAAAAGAAAAAATGCAATCGCGCGCTTCTTATGGCTTTACATTTAATTGGCTTATAAGACTTTCTATTTGGTTCGTTTCTTTTTAATAATAATTTTTATCAAAACAATGCTTTCACTGACGCTTATTCGCTCTCTTTTTTCATGCCCCGCGGAGCCAAGACACGAGAAGGGCAAAGCTCGCGCGGAGCCGTCATCTGATGCTGGAAGTAAAAATCCGCGCGAGCTCTCTAATAACACCAATCTATCAGTGGATGCACTTCTTCCTGCAGAACGGATAAAAGCGCTTCAAGTGCAGATAGAAGATCTTTACCCGGTTGACTATGATCATGATTGGAATTGGATTCAAACATTAACAGGCGTGGATAATCTTAGCCTAGCCACACTACAGTTTGTTTCGGGTATCGGTGTTATCGCTGGCCTTACTCTGCTATTGTGCAGCGAACCTTATATAGTGGGGCTGAGTATTTTTGGAGGTGCTCTTTTTTTATTAATCCTCTCCAGGCAATTGAACACCTTTTTAGAACACCGGAACATGGAAAAGGCATCAGTCCTACTCAGTGAATTAAACGCTCTTGTAAAACAACAAAAGAAGCTAAACAAGCAGAAGTCTGATTTAGAATCTCCTTCATCTCACTCCATCACCAAAAACGCTTAGTGGAGTACTAAATCTTCCATGATGGCTTCCCCACATACTCCTCCCGTTGCGCCCCTTGCTGAACGCTTGCGGCCTCAAACCATCGAAGCGTTTATTGGTCAGAAACACCTTCTAGGCGTGGGAAAGCCGCTGCAAGTGGCATTCGCGTCTAGACAGCCGCATTCGATGATTTTATGGGGGCCGCCTGGCGTTGGAAAAACTACGTTAGCCCGTTTGATGGCAGAGGTGTTTGATGCGGAATTCATTCCGCTGTCGGCCGTATTATGTGGGATCAAAGATATTCGAGAAGCGGTCGAGCTAGCCCGCAATTTGCGCGCACAAGGGCGGCGTACTTTAGTTTTTGTAGATGAAGTACATCGCTTTAATAAAAGTCAGCAAGATGCCTTTTTACCGCATGTCGAATCTGGGCTGTTTATTTTTGTAGGCGCCACGACCGAGAATCCTTCGTTTGAAGTCAATCATGCGCTACTCTCGCGTGCATCCGTCTATGTCTTGAAAGCGTTAGAAGAGGCCGATTTACGCATTTTACTGGAGCGTGCCTGCGCTGCGCTGGATCAAGTACAGCTTACCGATGCCGCACGCGAACTGTTGATCCAATTTGCCCAGGGAGATGGCCGTAAACTGCTTAATCACCTTGAGATCGCTGTGCAAGCGATGGATGCGAACACCCAGGTTTTAGAGGAAGCCACGCTAGCCGCAACGCTAGCGTCCAAAGTACGGAGCTTCGATAAGCAAGGGGATATTTTTTACGATCAAATCAGTGCACTGCACAAATCGGTACGCGGAAGTCACCCTGACGCTGCGCTCTATTGGTTATGTCGTATGTTAGATGGGGGCGTTGATATCCACTATCTCGCACGCCGCATGGTGCGTATGGCTTGGGAAGATATCGGCCTGGCCGACCCTCGTGCAACCCGCATCGCCCTGGATGCCGCCCAAACCTATGATCAACTAGGATCCCCCGAAGGCGAGCTAGCACTTGCACAAGCGGTTTTATATCTGGCCGTCGCGCCCAAGTCCAACGCGGGATACACAGCATACAATAAGGCGCGCCGTTTCGTACGCGATGATAGCTCCAGGGAAGTCCCATTGCATTTACGCAATGCCCCTACCTCGTTGATGAAAGCGCAAGGATACGGAAAAGCCTACCGCTACGCGCACGATGAACCCAATGCCTATGCGGCTGGCGAAACCTATCTGCCTGACGGTATGACCCCGCCCAACTGGTATCAACCTACACCTTACGGCCTCGAAGCCAAAATCGCCGACAAACTAGCGCGATTACGTCAACTCGACGCGCAATCAAGAAAAAATGCGCGTACAGAACCCTCTTCGCCTTCTAAGGATGGCGAAGCATAAATAAAAAATCAGCGAGTTGGTCCAACTTTTTAGGGCTATTTTTTTCGCCATAAAATACTTTTCTTCTGATACTCCCTATCAGATCTCTCTTGAGAGTCTCTACCATATATCAAGTGTTTAGCATCCTTTTCACAGACACTACGCAAGGGTATTGCACATTTTAGTGGCATGCCATATGGATTATCACCGTCAGCACGAATTCTGTGGGTAGGAGAAAGAAATGAATAATGTTCATTCTGGAAGAATCGCTAATCCGCCTTCGTCAATCTATTCCGAATCTAGGGGATCTAGCATCAGTTTACAACCTAGTCACAACCCACCTTCATACACTCATGAACTTTCTAGCCTTCCCTCAAGACCAATACCCGCTCCTGTTAGCTCGCGTCCACCAAGCTATACCGAGTCTAATCCGCCCCCCATTTACTCTTTTTCCGAAACTCAAGGCAACCCAGTAATAATAGAGATGCCACATCACTCTAGTACGCTTAATAAGCTTAAGCAGAGAAGCACCACCATATTAATACAGACACTATATTGTTTATATGGACCGCTTTTCATGGCAGGTATAGGATTAGTCGCACTAGGGCGCAATAAGACAACAACCATTGCTGGCGCAACAGCAATCCCCATATCGTTGATATGGGGATGCCTTGCTGCATATCATCAGGTATTAACAGAAAACAAACTACGTGTTGCGAGAGATTTTTGAAATCTCCTGGGCTGTCTATTGAAGAGGTAGAGCACAAAATTCTAGAGGGATTTTGAGATGCCTGTGAAGAAGGACTTTCTTCCTACAATGGATGAACAAAGGCAGTAGATTGATTATTTTCCAAAAGCGCATGTAAAAGACCAAGAATTTTAATATATGCGCCTGGCTTGGTAAAATAATATGAGCTGGAATTTATTTGGCTTTATGAGGGATTACAGCCTTATATTTTTAAATAAAATATAAACCGTATAAATTGCAAAAAAAATCCCTTTCTAATAAAAGGGATTTTAGCGGACTCACTAACGTAAAAAGTAAGGGAAATTATTTTTATGCAACTTTCCTAATTAAAGCTTGTATTAATTCTTTATTTTCTTTCTCTTTTTCAGCTAGTTTTTTTTCAAGCTCCGCAATTCTTCGATCTTTTTCATCTTGCTGCGCTTTGGCGAGTTGCTCGAGTTTTTGATCGATATGGGAGGTAATATTAGCTTCAGTGACTTCTAATGCCTGCTTAGCAGAGTTGGTGACGTTTTCTGTATGCACTTGCATAGCGTCGCCAGTAGCGCGTGCCATGCTCTT
>JASSUL010000022.1:0-11307 GCA_031963005.1 Mycoavidus cysteinexigens | reverse complement strand
TATTACTTGGAGTGCCAAGCAGACCGGCTCTATTTTGATAGAAGAAATGCATATTGCAGGGTTAGGAGGCGCGTAAACTGCTGGTGGATAGAGGCAGAAGCATGCCTCTCTTTCTTACCCATTGCTTTACCGTGTTCAGCAGAAATATCACCCTATCTCTGGATCAATGATGCTCAAAACCCGTGAAATAATTTCATTAGTGGTAACTTCGTCGAGTGTCTCAACATAGCGGGCAGTACCTGCCTTTTCACGAGCATTGATATCAAAGGACCTAACATGATTGCAGACAGCAACGCCATTGGTATCATGTCCCGTAATAAAAACGGTTAAACCATTATTTCGAGCAAATTGCCCGCCGCTAGTAATGGGTACCGTCATCGCCACACCAAGCGCATTAATTTCCGACGGAGTAATCACCACAAAACGGTGCCTATCCTTCATTTCTCGCCCAGCAACCGGATTCGGATCGATCCAGTAAACATCTCCAGGATGTGCAATTTTGTGTCGAATCATAGACATTCACCGCCTATGGATTCGCCCTCACGAGACCATTCAATTTGCTTGTTTAGTCTCTCCATTTGCTCTGGTGTGACCCCTCTTAGTAACTCGTTTAATGAGTAACGTTTACGCAAATGTTTAGAAGCTGGTCTGGCAGTGAAGGCACCTGGAATGACATTAAGTTCTAATTTACCACCAGCTTCAATATCAAGCATTTTTAGCACATTAGCAGGAATGGTCATCACTGCTGCGCCACCCTGTTTACGAATGTTCACAGTAATCATAGCAATACTCCCAATGAATCTAAATATGAGACAAATGTAGCACATGCCACATATTTGTGCAACATCCTGCTTTCGTGAGGATAACCGAGAAAAATGCCAAAAAATGGTAGGTTGGGTGATTTATCCGGTAAGTTTTACATGATGTTTAACACAGTTGGAGTACTAGGCGAGATGAAGTGGCTGGATATTTTCAGCGGGTTCTCCCACCGCGCCGCGCTGTTGTAGCAGCCGCTGATTGATCCGACTTAAATCCTGTACGCATTGAATGTCTGTATCGGTCAGGGTCGACCTATCATGCGACGAACTCCAGCACAATTTGACTTGAACTTGAGCGCCTATTTGATATAGCCGCCAGACGCGAACAGAATGATCTCCACAGCCGGTTACTAGATAGTCGCCCTCAGAGGTGGGGCGCCAGGCAAGACTAATAACAGCTTCGTTAAAATCGTGAATGGTTGCCTGACATTGGCCTGAAGCCGTGTCCCACAGCCGCACTGTCTTGTCCAAACTCGCAGAGGCGACATGCTGTCCACGGGGCGAATACACAGCGCTAAGTACCCAAGAGGTATGCCCGACCAAAGTGTAGCTGAGCTGCCCACTCTGCACGTCCCACAGCCGCACGGTATTGTCATGGCTCGCTGAAGCGATCTGCTGTCCGTTGGGAGAATGCGCGATGCTGCAAATCCTATCCGTATGTCCTGTTAAAGTGTGGCTGAGCTGCCCACTCTGCACGTCCCACAACCGCACTGTCTTGTCTTCACTCGCATAGGCGATTTGCTGTCCGTTGGGAGAATACAGGATGCTGCAAACCCTATCCGTATGTTCTGTTAAGGTGTGGCTGAGCTGTCCACTCTGCACGTCCCACAACCGCACGGTATTATCCAGGCTCGCCGAGGCGATCTGCTGTCCATCGATCGAATATACGATGCTCACAACGCCGTCGGTATGTCCTTCTAAGGTGTGGCTGAGTGTACCGGTTTGCGAGTCCCACAGCCGCACGGTACTGTCATGGCTTGCTGAAGCGATCTGCCGTCGGTTGCTCGAATAGATGACACTCCTAACCCAGTCGGTATGACCCTCTAAGGTATGGTTGAGCTGCCCACTTTGCGAATCCCACAACCGCACCGTTTTGTCCCCACTCGCCGAAGCGATTTGCTTTCCGTTGGGCGAATATGCAACGCTCATAATATCGCCTGTAATGTGGCTGAACCACTTATTTTGCGTGTTCCACAGTCTCACTGTTTGGTCATCACTCACTGAGGCGATCTGCTGGTCGCTGGGCGAATACACGACGCTATTCACCGAGGCGGTATGGCCTGTTAAAGTGTAGCTGAGCCGCCCATTGTGCGCGTCCCACAGTCGCACCGTTTCGTCCTCACTCGCCGAAGCGATCTGCCGTCCGTCGGGCGAATACACGACACTTTTAACCCCAAGGTCATGTCCTTCTAAGGTGTGGCTGAGCGTGCCGGTTTGTGTATCCCACAGCCGCACGGTATTGTCATGGCTCGCTGAAGCGATCTGCTGTCCATCGGGCGAATACACCACGTTCTCAACCGAGCCGGTATGGCCCGCTAAGGTGTGGCTGAGCGTGCCGGTTTGTGCATCCCACAGCAGCACGGTATGGTCTTCACTCGCTGACGCGATCTGCTCGCCGTTGGGCGAATAGACGACGCTCCTGACCCAGTCGGTATGTTCATATAAGGGGTGACTGAGCTGCTCTTGCTGCGCATCCCACAGAAACACCATACCCCAAATCGCTGAGGCAATCTGCTGTCCGCTAGGCGAATACACGACGCTGGTAACCGAGTTGGGATACCCCTCTATGACGTGACTAAGTTGCCCATCGTGCGTATCCCATAGCCGAACCGTACGGTCACCACTTGCTGAGGCGATTTGCTGTCCGTTGGGTGAATACGCGATGCTGTTCACCGTTGAGGTGTGTCCCACTAAGGTGTGGCTGAGCGTGCGGGTTTGTGTGTTCCACAGCCGCACAGTATGGTCGTCACTCGCTGAAGCGATTTGCTGTCCGCTGGGCGAATACGCGATGCTAGTAATTTCGTCAGTATGTTCTGCTGAGGTAAATAGCTGTTCCCAATTTGATGTTGCATAGATGCTGATCGTGCCATCTCGAAGACCCACCGCAAACGTTTTTCCATCCGGAGAATATTTGCAGCATTTCACCTCGCTCTTTTCCTGCAGATAAGGCCATTCGCCAAACTGTACGTTCGTCATCTGAGCACCGCGCAAATTCGCTTGGCGCAGCCAGATTGCATGCAGATTAGCCCGGCTTAAATTCGCTTTTTCCAATTGCGCAGAATCGAAGACCCCATAACTCAAATCTGCGCCAGGGACCCTAATGCCATTTAAATCTTCCCCATTAAACTGAATTCCCGCTCTGACTAACAGCGTTAACGCATTAGCAGCTGTGGCTTGTACGTTTTCCTTTTTGGATTTTTCGACCCATTGCAATAGCTTCTGCTTTAATTGGTCGTTCTGTTGGACTTTTTCTTGTAAAAATCTATCTATCTCTGGATTGTCAACAAGCCGCACCAATTCAAATAGCGATGCTTTCTCTACGATCTGATCGAGTTGATCTAAGCTTGATAACTCTTGCAATTTGCTGAATGCAAAGCTCTTTAATTCTTCATCCGAGTTGATTAGCGTCCTTTGATGTTTCGTTTGGATTCTTTCTTTGATTAAGTCAAATTTCTGCTCGGGGGTGCTGACAAGTTTACCTTCAGCTGTCACTGTGGTTAATGTTTCAAACAAAGCTCTGAGACTCGAAGAATCCAGCAGATCTTCTATTCTTTCCCAGATTTCTAATGGAAGTGAGAGCAATAAGGATACTTTAGGTTCTTGTGCCGTCGGACAATGCGTAATGGCAGCATTCGAAGTAGGGTTGAGCATCGATATTCTCCCGTTCAATTAAGGGGATAGTTTTGTACGATTAATAAAGATCGTTTCGATTTTCTGATTTAAGCGACTTTCTTACAGGCTTTTTGAGTTCAATGTGCCTCTAGCTAACATCAAGGAGTTAATAAAAAAATCAGCTTACCTTTTTCACCAGGTCATTGACCCTACTGACCCTACCCTAAAAGCCATTTTTTTCCATTTTAGAATGGACCGGAAATTGGGTCAGGACCAGTACTAACTTATCTATGGCAGCTTAAATGGGGGGAGCTTAATCACGCTCAGCGTTTATCAATAAAAACCCCCACAGTAGAGCGAAGTCGTACTGTGGGGGATGCAGGAGTGCCTTTTATTTTAAAGCGACTATGCCCTAAAAATATAATAGAGCACCGCCGCTGACTATACCTTTACGATAATGGAGGAGTAGAAGATTCTCCCGTTGTCGGTTGTGGTCCACCTGTCTCTACTTGTTTCATTTCCATTGCCGGCATAGTTGGTTTGGGTTTACGTACACGAGGAGCGCGAGGCGGTTTTGCTGCAGGAGTTGCTTCTGTATCTGCTAGCTTGGTAGCCTGTGCTTTCTGTGCATCGGTATTGACCCAAGTGAGGCCGGCGGCATCCAGCATGGGTTTTAGTGATTCAAGCTTAGGCGGTGCTACAGGCGCACGTACGGGTTTTTGCTCGGGGGCGACGGAAGGTGCCGAGTTTTGAGCAAAATGCGGGGCATCGCTTGATGCCTCTAGAGTGCGGCTTTTTTCTACGGGTTTTGCTAAAGCAGGTTTCTCCACGGCAGCAGATGTAGCACGAGGAGTAGCCGTAGCGCGCGTTTCTCGTTTTGGTGCGATGTTTGCAACGCGCTCAGCGGAGTGCGTAGCTTGCATGGATGTGGTAGGTGTCGTATTAGAAACTGCATTTGAAACATTATCATGCGTACCATATCCCCCATCAGACATCATGGGCGTGGTAGGTGCATCAGATGCGGCAAAGAGTTCTGTGTCCGATTTGCTCAAGGCTTGATCGTCACGGCCATTACGTTGTCTGCCACCCCGGCGACCCCGGCGACGGCGACGACGCTCTTCACCTTCTTGGTCCTGAGGCGTATAGCTTTCTGCATAGGCCCCTTCCTGGGCATGCGTATATTCCCTGGGTTCCGTAGCTTCCGTGTTGGAAGGGAGCGCTGAGGATGCCAATTTATGGGTTTGGAATGGATTCTCTGTGCGGCGCGTTGAATGATCTGCAGCAGAGTCTATAAAGGGTGATTTTGCGCTGTCGTGATCTCTGCTACCTTGGTGTTGACGCCGAGTGCGTGTAGGTTTCTCAAACGGGGTGCTTTCACTAGAATCTTGGTGAGTGCGTGTACGAGAAGTACGCTTTGTAGCGCGTTCAGTGGATTCTAGATCAGAGAGACTGTCAGCGCTGTTTGACGAGCGCTGAGACGTTGCTTGGGATCTGCGTTGCGTGCTATTGCGTTCCGTGTGTTGTCCGCGCTTGTTGGGCGAAGGCTGTTCAGAGCGGGTCGATGCTTTTTGAGAAGGTGCTTCGACCGGCGTAGACGGCGCTGCGGATGGGCTAGCAGGCAAACCAAATAAGCGTTTAATCCAGCTCACTAACCCTTCTTCTTGCAAGATTTTGCTTCGAGATTTCCCTACGTTTTCTGGTGTTGATCGTCCAGGAGCAGGTTGTTTAGGCGTAATGCGCTTTACCGCCGCTTCTTGTCGTACGCGTTCTTCAGGACGACGACTGCTATAGGGAGATGCAGCGGCAGCGGTTGCCTCATCGCGTGCGGCTTCCTCAGCCATTTTGTAGCTAGCGCGTGATTCTGTTAAGCGTGGATCTTCGTGCCGTAGACGCTCTAATTTGTAATGAGGCGTTTCCAGATATTTATTGGGAATGAGGACGATACTGACATTAAAACGTAACTCAATTTTATTGATTTCTTGGCGCTTTTCGTTCAATAAAAACGCAGCAACTTCAATAGGAACCTGGCAATAAATAGCCGCAGTGCCCTCTTTGATCGCTTCTTCTTGAATAAGGCGCAATACTTGGAGTGCAGAAGATTCGGTATCGCGAATGTGGCCCGTGCCATTGCAGCGTACGCAGGTAATGTGACTGCCTTCTGACAGAGAGGGGCGGATACGTTGGCGAGAGAGTTCTAAAAGCCCGAAGCGGGAGATTTTGCCAATTTGTACTCGTGCACGGTCGTGGCGGATGCTTTCTTTGAGGCGCTGTTCGACTTCTCGCTGGCTTTTCAGTGCATCCATATCGATAAAATCGATCACAATCAGGCCGCCGAGATCGCGCAAGCGCAATTGTCTTGCGACTTCATCCGCCGCCTCTAGGTTCGTGCGCAGTGCGGTTTCTTCAATATCTGAGCCACGAGTTGAGCGTGCAGAATTCACATCAATAGAGACGAGCGCTTCGGTGTGATCGATAACAATCGCACCCCCTGAAGGCAGCGGAACCGTGCGTGAATACGCCGTTTCAATCTGATGCTCAATTTGAAAGCGTGAAAATAGCGGCACATCGTCGTGATAATGCTTGAGTTTGGGCAGATTATCCGGCATGACCATACCCATGAAAGAGCAGGCTTGGTCGTAGACATCTACGGTATCAATCAAAATCTCGCCGATATCCGGGTGGAAATAGTCCCGAATCGCGCGAATGATCAGGCTAGACTCCAGATAAATCAGAAGCGGTCCACGCATATGCGCAGCGCTTTCAATGGCTTGCCAGAGCTGGACCAAGTAGTCCAAATCCCACTGCAATTCTTCCAGATTGCGGCCAATACCTGCAGTGCGTGCAATGATACTCGTGCCTTCAGGAAGAGAGAGTTGCGATATCACTTCACGCAATTCTTGGCGTTCTTCGCCTTCAATGCGACGTGAAACGCCTCCCCCATTGGGATTATTGGGCATCAAAACAAGATACCGGCCTGCGAGAGAAATAAAGGTGGTTAGCGCGGCGCCTTTGTTGCTCCGCTCTTCTTTATCGACCTGTACGATGATTTCTTGCCCTTCGCTGAGCGCATCTTGAATGCGCATAGTGCGAGGGTCAAAGCCGGCTTTATAGTATTGGCGTGCGACTTCTTTAAAAGGGAGAAATCCGTGGCGTTCTTCGCTGTAATTGACAAAGCAAGCATCTAAGGAGGGTTCGATGCGAGTGATCACTCCTTTGTAGATATTGCCTTTGCGCTGTTCGCGACCTGCTGTTTCAATATCGATATCGACGAGTTTTTGCCCATCGACAATCGCAACGCGCAATTCTTCTTGCTGCGTTGCGTTAAATAACATTCGTTTCATTTAAAAGGCTCCGGGGCAACTCAACCTGTGCTGCGCAAGAGTACTTTTCACAAGGGCATATCGCTTGATGGTGTCAACAAGCCATAGCCTGGGCGCTATAGAGCGCTGGAGCCTAGTGCAAAGTGCTCAAAAAGTGCGATGAATCTCATTCGGTACACCATCCAATCCTGGAATATCGACAGGTTTTGGCGGGTATCAAAAAAAATATCAGGTACTGGGCGCAAAGTTTGGTGAGTGCAATATATAAGTTATAAAGAACCCGTCCGTTGACGTGTTCTAAAAGTTCTTGGGAAACCATCCAATACTGGACATCAGGGTACGTCTATCGTAATGTAAGCTGTTAAGAATCAGCGCAAAAGTACATGTTGTACTCCGTATTTGTGCACATTTCTACGTCTTTTTTTATTGCCAAGGCACAAAGATACTAGAGTTACAGAGGTACTTAGGATAGGGAGCTTGGAATTTTCATGAGTAGGCGATATGCTCGGCCTTTTACCCATGGTTCTACGCATTGAAAGCCTATTTCCCTATTTCAGTTAATGAAGAGCTGGCCTGTTCTAAAGGACGCCCTTTGTGCAGAAATAGAGAATAGGCCACCAGTGTATGGGCCGGTTAATGGCTTTTCACAGGGCTTTTTACAGCTTTTCACCCTTCTTTTGCTCTTTATCGGGACACAAGACGATGGCGTGACCTCACGGTCGTTGATGGTCTCTTGAGCGTGGATTATATTCATAATGAGTGCAGTAAGCAAAAATAAGCGCGTCGCCCTATCAGAAGATACGCATCAAAAAGCCGTTTCTTTCATTTTGATTGATGAGGATAGTGCAGGACAGCGCTTGGATGGTTTCTTGCGACGCCTATTATCTGACATGCCGAGAAGTTATATTTATCGCGTACTGCGTAGCGGTGAAGTGCGCGTGAATAAAGGGCGTAAGGACGGAGCGTATAGGTTGCTCGAAGGAGATATGGTGCGGGTGCCGCCCATACAGGAAGCCCAACCCCCCGCACCTCTCGAAGGTGCGCGGCCCAATCCTGTGCGTCATGATTCGCGTGTAGAGTTACCTATACTGCATGAAGATGACAGTCTTTTGGTATTAAATAAACCCGCAGGCATTGCGGTGCATGGAGGGAGTGGGATACGCTTTGGCGTCATAGAACAATTGCGTCAAGAGCGCCCGCAAGCCCGATTTTTAGAGTTGGTGCATCGTTTGGATCGGGAGACCTCTGGTATTTTATTAGTGGCGAAAAAGCGCCAAGCTTTAGTGACTTTGCATAGGCAATTTCGTCTGCATCAAGTGGATAAGCGTTATTTGACTTGTGTATGGGGGGAATGGCCCGCGTCTAAGCAGGTGGTGGAATCTCCACTTTATACGTATCTCACGCCAGAGGGTGAGCGGCGAGTAAGAGTGCAAGCAGATGGTAAATCGGCAAAGACGATTTTTCGGGTGCGCAAACGCTTTGCTGGGTATACCTTGCTCGAAGCAGAGCTGAAGACAGGCCGTACCCATCAAATCCGCGCCCATTTAACGCACCTCAATACGCCGATAGTGGGAGATGAGAAATACGGCAATTTCTCATTAAATAGAGAGTGGGCACGCCCTGGCGCGCAACCTGGTTTAAAGCGTATGTTCTTGCATGCGTATAAATTGAGTTTGCATCACCCCGTAACCGGCGCTATGCTTCAATTTGAAATTCCTCTGCCACAGGATTGCGAGCAGTTTTTGCTTCAGTGTTCTATGACCACTGAAGCAGCAGCGGTTTTGTAAAGCCGATTTATTTGCCATAACGTTTTTTTATTCTTCTCCTTAGCCTTAGAAGATCTTTATGTCTGAACATGTTTCTGATTCCAACTCGAATGCGTCGACTTCTCAGTCACCAAAATGGGAACGCACGGTACTCGAGAAACTCTCTCTTGCTGCACTGCAAGAGCAACGTACCGCACGGCGTTGGAAGATTTTCTTTCGCTTTTCTTTTTTATTTTTACTGGCATTAATGGCCTGGCGTGTATTTACGTTTTCCGGCGACAAATCGACCGCTAACGTGAAACATACCGCGTTGATCGCCTTAGATGGCGAGATTGCTCCAAATTCGCTAGCCAGTGCCGAGAATATTAACGCGGCACTACAAGCCGCTTTTGCCAATCACAATTCGGTAGGCATCATATTGCAAATCAATAGTCCGGGCGGTAGTCCTGTGCAATCGGGATTAATTAATAAAGAAATCCACAGACTGCGCGCGCAGTACCCCAAAAAACCCTTGTATGTGGTGGTCAATGATTTATGCGCCTCAGGCGGGTATTACATCGCCGTAGCCGCAGAGAAAATTTTTGTCGATAAAGCGAGTTTGGTCGGCTCTATCGGCGTGCGCATGGATAACTTTGGACTCACGGGCTTTATGAACAAACTGGGCATAGAGCGGCGCTTGCTGACAGCAGGAGTGAACAAAGGCTTTTATGATCCCTTCCTTCCAGAAGTGCCTGCGCAAAAAGTATTCGCGCAAAAAATGCTCAAAGATATTCACCTGCAATTTATCGATGCAGTGAAAGAGGGACGCGGTAAGCGCTTGAAGGAGACGCCAGAGATGTTTTCTGGTTTATTCTGGACTGGACAACAAAGTATTGCATTGGGCCTAGCCGATGAGCTCAGCGATGTAAATACCGTAGCGCGCGACATTTTAAAAGCAGAAACCATCGTTAATTACAGCGTCAAAGAAGGATTCACGGATCGCGTAGTACGCAAATTCGGCCTAGCATTTGGCGCCGGCGCAGTGCAAGCATTGGGCTTAAACGCGTTGACAGCAGAAGGTGGAATGGCAGTGCATTAAGTTATTTTTGCTATTTTTGAAAAATGATCGACCATACACAGATATGGTCCACAGGCCCTGCATCTTTTAAAGGTGTAGGGCTTTATTTTTGGATGCGCCCGTCGTGTAAGGGAAGCATAAGGTAAATTAAAGTTACCTTTTGGTATATGCTCAAGTTAGTTTCTTGTGGAGGTGCTATGTCAACCAACGTCAAACTCTCAGACGCCTTTGTTGATCAGGCTAAGCGCTATGTGTTTATTAAATATCTCGCAGTTCCTAAGCAAATCAAACACTGCTCGCAGATTGGCAAAATTGCTGAAGAAAATCCTGATTTGCCCTATGCCGTCATTCATGACATTTTGCTAGCAGGCCAAGAAGAAGTGATTGGCGAATATACGTTTAACTAATGCGCTTACTCCTTAGAGCCTGTTCATAATCTTCAAAAGTGCGTTGTGTTGGGGTTCGTACCTCACCCCAACCTACCATTCTTTGGCAAAATGTTCGTAGGTCGGGGTGACGAAGGAACCCCAACGTGTGCGCCAACAGCTTCTATTTAGGTCTTTTGAAAAACCTAAAGCAGGCTTTTAGAAAGATTATGAACAAGCTTTAAGATCCAATGGCCATCCACCTTGTAGTCCATCCTCGCTCACCACCTCCGCCGCTGCCGAATGCGCGTAACTTAACGCCTGTTTCTGTTTGTGAATTATCCATATATTCAGTAACATATCCGGGTCCTACCCCTAAGTGAGTGCCATGCATGCTTATGTGGTCTTTTGAAGTGAAAGGCCTTGGAAATTGGATAGGCAACATACCAGCTTGAGTAGAGTTCATAGTTCCCCATTGGATCATCCCAGACGGAAGGCGTAACCAGCCACCGTTCTCAACAAGTTCCCCTTCAAAATCAGGAGTTAGGCCCAAAGCCGCATTCCGATTAGCCGCATACCAATAATTATTTTTAATATCTGGAATGAGCTCTACATATTCTCCAGAATTAATGGATATGGACCCCTTCTCATGGTTGTTGCCCAGCTTGATACTCTTTTCACCGTCCTCCGTTGCTTTTATAAGGCATCGCCCATCTTGAGTCGCAGCTCTTGTAAATGCGCCAAAAAACTTAAAGGTTAAGCCTGGAGATAAGATATTGGCAGCAGGCAACGTTAACTGCAGCTTGGGCTCTTTGAGGATGATCAATTGAGCGAATGCATCCACTCTATTCAGTGCCCTATTCGAGCCGACTTCTATAATGCCTTGAGTAGGTGGATTGTGGACCGCATGTAGGATATGTTTATCTTCAAGGCCAGCTAAAAATGGCTTTTCGTCTTTCAAATAAAAGCACTTATTTTCAAATGCAGCGAACTTCTCGTTCAGTGCTGCAATTTGCATAGACTGATTATTCACTTCTTTTTTTAAAATAATGACATAGAATAAGAGTACAGCGGAAATGCCGATTAAAGTATTTAAATTCGGCTTCAACAGATGAGTTTTTGGTAAAAATGGAGATAAATAATCATCTA
>JASSUL010000008.1:0-100075 GCA_031963005.1 Mycoavidus cysteinexigens | reverse complement strand
ATCTGCCTTAGAAGCCGCCCTGAACGATTCAGATAGTGAAGTTAAAATTCAAGCGGCTGTGGCATTAGCGCGCAAAGGCCACTTCTCAGATAAAGTGACTTCCATTTTGGTAGAGGCGGTTGGCAATCAGCAGTACGCTAATTGGCTCAGAGGTAATTCTGCTTATGCATTGAGTTTGAAACCAGAGTTACTCAAAACAGAAAATGTTCGTTCAACCTTAAAGGCTGTTTTAGAAGATAGTGATGATCGGGTTAGAAATTATGCTTCTAAAGCGTTGAAGAAATATGAACAGTCTCAGAGTTGGTGGCCGACTTTTGGTTGATAATTTTTTCCTAGCAGGATTGGGCTGTTGATAAAAATGCAGCAGCCCTGGCAATGTCGGTTTATCAAGATAAAACCAGTGCGGTAGAGGTTATCTAGAATGATCAAAAAAGCAGGGCGGCCATACAAAAACAACAGGGATTTTATAGATAAAAGCTCACGTAATTATTAGGTGATTTTTGCTGATGTATAGCGCCGCCATTGCTTTTTTAAGATTTTGTCGCAATCTTTCTGATATTACCGTTGAGAAACGAATCCTAGCCTTAACCTTAAGTGTGCGATTCACAGACATATCACTTTTATAAAAATGGATTTGGTTCTTATCTTTGTTATGTCCTACACGCTGGCAATGGTTTTTTATGGCGAGTGGCAGGTTGCACAGCAAGCAGCTATTGAGGCGGGATTAATATTGCCTGTTTAAGGCGAGAGCTATTTTTGGTTGAGCGGATAACTATTTCTGTATTTTACATAAGACAAATTATCAACCTTTTTGATGTAAGAGCAAAGTTGTAGTGTCAGTGTCGCATTTTGGCAAACTTGAAATGTCGCATGGCATGCTCCCACTCCTTCATATAGGAGCGCGGCATGGCTGCACCAAACACGATAACAATGACGATGCGAGAACTTGATAAGCTTAAAGTAATCCAGGCTGTGGTAGATGGCTTGCTCAAGCCAGGTAAGGCAGCCGAACGACTTGAATTAAGCCGACGGCAGATAGAACGTATGGTGGTGCGGTATCGTACTGAAGGTGCGGCAGGATTAATTTCCAAACGGAATGGACGTCCGAGCAACAACCAGTTACCAGAAGGTGTGATGCACCACTCGCTTGGTTTGATACGAGATCGCTACGCTGATTTCGGGCCGACGCTAGCCTGTGAGAAGCTTCGAGAATGCCATGGTGTTGTGGCCTCCAAGGAAACCATCCGGCGCTGTATGATAGAGGCTGGTTTATGGGTGCCGCGCAGACAGAGGCCGCCAAAAGTGTATCAGCCGCGTGCGCGGCGGGCATGCCTGGGCGAGCTTATTCAAATTGGTGGCAGTGATCACCATTGGTTTGAGGATCGGGGCCCTAGCTGTACATTGTTGGTCTATATCGACGATGCCACCAGCCGCATCATGCACTTGCATTTTACCGCTACAGAATCCACCTTTAGCTATTTTGAAGCGACACGCACTTATCTTGAGCAACACGGTAAGCCTGTTCACAGATGCAACCCGCAAACTGATTAACAAATACATCGAAGTTTACGAATATCCTGACGGTCGCATTGAGTTACGGGCTAATGGTGCTTCCCTTCCCTATCGACTCTATGACAGATTGTCTGAGATCGATCAAGGGGCGCAGTGGTTGAGCATAAACGGTTGAGTCATGTTCTGCAGGTGGCGCAATGCATGCAAGCTCAACGTGATAATCGGCGTGCTGGCAGCTCTCCATCCAGAACTAATCAAGGCGCTGCACCCTGTCAGAAAGAGCGTAAAGCAGGAACCAAGAAACAATGCGAATTTACAGCCGATGATCTGACAGCAGCAGTTATGCGCGAAGCCGCTCATCGCGATAGAAAATCTCATCACACTCAATTTAATCGGCTCTAATCCCTCGTTTTTTAGGCTGTATTTAGAATAGGAACCTATGACCTAAAAAATGCGAATTAATATATACATATAGACTCGCTAGACGAAGCGATCCTAATCCACCTAAAAATAGGAGTAAGTTATTATGACTGGCCCAGTTTTAAGTACAAATAGCTTATCACCCGTACTACCCCGTCAGGTACTGTCTGCCGAAGATTCTTTGCAAGATGATAAAAGCACTGCATCAGAATCAGCAGATTACATCCCAATAAAATATTTATCTAGCGTATCTCCGTCACGGCTAGAGAATATTTTTCCAGTGGAAATTTGGGAAAATATTTTTAAAATATGCGAAAAATTAGGGTTTCACCCTAAAGAAATAATTAAGTATAGAGTTTTGAATCAGAGCTTTAAGAAAGAAATTGATACATTATATAAATCATATAATCCTTTAAGAATGCAGAGAATTGAGTATGAAACAAAAAAACTAAAAAGTGAAATTAACAATATTTACAATAGCTCCATAGGTGAACCGCTATTGGATGTTGAGAAAAAAATTGAAAAAATATTATATGACAAAAAATTTTTGGACCTTAGCATTTCTTACTCTCATGCGGTGATGCTTCGCACGCTTAAATGTTTTCTTTTAAAGAGAAATGTGGAATATTTGGATTTAAAGATAGATTTTTTGGATTATTCAAATATAAATTTGGATAATGAGCATCTTCATTCTATTTTTTTTATGAAATTTGGATTGTTTTTAAAAGAAAATAAAAATTTAACGTATATTAAAAGATTGCAAATAAATCACTGTAAAATTAATGAATCTGATCTACAAGAAATTTTACCAAATTTAATGAATATAGAAATCTGCTTGATAGAACTGATAAATCCTCAAATTGAAAATAATGGAATTGAAAATAATGGCTGTGAAATTTTAGTTGAATATCTACCAAAGTTAAACATTTATGCGCTAGGGCTTGATTGCAGTCGCCTCTCTGAGGGCAAGCTTGTGGAATTATTTAAAAATTTACCAAAAAGCATAAAGGTAATTTATCTTGTTCGGGCCACACTTAATCAAACTCAGCATGCAGACATCATATGTGATGCAATAAAAAAATCTAATGTTGAACAATTAGAATTGTTCTATTTTTCTGCGACAAAAGAAGTTAAAGAAAAAATGCGAAGATTGGAAATTGATACTGCTAATACTAAAAAATTTGTTGAAGTAACATTTTAGAATGAATTACGACATTTCAACTTTGCTGGAGATGCGACATCTGAACTTTGCCTTGATATTTGAAGATAGTGATAATTAGTCATCTCCTGAGGTTGACAGCCTGTTAGCCAAGGAGTCGAGATCAGAGATTCTTGCTGGATTCATAGCTTTATGCTCTTTATAAATATTTATTTGTTGGCACCAGCTGTCACTTGGTCATTTGCCTCAAGATGAAATCTCAACCCAGATTAATTCAAGCTTCCTCACTACATAGTGGAATGACATAAGCTGCAATGATTAACAATGTACTGTGGTTCTAACATGAGTTGACCACCCTATCTTCTCGCTCTTTGGAGAAAATCAGCGTCTCCTTAAATAAATGAGGAAAATAAAAATCTCTTTGAGTAATTAATGGTGAGATAAAAATTTTTTCCTCAATCGCCAGGATAATAAATTATGTATATACCATCTCATTTAAATCGTGGTGCATTTCCAAATTTAAATAATTTATCACTTTATGAATCAAATGATAATAAAAATATAATGAGTTCTGAGGATAGCTTTTGTGACGAGGATGTTACTAGAGAAGGATTTAAAGCTTGTAGGTCTGCCATCGAAGCTATCTACAATGATGGAATTTTAAGTACGATAGAATGTTTTTATAAAATCAAAAAGGTGTTAGATGCTGCACCTTACATAGATATTCCTATAGATCGAACTAATATAAGTAGCAAATCTTATAGCCTTTCAGAGTTATATGAAGATTTTTTCTTGCTAAAGTCACAAAAAGAAAAACTCACGAAAGAGGAAGAATTAGAATCTAGTCTTCAAAGATTAACTGAAAATATTAATCGTGCTAAAAAAATTCCCAAAGATTGGTTGGCTCTTATTGCTTTATTTCCAAAGAAAGATGTAAAAAATTTAAGCTTGGCTTTAAATCTTAAACAGCCTAATGATCAGTCTTTTTTTATTAATGAATTTTTATCTTTCTTGGAAAAAAATAAAGGAATAGAATTTATAGATTTTACTGAAATTTATTTTGATAGGATAGGTAACTACGCTATATTATCTAAATTAGAAAATGCACCTATTCGGCGCATGAATCTTTCAGGGTTAATGTTTGATAAAGATGTTGATTTTTTGATTGAATTTCTTCCTAAAATAAAATCGGAACACTTGGGTATTAGCATAGGTTTTCCTGTATCTGAATTTGAACTTTTTATTCACAAGGACAAGGAAGAGAGTATTGTTGAATATACTGCAGCTTTTTCTCCTTCTCAGGAGGATTTAATAAAAATAATAAAAAATTTACCACCTAAAATTCTTAGCTTAAAAATTGAATGCCTTCCACTTGATGAAGATACTAGAGGTGCTATGCTTGATAATTTTAAAGAACATCAAAAACTTACAACAATAAATTTAATCTATCGTGGTGCCTCGGAAAATTCTAAAGAAAGCTTAGATGAGCTGAAAAATGCACGAGGTGAAAAAATTAATATATTTCTAGAAAGAAAAAAGACACTTATAAATATATAAAATAAAAATGCTTTGTATTTCACCCTGTCACCCAATCAATTTTGTTAGCCAGATTGAAATAGGGCAGCTACCAAATGAAATAGAACAGCTACCAAAGTTACGGTGTTTAGACCTAAGATCTATCAGCGGATTTACGGCTGATGGCCTCATGTCTATGCTGCGCCGGCTCAAAGAGCTGGAAGAATTATCTATAGTCGCGGGCGATCAAGTGACAAATGCGGTTCTTGATGAACTAGAGCCGCTACAAAAGCTAGAGCGTTTAGTCACAGCCGATGACAACAGGTTTACGAATAACCACCGCATGTTTATTCAGGAAAAGTTGAAAACAATGCAGATTTTAATTGCATAGCCAGATACCGATACCCTGCCCCGCATATGCAAGCATCCTAAACTTGCCGCCTACCTTGCCTTTACTCTTTTTTGCTACTTTTCCCTGCTTTTACAAAGACTAAGGCAAGTGTCACTGCTTTTTTAGACGGAATGGTGATTATGTATCATTAACTATATAGCTTTCTGTATAGTACCGTATATGGAAAGGCTAAGTTTATAAAAGCCATTTTTATATATGCAAAAAAGAATGTTATAGATAAGCGACAGAAAGCCCATCCATAAAGAAATGCATATATGGGGATCTTGATTGCTGCAGGCAATCGGGTAATTCCAGGATATGGATCTGCTCCATGCTCGAGTAAATAAGCGGCTATATCATGGCGATTTATTTGAAGTGCAAGCTCTCGAGGACTGTTTAGGAATCTAACTTCTGCATTTACGTTTGCGCCTCTTTCTACTAAAAGTCTAACTGTAGTAAAGTGTCCATTCTCGATTGCAAAAATTAACGAATTATATTTATCTCCAAAAATGGAGCAGCATTGGCTTTCTAAGTCAGCACCGTTATCAATCAAGTATTCTGCTATATCTGTGAACCCTTTTTCCGCAGCAATATGCAGCGCAGTAACCCCTTCTTCAGATAGCAATCTATTGGGCGATTTTATGGTTACACTATTTATGGCTATACCATTTTCATTTTCACATAAGTACTTCACCATATTAAACTGATTATTTCTCACTGCGAGGTGTAGTGGGAGTTCTCCTTGAACACTTACCCAATCAATATTGACTCCGAGCCTGCGCACACGCTTAAACATTTCGATGTCACCATTACTGGCGGCTACATGTAATAGGGCTCCCCAAAGACTTTGATCGGACCAATCTATGATCGCCCCTTTATCAATCAAAAGCCGGGCTATATCGGCATCATAACTTTCTGTTAAAGCCAAATATAATGCACTTTTTCCAGCATAGTTACGACTATTAACGTTAAAACCTTCTTGCAGCAATCTTTCTAAAGACAGCTTATTTCTGTGTAAAACGGCTTCTATTACAGGATAAAAATGAAAAGGATGCTTATATCTACCGTCATTAAGGAACGCCTTACTTTGAAATATTTTTTCTAAATCTATTTTTTCTAAATCAGATAGTTGAGCGTCGTCTAGAGGACGATAACAGAATTTTTGTAGCAATTTTCTTCCCATATTATCGGGCGAAATATCAAACCAAATATTTAAATCTGCCTCTGGCTCTTGAGTGCAGAGAATATTTATAGACAGATAAAAATGAGTCGTATGCTGGGGAGATAAATATTGAACATAATCTGCACTACCAATGGCTGCTTCCTCAGAGGAAGCAGCGACGGCAGACGTCTGCGTCGATTCAAGTAGCCCCATCTCAGTTAACTTCTGTCGCGTCAGTTCATGTTTTGAAAATAAAATCCACTCAATAATTTTACCGACATTGCCCCTTATTACTTTTCCAGAAAGCGTATCTTTGACTAAATTTTTTAATATAAGATTTTTATTTAGTTCTTTTTTACCTTCATCGGAAAATAAAGCTTCTTTTAACCACTTGCCAACTGTTTCTGAATAAGGCTGAAACAGAGCCAACCTTACAGAAATCACTTTTTCATAAGCAAAATGGTTTACTTGCGAAAAAAGGCCCAAAGTTTTTTCCGGGCAATACAGCAAGGCTATTGTTAAAATCTCAAAAGGTAATCGAGATAGCGCACCTAAAGGTTTTGCGATAGGAGCTATAGTCGTCTCATCGCAAACTTTAGAGGAATCAATAGATTGGGAATCACTAATATGATCTCTGCTACATTGAGTAATATTAGCTGCCTGTGCAACAAGACCTGTGGAGATGGTTGGCATATCTATGCTTTATAAGAAATTTTCCGGGCTTTTAAGATAAATCATATTAACGCAATCCAACGCGCAAGCGAGGACATTCGGTAAGGTCTGTAGCCGACGTCCGCGAAATATCGGCAGCGACTCTCCCTCAATAAATTGGTCCAGTGCTCTTTATGTTATTCACAAACATTGTGTATAACTACGTTGAAAAGTATGTGCGATCTCTCTTAACGCCATATAGGACAAGGCCATTGTTTAGATTGATCAAATTTTGAGCAACAAATTTTTGAGCGTTGTTCAAATTCTTTGCAGAAATCGTCCATCAAGCCATAAAGTTCGGTAAGATTGTCTGCAGAGTGCTCTGTCCTTTCTTGGAGGGGGCTGCATGCAAACTCTATTCTCTTTGAAGTGCTTTGCGCCCTCCTCTCTCATATCCCCTATTTTGCTCCTGCCCTTGCCTAATCCCTCACTGGGATTGGGGTTAAATAATGAAAACCATTACTGCGCGTGATAACTCTTTTTTTAAACGGCTCAAGCAACTCGCCGGCCCGCTCACCCGTGAACGCCGGGCGGGCCAAGCGCTTGCTGAGGGGCTCCATTTAGCCGGTACCTATCTCGATACGATAGGACAACCGCGTGCCTGCATTATTGCTGAACATGCGCTGTCGGATCATAAAATGCAGCAGAGCCTGGATCCCATCATGGCGC
The DNA here is from genome assembly GCA_031963005.1 of Mycoavidus cysteinexigens. GTDB lineage: Bacteria > Pseudomonadota > Gammaproteobacteria > Burkholderiales > Burkholderiaceae > JASSUD01. The sequence goes on along the minus strand of JASSUL010000008.1, from coordinate 92,536 downwards.
GCATTGATCCAGCGCGTATTGTGGCGTTATCGGATGCGCTCTTCGCACAATTGTCGACCTTAGCGCGCGCAGCGCAGGGCGGCAATGTGATCTTCCTGATTGATATCCCTACTCCCAAATTGCCAGCGCAAATTACCAGTGATTGCCTCATTCTCGATGGCGTACAAGATGCAGGTAACGCGGGCTCTATCTTGCGTAGCGCAGCTGCTGCCGGTATTCAATATGTATTTTGCGCACCAGGTACGGCTTGTGCATGGTCTCCTAAAGTGCTGCGTGCGGGGATGGGGGCGCATTTTCTGCTGCATATTTTTGAAGGCATGGAGGTAAACCAACTCTTGCCACACCTTGCCGTGCCGTTGGTCGTTACAGACTCGCACAACGCCACTTCGATCTATGAGGAAGATTTAACCAAACCTTTTGCCTGGATCTGGGGCAACGAAGGCGCTGGTGTCTCTGCGATATGGCGTGAACACGCTACACAGTGCGTCACCATCCCACAACCTGGCGGAATGGAATCCATTAATGTCGCAGCGGCCGCTGCGGTTTGTTTATTCGAGCAGTGCCGCCAACGCAACGCTTAGATTTTTCGCATTAAAAATGGGCGCTCAAAAATAGTGACATTTATAAAAATACAGAGTGAAGTGATCCGAAAATTTAGGTTTATTGCCACACGCCCATATCGACCGACAATTCCGTTTTTGCGCATACAAGGCGCTAGATTTCAGTCTATCCTTATAGGCTTTTAATACACATCCTGCATTAAATAATAATAATTATAAAGCATATATTAAATATAATTTGCAGGAAGATGGGGCATCTTGTCAGTAATAAATTTGAAGAATATTCTGCTAGGCGAAGTTTTTTCATTCTTTAAATAAAAGCTTCGCTTCACTATACTTTTCTTCTACTTTTTTATACATGCTTTTAGAGCGCTTCCTATAATGCATGCTATTTTTACATAGGAGAAGAAAATGTCGGTGCCTGTTTCATTTACTGCAAATACTCCACCTCGGGTATTGGTAATCAATCCGCCTAAAGCATTTACGTCACAGCCACTAGAATCGAAAAGAGCATTATGCTTGCAAGTTAGCGCTGGAATTTCGTTCGCATTAGGAATAACGCTAATTACACAAAGCATCCAATTTCTAGGCCATGAAGGTTACTCTCTTCGTACTACAGATAGCATGGCCATGGGAGGATTTTTATCCCTTTATGCCAGCTTAGTATTAATGACATTTGCAGCATATCATGCTAAAGCTAGACCAGCTACTCCCTCTCATCTTCCCGTGTAAATTTCATTGAATCGCTTACGCTACATCATGATTTTTTACTATATGTTTGTTCGTAAGCGTTGATAATGCTGCAAACCTTCTCTCTCTGCGCTTTCAAAATAGGTAGAGGCCAATAAGGGGGCGTGCTCTAGACTCTACTCTAGAGCATGTGTGGACTTTTTAGATATCGTCTTCTAAAAATGGGTTCTTAGGCGGGGTTGTAAGCCCGAACCCTCAGAATTTTCCTTGAGTTTTAATGCAATCTGAATGACTTATTAAATGCCGATTTTGTCATTCCTATTACATTACATGTGGGCGTGCATTGAGCGTTTTTTAAGAAGAAAGTGTTTTCGTTGCGGAATAGGTAGTGAATCGCGGCCATATAAAAATATAGCCGCGTTATACATGCAGTTGATTGCATGGTAACAACCACAGGGAGCGGATAAATTCACGCCTGATAAACAACTACTGAGGCGTGCTTATCATTACCATTGGAGCCAAGAATACTTCCCCGAGAACTCTACTTTGTTCAATTTCTCCTTCATAGATGCAAAACTAGCAGGTGTAAACCCACTGCTCTCAGCTAAAGCTAAACGCCGTAGATTTAGATTCTCTAGTTGCTCAAGAGCCTCATCTTTAAGCAGGCCAGAGATGCCACATAAAGCCAATTCCTCCACCTTAGAATTTTTCAGCTCTTTCAGCATAGACACCAAGCCATCAGTCGTAAATCCGCTGCTACGGGATATACGCAAGCGCCATAGATTTACTAGCTGCCCTAATTGTTTCAAAACTGCATCTGTCATTTGATTGATTTCAGTTAGATAAACGTCCTCCAACTTAAATTTCAGTATAGACACAAGACCATCAGCCGTAAACTCAGTACCCCCACCAATGCTTAAAATCTTCAGATTTAATAATTTCTTCCCTAATTGATTCAGAACCGTATCTGTAAGCAGTTTGATGCTACTTAGGACTAATTTTTCCAGATTTTCCAATTTCCCCAAATACAGAAGGCCATCAGTAGTGAATCCACTACAAACCGCTAGCTCTAGCCGCCGTAGCTTTGATCGCATCCCTATTTGCTCAAGAACCGCATCGGTCAGTTGGTCAGTACAGTGTAAAGTCAATTCTTCAAGACTGTTCAACTGCCCCAAACACAGGAGGCCAGTAGCTGTAAATCCGCGAGAGAAGAGTTTTAAACACCGTAGCTTTGACTGCCCTATTTTCTCCAAAACGTTATCTGTCACTTGATTGCTGTTGGTTATAGTCAATTCTTCCAACTCTGTACAATGCTCCATCAAAAATACAAAGTCGTCAGCTGTCAAGCTGCGACAAGAATGCAAATGTAAATGCTTTAGTGAGCGCGGCAATTTTTCCAAATCAGCTCTAGTACATTTACTACTGTCTCCAAACGTTATGCCAAGATTGTTCTTATTACCAAATATATCGATCGCTTCTTGAAGATAGCCTGGTTTTACGCCAAGATCTTTCTTATCACCAAACACATGGCCCGCTTTTTGAAGATGCTCTGGGTAACCAATACTAAGGTGATTAATAAGACTATAGCCTGCTTGGCGTAAATTGCGGGAAGTTACCCGCATACTTCTAAAATCTTTTCCTTGTGAAAACCCCATGACCTTAAGGAGAATCTCTGGGTTATCATGAATTTTGTAAAAGGAAGGATATTCACTGCCCTGCTCAACATCAGAAGATGTGCCTTCGTTATGCGTACCAGAGGCGCTTTCTATATAGTTTGTGGCAGGAATAGATAATCGGCTAATAGGGGGAGTCATATTATGTCCAGTAGATAAATGCGCTTAGCGGAAAAATGATCATTTGTGGAAAAGAAGTGTTTGGCCTATCTGCCATCATAAGTACCAATTGTGAAGCATTTATTGAACTTGCAAAAAGAAATTCTTAACTAAACGACCACCGACTAAAGTCGGTGGTCGTTTAGTTACAGCGCTAATAAGCGCCTACATATAGCCGGAGCGTGACTATATCTAGCCATCTCATTCTATAAGGAAATTTCAGAAATATCTTAAAAGACAGCCTCGTTAAAAATAAGAAAGCTAGAATGACAAAATCGGCATTTAATAGGTCATTCAGATTGCATTAAAACTCAAGGAAAATTCTGAGGGTTCGGGCTTACAACCCCTAGGCCCTCTTCCCCTCTTCCTTCTTTTATCCCCTGGCATTTTTGCGTAAGCACATTCAGAATGTGGGTTTGAACGCACTTCTTACGCCCTTTTCAATGCTCTATTTTATTTTTCACTCACAGTGAAAGCCTAGTTACTCTGCCAAAATGGCTCTACCAGAACAAGACACTACTCGAAACATCACCGAAAAAGGGGCTATGCCTGTATTCACCGTTGGCCTAACAGGCGGTATCGGCAGTGGGAAAACTACTGCAGCGCAGCGTTTTGAACAACACGGCGTTATCCTGATCGATACAGACCACATCGCGCGCAAACTGACTGCGCCAGGAGGCAAGGCTATAGCGCAAATTCAAGAGGAGTTTGGCCATGCTTTTATCCTTCCCGATGGAGCGCTAGATCGAAACCGCATGCGGGCTTGTATTTTCAATGATGACACGGCTAAAGCACGGCTAGAAAGTATTTTGCACCCACTTATCTTATCGGATTGCGATGAAGCAGCACGCCTTGCGCAAGGAATATATATCCTATTTGCTGTGCCTTTGCTGGTAGAGTCCAGTCACTGGATCCAACGTGTACAACGTATCTTATTGATCGATTGCGATGAAGAAACGCAAATTAGGCGTGCAATGCAACGCAGCAATCTTTCTAGGGAGCAAGTCCTTGCTATCATGGCACGCCAAGCTAGTAGGCAAACCCGCCAATGCTATGCGGATGAAGTGATCGTGAATTCAGCCGATACTTCCCTAGAGCAGCTCTACGAGCAAGTGGATAAAGTACATGCTTACTATTTGACCCTAGCAAATCGTTAAAATCTTTGCTTTTTCACGGTCTTTGTATAGGTTCATCATACAATACGTTTTCCCTATTATTTTTTGAAGGAAACTTTCATGCCCTCTTTTGATATTGTTTCAGAACCTAATAAAGTTGAAGTAAAAAATGCAGTAGATCAAGCTAATAAAGAAATCAGTAGGCGTTTTGATTTTAAGAATTCTGATGCGCGGGTCGAATATTCTGAAAAAGAATCGACTATCACGCTATATGCAGATAGTGATTTTCAGCTCCAACAAGTTAAAGAAATCCTGCTTTTAAAATTAGCAAAACGCCAAGTAGATATTCGCTTTTTAGACTATCAAGACGTTGAAAAAATAAGTGCAGATAAACGCAAACAAGTTGCCAAAATACAGCAAGGCCTAAGCAGTGAATTATGCAAAAAAATTACTAAATATATTAAAGAAAGTAAGATCAAAGTGCAGGGTAATATTGAAGGCGAGAAAGTCCGAGTAAGCGGAACTAAACGGGATGACTTACAAGCCATCATGGCTCTGCTGAAAAAGGATATTGATGATATGCCGCTGGAGTTTGATAATTTCCGCAACTGATCTGCAGCGCAGATTGGAGCGCTGCAGGATGCCCATTAGGATTTGATTTTACGGTTTGATCCAATACGCTGCTCTTGATGATGGATCAATTGGACAATATTAGCGCGGTGTCTATAAATCAGTAATGCACTAAGCACACCGGTCACTATAATCAAAGGCCATGTTTCTCTTCCCCATCCTAGCCAGTACCAGGCATAAAAAGGGGCTGAGATCGCACTGGCCAGTGCTGCTAAAGAAGAATAACGAAACACCGCTGCTATGACCAACCAAGTCAGCGACACACTGAGCCCTAAAAGAGGATAAAAAGCCCACAATATCCCTGCTGCGGTGGCAACCCCCTTTCCTCCCTGGAAACGAAAAAACACCGGATATAGATGCCCTAAGAAAACCGCATATCCGGTTAACCCTACAGCAAAAGCGCTATATGTGGGGTTCCAGCCTGCATGCTTAGCCCATGCACAGGCTAAGATCACCGCTAGTCCCCCTTTGCACATATCGCCCGCTAATGTCAGTGCCGCAGCAATTTTGTTACCACTGCGTAATACATTCGTGGCTCCTGGATTTTGAGATCCATAGGTACGCGGATCGGCTAAGCGCATTGCTGAGCTCACTACTACTGCAAAAGATATGGAACCTAATATATATGCCAGCGTTACCATAAGCAGGCAGGTAGACCAATAGGCGCAAGGAGCTGCCTTTATAAAAAGGCCCATGGAAGAAAAAGAAAGCACTTTAAATTCCTTTTAAAAACAGGGTAAAAATACAGGGCATAACACGGGATATCACCATTTTTTATTATACTCACTCTTCTTATTTTTTATTTTGAATCAAAAAGAAGGGATTCAAAATACTCAACCTCGTGGATGATGCTCCTGGTGCAAGTTTTTTAAACGTTCTTTAGCGATATGAGTATAAATCTGCGTCGTTGAAATATCCGCATGACCTAGCAGGAGTTGGATAACACGCAAATCTGCTCCATGATTTAATAAATGCGTAGCAAAAGCATGGCGTAAAGTATGCGGGGAAAGGGGAGATTCAATAGCCGCTACATGGGTATAGTGCTTAATAAGTCCCCAAAACTGCTGGCGAGTCATCCCTGCACCACGGACAGTGATAAAAAAAGTATCCGTCATTCGGGCGCCTAATAAGGCAGGCCTGGCAATTTGGAGATAACGGAGCAACCAACTATGCGCCTCTTCTCCAAAGGGTACTATGCGCTCTTTTGCACCTTTTCCCAAAACGCGTACTATCCCTTCGTTTAAGCCAATATCTGCTATTTTAAGGGTGATTAATTCTGAGACTCTCAGGCCACTAGCGTATAGAAGCTCAATCATGGTTTTATCTCGCAGCCCTAAATGGGTAGTGATATCCGGAGCCGCAAGCAAGGCCTCGACTTGCGCTTCGGAAAGACTTTGAGGAAAACGGGGGGCTTGTTTAGCGGTTTCTAGATTGACTGTAGGGTCTGTTTGGATACGATGTTCGCGCAAGCTCCAAGCAAAAAACTTTCTAAAAGCCGATAAACGGCGGTTCGCCGAGCTTGCTTTGCTTTGGGCACGCGCTATGCTGTATTGGTGTAATTGGCTTTCTGTTGTGGCTTCTAGATGGAGCGCATTGCACTCTGCAGCAAGCCACTGCGCAAAGAGAGATAAGTCACGCCGATACGCTTGCAGCGTATTGATGGAAGCATTTTGTTCTAACCATAAGGCATCACAAAATGCATCGATAGCAGCAGCACTTTCTGGCGGCAATGGCAATCTCAATGCATGAGATTGTTTAGGCTGTATAGAGGATTGGGGGAAAGCACAATCGGGTACTTTTTTAGAGGCCATGAATCTGCAGAGCTATGATGAATGTATTATATGGAAGTACTCTGTTTTTTTATTAATATGCAACGGATATGAACACGGAAAAACGCCGCCTTTTCTTTGAAATTTTACAACGACTCAATCCCACTCCAAAAACAGAGCTCAACTATAGTAATACTTTTGAACTATTAGTAGCCGTAGTCCTTTCCGCGCAGGCTACAGATAAATCCGTTAATCTGGTAACAAAAAATCTCTTTGCGCAGGCAAATACGCCGCAGGCCATGCTTACGCTCGGCGAAGCGGGTATTGCTGATGCGATTAAAAGTATCGGTTTATACCGTAACAAAGCAAAGTATGTTTTAGGTTTGTGCCAGCAAATTTTAGAGCACCATGCAGGACAAGTCCCCGCAGATCGCGCCGCATTAGAAGCTTTGCCTGGTGTAGGGCGAAAAACAGCGAATGTGATCCTGAATACCGCATTTGGCCAGCCTACTATCGCGGTCGATACGCATATTTTTCGAGTCTCTAATCGTACTGGCCTAGCACCCGGGAAAAATGTGCGCGATGTAGAACGTGCACTAGAGAAAAATATTCCCACCGCATTTTTACATGATGCGCATCATTGGTTGGTGTTGCATGGGCGCTATATTTGTCAGGCACGCACACCAAAATGTTGGGACTGCGCGGTACAGGCATTATGTGAATATAAACAAAAATCCCCTGAACCTGCAGAGAAAAATAGAGCACGGCCCATTAAAAAAGGAGTGCTATCAGATAGCCCCAAATTGGCGACCTTCTCCGTGCATTCAAATCGAAAATCGCGCTGATTTTTCGCTTTCTAGTGAGAATCGCAAAGAGCCTGCTTTTACGTACTATATCCGACAGAGGCTCTCTGCAAGCATCTATCAAAAATCTTCATAAGTGATGAGCAAAGCATTAAATCTAATTTTTTTTATTTAAAAAAAGGCCATGAAATAGTAATTAATAATAAAAAAATAATTAATCCATACCAGAGGTAGATCGGTAAAAAAGTATAGTTATCTGAAATAAAAAATTTTCATGTATTTTTGCTCACTCTATATTCTTGCTCTCACACAATAGACTTCTTTCAAAACCCTGTATCGGCGTTATTCCTCCTATATGTTGGTGGTGAGGCACGAACCCTAACGTGCATACTGCTAACTTTTCATTTTTGCTTTTAGATAATCATAAGCTGGTCATCAAGGATGCCATGGTACGCATGTTGGGGTTCGTGCCTCACCACCAACCTACAATATTGGCTACTTGGTTTCAAATGCTGAGGAGATGAAATTTTTCTGGGAGGGGAGAAGATCTTCGCACCTAAAATGTCAGGACGAAGAAAAGGTGAGGAGTTTTTTTATAGAAATCGTAATAACGATGAAGGGGCTGATTTTTGTGCTTTCAAATAGTGTAGAGACAGAATTCAGAAAAGAATAGTACGTTATGCTTTTTCAAGAAAAGCATAACGTACTTAATTAATTGGCCTCTTTAATATATAGCTATAGGACTATTATCTTTTCAAGAATTTAAATAGACATATTTTATTTACTCAAAAAAACTGGGAAGCTTTTCTGAAAAACCTCTTCAAGCTACATTATATGCAACTTCTCTAGTGCCAATATCTATTACATATACTTCGAATGCTTTTGGTTTAGTATATTCTTCGGACTCAGTAGATTCCTTTGGCGTAGCAATGATAATCAAAGATATCTTTCTGTCAGTCTTCTGCCATGTTATCTCAGAAATAGAAGCAGGCACCTTGAACTTCACGGTGGCTTTAGCTTCATAGGTTTGCATAGACCTAGACCACACTCGAATAATATTATCCTCACTGACTGAGGCGAGCCATCGGCTATCTTTAGCAAAGGCCATTTGGATTATTTTTGAGGCGCCTTTTTCTAATTTAAGGAAAGATTCTTTTAAAGTAAATTTCTTATCGCTTTGATCTTTTATATTAAGGAGGGTGATAATATTAGCGTCCTCATCAATTCGTCCGAATGCAAGCCATTTTCCATCTCGAGAATTAGCCACAGCGGTTATAGGTAGTTCTTTTGAAAAACTCCAAACTTTCTTTTTTATCTCTGGAGTTGCTTTATCTATTTCTGTAAAGCAAATCTCTTTCTTTTCGATGGAAGCTATCCATTTATTATTATCTGGAATAATAAGCGTTGGGAGCGAAGAAGTATCAGTAGCAATAGCAATATTGTTAGAAATTTCTTTATTGGACCATAGGATATGTTGTGCTTTACCACCCACCGCATCCGGTAAAGTACTTTGTACTGTCGATAAGACATCTTCCTCTGAAGAATCCAGTCTACTCAAAAGTAGAGTGCCCAAAATATTACGCCCGATCGCCCATTTCATATCCGATGATATTTTCATAGGCACAGGCGCAAGCAATGTTAATGCTGATCGTCGCCAAATTACACGTGGCTCACTTGCAATATCACAACTCCACACACAAGCGATATCCTTCGAAAGAGCGAAAAGTAATTTACCGTTTTCTGACAGTGAAAGCCTAAAAAAACCCGAGCTAGAAATAGGGATAGATTCGGATAAATCCCCTAAGATATTCGCTATTACGGGAACTTTAGATACGCACTTTATTCCTTTTTGAATAAATGGAGGTGTGATTTCTTGGAATGTACTTACCACTGTTGATATGGGATGCATATGAGGATCAAGTGGTAGCATTTTTCGATCAAAAGAGCCTATTTTTTCTAGTTTTGAATCATTTAACGTTGAATCATCTAACCGAACTTCATATATAAAAATTTCTCTAGAAGATGCACTAGTTGCTGCAATTCTTTTCCCATTAGCAGACAAGGAAAATACGTCGCAACCCTCATCAATTTTACCTATACGATGGCTCTGGTCGATGGTGATTTTCTTTAGCTCCAATGGAGCAGACTGAGTAGCTATAACGCAATTAGCCGTATTAGTAGGTGCAGATAATGGGGGAATGCTACTTATAGGTGGTGAAGATGATATGGGATTCATGTTTCTCTTATTTGGCCATTTTAAGTCGGCAATTCCCTCCCTTCCCAGCAACTCATAGGAAATGAAAGTAGAATTTTCTCCGATGAAAAAAAGAGGAAATTTTACATGAAAGAGCCATACTTTTAAGAAATCTCTTAGAAATATTATGGTAGGGGTTACCTCTTCCAGAACTGCGACTTGAGCATGGGATGCTATGCAAAAGCTCGCCAAGAGATAGGTAAGCACCTAGGACAATAAGGGTATTGATGGATCATTAAATATTTGCTGCGCAAGGCGGACATACTCCTGCACGGCAACCTCTTCCGCTCTACGATTGAGGTCAAAATCGAGTGCCTTAAAGTCCTGATGGGGATATTGTGCCCCTAATGTATTGCGCAATATTTTGCGACGCTGTGAAAAAGCGGTGCGCACCAAGGCTTCCAGCGTTTGCTGTTGTGCAAGCGATAAAGTGAGGGGAATGGGCATCATACGTACTACGGCAGATTGCACTTTGGGCGGAGGATCAAAGGCTTCCGGCGGGACATCGAAGCATTTTTCCATCGTATAACGATATTGCAACATGACGGAAAGTCGACCATAGGCCTTGCTGCCAGGCGCCGCTATCATGCGCTCTACGACTTCGCTTTGCAGCATAAAATGCTGATCAATCACCTGATCGGCATAATGGCTTAGGTGAAATAATAAGGGCGTCGAGATGTTATAGGGTAAGTTGCCGACGATACGCAAACTAGGCGAGTGCTTGGAGTCACTGTGAGCTAACGGTTGCTCGGAAGTAGGCGTGCTATGCAGCTCAGATTGTGCAGCGATCTTGGGTAACAGCGTCTGAAAATCAAATTTCAGCGCATCAGCCTGATGTAAAACTAACTGGGCACCAAAACGCCGACGTAAACGCAAGGCCAAATCCCGATCTAGTTCAACGGCTTGCAGCCGCCCTACTCGCGCTAACAGCGGTTCAGTCAGCGCGCCAAGGCCTGGGCCAATTTCAACGAAATGGATAGATTCAGAACCAGAAGAGGCATCATAAGGTTCGGGATCAATAGCCTCTAACAGTGCAACCAATACTTGTTGATCTGTTAAAAAATGCTGGCCAAATCGTTTTCTGGGATGGTGAGAAGCGAGATACTCAGGCATGAGAAAAGCAAATTTAAAAGAAAGAAAAAAAGGGGATATCGCAAAATATTTCGGACTATGCCGATAAAAATACGAATGTATGCCCTTATTGTTGCAAAAAAGCAAGATAGATAGGGTTTCTCCCACCCTCCTTCTTCTTTTGAGTCTGTTATAGTTTAAGTCTTTCCACCTTTATTGTTTACACGTGAGCTCTTTTCTCGCTTTTTTCTCTTCCCTCTTTTCATCTATCTGGATGCAAATCGGCGGCATCGCAGCATTATTATTGCTTTCCGCTTTTTTCTCCATTTCAGAGACATCGATGATGGCGATCAATCGCCATCGTCTTAAATATCTTGTTAAGCAAAACCGGCTAGGCGCACGCAAAACACAAGCCTTGCTAGGGCAAACTGAGCAGCTGCTCAGTTTTGTGCTAGTGGGTAATAGCTTAGTCAATACTATTATTCCTGTCATTACCACTTCTATTGCATTGCGCACCTTTGGCAGTGAAGGATGGGTATTGTCTGTCAACACCGGAATTATTGCTTTTTTAATTATTATTTTTAGCGAAATTACCCCCAAAATTGTCGGCGCGACTTATCCGGAAAAAATCGCGCTGCCTGCAAGTTTGGTCATCAGCCCGCTCATGCGCATTGGAGGCCCTTTTCTGCGACTCATTAATAGCTTCGCCTCGGCTATTTTGTGGGTGCTACGCATTAATACGCGCAATGCCCCTGAGGCACGGCTCTCCACCGATGAATTACGGACAATGGTGCTGGAATCTGGCGGATTTATGCCGCATAAGCCTAAAAGTATCTTGCTAAATTTATTTGATCTGGAAAATATTTCTGTAGACGATGTGATGGTGCCGCGCACGCATATAGAAGCATTGGACCTTCAAATGCCTTTAGAACCCTTGCTTGGCCAATTACAAACGTGCTATCACAACCAACTCCCCGTCTATCAAGGAGATATTGATCAGATTATAGGGGTTTTGCATGTACGCAAAGCGCTAGCGACGCTGCATCAGAGAGAGGAGCTGACGCATGAAACATTGCGAGAATGTTTATCGACGCCCTACTTTGTTCCCAGCGGCACGCCCGTACTACAACAACTCCAATACTTCCAAGAGCATCGGCAGCGTGTGGGCTTAGTCGTCGATGAATATGGGCAATTGCAAGGGTTGGTCACTTCAGAAGATATTATTGAAGAGATTATTGGTGAATTTACGACCTCTTTGCCCCGCATCACGGATCCGCGCACGGGCTGGGATGCAGCAGGAGAATGCATTGTGCCTGGGCGAAGCTCTTTACGAGAACTCAATCGTGCACTGAATCTTCACTTTTCAGTCAGTGGGCCAACCGCGACGAATGGTCATAAAGTCAGCGGACCTAAAACACTGAACGGCCTCATTCTAGAGATATTGCATGATATTCCAGAAGGCGATGTGAGCCTGGAGGTCAATGGTTGCAAAATGGAAGTTTTGCACTTTGATGCGCATGGAATTAAAACGGTGAAGTTATTTAAACCTACGCATAAAGCGGCAGATTAAAATTGAACGGTCTTCTTGAACGGTATTTCTCGCCGCGATAAAAAACCTAGGCATCCTATTTATTTTATTCTAATCGGCCTAATAGATCTGATCCCGGCTTTTCGCGGGCAATGCGCAATACATCTTTATTGGTGCGTAGATGGCGCAATACTTGCGCTAGATGAATGCGGTCGCGTATTTGAATCATTAAGCGCAATACTTCTGTGGCATGTGGCGTATGGGCGGGATCTACTTCATCCATCGCTATATGCGCAATATTGGCATCGGCTGCAGTAATATCTGCAGCAATCCTAGCAATGGTTCCTTTTCTTTTATATACCAGCACTTTGATCGAGGCATCAAACAATCGCCCTGCTGTTCCTGCAAGCGTCTCCCAGACCACATCAATCCAGCGTTCTGGGTCGCGTTGATGGATACGCTGCGCGACTCGGCAGTGGGTGGTATGAATAGCCATTCCCAAGCCAATGCCGATATATCCCATGATATCGTCCCCTGGGATCGGCCTGCAGCAGGTAGACAGTTGAACAGACATTCCCTCTGTACCCGTAATACCTACAGGGCTTATTCCCGTTACTGGCAGCGGCAAAGAGGGCAATGTTGAGCCTGTGTTGGCCACCGTGCTCTCTTTTTTATGGGGGATTGCTGCACTGCTAGCCCCCAGTTCTGTTTTCTCTTGCTCAAGCCCCCCTAACAGTACCGCAATGCGCTTCGCCATCACGGCAGCGACTTGCCGCCCTAAACCGATATCCGCAAAAATGACTTCGCTACTCGAGCTGCCTGTCCATTGTATGAGCTTTTCCCATACTTCCGCATTGATATTGACCAGTGCCAGGTTATAGGCCTTTAATCCGCGCTCTAGCAAGCGCTCCCCGAGCAGAATCGATTCCTGCAAATGCATTGTTTTCAAGTAATGGCGAATCGCTGCGCGTGCTTTGCCCGTACGTACAAAGCCCAACCACGTAGGGTTGGGCTTTGAATAAGGGGCTGTAATTACATGAACAACATCGCCGCTTTCCAGCGGGGTGCGCAAGGGAAGGAGCTCATTATTAATGCGAATCGCTACGCACTCATTCCCTAGATCGCTATGGATTGCATAGGCAAAATCTAAAGCCGTGGCTCCCCGCGGTAGCGCCATGATTCGTGATTTTGGGGTAAATACATAAACTACATCGGGAAATAAATCCGCTTTTACATGCTCAAAAAATTCTGTGGCATCTCCCGATTCAGATTGAATATCTAACAGTGATTTCAACCACTGATGCGCACGCTCTTGCATGTCATCGAGTTCAGCCTTTCCTTTTTTATACAGCCAATGCGCGGCAACCCCGGATTCTGCAATCTCATGCATTTTACGGGTACGCACTTGAAACTCAATCGGTGTCCCTAAAGGCCCAAGCACTGTGGTATGCAAAGACTGGTAGCCATTGACTTTAGGCACGGCAATATAGTCTTTAAAATGCCCTGGCATAGGCTTATAGAGGCTGTGTAACACACCGATACACTGGTAACACTCCAGCGTATATTCAACAATCACCCTAAAGCCATAACGATCTAGCACATTGGCAAAAGAAGTATGCTTTGTGCGCATTTTTTTATAGATACTACAAATCGTCTTTTCTCGGCCACTGAGCGAAAAATTGATTTTGGCATTGCTTAAGGCCTGCTCTGTCGTTTTTAAAATCTTTTCAATAATTTCTTGACGTTGATGACGCGAGACTTCTAGCGCTTTAGATAAGGTTGCATAGCGATGCGGATGTTCATTTTCAAAGCATGCTTCTTGCAATTCTTGGTAAGTTTTATTGAGCCCCAGCCGATAGGCAATGGGGGCATAAATATCAATCGTTTCGCGTGCAACACGTTGCCTTTTTTCAGCAGGCACCGCACCGAGAGTACGCATATTGTGTAAGCGATCGGCAAGCTTGATCAAAATGACACGTACATCGCGCGCCATAGCGAGAAGCATCTTGCGAAAATTTTCTGCTTGCGCCTCCTCCCGACTACGGAATTCCATTTTATCGAGCTTAGAAAGGCCGTCGACTAATTCAGCAACCTCAGCGCCAAAGCGTTCAGCCAGCTCGGCTTTGGTCACGCCTTGATCTTCAATGACATCATGCAGCAGAGCCGCGATGATCGCTCGCGCATCCAGCTTCCAACCCGCACAAATCTCTGCAACGGCAATAGGATGCGTAATATAAGGTTCACCGCTTTGACGATATTGTCCTGTGTGAGCGGCATTACCAAACTGAAAAGCGGCTTTAATCTCCTTGATCTCTGTTTTTTTTAAATACCGGCTGACCTTATCAATCAGCGACGCAATAGAAACCTCTCCCTGCAGGCAAGGCTGATCCGGCATTGCCGTAGGCCCAAATAAATGTCGCAGGGAATGCTCAAAAACCGCATTAAGATAATTACGCGCCACAGTATTTTCTTAAAGAGGGGGTAGGAGAGAAAGGGGGAGCAATGACATACTCCCAAACCAGCTTATAAAGAAATATTCAAAAGCATATCTTTGCCGACTAATCCTTTTGCAATCGCTCTTAGTGCACTCACGCACTGTTTATTATTCGTTTTGATCCCCGTTTCTGTTTGCTGCATAAGGCGATTCAGAAAACCGCAGCGGATGGAAATAGCAGCAGCTAGTGTTATGTCAAAACGGTTTGCCATGTCTTTTCCAAGACAATCTTCAATAGTAATACGGGCCATAGTCATTCCTTAAAACGTCAAAATAGGTAAGCTCAAGCCTTAACACAAGGCCCTAAGCTCCAAAAGACACGCGCCTTCTTCAAGGCATCGCGCATATCCCGTCACAAAAAGTCGAATTCCGTATATTACAACCACTCGGGTATTCTACCGGAGAAGGAGCAAGTTTCTTATCATCGCACAATACCGCGGTCTGTGCGGCCAAGGAGTAAGGTTTATAACGCGTATTCTGCTTCTTTTTCCCTGTTTAAAGAGGATTTAAATAGGAGCTGGATGAATGCCTAACTCCGCAAAAAGCTCTGCGTGCCGCGCTTGCTGTGCAGTGAAGCGAAAACGAGTCGCTGTCACAATAGCGGTGAGCGCTTCTAATGCTTTTTCAAAAATATCATTAATCACCACGTAATCACACTCATTGGCATGCGCAATCTCTCCTCCGGCGGCGAGTAAACGGCGCGCAATGACATTAGAACTATCTTGTCCGCGTTTGCGTAACCGTGTTTCGAGCGCATCAAAAGAAGGAGGCAAAATAAATACACTGACCGCATCAGGGAAAAGACGCTGCACTTGCTGCGCGCCCTGCCAATCAATTTCTAAAACCACATCGTAGCCTTGCTGCCTAGAATGTTCGATCGCATCGCGCGATGTGCCGTAGTAATGCCCATGCACTTCCGCCGTTTCTAAAAATACCCCTTTGTCTTGCAGTGCTTGAAAAGTTGGTACATCTACAAAATGATAATGCTGACCATCGACTTCTCCAGGGCGAGGGGCTCGCGTCGTATGAGAGATCGACAAACGCAAAGCAGAATCTTGCGCGAGCAGCGCATTGACCAAAGTCGATTTCCCTGCGCCAGAAGGAGCAACCACAATCAATACGGTTCTAGCAGAATGTACGGTAAAGGCGGTCATAGCATGTCAAAAAGAAAAAATCGTAGGCAAAAATGGGGGCCTAAGCCGCGAGATAGAAACGCTGATACGGGCTTTTCAATCTCATTCGTGTGAGCAAAAAAAGACAGCAAGTCATCAATTATCCCATGTTTCTTCAAAAATAAACCCATGCAGCAAACCATCAAAGGATGCAAACGCGCCATTGCACTAAGAAGCTATTTAGCACCGCGCGACCTCAAAGAAGGCCCTTTTGAGAGATAATAAACGGTTTCTTAGAAATATGGATTGAAATGGGATTCTCAAAACCCAGCGACTCCATCGACGTATCAGCCTATTACGACAATGGGGTAATGCCAAATAGCTGAATAGCTACCTTGTTTTCTGTAAAGAGTATGTAAAAATACTGCTTTTATTCGATTGAATGAATGCCAATGAATCCCATTTTAAGAAAAATCCTGCGCATTTTCCGCAAGGTTTCTTAAATTTTCATACCCCTTTTTGAGTTCTTTCCTACTTAAAATTTACGTTCTTCTGCCTCTTTATCTGCTTTTTCTGTTCAACTGCGCTTTTTTATGAATACTCCCTCTGCATCCTCCTCAAATATTTCACGTTTGGATGGACGCAAAGCCGATGAATTACGTCCCATACGCTTAACGCCTGGCTACAATGCCTATGCGGAAGGTTCGGCGCTGATCGAATATGGCGATACTAAAGTCCTCTGCACGGCAAGTCTTGTCGACGGTGTGCCCGACTTTTTGCGTCATACTGGTCAAGGATGGCTTACTGCCGAATACAGTATGCTACCCCGCGCAACACGCACCCGTACGCGCCGCGAAGTGACCCAGGGCAAAGCCACAGGGCGCACGCAAGAAATTCAACGGCTTATCGGGCGCTCGCTACGCACGGCTTTTAATCTTGAAGCATTGGGGCCACGTACCTTGCATATTGACTGCGATGTTCTGCAAGCGGATGGAGGCACACGTACGGCTAGTATTACTGGGGCATTTGTTGCGGCTTATCAGGCGCTCATGACACTTTCTCCAAATAAGCAAAATACCCAGACTCAGAGCATGGCTTATAGCGCCTCTTGCACAGAGGATGCTTCCAAAGCTGCGTTATGGCCTTTGCAGAATGGTTTAGTTCGACACTGGGTCGCTGCAATCTCTATGGGCATCGTTCGCAGCGCTTGCTTATTAGATCTCAATTATGAGGAAGATTCACAATGCGACACGGACATGAATGTCGTGATGACTAGTGAAGGCACGCTGATTGAAATTCAAGGCACTGCAGAGCAACATCCCTTTTCACGTACAGAGCTCTTTAACATGCTAGATAGTGCACAAATAGGTATAGTGCAGCTGGTTCAGCATCAAAAGGCCGCCTTGGGGATACGCGAGTAATTATTTTCCTTTTAATGCACTTTTATTTTTCCTGGCTTTTTGTGCTTTTTCCTATAAATAGTTATGACCGCTACGACTCCCAACACCTCTGCCGTAGACACCTGCGTCAATATAGACAAATGCAGCGTAGACAAACACGTTAAGCAAAAACCCAGCACGCACGATTACACCGCTTGGCCCAGCACCATCGTACTAGCCTCGAATAATCCAGGAAAATTAAAAGAATTTCAGACTTTACTGAATACCTTCTCTGGTGCTTTACCAGGGGGGCAACTGCCTGCTGCTTCCCCTTCCCAGCCCTTGCCTTCCATTCAATTAGTCAGCCAAAGCACATTGGGCGTCTCTGAAGCCCAAGAACCACACTGCACTTTTATCGAAAATGCACTCGCTAAAGCGCGCCACGCAGCGCGCCTGACCGGGTTACCTGCATTAGCGGATGATTCAGGCTTATGCGTCCCCGCACTACAAGGCGCGCCTGGGGTATATTCTGCACGATTTGCCCGTTTAGCGAGTTTGTCTGATCAAGAAAGATGGGGCTTTCCTACACGCATCAGTACTGATGCAGCCAATGCAATACGGCTTTTGGAAGCATTAGCTCCTTATGATAATCGCCGAGCCTACTACTTTTGTGCGCTCGCTTTTGTCTTGCATGCAGAGGATCCTGAACCACTGATTAGCTACGCGCGCTGGTGGGGGGAAATCAACCATACTCCTATAGGATCGGAAGGATTTGGTTACGATGCCATCTTCTATATTCCAGAAATCCATCAGACTGCCGCCCAACTCGATGCTCAGACTAAAAACCAGCACAGCCATCGCGCGCAGGCATTTACACAATGGATAGCCGCATTGCACGAACGCTTTTCGCTAATACAAGGGGTTCCAATAGCCAGCCCCCCAATGTAAGAATCTGTTTATATCTTCCAGGTTCTAAAATTATGCTCAACAAACAGCACCATTTAATCGCCCTATTGAGGGATATTCCTCAATAGGGTGAGAGCGATATCGCACCATATCACTACGATACTATGACCGCATCTCCTTCTGCCTCCACACATGCTTTTTGCACCGTACCCAGGCAGATCCATCTCACCACATTGCCCCCACTTGCGCTATACATCCATTTTCCCTGGTGTATTCGTAAATGCCCTTACTGCGACTTCAACTCACATACTTGGAAAAGTGATACGACGCGTACCGCAAATGCGCATAACAAACGCATAGCCATTCACAGCACGCATACTCCTGATTTCCCTGAAAAAGAATATCTAGACGCCTTGTGCGCTGACCTAGAATATGCGCTGCCCTCAATTTGGGGTCGTACCGTACATAGTGTTTTTATTGGCGGAGGCACTCCTAGCCTACTCTCTTGCGCAGGAGTTGAGCGTTTACTCAGTGATATTCGAGCGCGCGTACCGCTCGAACCTGACGCAGAAATCACGCTAGAAGCCAATCCAAGTACCTTTGAGGCCGATAAATTCCGTCAGTTTCGCGCCAGCGGAATTAATCGTTTGTCTATTGGGGTGCAAAGTTTTAATGATGCCAAACTACAAGCCTTAGGCCGCACGCATAATGCGGAACAAGCGCATGAGGCACTGCTATGCGCTAAAAATACCTTTGACAATTTTAATCTCGACCTCATGTTTGGCTTACCGGGACAAAACCTGGAAGAGGCTTATGCCGACGCCGAGCGCGCATTAAGCTACGCTTCGCCACACTTGTCGTTTTATCATCTCACTATTGAACCTAATACCTGGTTTGCGAAATATCCGCCCAAACTTCCAGACGATGAACTATGCGCAGACATGCAAAATTGGGTTCCTATACGGCTTGCACAGTCTGGCTATCAACAGTATGAGATTTCTGCCTATGCGCAAGCTGGGCGGCGATGCAAGCACAATCTCAACTACTGGCGTTTTGGAGATTATTTGGGTATTGGTGCAGGGGCGCACAGTAAGATATCGTTTTCTAATCGTATTATTCGGCAAGTGCGCTATAAGCAACCATTGGCCTATATGGAGCACTGCAAAACAGGCTCTCCTATTGTGGAAGAACACGAGGTTCCCACTCGCGAGCTTGGGTTTGAATTTATGCTTAATATTTTGCGCTTGGATGAAGGGTTTGCCCCTCATTTTTTTACAGAAAGGACTGGTTTACCACTCAATATCCTCAACGCTCAGCTCGATAAAGCCGAAACACTCGGCCTATTGACGCGTACACATCAGCATATTGGCCCTACTCCGCTGGGCCATCGTTTTTTAAATAATCTACAAGCTTTATTTTTGGAAGATTGACTCGTCTTTCTGCCTATTTGCCCCATTAAGCCCTCATTATGATTTTTGCAAGCTCTTTTTTTACTCCGGTATTTTCTTATTTTTATTCTCTTACTGGAAAAACACGCAGTCGGCCAGCAAACCGACAAATTGCGCTATTTTTAGCACTTCTGGCAGGCATCATCAATGCAAGTGGTTTTCTGGCTGTTGAACAATATACAGGGCATATGTCTGGCGTAGTCGCGCAGGTTGCAGATAATTTGGCCACAGGCAAATTGGATTTAGCGCTATCGGGTTTTTATGCCCTACTAGCTTTTGGTGCAGGTGCGGCCACTTCCATGGTATTAATCACCTGGTCCACCGCTTTGCGCTTACAGAGTTTATATGCCCTTCCCTTATTGCTAGAAGCCGTGCTTTTAGGCATCTTTGGATTTATGGGGGATACTTTTCAGCAATACGATACTGCTTTTATTCCAGCAACCATTGGCTTACTATGCTTTGTGATGGGTTTACAAAATGCCACGATCACCAATATGTCTCATGCAGAGATACGCACTACCCATGTCACAGGCTTAGTGACCGATATAGGTATGGAGCTAGGCAAAGCCATGTTTGCTAAATTTATACAGCCTACCCTACAAAATATGCATACGCCCTATATTCAATCTATTGAACCCAACCCCCAAAAACGCAGCTTACTACTGTCTTTATTGGGCATGTTTTTCTTAGGCGGCGCACTGGGTACGATCAATTTTTTGTATATAGGTTTTCATGCATTGCTGCCTTTTGCGCTTCTCCTTGCTGCCGTGGCAGGATTACCTGCATTAGTGGATTTAAATTTGCTCAAAATGCCGCAAACAGTTCAAGAGTAAATAAGCATTGAATATCCACGCATTAAAAAGCGTTTGAATATCACTCCCCGTTCAGGATATAAATCACTTATGAATTCCCAAAAACATGATGACTCACTCCAGCACCTCTTTGATAATAATCAAGAGTGGGTTGCAAAAGTACAAGCAGAAGATCCCCATTTTTTTGATCGTCTAAAAGATCAGCAAAAACCAGAATACTTGTGGATTGGTTGTTCGGATTCACGCGTACCTGCGAACCAAATTACCGGCCTACCGCCTGGTGAAGTATTTGTGCATCGTAATATTGCGAATGTGGTGGTGTATTCCGATTTAAATTGCCTCTCCGTCCTTCAATTTGCGATAGAAGTGCTCCAAATACGCCATATCATGGTCGTTGGTCATTACGGCTGCTCAGGTGTAGGCGCCGCGCTCGTGAATCAACGCATCGGGCTTGCCGATAACTGGCTTCGGCACGTTCGAGATGTACGCGACCAACATCAGGCTTTGCTGGCGCGCACCATGGAAGGAGAAGCTCGGCACGCCTGCCTCGTTGAACTCAATGCCATCGAGCAAGCTGTACACGTATGCGGTACGACTATTGTGCAAGATGCCTGGCAACGCGGCCAATCTTTAAATGTGCATGCTTGGGTCTATGGAGTACACGATGGCCGATTGCGTGATTTAGGCTTACACGCGACCTCGCCAGAGACTTTGGAGCACTCTTATAAGCTGTGCTTGGAAAAACAGATGGAAAAACTCAGCTAAGGATCCTCTTCCATGCACGCCCAGTCCCTGTGCGACAATCCCCTATCGCCTTCTGATATGCGCAAGATTTACATAGCGCGCCGCCAACACGTACTGGACATGCTACGCACGCTATGTCAAGGAGCGCTTGCTCTGCTGCCTACTGCGCCAGAGCACATACGTAGTCGCGATACCGAATATCCCTATCGGCAAGATAGCTATTTTTATTACCTTACGGGATTCACTGAGCCTGACGCGATGTTGGTTCTTGATGCCCATGCCGAGAAAGATGAGCCTTCCAGCCTCTTATTTTGCCGTCCTAAAAACGAAGAGCGGGAGATATGGGACGGTTTTCGCTTTGGCCCTCAAGCAGCGCGCAATGCATTAGGTGTAGATCAAGCTTATGCCATCGAAGACCTTGATCACCATATGGCAGCCCTATTCGCAAAGGCGCCAGCCATATGCTATGCGTTTGGGCAGAATATCCAATTAGATACGCAAATACGCCGTTGGATCACGGCTGCTGCACAAAAAAATCGGGACGGGCGCCGAGCTCCCCCAACGGTGTACGATCTCACTGCCCTGCTAGATCCCATGCGCGCCATCAAACAACCGCATGAGATCGATATCATGCGCCGTGCCGCACGCATTTCGGCAGATGGGCATCTGCGCGCAATGCAAAATTGCTATCCAGGCATATGCGAATACGAACTCGAAGCAGAGCTGTTATATGCCTTCCGGCGACAGGGTAGCCAATTCCCTGCTTACTCCAGCATCGTGGCTGCCGGCCCCAATGCATGCACACTACACCATCTTGCAGGCACAGCAAAGGCACGCAATGGAGATCTGGTGCTCATTGATGCCGCTTGTGAATTAGATGGCTACGCGGCAGATATCACCCGTACTTTCCCTGTGAATGGCCGCTTTTCTAAACCTCAGCGCACCCTCTATGAAATCGTGCTAGCAGCGCAAAAAGCTGCTATCGACGCCACCCGCCCTGATGCCCACTTTAATGAACCGCATGAGGCCGCTGTGCGCATACTCGCACAAGGACTACGCGATACCGGCCTGCTGCCTGCAGACAAATACGGTACTTTAGAAGATATCCTGGAACAAGAATCCTACAAACGCTTCTATATGCACCGCACCAGCCACTGGCTGGGCCTAGATGTGCATGATTGCGGTTTATATCGCGATCTTCAAGCGCCCAAAGGTAAAGATAACCAATATCCTTGGATACGCTTGGAAGCAAATAGGGTACTCACGATAGAGCCTGGCCTCTATATTCGCCCTGCGGCAGATGTCTCCGATGAATACTGGAATATCGGTATTCGTATCGAAGATGATGTCGTGGTGACCGAACAGGGCTGCGAACTCCTAAGCCGAGATGTTCCCGTTGCTGTGGCAGACATTGAAAAACTGGTAGGAAGCCATCGATGACACTTTCCATTGCTATTGTCGATTACGGAATGGGCAATTTACATTCCGTAGCCCAGGCTTTTATGCATGCTGTGCCTGAAGCTCGCGTTGAACTGGTCACACAAGCTAAGGCGCTGCGCGCAGCCGATCGTATTGTTTTACCTGGCCAAGGCGCAATGCCGGATTGTATGCATGCACTCCATCATTCTGGCCTTTTGGATGCGGTGCTTGAGGCTGCACGCACGAAGCCCTTATTGGGCATTTGTATAGGGCAACAATTACTTTTCGAACATAGTGAAGAAGGGAATACATCTGGGCTGGGTTTACTCGCAGGGCATAGTGTGCGCTTTGATCTACAAGGGCATACCCAAGAAGATGGATCGCGCTTTAAAGTGCCCCATATGGGCTGGAACCGAGTGAAGCAGACCACAGCGAGGCATCCGCTTTGGAACGATATTGCCTCAGAAAGTTTTTTTTATTTTGTGCATAGTTTTTACGTATGCCCTACAGATCCGATGTGTATCGCAGGTCAAACGGTATATGGCTTGCCGTTTGCTAGCGCCATTACCCACGAAAACCTTTTCGCCACGCAATTCCATCCAGAAAAAAGCGCGCAAGCAGGGCTGCAACTTTGCCGCAATTTTGCACATTGGTCCCCTTAAGCATGGCCTTTTTGCTCTTTTTCTCGTTTCCGATATTCTGTTTTCACTTTTATTTTTTCACTCCCTATGCTGCTTATTCCTGCCATCGATCTTAAAGAAGGTCAATGCGTTCGTCTGCAACAAGGCGATATGCAACGCGCCACCGTTTTTTCAGAAGACCCTGCAGCGATGGCCCGACATTGGGTGGAATGCGGCGCACGACGCATACACCTTGTAGATCTAGATGGCGCTTTTGCGGGAACACCTCAAAATAGAGAAGCCATACGCGCCATCATACGTGCAACGGCAGGTTCAGTGCCCATACAACTGGGAGGAGGAATACGAGACTTAGCAACGATTGAGCAATATCTCAATGAAGGGCTGTCTTATATTATTCTAGGTACGGTTGCGGTTCAGGATCCGGAATTTTTTAAAACAGCGTGCCGTATATTTAGTGGACATATTATTCTGGGAGTCGATGCCAAAGAGGGGATGGTGGCGACCTCTGGATGGAGTCATGTTACGCACCGCACGGTGATCGATCTAGCCCGCGAACTAGAAGATGTAGGGTGCGCCGCGATTATCTATACCGATATCAGTCGCGATGGAATGTTACAAGGCCTCAATTTACCGGCAACCGAACGGCTCGCACAATCGATTAATATGCCCGTCATCGCCAGCGGCGGAGTAGCCGGCTTAGGCGATATTCAGGCCTTATGCATGCTACAAAAAAATATGCGCCACACCCCACCAAGCGATCATACCCATGCTCGCAAGCATATACCCCATATCCAAGGGGTGATTTGCGGCAAAGCAATTTATTCTGGGGCATTGGATTTCAGCGCCGCGCAGCACTATGCCGATATATTTTAAATTCATAACCGATGTTACGCAGCTTGTAGAAAAGTGAGTTATAGATCAGTAGAGCGCAAAGATTAGAAGTAGGTGGTACACATGTTGGGGTTCCTTCGTCACCACCAACCTACCAAAATGGGTAGGTGAAAGGGATTCATCAAAGTCCATCCACCACAAGAAAAGGCAAAGGACCGTAGCTTGGTGGTGACAAATTGAATTAAATACGGAACCCCAACATGATGACCACGGTCTGGATTTAAAATATATCTAAATAAACGAGCACCGCTCTTGCACATAGGTCCACCATACTTGCGCTTTTTCCAATAGAGTTTTTATTAAGGATAGAGATTTAAATTTGCTTTTCGTCTCAGCCGCGGCTTGATGCGATTTATGGGCGGCAGCTTGCACAGCGCGCATTGGCTTCACTATATTGGCTATAGAGGCCATAGCCTGTGGAATTTTTGCTGACTGCTCGGACAAGCTTGTATTTGCGCGTTGCTCAGCATCTGCCTTTTCTAAGATCTCGAGTATTCTTTTAGTATTTTGAACGTTTTTATTAACTTTTTGATTTTTTTTGAGCACGGCTATAGCAGTTATCAACTGTGGATTTTTTAAATCGACCTCTGCATGAGCATCAGCGAGCATTCTGACTACTCCAATGCGACCATATTGCGTAGCCATCATTATCGGCGTTCTGCCATTCAAATCCCGCGCGTTTTTTTCTGCCCCTTTTTCAATTAAGAGTTTGCACACTCGGCTAAAGCCGAGCACCACTGCATTATGCAAGGCCATCGCTTGATCTTGATCTGGCAGGTTGATTATTTTTTCTGCATTTTCCCCAGCAAGCAACGCCTCTACTACGTCGGGACAGTCATATAACAAAGTCGCTATATGCAACGCGGTACTGTGCTCCCCGTTCCGTATAGCCTGGTCTGCCCCATTCTCAAGCAAACCTTTAACCAATGCAAGATCCTCGCTCTCTGCGGCAATATGCAGCAAAGTGTTCTTTTTTGAATCTTGATAGTTGATATCCACACTGGCTTCTTTAAAGATCCCCATAATTGCTTCATTGCCGCACTCAATGGCGAGCCTCCATAGAGCATGACTTTCTTGGTCAAGCGAGGTCTTTTGCCCTTTCTCTATATAAGCTTGAACCAATATTTTGACTATTTCAACATAACCATGTTTCGTAGCCAGTTGTAACGGGGTTGCGCCTTTATCATCTGGCAGATTCAGAGTTGCTTCATTATTCACCCAAATTTTTACCATGAATATGTCGCCATCTATGACGGCCGAATGCAACCTAGTTTTGCCTCCTGGCAATCGTTTATTTGCAATGCTTCTAAGTTGCTCAGTACCATGTGATTCCTTAGCACTACGCGGTTTGTCAAAGCGTGCTCTTTCTTGAAATTGATTTTCAGGAAGCTGCGTAGGCTCACGTTCACCATTTGCATTTGAATCATACACATGCTGCTCGCGTGGGCAGGTCATAAACGAGGAGGGATAGGAGCTTAAGGAGGTCCTCGAAGAGAAAGTAGATAAAGATCCTGACATCCATGACATGTCTATGTTTTCCTAAATAATAGTAGTGGCATTGCTTTTTTGCTTGCTTAGTTTTTCTTAAAAAATTTTAAGAATATTCTAATTTATTTTGAAGCAGTTATGACAATAAAATTAGAAGGGCTTTCACCCTCTCAACTTGCGTTGAGGCGAATGAAAGCCCATTTGAAATGCTCTGAATCAATCGCTAATTGATCTCTTTGATAAATGCATCTAGCTGATCCATCGTATGCGCATCAATTTCTATTTTTTTTAGAATAATGACTTTCCCCCTAGCAAAAACTGCAAATTGATCACCTATTGCTAGTTCTAAACCTTTCCTCACAGAACCGGGTATAACCACCTGCCCTTTTGAAGACAATTGTGTAGTTGCTAAATGTGTCTGCATAGCTTCGCTCCTTTATACTTCTTGTTAGAGGGAAACATAGCACGTTCTCAAATCGCACTTTCCACTCCAAGGTGGAGGTAAGCTTGAGGCGTTGCTATCCTTCCCCGCGCGGTTCGCTGCAAAAAACCCTGTTGAATTAAGTAGGGTTCGAGAACATCTTCAATCGTATCGCGTTCTTCACCAATGGCGGCAGCAAGATTATCAACACCTACTGGGCCACCATTAAATTTGTGAATAATGGCTTCCAATAGCTTACGGTCCATCAGATCAAAACCTGCCGAATCTACATCTAATAACGTCAGTGCTGCATCGGCAATCTGCGCGGTAATTTGTTTGCCGGGCATTTTCACTTGTGCATAATCCCTTACTCGCCGTAATAAACGATTGGCAATACGAGGGGTACCACGAGCGCGTGTTGCAATTTCAAAGGCACCTTTTTCATCTACCTCCACCTTTAATAGATGCGCTGATCGTCCAATAATTGTGGCTAAATCAGGTATATCGTAAAATTCTAATCGCCCTACAATACCAAACCGATCTCGTAAAGGGTTAGTTAACATGCCTGCGCGAGTCGTTGCTCCCACTAATGTGAAAGGTTTGAGATCCAACTTCACGCTGCGCGCAGAAGGCCCTTCACCAATCAAAATATCGATTTGATAATCTTCTAGTGCGGGATACAGTACCTCTTCAATGACGGGAGATAGCCGGTGAATTTCATCAATAAAAAGAACGTCATGCGCATCTAGGTTGGTTAATAGTGCGGCAAGATCACCCGCACGTTCTAAAATAGGCCCGGAGGTCTGACGTAAATTTACTCCCATTTCGCGCGCAATAATATGGGCAAGTGTAGTTTTCCCTAAACCTGGAGGACCAAAAAGCAAAACATGATCCAAGGCTTCACCGCGCTTTTGCGCTGCTTCAATAAAAATCTGTAGCTGATTGCAGACTTTTTTCTGGCCAATATAATCGCTCAGTTGCCGTGGACGTAATGTATTTTCAAATGCCGTTTCTTGTAAAGAGGCCGTCTGGGGAGCAATTAAGCGTTGATTATCGCTGCTGAGCGTATCGGTTTCTATCATTGATGGCTCAAGGCTAAGGACTAATGGAAAAGAAGAAACACAAGAGGAACTCTTTCGGGAGAGACTCAACAGACTTTAAGCTTTTAGGAGTGTTTTGAGAGCTTGTTTTATCCCTTCTGATACAGAAATTCCTTCTGGCAATCCTCGGGTAGTCTGTAAGGCTTCTTTTTCTGAATATCCCAAGGCCTGCAAGGCCTCAAAAATATCCTGAGTATGATTTGCCGCTGCATTAGCCATCGAATGGGGCTGCGTCTCTTTCAATTTGCCTTTCAGCTCTAATAAAAGACGCTCAGCGGTCTTTTTCCCGATTCCGGGAATACGGGTTAGGCGAGAAGCATCTTGCAAAAGCACCGCTTGCGTGAGCTCATGGACACTCAGGCCTGACAAAATAGCCAGCGCGGTGCGTGCACCTAATCCGCTCACCTTCAGCATTTTGACAAAAGTTGCACGCTCCTCTACGGTGGCGAAGCCATATAGCAAGTGCGCATCTTCTCGAACTAATAAATGCGTGAGCAATATCGTCACCTCACCCGCTGCAGGAAGCTGGTGAAAAGTGCTCATGGGGATCCAAATTTCATACCCTACCCCATGGCAATCTATCAATACAAAAGACGGGCTTTTTTCAAGCAGTGTGCCTGCAATACGGCCAATCATAATGGGAACTCCCTCACTCAAAAAAAGGCCGTATGCAAAACCTATTGGGGTGCTCTATCAAAAAAAACGCGCCACCTCTTGTGAGGTGACGCATTGTGCTTACAGTAATACGCGCCGGAAATCTGCTAGTAATTGCGCTAAATAGGCATTAAAGCGTGCCGCTTGCGCTCCGTCGATCACGCGATGATCATAGGATAAAGAGAGCGGTACGATCAGGCGAGGTGTAAATTGCTGCTGTTCGGCATTCCATACCGCGCGCATCACACCACGGCTGACTCCCAAAATAGCGACTTCAGGCGCATTGATAATCGGCGTAAAGCCTGTGCCTCCTATGCCTCCCAATGAAGAAATAGAAAAGCACCCGCCTTGCATTTGCTCAGGCTTTAATTTGCCTGCGCGTGCAAGGCCTGCAAGCTCTGCAGTTTCCTGCGCTAGCTGCATAACCCCTTTCTGATCGGCATTTTTGATCACAGGAACCATAAGGCCATTGGGGGTATCTGCGGCAAAACCGAGGTGATAGTACTGTTTATAGACTAAATTCTCCCCATCCAAGCTCGCATTAAATTCTGGGAAAGCTTTGAGTGCAGCAACACAGGCTTTAAGTAAAAACGCCAATAAGGTCGCTTTTTGCCCGGTTTTTTGATGCTCTCGATTCAACTGTAAGCGGAAATCCTCTAATTCAGTGATATCCGCGTCCTCTTGATTGGTCACATGGGGAATCATGACCCAATTACGGTGCAGATTAGCGCCGGAGAGTTTTTTGATGCGTGAGAGTGGTTTGGCCTCGACAGCGCCCCATTTGGAGAAATCGACTTCAGGCCAAGGTAAGACGGTCAAGCCCTCTGTGTTTCCTGCCGTACCTTTGCTTTGCATATTACTCAGCATTTGCCGGTTATAGGCGATCACGTCTTCACGCTGCACGCGTCCTTTCGGGCCTGTGCCTACCACACGATCTATCTCTACGCCTAACTCTCTAGCAAATTTACGTATAGAAGGGCTAGCATGTTTCGCTATAGTGGTACCGGATATAACTGCTGAGGCGCTAGTTTGCGTACTGGTTTGCGTTGAAGTAGGGGGTTGAGCCGAGGAACTTGCTGCATTCGATACCGTCTGAGTAAGTACCGATGTCGTACCCACCCCGCTCGAGAGCGTCGCCTCTTTTGAAGGCTGTGCGGGTGTTTGTGCAGTCTCCAGTATGACAATAACCGAGCCTTCGGATACGGTATCCCCAGACTTCACCGTGATTTTCTGCACAATCCCAGCAAAAGGACTAGGAATATCAATGGT
Source organism: Mycoavidus cysteinexigens (assembly GCA_031963005.1). Lineage (GTDB taxonomy): Bacteria > Pseudomonadota > Gammaproteobacteria > Burkholderiales > Burkholderiaceae > JASSUD01. The sequence goes on along the minus strand of JASSUL010000008.1, from coordinate 63,506 downwards.
GGCTTTGTCGGATTCCAGTGTGACCAACGATTGGTCTGCTGCCACTTGATCTCCGACCGCGACTAATACATCGACTACAGGCACATTCTGGTAGTCGCCAATATCGGGCACTTTGACTTCTACGGCTTGGTTGGACTGGCCCATCGAAGGCGAGGAAGCCTGCTGCTCAGACGCTGCAGTGGGGGCTTCTGGCACGGCATGTGCTTTTTCCGGTGCAGGCACGGCAGAGGAAGCCGACGATGCCTCTGTCTGTTGCGTACTGGATTCTTTAGCCGCTTGCCCTTCCACGGGAGCAGGAGCATCCGCCTGCAGTAACTCTAGCACGGCAATAACCGAGCCCTCTGACACGGTATCTCCCGACTTCACGGTGATTTTCTGCAACGTTCCGGCACAAGGGCTAGGAATATCAATCGTCGCTTTATCCGATTCCAGCGTGATTAAAGATTGGTCCGTGGTGATGGAGTCCCCAGGCGCAACCAATATGTCAATCACAGGCACATTCTGGTAATCGCCAATATCCGGCACTTTGATTTCTATCGTCTGGCTCATCGCAAGGCTTATATCTTGAAAAAAGTGAAAACTCTATTGAACCTGTTGAGTATCTCCCAAAAAGGCCCTTCTTATGGGTAGTGCGGTGCCAGGGATCCTCACTGTACTCCCGCTCCCCCAAATAGAAACCCTTTTGGTCATGCTTTTAGACAGGCTTGCCTGTCTAAATACTAAACAAGTTCTTACGCAAAGCGACATCCGCCGCTTACACGGTCATCGGATTAGGTTTATTAGCATCTAACTGATAACGCTTAAGCGCTTGCGCTACGACAGTACGCTCAATCGTGCCTTCATCGGCCAATGCATTCAATGCCGCTACGGTAATCCAATGACGATCTACCTCAAAGAAATGGCGCAGTTTAGCCCGTGTATCAGAGCGACCAAAGCCATCGGTACCCAGCACCACATAGCGTTTGGGAACAAATGCCTGAATCTGCTCAGCATATGCACGCACATAGTCGGTGGCGGCAATAACCGGCCCTGTTGTAGACGCAAGCAGGGTTTCGACATGGCTACGTTGAGGCGTGTCATTGGGATGCAGCATATTATGACGTGCTACCGCATGCCCATCACGTGCTAATTCCGTAAAGCTTGGACAGCTCCAAAGCGTTGCGGCTACGCCCCAATCTTCCTGCAGTAACTGTGCCGCAGCAATAACCTCAATAAAAATCGCGCCGGATCCGAGCAACTGAACCTGTTTAGCGGCAGTATGGGAGGCACCCTGCTTTTTATCCGATGGCGAAGCGGGAGCGGACTGCCCTTTTTTGAAGCAATACATCCCTTTCAAAATATTCGCTTCACTGCTTTCAGGTAATGCAGGATGGGGATAATTTTCATTCATCAGCGTGATGTAGTAGTACACATCCTCTTGTTCTTGCACCATACGGCGTAGCCCGTCACGCATAATGACGGCCAGCTCGTAGGCAAAAGTCGGATCATAGCTGATGCAATTTGGAATACAGGCGGAGAACAAATGCGAATGCCCGTCTTCGTGCTGTAAACCCTCACCGTTGAGCGTGGTTCGACCTGCGGTTGCGCCGAGCAAGAAACCTCGGGAGCGCATATCCGCTGCAGCCCATGCTAAATCCCCGATACGCTGAAAGCCAAACATCGAGTAGAAAATATAAAACGGGATCATCTGCTCGCCATGCGTGGAATACGAAGTTGCCGCCGCAATCCAGTCACACATACCGCCCGCTTCATTAATCCCTTCCTGCAAAATTTGGCCGGTTTCGGATTCCCTATAAAACATCAGTTGCTCAGAATCTTGCGGGATATATTTCTGACCCTCTTGATTCCAAATACCGATTTGGCGGAATAAGCCTTCCATACCAAAAGTCCGAGATTCATCCGGCACAATCGGCACGACGCGCTTACCCAGTGCAGGATCCTTCAGCAAAACGCCTAACAGACGTACAAATGCCATCGTCGTAGAGATTTCACGTCCTTCTACTGTCGCTTTGAGTAATCCATCGAACGCAGATAATGCCGGGATGGGTAAAGCAGCGGCACTGCGACGGCGCGCAGGCAAATAGCCGCCGAGCGCTTCACGGCGTGCGCGCATATAGGTCAGCTCTTTCGAACCTTCTTCAAATTTCAGATAAGGCACATTTTCAAGATCTTGATCGGCGATCGGCAAACTAAAACGATCACGGAATTTTTTCAGCGCGTCAATAGGCATTTTTTTCTGCTGATGCGTGATATTCATCGCTTGACCGGCTTCGCCCATTCCATAGCCTTTAATGGTCTTCGCCAAAATAACGGTGGGCTGACCCCGTGTTTGCGAAGCTTGATGGAAGGCCGCATAAATTTTATGCGGATCATGCCCGCCGCGATTTAAGTTCCAAATATCCTCATCAGACCAGTCGCTGATTAATGCTTTGAGTTCAGGAGTATTAAAGAAATGGGCGCGAACATAAGCACCATCCCTCGATTTATAGTTTTGGTATTCGCCATCGACGACTTCCATCATCCGGCGCATCAAAATACCTTGCGTATCGCGCGCAAAAAGCGCATCCCAGCGGCTGCCCCATATCACCTTAATGACATTCCAACCCGCCCCACGGAAAATCGACTCGAGCTCTTGAATAATTTTGCCATTCCCACGCACGGGCCCATCCAAGCGCTGCAGATTGCAATTCACGACAAAAATCAAGTTCTCTAAACGCTCCCGACCGGCCATACCAATGGCCCCTAAGGACTCGGGTTCATCCATCTCCCCGTCACCCAGAAAGGCCCATACTTTGCGCCCTTCCGTCTGAGTAATTTCCCGCGCCTTTAAATACTTCATAAAACGCGCTTGATAGATGGCCATAATGGGGCCTAAGCCCATCGATACCGTCGGGAATTGCCAGAAATCGGGCATAAGCCATGGATGCGGATAAGAAGAGAGACCTCCTCCTTCCGCTTCTTGACGGAATCCATCCAGTTGCTGCTCGTTGAGGCGCCCTAATAAAAACGCACGAGAATAGATGCCTGGAGAGGAATGGCCTTGTACAAAAATTAAATCCCCGCCATGCTCAGCGGAAGGCGCACGCCAAAAGTGATTAAAGCCGATTTCATAAAGCGCCGCGGCCGAAGCAAAAGAGGCAATATGCCCTCCTACATTCGTATCACGCCCAGCACGCAATACCATAGCAATGGCATTCCACCGCACATACGAGCGAATCCGCTGCTCGAGAGCATGCTCTCCTGGACTCCCTGCCTGCTGATCGACTCGGATGGTATTGACGTAAGGGGTCGTCGACGTAAAAGGCAGACCATCGCCATGTAGACGTGCAAACTCGATTTGCCTATCAATTAAATAGTGTGCTCGGTCAGGACCAAGCGCACTAAATACGCCACTTAGCGCATCAAGCCACTCCGCAGTTTCCTGCGGATCTGCGTCAGGCAGATTGGTCGTCAGCGCCGTAGCGGTGGAAGAGGACATCGGTTTGGACATAACTTCTCCTAAAGGCACCATAATGCCCATTCATTTGGGCAATCTATTTGGTAGAGTGCGGCTTTATATATATAAAGCGGCAGGAAGGGACCGATAGCTTTCAAAAACTATCTGACTACATCTAAAAATGGGCGGATTGTAAAGAGTGCGTATTTAAGCTTGCAAGCAAAATTTTTTATTTTCCGCAATACATACTTCTACTTAAATGTCAATATTTTTGCATCATTGCGCGGCCAAACGCCTATTTAGCTATACACTAACGCAATGAAAGCAGGGTCAAGAGCAACGCTCACCCTCGTATTTTAATACAGGAATAGATCTCTATTGATACACGATAGAACAGCAATGAGATAACAAGCGATTTTCCCATCCAAATTTAAGGAAGATCTGCACATTCATCTTGGATTACACCCCTTTTTAATTGCTGAAGATCCTTTATAGCATGCTTTAGACTCCCCCTTCAAAATTCAAGCTGTCTCTACCTTGCTTGGCGATCGTTTGGAGTTTCCCATTTCGTCTTATTTTTCTTACAATACATACTTTACGTCTCTCATTTTAAAAAATGGTCATGATTCCTGCCATTGAGATCTTTTTTTCACTTTTTTGATGGTTTCGCATGTCTGCTTCTCATCCACTACCGCCTCCACCCCTTGATCTAAGCGTATGCGTGGGCAACCCGTTGTTAGATTTTTCTGATTTACCCCGCTTTGACGCTATTCGCCCTGAACACATCAGCCCCGCCCTAGATTTATTGCTTCCCTATGCCAGCGCCATGCTAGAGCATGTGAGCGCTCCCACTACTTCTGCACGATGGGAAACGGTTGTGACCCCTTTAGAAGAGGCAACGCACTTTTTAGCGCATACCTGGGGGATCGTAGGGCATTTGAAATCCGTAGTGGATACAGAAGCATTACGCGATGCCTACGGGGAAAATCTGCCGCGCGTTACGCAATTTTGGGCCAGCTTGGGGCAATCCCTACCGCTCTATGAAAAATATCAAGCCTTACGCAATAGCCCCAGCTACGCGACGCTCACACCAACGCGCCAAAAAATTCTCAACGATGCCTTACGCGATTTTCGTCTCTCAGGCGCAGGGCTAGAAGAAGCACTCAAACCCGCATTTATGCAACTGCAAGAACGCCAAGCTAACCTCGCGAAACAGTTTGCCGACCATGCACTAGATGCCACGAATGCTTATGTCTATCACGTAGACAATGAAGCCGAACTAGAGGGGCTACCAGAGCAAGACAAGGCTGCTGCATGGGCTACTGCAGAAGAAAAAGGGCTTAAAGGCTGGGCCTTCACCTTGCACTTCCCCTCTTATTTCCCCGTGATGCAGTACGTCGCGCACCGCCCTTTGCGTGAAGCCCTCTATCGCGCCTATGTCACGCGCGCTTCCGAGCTAGGTCCTGTTTATGGACAAGGTCAAAGTGCGTGGGATAACACCGCCATTATCAAAGAACAACTCAGCCTACGCGCTAAAGAAGCCCATATGCTCGGGTATGCGCGCTTTGCAGACCTGTCGCTGGTCACCAAAATGGCGCAGTCCCCTGAGGAAGTCAAAGACTTTTTAGAAGATCTCGCCCAACGCGCACGTCCCTATGCCGAGCAAGAATGGCAGGAATTGCAAGATTTTGCGGCCAAGGAATTGGGGCTAACGCAATTGGAGCCTTGGGATATTACCTTTGCGGCAGAAAAACTGCGCGAAGCACGCTATGCGTTCTCCGAGCAAGAGGTGCGGCAATACTTCCCTGAGCCGGCGGTACTCGCTGGACTCTTTAGAGTCGCTCAAACTCTCTTTAACATCATCATCCGCCCCTCTCACGCAGAGGTCTGGCATAAAGATGTGCGTTTTTTTGAAATTGTCCACCCGCAAACCGGCAGGCTTATTGCGCAATTCTATTTAGATTTATACGCACGCTCCGGCAAACGAGGGGGCGCATGGATGGATGATGCCCGCTCTCGCTACCGCGATGCAAAAGGGATTTTGCACACACCTGTTGCTTACTTAACATGCAATTTCTCCGCGCCGCAAGGAGATAAACCGGCCTGTTTTACGCATGATGATGTCATCACCCTCTTCCATGAATTCGGCCATGGTTTGCATCATATGCTCACGCAAATCGAAGATCTGGCGGTTTCGGGCATTCACGGCGTGGAATGGGATGCTGTAGAGTTACCTTCCCAATTTATGGAAAATTTCTGCTGGGAATGGCAAGAACTCCACCATCTAAGCGCACATGTAGAAAATGGAGAGCCTTTACCACGTGCATTATTTGACAAAATGCAAGCCGCAAAGCATTTTCAAACGGGCTTGAGCATGCTGCGGCAAATAGTATTTTCATTATTAGATTTGAAGCTGCACACTGACTTTGACCCTGAAAAAGACGATCTGCAAGCCTGCTCTCAAACACTCAATGCGCAATACCACGTTCTTCCCCAAGCCCCTTTCTCTCGTTCGCTTAATACTTTTAGTCATATTTTTGCCGGAGGATATGCAGCAGGCTATTACAGTTATAAATGGGCAGAAGTATTATCGGCTGATGCCTATGCGGCTTTTGAAGAAGCCGCACAACGAAAAGGTGGCCCGCTATTAGATTCAGAAACGGGAGCACACTATCGACGAGAAATTTTAGAAGTAGGCGGTAGCCGCACCGCGATGGAATCGTTTGTAGCCTTCCGTCAGCGTGAGCCTCGTATTGATGCGTTGTTGCGTCATAATGGGATGGGAGGGTAATAAATGCTATTTTCTTAAAGCGGCTATAGTGATTTTAGGAAAATAGCGCTTTCCAACCTCTATAAATGTAGATAAATATAATATTAACCTAATCTATTATTTTTTTTAAAAAACAGGATGGCAAAAAAATATCTAACAATATAAGGATATTTTTGTCATCCTATTTTTTATTAAGAAATAATTCAAATTGATATTATTTTCATTATTGCCACCTCATTTCATTGCTTAAACAGTATTTTACTTCGCAGATTTATCCATTTTTTCAGTGTAACTGACGATGCATTATGGATAAATAGCTAAAATAAAAATGCAACTCTGCCCAGCAATGAAAATTATTTATCTCTAAATAACTTGAGGACCAAATGGCGATACCCAAATTATTTCAAAAAACAAACCATACTCCAAAAGCACCTTCACATGATCAATTAAATAAACATTACTCAACCAAGGAAAAAATGCCATATGCTCATCATACATTCCTTCCTCGCCCAGCACAAAAAGAACGTCTAGATACCACCTCAAACCATCAATACAAATCAGAAGAAACTACAAATAGACAAAATTATGTCGTTAATTACAATAGAAGAAAAATACAAGCATTAACTTCAAAACTAGAAAAATTGGATATGGAATTGAAGCCTCATATAACATTTGAAGCACAACTTCTCGAAGTTATCATAAAAAGAAATAGCATTATCGAAAAACTAATTAGCGAAAACTTATATTTAAAAGAAGAAAAAAGCCAATTACCAGAAGAAAAAATTAAAGAAAAAATATATGAACTCACATTATTAAACTCGGCCATGGAAAATTATGCTGATCAGGCAAAATTAATGCAAGAAATACCGGAAAATGCATTACTCAAAAAACTCGAAGAAACACAAAATAAAATTTATAATATATATGAACAATATATGGAAATTAAAAAAGAAATTGAAAGCAGCATAAATAAAATTAGATCGAAAAATTTCCAGAATTAAAATTCATAAATAAAACATAAACACTTAAAATATAAGAATTTAACTTACTTCGCCAGATCATACATTTTTTCTTAATAAAAAACTAATTTTTATATAAGATTTATAAAATAAAAATGCAGTGATTTATTAACACACAACCTTAAAAATTGGAGTGTAATATACCAGAAAATCACATAGCAAATAATAATGTCACAAAAATTGTAATAAATGATTCAGGATATGACAGCACTTCAAATGAAAGCAAAAAAATTCTTAACGGATAACAATGAAATATTAAAAAGCAATTTCAAATAAATAAATAAAAAACTCCAATAGACAGAAGAAAATCTCAAAGAAATATATGAAATAAATATATTAAAAAATTCAGACACTCAAGACAACAAATTAAAAATTTTAGAAAACGCAGAAATTATCGCCACAAAATTCAATGAAATTGATAAAAAAATTAAAGAATTAAATATTTTCTTAATTTCAGCTAATAAGTAAGTAAAAAAATACATGGAGAGTATAAAAACTCAAACACAGATAAAAAAAGTAACGAAACCCGAACAAACCCCAAAAATCTAACGTAATACGGATTGCGAAGTAGTACAAGTTGGTTAGAATGAGCACATGAATACGTTAACCGATACCGAGCATGCCGCGCTCCTTGAGCGGCAAAAGCAAACAGTCAAACCTCCTTCGTACTACCAAGTAGTCTTGTTAGACGATGATTACACTCCGATGGACTTTGTTGTTATGGTGATACAACGTTACTTCCATAAAGATCTCAAAGCCGCAACAGAAATCATGTTGCAGGTTCATACCGTTGGAAAAGGAGTATGTGGAGTTTATACGCGCGACATTGCTGCTACGAAAATTGAACAGGTCACTTCTAGCGCACGACAAGCTGGACATCCTTTGCAATGCACGATGGAGGAAATATGATTGCCCAAGAACTTGAAGTCAGCCTGCACATGGCGTTTATGGAAGCACGTCAGGCACGCCATGAATTCATCACAGTCGAGCATCTTTTAATGGCCTTGCTCGATAACCCTAGCGCGTCTGAAGCGCTAGTGGCCTGCTCGGCGAATATGGAAAATCTGCGCACTACGCTGCGTCAGTTTATCCAGAACAATACTCCCATCGTGCCTGGAGCCGATGAGGTTGATACGCAGCCTACATTGGGGTTTCAACGCGTTATCCAGCGCGCCATCATGCATGTGCAATCTTCTTCGCACAGCAAAAAAGAGGTCATGGGCGTTAATGTGCTTGTGGCAATCTTTGGGGAGAAAGATTCGCATGCGGTGTATTACCTTCAACAACAAGGCATTTCTCGCTTAAATGTGCTGAACTTTATCTTGCACGGCACATCCAAAGTGGAAGAAAACGCGCAGTCGAAGTTGGGCGACACTGCGGTGGACACAGAAGGCAATCAAAAAGAAAGTGCATGGTCTACCTATACGCAAAACCTCAATCAACTGGCCAAAGAGGGGCATGTAGATCCTCTTATCGGGCGTGAAAATGAAGTCGAGCGCGTCATACAAATATTATGCCGGCGCCGTAAAAATAATCCGCTTTTAATAGGAGAGGCCGGTGTAGGAAAAACCGCGATTGCAGAAGGATTAGCCTGGCGTTTAACACGCAAAGAAGTCCCTGAAGTACTGCGCGAGGCCACGGTCTATGCCTTGGATTTAGGCGCCCTACTAGCAGGCACTAAATATCGAGGTGACTTTGAGCAAAGATTAAAAACAATTTTGAAAGAATTAAAAGAGCGCCCCAACGCTATTTTGTTTATAGATGAGATTCACACACTCATGGGGGCAGGCGCAGCATCAGGCGGTGCGCTAGATGCATCCAATTTACTGAAGCCAGCACTCTCTTCTGGCCAACTACGGTGTATTGGCGCTACGACTTTTTCGGAATATCGCAGCACAATAGAAAAAGACGCAGCCTTTGCACGTCGCTTTCAAAAAGTCGATATCACGGCACCCACCATCGAAGAAACGGTAGAGATCTTGCGCGGATTGAAATCCCGGTTCGAGGCCCATCACGGGGTGAAATATAAGGACGAAGCCCTGTTTGCTGCTGCGGAGCTCTCTGAGCGCTTTATGACGGATCGACATTTGCCTGATAAAGCGATTGATGTGATCGATGAGGCAGGAGCCGCACAGCAAATTTTGCCCAAATCTAAGCAAAAGAAAACGATAGGCAAGAATGACATTCAAAAAACCATTGCCAAAATCGTGCGTATGCCTGCGCATTCCGTATCTCAAGATGATCGCAGCAAACTAAAAACCTTAGAGCGCGATTTAAAGAGCGTCATTTTTGGGCAAGATCCTGCTATTGAAGCACTGGCTACAGCAATCAAAATGAGCCGTGCAGGGATTGGTCGAACCGACAAACCTATTGGAAACTTTCTCTTTGCAGGCCCCACTGGAGTAGGAAAAACCGAACTCGCGCGTCAACTGGCTTTTACGCTAGGGATTGATCTCGTACGCTTTGATATGTCGGAGTACAACGAGTCGCACGCGATCAGCCGATTAATCGGGGCGCCGCCCGGATATGTCGGTTTTGAAAGAGGCGGTTTACTAACAGAAGAAATTCGTAAAAAACCCCATTGCGTCCTGTTACTCGATGAGTTGGAGAAAGCCCATCCAGATATCTATAACATCCTGTTACAGATTATGGATCACGCCACCCTCACCGATAATAATGGCCGGAAAGCGGATTTCCGCCACGTCATTTTGGTAATGACCACCAACGCAGGAGCTCAAGCACTTCAAAAATCAAAAATCGGCTTTACAACGCGTGCTGAAATGGGAGATCCTCATGCCGATATTCAGCGTATTTTTACTCCCGAGTTTCGGAATCGCTTAGATACGATTGTGCTATTTAGCCCGTTGAGTGAAGCCACCACGCTGCGAGTCGTCGATAAATTCTTGATGAAACTAGAAGCACAGTTACAAGAACAAAAAGTCGAAGCGGTATTTACCCTTGAAGTGCGTCAGCATCTAGCGGAAAAAGGCTTTGATCCTTTAATGGGTGCACGCCCGATGGAGCGTCTCATTCAAGACCTTATTGGTCGCGCACTAGCGGAAGAGCTTCTCTTTGGAAAACTAGCGCATGGAGGGCACGTTGAAGTGGATATCGATAAAAACAAGAAAATCTTGCTGAATTTCACCGAGGGCGATGCTCATCACCATACCAAGCCGGAAATTGCGGAAGTTCAATAGTTCGCTTATGGGTTCACTCAACCATGTGAATCGGGTTAAGTAAAAAAGCTGGAAAAGAGGCCATCATCGTGGTGCTCTTCTCCAGCTTTTTTTTGAGCCTATAGCGTGTAGTTTCTGCGTAGTTTATTTGATCACATACTTGCCCGAACGCAGTTTGTTCTAAAGCAAATTCAGCCATGGCTATTTCAATGACTGCTTCCACCCGGTTTCTGAGATTAGGTATTTTGAGAACGCTATGCATGGGGTTACTCCTTGGCGCTTACGCGCTGGTTTAATAAAGATTCGCACCTCTATCAAACCGAGTACCCCCACCTCTTGGCAAGGTTTTACTGTACGATCATATCAGAACTACTACAGCTTATAGTAGGTTATGATTTTTGCGCGGGGGGCTCCCGCTGGGCCAGTAAAAATCTACATGCTTTAAGTTATGTGTAAAGATATGCCGGGAACCCCACCATTTGAAGAAGCCTTACTATAATAAGTCGACAACAAAAAATGTCTCTGCAATTTTCTAGCTTCTTTTCGGGCTGGACAATGGATACAGCGTCCTGCAGCATGTTCCCTGATGATTATAGAGTCATTATACTGACAACTCATGTACTAAGGATTCGGTGGCGGCGTTTACTGTTACTAATGAACCCTCCAATCCTTTGATGGATTCTATGGTACAGCCACTAAGGAATGCTAATGTAAGTAGCAACGAATTTTTCCGTTCTTTCAGATACAATAATCCTGTATTAGTAATATTAAGACAACTGCCCAAATAAAGTTCAGTTAATTTTGGCAAGCCACACACAGCTTGCAGCCCTTCATCTGCAATATTACGACAACTGTGTACATATACTTTTTCTAAATTTTCGGGCATATCTTTGAAGACTTCAGCAGTAATACCATCGCAACGCTGTAAAATTAGTATCTTCAAATTTTTGAATGTCTTCAAGGGGCCTAGGTTATTTAAGTCTAAGCAATTTAACCTCAACTCCTCCAACTGCTCTTTCAATGCAACCGGCATATTTTCTAAACCTTCCTCAGTAATACCACTGCAGCCTCTTATAGCCAATTTTTTCAATGATGGAGGTAATTTTTTTAAATCTTCATTCATAAAATCCCCCCCTTTTAGTATCAAACTATCAATTTTGTGGATGGATAATACTTTCTGAAGTTGTTTCTTATTTTTAACAATAATATGAAATGGGTTAGCCATGACGGCTTCATAAGAAGCTTTATTAGCTAATAGTAGCTTGAGCTTGCTAGGATCATCTAAATAAGAAGCAATATGTATTTTTATGTCTGCAGAAAGATCTTGCCACCCTGTAGGGTGATCAAGTATCTTTTTTTCTGCCATGGTCTGACATTTTGCTTGTAAAATAGCTTGCAGGTCTAGGGAAATTTCTGGTGGTTTCCAGCATATATTTTTCATTATTAAAGCTGACCGTTCTAAATTTTCTTTATCAACGGCAGTTGGTTTATCTTCTAATACTTCTTTTGTTCGCCGAAAATTTTCAAAATAATCTGAAAAAGATAATAAAAATTTATTTTTTCTTTTCGCACCTTGGCTTTCTTTTTCTGTATTTTTGAGAGGATTTCTTGTATTCCGCGAGCCGTTAATAACTGAAAACATATTCTATTCCTCTATAAATATGGATTATATTTTTTCATTATATCGGTTACGAAAAAGCATCTTAAAAATTAAAAAAATTGGAAGACGTTGATTATTTCAACTACGATATTTTTTAAGATGAAATTGCTTTAAAGAATAGACTTCTTTCTAAACCCTGTAGCGGTATCATTCCTCTCAGCCAGTAATAGTATAAACGGGGGTAGGTTGGCTACTCGGTTTCGAAAGAAGTTTAATGTGCATAACCTTAATTTCACTAACTCTAAAGACCGTAGACTAGAGTGCAGCGACAGCGATGGAGAGATTAATACAGAGCATTCTTAAGACTAAATTGTATAAACGATTATTCAGAAAGCAGACAGAGAATGCGAAAAATTTGCTAGCTATGCGTATTTTTTTCTTTTGTATTTACGGTAGCTTAGGAAACCTAAAGAAGAGGCGATATAAAAAAGGAAGGCCATCTTGTTGCCGCAAGATGGCCTTTTGTTATCACTGAAATGCTTTCTGCGCAGGCGGGCTTCACACACAAACAGCTTGACGCTGAATGCCCCCTCTACGCTACTTCTGCAGCGCTCCTAATGCACGCCATGTTTGCAATACCGTGTCAGGATTCAAGGAAAGTGACGTCAAACCTTCTTTCATAAGCCAAACCGCAAAATCCGGGTGATCCGACGGACCTTGTCCACAGATACCGATATATTTCCCCTGCTTTTTACAAGCTTCTACCGCTCTGCGTAGCAAAAAGAGTACCGCAGGGTCACGTTCATCAAAATCTTGCGTGAGCAATGGCATACCCGAATCACGATCGAGCCCTAAGGTCAGCTGGGTGAGATCGTTTGAACCCACCGAGAAACCGTCAAAATACTGCAAAAATTCTTCTGCCAAAATGGCATTAGACGGTACTTCGCACATCATAATTAAGCGCAAACCACGCTCTCCACGCTTAAGGCCATACCGCGCCAATAGGGCAACGACTTGCTCAGCTTGTTTGAGCGTACGTACGAAGGGCACCATAATTTCGACATTATCTAAACCCATCTCTTCGCGCACGCGCTTGAGTGCGACGCATTCGAGTTCAAATGCGCAAGCAAAATCCTCGGAGATATACCGAGAGGCTCCTCGGAATCCCAGCATGGGGTTTTCTTCATCGGGCTCGTACTGCGACCCACCAATCAATTTTTTATACTCGTTGGATTTGAAATCAGACAGACGAATAATGACGGGGCGCGGGTAAAACGCGGCAGCGATCGTGGAAATCCCTTCTGTGAGTTTATCGATATAAAACTCACGCGGCGAGGCATGGCCCTGCGCCGCCTTTTCTACCGCCAGTTTCAGCGTAGGATCTAATGCAGGGTAATCCAACAATGCTTTGGGATGCACGCCAATGGTGTTATTCACAATAAATTCCAAACGCGCCAGACCCACGCCGGCACTAGGAAATTGCGAAAACTCGAAAGCACGCTGCGGATTGCCGATATTCATCATGATCTTGATAGGCAAATCAGGCAGCGCACCGTTGTACACTTCCACGACTTCCGTATCCAAGGCCCCTTCATAAACGCGACCTTCATCCCCTTCTGCACAGGAAACGGTCACGACCATCCCATTGCGCAAGCGTTCCGTCGCATCAGCACATCCCACTACAGCAGGTACACCTAGCTCACGGGCAATAATGGCCGCATGGCAGGTACGCCCTCCTCGATTGGTCACGACCGCCGCTGCACGTTTCATCACAGGCTCCCAATTGGGATCCGTCATATCAGCAACCAAAATATCCCCTGGCTGTACCAATTCCATTTCAGCGATATCATTGACCACCCGAACCGGCCCTATTCCCACTTTTTGGCCGATAGCACGGCCTCGGACCAATACTGGCGCCTCTTCTTTGAGTTTAAAGCGTTGTTCGGTATTGCCTGTTATTTGGCTTTTCACCGTCTCTGGGCGTGCTTGCAAAATATAGAGATGCCCATCTAGACCATCTTTACCCCATTCAATATCCATGGGGCGCTGATAATGCTGCTCAATGATAACCGCGTAGCGCGCAAGGGCGATGATGTCTTCATTGCTGAGGGAATAACGATTTTGATCTTGCGCACTCACATCTACGGTACGCACTCCTGCTTTGGCCTGGTCGTTGAATTCCATTTTCAAACGTTTTGAGCCCATGGAACGACGCAGGATAGGGAATTTATTTTTAGCAAGCGCAGGCTTAAAAACATAAAATTCATCAGGATCCACTGCCCCTTGTACAACCGCTTCACCCAGACCATAACTTGATGTAATAAACACCGTGTTTTGAAATCCCGATTCGGTATCTAAGGTAAACATGACCCCTGCAGCACCGAGGTCAGAGCGCACCATGCGCTGCACCCCTACCGACAAAGCCACTTCGGCATGCGCAAAGCCTTTGTGTACACGATATGCAATCGCTCGATCATTATAGAGTGAGGCAAAGACTTCCTTGCTCCGTTGAAGCACCTCTTCAATGCCCACTACGTTTAAATAGGTTTCTTGCTGCCCGGCAAATGAAGCATCGGGTAAATCCTCTGCGGTGGCGGAAGAGCGCACGGCGAAGGAAGGCACTGTCCCATCGGGCGCCGTATTTTCTAAGCGTGCGAAATGAGTGCGAATCTCGTCTACTAAACGAGGCTGCAAAGGCGCTTGGGCTATCCACTCTCGGATCTGAGCACCTGCTTGCGCCAGGGCGCGCACATCTTCCACATCAAGGTTGTTTAAACACACCTCAATACGTGCGGTCAGTTTGTTGTACTGTAAAAAATCGCGAAACGCGTGCGCGGTGGTTGCAAAACCGCCTGGAACACGTACTCCAGCACTAGTTAACTGGCTGATCATTTCACCCAGCGAGGCGTTTTTCCCTCCAACGCGCTCTACATCGCTCATACGTACGGCGTCAAAGGGCACGACGTATTCACTTTCTGAACCTATTTCTAAAGCCATTGGAGATGGAACTTGCGAGAGACGGGATATATCGGCAGGCAATGTGTCACTGCCTGTTCCCTTGCTGTCAACCACTGTACTCATAGGAAAAACCCTTCATGCGGTAGGGGATAGATCAAAAGGCTACTAGGTAATAATTCCTAGAATAATTTCAAAAGACCGCTATTCTAGCGCGCCTATCCCTTGATCTATACAACTTCTTTTTTTATTTTTTAGTATTTGCTCGCACTAATCCCTTTTTCTTGCCGAGATGCCCTCCTTATTTTTCGCGAAATACCCTACTTATATTATGGCTTTCCAGAACCGATTCTTGGCAGGGCTGTGTACACTGCGGCTTTTCGTCTCTTCCCTCTATTTACGCTACTACCCTCATGTCTCATACCGTATTCATCGTATCCGACGGCACGGGAATTACCGCTGAAACATTTGCCCATTCCATCTTGTCCCAGTTTGATATCAAGTTTCACTTGGTACGTTTACCTTTTATCAATACAGAGGAAAAAGCCACTAACGCGCTGCACAAAATTAACGCGGTAACGTGCCAAAGATCCGACATCCCTACTCCTATCGTGTTTACGACACTCATCGACCATTCTTTAAAAACCATTATTCAAGCAGCAAACGCGCTCATAATGGATATGCTCGCCCCATTCATCGCGCCCCTGGAAAAAGCCTTGCAAATCCATGCAAGCCATGAAGTGGGACTAGGGCATCAAGCAGATACCCAGGAATACCAAAACCGTATCGACGCCATTAATTTTTCCCTAGCGCACGATGATGGGCAATCTAATCGGAATTTAGCCATAGCAGATGTCATTTTAGTCGGCGTATCACGCAGCGGTAAAACGCCCACTAGCCTGTATTTAGCAATGCAATACGGCGTAAAGGTCGCAAATTACCCCCTTATTCCTGAAGATTTCCATCGTGGCAAACTGCCCGAGTCCCTTTTACCTTATAAAGACAAACTCTTTGGCCTCTCTATTGACCCACACCGCCTAACCGATATCCGCAACGGACGCCGCCCCGGCAGCCGCTACGCAGCGCTTGAAAATTGCCGCTACGAAATCAATGAAGCAGAAGCCATGATGCAGCGCGAAGGCATCAAATGGATAGACTCTACGCATAAATCCATAGAGGAAATCGCGACTACTGTGCTGCAAGAAATTAAATGGAATAAGCAGTCATGAGTAGCGCGTCATCCAGACGCGCACCCATAACGCCTTTACCTAAATACAGCACGCCGCCCCACTTTAAAATGTGCTTCTGACAATGAAAAATGTCTAATAAACGCTAGCACTATAAAAAGAAATTTAATAGTTGTAATAATCACGATACCACTTAACAAACTGAAAAACGCCATTTTCTACATCTACTTTTGGGCGATGGCTTGTAACCCTAGAAAATTCTTCAATATCCGCGTAAGTCTGTTTCATATCGCCCAGCTGCATGGGCATATAACGACATATTGCCTCTTTGCCTACTGCTTTGGCTATTGTTTGAATAAAGTCCATTACATTTACTGGCCTGCCATATCCGATATTGTAAATAGCGTAAGGAACACTATTAGTTTCAGGATTTCCAGTTTCGAAATGCTCTAGAATTCTTGGCATAGGAATAGTTTCTATAAGACATATAATGCCTTCCACAATATCGTCGATATAAGTAAAGTCTCTCGACATTTCACCATTATTATATATATCGAGTACTTCCCCTTTAAAAATAGCATTAGCGAATTTGAAAGGAGCCATGTCTGGGCGGCCCCAAGGTCCATAAACAGTGAAAAAGCGTAGGCCTGTCGTAGGAATTCCGTAAAGATAGGAATAAGAATGAGCCATTAGCTCATTAGATTTTTTGGTTGCCGCGTAGAAACTAACGGGCTGATCTGCCGAGTCACGAGTCGAGAAGGGAATTTTAGTATTGAGTCCGTATACCGAACTGGAAGAAGCATATATTAAATGCTTTACTTCATTTTTACGACAATTTTCTAATATATTTATAAAGCCAATTAAATTGGTTCTTGCATATATTGCCGGGTTTTCGATGGAGTAACGCACACCGACTTGCGCTGCCAGATGTAAAACTATATCAAATTTATGCTCAGAAAATAAATTTGATAGAGAATCATTATCAGCAATGTCAACGCTATAGAAATTAATATTTTTTCTATTTTCTAATTTTTTTAATCGAGCTTTTTTCAGCGAAACATCATAATAATTGCATAAATTATCAATCCCAATAATTTCATACTTATGAGAAATTAATTTCCATGCCGTTGAAAATCCTATAAATCCCGCCATGCCAGTAATAAGAATTTTCATAAATTTATTTTCTCAAATTTTATCTGAAATTAGTTTTCAAATTTTGTAAAAATCAATATTCCGGCTGCAGCAGATGTCTAGTCGCTTCTGTATTTTGGCATGTTAATAATTCCATGCTATTCAGGCATTTTTTAAAGACGGATTCTGTTTATTCGTAAAATGTCAGTGCCACAACGAGTTTTTGGAATACTAGTTATTTACAAGTTTGTGCTCAAATTTGAGGGGTCTTAAGTACAGTGCCTCCGCTTAATAATTTTTTGGCGATTCTGCTCAACTAGACTTTTCTTATTATCAAGCTAAATGCGAACAATAAATTACGCAACACCGCGCACGCTAGCAGGGGTTTTACTTATTTTTCGAGAGAGTGCCGCCTAGCCTTTAGCACTGGCAATTACTGCGGTGCCAGTGGTTATGGGAGTTTGAAACGTGAGAAGGGGCCAGCATGGGTTTTAGCGCGCAAAAAAGAATTTCTAGGAAAAATATGTAACGCGGCTTCCTGATTTGCTTTTGATCGCAGCCAATTTAATATTTAATCTTAATCATTCCTACGGAATAAGCGCTTCTTCTATCTGGCTAATAACCTCATCTATTACTTCAAGCCCCTCTTGCATAGCCTCATGCGCTATACATAAAGGAGGGGTTATCTTAATGGTAGCACCATAGGGCCCTACTGGATTGAAGAGCAAAACACCACGAGCAACCGTCTTGTCAACAATTTCCTGTGCAAACCGTTGGGAAGGTTGAGCAGTAATCGGATCAATTACTCGTATCCCATATACAAGCCCTTTCCCGGAGACTGAACCGACTAGACTTCGATTCTTGGCAATTTTACCTAGCGTGTCGCTCACATCATTCCCAAGGTTACGAGCATGGTCTACTAATGATTCCTCTACCAGGACATTTAAGCTAGCGTTGGCTGCAGCGCAGCACAATGGGTTACCGCTGTGCGTGGTGCTCATAGCCCCTGGTTTGAAGCTATTCATTATTTCACGACGACCGATAACTGCAGACATAGGTAAAGATCCAGAGATACCCTTCCCGCAAGCAATCAGGTCAGGCTCTACCCCATAGTGCTCAAATCCCCACCACAGTCCAGTTCGACCGAAGCCGGACTGGATTTCATCGAAGATGAGACAAACATGGTTTTGATTACACCACTCCCGAAGCTTCTGTACATACATAGCATCAGCGAATGAGACAGTTCCCCCCAGGTAACTTTCAAAAACGATACAGCACACTTCATTCGGCGCAAACCCCGTTTTGGCAAGGTGGTAGATGAAGTTATCAAAGTCATGCTCTGCAGATTTCTCACAATCTGGGAATGGAAATTGTTTATAGGGCAGATCACACGGTCCAATCCACTCTTTCAAGGAAGGCAGACCGCCAGCTAACTGTGAGCCCAGCGTACGGCCGTGGAAACTTCCTTCGAACGAGATAACTAATCGCTTATTCAGCCCAGACTGGCCTATGGCATGTTGTCGCGCCAGTTTTATGGATGCTTCAATAGCCTCAGAGCCAGAATTAAACAAAAGCGCTTGGTCATGCTCTTTCGGCGCATGGCTCAATAGATTACTAATGAATTCGACCCGTTCCCGCGTTGGGAAGATATAACTCATAAGAAGGTCTTGTTCAAGTTGGGCTGAGATAGCTGCTTTTACCCGGGGGTGGCTATGTCCGCAGTTGGCAACTAGCACTCCTGATGTAAAGTCAATAAATCGATTCCCCCAAGGGTCTTCAACTGTAAATCCGCTAGCTCTGTGCCACACGACATGGGGTTGGCCATGCATGGCGACTGGCTCAATACGGTCAAGTTCTACAACGATAAGTTGCGCCTCTGGATGGGGAAACGCAGTAATGATCCGCCGATATGGAGTTTTAATCATCTGTATAGACTGCATCAAAGAGAGGGTGAGAAATGAGGATCCTCATTCATCATTAATTTTCGGCTTTCTCCTGCTAAAACCCAGAAGTAGTGCAAAGAGTAGTCTGGAGCGGCTACAACAGGATGGTAGCCAAACGGTATCAGGCAAGCATCACCATGCTTAACTCGCCAAACCATGCTTTTTCCATGTTTAGGCGAATATATCTCCTGATATCCCCAACCTGGAGAGGGCGCAACCGAATAAACATATACCTCTTCATGAACCGATTCCAATCCGGGCACGTCAGTGTCATGTTTATGAGGCGGATAAGAAGACCAATTACCAGGAGGATTTAGCGTCTCC
This sequence comes from Mycoavidus cysteinexigens, assembly GCA_031963005.1. Taxonomy (GTDB): domain Bacteria; phylum Pseudomonadota; class Gammaproteobacteria; order Burkholderiales; family Burkholderiaceae; genus JASSUD01. The sequence goes on along the minus strand of JASSUL010000008.1, from coordinate 43,965 downwards.
CCACAAAGTAATTTACGTGCGGGGAAACTCTCCCCAATGATGTTATTGATGCGCCGTAGATAGCTGCCGCGCCCCCTCTCTAAAGTAGTTATGTCGCCTTTGCAGATCGCTAGTGGAGAATGTGTGTTTTCCCCTGTATTTTGGATTGCCACATCACAGCTGATAACGCGAGAGCAGCGTAAGGCTGTGGTGGTGATTGACCATTCACAGCCAGCTGGGAGGAATAATGCTTCTGGAAGGTCATCAAAAGGGCTGCTTCGCACCATGTAATAATCCGTTCCTCCTACATTGAAGGTGAGTTCGCCTTCTAGAAGAACCAAGACGGTTTCTAATTCAGCGTGAATCCTCCCAGATAATACTTCCCCAGTCTTCAGCGAAATCTGCTTTACGCTTAACTGATTAAGGTCTTGCCCTGCAGTCGCAATGGCACTTTCTCGTGTGTTGGGTCGCGCAGGTATGTGACAGTTATTCAGGTTTAACATTTGGCCCCTGTTTTGAAGATTAATTAAGATCGTCCGGGACGGGGGATTATCAGTGCGTGCTTCATCCTTTGCTCCCAATCAAATACCCACTGAAGGCTTGCAGATCTACAACGAGCTGCCAAATCTCGCCGATAGTCTGAGTCCAGGCTTAACCTGGTCAGACGCCTTGTCAGTTGATCCTGACCATTTTGTGGGGAAAAAAGAAGTTCTTTATCGTAGGCAAGAATTTCGCTGCTGCCACCGCTATCGGCAGCAAGCACAATTTTTCCATAACCTAGCGCTTCAAGAAGGCTATTAGATGCATCGTCAAACAGACTAGGGAGTACGAATACATCGATTTGATCGAAAAATTCTTGGACGTTCTTATCCCAACTCCTAAAGGTTATGCTGCTGTTCATTCCCAAGCTGTGCGCCTGAGCAGCCAGCTGCGCCTTATTTACCCCTTCTCCTTGTATTATCAGATGTTTTGGGCAATCTGCCATGGCAAAGCTAGTAATCAGCAGCCCGACATTCTTGCGACCGACCAATTGGCCCAGATAGCCAAAAACGATAGGTTGCCCTGTAGAGCTACCCTTACGATTAACTAGTGCCTGTTTTTGTAGAACCAAATCATTTGGAACTACTTTTTCAGGCCTGCGAGAAGAGCCGGCATGCTCCACCATAGATATTTGTGTTGCACGCGACACAAATATCACTCTGTCTGCGGCGTAATATCCGGTTAAATTCAACCAGCGGATTAACCATCTCTTCAGGTGGTTTTTGGACTTGAATATATCTTTATGAAAATAGACACCCCGAATACAAAGGAAGAGGGGTATATGAAACAGTCGCCGTAGTGGCACAAGAGCCAATGCATTATGGCAATCAAAAACAATGCAACGGTCAAAAGTCTCATGGCGTTTTAGAACAAAAGCCAATACGCATGCACGTAGTAAAAATAATGATAAATGCAAAAGAGAAGGTCGAATGCAGTTACGGCCAATGGAATGTACTGTAATCCGTGGATGCGCTAAATTACTAGGTTGTGATGTTAAAAGAACAATATGATGGCCCTCATTCCCCAAAGCCGTAAGCAAACGAACTAGTCGGTGCCAGCATCCGGCCTGCTGGTTTCCATAATAAACGCTTAAAATTCTCATCCGCTTCTCTGGCTAGGGTTTTATAAAGCAACTGCAAGTATTTCTCGTACTTGCGCCGTAAAATTGCATTCTTGATTAACTGACTAGCATTTAAGGCAGAAATAATTCATCCAGAAGGCCGATAGATTCTTCAAGCACTGTAGTTAATCTACCTGAGGCAAGAATATGAGCAGCTTCCTCGATTAAGTCTGTCATAGGCTCGTCATGGTCCAGATAAGGGATGGCGTGTCGAACGATTTTATGGACCGTAGCGGTAGGAGAAGACAATCGCTCAACCCCTCGAATATCAGCAGCCTGACAGGCGCAGATAAGTTCAAAGGCCAAGACGAAATAAGCATTATGCAAAATATCGCGCGCGCGCCTGGCAGCAACTAGGCCGAGTGAAACATGATCTTGAAAATCAGCAGTGGAGGTAAGTGTCTGAATGGAAACTGGAACGCACATCGAGCGTATTTCTGCCGTCACTGATGTCGCCATAAATTGCCCACCCATCAGACCAAGCCGCAGTCCTGGATTCTCTCGACACAAAAATGGCGGAAGTCCATTGCTATTCGATGCGTCAAGAAAACGGTCAATACGGCGTTCTGATAGATTGCATAAGGAGGTTAGGCACATGGAAATATTGTCCATTGCCATAGAAATATATTGACCATGGAAATTACCATTGTGGAGTATTTTCCCATCGTCTGGCAGAGCTAGAGGATTATCACTACTCGAGTTTAATTCCTCTTCAACGATCCGTTTGACAAAGGCCATAATGTCCCGTATCGGGCCAAGAATCTGTGGTGAGCAACGCAAAGAATATGCATCTTCGATAGGTGCACTGCCTTCGTGAGCTTGCTCCCCCATAGATTTCCGTAAGGCCTCTTCCACTATCTGATCGTGCACTACCATCTTGCTGCCTTTCAGCAGATTAGTAATGAATCGCGCAATATCTAGTTGCCCTGTGTGGTTTTTCGCAATGTGGACGGCCGGGTCGAACGGGCCAATACGGCCATGCAGCGCTTCCAATGAAAGGGCAGTCAAAATATAGTAAGACTTCAGCAGTGTCTCGATTTCATCGACCAGGAGGGAGGCTAGGCCGGTCATGAAAGATGTCCCGTTAACTAGGGCTAAGCCTTCTTTGTAGCTGAGATGCATTGGTTCAATGCCCGCTTTGGCTAATGCCTCAGCAGCTGGCATGACTTCGCCGTGATAGCGTGCGCGCCAACGTCCTGTGCAGACTAAAGCAATCGCTGCGAGGGGACCAAGATCACCGCTAGCTCCCAGAGAACCTTTTTCTGGAACACAAGGAATAACGTTGCGATTGACCATATCTACAAGGGTCTGAAGATGCTTTGGCTGGATTGCAGAATGCCCACGGACCAAAGAATTACAACGAGCGATCATTGCTGCCCGTACTACCTTATCCTCAAAGTAAGGACCGACATTTGAGGCTACTGAAGAAATCAAATTTATCTGGAGCTCGTTCGCTTTTCCGATGGGGATTAACCATTTTACAAACCCGCCCATACTTGTATTAACACCGTAGATGACCTCTCCCTCGGCAACCGCGCTTTCAAGCATCGCACGAGAGCGCCCAACCTTCTCCATCTGAATGGGGTCGAGCTCGATATTCGGTTCAGTTGAGCGAGCAAGCATAGCTAATATTGAGGTATCGAGATCATATCCATTGATATGCATTATTTTCTCTCTGTAATGGAATGCGATGATCGATGCATAGATATAATGCTTGCAGCCAGGATTTCGGATCGCCTTATAATAAAATTTTCTCTAATGTTGGGGGGGTAATATTTTAAACAGTCTTTTCGATAATCTTTCTTGGAGTGCCACACATATATATAGAAAAAATCCATAAACAGCTTGCGCATAGAGAAGCCATAAATGAAAGGTTATAACTACCAAACTTATCGTAACCATAACCTCCTAGTAAAGTACCAGCTGCTGCCCCTAAAGCGCTAAAAATTTGGACAATACCCGTAGCTTTTCCTAAAGAAGAACCCAAAAAAATATCCGCTATTGTTGCAGAGCGGCAAACAATTGAGCATCCAATGCTTAATCCAAGCAGCCAAACAAATGGGAATAAAAAAGCAATGGGAATGAAAAATTTAATAATCAGGATGCTAAACGAAAAAATTATTCCTGATAAAGCTGCTACTAGTCTTTTCGAGTAATTATCCGATAAATTTCCGCCTATTAATTGGCCAGCCATATATCCAAAAGCCGCTATTCCAAGCATGAATCCAGATAAACTGGTGCTTATATTTCTGGTTTTCAAGTAAGGGGCCAAATTTTGGAAAACAGTGAAATCCATAAAGCTGACTGCAAATGCAGCTGTTAATAAAAAGCCCCATTTTCTTATATGGCTTGCATTGGACGGATGCAATATTTTCACCGGCGCGCGCTTTAATATTGATGTATCGCATGCTAGATATATGAAAAATATTAAAGTAACCAATGATACTAGCGCACCAACCAAATAGGCTTGCCGCCAACCATAATACTCAACTAAATTACCCAAGCCAGTCAGCAGCAGAAAATCGCACACACCTATTAGAGCAAAAGCTATCCCCAGCGCTTTTCCATAATTAGTTTTGTAATAATTTGCTATTATCAATTGACAAGATATGATCGTAAAATTTGATGCTAAAGAAATAATTCCTATATATAGAAAATACAATTGATTAAAGGATTTTACATGCGCGCATGCTATTAGCGCGGCGCCAAATAATGGAAATGTAAAACATACTATTTTAAAAGGATTATATCTATCAGCAAATTTTCCTACAAAAGGAGCAGATACGGCACTTGCCATAAGATACATTGAAAATAAAGCTGAAGAATCTGCATGATTTACTCCAAATTCCTTGGAAAATCCAATGGAAAATATGGAAAACCCGCCAGTAATCCCTAAAATACACCCAAGCATGGCTCCTGAGGCCATTGCCACTCGCCAATAAATAATTTTCTCCATCTGTAAAATTTATTATTTCTTTATAATTCCTGTAAAAAAGTTATTGAATTAATAAAAAAAATACACAACTCAATAGCTTGAATTTACGCATCAATATGAATTATTAAGCGCAGGAAAAATGCCAGCGCCAGCCGTGAAGAATATATCTATTTTTATTTGCGAAAATTTATTACATACATTATTATACGAGATAAGCACTTATCTGTGCGTATATCAGCATATGCCTTCTTTGAAATTCATATTTTAAACTCAGAAAATAATGCCTTAAAAGCGCTATTAACGGTAGCATATAAAGTCATGCAGATTAATAGATTAGGCTACAATATAATATAGGGTGTTTAATGTGCTTTCTTTAAATTTTATTCGCAGCCATGCAGAGCTTGTTCGCCAAGCCATTGCAAAAAAGAATATCTCTCTTGATCTGGATCGTCTTCTGAAGCTCGACGTAGAATTACGTAATTCACGTGCGAAACTGGAGGCAATGCGCCAGGAAAGAAACCAGTTAAGCGATACTTTCGCTAAATCTTCGTTAGAAGAGCGCGTTGCTTTAAGTCAACAGTCTAAAGATATCGGCGCAATGATCAAAGTTCATGAAGCAGAAATTTCCCCCATTGAGCATGAACTGAAAAATTTGCTGCTGCGAATCCCAAGCATTCCTTGGAATAAAGCGCCGGTTGGACCAGATGAAGCGGCGAATATCGTCATACGACAGGTAGGGGAACCGCGCCATTTCGATTTTGAAGTGCGCGATCATGTTGATTTAATGGAGATGAACGATTGGGCGGACCTATCGCGGATTGTCAAGGTCGCAGGCCCCAGAACATATTGTTTGAAAGGACGCCTGGCCTTGCTTGAGCAGGCTCTGTTACTTTACACAGCTCGCCGACTTACCGATCTTGGTTTTACTTACATCTCCGTGCCAGCCATGGCTAGAGAGCAAGCTTTCGTTGGTACAGGTCACTTTCCAATGGCATGTGAAGACGCATATGAATTGCCGAAAGATAATCTGTTCCTCGCAGGCACGGCTGAAATTGCGTTAACAAATCTACACAGCAATGAACTTTTGGATGAGAGTTGCTTGCCTATGCTCTACGCAGGCTTCTCTTCGTGCTTTCGTCGCGAGGCAGGAAGTGCAGGACGTGATGTGAGAGGGCTTCTACGGGTGCACCAGTTTTTTAAGATTGAGCAATATGTTATCTGCCGTTCCGACTCAGCTGAATCTGCGTATTGGCATGACCATCTACTAAATATAGCAGAGAGTATCCTCACTGATCTGGAGCTGCCTTATCAGGTAATTGAAGCCTCCACTGGAGATATGGGCGCGGGCAAGTTTCGTATGAATGATATTGAAACATGGATACCTTCTCTCAAAAAGTACCGTGAGACGCATAGCTGCTCAACCCTGCACGACTGGCAGGCACGTCGTGCAAATATAAGATACCGCCCAAAAGAAGGGGGGCCTCTGTTTGTTCATACTTTAAATAATACTGCTATCGCAAGCCCCCGTATCCTTGTACCCATACTCGAAAACCATCAGACAACGGATGGAAAAGTACGCATCCCTTCTTGCCTAAGAATTTATTTTGGGAATGATGAATTTTTATGAAAAATCACATTTTCTGGCGCAAAAATTAAGATTTTCTATTCCTAGTTGCCAGTAATATGCTCCGTTATTTTTTATCATTTTTTGGAGGGGCTATTGGCTGTACGCTCATTCGCTTTTTTCCATGTAAAAAACGGGCATCAGCTAATTATTCCTTTTTCGTCTCAATACGTATGGTGTGCTCAATGTTATCAGCATGGGCAATAGCCTCTTCCCTGCTCCCGCCAGCGGCAATGAAATACCCTACATCTCCACAACCATATTCGTATGGTTTTATCACGCTACCAACTTCTAACCCCTCCGGCATCCACCATTTAAAGTCATAAAAACCGGGTAACGATTGAGCTTCGCTTAATCCTCTTATTGATATCACTCGTCCAGGTGGCGGGAATATAGATCGGTTGACCATTCCTCTTGAATAGCGTGGTTGCAAAAGCGTGCGGTCGATTTCTTCTCCCAATGCTTGCTGTATCGCCGCCTTCAGAATATTAGTTCCGTTGCTAAGAGGAACCATCTCGGTGCCAAAACGAGGCCCACCAAGACGAGCAGTGACTTCAAATATTAGAATTCCGCACCCAGGAACATAAATGAGATCCCCTTTTGCCACGCCATTAGTAATACCTACTGCTAGAGCGGCTTTCTCGGTAGCTGCAAAAGCCTCTTCCACTATTTCATCGCTCAACAGCGTTGGCATGATGTCGCCAATCTCGACGAATGTATTACGGTCTTCGTATTGAAATAGACGGTCAGAAATTGCCGTTGGATGAAAAATGCCGTCAATCATCAAGCCTTCAGTACTATGTTCAGTGCCTTGAACAAACTCATTTACCAATAGAGTTTTAACAGAAGAAAATGTGAGGGCATAAGCATAAGCACTTTCTATTTCATCAGCCGATACTACTTTAATTACACCTTTGCTTGATGAACGATCGATAGGCTTAAGCACCAATGGAAAAATGAATTCTTGTACGACTTGCTGCAATTCTTCCAGCGAATGAACTTCTGCATATCTGGGCGCAGGCACACCAGCTCTTTCGAATAATTGCGACCTAAGCACTTTATCCGTAGCTCCACGTGCAGTGTCCAAGCTTACGCTATGCAAACCGAAGTTTTCAGCTATCGTCGCGACAGAAATAGCACAATCCCAACATAAACTCAGTACGCCATCAAAACGAATACCATTTTCAGCGAGTGTATGCGCCGCCGCTAATGCTGCAGCTGGATTACGACTATCAGCTTCAATAACCTGGCTGGCTGATGCGAGATTCCGATCCTTAGGGAACTCAGTAATAACGCTGATATCGTATCCCCAACTAACCACTTGCGGAAGAATTTCCGCACTCATTCCATTCCCGCAGAATAAGATGGATTTTTTGTTATTCATACAAAATGCCTTTATTAAAACTGTTTTTAGTTGATATTGCCTATATCCGACACACGCTATGGAGGCACTCTAGTTATCTGCCATGGAGCGTTTGTATGGTCAACATGTCTTATCCTTGATTCATTGAGCTTGATGAGCAACTTGCAGAGGTAAGTATCCTGAAACAATTACTGCCGCCAGGCCTCCATTTTGCTTTTTGCACAGTGACATATCACCAGATCTCTAAATGTTTGTGCTTCTTGCGCATTGCCAAACACTTCTTTTTCGGTTGCTTGACTACCCCATATTAATGGAATGTATTCATTTGGCATAAGCGTGCGAGGCGCACAAATAAGCGCTGCGAAGAAACCGTCGAGTGCCTCTAAATTCATTGCCTGTTTATCATAAAGATCGCAAAGCATCTTGCTTAGCAGCATGTATTCATGCTTCAGTTAAACAGGGGGCAATCATGGTAAAACCTTCTGTAATGGGGAATTTTTAAATGCTGTAAATGTTCCTGGTACTACGCTGTACGGACATGTTGAAGGTATCGCATAGTAGTCCCAAAGTGACATAAACGATAACCAGCACGATGACGATAGAGGTTGCCGGATCTAGCTAACTTGATTTATTTTTTATTCTAAGATCAGCCTAGATGCTTGTATTGTCAGCATACTTTTTTTGTAGTAACGTACATACATTCTAAGCTAGCAAGGGAGAATAGCATGATAATTACCACCTTTTCCAGCCGAAGCTTCAACCAGGATCTCAGTAAAGCAAAGCAAGCAGCTAAAAATGGGCCCGTGTTTATTACAGATCGTGGCGAACCAGCCTATGTATTACTCAATATTGAGCAATACAGGCAGATCACAGATAGTTCAGCAAGCATTATTGATTTACTGGCTATGCCTGATGCAGCAGAAATTGACTTCGAGCCTGCTCGTTTAAATGGTGACTTTTATCGACCAGCAGATTTGTCATGATGTACTTACTCGACACCAATATCGTTTCTGAACTGCGCAAAGCAAAAAGCGGTAGGCTCAATAAAAACGTCCAGATTTGGGCAAATAGCGTTCCGCCAACGGATCTATTTTTATCGGCTATTACGATACTAGAGCTAGAAACAGGAATTCTGCTGCTTGAACGTCGTGATTCCACTCAGAGCACAGTACTTCGTACTTGGCTGGATAATTATGTATTACCGGCTTTCTCTGACCGCATTCTTCCTATTAATACTCCCATTGCTCGGCAATGTGCAAAATTGCACGTTCCAAATCCACGCTCAGATCGAGATGCGCTCATTGCTGCAACGGCAATAGTTCACGCAATGGTGGTCGTTACACGTAACGTGGCTGATTTTGAACCTACCGGAGTGCAAATACTGAACCCATTTGACTCTGACCCTGCCTTGGTCTAGTCCCGAGTCGGTATTTGCTTCCTTCTGTTACGGGAGGTGCGAAGAAAAAAGTATAGCGGCACTACGCGCTAGGGCATATCGCCCCATTTTTTATGCGCGATCAATATGCAGATTCCATATATTATGTTTCTACCAAAGAACAAGTGTGTTTTGCCACGCTTAAATCAATTTGTAGCGTAGCGTGGTGAATAGCATAGTCGTGTTTTAAGGTCTGAGTCACGCTTTCTAAAAAGTCATCTCCCGGGTGGCCATTGGGCATGACTAAGTGCGCGGTTAAAGAATTATCGACTGTAGATAGGCCCCAAATATGCAAATGCTCTACCGCGATCACCCCAGGGAGCTGGGCTAAATAAATGCGTATTTTTTCTATATCAACATTGGGCGGTACCGCATGTAAAGCCAGGTGTAAGGTATCGCGTAGTAGTCCCCAGGTGGCATAAACGATAACCAGTACGACGATGATAGAGGTTACTGGGTCTAGCCAATACCATCCACCCCACATAATCAATAAACCGCTCAAGGCTACGGCGGCAGAGACTGCGGCATCGCCTAGCAGATGTAAAAAAGCGCCGCGGATATTTAAATCTTCTCGACTACCGCCCAAGAAAAGCCAAGCCGAACCGGCATTAATGACCATGCCCAGCAGTGCAACGTACAATACGACGTTTCCGGCAACGGGCACGGGGTGCTTAAAGCGGTCTATGGCCTCCCAGATAATCGCTCCAGAAGCGATTAGCAGCAGCATCGCATTCAATAAAGACGCTAAGATGGAAGAACTGCGCAAACCATAAGTAAATCGTTTTGTGCTTTTTTTTGGCTCAGCCATACTGCGCCCCACGCCAAGCCTAGTCCCAAAACATCCGATAAATTATGTCCTGCGTCGGCTAATAAAGCGGTGGAATGGGCAAGCCATCCGTATAGGGCTTGCAGTAGGATAATGGCCGTATTTAAGCCAATTGCGAGTGCAAAGGCGCGATGAGAGCGTGCGATGTGGTGGTGGTGAGAATGGGAATGAGAACTGAGATGAGATGCGGCATGATGAGGGCTATGCGAGGAACCGGTGTGAGTATGCATGATCATGAAGTTCATGAAAAAAGGGATAGACCATTTGAAATGCTACTAGATCTAAAAAAAAGAAAAGGGACACGTTACAATTTCACCTTTCTCTGCATCAAGCGCGAAGTGGGCATTTTCCATTTTTATGCATGCTAATTCTGAATAGCGTAAAGGCCCGTATTGGGGATTTGCTATCTCGTTTTATTTATTTTGACCACAGACACCCCATGATGGATATACAGGCACTCTGCCAGCGACGGCTATTTATCGCACTTTTTTGGGGCGGTATTTCTGCTTTAGCCTGTATGCTCGCGCTGCAATACACGCAGCAGACTATGCCGTGCCCACTCTGTATTATGCAGCGCTATGCCTATATCTGTATTGCACTATGGAGTGGATTAGGATGGGCTAGCCTCTTTGTGCCTTTTTTCACTTTACGGCAGGTCATAGTACGACTGTTGCAGATGCTCATCCTATGCACCTCGCTCGCAGGCATGACGGCAGCAGGAAGACAATGGTGGATATCGCATCGTAGTACTTCGCTAAATTGCACCTTTGATGCCTTAGAGCCGATTATGAATCATTTTTTACCGGCTACCTTATTGCCTTTTGTCTTCAAAGCAGGCGGAAGTTGCGAGGAGGCAGACACTTCGCTGTTGGGCGTTACCTTGCCCATTTGGTCATTTTTGGGGTTATTCGCTGTAGCGGTCTGGGTCCTTTATGCAATGTGGGGCTCTCGAAAGCAATAGAACCATGATGCAACTCCCCTACTTCTTTCTCTATTGCGATGACATTCAGGCATAAATTCAGCCTCTCTTTCTCAATATATTCTTTTACTTATTTGTTTTTTTTGGAGTGCTTTATGTCGCGTCTTGTTCTGCTAGATGACCTTCTTTGCGATCTGCTACAACGAAGCGGAACCTTCACCGATAGCGTGCGGCAGATAGTGCATGCACTAGCAAAAGCGGGGGAGCAAATTAGTCAAAAAGTCCATCAGGGCGCGCTAGCAAATATTTTAGGCAACACCCAGCAAGAGCAAGAAAATGTGCAAGGGGAAATTCAAAAAAAGCTAGATCTCTTAGCAAACGATATCTTAATAGAAGCTTGTCAGCATGCCCCCGCTATCGTCGCGCTGGCCTCTGAAGAAATGGAAACGATCCATATCATGGAGCATGCGGATCCCCTAGAAAAAGCAGCAGAAAAGTATCTCTTGCTCGTCGATCCATTAGATGGTTCTTCTAATATCGACGTGAATGTGTCGATTGGCACGATTTTTTCTGTGCTGCGTTTGTCTAGTGATACGCCCATGGATAGAAACACGCTATCTGCCGCGTTTTTACAGCCAGGCACACAACAAGTAGCGGCTGGTTATATTCTTTATGGGCCGCAAACGATGTTGGTATTGAGTGTGGGATGTGGAGTTGACGGGTTTACCTTGGATCCTATTCAAAATGCATGGGTCCATACTCACCCTAACTTGCGTATTCCGGAATCGACACAAGAGTTTGCCATTAATACCTCGAATGAACGACATTGGTATGCCCCCGTTCAACGTTATATCGCAGAGCTCAAAGCCGGAAAAAGCGGACCCCGCCAGAGTGATTTTAATATGCGGTGGATCGCCTCCATGGTCGCAGATATACACCGCATCCTCATGCGTGGAGGCATTTTTATGTATCCTGCCGACCTACGTAATCCCAGCCGCCCAGGACGCTTACGTTTGATGTATGAAGCCAGCCCTATGGCCTTTTTAATAGAACAAGCAGGAGGAGCAGCGACCGATGGCCGCAAGCGATTGCTCGAAAAAGTTCCCACTGCGTTACATGAACGGATTGCAGTTTTTGTAGGTTCTAAAAATGAAGTGGAACGCGTTACGCGCTATCATACAGAAACTACAGAAACTACAGAAACAAGCGAAGGCACAAACTAGCATTCACGTTCCTTTGACCCGCTAGTCCTCTTTTTTCTTTAATGCTTCACCGCCTCCCAACAACACGGCTAATGGGCGTTTCTTAGAAGCGCCCAAGCGCAAAAGCGTCATCCCACGCGCATGCCCCTTTACCGCTGAATGACGCTGTCTTTCTGCTTCAAGGATCTTGGGATCAGGAATATACGGCATGCTAAAGATACGATCTTTTTGACGCGTTGCGGAATGTTTTACGTGGTGTGTAGCGCGAGATTCATGCGGTGCAGATCCACTTTTGCGCTCTTTGGGAGCGCTGGTGACCATCAGTGCTTCACGCTCAAAAGGCCGTTGGATTAATTTTTCGATCGCGTCTAAATATTTCGCATCCTCTACGCTACATAGCGATAACGCATCCCCTGATGCGCCGGCTCGCCCCGTGCGGCCAATTCGATGCACATAGTCTTCTGGGTTAAAAGGCAAATCAAAATTAATGACCGCAGGCAACTCCGCGATATCCAAGCCACGCGCAGCTACATCGGTAGCAACTAGCGCAATAATATCCCCTTGCTTGAAGCGCTCGAGTGCATCCATACGCTCTTTCTGCGTTTTATCACCATGAATAGATGCAGCGCTTATCCCCGCATGCTCCATATAGCGCGTCAGTCGACTCGCGCCGAGTTTGCTATTACAAAATACAATGACTTGTTTAAGCGCATAGCGCCGTAGCAATTCGATAACAGCGGCAGGCTTATCTTTCGGTTCTACGTTATAAACATACTGACGTACGTTAGTGGCTGTAGTATTACGCGCCGCTACATTAATGGTCACCGGATCGCGCAAATAACGCGCTGCTAGCTTGCTAATCTCTGGCGAAAAGGTCGCTGAGAAAAGCAAGGTTTGGCGGGTTGAAGGAAGCAATTCGAAGATACGGTGCAAATCTGGCAAAAAGCCCATATCCAACATACGATCTGCTTCATCTAGGACCAGAATCTGCACTTCGTTTAATTGCGTATTTTTTTGCTGCAAATGATCAAGCAAACGGCCTGGCGTAGCAATCAAAATCTCAACGCCGCGGCGCAATTGCGCCGCTTGCGGTTGCATATCCATGCCGCCAAAAATAGGCGTGCTGCGCAAACTAGTATATTGGCTATAGGTTTCTATATTATTGGCAACCTGATCGGCTAATTCGCGCGTGGGCGTTAATACTAGAGCACGAACAGGGTGACGCGCAGGAGAGGCACTCGTATTGGCAAACGGCTGCAAACGCTGAAGAATCGGCAGAGAAAAACTCGCCGTTTTGCCTGTACCTGTTTGCGCTGCGCCCAGCACATCTTTACCTGCAAGCGCTATCGGAATCGCTTGCGCTTGAATAGGAGTGGGAGTGGTATAGCCTTGCGCATACACCGCTTGCAAAAGCGTTTCGTGCAGGCCCAATTCTGAAAAATGGGTAGGAGGGGTAGGGGTATTTATATCGGTCAAGTGACTCACTCTATCTCCTCTATCCAGGTAGCCTGAATAGCTTCGAGAATTTTTTCGCTAGAACGTTTTGGATCATCCTGAAAATTAGGCAATGCCATAACCCAGCGATGTAAATCGGTAAAACGAAGGCAACGGGGATCGGTGTCAGGATGTGCCTCTATTAGGGCCTGGGCGATATCGTAGATATCTGTCCACTTCATACTTGCTCTCAATGATCTTCTTTGGCGTGATTGATGGAATATTTGGGGATTTCCACCGTTAAAGCCGTATCTTCAGGGATGCGTGCTTGGCAAGATAAGCGCGATGTAGGCTCTAAGCCCCATGCCATATCTAATAAATCTTCTTCCAAGTCATCAGGAGATTCCAATGCAGCATATCCCTCTCTGACAACGACGTGGCAGGTTGTACAGGCGCACGATTTTTCACAAGCATGCTCAATCCGAATACCATGCTCAAGCAATGTATCGCAAATGCTGGATCCACTATGGGCATCGATTATTTTGCCTTCTGGACACAGTTGGGGGTGAGGCAATACCGTAAGGCGAGGCATACATATTTCCGAAAAGCGCAACTTGGCCGATTAGAGGAATCATTTATTCAAAGCGGCCAATACGCTTGAGATTTTTAAAATTAAACCAGATAAAAAAAGCACGGCCGACTAAATTTTGGTCGGGGACAAAACCCCAAACCCGACTATCCGCACTGTTATCACGATTATCTCCCATGACAAAATAATGACCAGGAGGTACTGTGCATATGAGTCCTTGGTCACCATAGGCACAGTTTTCTCGGAAGCGAAAATTATCGGCCCCCAATACTAATGCGCTAGGAGAAAAACTATTCAAAATATCATTTTTTCTGGCGCCTAATGTTTCCTGGTAGCGCTTAAAATAGAGATCATGCTCTTCATCGAAGTAATCGGGAAGCGGTACCATAGACACAGGCGTCCCATTGACCGCAAGTTGCCTATCGATATAAGAAACCGTATCGCCAGGTACGCCAATAATCCTTTTAATATAATCAATCGAAGGATCCTTGGGATACCGAAAAACCACCACATCCCCTCGCTGGGCTTGCCCAATATCGATTATTTTGGTATTCGACACAGGTAAGCGAATACCATAGATAAATTTATTGACCAGTATAAAATCGCCTACCACCAAAGTGGGGAGCATAGACCCCGAAGGAATTTTAAAAGGCTCAACAAGAAAAGAGCGCAGCAAAAAAACCGTCAAAATAATAGGAAAAAAGCCCGCGGTATACTCTAACCACCAAGGTCTACTGAGTACAGCCTCGCGGAGTTTTGCGGCCTTTTTCACTGTTTCAGCTGATGCATTCGATGCCTTCGCTCCTTGCTGCAGCACCTCCATCTCTGAAGTAATCCGTTGCGCAGTGCGTCGACGCCTAGGCAAAAAAACGCTTTTATCTAAAACCCAGGCAATACCACTCACGACTACCAGCATTAAAAACACTAACGCAACGTTCATACATCATCCGCCATATGCCAAGAATGAATTTTTATGCAGAGCAATCTAGCTACCCCGCTCTCTAAAAAAAGCTGATAAAAATATTAAAAAAAATGGTAGACGGATTTTAAAGGATGTTATTTGCAATAAAAATGCTGCGAAAAATGCCTAGCGACGCATCGCTTTTTCAGCAGGAGTGAGTGCGTCAATAAACGCAGGGCGGCTAAAAATACGCTCTGCATAAGTTTGAATCGGTGCTGCCTGACGTGGGAGTTCGATCCCATAATGCTCTAAGCGCCATAGTAACGGGACAATCGCAATATCCACGATCGTGAGCGATTCGCCTAGCATATATTTATTTTTAGCAAATACAGGCGCAAGCTGGGTCAAGCGATCACGCACGGCTAAGCGCCCTTTTTCCTGTTCTTTCGTGGTTAAGGTTGCTCGACCTCTTTTCTCCGCTTCAAACTCACTGACATACACAAACAATTCGCGCTCTAAATTAAACAGCAACAAGCGTGCCCGCGCACACTGCATCGGGTCCATAGGCATTAATTGTGGGTGAGGAAAGCGCGCATCAATATACTCATTAATGATATTGGACTCATACAAAATGAGATCGCGCTCTACCAGAATGGGTACTTGCCCATACGGGTTCATACTTGCAATATCTTCGGGCTTGTTAAAAAGATCCACATCCCGAATTTCGAAATCCATCCCTTTTTCAAACAACACCTGACGGCAACGATGAGAAAATGGACATGTATCATGGGAATATAAATGCATCATTTTGACTTTCCTTTCCTTTGTCCTGTATTACTCTTGATACAACGCACCAAAAGCCCTTCATCGCTAGGCGAAATAAAAATATAAAAGGGGCCGATTCTATTAAAAATCTCAGAAATAATCGACCTTTACCGCAATCTTTTTCACATATGCACCGCAAAGCCCCCTGCCATCAGCGTGGAGCCATTCCCATTACAGGGCCATAACTCCAATCTTACGGCTCAAACCGGGTTTTCTATGTCTATAAATTGATGTTCAACACCAAACTGTTGCGCTATATGCGCTCCTAGCGCTTGCACGCCATAGCGTTCTGTAGCGTGGTGTCCCGCCGCTAAATATACCACTGCGCTTTCTACAGCAAGGTGCTGAGTAGATTCAGAGACTTCGCCACTGATATAGACCTGGACACCGTGTTCAATCGCTTCAGCAAATAAATTTTGCGCGGCTCCCGTGCACCAGGCCACACGCTGCACCTGTACATCCTGATTGCCTAATACTAAAGGCGGTCGGTTTAAAGCCTGCGTAATAACCGGCAACCATTGCTTTAGCGGTACAGGCTGAGGCAATTGCCCTATCCACCCTAAGCCCCCTTCTCCAAAACGTCCTTGTGCGATCAAACCCAAGCGATGGGCAAGCTGTGCATTATTACCGACTTCAGGATGCGCATCTAAAGGCAGATGATAGGCAAATAAATTCAGATCATTTTGCAAGAGTGTGCGCAGGCGCGCATAGCGCTGACCAGTAATAGGCCGCGCTTCATTTTTCCAGAAATAGCCATGATGTACCAGGACCGCATCTGCACCCCACTCTAAGGCAGCATCTAAAAACGCCAAAGAAGCCGTTACTCCAGTGGCAATGCGCCGAATCATGCTACGGCCCTGTACCTGCAAACCATTAGGAGCATAATCTTGATACTGACTCGAATCTAGGAATGCATTCAAGTACAATTCTAGATCTTTAGAGGATACTGTCATTTTATACCTGCACGTGCATACAAAGCCCCCCTCTCTCTTTTAGGGGGGGCAATCAGGGGCAATGAAGTGGAATGGAAAGGCACTTAATCAAGAGACTACCCCAAGAGACTGCCAGATGCTTCATTCTTAGAACCTACACCGTTATTCTACTTGCTGGCGATTTTTTATGCTCAAACGCCTTTGGCTTTTATTTGCACAAGCTGTCACGGCATTACTTGCCGTCTTTTTCATCGTGGCTACGCTCAAACCCGAGTGGATATATGCCGTTACAAAACGCACTTCCATAGCTTCAGAAGCCAATATAAAGTCAGCGCCGCTGCTTTCTCTGCGGGGATTTAGCTGTAACTCGGACCATTCCTGTAAAGGCATGTCTTATGCTTATGCAGCAGAAAAAGCTGCGCCGAGCGTTGTCAAGGTTTTTTCAAGCACGGAAGCCACTACGCCTAAGGCGCTCATGGTATTAAAAAAGCAAGGGCAAGATTTACTTTTTGACCCCTTCTTTGAAGCATATGGCTCGCGCAAAAAGCCGCAATCCGCCCATTTAGGCTCAGGGGTGATCGTCAGTGGTAAAGGCTATATCTTAACGGATGCGCATGTGGTCAATGGAGCAGATCATATTGAAGTCATTTTGGCAGATGGCCGCCAAACTCCAGCAAAACTCATTGGCACGGATGCAGAAACCGATTTATCCGTACTCAAAATTGATTTAGAGCATCTTCCAGTAATCCATTTTGGTGAGCTCAAAGATGTACGCATAGGGGATGTCGCACTAGCCATCGGCAATCCATTTGGGGTAGGTCAAACGGTCACGATGGGCATCATTAGTGCACTCGGGCGCAACGATCTAGGCATTAGCACCTTTGAAAACCTCATTCAAACCGATGCACCTATTAATCCAGGCAACTCCGGCGGTGCGCTGGTCGATGTGCAAGGCAATCTACTCGGCATTAATACCGCGATTTATTCACGCAGCGGTGGCTCATTGGGTATTGGCTTTGCGATCCCTATTTCGACTGCCAGTGAGGTTCTTAAAAGTATCATTGCAACAGGCACGGTAACGCGAGGCTGGATTGGCGTTGAACTGCAGAATATCTATTCTGAACAAAACCATACCGCTACGATCAACCCTTCTGGGGTCATCGTCTCTGGAGTATTACAGCATGGGCCTGCAGCCAAAGCAGGGGTAGCAACAGGGGATCTCATCATTGGCATTACACCGCACACCAAAAAACTCTCCAGGAAAACGGTGATTTCCCATAACCAACTTTTGGAATTAGTGGCACACATGCAACCAGGCTCAAAAGCCACGCTACATCTCCTTCGAAAAAATAAGCCTCTCAATCTTACTGTCACCATTGGCCGCCGCCCTGCACCACAGCGCGGTACACAAAGTACAGAAATAGAGGAAATGGAAGAAGACGAGGATTAATCCAAAAATAGACCTTTTCCGCAGCCCCGTAGCAAGGAATTCCTTTGATGCCAGTACAACTGTACGGCAAGAAGGAATAACGCCGCGGCGGGGTTGCGAAAAAGGTCTAATGAATACCAGCACCCCCTGCTGATCGCCCTACTTGACCTTTTCTTTTTTGACCTGCTGCCATGGACTTTCTCGCATATGTTGGATGACGATCTGCCTCAATCGCGCTCTGCCCAAATCACACGTACAACCAGCGAAACACACGTCACGATCACCCTGAATTTAGACGGCTCTGGTCAGCGTACGTTAGAAACAGGGGTCCCCTTTCTAGATCATATGCTGGATCAAATTGCGCGGCACAGCCTTATCGATCTCCATATTGCGGCTCAAGGAGACGTGCATATTGATGATCATCATACGGTTGAAGATGTAGGCATCACATTCGGGCAAGCCTTTTCCCAAGCGCTAGGCGACAAACGCGGAATACAGCGCTATGGCCATGCGTATATCCCATTAGATGAAGCACTCTCACGAGTGGTCGTTGATCTTTCAGGGCGCCCAGGCTTGTCTTTTCATGTGCCCTTTACACGTGCGCGCATTGGCCAATTTGATGTGGATCTCTTAGTGGAATTCTTCCGAGGTTTTGTCAATCATGCCGCACTCACCCTACATATTGACAATTTGCGAGGGAATAACGCACATCACCAAGCAGAGACGGTCTTTAAAGCCTTTGGCAAAGCCCTGCGCATGGCGATTGAAAGAGATGATAGAGCAGCACATGCTATTCCCTCAACCAAGGGCAGCCTATAAAGCACAATACGCGTGCTAAGAATATGCACGCAGATGCTTGCACAACCGCTCAAATACCAACCCTAAGAGGGGATAACCATGCGCACTACATTCGATTGTGATCTTGCGATTGTCGGCACAGGCCCTGTAGCGTGCGCATTGGTTACTGCACTAGCACAACGTGGATCCACGCGCCAATTACGCTTAGCGCTGATTGGGCCACAGCGAGCCCATGTGCCCATAGATACAGAAGATCCCCGCGCCATAGCGCTCTCTCATGGCAGTCGAATATTATTAAATTCGGCGTGGCCTACACAGGCTACCCCTATCCATCGTATCCAGATATCACAACATCGCCACTTTGGCCGTGCCATCATCGACCGCAAAGATTGCGCCCTCCCAGCACTAGGATATGTAGTCCGTTACAGTGCCTTACTCCACGCACTAGGCAACTCTGCCCAAGCCCATATTGGCACTCATCTGCCGGGATGGCTTCCTATGGCAGCAGGCCTGCCTATACAAGATGAACAAGGTATCACCCTCCCCTTAACCGCACTTACGTACAATTCCTCGTCGCCACAAACTGCCCCCTCTTCGATACGTACCCGCTTACTCATTTATGCAGAAGGCAATGCGCCGGTATTATCCGCAACAGGGCCCGCACCGGCACCTTCCTCTGTGGCAGAGCACGCCCCCTCTTCTTCTATTGCGCACAGATACACGCACGATTATCATCAAACGGCCCTTATTGGCATCGTACGTGTGAGCGCCCCTCAACCTTATACTGCTTGGGAACGATTTACTCGAGAAGGTCCACTCGCCCTTCTGCCGCTAGGAGGATTAAATGAAGCAGACTATGCTTTAGTATGGTGCAGCGCCCCAGAAACTGCCAAGCGAAGACTCCAAGCACCTCCTGAACAACTCCTTACAGAATTGGAGGCCATTTTTGGCGGCCGCATGGGGGCTTTTCTAAGCATCACCCATCGCACGACCTTTCCTTTGACCTTACAAAAACAGCGCACTTTAGCCAGCAAACGCATCGCCATCATCGGCAACGCCGCCCAGATGCTTCACCCCGTCGCCGGCCAAGGCCTAAATTTAGGTTTGCGTGACGCCTGGACGCTAGCGCAAAGCTTGCGGGTAGGCCCAACTCCGGAAGCACTCACCGCTTTTGCGAAACATCGTCAACCTGATCGAGAAATGACGCTGCGCATTACCCACTTTTTAGCAAAAGCTTTTATACCTTCGACACACTTTCCTACTTGCCTATTTCCTCTTTCCGCTCTTCATAGCGCCAACCTATTGCTGCTAGATCATTTATCACCACTAAAAAAGGCTTTTGCCAATCAAATGATTTATGGAAGTCGATAAAGAGCATGAAAATCTGCAGTGATACCAATATCAACCGCACATTCGCCGAAATCAAGCCACAGTAGTACAGATTTTCAGGGTTACGCTAATCATAAAGCCGCTCAGCGTAACCCTGAAAATCACTTACTTATGAAATATTTTATATAGGCCTAGTAAAACTATTTTCAATTAAATATACCATTTTTTTATCAAAGTTTTCCTTCAAAAATTCAAATGGACTGACACCATAAATATCTTTTTTATGAATAAGATGTTTATATCTTGAAATTATTTTTTGTACAAAATTTGCCATCTCTGTAAATATTATACTTTCTTTATAACACCAACTATCTTGCAAATCCGATTTTATATAACTTAATCCATTATTATAAAACATTACTGCAATATCAGCAAATTGTTCAAAATTTTTACTTTCAAATAAAATATGGAATATATTCCTTTTATCTTCATTTACAGCATCCACAGGCATGCCTAACTTAATCAAATAATCATAAGACTCATTTAAATGAAAAACACTACATTGATCAACAGCCGCCATCAAAATAGTATTACCTTCTTTATCCAAAGCATTTACTGATTGACCATATGCAACTAGTTGATTTGCAAATTGAAAATGCCCATTGAATACAGATAAAAAAATGGGACTATGTCCATCATAATTTTTTTTCTTATAATCTATCCCTTTTTCATAAAGGAAGGTCAGCGCTTCTAGATTCCCTTTTTTTGCCGCTGCATGTATTGCATTTTCACCTCTAAAACTACAAGCATGGGCATCTATATGAGGATACAGAGCACGTACTACATCCATAGCGGCAGGTTTAGATATCGCTTCTATAAAAGGCTCTTCATTGGTACAGGGATTTTGATAATTAAGGCATATTTTACTTTTAACAATATTATCAAACTCACTATTATTTTCCCTAACCGCCCTAGAAATCATTTCATAATTATTTATCCTCAATAAATCATCTGGTATTTTCTTGAAAAAATTGAAATCTGGCTTTTCTTTCAAAATACTCCAAAATGAAGATGATGAAGATAAATATTTTTCTTGAACTGCACTAAATTCAGCTTCACTTATATCTTTTTCCTCTAATGCCCCAAGTTTCACCAACATATCTAAAGACAAATTTTCTTTATGTCCATATTGCAAAAAAAGAAAAGTGGAATATATATCAAAAGGCTTGACATAATGGAGCATCATTAAGGTATCTAATTGCAAACAAATTTTTTTATTCTGTTTCCTTTTATTATTACTAAACCAGACATCCACCACCTTTATATTTGCAACGCTTTTATTTTCTGTTTTAAAATTAAAAAACGGAAAGAAAAATAAATTCCTAATCACAAACCCTATTCTAAAAAAAGTTTTGCATGTATATTGAAAATTTTTTACATTTTCAATCCAATTATTATCCGAATTAGAGCCTGGAAGTAATTTTTCCGCAATATGTATTAATATATCTTCAGGAAGCGTTAATAATAATTTTTTAGGCTCCTGAGGATTTGTAGATAAATCAATACGCTTACTGATATATTGAAATAATGGCTGTATCGATGGGCTTAATAAAAGAAAGGTCATTTTTACGTGGCGTTTTGAATAAAAAAATTGCTTATCTTCTTCAAAAAAATTGTGTGTTTACATACCTATATGATAATTTACAGTATTAGATATTTTTTTAAAAACACTATAAAACATTTTGAAGCATAGACAAACAAATCATTAGTAAATCATTTTACAGGACATATTTTTCCTGACTTCTTAGATTATAAAAAAAGTGCTTTCATAAGTTATATAGAATTTCTTACCGCATTAATATGACCTATACGATATGAATATCTATAATCATTTTCAGCGCACTTCCTCTTAAATCAATCATAACTATATTGCTGATGCACTAGGTCTGATATATTCGGATTATTTAATCTAAAACTACACTGAAATTATTTCTGATATGCTACTCATAAATTATGACAAAAAAATATCTTTATCATTAACCCTCATATAGGATGATACGAGCTACATAAATACTTTTGCCTTATTTAACTAGACTGCCCAAAAAGTTAAGCGTACTAAAAATCTAGTTTTCCCATTTTTATTTTTCTCCAGAAAAATTGACTACTAAGGCATAAAAATCAGCTTTTTATTTCATATAATTAATATTATTTATTTTAAATTCTGAACATACATTCACTTTTCTTGCGCATCCTCTTCTCGACAATCTTTCTAATATTTCATCTTTTTCTTTTTTAGTCATTGGTCTTTTACTAATTAAAGCATCATAATTTTTAATAATATAATCTTTCCTTGCGGAAATTACAGCCTGAACTATTCTCCTTGAAATTATGAAAGGTGAATCACCTTCATTTTTATTTGAAAAATAATTATTATTTATACTTGTTCTTACATTAGATCTTTCAAATTCATCAAATATAGAATCTATTACTTCTTTAGGAAGGGTTCTTTCTATCTCCGCAATATTTGCTCTTTTCTCGTGCCCTTTCAATCCTTTCCATTCATCATGCTTCTCGTTTATATATTTCTTTGACAAAATCTTATATGAAATATTTTTTTTATTTAATGTTTTTCTTTTTTTATCATTCGTCAAAGTAGATAATTTTAAATTATTTTCCATACTAAAACTAATATCATTTTCAAAAGGGCAAAAAGCTTTTTCTAATAAAAGCATAGCTCGCCCATCTACATTCGATTGATTTTTTGATGCATCCATTGAAGAATAAAATAATTTTTCTGTAGATGAATTATTTTGATTATTAAAATTTTCTGGCGTCACAAATTGTGCCACTTCATTATTATCAAAATTTAAAAACGAAAACATTAATTGTTCTTGTATTAAATTGTCAAGCTCCAATTTTCTCTCTACTGATAATTCAGATATATAATTTTTTTCTTTATTATCTGATAACGATCCTACTTCAAAATTGGATTGCAATGATAGTGGAATATCAAAAAACTGTTGATTCTGCAGCATAGATGGCTCAGAGAAAATATATTGCCTGGCTTCTTGCTGTTGAAGATAAGCATTGAGCATTAGTGCAGGTTGAAAAACAGGTACTGCACCTTCCATTGGCAATAATTCATGGGTCGATAAATCATCTGGAACAGACTGACTTAAAGTCATATTCTGATGCTGCAAAGCAGCAGAATTTATCTGAGATAAGATCACTGGTGTTTTGCTATGAAACTCTAAGCCATTCATAATAATTATCTTTTTTTATATTAAAAATATTTGAAAAAGTATATATTTTCCTAGTTTTATTAAACGCCACATCATTAGATACATCGATTAATTTTACGCAGGACTGTGCAATCAAATATGTGCTTTTGCACAACTTAATATTATTTACCAACTTAAATTGGCATTTCAATTCAAATTATTAATAATTTATTTAAGAAAAAACTGATTTAATACAGTCTAATTTGAATAATATTGAGATATAAGGATTGAGGTGATAATCAAAGAGACTATGCAAACAATTGATGAGTGAATTTTGAGAATGATGCTTGATTGAATGAGATATATGTATCGCAAGCGACATGATTTTAATACTATAATGATCGCGCTACTAAACGATATATATGTATATAGGTATATAAGGAACGGGAAAATACTAAGAGAGGTATCTTTCTATATTAATAAAACATACCAGATACGCTTCCGCTCAGCGCTTTCCCGCATAATAATAAAAAACTGCTCTGCTTTTAAGCAGTAGCATTAAGCCACATAGCGCGCTTGCTTAGGCGGCGTGAGTGGATCTATAAAGAGTTTGATAAACCATGTAACAAAGTGCCCAAAAATTTTGAAGCCAAATGCAAAAGTCGCTATCTGACCTTTCAACGAGCTTTTATCTCGCATACTTGCTTCTACATTATTATATTCTATCGATACACTGGAAACACCGAGTCTAGCCAATTGTTTATTGATATCGTCTCCTTCATCAAGAGCAAAATATCTCATAACATGAGCGAAAAAAGTTTTATTTCCAGAATAAGTAGAATAATAATCGTAAGCTTTTGATGCATAGCTAAGAGATTGGCTTAACTCCGATATTTTTTGACCTCTTTTCACTTCATCAGCAATCTGAGTTTTGAATACCTCAGTTAATGGCGCCCTAACCGCTGGATAGGTTGGACTTAAAGTAACCATACGTGAACCAACTTGTCCCATATTTATTTCCTTATTTTTATTAGCAAATTAATTGAATACGCTATTCCAATGCGAATTCTCGTGCACTGCTTCATATTTTCATGAAATGAAAGCTTGCGCTTAAATCGCATATTGTCTTAATCATTACTGAGTTAAGCTAAAGCGCTGTGCCGTAATTTACTTGAATTAAAATTAGGTTACATTTGACATTTTTCTACAATACAAGAGAGAAAAATGACTGTGAAGCATTAAGAAAAAATAATTTATTTGAATAAATAATGAGGTTATATTTGATATTCTTCTGCAATATAATAGAGAAAAATAATTAAGAGATAGTAAGAAATGAGGATTAGATAAAAGGCAAAATTAATGGCGAAGCGATAGCACGGCTCAATCTGACACCGATTTTTCAATTCATGAAAGACGGTTTCTATAAGATAGCGATGGAGTCATACCGCTTGATTGAAAGCAGATAAAACGGCGTACTTCATAACGCCGCAACTTGCTTACTAGCTAGAGCCCTGTTGGATCCATTTTTCTAATAATAGCTTTGGTCATCATAAAGCTTACGCAAGAACCATCCTATCGAACTCTTACCTAATATGCCTGTTTGAGAAGCGAATCATTGGCATGAAAGCAAAGGGTATCCAAAATACCTTGGCCAACATAGCAAGTTTTTTGCTTACTGATTAGATGGAAAGTGACAGGATTCAGAAGGTTGAGCCAAGAGCATGGCCACGGTTCACGAAGTTGGCCTGGATGACACTACAAACAACATGAATGAACAAGATGCTTGCTTTTATTAAGCAGAAGCTCGAGTTTTAACGCTATGGCTTTATGTAACACAGAGGAGGAATTGCGCTGATGTGACTTGCTTATTGAGAACGACTTGCGGGCTGAAACCCTGATGAGGTGGGGTGACCAATGGGACTCGAACCCACGACCACTGGAATCACAATCCAGGGCTCTACCGACTGAGCTATGGTCACCTCTGAGACATCATTTGACTTGCAAAGTTTGCGTAGCCATAAGAAGGACGCGATTATACGACTTCCAATAAAATCTTGCTAGAGCTGATTTAGCTTATCGACTATAAAATATATTTGTCCATTTTTGCTCACATCGCCATCTAGTATTTACCAGCATTTTTGCAGTGCCGATAACGGTCAAATCGTTTGATATCCATATTCATGATCTGCTGTATTTAAAAAATCAGCGTAATAAACGATCGTGATCATCAAGATATGCGGATGATAGATAGCCCTTCTCCTACTCGCTTCGGAGTATTGAAATCTGCGCTATATTTTTGCATGCTGGCGGATACTGCAAACTTGAACCCCATCAACAAACATCGACCATGCCTACTACGCGCTATACGACCTTAATCAGTGCCACTAATCTTGCAGCGCGCATAGCCAGTAAACCCGACGACACGATGATCTTTGATTGCCGTTTCGATTTGGCCAACGAGCATGCGGGTCAAGCTGCTTACGATGCCTATCATCTGCCTGCAGCACAGTATATCCATCTATCGAAAGTGCTTTCTGGGCCGTGCACTGGGCAAAATGGGCGGCACCCTTTGCCCGATCGTGCAACGCTGGCCCGTGATTTGGCTGCTTATGGATTGTGCAATACGCATCAAGTCATTGCTTATGATGCACAAGGCGGGGTATTTGCTGCACGGCTTTGGTGGTTGTTGCGTTGGTTGGGCCATGAATCGGTTGCCGTGCTCGATGGAGGGATGCCAGCCTGGCAAAAAGCCGGTTTTCCACTTTTTAGTACAAAGCCAGTAACATGTGCGGGGAATTTTACTCCCTCTACCCCGCTGACGCATACCGTAGATGTAACCGCAGTAATGCGCAATCTGCATACTCAAGAATATCAACTGATGGATGCACGCTCTGCAGATCGTTATCGAGGAGAGAATGAAACACTCGACCCCATCGGCGGGCATATTCCAGGCGCTATTCAACGTTGCTTTAAAGATAATTTAACGGCAGACGGCTATATGAAACCAGCAGCAGTACTACGCGATGAATTCCATGCATTATTAGGCGAAAAACAAGCCCAACAGGTTATCTTACAGTGCGGATCAGGCGTTTCTGCTTGTTTGCACGCATTGGCAATGGATATAGCGGGTTTGCATGGGGCCGCACTGTACCCAGGCTCTTGGAGCGAATGGTGCACCGATCCAACCCGACCCATGGCAACAGGGCGCAATAATCGGTAAGTTGGGATCAAGGCCATCACTTTTACTACAACATTTACTTCCTACCTATTGGGAAAGCTCCTAATAAACCAGTATCATTGAGAGTTCAAAAACGACGGAATGCATAAAGCATTCTGCGCGCTTGGCTGCACTGGCTTCATTCAAGCGCTGCGCTTGATATTGCGGGATGGTTAATCGCATAGGTCAAACCAGCCATCGTTCCCCGCCGCCCAATAAAGGATATGCATGGAAGACTCTACGAAAAGCTCCGGATCTAAAGGTTTAACTTCAGAAAAAAGCAAGGCACTAGCTGCAGCGCTTGCGCAAATCGAACGGCAATTCGGTAAAGGGTCGGTCATGCGGCTTGGCGCAGCGGAAGTTGCTGAAGATATTCAAGTCGTTTCTACGGGTTCCCTTGGATTAGATCTAGCTTTAGGGGTTGGAGGCTTGCCTCTAGGGCGCGTTGTTGAAATTTATGGCCCTGAATCTTCTGGGAAAACGACGCTGACCCTACAAGTCATCGCTGAGATGCAAAAATTAGGCGGAACTTGCGCATTTATCGATGCAGAACATGCATTGGATATCCAATATGCCTCTAAAATCGGTATCAAGACCGCCGATTTGCTGATTTCTCAACCTGATACGGGCGAGCAAGCGCTAGAAATTGTCGATGCATTAGTGCGTTCTGGTTCTGTCGATTTGATCGTGGTGGATTCCGTGGCTGCCCTCGTGCCTAAAGCCGAGATTGAAGGGGAGATGGGCGATTCGCTTCCAGGATTACAAGCGCGTTTAATGTCACAGGCGATGCGTAAACTGGCCGGCACGATTAAACGCACCAATTGCCTAGTCATTTTCATCAACCAAATCCGCATGAAAATCGGCGTCATGTTTGGAAATCCAGAAACGACCACCGGCGGTAATGCACTGAAGTTTTATTCCTCGGTACGCTTAGATATTCGTCGTATTGGAGCCATTAAAAAAGCAGATCAAACCATAGGCGCAGAAACACGCGTGAAAGTGGTTAAAAATAAAGTGGCGCCTCCTTTACGAGAAACGATCTTTGATATTTTATATGGGGAAGGTATCTCTCGTGAGGGCGAAATTATCGACCTAGGTGTACAAACCAAAATCATGGAAAAAGCGGGCGCATGGTATAGCTATAATGGTGATCGCCTAGGCCAAGGTAAAGATAATATTCGTGAATTGCTCAAGGAAAAACCAAGTTTAGCCATAGAAATCGAAAATAAAATCCGCACCGCATTGGGATTTGCAGAGCTCCCCAAATTAGCGGAAATAAAGAGTTAGCTTTCCCGAAATGGAATGTAAAAAAAAACCTAAACAACCTAGCTTGCGTACGCGCGCGCTAGGTTATCTATCCCGGCGAGAATATAGCCGGGCAGAGCTTTTTCGCAAGCTTTTGCCTTATGCGAAAAAAGCCTATTACTCTGAATACGATTTACCAAGCCCCTCCTCTGCGTTAGATGCAGAGACTGAATCCTTCTCCAACGCGGATATGGCTTTGGATGCCATGCCAGAAAGTATTGAGCGCCAGCTCTGTGCATTGCTAGATGAGCTGGAGCAAAAAGGCTTCCTCTGCGATCAACGTTTCGCTGAAAGCTTGCTGCACCGCCGTGCACAACTTCTAGGAAGCCACCGTATTCTCAATGAGCTCAAACAGCACCACCTTGACCCCAGTCTTTTAGAGCAAGCCAAAGAACAACTACACAGCAATGAATCGGCCCGTCTGCATGCGGTATGGCAAAAAAAATATGGGCACCCTCCGACTACTTTCCAAGAGCGCCAAAAGCAAGCGCGTTTTCTTGCCTCTAGAGGCTTTTCACACGCAGCGATTACTGCATTGCTAGGAGATCTAGTACAGGAGTAGAGCGCACCGCATACGATTTCATAATAAACATGGGATGTCAGGCTAGGCTCGACATCCCATGTTTATTTTCCTATAGTCTAAAAAGCGGGCGATGGACATATTCCAACGCACCGCTTTGTCCCATACCCATTTACGCTTCAGCAGATGCCTGATTAATGAGGAATCGGGTCAATAATGGCACGGGTCTACCCGTAGCGCCTTTATCCTTTCCTCCTTTCCATGCGGTTCCTGCGATATCTAAATGGGCCCATGGATATGCTTTGGTAAAGCGTGCTAAGAAGCAAGCCGCGGTTACGCTACCAGCAGGACGCCCTCCAATATTCGCCATATCCGCAAAATTGGATTTCAATTGCTCTTGATAGGCTTCATCGAGTGGCATACGCCAGACCGAGTCTAAAGTCTCTTGTCCTGCAGTGACTAGTGCTTGTGCGAGGTGCTCATCTTTATCTCTTGCGTACAAACCACTGTGATGATGTCCTAGGGCAATCACACAAGCGCCTGTGAGCGTAGCAATATCGATTACGGCTGCAGGCTTTAAGCGCTCTACATAAGTCAACGCATCGCATAAAATGAGACGGCCCTCTGCATCGGTATTGAGAATTTCAATCGTTTGCCCTGACATGCTTTTGACAATGTCGCCAGGTTTACTGGCTCGGCTACTAGGCATATTTTCGCAAGTGGGGATAACACCGATGACATTGAGTTTGAGTTTCATCTCTGCCACTGCACGCAATGTGCCCAGCACAGAAGCGGCTCCACACATATCGTATTTCATTTCATCCATGGCTTCGCCAGGTTTTAATGAAATACCACCAGAATCAAAGGTAATGCCTTTTCCTACTAATACAATCGGTGGATTTTCTTTTGCGCTGCCCAGATAACGTATAACAATAAACTTGGGAGGCTCGACAGATCCTTTGGCTACCGATAAAAAAGAGCCCATTTTGAGCGCTTCGAGTTGTTTTTGATCCAGTATTTCTACTTTCAAATCAAAGGTATCACCAAGCTCTTTGGCGGTCTCTGCCAAATAAGTGGGCGTACACACATTGCCAGGAAGGTTTGCCAGATCCCGTGCGAGACGCACTCCATGTGCCTGCGCTACGCCTTGCTCAACCGCCTGTTTTGCCCATTTTTCAAAAGCCGCATCGACATCCAACGCCAATAAAATATTTTTAGGAAGGTGCAACGCAGGCTCTTTCTGGCTTTTTAGCTGATTAAATTGGTATGCCTCTTCATGCGCCGCGCCTATCACTGCACGCACGGCTTGCGCAAGCGCTTCTTCCTCTCCTTCTTGGCGGCTCGCCTGTAGAGGATGCGGTACAGCCCAGAGTACCTGGTTAATCTGCGTTGCATATAACGCTTTCCATGCAGCACGGACCGCTTTGGTATACGCTGTGGCGTTATAGGATTCTTGAGAACCCGCCCCTACCAATAAAACGCGCTTTGCCAATAAGCCTGGTACGCTATGCAGCATTAAGGTGCTACCTAGCACGCCATTAAAATCCCCTTCTTGGATGAGGCGAGTGAGTAACCCTTCACTGACCGTATCCACGTAAGCTGCCGCGCCAGACAACAATGTTGGCGTTTTTTGTGCAGAAGGACTTGCTACAGCTTGCTTAGGCGTTGCAGCGCTTTCCAGTGCAGCGGAAAATAATCCGATGACCAAGCAATCATAAACCGCTTCTTTGCCGACAGACTTGCCCAACACTTCCTTGCTATGCACAGCTTCAGATGCCAAGTTCCAATTCTGTACTTTTATGCTAAATTCCATTTCTTTTTACCCTTGACTAAGAAACTGAAAAAAAAGAGTCATTATCGGCGATTTTGAAGCACATTCGGTCTTATTGAATAGGTAAATATTCCCTATCTGATCCAGGGCAAATAGGACAAGGTATCGCTCTACCCTGCCAGAGGGTTTCAGCCCATACTCGTTATGGAAGCTTTGCATAACCTCCGTAGCAAGGAATGCCGACGCAGACAGTACTCGGTACGGCAAGGAGGCATGACGCCGCTACGGAGGTTATGCAAAGCTTCCTTATGGGCCTCTTTCTGTTTTATTAATGCCTTGTAAAGGCTTTGAATACATTCCCAACGATATATGATTTTTGAACGTTCATTGCGGCGCGAGCTCACTTATGTCGCAAGCGCAGTTTTTCTTGTGCTAGTTACCGTACTCCTCGCTAGCATGATGATCCGCATTGTAGGATTAGCGGCCTCGGGAGAAATAGATCCTCGCGATATGCTAATGATGATCGGTTTAGTGATGACCGGGTACTGCGCAGTCATGCTGACCGTGACGCTTTTTGTATCGATACTCTTTGTCTTGACCCGCTGGTTTCGCGATAATGAAATGGTCATGTGGATGTCTGCCGGCGTCAGTTTAGTGGGCTTTATTCGTCCTATTGCCCTTTTCTATGCGCCGCTGATTGCGATTATCGCTTTCTCTTCCTTAGTAGGATGGCCCTGGTCGCACCAAAAAAGCATGCAATTACGTGAACGGTTTGCACAGCGCGATGAGGTGGCATTAATCACCCCAGGACAATTTCGCGAATCGACGGCCAATCATCATGTTTTCTTTATAGAGAATGTGTCTGCAGATGCCACCCATGTACGCAATGTTTTCGTTGCAAATACCCACAATGATAAGGTGAGCGTAGTCGTTTCGCGCCAGGGCCAAATTGAAACCCAACCAGATGGTGATCGCTTTGTGGTTTTAGAAAATGGGCGTCGCTATGATGGAATACCCGGGCAACCCGATTACCGCATTATGGAATTTGAGCGCTACGGATTGCGTATTGAAAATCGCCAACATGCCAATGCCCCGATTACCACCAGCTTATCGACCATGGAGTTAATTAAAAATCCCACTCCTTTAAATTTAGGCGAGCTAGCTTGGCGTATAGGCATCCCGTTGGCCGCCTTCAATTTGATGTTATTGGCGATTCCACTAGCTTATCAAAATCCCTATCGCGGGCGTATTTTGAATTTGTTTATGGCCGTACTGATTTATCTCACTTATTCTAATATGCTCAATCTCATGCAATCTTGGATTGCACAAAATAAACTGTCTTTTGGCATAGGCGTATGGGCACTGCATGCCATAGTGGCGCTAGGCACAGCCATTTTCTTTCTCATACGCGTACAGCATCATCGCTTTAGCACATTTATACGTGTTTTTATCCATAGCCAGCGCGCGCGCTGGAACCCCAAGCGAGAGGAGCGCTAAAACATGCTTCTCTATGAGCGATACCTTGCTCGGCATATCTATCAAGCATTTGCTTTTGTGCTGTTTGCGTTCTCAGCCCTCTTCTTTTTCTTTGACCTACTCAATGAACTAGGCGCAGTCGGTCGCGGAAACTACTGGTTGGTCTATGCCCTAGTGCGCGTCGCACTCCTTATTCCGTCACGTCTCTATGAAATTACACCGATTGCAGCCCTCATCAGCGCCATTTACGTCTTTGCCACGCTAGCTGCCAACTCGGAATACACCATCTTGCGCGTCTCTAGTCTGTCCATCGGACAAGCGCTACGCACACTCATGAAAATTGGCTTACCTATTGTCGCCATGACCTTTTTCATCGGGGAAATGATTGGTCCCTATGCCGATCAACTCTCAGAACGCATACGACTTGATGCATTAGGCTCCGCAGTCTCTTCAAAATTCCGATCAGGAGTATGGGTCAAAGACACGGTAGAACTCACACCGCAAGATATATCCCAAAAACCAGCGCCTGCGCGCACTCAACAACAAGCGGCGATCGCGCAGCAAAAGCCTCATCAATCCCCTTCTCAGTCGATTATGCGCTTCGTCAACGTAGGAGAACTCAAATCCGATGGCAGTATCGAAAAAGTACGCATCTATGAATTTGACCCCAATTTTCGACTGATTAATCTGCATATCGCGCAAAGTGGAGAATTTGTTCCTCCAGACCATTGGCGCCTCAGCAACGTCGCTAGCACCCATCTAGCCAATGTGAAAATTCCTATAGCAGAAAAATCAACTAGCGCGCGCACCTCGCAAATTACGCTGGATCCAACCTATCAATCCACACAAATTCAGCGCCCACAATATCTACTGCGCTCCCAACTCACCCCTCAAATTTTATCGGTTCTCCTCGTTGCCCCCGAGCGCATGTCGATCAAGGACCTATTTTCTTATATCCACCATCTAGAAGAAAATCACCAAGATACCCAACGCTACAACATTGCCTTATGGCGAAAATTTGCCTACCCCTTCGCCATTTTCGTCATGCTGACACTCTCCCTCCCCTTCGCCTACCTCCACACCCGAGCCGGCGTAGTAGGTATCAAGGTCTTTGGAGGCATTATGTTAGGTATGAGCTTTCAGCTAACAAACACCCTGTTCTCCCATATAGGAATGCTCAAAACATGGCCAGCGCCACTAGTCGCCGCAATACCGGCCCTTCTTTATCTTGCATTAGGAATCACTACATTGCGCTGGGTAGACAGACACTAAGGTTTTTTGAACCTATAATCTAAAAATAGCCAGCCAAAATTCCCCCTCACAACAAAATAGAGATTCATTTTAAAAAATAAGGGCCGTAGGTCTTCCAATTCAAAATATTTTCGGTTAAAATCTTGCACTTTCGTCGGGTCGTTAGCTCAGTTGGTAGAGCAGCGGACTTTTAATCCGTTGGTCGCAAGTTCGAACCTTGCACGGCCTACCAGACACTAAAAGGCCTACAGCGATGTAGGCCTTTTTTATTTGTTCCGCAATTCGAAGCTTGCTCCGCAATTCATGTTTTTTGCATCAATTTTCGACTTGGATTTGTTCCGCAAAAAAGGGCTTATTTAGTCGGACTGACGAGCTTACCTTTGCGGTGTCTACATATCGTTTAGTCATCTTTTCATCAGCGCGTCCAAGTTGATCTCTGGTCGCTGCCATACCTGCGTACTCTTCCTTATCTGTACCCGCTTTAGCCCGCAAATCTCGAAACTGGAACGCTTCTATATGAGAAGCTAGAATACGGAGAAGCTAGATCATGCTGCGCTTGTTCTCGTGCAATTTGCGCTGCTTTTGCTCGCGCCTTCTCAAATCGACCACGCAAAGCACCAGCAGTCAATTCTTCACTGTTTTCGTTGCATAATAATGTGAATAAATGCATTTTGCCGGACTTTGGGATAATTTGAGTTAACCGGCTAATCAATTGTGCTAACTGCCCTTCAATCGCAATACGTAACCGTTTGTAACCGTTTATTGGTTTTATTCTGTTGCGCCCCAAGCGCACCATCGCAAATATCAGTGCGCGCCAATTTGAGCACGCCTGTCGGTCGTTGCCCTGTCAGATAAGCTTAGATCTATGGCGTCCCTGGTTGGTCCGTTCACCTGTCCAAGCACAGCCCCTGATAAATCTCTCATCCATCAATATGGATATCTCGGCCATATTCTCAATCCCGTACAGCACCTGCAAAATAGGTAATTCGTAGGCTGTGATCGTCGTAGGGGTCGTCGTCTGCGCATCGCGGCGCACGCGCACCTGGTGGAGTTCACATTGCATCATCGTGGCTGCCCTCCTATTGAATGGCGAGGACCGCATGCGCATTGGCACGCGACATCGTGAGCGCGCAACGCACGGTGATCATCGCGTACAGAGCAAGCGTGTTATTGGGGCGAGTCGGCGTGACGATATGCACATTATCGTCGCGATTAAAGTCCGGTGCTCCGCCATTCCGAATACACCATCTCCAGGCCTGCTCCATCTGGAGCGTGAGATTTCCTGCATGACCGGTTTTAATCGCGGTATAGGCGGCATTGCGCCACCAGGACATCTTCTCTCGGTCTACGCCCCCGACGATGCCGATAGAATAATCGGTAGATACAAGGCATCGAGGCCCATGACTGCATCCGCAGAAAACGTACCATCGCGATGGAGTTCCGTATCTAATCGATCTAAAAAGCCGAGTTTGAGACTTTCCATTTGCTCATCGAGCAAATTCAATAGTTACACCTTCTCATTCTGGGCTAGCCGATATTCGCCGCGTGCGCCTTTTCGTACATCGATCCCTGCGCCAAAAAGGCGGTCATAGTCCAAATACAGCCCATCCACCGCACGTCGCCAGGGAAACGCACTTGTTCGGTCGTATGGCGTTTGTTGAACTCCACAGGAGTTTCGCCATAAGCCCACGTAAAGTGACTCCCATAGTCTTTGCGTACTTTCTCCACAATATGTTGTCGCGCACCAAAGAATAGTTTGCGCTTCGCTAAACAGCGTTTGAGCAAAGGGCGCTCCACGCCGATTTGATCAATCGGTATATTGCGCAAGTAGTCATCGAGCGAGACTTTAGTCAGTTCGCGTAAATCGTCATGGGTAATCGGCATAGTGGAGAGAAAAAAGTACAATCAATAAACAGTGCCTCCCAAAGCGTGAAGAACACAGCCTGAGTAAATAAAAAGGAGCAACCCTGCTTTATGAAATAGTATGTGCTCCTAATACATATTACGATGGTATTTTTATATTAATTTTTTATAGGGAGCCGCTGATTTAATCGCACGTCCATATTCGTAACTTCTCAATAACTCGGGGCGACTGACAGCAAACTGCTCAAGCAGAGGCAGTGATACGTTGTTCGACGAGCTGAGGCAAAAGCGGAATTTGATCGCTGCATGAAATGCGGTCGTTTAGGTAATCCCAGAATGGAGTTAACTCTTTTTATGCGGGTCCCGATCACCATTTTCCACCTCTGTTTAGATCTATTTTTTTAAATCGATTTATTCAGGCTTGACTATGTAAACCAGTAATTATCTTAACTTGAAGGAGCAGGCGAAGTGACTAACGTCATCACAAATACAAAGGCATTAGATATATTAGCTAATACTAATTTGCCATGCCTTGACTTAATTGCAAAAGATATCAATGCATTCGACTTAGTGCAGCTTTTGCTGACGAGCAGGCAGTTGGGATCTGAGGTTCCATTGATCATCAGGACAGTCCGCTCTCTTTCTCCAGAGCAGCAACGCAAATTTTTCTTACATCTTCACGGTCAAAATTCTTTTGCTTCAAAAATTGAAGAAAGCATAATGGCACACAAAGTAGACGTTGAGCGTCTGAAAGGCATCACTTGGCTAGCAAGCTGCGCGCGCCCTACCGAAAGGCAAAGATTAATGAAAGAGGCCTTCGATTTGCTTGGAAAATATGATTCTTCACAAAAGCGTGACATGCTGCACTATTTAACCACGCATTTAATGCCAGATGAAGAAGGGGAGACTAAACATCCCGATGAGGCTACTCTATTTAATGATCATCTTCGCCCTTACCTTGAATGTAGTAAAGAATTAGATAGTTTTCCTATGCTTGAATATTGGCTGAGTTTTACTGACGCTCTAGATGATACTCAATTGGTGCAAAAAGCAAAGAATAAGCGGGAATTCGTTAATTTTGTCGCCTCAAAGAAAATAACAGGTCAGGCCGAGCAAAGGCTGAGTGAAATGCATTCTCGAGCGATTTTTTTATTGGCGTCTAATGAAAACGATACTTTAGAGGAAAGTCTACTAGAAAATCTGTTGGATAGCTTGCGCTCTCATTTAAAAAAATATGAAGAAACGCCAAAAATAAAAGCACTTACCCTATATTTCCTAACAATATCAATAGAGTCCATAGGTCCTGGAAAAATAAATAAGGATCTCTTTAAAAAGTTTCAAGATACGATAGAAAGCTTATCCTTTGAGATAGAAAAGGTGTTGCATCCCGAAGCAAGATGGCAAATCTTATACTATCTTTTATCTTTTGCAACAACAAAAGAACGAGAAGAAATTTATATAAAATGGGCGTTGGAAAAAATAGAATTTTTCTCTCAAAAAGAAATAGCTATAAAAGATATGAATGCGGCGCTGATTACCTTTACATCGGCTATTATTAGTTTGTCAATTACTAATATAGAAAAAAAGTATGGCTTTTATATTTTATATTTATTAGAAAGATGGGCTGAAAATCCAGTATTGAATGAATACGATAAGAATAATATTGTTGGTTCCCTCAAAGAACTGCAGAAAAAAGACAATTTAGCTTATTTGCACGCGAAATTAGAGGAGACTGCTCAAAAGATCGATGCTTCACCTACAATCTCTGAAGATATAAATCCTGCTTCTATGGTAATGATAGCGTAACCCCAATTAAGGAAACGCTGATTTAATCGTACATCCGACTCGACAATGAAGGTGGAGCCTGCTACGATTTTCGTATGCCCCACCTCCAGTTAAATGAATAGAATGTAATGAAACCGCTGTTGTTTTCGAGTGCAGAATATAAGTATTTTTAACGTAGGCTTCCATATCCCATTGGTTCATTAAAGTTACTGGTTAATTAATAAAAAAATTTTTTTATTAAGAATTTTATATAACCAGCTCGCTACATTTTTCTTTAAACATCCCTCCCCACCAAAACAACGCCAAGTATTTTTCCAACGTATGCCATTGTCTTTTACGCTTTTCCCACTGCGCCTGCGTTTTGGCTGCATCGCGCTCATACTCTACGCAGATAAAGCGCAAACACGCTCGTTATGATGATGGCTACGGCCCATAAAACGCAGATTGCCTGGCCTGCACACTGGGCCCGACTACTTCTAAAAATGTGTCTATTTCTTGTATTACCGCATGGAGATCGGCAAGTGCTTCTTGAATCACTTCACAGGCCTCGATAGATATAGGGTGAATAGACAAAGGGATGACGTTATCTGGTAAAGCAGAAGGAGGGTTGAGATACGGCTCTATCCAAGGCTAAGAAGGCAGCAGCGCCTCGCAGGCTTCTTGATACGCTTGCAGCAACTCGGCCAGTTGCGCTTTTTGGCTTGCCTTCAATCCTCCGTTTTGATAGCTAGCATCTTGCAGATCTTCAAAGACGAGATGCCATTGGTCTCGCAATTTTTCGATCAAGGGACGCTTTGCTAGTGTGGGTACAGCGAAATCGGGTTCTTTTTCTCCATCTGTAGGCGATGGCATAGCGCTCGAAGAAGGGTTTGCGAATCGGGTACCTAACTCCATCCATCCACTATGAAAAGATTCTAAGGCAGATAATCGACAGTACGACATAAGGCCTCCGAGTGATTGGTGATGTACTACAACCCGCCTATACGCTGCACAAGGCGATCTGCAGGTGCAGTGTATGCACTACTGCTGGGCTGCCCTAATACCGTGGTACTACTGCGTAATGGGGGGAGGATGTGAAGGCGCAGGGGCCATACATCCATTTGAGCGCTGGTTTCCATTGCATAGAGTGATAGATCTGTATAAAGGATTGCATATTTACCGGTTGTGCAAAGTATGTTTGAATCGCTTGTAGTCGGGCTGCATGATCCACGGTATGTGCGTTTTGTTGCAAATAGGTCATCATCGCCTGCTGCCCTTGCGTCACTGCGACTTCAAATTGTGCGCTCTCTTGTTGCGCGTGTTGCTGTGCCGTGGCCTGTTGTTGGATGGTGTCTTGTTTACTGCGTAAATCGGCTATTTCTAATGCGCGTTGACGGGTAATCGTGCCTTGCTGCACTTCTTGGGTTAAATCGGAGTACTCTGCGAGTGCGTCGATTCCAGGCAACTTTACCCTGAGTTTTTTACATAAATCGGCTCGTTGGGCTTCTAGCATCTGTAATGCCGTTTGGAGATGAGCCGTTTCACCGGATTGCAGTAAGGCACTGAACTCCAACGTTTGGGCCAATTCCTCGGGAGTCATCCCGCTCGCTTCAAACATCCCACGAATCTGTTGTAGAAACCGCGTTGCCGTTGTAAAGATTCTTGTAATACCCGTTGCTGCCAAACCTGTGCTTGTGATTGCACGTGATATTGCAGCGCCGTACCCGCAATCATCGATAGAACCCCTGCCAGCGCGAAATCATCGATTCCGAACATCACGCCCCCTTCTCAAAAAATACCGACAAAGGGCACGCTTTTAACAGCCTGTTCTCCTTGGGGATACGTCACCTTATGCACAGCAAAGCGTGTATCCGCATGGGTTATAGTTCCTTCGCCATAAAAGGTATGCAACTGTCCGCCTGCAGCAAATAAACCTGTGGTGCCAGGTTCTAGCGTCGCCACTTTAATCAGGCCTGGGCGTTTCTGTGCGGCTAGACCTGTGGCCACATTATTTAAAGTATTTGAAATTCAAGAAATAACAGCGTTTTTCCCACGAAATGACGGGAGTTTCCAGCGTGTCTAGCGTCTCGAAATGCGGATCCAAGACCCATTTCAACGCTTTTGAAATACAGGCCCCCGTACTGCCTGCTTTACCGACGCCCGCATCCAGTACTTTAGGCCGTGCAGCCTGTGCATTTTGCACGACTTGTATTTCTTGACGAATATGTATCTAAAAAAGCCGATCCCGCTAAAATAAAGTCCGGTACTCCGCCATTTCGAATACACCGCCGCCACGCTTGCTCCATTTGAAGCGTGAGATTTCCTGCGTGGCCAGTTTTAATCGCGATATAGGCGGCATTGCGCCACCAGGGCATCTTTTCTTGATTTATGCCACCGACCATGCTGGTAGAGGGATTGGTAGACACCAAGGCATCGAGGCCCGTGATAGCATCTAGTGAAGCGGTGCCATCGCGATGAAGTTCTGTATCTAAGCGATCTAAAAAGCCCAATTTGAGGCTTTCCATTTGCTCATCGAGCAGATTCAATAGTTGCATCCTCTCATTCTGCGCGAGCCGATATTCTCCGCGTGCGCCTTTTCGTACATCGATCCCTGCGCCAAAAAGGCGGTCATAGGCCAAATACAAGCCATCGACCGCGCGTCGCCAGGGAAATTGCACTTGTTCAGTCATATTGCGCTTATTGAATTCCACAGGAGTTTCGCCATAGGCCCACATAAAGTGACTGCCGTAGTCTTTGCGCACATTTTCAACAATATGCTGCCGCGCACCAAAAAACAGTTTACGCTTGGCTAAACAGCGTTTGAGCAAAGGACGCTCTACGCCGATTTGATCAATTCGGATATTGAGCAGATAGTCATCGAGCAAAACTTTAGTCAGTTCGCGTAAATCATCATGGGTAATTGGCATAGGATGGGGAGCATGAAGCATAGCCGGTAAACGGTGCTCCCCCATATACTGAGAACAAAACCTCAGAAAAGGAAAAAACACACCCTGCTGTATGAAAGAGAGTGTGCTCTTAATGAATATTATTGTGGTATTTATATGTTAATTTTTAAAACGTATATATGGAATGCAAAATCATGCGATGTCAAAATATATTTAAACTATGGCTTGTATATTGACCGATGCATCATTGTTGGCATTCAGGTCATGCGTGCTAGAATCTACAGAAGAAGGTGCTATAAATTCATCGTTTTCTGATTCACCCAAGACCGATTCCGTGTAAAAGCTCCCGCCTAATTCTGAAGGGGTTACTGAACCATCATTTGAAGGAGTAGCTATAGAATCATTGTTTGCTGCTGGTACACCGGGATAGCCAAGCATGAAAAAATTTAATTGATGGAGTAATTGCTCTATCCTAGCATCTTGCCTAGCTAATGACTGCTGTTGCGTAGCCAATGATTCCCTTTGTAAATCTAATTCTCTATTTTTGGAACCTAATTCATTTCTTTGCAATTCCAATGCATTTTGATAAGAAATCAATGCATTTTCTTTTTCCTGCTGTAAATTTTCTTTTGCTAGTTGTAAATTTTCTTTTTCCTGTTTTAAAACTTTTATTTCTTTCTCTAAAGTTTCTATTTTTAGTTTTAACAAAGCTATTGCATCATCATGGCTTTTTTTCAAACTAGCTATTTGATTAGCATGACTTTTTTTCAACTCAACTATTTCATCAACATGACTTTTCTTCAAATCAGTTATCTCAGTTTCACGCTGTGCATCCCGAGCATCTAGTGCACCCTGTAACGTGGTCGCCTGTTCCTTACCTTGAGTAGCTAATGCTTGCTCATGTTTTAAATTCAGTGCATTTAATTCATTTCTATGCTGTTCAATCAGGTTATTTCTTGAATTTCTATGCTCAATATTTTTCGAATTCAATGCATCTGTATGTTGTTTCCTCTCAACAATTATTAAATTTTTATATCGAATATCTTGCTCATTTAAGTCATTAGTATGTCGTGTAATATGAGCATTTAATTGAGTTTGTAATATAATATTGTGTTCAGCATCTCGAGCAATTAATGCAGCTTCTAATGTATTTTGATGTTGCGCATCTCGAACACTTAATGCAGCTTCTAATGTATTTTGATGTTGCCTATCTCGATCTTCTAATCTTGTTCGACATTGCGCATCTCTAGCATCTAATGCACTCTGATGAGTCTGATTTAAATTATCTCTCTCTACTCTTTTCCCATTAAAGTGCCCTCCTGTTCCTCCCAATGCTGCCCCTGCTAGGAAGCCTGTAATAAGGCTGATCGGCTCTACCATAAGATTTCTCCTCGCTCTACTCGCAAAATAGAGGTTTTCTCTTCCCCTATCTGCATACACAACATACTGGTCTTTACTCCTTATACGCTTAATGACCTATTCCAACTGAGCATACTATTGCACACAGTAACGCTATCCTTTAGGCACAAAGAGGTAAAGCCACTCCATAAAGGGTGAGATACCCTTTATGGAAAGTAAATCTAAAAAATCCATTTAGGCATCCGGTCAGGACCTGTTCTCCAATACAACTTGGATCCTCTCCGTTTCCATCATAGGGCATGCAGTATGAATACTATAAACTCGATTCCATCTTCCGCTCATGCCCTAGCCCCCACATCACCTATACCAGCTACCCTTATTGAAGATTCGGCAGAAACCTTATCCGAGCTATCTTTAGAGGAGCTACAAGAGAGAAATTTCAAACGTCTTGCATTATTGTTTAGCACGGCATGGATTATCGAGAAAAAAGCGCTTGGGCAAAAAGAACCCTTATTAGAAGAGCACCGCCTCTCAGAAACTAATCTCCCTCCAAAATACCCGGAGATACCACTAGAAATAGTGGGATTAATTTTTTATCATACTTTATTGAATTTAGAACCCCATGAAATAATAGGTGTAACGCAATTTAATGTGCAATTGCCAAAAGTAAAATGGCTTGCTTTATATCAAAAATTTGATTGGCTTTATCCAGAAATCGTATCTACGCTTTCCGAGTTTAGAACATTAGTAAAAGATGCCTGCACTTATGGCCAAAAAACATTTGAACAGATCTTTTCAGGATTTCATTTACTCAAGCGAATTAAAGAGAATCCAGATGCTTTATTGGGAATAACTCTTGCAGATTTAGAGCAAGCAGGTATTTATACAGATAAATCGTTCTTGCCGCCAAATTCTCCTACGAGAGAAATTGCTTCACGAGAATTTTTAGCATGGATCCACGCTGACCCAGCATGTATTTTAGTGTGTTTACGATGGGTGCCTGCGCAAAATTCTATCCCCAATTTACTTGCCATAGTCGCAAATTATGACAATTTGACTATCGTGAAAACTGTATTTACCTCTATCAAAGAGCGCCATATAACGGATTTCGATGCAGAACAGGATTTCAACAAAAAACGCGCTTTAGCTTTAGAAAACGCGATTATAAAAGCCAATACTCTCATGGCAGATTATTTTGTGAATACCGTGGGGATCAGTATTGAGCATTTACCGCGCAATATTCTGCATAAAGCAGTAACTGCAGGATCCTTTAAAATGGTTGAGTGGCTGGTAAAAAAAGGAGGTCCACTTCATCACACAGGATCCAACCCTATTCAGCATTATTATTACGGGAAAACTGCTGCAGACTTAGCCATATCCCAGCTCACATTATGGAATTTTGTTGTTAGCCCTTCACCAGAGGGCAAGAAAAATAGAATGAACCGGCTTCATATCGCCCTCTATTTAATAGACAAAGGCATTCAGTTCAATCCCCAATATCAGCCTAAAAATATGACCCTGCTACATGCAGCATGTTATGCAGAAGACGTTGATCTGGGACTGAGGGTTGCGCGATTAATGATTGAAAAGGATCCTGGTTGTATCCATACCCCTACACAAGATAGAAACGCATTTACCCCTTTGCATATTGCCTTTAAAGAAAGAAAGTACCGCCTGATGGAATTACTCCTTGAACACGGAGCTGATGCCACTATCCCTATTCAGGAAGATACGATTTCAAACGAGAGGGCGAAGAAACGGAGCGTTATCAAGCTCGCCTATCAGTCAGACGATCTCGATGCACAGGAGATATTGCAAAAAACAGGGAATACTGACATCCCTTGTCAATACAATTTTG
The DNA here is from genome assembly GCA_031963005.1 of Mycoavidus cysteinexigens. Classification (GTDB taxonomy): domain Bacteria; phylum Pseudomonadota; class Gammaproteobacteria; order Burkholderiales; family Burkholderiaceae; genus JASSUD01. Next base: position 1,274 of record JASSUL010000008.1, on the reverse strand, counting down.
ATTGGGTCCATCCAGAGTGGGTCTCTAAATGGGAAGAATTTCAAGCATTAATAGGCGATGCAGGCAAGTATGGGCAGCGAACACCCAAGCAGATCTTTGAGGGATTAAATATTCTGAGGCTAATAAAGCTTGCAGGATCGCATGCGCCAATTACGATAGCCCATCTGCAACGCGCCGGTATTGTGCAAAAAGGCTCTTTATATCCTAATGATATCGAGGCCAACGAACAGGCTCAAAATGCGTTTGTAGATTGGATACGCGACCACCCTGCGCATATGCTCGCCTTTTTGAGATGGGTGCCCGTACAGCGCAATATTCCCAATTTATGCAAGCAAGATATCACGTCGCCTTTACATGCCGAAAAAGCGTTAAAGCGAGCAGTTAAAAACGCAGACCTTCCCATTGCGCATTATTTGTTGGATAAAGCCAGTATTCGTCGGCTGCCTGTCAATATTTTGCATATCGCGGCGGAAACCGGATGCCTGAAGATGGTCGAGCTGTTGATCGACCACGGCGTGTTGCTGGGTAAAAAAGGGAGAAGTCAGGATAACCAAAACTCCTACCGAGGCAAAACTGCTGCAGAAGTGGCGGTATCGGCTATGGCCGCCTCCTACTTTTCCCCCAATGCCCCTCAAGCCATTCGAGAACATGGCGTGAATTTGCTCAGTACGGCGCGCTATCTCTTACAAAAAGGGCAAGAGCAGGATATCTTGTTCGATCCGACCTATACCCCCACAGGCATGACCCTCTTACATGCAGCCTGTTATGTCTCTTCGGAGCAGGAAGGGCACTGGTTAGCGCAGTTTGCTTTTGATCAGAATCCCACCTACATTCATGAAGTAGATAGCGCAGGGCGTACGCCTTTACATCGAGCCATACAACAAAAACGTCCTCTGCTCATCGATTTTCTCATCAATAACGACGCACAAATCAAGCTCACACCTTTGGCCTATATAGCATTAAAGCGTAACGATCCCCACATATTTAGCCTATTAAAAAGTAAAAAAAAAGCAGTCTCTATTCGTATTATGGATCCTAGCCTCATCCCCACGCTGAACTTCCACTATATATTGAACCGCATACGGGCCATATTGATCTCTATGTGGCCTCAATGGAGCTCTCTTCGGCGCCCTAATACGCTCTATCTTGCTTTTTTTCGAGAATACCTTACACGTCTTCAAAGGCCACGCCTGATTGCCCAGACGGAGCGCGCAAACTCTGCGCATACGGTAAGTACTCCTCCTCTTTTCTCGGCATCTGCGTCTCGCACTGAT
>JASSUL010000017.1:0-29157 GCA_031963005.1 Mycoavidus cysteinexigens | reverse complement strand
ATCACCTAAGAATCACCTACACGGCACCAGACTTTATATATAAACCACAGAATACAACGCTTCCACCTGATAGAAGCTCTGCCGCAATTCTGGAAGAATTAGAAGAAGAGGGGTCGGATAGCGAGGAATCCCTCTCTGCAGGAAGTTCTCGTGTACGCGCAACGACCTTACAAGGTACTTCAGAGTCTTTAGAAACATGGAGCGCTACACGCGCGATAGAAACGGTACGGTGCGAAACCTCCATTTGTGAAGAGGGTCATGCGGGACTGACGTTTATACTCGCATGGGAGGCGCTTAAAAAAGAAATCGGCAAAATTAAACCCGAAGAGCCTCCTAAAGCGACTGACTTACAAAAAGGATGTGAGTTTCTTTTTTCTTTAATACGTAGAATGCTGTCCTATGACATCATTCCATACGGCACAGCAGTGCTTGGTGTGCTAAATTCGTTTGCGGACTTCTTGAGAATATTTTCCGACAATACAGCATTGACTTACCGCAATGAAGTAAAGCAAACTCTCATTAGGATCTTTGAAGACATTTTAGCTTTCTCTTTAGAACAAGAACTTGATATGAGCGCAGTAGACACACTTACCACTTTAGCAGCAATAAACACTCAAACAACCATTGACCGTATTAATGACGCCACCAAGGCAATGACCTCCGTCGTTGGTGATGGTATCCAATTGCATACGCAAGCAGTGACTTCCTGTATCGATGCAGGTACGGATACGCTACGGAAGGATTTTCAGGATGGCGCCACCGCTATCGTCAGCGAGCTCAGTATATTAAGACAGGAACTGGCCAATCAGCGCGCCGCTTCGTCGAGTAGCCCTGAATTAGACGCCGCAAAAGAAAGAATTGCGGAGCAAGCTGCTGAACTGGCGCGACTGCGTGCGGAGAATGCTAAAAAAGATGAGATAAATGCTAGACAAGCCGCAACTATCGAAAAATTAATAGAGAAATTAGCATAAAAGCAGTTCTTTTAATTGCAGCATTTAGAAACCCATAAAAAAATCCCCATTCTCATATTAGCCCTTTCATCAGAAAGGGCTTTTTTGTGCCCAATTTATACGGTTTGTATTTTATTCTAAAAATATAAAACTACGATGTAGTTATACATCATAAAAATAAAACTGCTTTAAAATATCTATTTTTTTAATATTCAAACTTATAGGTGATGGGATAACCTCTATTCCGCCACATCGATCTGCATCAAAATGCACTATTTTTTGTGCCCCCTATACGTTAGTCCCTTTATGATACAGGCCTCTCAGCGCTATCGTCATAAGCTTAATTTTTTTAACGTCCAACTTTCTGGGGTCACTTCAGGGAGACCGCGTTTTCAGTAAGGTACTGGATGATCGGTGAGGGAATCTTGGATGGTAAAAGCCAGATTGGATTAAGCAGGCCTTTTGATAAAACATGGCTGTTTAAAAAAACTGGCGTCAATGCATCAGATGGGAGAAATAGGTGGATCCAGCAAATTCTTTAGGGCAGGTAGTAGGTTTTTCTAGGTAGGCTTTGACACACAGTGGGCAATTAACAAGAACCCAAGAAGAAAATTTGGGTAGAAACCTTTGATCGGTAAATAAAAGCTTTTTAAAAGGATCATCCTGATATATTTTTAATACATTTTATAACCGTAATTGATCTTATACAGCAAGAGAAACAGTAGACCAAGCTCCGGATACGTCTGATGAAAATATAAAAAGCTCTGCGCTTGATATGGTAAAATTACTTGGACTCACTGCGAAATACACTTGACAAAATTTGAATAATCCACGGCTAAAAGTAACCGTGACAATTAACAATTACTTTAACGAATCAGAAAATTTCCACCGCTTCATTAAAATTTTTCTGCAGCAAGAAGTTTTATAATAAAACATCCAGACTAATAATCCTATTATTTCACTGTGCAAATTTAGAATTTTAAAAACATATTACTCTTAATTGCAAGAGATTTTGCATGCGACCACCCTATTTGATAGCTATTCCTGAATCGATTAGCTATAAAAATAACATTAATTTCTAGAAAAGCTTCTACATCTATTTCTTCTTCTTGAGTGCAAAATTCGCTTATACTTTTAAGAATATGGGCTGCATATGCTTGTCCTATGAGTTCTGTATCATCGTATTCATCAGGATTACAAAACCCCATTTCTACTAAATCCTTTCGAATTAAATTTGGATGATCTCTAAGTACAGCTCCCCTTTCTTTTTTATCTGGGGAATTAGATAAAAGCAACTTCATGGCCTTAATAGGATTTCCTCTTTTAATTCTTTTTAAGATAAAGGCATTGACCAAATTTTGTAATTCGGAATCTGAATTTTTAGGGTAAATTGTATTTAATAGAAATTCTTTACCTTCAGAAAAAGCAACCTCTCTAAGCGTATTTATTTGCGAATCTTCATATATTTCTTTGGCTAGAGGCGAGCATAAAAATTTATGTATAGGATAATTTTCATCACTTTTAGCTAATTCATAAAGAAACTTGTTTGTTAGTGATAAATTATACAATCCTAAAGAATTACCCATATCGTTCAATTTTTCAAAAATCATCAGCCAGATTTCATTAGGCAATATGGGCGATTTTTTATTTTCTTTAGAAGTAATACTGGAATCTATATGCTGCTCGCTACAATCTTCTTCATTTATAATTAATTTTCTGGAGATGGATTCATTATAATTAATACTAATTTCATCATTAAATCTATAGTTAATATTTTATGCATTTTTAATCATAAGCATTTGAAGTATATTTTCATTAACCGAAGCACTAGAATGTGAGTTGATTTCCTTGAAAGAAAAAATGTTGCTCTGCAAGCTACGAGGCAAGAAACCTTGAGGGTTAACCCTTAATAGATTAAAAAATCTATCTCTAGGATTGATTTTTGCAGAAGATGGCAGTGACGGATTTTCAGTTGCCTGGGTATCTTGAGTAGAATGTATGTTCGAAAGCGACTTACCAATATTATTTATTTTCATGATATATCTTCTAATTTATCATTACACATCGCTTAAAATATTATTTAAGGCGCAATTAACAAGTTTAGCAATAGCTATTTTTTAGTATAATAGTAAAGGTAAGTCATTGCATAGAATTAAATCTATAAATAGACTCCAACCAGAATTCATGAAAGGTGATCGGCGGTGCGACGACTTTCCAGTCAGTTATTTGGAGGAATGGGGAACTATGCTGAATAAGGTGATTACGTAACCTGAACCACTCACGTTTTTTTCACGTTGCCTAGGTGGTTTTTGCTTTTCTATAGACGAAAAAAAAGCTTGAACAATGTGTTCAAGCTTTTTACAAGACTAGAGAGTCTTTAAATGGGTTGCGGGGGCAGGATTTGAACCTACGACCTCCGGGTTATGAGCCCGACGAGCTGCCAGACTGCTCCACCCCGCGTCTGTCTGTGTCTGTTACGATGAAGCGAAGTATAACTGGCTTTTTTAGGAATTCCTAGTGCCTTTGATGATTTTTATTCATATAGGACAGGAAGGGGAAAGAAATAGGGATTTAGCAATGCGGTATTGCGCTCTGCACTATACTTTCTGATCTTTTTTTGCCATTTTGATGGATTTGGCACGGGCTTTTTTCCTCATCCTGTTGCGCATGGGGGGTCTGGTCATCGAAAATGCGCTTTCACTCCCCCACTTTCTTGCATTATGGACATTCTCTATACCTTCGATGAACTACGTGCCTATTTGCATGCAGAAAAAAATACGGCTTTTGTACCTACTATGGGGAATTTACATGAAGGCCATGCGTCTTTGATGCAGCTTGCACATAGGCATGGGGGTCCTGTGGTGGCGAGTATTTTTGTCAATCCTTTGCAGTTTGGGCCCCATGAAGATTTTGAACGGTATCCGCGCACCCTAGAAGCGGATATTGCGGTATTGGAGCGGGAGAAGGTCGATATTCTTTTTGCCCCTACACAAGCGGAACTCTATCCTGAAGCGCAAACTTGTCGGGTCTGTCCTTCTCCGGCTTTGGGCGATATTTTGGAAGGATTACATCGACCTGGTTTTTTTGAGGGGGTGTGTACCGTGGTGCTCAAGCTTTTTCATGGAGTGCAGCCTCGCGCGGCGGTTTTTGGGAAAAAAGACTATCAGCAGTTGCATGTGGTGCGCGATATGGCCCGTCAGTTTATGCTCCCGATCCAGATTATTGCTGGGGATACTGCGCGCTGTGCGTCGGGTTTGGCTTTATCTTCTCGAAATCGTTATCTCACGCCTGAGCAACAAGAACGTGCCGCTGCGCTTTTTGCGACGTTGCTCAAAGTACGCGATGCGATTCACATTGCGCATCGCCGTGATTTTGCAGCGATGGAGCAAGAGGCTTGCGCCTCTTTACGCGCGCGGGGTTGGAAACCGGACTATATTGCGATACGTGAGCGCCATACTTTGCAGGAGCCTATGCTGAAAATGGCTTCGAACTCGTCTTCTCCGAGCACCCCTTCTGCATTACCTGAGTTGGTCATTCTTGCAGCCGCGACCCTTGGCACTACACGCCTAATAGATAATTTGGAGTGTTGATAAATGCCGTAAGGCGGAATACTTCTTAGAGCCTGTTTACGATCTTAAAAAATCACCTTTGAGGTCGTCATGTTGGGGTTCCGTATTTAATTCAATTCCTCACCCCAACCTACCATTTTTGGGCATTTTTCGTAGGTTGGGGTGCGTTTTTGGGTGATTTTGAAACCCCAACACAACCCACTTTTGGAGATTATGAACAGGCTCTTAGAACCCGTTATTTTGATGCGTAATGCTATATCGGCTTTGCATATCGATCTCCTCTCGCTGCTCCTCCTTTTTGATTTTTATCATGCCCTCGCCTCTTCCTTATATTTTTGCGCTATTGGATGATTGCCAAGCTCAAGCGTCTCAGCCTTCTAGTCGTTTGTATACGCAGTATATGCACGAGCACATTTGCACAGATGGCGCGCAGTGGGAGTCTGTGTGCGACGCGGTAGAAAAGGATCTGCAAGCAGGTTTACATGCGGTTGTGCTTGCAGAGTATGAGTGGGGGGTGCAATTACATGTGCAGAAGGATAAGGATTTAGCACACGCAAGTTCGCGGGCGGATTTTTCAGCTTATGGGATCACGGCGGAGAAGCAAAAGCCAGAGGATCTATCGTCGCGCCCATCAGCGTGCCGTTTTTTACTCTTTCGGGAAAGTACACGGCTTTCGGAGCAAGAAGTACAAGCCTGGTTAGAGCAAGCAGATGCTACACAAACCGCGACAGACCCTCTGAGACACAAGACGCAAAATACTGCTGCAGGCATCGCGCAAATAGAATCCAGCTGCTCTGAGGCGGAATTCACCCAGGCTGTCAATACTATTTTGGAGGCTTTGCAAGCGGGTGAGATGTATCAGATGAATTTCACTTATCGACTGCATTTCGATGCATTTGGCTCTCCTCTGGCTTTATACCGCCGCTTGCGCAAGCGGCAGCCCACTGCGTATGGAGCATGTATTGCACTACCCGAAGGAAATTGGGTTTTATCTTTCTCTCCTGAGCTCTTTTTACAAAACCAGGCGGGAAAACTCACTGCAAAACCGATGAAAGGCACTGCAGCACGTTCATCCGCTGCAGCGCATAGCGATGCAGCGGCCCAATTGGCTGCCAGCGTTAAAAATCAAGCAGAAAATGTGATGATTGTGGATTTGCTGCGCAACGATTTAAGCCAAATCGCCCAATCCGGTTCTGTGCAGGTGCCCGCGCTTTTTGAAGTGGAGCCTTATGGTGCCGTATGGCAAATGAGCTCTACGGTAGAGGCCCAATTGCGCCCTGGCCTCCCATTTGCACAGATTATGCGCGCGCTTTTTCCTTGTGGATCTATTACAGGCGCACCTAAACATCGTTCGATGCAATGGATTCAGGCCCTCGAAAGCACACCTCGAGGGCTCTATACCGGGGCTATTGGCTGGTTAGATGCGGCACCAGGGTTTACCCACAGCGCTAGCCCATTAGCATGTGGAGATTTTTGTTTATCGGTAGCCATACGCACCCTTATTCTTGAGAAAACCCCAACCCCTACCTATTGGAAAGGCGTTCTGGGAATAGGTTCCGGCATCGTACTAGATAGCCATGCAGAGGAAGAATTCCAAGAATGTCGCTTAAAAGCGCAGTTTTTGACGCAGTTAGATTCGGCGCAGTTAAATTTAGATTTCCCTCGCGCTTTTACGCTTCTAGAAACGATGTATGCCACACGCGAACAAGGCATACGCCATGCGCGTCGCCATATGCGTCGTTTGCGCCGCGCCGCAAAGCATTTGGGTTTTGTATGGCTGTCTCGCCCAATATATCGTGCGCTTCAAGCTGCTATCGCTGCACTTCCTGCATATGATGGGGAAGCAGCGCCCGCTGCTTTTAAAATAAGGCTCACTGTAGATGCATTGGGCACGTATACGATTTCTACGGAAGCACTTCCTCCATTACCTACTGAGCCCGTTCCTATCTCTCTGGCATCAGATATAGGGTTGGGATTAGAGAACAACAGCCCTATTTCTCCTCCTTTATGGCTTCAATATAAAACGAGTTTTCGTCCCCATTACGATCACGCATTAAAAAACGCCGAGGCACAGGGTGTATTTGATTTGGTATTTGTGAATGCAAAAGGTCATCTTACCGAAGGAGCGCGCAGTAATCTTTTTTTAAAGCTAGACGGCGCTTGGTATACCCCACCAACTTCTAGTGGTGCGCTTCCTGGCGTAATGCGCGCGATTTTATTGGCAGATCCGCATTTTGGGGCTAAGGAACGTCTATTAACGGTCGATGATTTATATCGGGCTGAGGCCATTGTCGTATGCAATGCATTGCGTGGCCCGCTGAATGCCTATTTGAAGCAGATTGTTGAGTGATCTTCACGGACAAAGCGTTTATAACAGGAGATAGGCCGTGAAGACTAAGCAGATAATCCGATCGTTTACGGGAATAAACGCCCTCGCAAATACGCTTCAAACGCGTCTTTAATTTCGGGGTGGCGCAGTGCAAATTCTACGGTGGCTTTGAGGTAGCCTAACTTGCTTCCACAATCAAAGCGGGTACCCTGATAGCGACAGGCTAGTACCTGCTCTTCTTGCATCAATGATTGGATCGCATCGGTCAGCTGTATTTCACCGCCTATACTAGGCTTGAGATGGCGTAAATGATCAAAAATACGGGGTTGAAAAATATACCGCCCGACAACGCCTAAGTTAGAAGGCGCGTCTTTTGGTGCAGGTTTTTCTACGATATTAGTCAGGCTGATGATGCCTTCATCCCATTCTTTGCCATCGATAACGCCATAAGACGAAGAATCTTCGGGAGAGATGGTCTCTACCCCTAACACGGAATTACGATAACGCTTAAATACCTCGACCATTTGTTGCAGTACGGGAGGTGCACCGTCTAGTAAGTCGTCGGCTAATAAAACAGCAAAGGGTTCATCACCGATGAGTTTTTCCGCACATAAGACGGCGTGACCTAAGCCGAGTGCTTCGGGCTGACGCACGTAAAAACAATCCATATGGGGCGGTTTTATTTTGCGTACTTGCTCTAATAAAAACCCTTTGTTATGCGCCTCGAGTTCCATTTCTAACTCATAGGATTTATCGAAATGATCCTCAATAGCCCGTTTGCTGCGCCCCGTGACAAAAATCATCGTGGTAATGCCTGCCGATAACGCTTCCTCCACAGCACATTGAATAAGGGGAACATCGACTACCGGCAGCATTTCTTTCGGAATGGCTTTGGTTGCGGGCAGAAAACGCGTACCTAATCCCGCAACGGGGAAAACGGCTTTAGTGATTTTAGTATTGGACATACAAGCTGTGAATGTAAAGACTTCAATGAGGCAGCAACGTGGCGCCCAACCTACTAAAAATAGGCCAAAAGCGCCAACGACGACCAAGACGCATCACGCAAACTCCGTAATGCCTTCGACAAAAGGCGACTATCAAGCCAATAATCGTGCGCGCTGTTCGGTAAGTTTTTTGTATAGCGTTTCATATTGCGCGCAGCGCGTCTTTTCCTGCTCAACGACATTGGCAGGCGCTTTAGAGACAAACGCCGGATTGGCCAACTTTGCCTGGCATTTCACCATTTCCTGCTCTAGGCGCGCCAACTCCTTGGAAAGACGTTCTGCTTCTTCTTCGGTATTCACCTCGACTTTGAGTGCGATTTTTAAAGAAACAAATTGGGTATTAAATTGCAAGCCTAGTACTCTAGTAGGCGCAGGATGTACTGCCGCATCGAGCGACGCTTCGTCTTCCAAAATATGGACATCGGATAATCGCGCCAACGCTTTTAGATACGGTGTACTCTCTTTCAGAAAGAGGGCTGCTCCGGTGGCAAAAAGCGGTACACGCTGCGCGGGAGAAAGTTGCATATCGGCCCGCAAGCCTCGGCATGTTTCGACCACTTTTTTCAGCTGAGTGACCCACTCTTGCGCGCTATCGTCTTCATACTGCGCCTGCACTTGTGGGTAAGCTTGCATCATGATAGAGCGCGTAGCGTCACCCTGGCCTTCTGCGGTATGCGCTGCTTCCTCTGGCAGGGGCGCTGCTCCTGTTGCAGGCTCCCCTTTCGCGGACAACGCGGTATAACTTTGCGCTAAGGGCGCAATTTTTTGCCACAGTGCTTCGGTGATAAACGGCATGATGGGGTGCGCTAGTCGCAAAACCGCTTCTAGCACTTGCAGCAAGGTGCGTCTGGTCAAATATTGCTGTTTGGGTGTGCTGTTTTGTAACTGGACTTTGGCAAATTCAAGGTACCAATCGCAATATTCTTCCCAAATAAATTGATAGAGCGCTTGAGAAACTAAATCTAGGCGGTAGGTCGCAAACCCTTGGTCGACATCCGCAATCAGCATCTGCAAGCGAGCCCGAATCCAGCGATCGGCAATGCCCATATCCTGACGCCGCTCTGCCGAAACTGAGGGAATCTGTTCTGCCGATTCCACCCCTGTCACCGCGCTTGCATCTCCTTGCGCTATAGGCTGGAGAGACTCTACGCAGTTCATTGTCACAAAGCGCGCGGCATTCCAGAGTTTATTGCAAAAATGCCGATACCCCTCGCAGCGCGCCAAATCAAAGCTGATCGTGCGGCCTAATGTCGCGAGCGATGTAAATGTCAGACGCAGCGCATCGCTCCCAAAAGCAGGAATCCCTTGTGGGAATTGCTGCCGTGTTTTTTTCTCGATGCTACTGGCTTGTTTCGGATTCATTAATCCGGTCGTGCGTTTCGCTACTAATGCTTCCAGCGTGATACCGTCGATCAAATCCAAAGGATCCAGGGTATTCCCTTTGGATTTCGACATTTTTTGGCCTTCGGCATCCCGTACCAAACCATGCACATACACCGTCTGAAAGGGGATCTGGCCGGTAAAATAGCGGGTCAGCATTACCATACGCATGACCCAGAAAAATAAAATATCAAAACCCGTCACCAGCAAAGAGGTGGGTAAAAAGTATTCCAATTCTGGTGTTTTATTCGGCCAACCTAAGGCAGAAAACGGCAAGAGCGCAGAGGAAAACCAGGTATCAAGGACATCCGGATCCTGCGCCAACGCGCTAGTATCTCCGGCGGCAAGGGCCTGTTGTTTCGCTTCTTCCTCGCTCCTTGCGACATAAATATGTCCGGCTTCACTATGCCATGCGGGAATTTGATGACCCCACCACAGTTGCCGAGAAATGCACCAATCTTCGATATGATTCAACCACTGGCGATAGGTATTAGACCAATTATCTGGCACTAATTTCACTTGCTCGCTTTCGACGGCCTCACGCGCGGTTTGCACTAAAGAAACCCGCAAAGCCGTGCCTGCACCCTTGCCCTGTTGATTGGCGGGAACCTTATTCATGGCTAAAAACCACTGATCGGTCAACATCGGCTCAATCACCGCACCACTACGGTCTCCTCGTGGAACCATCAATTTATGCGGTACGACACGTTCCAAGAATCCCGCACTTTCTAAATCTGCACAGAGTGCTTTGCGCGCATCAAAGCGATCCATACCTTGATAGGCCGAGGGCACGGCATCGTTCAATTTGGCATCGAGTGTGAGAATCTCCAGCATGGGCAATCCATGACGCCCACCTACTTGGTAATCATTGAAATCATGAGCAGGAGTGACTTTAACGGCTCCTGTCCCGAATGTAGGGTCGACAGCCTCGTCCGCAATAATGGGGATTTCACGATCACATAAAGGCAAACGCACCGTTTGACCAATCCAGGCCTGATAACGCGCATCGTCAGGATGCACCATGACCGCGGCATCCCCTGGGAGCGTTTCAGGGCGCGTCGTTGCCACGGTGATAGAGCCTGCACCATTACTCAATGGATAACGGATATGCCATAAATAGCCTTCCTCTTCTTCACTGATCACTTCGAGATCGGATACGGCGGTTTTGAGATGAGGATCCCAATTGACTAAGCGTCTACCCCGATAAATCAATCCATCTTCATACAAACGCACAAAGGCTTCACAAACCGCCTGTGATCGCGCTGAATCCATCGTGAAATATTCACGACTCCAATCAATAGAAGCCCCTAAACGGCGTATCTGCTGAGTGATGGTCGATCCTGAACGGTTTTTCCATTCCCAAACCCGCTCGATAAATGCCGCACGCCCTAAGCTATGCCGAGAAATATTTTGGGCATCCAGTTGACGCTCCACGACCATCTGTGTAGCAATCCCTGCGTGATCGGTGCCGGGTATCCATAAGGTATTAGCCCCGCGCATACGGTGATAGCGCGCATAGCTGTCCATGATGGTTTGATTAAACCCATGCCCCATATGCAAGGTGCCTGTGGTATTCGGGGGAGGCAGCAACATGGAGAAGAAAGCGTGCTCAGGGTTCAATGTGGCTTGCGCGTAACCACGCGCTTCCCACTGTGCACTCCAAAAAGCCTCTATATCCTGAGGAGTAAAGTGTTTGTCAAATAGGGAGGTATCGCTCATGGGGCAGTCAAAAGAAAACGAAAAATCCAACAGGAAAAGAAGGGGGTAGCCCGTATGACAAGGCTTAAGAGGGCATCATTTATAAGATGCCTCCGCTATGAGAAAACCCCTAATGCATCGGATAAAAAGTGTCATTTTAGGCTATCTAGATACGTTTATAGGACACTATGCATAATGCAAGGCCAGAAGCCGCTATATCACCGCGTCGAGGCTGCTATATAAAAAAGCATAACCTATTGTTTTTATTAGGTTTTTTACAAATTACTTAATGCCACCGCCTCTCAAAAAAAACCTTTGTTCATCAACAGCTTATAAGAACCCGTTCATAATCATCAAAAGCAGGTTGTATTGGGGTTCCGTATTTAATTCAATTCGTCACCCCAACCTACTAAAAATGCCCAAAAATGGTAGGTTAGGGAGCGTTTTTGGGTGATTTTGGAACCCCAAAACAACCCGCTTTTGATGATTATGAACAGGCTCTTAGGGAAAGTTAGCCCATTTCTGAAAACACCACTCTATAATTACTTATTTTTGATTCGGTGATTTCCATGTCCGATTTGCTCAAGTCGCTCAATGCTGAACAGCATAGGGCTGTTACGCTGCCAGATGAATCTGCGCTTATTTTGGCAGGCGCTGGGAGCGGCAAAACACGGGTACTCACCACGCGTATCGCTTGGCTTATTCAAACGGGGCGTGTTCGTCCTTCCGAAATATTAGCGGTCACCTTCACCAACAAAGCTGCGCAGGAAATGGTAGCGCGCTTGGGCGTATTGATCCCTACGATCGACACGCGTCGCCTTTGGATGGGAACCTTCCACGGTCTATGCAATCGCATGCTGCGCATCCATGCCCCTGAGGCTGGTCTGCCTGCGAGTTTTCAGATCTTGGATAGCAATGATCAGCTCTCTACCATCAAGCGTCTCTTAAAAGAGACCAATACCGATACCGAAAGCTACCCTGCGAAAACGCTGCAGACGTTTATTAATGAATCCAAAGAAGCAGGTTTGCGTGCGAATGCCATACAACCGGCAAATGCGATCGATCAAAAATGCGCAGAACTCTATGCCGTGTACGAAACGCATTGCCAACGCACTGGCGTAGTAGATTTTGCCGAGCTTTTGCTGCGCTGCTATGAACTCTTAGGGAATGACGATCTGCGTCATCACTATCAAACACGCTTTAAGCATGTGCTAGTCGATGAGTTTCAGGATACCAATCCGCTACAGTACGCCTGGCTTAAACGATTAGCTTGTCGCGACCCACAAGGCAGAGGAAACCCCGCTTCTTCCGCCTCTACGGCGGTTTTTGCGGTAGGAGATGATGACCAAAGTATTTATGCATTTCGGGGAGCGAAAGTCGATCATATGCTCCACTTTTCGGAAGAATTTCAACCCAGTCACCTGATTAAACTCGAACAAAACTATCGTTCTGGGAGTTTTATCCTCGATGCGGCGAATCAACTCATTGCCAATAATGCTGAACGCTTGGGGAAAAATCTGCGCACGGATGCCGGTACAGGTGATCTCATTTACATCTACCCTGCTGCGACCGATTTATATGAAGCCAACTGGGTCGTCGAAGGTATTCGCACAAAGCTCAAAGCAGGATGTCCCGCCAATGAAATCGCCGTGCTCTATCGCAGCAATGCGCAATCGCGTGTTTTAGAGCATGCCCTATTTCAAGCTGGCATTACCTATCGCGTCTATGGAGGCTTACGCTTCTTTGAACGCCAAGAAGTTAAACATGCGCTCGCCTATTTGCGCTTAATTGATAATCCCAATGATGACACGGCGTGGATGCGGGTAGTGAATTTCCCGACACGGGGCATTGGCCAGCGTACCTTAGAGCAATTAGCGCATACCGCCAGCGAATATGCATGTTCTTTATGCGCAGCCGTCTCCTTTATGGAAACCGGTGCAGCACTTCCTAAGCTTAAAACCTTTGCACGTTTAATGGATGAAATCCGTCAGACGATAGATCAATCGGGATACACCCTGCCAGAAACCGTTGACTATGTCCTTAAAGCCAGCGGTCTGCTTGCGCATTACGAAGCAGAACGTGAAGGACGAGACCGTGTAGAAAACCTGCAAGAATTGGTTAATGCGGCTAATGCCTTTGTAACAGGAATGGGTTATGCAGCAGACGCGCCGGCGCACACCGTGGCCCCCGCTAAAAACATGGCTGTCACGCTAGAAGCGGAGGATGCGCTGCTTCCTGAAACCCCTATGTCCCCACTCTCCCATTTTTTATCGCATGCGGCGCTCGAAGCAGGCGATTATCAAGCACGATCAGGCCAAGCCGCTGTACAGTTGATGACCGTGCATGCCTCTAAGGGCTTAGAATTTGCAGCAGTGTGGATTACCGGCTTAGAAGAAGGCCTCTTCCCGCATGAAAACAGCCTCTATCACCCTAAAAGCTTGCAAGAAGAGCGCCGACTCATGTATGTGGCTATCACTCGAGCCAAACAATCGCTATCGCTGTCTTTTGCCAATAGCCGGATGTTGCATGGGCAAACACGCTATCACCCTCACTCTCGTTTTTTAGATGAACTTCCTGACACCGGCCTAGAATGGCTCGCCCCTAAAAGGGGTTTTACAGAGGAATATTTTGACGGAATGGAAAACTTAGTAGCAAAAGAAGACTCGGATATGTGCGAAGAGAAAGAGGAGTCTGCCCGCCCTGCATACGGACGCCACTATCGCAGCGCTCCCTCACGCACTAATGGCGAAGCGGTCAATCAAAATGGTTTAACCTATAAACGTCGCGATGCGCAACAAGCCGCACAAGCACAACGGGAACGAGACGCGGGCTTTGCTTTAAAGCAGCGCGTCTTTCATCTCAAATTTGGAGAAGGCAAGGTCATTAACATGGAAGGCCAAGGTCCCGGAGCCCGCGTACAAGTACAGTTTGCTCATAGCGGGACTAAATGGCTCGCCCTAGATAAGGCTAAGTTGGAAAAGATTAATTAAGCTCATAAGCAATGCATGAGCCATCTATAAGCAATCCCGCGTTAGGGATGTGACATACCATGGGCCAATCACTGGCCCTTTTTCATAGCTATTAAACAGGATCAGCGCTCAACTCGGTAGTGAGTGCGCTGAGCTCTGAATCCAATCTTTCAGCGCTGACCTTCCCTAATATCGTGCTACGGACGTTTCCCTCCGTATCGATCATCACGGTAAATGGGAGCCCTCCCTGTACATTCCCGAAATCACGAGCCAGCTGCGCTCCGTCAAAGCCTGCTAAATAAATCGGATAATTTACGTTAAATATCCGCATAAATTCGATGACATTCTCCGCAGAATCCACGGCTATACCGATAAACTGCACCTGTTTTGATTTATATTTATTCTGCGCCGCGACAAAATGGGGGATCTCTTGCAAACAAGGTTCACACCATGATCCCCAGAAGTTTAAAACTAAGGTTTTACCTTCATAGGGCGCAAGGGTACGCTGCTCGCCTTCAAGATCTGTCAGCTCGACGTCCCAAAGACCAGCTCGTTGGGCAGTGAACACGGTCTGTCCCAAATCTGCGTTGGTGCTATGCCTATATATGCCATAGATCACTGCGATCAATAGCACAACGGCAAGCCAAAAGAATCGACGGACGTTATCGGAAAACCAGGATTTGAAGAAATTGGGCATGTAATACTCAGGGTTGTAAATCAAGCTTTTGAACGCTTCCTAGACGTAATTTTAAACCTTTCAAAAGCATTTTGATAAAAGGAGTCATGTAAAGAGCAACATTGCGCCTACATTTCGCGAGGCGCTATACATCTGCATGACCACCATGAAACTCCTTTTGAAGGATGGCACACGCACTTTTCAACCTTACATAGAGGCTTACAGGAATTGCGCAGATCTATTTTAATACTCTACGCACCATGGTTTAAAAAGGCGAGTGAACAACCACAAGGAAAGCTTGGCGCAGCGGTTTCTCATTGCATCTATAAACACCTTTAAAACACATTTATACCATTTCTTTTTTCACGCTTTTTACGGAAAACACGGGCAATGCACATCCATATATTAGGAATTTGCGGCACTTTTATGGGAGGATTAGCCGTTCTAGCGCGTGCAGCAGGACATACCGTGACTGGCTGCGATGCAGCCGTATATCCTCCAATGAGTACACAGCTCGCAGCACAAGGCATCGAACTGATTGAGGGATATCACCCAGATCAACTCAAGCTCGAACCAGATTTATATGTAGTAGGCAACGTAGTGACACGCGGCAATCCATTAATGGAGGCCATTTTAGACCAAGGCCTGCCCTACATATCAGGCCCACAATGGCTAAGCGAGCATCTGCTGCTAGACAAATGGGTTGTCGCTGTAGCCGGCACTCATGGCAAAACGACCACCACCGCAATGCTAACCTGGATTTTAGAGGAAGCCGGACTAAAACCTAGCTTCTTATTAGGGGGTGTACCCCTGAATTTTGGGGTATCGGCACGCTTAGGGGACGCTCCTTTTTTTATTATCGAAGCCGACGAATATGACACGGCGTTCTTCGATAAACGCTCCAAGTTTGTGCACTATCGCCCTAGAACCGTAATCTTGAATAATTTGGAGTATGATCACGCGGATATTTTCCCCGACCTTGCTGCCATTGAAACGCAATTTCATCATTTAGTGCGCATCGTCCCAAATAGTGGGCGTTTAATTGTCAATGGTCAGTGTGGGGAAATCGCTGCGGCTACATCATCATCCGCGATTCCTTCTGTCAAAGAAAACAGCGCGATCACCGAAACAGAACCCTCTGTGCATGAAGCGCCAGGCGAAGCACTCAAACGTGTTCTCGATCGAGGATGCTGGAGCGAAGTGGAATATTTTGGTGTCAATGGAGGATGGGAAGCAAATACTGAGCATGCTTTAGAGACTGAATCCAACAATGCCTTCGCGGTAAAATGGCAAGGACATTCCTTAGGGCAGGTACAATGGTCGCCGCAAAGCGGCATGCAAGGCACGCATAACCAAATGAATGCGCTTGCAGCGATTGCGGCAGCGAGGCACTGTGGCGTTCCTCCTCAACACGCTATAGAGGCGCTGAAGCGCTTTTCAGGCGTTAAACGACGTATGGAGGTGCGGGGAGTAGTACGCGGCATCACCGTGTATGATGATTTTGCCCATCACCCTACCGCGATCCAGACCACACTGTCGGGCCTTCGCGCGCAAATTGCCCACGCAGCAGCTTTACGCCAAGATGCTCCCTACTCTCCTCGCATCCTAGCCGTACTCGAACCCCGTTCCAATACCATGAAACTGGGAATCATGAAATCGCGCTTACTGGAAAGCTTGGCGGATGCAGACTATATCTTTGCCTACGCAGGAGCAGCGCAAAAAACGGGGCATCAAACGGTACACTGGGATGTAGCGGATACCATTGCCTCTCTGGGAAATACCAAAGCACAGGCATTCCATGATGTGCCCTCCCTGGTAAAAGCCGTTGCAGGCACAGTGCGCGAAGGAGACCATATCTTAGTGATGAGCAACGGCGGCTTTGAAAACATCCATACCCTGCTTTTGGAGCAGCTGCAAAGCTAACCAGACTGTAGCTTATGCATAGGTTTTCTGTGCCATGGCTATAGAATCTGTTTAGTATCCTCCAAAAGAAACGGGTTCTCTTCCCTTCTACAGCTTGCTGTCCTTTATCATTCGGACTGGCAAACCATTAGGGTTTTAATTTTTATTTTTTTCAGATGGGCATTTGTACGGTTAGCCGATGAATATTTTTTTTGAAGAATCAGGCAGTCTCAAAGTCGGGACAGTTCTGGAAACGTCTAATAGTCATTTTCAGGTCGACTTGCCGAGCGGACGACGTGCGAAAGTACGCAGCAAAGAAGTGATATTTGAATTTGAAGGGCCGAACGGTGCCGCTCTCGCAGCGTGGATGCAAGAAGCACAAGCCGCGGCTGAGCAGATCGACCTCGACTTCTTATGGGAATGCGCGTCAGACGAAGCCTTTGAACTCAGCACGTTTTCAAAAGAATATTTTGGCGAGCAACCTACGCCGATCGAACATGCTGCCTTAGCACTACGGCTGCATGGTGCACCGATGTATTTTCGTCGCAAAGGCCGCGGAAATTATCAACGCGCCCCCATAGAGCAACTCCAAGCTGCATTAGCCGGATTAGAGCGCCGCAAAGAACAAGCACGCCTTCAAGCAGAATATGAAGAGGCGCTTAAAGCACACCGCCTCCCTGCGGCCTTCGAGGGCAAAGTCCTCGAACTCCTGGCACAGCCTGATAAAAATACCATTGAATATAAAGCGCTTGAGACTGCCGCTATTGCGCAAGGTCAAACCCATGCTCAACTCATGCTCGCTTGCGGCGGCATTCCTTCGGCACGCGCACTGCATGAAGCGCGATTTTTAAGAGCGCACTTCCCCAAAGGTATAGGGTTTACCGCAACCGATCTGCCTACCTATACCTATGAATCTCTCGCTGCGCAGCTAGAAAAGCGGGATCTCCCCACCGCCGATGTGCAAGCGTTTTCTATTGATGACATCACCACCACCGAAATAGATGATGCCTTCTCCGTACAATTCCTAGAGGAAAACCGTGCTCGCATCGGTATTCATATCGCGGCCCCTGCATTGGGCATTGATCCAGGCAGCCCGCTCGATATGGAATTGCGCTCTCGCCTATCGACCGTCTATATGCCTGGCGATAAAATTACGATGCTGCCGCAAGCACTCATTGATACTTTTACGTTAGCAGAAGGCAGTTTACGCCCTGCATTATCGCTCTATGTCATCATTGATACACTCACACAACAGATCATCACCTGCGAAACCTGCATTGAACGCGTATGGATTGCCGACAATTTACGGCATCACACACTAGAAGCGCACGTCACCGAAGAAGCGCTCGCGACGGGCTCTGGAACCTATCCTTATAAACAGGAAATCGCGCTACTTTGGCCCTTTGCACAAGCGCTCCATGAAAAACGTCAACAAGCGCGCATCCAATGCGGCCTGCGACGTGAAACCCAGAATCAACGCGACTTTAATTTTTATGTCGATGACCATGAATACGTCACCATTGCCGCGCGTGAACGCAATGCGCCGATCAACTTCATCGTAGCCGAGATCGCTATACTGGCCAACAGCACCTGGGGAGGCTTACTCGCTGAGCATGGCGTACCGGGTATTTACCGCGCTCAACGCGGCTTTGGCCCCAACCGCACACGCATGCAACTCACCCCCGCTCCCCATGAAGGCCTAGGAGTGGAACAATATGCATGGAGCACCTCGCCCTTGCGTCGCTATATCGATCTCCTCAACCAATGGCAGCTCATAGCTTGTGCTAGAGACGGCGTCACCGCCAGACTCTGTGCACCCTTCCAACCAAAAGACCTGCAACTCTCCGTCGTCGCACAGTGCTTCACAGATACGCACGCCGCTTACTCCGACCATCAAAAACGTATGGAACGCTTCTGGTGTTTGCGGTGGCTCTTACAAGAAGGGCAGCAGCAAGTCAAAGCGATCATTATCAAAGGGGATCTCGTACGCTTAGAAGATATTCCCCTCACCCTCCATATTCCTGAACTCGGCATACAAGCGAGCGGAACACAGCTCCTTCTGCACATCATGCATATCGATGAATTAGAACTCACGGCTTCCGCTCGATTGCTTCAAATACTCAATACTCCAGAAACCCCCTCTCCCTCGACAGGCTCTGAAGAAGCACGGGACGAGACACCAGACAATACGCCACAGTCAAACGCTACAGAAGCTCCATCACCCACTGCGGACACCGCATCGGTTGCTGTGTCTGCTTGTTAATCTACGTTTTCATCCTTTACAGGCTTAAGGTTGTGCACTATGTGCACAACCCTGCTTTGGCAAGGCAATCAGAAAAATCTGCAAGATAATAGAGAATTTGGACTATTTTTGAATAGCATAATCTGATGCATATTTTTTTATGCATTTTGCTATTCAATAGGAAAAATAAGTGACGTTCTCTATATCTTCATCCAATCCTCTTCAGAGAAATTTGAATTCCCCTTTCCTTTCTCCAGGGCCAAATTTACAAGGACAAGAAGGTGGGCTTACTGCCTCCCATGATAATGAATGGGCACTAGAATTTAATAAGCTTCAAGTAAATCTAAAAAGCGAATTTGCACAAGATCAAGAAAAAACAAAGGGCAAAGCAGATGAAGCGCTGAGAACCGCTCTGAAAAATGGACATCAGATAACATTGGATACAGAAGTAGAGTATCTGTTAGATGCCGGGCCTGTAGTTGAGCTTGCTAATAACTATGTTGCACTCGCAGAAGCGAAGAAGAATAACGATATCGCTATATTTCAGAAAGAAATTGCAGCCCTGTACAAAAGAATTGGAACTTTGGAAGAGGAAAACTCAGATTTAAAAGATAAAATCGAGGGCGCAGCTTTATTACAAAAAGAGCAGTCTCCTCATCCCATTAGCCTCATCGCAGAAATTAATCGATTAACGGAAGATAAAAAAGGAAAAGATCAATTAGAGATAGATTACAATAAATTAAAGATCAGTTTTGATGAATCTGTTCAGACACACTTAGCTCAAAAACAAGAAATTAGAGATCTGAAGAAAAAATTATATACTGCACAGAGTGACAATCGTAGGCAATTTACCCAGGTTCATGAAGAGTTCGTAAAAAAATATACGCAAACACTTTCAAAGGAAAATAACGAACAGGATTCTGAAGCCTACAATAGACTATTGCAAGCAAATACTTCTCTTCGAAAGGCAGCTGAAATTGACCGAAGATTGCTAAATGAAAAAGAGGATATTATCCAAAATCATGTTCGCAATAACAATGAACAATCTGCAAAGATCCGCCAATTGCAAGAAGAGAAAAACCGATTAATTGCACATTATGAATCGGAAATAGAAAAAGAACATTTTTATCAAAATAGCCTAGAATCATCTCGTGATTTTCATATGAACCAAGGAAAAACACTTGAAAAAGAAGCAGATGATTCAAAAAAAGAAATTGCACGACTAAAAAAAGAATTAGCAGATTTCAAATCAACCAATAATATCTCTGATGCTTATTCTTCAAAAATTGAAATACCCGCCTTTCCTTCAATCAATAAAAAACAAAACCAGGCTACAATAGGTAGGAATTTAGATCAAATAAAAGTTGAAAATAATAAAAATATCTTTCTTCTACCTTCTAATGGAGCATCAATTATTAGAGGAAATGAAATAAAGCCTAACGAAATTTATTTATATGATGGCTCAGATTTTAATGTTAAAAGGCCTTTCTGTCTTGGAGAAAAAGAAAACTCACCCATTATTCAAAAATGGAAAGAAAATGGCCTTCATTTCCTATCTATTTCACCAGACAATCTGCACCTCATTTCTAATTCAAGGCACGGCCACATAGTATGGAAGCTTGATAATCCTAATGAACCTTGTATAGTAGATAGCGGCCCAGAATCCATTTCAAATGGTGTTTTACACTTTCACTCTATATCGTCAGATAATAAATGGGCTATATATAAAGAGTCCTTAAGCAGTAAATTTTATTTAATAAATCGCACTAAAAACATTTCATATATTTCTTCAAACCTCAACAGTCACAACGTTTACCCTATTTTATTTAATCACGATAATTTTGAATGGATTGCCTCTGCAGGAGAAAACACTATTAAATTAAATTCAATAAATAATGAATTTAAAAAAGAAGTCGAACTGAATTTTGGAGAAAAAGAAGTAACAAAATTAATACTTTCCTCCAATAAAAAAGTATTAGCAGCTGTGCTCTGCGAGTATAGTGGCCATGTATTAAAGTACTCTATTCGCCTTTGTAAAATTGAGGATCTAATAAAAAATTCGCTGGATTCATTAGCTGAATTTAGTATAGGAATTCAAAAAGTGGATGCTCTTGCTCTCTCTAGCAATGGAAAATACTTGGCCTGTGCGAATAATTATAAAGCACAGATTCAGATTTTATCTACAGACTTCAATACCTCTACAATACAAAGATTTACCTCATCCTACAATAAAATTGAAACAGGCCTACCTCGTATCACTGCTTTAGCCTGGCAAGAAGCTACTATAGACGATCTGTTTCTCATTACACAAAGCGAATGCCTAGTTCCATTCCGGGCTACTTCCCTACACTCATTGAAAGAACACGCTTCAACCAGTGAAAGTACAACTATATAGCATTGATATATATCAAGCAGAGATCAATATCAACACATCTATTCATTAAAGAAGGAGTATTCCAAACTGGGATACTCCTCTCTTCTTAAGACTATGTGCGCGTATATATAAAATATTCAAAAAGCACACATAGTTTTTTCATTCCCCACCATATAAAACTTCTTCAATACAGCGCATACATTCTTATAAGTGATAGGAGTTATCCTATATTTACATCAGCAAGCAAAATATGTCGTTTTTTGCTACAGATTAATATGCACTACTTTTGGGACTTGCCCTAAAATTAATTAATAAATTTCCCAAAGCATTCATGAAAATCATGCTCATCCATTTTAAGAATGAGCATGCTTCATATGCTGTCCAGAAAAACCTTCTTCTACTTCACTCACAATCATTAATCGATATTTCACTTAGCAAAAGTGTGCTTTGTTAAATAATAAAAAAGGAAAGGAAATAGTATGTTTAGCCGTATTGCTCCTACTACGCCATCGAATGCGCGACTTCAAACCAACGCCAACCATAATGCTACCCAAAATACGCTCCCTTCTTTAGTCAAGCCTCCTCGCAATCCACAAAGAACCGCTGCTCCCTCCAAAACGTCCACTCAAGCTTCTCAGCCCCAAATTGCAGCGGCTCGAAAAGCGATACAACAAGGCCATGCATACGCCAGTAAGGGAAAGTATGAGGAAGCGCGTGAGGCTTATAAAAAAGCCGCTTCTGCCTTACCTGAAGATGCAGAAAAAGCGCTCAAGTTCATCCCTGCTGAAATCGAACCTCTAGCGGATACTCCCCTGCTCCCGAGCACTTTGAAATCACTTTTTGATTTTCGGATGAGGAGAAAAAACCCGCTAACGCTGCAAAATCTGTCGATCTCCGATGTACAGCCCACTTCGTCTGGTCTCTGTACGCAGGATATCCTGGACACCCCTATTCGCCATACCCAACATTTAGCGGCTCGCTATAACCTGCTGGCCCAGGATCCTTATCCTAAAAAATCAGAGCTAGAAAGCATGCGCGAATTAGCGCGGGCTACGATCCAACTCTTTAGCGCCCCAGACAAAGTACTGACAAAGGAACATCTGCAGGAAATCGTGCATCTTCGCCTGTTCAAAGACACGGAGATATACAGTTTGCTCGTTGATGCTCTGGTGAAAGCGTTATCTGGAACGAATCCTTTACTGGATATGCTCACAACACAAGCCTTAGCGCTCACTATTAAAGATTATCCCTTTGAAATACGCGATAAACAGTCGCCAGAATTTCACTTGCTGCGTACCTTGACGGGCTTTCTTCCTAAACTACAGCAGCATCTTGATACGCTTCCCAGAGAAAAAAATATCCTCCCCCTACAAGCTGCTTTAGCGCCTCTAACAGAAATACTGGATCTTTTGGTGTCTGCGGGAATAAGCGGTATTAATCAAGATGTCCATAACACACTGGATAAAGCACTCAGCACGCTGAGTGACTATAGCCATACCGTCATTCGCCACGAAGCACGGTATACACGGCAAGCGCTCACGCATATGGGAAATAATGAAGGTGCGGGGAATGCGTTTACTCAGCATGCTATTCATGCGGTTGCGGCTACTACGGCCTTGGCCAGCGTTGTTACCAAACAAGAGGTGGGCGAACTATCCAATGCGTTTAAACATCTTCGGCAAGCCTTACCTCAAGCATGGACTCAAGAGTGGTATATAGCGGCGCGCGGTGCCGAGCTATTATTAAAAAACGGCGAATGGGAAAAGTTTGTCGCTTTCTTAGGAGCCAATAAAAATGCCCAGCATAAAGAATGCCTACGCAGAATCTGCACCGTATTGCACACCATGGCCGCTCACCATACTCATCCACAAATGCGCAAACAGGCGCAAACCATAGTGAATCCATTGCTAGAGAAGCATAAAAAGCTGCAGGCCTATTGGAGCGAGCATCAAATACTAGAGCACGCGGCAAAGCAATGGATATTTAATGACCTTTCTACCCCCATTCCCTCCTCCAATCTCGCTTCTGTATGGTCTGTATTTTGGCAAATGCAGCCTAATACCGATTCCCACTCGCTATTAAAACAAGCGATCCATAAACAGCAGAAGCAGATCTTTCAGCAGTTTGAAATACGGCGCTTCCAACAACAAGAACCCCGCACTGAATTGCATCGCAAAATACAAAAATTAAACGATCACTTCATGCGATATCTCAACAGCTCCGGAGAATTCCGCAATGCACTATCTCAGTACGTGCCTTTAAAAGGCTATGCTCAAGGACGAATGGGTCCATTACAAGACTCGGCCCAAAGACTAAGCCTTCCATTACAAGAATTGCATGCTCTGGTAGATACTTTCTTGCAGACTAAAGATAAAAAAGTATTACTGCTATTAGGCGACGCAGGCTCGGGGAAATCGACTTTTAATTATCATTTCATGCGAGAAAAACTCCAGCAATACACGACCCCGTTTGATGCTAACCAAGCTTTATTTATTTTTATTCCGCTCCAAAATATAAAAAACCCCAATGGCCAGATTATTGAAAACTTTTTAAGTAATCAAGGTTTTACCGAGGAGCAAATTGAACAATTACGAGTACATCAACGCTGCGTCTTTATTTTTGACGGCTACGATAAGATGCGAGAGCGTCACTTTGCTTTTTACGAAGGGAATGAATTAGGACGATGGAAAAATACCCAGTTTATGGTAGTCAGCCGTCCGGATTGTTTTCAAACAGGGTATCAAAAATACTTTCATCCTGTAGGGAGTCCAGAGTTACTACAAGAGTGCTATATAGGACCCTTTTCTAAAACACAACAGGACGCTTATATTGCCCATTATGCAAAATCTACCGCATGGTCCGCGCAAGAATACGAGGCAAAATTAGCGCAACTAGAGGACATAGAAACTCTATTAGAACGCCCATTGACGCTACGCCTACTGCTACAAACCTTGCCACAACTCAAAAGCGTATCGGCAATACCGACCTTAGGGGAATTTTATGAGGAATATTTAGAGCAATGCTGGCAAGAGGCACATCATTATTTAATGCGCATGCCCCTGACCGAAGCAGAAAAAGACGTCCGAAATACATTAATAGAAATTCCCAATGGAATTGCTACATTAGGGATGGAATATGCCAAGAAAGGGGCTCTGGCATTAGTCAAACTGCATTTGGCACTATTTTATGATTATGAGGCAACTGATGCAGTCTGCAACGAAGTAGACAAATACTTTTTTGGCGATGACAAAATGCATCAACTCTTATATGCCATCGGCCCCTTCATGAAAGATGAGCATGGAATCCCTACCTTTATCGATTACTCTTTAGAGCAATATGCAGCATGCTGTGCGATAGCAGACGACATAGAGAATGAACTAGATAAAATCGATTTAACCGATAAACCCTTGTTGATAGAATTCTTGGCGGATTTCGTTCGTCGAGGCACTTTATCTGAAAAAGCGCTATGGGATCAAATAGAGCGCACCAAATCCGAAAAGAACCCATCGCCTATTGCCGCAGCAAATGCAGCGACGATTTTAGCAAAAGCGAAGATCCCTTTTAGCGACCGAGATCTGAGGGGAGTGACACTGCGTGGAGCAAACCTCAGTTATGCGGTACTGGATCACACCCAACTAGCAGGAGCCAATTTAACCGCAGTGAATTTCACCGGCGCTTGGATGCGTGGAGTGAATTTGGATAAGGCTTGTTTGAAGGATGCTATTTTTGGTGAGGGGATCGTTTTTAAAATGTCTGCCGCTTCAAAAAGCCAGCTTGCCCCTTGCTTAGCGACCAATGAATCCGTCAGTTATATATATACTCCAGTAAAAGGAGTAAGTAGTCTCGTAAACTGCTATGACTTTCTAGAAAGTGATTATGTTAACGGAGTTAGCACCTATGAACCTACACCCCACCCTTTTGGAAAAGGCCATCGCGATGCTTTACCGCTTACCCTATCTGCCAATGGTGAAAGTTTACTTTTTCTAGAGGAGAGCGGCCTTCTTGCAGTCTGGTCACTAGAAACTAAAAAACCGCAAGCTTTTTTCAAACACGAGGATCGTATCCAACATATTGCACTATGCGATAAAGGCCACTTCGCTGCATCAGCCGGTCTCGTAAAGAAAAGCAGACTAAAAATCAGCTCAGCGCAGGAAAAGAGCCTTATTAAAATTTGGTCAACAGAGACCATCGATGAGTCTACTCTTCAAACCAAGACACCTAGACATGTTTTTGAAAGTCAGAGCGCCATTACCAGTTTAGCGATCTCATCCAATGGGATGGTTGCTTTCGGAACACAAGACGCAAAGATCCATATACATGTTTGGGGATCAAATACACGCTACAAAAATTCCTCTTATGTGCTTCCCAATACCGCCATTACGCACAGTCTTCTGATTTCATCAGACGGCATGAAAATTATTGCAGGCAATGACAATGGCACCGTGCATATCTGGTCTTTGGACCAGCAAGAAGTGCCAGAGCGCATATTATCAGGGCATGCTCAAGCGGTACGCGCAATGGATATATCGCCATGCGGGACATTACTTGCCTCTGGAGGAGATGACTACGCCATCCAATTATGGGATATGCCTACTGGTAAACATTTACATACCATTAATGGACATACACGTAGCATAGAGCGCATCACTTTTTCAAAGGATAGTGCCACGATATACACTACATCCAAAAATCGCTTCTATAGCACCGACGAATCTATAGAAAAGGATTTTGGTATTCAAAGTGATTCCTATATTACGAAATATTGGGAACTCGACAAAATACCGATGGATTATTCTCCACGCGTAAAAACGCACATGCGGAATGGTGTCCTTTCTCCCAAAGGAACGCATATTACGAGTTTAGATGTTCAAGGCGCTCTTTGGCTGCATACAACAAACCTTACATCTTCCCAAAAAATAGGCCAAGTCTCAGAATATGTTGAATCTATGGTATTTTCACCAGATAATCAATGGCTTGCATGGCGTGATTATAAATCTGGCGATATAGTATGCCGTTCATTAATCAACTCCACTGAGTATACATTTAAAATACAACACTTTTGCTTTTGCCTCACTACTTTTTCACAAGATAGTAAACAATTAATAACACTAAAAGAAATTAAAGAAGACAAAGAGAAAGGCAATGATAAATATATGTATCATGTGCAACTTTGGTCTTTAGAAAAAGGCTCTGAGGGTTGCCTTATTTATGAACGCTTTATTCCACGCATTCCATTTGATTATATAGCGTCATTTTCATCGGATAGCGAATATTTCTTTGTTAATTATAAAACCCAAAATATCACGCAATATCCAATAAAATCTGATGAGCCAGGAAGAATTTTATACTCTACCCCAGTATATAGAGATGCCGAAATAGCGCAAAGAGAAGTCTTGGACATCGAAGAGGATATCTATGTAATAAATCCCACCCTTTCTCCGAAAGGGACATGGTTAGCTTTCACCAATGACTTATATGGCAAGGAAGTTCTGGTTGGAAAACCCAAGAAAATATGGCTATACGATTTAAAAAATAGCCAGTTAGACTTTAAAAACAATCCCGAACCGACCTCAAAATTTGAAAAATCTGGCGCTTCATATATAAAACACTGCTTTACTACTGGTACAACTAAAAATATTCAGTTTGCATTCTCACCTGATGAAAAATGGCTTGCTGTCGGCGAACAAACTCGGCTCGTCATATATTCAATCTCTACAGGGGAATCCATACAAACTATTGAGTATGGATTTACAGAAGAAATTGAAAAAATAAGTTGGCAAGAAGATAAAATATTCCTCTCTGGTAAAAACGGTAACGCCTTCTTTTTGCAAGTTATTTCTACCCCAGAAATACCATTGGATATCCGATTTATATGGTCTGCATCATATCCTGCATTAACGTTAGAGGGCGCTTCATATGAAGAAGCACAGGATTTAAGTGCCAGTAATATGGAGCTTTTTGGATCTTTTAATTCAAAAACTGAATCTACTGCAATAGAATCCTAGGGATTTATATATGATATAACCTTACAATTATCTTAGATTGACCATTTTCATTTTACTCAACAATTTACCCGAATGGCTGGATGGAATATATAATAGAATATGCACTATGATCTTCTACTATTTAATGAAGTAAATTCCCCATCCACCCTTTGGTGATCTTGAAAATTTCGTAATTGCATTTTATTATTAGAAAACGCCTGATTTTTAGAGTCAGGCGTTTTACTATAAAAATTAATATTTACTTTATTTCCAGAAAAAATATTATTTCCAATATTATTATTCTTTGCACTTAAACCCATTTTTAAAGATGCACTAGCTCTACCACTATCCCCCGAAGAAAACCCCAATCTTTCTTTATGATCAGAAATAACTTTCCCCATCCTCTTAAATGAAGTGGTTATATACTTCGCGATATTCATGACGCACCTTCCAAGAATTAAAGATCAAGCCTCTATCCGCAATACATCCCCATAAGCTATTAAATGTGAAAAAATAAAAACTCTGAGCATATTCAGCGAAACTTCTCTTTATAAAACGAAGCGATCCAACTCATCCATGCTTTGATATCATTAAGTTAGTAGTATCCTATAACAAAACCGAAAACCCATCGTTTCTACGCGCTTAAAAACACTCCCTCTATTTGATTCCCGCCCCGAATATGCACGCCTCTAACCCATCCGTAAATGACATCTTTCGCATAGACCGCTATGCCGTCATCGGCCACCCCGTCTCGCATAGCCAATCCCCGTGGATTCACACCGAATTTGCTCGCCAAACCCAACAGATTCTTGAATACACCCGTCTCCCCGCCCCACCAGATGGTTTTGTGGCAACTGCAACGGCTTTTGCAGAACAAGGTGGGCAAGGATTAAACGTGACGCTGCCGTTTAAACAAGCAGCGCATGCAATGGCAAACGCCCTTTCCCCGCGTGCAGCGATGGCAGGAGCCGTGAATACCTTGCGTGTAGAACGCGATAACACGCTGGGGAAAATACATTGGTATGGAGACAATACCGACGGTATAGGACTGGTACGCGATTTAGCACGGCATATGCACCGCCCATTGCAAGCAGCGCGTGTGCTAGTACTCGGCGCAGGGGGAGCCGCGCGGGGAGCACTGGCTACATTGATAGAAACACAGCCTGCAGAGATAGTGATTCTGAATCGCACGATTGCGCGTGCAGAAGCATTGATTACCCATTTTGCCGCGCATGCAGCGGCCTATCAGTGCAGATTACACACGGCCGCAGATACTCAGCAGCTCGGCGCTTTCGACCTAATCATCAACGCCAGCTCCGCCAGCCTGGAAGGAGCCCAACTAGATATCGATCCCTCGGCCTGGAATACTGCAAATACCCTAGCCTACGACATGATGTATAGCGCCAACCCCACCCCCTTTATGCAACAAGCCTGGGATCATGGTGCGCATGCAGTAGATGGATTAGGGATGTTAGTAGAACAAGCCGCAGAGTCTTTCTACTTATGGCGAGGAGTACATCCACATATAGAGCCCGTCCTTACCGCATTGCGGGATAAATTACTAAGCTCTGCTGCTGCATAGAAAAATATACGGCACACACTGTTTTTGATAATACGCCAGCCACTATCTCGATGGCAGTACTAATGCTAATGGCTATTTAATGATTTTCATCCATTTTTTGCGTAGGTTTTTAATATGAAAATCCCATCTAATACATCTCATATCCCCTCCCGGCAATCACCATATAGTGATAGCTTAGAGCAGAGTACTCGGACTGCTCAACAGAGAGAAGTAAAAAACTCTGTGTCAAATGACACATTATCTCCTCTATCTCCTTTACGCAGCCATCCCCATCAGGGTGCGCTAGAAATAGCCCAAACCCCTTTCCCCTTCTCCAAGCTTCCAGTGAAAATACAACTCCAAATTATGGGGGTTTTACCACCTGAAGCTTTTGCAAATCTGCGGTGCGTTAATAAACCTACTGAGCAAATAAGCCGTGATTTTATCCATCGCCTGCGGATTTCTGATCCAAACGATATACCACTAGCATTAAAAAAGTTTGGTACAAAGGATAATCTC
>JASSUL010000007.1:0-155810 GCA_031963005.1 Mycoavidus cysteinexigens | reverse complement strand
TAGAATTTGACGCGGTCTGCCGTTGAGCAATCTGGTGATATCGTTAAGGTAGGTTTGGCGGTGGTAAGAGAAGTCGACCCCTTTGGGTAAGTGTTGGCGAAGTAAGCCATTGGTATTTTCATTGCTTCCTCGCAGTCTGGCAGA
This sequence comes from Mycoavidus cysteinexigens, assembly GCA_031963005.1. Lineage (GTDB taxonomy): Bacteria > Pseudomonadota > Gammaproteobacteria > Burkholderiales > Burkholderiaceae > JASSUD01. The sequence goes on along the minus strand of JASSUL010000007.1, from coordinate 155,666 downwards.
ATGTGGGGTAGCAAACCCGATATCGATGATTCAAATGCTGAGTCAGCTCGATATGACAGGCATTCCACTGCCACCACGGCCATAGGCCACCAAATCACGCCATCTTCGTGCCAGTTAAAACAAATGCGAAAATGGGCTGGATAGGATCCTCACTTCTTACTCCAAGTATCAGTCGCTATTTTTTAATGAGGTGGCCTTGGGCTCCTTAAACTTTTAGGATAAAAACCTTATAATAAGATTCTTCCGTAGGAGTAAGTTTTTGATCTACTTTTGTAGGGACTTTTTCATTCTTTTAAGGGTTTTTCTATGCAAGCTCCCTTCCTACCTAAGGCTCAGTCTGCCATTCCTCAAAATTTTCCCCAACCCAAGATTCCTAATGAAAATATAGAGCCTTTCAAAGAGGAAGAGTACTCCAGTATTGATGATCTGAAGAATGTTAATGACTCAAAATTCTTTGATGAGATACAAGATTTTCTAAAATTTTCTTATTATGGAGGTCGAGATAATAGCGCCATAATTTGTTCCAGCTGGGCCTGTATACTATTAAGATCACTAATAGTATATTCTGTATTACCTAATACTTCTATATCATCTGATTCTAAAAATTATAAAACTTTACTTAAAAATGATAAGAAAAGGATCGAAAATTTAAGTGGAAATATGAAAAGCATATTGGATTTAAATCTTAATTTAAATTTAATTCAGAAAAATTGTTCCGATAAAGCTAATATTTATATTAATAATAATCGTTTTTCTTTATTGGAATCAGAATATGAAAATAAATATAATAGGATAAAAGATCTAAAAAAAATAATTAATGATAATTTAAATATGCTTTTTGTATTTGCGCCTAAAATTGCGAAAGAAGAATCTCTTGGTAAGTACATAAAAATATTTAAAATAATATTTAATGAATCACTGGAATCACATGAAAATATTTTCAGTATTATATTTTTCAATATTATTGATTCTATAAAGTCATTCTTGAAAAAAATTGCGTCTATATTTATAACGCGGAATGAAGAAGATCAATTAATAGATTTACTCTCGTCCAAAATAAAGACAGCGCTACACATGAGTCGTCCATACAGGGCCATCCCATTAGAAATAGTCACTGAAAGAATCCGTAATCGGTGTTCTCAAGGCTCAAGTGCAACCGTTGATCCAAATGCACTTTCTATAATTCCTGAGCCGGAGCTTGTTCAAGGAGAGTCAAGCGAGAATTTGGCGGTGTCTACCGTTGAGCAATCTGGCGATATTGTTAAGGTAGATTTGGCAGAGGCAAGAGAGGTCGATACCTTTGAGGAAGCGCTGGCGAAGTAAACCAGGGTATTTTCATTGCTTCCTCGCAGTCACGGAGAATGTGGGAGGAGGGCAAGCTAGATATTGATGCTCAATCGTTGAGCCAGCTCGATATGACAGGCTATTTCATGGTCATAGGTCACCAAACCACACCATCCTCGCACCAGTTTAAAACCAATGCGAAAATTGGCTGAATGGGATCCTCGCTGCCTACTTCAAGTATTGGCCGCCACATTTTTAATGTAGGTGGCCCTGCTAAAAATAGCAGTTTGGATTGCTTCTAAAGCCTAATAAAGCTATCCTTGCGTTTTTTTGCCTACGGGTATATCAGCGGGTTCGTAACTGAGCTGCATCCTATTCTGAATAGTTGTTTGACGCGATAGCGGTGTGCGCAGTATTTTCTGAAGAGCCGGTCCCCCGTTTTTCCACTGCACTTTTTGCAGAAGCTATTCCCTAATTCAAAAGACCTGGCGCTGGCGTATGTATTACTAGGAGGTGATGCGCCATGCGTTTCAGAAGGGCTATTTTAGCGGATCGCAGGCGGGCTCCCAGCATTTTGTGGATGACGATGGTATGAGCAACAACCTTTATAGTCCTAGCATGCATATATCTACTTCAAAAGAAGTAAGGAATATGCCGGTTACTAACGCTATTACTAGTTCTGCGGCAAATCTTTTCCATCGCGTCATGTTGATGCGGCAATATAATCTGCATTACCCAAAACCTTCCATTTCTCCAGTCAGTCAGCCTTTGCCTGTGCGGCCTACGGCATCCCCTCATGACACCCCTCGCGCCATTTTTGACAGTGTGCAGTCCAATATTGTGCAATCTATCCGAGCTTTTAAGGGGCAAGAGCTATTAAGAGCGGCTAAGCAATTGGGCCATCATTTTTTATATGCTAAAGGCAGTGAAGCAACGACTAGAGCGGAAATGTTATCTGCAGTAGCGACCTCTATGCTTTTCCCCAAGCCCTGTGGAAAAAATTATGAGGCACTGCGTACCGCGCTGACCGAAGCCATGGATAAAGCAGGTCCACAACCTGGTTTTGTCATTATGCTAGAAGGGCTCCCGGCGACGCAAAAATTCGACAAGGACGCGCGCGAAACATTATTAGATGTATTTCGCGATGCGGCAGAATTTTGGGCTAGGCGTAAAGTGTGTTTCCGGGTTTTTTACTCTTTTGTGCTCACCAGTAATAGTTAGAATCGGTTATTCCGTTTCTATAGCAGTGGGCCAGCACATGGCTAAACTGGCCAGTGCAGCGATACCGGCCGTTTCCGTGCGTAAAATGCGGGGTCCCATATGTAACGCGGTGAACCCGTTTGCGATTGCCGCCTCTTCCTCTGAGGACGTGAGTCCACCTTCTGGGCCAATGAGTATCAAAAATGGGGTGCCTGGCGCAGGAGCGGGATAAGTTTGTAAATGCGTTAGCCCATGGTCTGCATGGGGAGAGAGTAATAGACGGGTAGGGCAGCGTAAATGCGTTTTGGAAGGAGGTCTCTCCTGTTCCGCGGTAGTTGCGGTAATGGCAGGTAAACCGCTTAACCATGCTTCGAGCGTAATAGGCGTATTAACGCGCGCTAAGCGGTTGCGACCGCACTGTTCCGATGCCGCTTGCACAATATGCGACCAGCGTGTTTGGCGTTTGGCGGATCTTTCTTGATCCAGGCGGACTACGCTTCTTGTAGTCAGTAAGGGCGTAATTTCCGTAATGCCCAACTCGATGGTTTTTTCGATCAGCCATTCCATTTTGCCTTGCCCTGCAATGCCTTGCGCTAAGGTGATCGGATAGCGGGCTTCGGCCTCACGAGCGATATAGGCATCAATAGAGACCATCGCCTCTTTAGGCGTTAGTTTTTGCAAAGTAGCGGTAAATTCGCCTTTTTCACCGTTAAAAAGGGTGAGTGTATCTCCTAAGCGTAGGCGTAAAACATGTATATGCCGAAGCGTCTCTTTAGGCAAACTGACCACGGTGCCACACTCTAGCGGTAATGGGGTAAAAAAACGGGGACTCAAAAGCGCCACGGCGACTTTCTCCTAGTGTATGGAATACCAAGTATGGATAAAGAGAGTGTGTTTAAAATCTAGGTTGGACCCCTCTTTATTTTTTGCCAACCCGTTTTCATGCAGATGAAATTGTAAACAGACTCTGACGCTTTAAGCGTAATACTATTTTTCACTCCGCTTTGAATGCCAGTATGCATTCATTTCACCTCCCTTCGCTTTATTCCACGTGTATGTCTCTCCTCTCTACGCCTCACACCCTTAGTAGGATGGCGAATGCTATCCGTGCACTTGCGATGGACGCAGTGCAGCAAGCAAATTCAGGTCATCCAGGCATGCCAATGGGTATGGCTGAGGTAGCCCTAGCGCTTTGGCATGGACATTTAAAGCATAGCCCAGATGCTCCAAATTGGGTAGATCGGGACCGCTTTGTGCTATCCAATGGCCATGGATCGATGTTGATTTACGCTTTACTGCATTTGACTGGCTATAAGCTACCCATAGAGCAACTGAAAAATTTTCGGCAGTTACATAGCCAAACACCAGGCCATCCTGAAGTCGGGGTGACTCCAGGCGTGGAAACGACCACAGGCCCTCTAGGCCAAGGCTTTGCCAATGCAGTCGGGATGGCGCTTGCAGAAACATTGTTAGCCGCAGAATTTAATGTGCCAGACCAACCTGATCTGCATATTGTGGATCATTACACCTATGTGTTTCTAGGCGATGGCTGTTTGATGGAAGGCCTCTCGCATGAAGTCGCCTCTTTGGCTGGAACCCTCAAACTCAATAAACTCATTGCGCTCTATGATGATAACGGTATTTCCATAGATGGGGAGGTCGTAGATTGGTTTGCAGACGATACGCCTAAACGCTTTGAAGCATATGGATGGCAGGTCTTTCCTGCGGTAGATGGGCATGATGTGCATGCCGTGTCAGCCGCTATTGAAGCTGCCAAACATTCCGATCGTCCCAGTCTTATTTGTTGCAAAACCGTTATTGGCCAGGGAGCCCCTAATAAAGCCGGAGGGCATGATATTCACGGTGCTCCGCTAGGCGCAACAGAAATTGCCGCTACACGTGCTGCTTTAGATTGGCCTTTCGCCCCCTTTGAAATACCTAAAGAGGTTTACGATGCCTGGAATGCAGAAGCCCGAGGACGCGCAGCACAAGACGCGTGGAATGCGCGCTTTGCCGCCTATCGTGCGCAGCATCCTGAAAAAGCCGCTGAATTTGAGCGTCGCCTGAAAGGAGAGTTGCCTGCGGGTTGGATAGAGCATGCCCAGGCTTGTATTGAGCGTTTCCATGAAAAAGGTGAAACGCTAGCAACCCGAAAAGCCTCACAACAAGCCATTGCAAGTTTGGCAACCGTGCTTCCTGAATTTTTTGGAGGTTCTGCCGATTTGACGGGTTCGAATCTGACAAATTGGCCTGGCGCAAAATCAATACGTCCGACTAAACACGGTCTGCAAGCAGGCAACTACCTGCATTATGGTGTCCGAGAATTTGGTATGAGCGCTATGCTCAACGGTCTGGCGCTACATGGGGGGTATTTGCCCTTTGGCGGCACCTTTTTGACCTTTTCAGACTATAGTCGTAATGCATTGCGGGTAGCTGCCCTGATGCAAGTGCGCGCACTTTTCGTATTTACGCATGATTCGATAGGATTAGGCGAAGACGGTCCTACGCATCAACCGATTGAGCATCTCGCTGCATTGCGATTGATCCCGGGTCTAGACGTATGGCGGCCTGCGGATACCGTTGAAACAATGGCTGCTTGGGTACAAGCTGCCGAACGCCGCGGACCCACTTGCTTAGTCTTTAGTAGACAAAATCTTCCCTTTATTGCACGGGATGCGCAACAACGCACCGATATTGCAAAAGGGGGATATATTTTGCGCGACTGGCCTCAAGAGGCAGAGGAGCATCTTGCACAGCAAACCCAGGTTATTTTGCTGGCAACAGGCTCGGAAGTCTCCTTGGCTATCGCTGCTATGGCCGATTTAGCGCAAGCAGGTATTGCTGCACGGGTAGTCTCCATGCCGTCCACCACAGTCTTTGACCGGCAACCCCAAAAATGGCGTGAACACGTTTTACCCCCAGGGGTACCCCGCGTTGCGATTGAAGCCGGAGTGCGTGATTTTTGGCGTAAATACGTAGGCTTAGAAGGAGAGGTTATCGGAATAGACCGATTTGGTGAATCCGCACCTGCTGCCGTGTTATTTGAGTACTTTGGTCTGACTGTAGAGCACGTTGTGCAAGCTGCTAAGCGCGTGGTTGACCGCGGCTAGATTCGCTATTTTGCGCACACCGGCCTTGTGATTATCTATTTCAACCCGCATTGTCTTATAAGCTGCTGATGCAATGATGGGCTGAAAACGCTGCGGTGGGCCTTGTGTGAGCCTGTAGTCGACCCGCAGTACATCCTCTATCGACAACATTCGCTATTTTTATATGGCGTTATTTTTTTGACTTTTAAGCCTATACAATAAGGAAAGCATGCTATGACCCTTCGAGTTGCTATCAATGGATTTGGTCGGATTGGCCGAAACATATTGCGCGCTTTTTATGAAGCTAGCAAACCGTATGGCATTCAAATTGTTGCAATTAACGATTTGGGTCAAGCGAGTACGAATGCGCATTTAATACAATACGACACCACACACGGACGTTTTCCTGGATCGGTTTCGGTGCAAGAGAACAATCTGGTGATCCATAGTGATCAACGCAAGGCATTAGGCCAGCCGGCAGATACGATCCGCGTTTTTGCCGAGCGTAATCCTGCGGCATTGCCTTGGGGCGAATTAGGGGTTGATGTCGTGTTGGAATGCACGGGATTTTTTACCACAAAAGAAAAAGCCGGCGCGCATATTCAAGCCGGCGCTAAAAAAGTGATTATTTCTGCGCCAGGTGGCAAGGATGTAGACGCCACTATTGTCTATGGGGTGAATCACCACACACTGCAAAAAGCGCATACCGTTATTTCCAATGCGTCGTGCACGACGAATTGCTTAGCGCCGCTTGCGCAGCCTCTGCATCAGCATATCGGTATTGTGAATGGGTTAATGACCACGATTCACTCCTATACCAATGACCAAGTGCTCACCGATGTCTATCATGAGGATTTACGTCGTGCCCGCTCCGCTACACACAATATGATTCCTACTAAAACGGGTGCGGCATCCGCAGTAGGTTTAGTATTGCCTGAACTCAATGGCCGACTCGATGGTTTTGCTATTCGTGTACCGACCATCAATGTCTCGATTGTCGATCTTTCCTTTATCGCTGCACGGGAAACGAGCGTAGAAGAAGTCAATGCAATTTTAAAAAGCGCATCTGAGGGGCCTCTGAAAGGCATCTTAACCTATAGCGATGCGCCTTTAGTATCGAGCGATTTTAACCATCATCCAGCCTCTTCTATTGTCGATGCTCCATTAACCAAAGTCAGCGGACGACTCGTAAAAGTATCGAGCTGGTATGACAATGAATGGGGATTTTCTAATCGCATGCTCGATACTTGTCAGGCATTTGGAAAAGTGGGCATATAGGCCTGTAGAAGCCCTGACCTGGCCTTTTCTTAGAGCCTGTTCATAATCTTCAAAAGTGGGTTATGTTGGGGTGACGAATTGAATTAAATACGGAACCCCAACATTGAAGTGACCCCCAAAAGTGAGACGCCAAATCTCACTTTTGGGGGTCACTTCATTTCTGTGCTGGACATTTTTTATAGAAGCGGCTCCCTAGATAACGGCTGTGAAATTCTCGAAGGGCAATAGCCAGCATGGCGGTACTAGGAAGCGCAATAAGAATTCCTAAGAAACCTAATAGCTGACCAAAAACGAGCAAGGAGAAAAGAGCAGCCAGCGGGTGTAAACCCAAGCGCTCTCCAACTAACCGAGGACTCAAAAAAGACCCTTCGAGGATTTGCCCACCCGCATAAATGAGCGCGATAGCGCCCAAATGCCAATCTCCTCCCCATTGCAGAAAAGCTGCGATCAAAGCTAAGCTGAAACCTGTGAAGTACCCTATATACGGAATAACGATAGCAAAACCCGTAAAAACGCCAATAGGTATGCTTAAGTCTAAGCCTATCAAAGAAAGGCTTATTGCATAGTAGAGGGCCAGCAAAATCATGACGAGCAACTGACCACGCAAATATTGTGACAGTAAGGTGTCGAACTCACTCGCCAAAGTATTGGTTTTAGGTAGCCAAGACCGCGGGATAAGCGCTTGAAAACGTGCTTTGAGCAGATGCCAGTCGTAGAGCAAAGAATAAATGACTAAAGGCAGCATAAAAATGATGCCGATACAAGTAATGGCCAGGCCACCGCTCGCTCGCACTGATTTCCAAAGCGTCGAGAGGATAAGACTACTGTGATTCGCAAATTGCTCAGAAGCCCATGCTTTAGCCGTACCGACTTTAAAACCCATTTGCGCCAATAGAGGAAAAAGGGTCTCATGAGAATGCGAGAGAAATTGCGTAATCTGCTCTTGTATGCGCGGCGCCTCTTTTTGGAATATGGCATATTCTAAAAAGAGGATGCCAAACGTACTGAAGAGCATCAACAGCATCATTAGGCAGACAGAAAGCCCTCGAGGGACTTTATGTCGCACTAGCCATTCAACGCCTGGATGCAAAATATAGGCTATTAATGCGCCAAGCAGAAACGGCCAGAGAATAGGGCCGAGTATCCATAAAATAACGCCTAGTGCGATGCAGCCGCAAACAATAGATAGCGTTTTTGATGTCATCCAAGTGATAGACTTTGTTGGCGAAATCATAAGGTGAATGACCTATTTTGGAGAGCGCGGAATCGATGGAAATGGAAGTATGGTAAAAGCATTGAATGCATAACTGTAAAGGCCATGCAGTCTTAAATACATCATACATCGAGATCGAAGAGCGCTTGCGTCCTGTAGGAAAAAGATCAGGCATACTCATTGGATAACGGATAGCTGATGGCCGCCAAAACCCCATTTTTATAAAAATGGATCATAAAAATTCGAAAAAAGCTAGAGGAAAATATCTGATAGAAAGGGTTATGAATGCTATGTAAAAATAGGGTATTCTCACGTGGTAAGCGAGGAAAGTCTTAGTAATAACCAAGTATTCTTGTTTGTATTCAGACTTCTCCTATTGCACGTCGGATTGCGGCAGCTTAAAAACCCAACCTCTGAAGTCGTGTTAGATACCTTTGGGTGAAGCAGGACGAACGGGCACTAGTGCTGCATTCTAGTTGCATAGCTTTCTAAATTACATGTCATATTTTCTCTTGCTTGATTCGCCCTAAAGGATCGTAGATGCCTCACTCCTCCCCTTCCTCTATTTCTTCAAATCGCAGCTCAACCCCGTACTATCCTACCCCAGAATCAGAAAATTCTTCTTCATCCGAAACTTCGACAGAGAAATCTTCAAAAAGCATAGTACCTCTCGTAGACTTAGATGAAGTGGCAGCTGGTGGTGCTGGATGTATAGAAGGTGGCAAAAAACTTAAGAATGGTGGGCCAAAAGCGGTCTATGAGGATTTTATTCAGAAGGCCGATTTATTTAAATCTGATCCGAGAGCCGTTGTGGTTGAGCCGATGATCTTAGCTTCTGCTAAAGAGCTTGCCGTATCAGCAGGCTTTGCGACGGTTATGGGAATTCTGTCAGGGATGGGATTATATGGAGGAATAAAAGGCGCGGAGGATGCACGTGAACTTGATGAAGAACTGAACAATTTAAAACAGGGACTGAAAGAAAAGCCAACATTCATTCAATCGATAGAGCAGGAATTACTCAAAAATGCTAAGAAAATGAATGACGGCAATCTGAAGATTTCCCAAGCCATGTCGTGTGCAGGGGCGGCGATGTTCAGTAAAACGGTTTTAGATGTGGCCACGCAGGCCATTGTGCTAGCGATAGGAAGTTTTGCATTTTTAGCAGGTATTGCTGCTAGCGCTCCCGCCTTTATTTTGGGGGCTGCTGTGCTTTCACATTGCTTGGGGGTATTAGCTGCATTATGCTCGATATACTTGGGTGTCGCTTTTTATTCTAAATCACAAAAATGGACTACGTTAGCTCAAGAAAATAAGAGGGACATTGACGCATTGTTTGGCAGAGATGCATCGCTCACTGGTAAATCTTCGAAAGCGCCTCCAAGTGACTCGAAGCAGACCGTAGAATCCCCAGCAGAGAGCAGTGGGGCGGAAAATTCTCCTGCCGTGAAAAAAGCGCAGGACCGTCTTGTAGAATTAGCAAAAAAGTATGAGAACTTTGCAGTCAGTTACCAAGGCTGGAATCTAGGCTTTTTGACCAATGCATCGATCTATGGCGGGTGTGCAACTTTTCAAACGATATGCATTACTCTCCCTGCATTAGTAGGTATCACTACTTTGGCAGTACCATCCGTGCTGTGTGGCTTGTTTGTCGGGAGTATGTTTGGCAGCATGTTCATGCTCGTATGCTCGCAGCAGTTTGTATTTATGTTGCATAACCAGTCTGCCCGCGATGAAGAACTCCGCTTTGGTATGTCTTTGCCTAAATCTAAAAACACGAATGCAGTTGATAAGCAGCAGGCAGAGAAGCAGATCGAATCTACAGAAGCAGCCTCAGCAAGTGATCCTGATCAGCCCGTCCTAGATGGCGATGCGGTAAGCCGTGACTTTCTCATTGCGTCATATATGCGTTTAGGAGCAGGCGAGGGTCTAGATTTTCTAGAGGCTGCTTTCAAGCGAATAGACGGGCAAGCAAAGGCACTTCGTACCTTATTTGACAAAGCCGTGGAGGATCAGCATTACATATTTACTCGTTCACAGTGGTTCCTAAATCGTAATGCACTGACAATATTGGGCGATTTTTTAAAGACTGAAAAAGGTATGACCGCTCAAATGGAGTGCATACGTGATTATTGCGAAGCTGAAAAGACATATTTAACTTCTCAAAATGGCATTGTTAAAAAGCTTAAGCTTCCAGGTGTTTTGCAAAAAAATGAGGTACCTTTTTTTGATAGAAAGTTAAATAAAAATAACCAATTTCTTAATAATCAATTTATTGAGAAAATTTCATTGAATAATGATAAACCTGAGGGATTGCTTGTAGCTTTTGAAAATAATTTCGATATACAAAAAAGCAATCTTGCAGAATATTTCTGGGAATCCCTTGGAGATTGCTCAAAGGAGTTCGGTGCTTTGTTCATGGTAGCTGCGCAGCTACAAAAATCAAAACGGGCTCCAGAAACAAAAGACGCTACTGACTCAGTTGAATCTCTTAAGATCGCGTCCGTAGGGCCTTCGAAAGTGGTTACACATTCAGAGAGTGCTGCAAATGATGCATCTGTTAATTTACCTAACAAAGATGAATCTACTAAGTCACAAATAGCGAATATGGCGTAGAGTGCATTGCCATTCCTATCAAGGAGATTAGCCCATAGTGATTGTCGGGCGCTCTTCTCTTATGAATAAGGGGATGTATCTAGACAGATACATCCCCTTATTCACATATTCCATCCAGATTTGACCTCAATGCACGCTAACCGGCAGTGCGCATCTATTCGCCTGATAGCAGGAGAATAAAGCATCTGCTTTCAGCGGTGTCTTGTAATATAAGATACGGATCAATTCCTCCTATATAGTTTGACAAAAGAATATATTGTGTCCGCGATAGCAAGTATAAATGCTAAAAGTTGTATAGCCAAAAAGAAGGGGGGTGGTTTTGGCATCAATATCACTGCCATTAGGCAAAGGCCTATAGCCGCTAATCTAATTTCACCAGTTCTAGAGGAAAGGATCGCAGGGATATGCGTATAGAGTGTCGTTTTAATATTAGAAAAAGTATCTTTAAGCCCTCTAGTCAATGCATCTAGGTTTTTTTGTAAAGAGAGGTATTGTATGTAAGTGTTTGCAATAGAGCTTTTGCTTTTAATCTGATTAAGGTATACCTTGGCTATCTGTATTTCTATATTTTCTTTTTTTACAGATTCTTCGGAGGATGCTTGTGCAGATTCATTGCTTGCATTTAAAGCGCCTACCGTGGTTATCTGCGCTGCAGGGAAATAAAACTTCTCATTTAATATTCCCAAAATTGGCGAGTACATAAATTTTCACATCCTAATCAATAAAGAGTAGACCGCTGAATGTACAGAGGGTCTATAAATAATTTGAAGCCCGTACTAATACTGTCTTTATAGAAAGGATCTCCTCCTATCCGCGATATAGGAAGAGATCCTTTCTATTTTGATCAGAGTGATCCGATGTACTTTGGTATTCAAAAAAACTCTTTGCAGCGTATATTAAAAACTGGATGCTAATGGTTATTTTTGATAAAGATAACGCTTATTTTTAAATTAAGCCTATGATCGAAAAACGCCTATATCCCTTATAGCATACTAACTCCAGCCTCTCTCAAAAAAACGAAGCTTGACCAGACACCGCACAGCCAACGGTAATAAATGCCCCCCCTCTTAGACTTACTATGCCACCCCGATGGGGCAGCTATTCTAAGAGCTTGGGCAGTGCGATTGGTGGTGGATGTGATCGCAACGGCGGATTTGCCTCCTGAGGTTGATGTGCCAGAACATAAACCCCACCACGAAGCGGAAGAATTAGCTTGGTATGCTGCTTTCTGTGATGAGTAGTGCTCATCCTTTGAGGCCAAGAAGCTTTTACCTTGCTTTAAGACATGGATTTAGGTGCAGAGAGCGGAAGTAAGTTGCTTATTTGGAATAAATTTTTATTCAATAGTGTAAAAACCTTATTTTTGATGTAGAGTGAGATGTCTCTTATATTTTCTTAAGATTACCTACTCTCTACTCGAAAGGCAGTAAAAATGGCGAATTTGCCTGCTGTGTCCGCTCAAACGAAAGTTTATCAAAGAATATTGGGGATCTCTCCTCAAGCCACTGATACGACAATAGAGCAATCTAGTCAAGCCACTGATAAAACAATAAAGCAATCTAATTCGGTCTTTTCTGTCGGTAAGGCGACAAGTAAAGAGTTACCGTCAGAAATAGTATTAGAGATTTTGCAGAAAGCAGCGTTTAGCAATGAAGGAAGCTTTTCATTAGAAAGTATAAAAACGCTTTCCTTGGTAAGCGTAGCCACGTTTCAATCTATTTCTTTTGCACTAGATAGGTTGTTCTTGCATAGTATGCCTGGCATAACTAGAGCGGCATATACAACTGACAATGCAATAAGGCTATGCAAATTGCTGCATTCTCCAGAAGTCGAAGAGGCCTTTGATTCCCAGCAAAAAGGAGCCAGCGCTCAGCTCGATAAAGAGGCTTTGTATACCTTTCATAAAAAGCGAATTTTTGTAAAATTGATCGAAAATGCTTTTTTGAGTCCTATAAAAGAAAATATTCTTGAAGCAAGTAAACTGCTTTTATTTCAAGGGAGACCATCGATAACGGGCTGGGGTCTAATTAAATTACTTGGCGGAAAAATACCTACCGATACCGAGGTATCTTCTTCTGTAATAGAGTCTACCTCCTCCTCTGTTTTTGATAAAAAGCTAGAAGATAAGCAAGTTGATCACATTATTAGCAATCTAATTGAGATCTTTACTTCTCCAATTCCAAAAGCACGTCCAGAAAACCCAGCAAAAAACACGGTAGAAATTACTATTGAAGAGAGGGTAGAAGCTTTTTTGCGAATTCCTATAGCTGAACTTGATGGTGGAATGGAAAAAGCATCTAATGATTCTATTAGAAGAGATATGCTAACCAGCGGTATGTGCAGGAAGATTTTTGGTATATCAGGGAAACTCTTAAATAGAAGGCTTGCTCCATATTGGGCTGCTGAAACAGGTCAACTACCTTGGCTGCAAAAAATGTCAGATGCGGGTTGGAGCATGGATATGATCAGCCCGCTATATGGCCATGCCTTGAGCGGTGTGGTGAACGGTGTACGATTCGAGTCCATGGATGATTTTCCACCTTCCATGATTGAGCGTATTAAAAATAATCCTTACGATACTACAGTTGATAAATTTGAGAGAGTGATATACCGCTACGTAGACGGTAAGGTATATAAAGGAATAGAAACAAGCTACGAAGGCCCGCTAAATGAGTATGCCTTGAGCGATGCGATGAGTGGTGTACGATTTGAGCCAGTAGATGATTTACCACTTTCTAGGATTGAGTTTATTAAAAATAGATCTCAAGATACTTTATCTGAGAACTTTTATAAAGTGATATGCCGCTACGTAAACGGTAAGGTATGTGAAGTAATAAAGACAAGCCACAAAGAGGTGATTAAATTTTTAATGGAGCGCGGAGCTGATATAGGCGCTGAAAACGAGTTTAATATCCCATTTGTCCAAGCTATTGAAACAAACAATGTTGATATAGTGAAGTTTGTACTAGATATAAATGACGAGAGGATTCGGTGCGGGTTAAAACGTGCTGATAGCAAGGAGCAGCTCCTGCAATCAGTATCGTTTAAAATGTATCCGCTATACCTTGCAGCTCTATTAGGTAATCTGGATATGGTCAAATGCTTAGACGAGCATGGCGCGGATAAAGACCAGGTGCAACTTCATGATGCTAATGATACAGCGCTACATATTGCGGCAAGACGTGGATATTTTGAAATAGTAGAATACCTTGTAAATAAAGGTGCAACGCTATTTTCAATGGATGAAAAAGGAGAAAATCCATTGCAAAAGTCTATTCTAGCTACAGCAATAGATCAGACTGAAAAGGATATCAACTTTAAAATATTCAAATTTTTATATCTTAAAATGAAAGAGGCATTGGGTAATGATGAGGAATGGCAAAATTGGAAAAATAAATTCTTAGAGTCTGCAGCGACTGGAGGTAAAGTTGCAATAACTGAATTTTTACTGAGTGAAAAAGCAAATATAGGTATATTTAATTCGGTAGAAACAACTTTGAAAAAAGTAATTTCTAATAAAAATATAAAAGATGAAACGGATCGTTTGAGCGTATTTAACTTTTTAGTTGAGCATATTGAAGAAGGTGTGTTTAATAAATTCAGAGAAGAAGTTGAAGTTGATTTATTTAAGGGGTATAGGGAAGATATTTTAAATTTTGCAGTAGATGAAAAAAAAGAGGATATCGCTATATATTTGATTAATACAGCCCCTGTAAAATATAAAAAATCACTTTTATATTCTGCATTAGGAAATGCGGTAAAGAATAAAGATCCTAATACTTTTCTATTCTTGGTTAATACATCGGACGAATCCAGTAGACCATTATTATTCGCACCTCTATTAAGCATATATGCTCAAACAAATGAGTTGGGCTTTTTTTCGATTTTACTGGAAGCGGGTGCTAAAATAAACCATGAGGGACACAGTGCATGGAGCCTTCTGCATCAGGCAAGCGCGAAAAATTCTATTGATATAGTTGAATTTATATTTGAGAAATTGTATGCGGAAAATCCCAATACAGCGGAAGCCGCTATTAATTTATTGCACGGAACAGACAGTCCATTGAGTCTTGCAGTTGGTAATAAACACAGTAAGACAGCTGAATTTTTAGTTCAGAAAGGTGCAGAAATAAAGATAGAATCTAATGTGCCTGGATCTGCCCCGATCCTATTGCTAGCAGATGCTATTGAATCAGGTCAAACCGAAATGGTTAAAATTCTTTTGGAAAGCCAACATTTTGATGCAAAGCCTAGCAATGAAAATGAGGAACTATTAAAGTTGGCAAAAAATAGTACTCATGCAGATAAAGAGAATATAATCGAACTCCTTAATAATAAAATACAAAAATAGATTATATAGATTGTATTTATAGTGCTCAGCATATTTGTATTTATAGGGGGCAGTCTCTATGCTCTATAGAGACTGCCCCCTATAAATACTGTGTAGATATATCTATTAAATATAGTTAACTTATACCGTATATGCGCTGATGCGGTTTTTCGTTATCCAGCATTTTGAATATCAAAAGACTCTACGATGGCTTTTGGCCTGTATTTTTGTGGGTCCTTTTTTTTATTTAATGTGGAATGCGCGCTTGCAAACTCCCTACCTGTCTGGTTGCTCTGTTTCTTGCGTACGCTTTAATGCGATCTCCCGGGCTATATTATGTATATTGAGATTATAATTTGCGTCCCTTAGCATATCAAAACGTGCATTCGGTCTATTTGAAAAGACCCAATCTATCAGCTCTGTATTTTGAGGAAGATTGCGAACTACATTATTAAAAAGCAGTTCTATAACCTTATGAGAAGGAGCACTTTGGTAGGTTTTCTCAATTCCATCATAAACATGCTCAGGATTTAAAACCAGAAAGCCATCTATATTAGATATTTCATCTTGATCAAGTATTTTGGTTAAATTCATCAATAATACTAAGCCGAGTTTTTTGGGTATGCTACATTCTAATTCTTCTGGTGTATCCGATTCTTTTCTGACATACAATCCCATCGCTATCAAATTGTTTTTACATAGGTCTGGGTAAAAAAAATGGAGCTCTTCTTTTTTAACCCAAGCAGGAAAAGGGATAGATAAAAGCTGATTTATAGTGTCAATCAATTTTTCTCTTCTAGGTCTTTTTAATAGAGCGCTTTTAATAAAATCTTCTAATGGAGGATTTTCTTCTTTTAAAATTTTTATTTCTGAAATGTTTTCTGGATCTGGTAAACAAATCGCTTGAGAAGCATCCTGCAATTTTTTAATAAAATCATTGTGCAATACAGATTCCCCCTTTTCCTTTTTCAATTCAAAAGATAAAAATTGGCGTATTGACCAATCTCTTGCTTTATCAGCGAACCAAAAACACATTTTATTTATTAGGAAAAAATTGTGCAGATCTTGTGGGCCACCACAGTAGTTTTTGAAAATGATCGTCCAAATTTCAATAGGTAACTTATCAGGTAAATTTTCAATTTTTTCCTGCGTATTTATACCTCCATTAGCGCAGGAGCTAGGGGCTATATATGAAGGGGTATGAGATACACTAGAAATCAATGGCTGAGGCATATCAACGTTTTCCATGCATAAAGTGTCTATTACCGCATAAAAAAGTAAGAAAATGTGGAAAAATAGGAAAATTTATCCTAAAGGAAGGGTGCAAAGTCATCCAAACCCCATAGCGAATTCGATTCGTAATCCTTATAGGATCGCATCAAAATGCATCCTGGGAATCGGATGTATGGGGTAAAGTCGCCAGCAAGGGCATACTCAATAACAGGCAAATATGCTGCTTCGATGGATAATCAGATTGCGCGCGCGTAGTTGTGTGGGGAATGTAAAGGTTCTGAAATGGTTTTATTTTATGTGAGGGTGGGGCGTGCAATGATTACTGAAGGCGAATAGATGCATACGCGCTTTGAGTCTACTCGAAAAACGCGCGACTTCGGCAAGCGTATATGCATCGGTGTATTTTATTGCCCCTTCTTTTTTGCATCCGAATTACGGGAAATCTCACTATGGCGTTCAATAATCGCTTGGATTTCCGCATCGGCTTCTTTTCCATAATCTTTAAACACTTGCGTTTGATAGCGTGCAGTACTCTGTACGGAAGAGAAGGGGAAAGCAGAAAAAGCAGGCGAAATAGGCGCGCGATGGGCATCGACCTTGACCTGCATAGAGAAGCCAATGCGCAGGGGATGTGCTTTGAGTTGTTCGGGATCTAAGGCGATACGCACAGGAAGGCGTTGTACGACCTTGATCCAGTTTCCCGTGGCATTTTGCGCGGGTAATAAGGAAAATGCACTGCCGGTTCCTGCGGACAGGCCGATCACTTTTCCACGATAAACGACATCGGATCCATAGGCGTCTGCATGCAATTCAACCGGCTGCCCTATGCGGATACGCCGCAGCTGCCCTTCTTTAAAGTTTGCATCGACCCAGAGTTCATTGAGAGGCACAATCGCCATAAGCGGATTGCCTGGCGCAATGCGTTGGCCGAGTTGTGCTGAGCGCTTAGCGATATAACCTCCAACGGGTGCGGGCAAACGGGTGCGTGCAAAGTTCAAATACGCATTGCGTAGTTGTGCGGCGGCATTGAGCACAGTGGGATGTTTTTCTAATACCAATTTATCGGTCAGGGCT
The DNA here is from genome assembly GCA_031963005.1 of Mycoavidus cysteinexigens. Classification (GTDB taxonomy): domain Bacteria; phylum Pseudomonadota; class Gammaproteobacteria; order Burkholderiales; family Burkholderiaceae; genus JASSUD01. The sequence goes on along the minus strand of JASSUL010000007.1, from coordinate 138,352 downwards.
AGGTTAGCCGCAAGCTGTTGTTGTGCTGCATCTAGTGCGGCTTGTGCCGCTTGAACCGTGGCGCGTGCATGGGCCATTTCTTCTGCAGAAATCGCCCCACTTTGGGCCATCGCGACACGCCGCGTTAAATCGCTGCGGGTGCGCTCAAGATCGACGCGGCGCTGTGCAACCGTAGCGCGGTAGGTGTCATTATGAATATAGACGGTACGGGTTTGCCGCACAGCCTCTGCTAGCGCTGCACGTGCTTGGTGTAAGGCTACGGTGGCATCTGCAGAGTCGAGTTCTATCAGCGGTGCACCTGCTTCGACTTTTTGTGTGTCGTCTACATGCACTGCCGTGATGGTTCCTCCAATCTGCGAGGTAATTTGCACAATATTGCCATTGACATAGGCATCATCGGTATTTTCATAAAAACGCCCATGCAGCATATAGTACAACCCCATGCCTACGGCAGCGAAGGCGAATAGGCCGCTTACTAAAAGCATAAAGCGTTTTCTGTTTGAAGGGGGAGGGGCGTTGCCAGAAGGGGATTCTGTTTCGGTATGGGGGGGGATAGAGGGATCAGATGGCATAAAAGTGGTGCTAAGCGGTGGTGGCGCAGAATACGGAGTGTACTCAATACTCAGTGGACGTGCAGTTTTGTATTTTACTTGTATTTTACTTTGTATCTTATTTTATATATGTAGTTTGATTGTAAGAAAATCACGCATTTATATCCTTCCATTTTTAGGGTATCAAAAAGAGGAATTTTGTCGTTTTCTATCAGATTCTGAAAAAAGAATACGCCAAAGACAACACAGTCCGGTTGCATGCCTCATCTCCATGTTAGAATCGCGGGCCTTTCTTTTTGCCTTGCCCAATAATGCAAGTACCCAAAGTGTTTGTGCGCCATCTTATAAAGGCGCTTCAATGGCATGGATGGTTAGTAGTTAGTGCCCACACAGTATTTTTCTATGCGCACTGAGCTCCATAGAGGGGCAACTTGCTTTTTTATTTTCTCTCTTTTTTTGTTTTTCTTTCATGACCCGCGCGCTTCGTAATATTGCCATTATCGCCCACGTTGACCATGGCAAAACCACTTTGGTGGATCAATTGCTCAAACAGTCTGGTGCCTTTCAAGCCCATCAGCATATCGCTGAGCGTATTATGGACTCCAATGATTTGGAGAAAGAGCGGGGTATTACCATCCTCGCTAAAAATTGTGCTGTGGAATATGAAGGTACGCACATCAATATCGTGGATACCCCAGGGCATGCTGATTTTGGTGGTGAAGTAGAGCGTGTTTTGTCTATGGTCGATGGTGTGCTTTTGCTCGTGGATGCGGTTGAAGGACCGATGCCTCAAACGCGCTTTGTGACGCAAAAAGCCTTGGCTTTAGGGTTGCATCCAATTGTCGTGGTCAATAAAGTTGATCGCCCTGGCGCGCGTGCAGAGTGGGTCGTCAATCAAACTTTTGATTTATTCGATAAGCTAGGCGCCAGCGAAGAGCAGTTGGATTTCCCTGTCATTTATGCCTCAGGATTAAATGGGTATGCTGGGTTAGATGAGAGTGTGCGCAGTGGCGATTTGCGTCCGCTTTTTGAAGCCGTGTTAGAGCATGTGCCGATGCGTGCCGATGATGTAACGGGTCCCTTACAGCTGCAGATTACTTCCCTGGATTACTCTAGTTATGTAGGACGTATTGGTATTGGTCGCATAGCACGAGGAACGCTGAAGGCGGGACAAGTCGTCGCGTTGTGTCAAGGCCCAGATGGCGATGTACTGAGCCGTAAAGTGAATCAGATCCAGAAATTTAAGGGTTTAGAGCGCACGGTGGTAGAGTCCGCGCAAGCAGGCGATATTGTGCTAGTGAGCGGTATGGACGAGATCGGTATTGGGGTTACACTGTGTGATCCCGCTACGCCAGAGCCTTTACCCATAATCAGTGTAGATGAGCCTACCCTCACGATGAATTTTTGCGTGAATACTTCACCGCTTGCAGGGCGGGAAGGGAAGTTTATTACTAGCCGCCAGATTCGCGAGCGCTTGCAAAAAGAACTCAATCATAATGTGGCTTTGCGCGTAAAAGATACCGATGATGAAACCATCTTCGAGGTCTCTGGTCGAGGCGAATTACACCTCACCATTCTGGTCGAAAATATGCGTCGCGAAGGCTATGAATTAGCCGTTTCCCGCCCCCGCGTGGTAATTCGTGAGATCGATGGTGTAAAACATGAGCCGTTTGAATTGCTCACCGTCGATATTGAAGATGCGCATCAAGGCGCCGTGATGGAAGAGTTAGGCCGCCGCAAGGGCGAGTTACTCGATATGGTCCCAGATGGGCAAGGCCGTACGCGCTTAGAATATCGCATCGCTGCGCGAGGCCTTATTGGCTTATCGAGCGAATTTTTAACGCTCACACGCGGCTCTGGCCTGATGAGTCATATTTTTGAACACTATGCGCCTATGCGTGAAGGAAGTGGGAATGAGCGCCGTAATGGAGTGCTTATTTCGCAAGACGACGGCCCCGCTGTGGCCTATGCATTATGGAAGTTACAAGATCGTGGCCGCATGTTCGTCAAGCCGGGAGATATGTTATACGAAGGGATGATTATCGGAATTCATAGCCGCGATAATGATCTGGTCGTTAACCCTATTCGCGAGAAGAAACTGACGAATGTCCGTGCGTCTGGTAAAGATGAACATATCGATTTAGTGACCCCTATTGCGCTCACGCTGGAATATGCAGTGGAGTTTATTTCAGACGATGAATTAGTAGAAGTCACGCCGCAATCCATTCGCCTGCGCAAACGTTGGCTGAAAGAACATGAGCGGCGTCGCGCAGACCGGTAAGGTAGATACCAGGTTCTCAAAGAGAAGGGAGATCTATATTGAGCATACAGACCCAGATGGTACAAACCTGTAGCGATTCGTCAGCAGAAGATACGATGCCTTGGCGGGTAGAATCATTGAACTTTGATGATATAGACCTAGAGTGCGCAGCAGCCAATGAAGATCTGATGCTGCTGTTATGCGCCTGCTCCTTTATTGAAAGCGGTTCTGATCTCTATACGTCGAATTTGGTCGAGTTTTTTAAAGGCGATACAGAAATTTGTACCTGGCTCCAAAATCATTGGGAACCAGAAGAGTTGCAGCATGGACACTCGCTGCGCGCTTATATCGAACGTGTGTGGCCGGATTTTGAATGGGAAGCCTCGTTCAACCGTTTCTTTGCCGAATATTCTAAAATCTGCTCGATTGAAGAATATGAAAAAACACGTGCCTTGGAAATGGTGGCACGCTGTGTAGTAGAAACGGGTACGGCCACACTCTACCGAGCGATTCGCGATGCATGTAATGAACCCGTTTTGAAACAACTCACTGATCTGATTCGCCATGATGAAGTGCGGCATTACAAATACTTTTTACACTATTTTAATAAAAATCAAAAAATTGAACGCAAAGGGCGTTTTGCAATCCTGGGCGCATTAGTGCGACGTGTGCTTGAGCTACGCAATGACGATGCAGAAATTGCGCTACGCCACGCTTTCCAAAGCCGGTATGTAGGCAATAGAAAACCTCCCGTAGGAGGTCTTAAGCACGTCAGTAAACGGGTGAATGGCTTGGTGCGTCGTAATTTATCAGCCGATATGTGTATCAAGATGCTGCTTAAACCTTTAGCGCTCCCTCCGCGCATTCATAAAGGGATTCATTATCCGTTAGCAAAGTTTACGCAACACGTTCTATTTCGTTAACCGCAGCCATGCGTGGCTTGGCACCTGGCACAGACTGATCAAACCGTGCCGCTGTTTGTAGTATCTCGTTAGGCTGGGTTGTCTGAGCGTGTTCGTCCTCTATGCCGATCAGCGACTCTGGTTCAATCGGTTTAAACAGGGGATGATCTGGAATCTTGGGTTCTTCAGTAGCAGCGGTAATACCAACGAAATGGTCACCCCGATGCCATATTACTAGGTGTCGTGCCTCTTGATTGGTGTTTGCCTCGGCGCTTTTTGAAGAGAACACTTCAGAGCTCAGTGGACTGATGCATTTCACATTTAGCTCAGGTAAATCTGCTTTAAATACAGTGCGATAGACATCAGCCATTATGAGTAATATCTCATTTAAATCGTGTGCATCCAGCATAGCGCCTTTGGGGCGATCAGGGTGTGCATTATCAAAGATCTGGCGCACGATTTCTGTATAACTTTGCACTAGTTTGGGGACATGATCTTCTTTAAGATCTGTTGTATGCGCATCTCTGCCATGCTCATGAAAAATCTGCTGGCTCACTGCATAGATAAGACAATTATTGCCTTGCATATATTGGGGCTTTCCAGATTTATCGTAAGTGGCACTATCGATAATATGAAAGTCTTTGTTTTCCTTAAAAATGGCTTCAAGCCTTTGATTAGCCTCTTGAGTTTTTTTCGACATGATTGCAAGAGGGTAAGGAGTGGCTTTCCCTTCATGCTCAACAATTTCCATAAAGCCTTTTACAAATCCTAGTTTCCGCTCATTGCTTGGCGCAAAAAGGCCTGGTACGATTTTTTCAAATGCAATTTGTTGTCGCTCTATTTGTTCTTTTGGAATAGGCAGTGTGTTTTCAAATGCAATTTGTTGTCGCTCTATTTGTTCTTTTGGAATAGACAGTGTGCTTTCAAAGATCCCTTGCATCAGCGCTAGCTGGTTGGCAATTTCAATCGTTTCTAGGAAATCCTTTTTATTCTTATATGGTCGTAAGGTACCGGTTTCCAATTGCTTAGCGCTCAAAAATTTTTTTAATTTTTCCGTATCAGGTGCTTGAAAACAAGTATTTATATTTTGCTGTGAAGCTTGGATACCTTGATGAGGTACAGGTGTTAGAGGGGCTGGCGTGACTGTAGAGGATGTATGCAAGCTTTTCTTTTGAAGCGGTTTTTTAAAGAAAGTGCTCGCACGATCTATAAAAGTAAGATTTGTCGTTCCGCCGCTAATTTTGTTAGTTGTCATATACTCCTCTCTTACCTGAGTGTATGGTTCGACATAGTATTTTTATCTACGGATTTTGTTTAGCAGTCACCGATTGTCGCTTTGGAATGGAGCATTATAGAATTTTTGCTATTATCGGTAGCTGTCAGTATGTTGTACAACACAGAGTACGCTTCTAATATCCTAGTCAGAAACTGCAATGCGAAGTCTAGTTATGTGATCCGAACTTAGGCGTCGCTATGTATGTATCTGTCTAGTCTGTCATTTCAGCAGCACTGTTTTGCACCAACACTTTTTACTCCGCCCTTGAGGGGATAAAAGTTTAGTGGCATACAGGCTTTTCTTTTGTGAGATCGGCCATGCGAACGGATAAATTCACCACCCCTCTACAAGAGGCGCTCGCTGCAGCACAGAGCCTTGCAGTAGGGCAAGACCACCAATATATCGAACCCTTACATCTCCTGAGCGCATTACTCAGCGTACCTGCTAGCGCAGCCCAAGCGCTGTTATCGCGCGCAGGGGTGCATACGCCGTCACTACAAGCCGCTATAACGGATGCCTTAAAAACTTTGCCTACCGTACAAGGGCATGGAGGGAATGTGCAAGTGAGCCGCGAGCTTGCCGCACTCCTGAATCAAGCCGATAAGGCTGCCCAGCAGGCAGGAGATAGCTATATCGCCAGTGAAATGTTCTTGTTAGCACTGGCAGACGACTCGGGAAAAGCCGGTACGCTAGCCCGTCAACATGGGCTGACACGAAAAGGCTTGGAAGCCGCGATCCAGGCTGTACGTGGAGGACACACTGTGCACAATGCCGATGCTGAAAATCAACGCGAAGCCTTAAAAAAATATACGGTAGACATTACCGAACGCGCCGCCGCGGGCAAAGTAGACCCCGTCATTGGTCGCGACGATGAAATTCGCCGCACCATCCAAATTCTGCAGCGCCGCACGAAAAACAACCCCGTCTTAATCGGTGAGCCCGGCGTAGGAAAAACCGCGATTGTTGAAGGTTTGGCGGCGCGCATTGTGCAAGGCGAAGTCCCTGAAAGCCTAAAAAATAAACACGTACTCTCTCTAGATATGGCCGCCTTACTGGCTGGCGCAAAATACCGTGGCGAATTTGAAGAGCGCCTCAAAGCGGTGCTCAATGAGTTAGGCAAGGCAGAAGGGCAAATTATTTTATTTATCGATGAACTCCACACGATGGTCGGTGCAGGCCGTGCAGAAGGCGCTATCGATGCCGGCAATATGCTCAAACCTGCACTGGCGCGTGGAGAGTTACACTGCATTGGAGCCACGACGCTCGACGAGTATCGCCAGTACCTTGAAAAAGATGCGGCCTTAGAGCGTCGCTTTCAAAAGGTATTGATCGATGAACCTTCGGTAGAAGCGACCATCGCGATTTTGCGGGGTTTACAAGAAAAATACGAATTACACCACGGCGTTGAGATTACCGATCCGGCGATTGTCGCTGCCGCAGAACTCTCGTCTCGCTACATCACCGATCGATTTTTGCCCGACAAAGCCATCGATTTAATCGATGAAGCCGCCGCAAAAATCAAAATGGAAATTGATTCCAAGCCAGAGAGTATGGATAAGCTGGATCGACGCTTGATCCAACTCAAAATTGAGCGCGAAGCCGTCAAAAAAGAAAAAGACGAAGCGTCTCAAAAACGTTTAGCGCTGATTGAAGAAGAAATTGACCGCTTAGGCAAAGAATATGCCAATTTAGAAGAAATCTGGATGGCTGAAAAATCAGCGATCCAAGGCAGTGCTTTACTCAAAGAAGAGATTGAGCAAGTGCGAGCACGCATTACTGCATTACAGCGCGAAGGGCGATTGGACAAAGTCGCGGAGTTGCAATATGGCACATTGCCTGAACTAGAAGCCAAGCTGAGCCAAGCGACTCGTGCAGAGGAAACCCAGGCACGGGACCATAGCCATCCTCGACTGTTGCGAACCCAAGTCGGCGCTGAGGAGATTGCCGAAATCGTCGCAAGAGCCACGGGCATTCCTGTGGCCAGGATGATGCAAGGCGAACGTGAGAAACTGATCCATATGGAAACGACCTTGCACGAACGGGTCATTGGGCAAGACGAAGCGATTGGAGCTATCTCTAATGCTATCCGCCGTTCTCGAGCCGGTTTAGCCGATCCTAATCGTCCCTATGGTTCTTTTCTCTTCTTAGGACCCACAGGCGTAGGAAAAACTGAACTCTGCAAGACGTTAGCCACCTTTCTATTCGATAGTGAAAACCATCTCATTCGTATCGATATGAGCGAATTTATGGAAAAGCATAGCGTCGCTCGCCTCATCGGCGCTCCGCCAGGATATGTGGGATATGAAGAGGGTGGTTATCTTACCGAAGCGGTGCGTCGTAAGCCTTACAGCGTTATTTTGCTAGACGAAATTGAAAAAGCCCATCCCGATGTGTTCAACGTATTGTTGCAAGTCCTAGATGATGGCCGCATGACCGATGGACAAGGCCGCACCGTCGATTTTAAAAACGCGGTTATCGTTATGACCTCCAACTTGGCGTCACAACGCATTCAAGCGATGGCAGGAGAAACCCAAAAGGCGATACAAGAAGCGGTATGGGAAGATCTCAAACAATACTTCAAACCTGAATTCTTAAACCGTATCGATGAAGTTGTCGTTTTCCATAGCCTTAATGCAACGCATATCGCCTCGATTGCAGCCTTACAAATCGACCGACTCAAAGCCCGTTTAGCGCATATGGACATTGGATTAGAGTGCTCCCCCGCTGCGCTAGAGCATATTAGCCAAGTCGGTTATGACCCTCTATTCGGCGCTCGTCCTCTAAAACGCGCGATTCAGCAAGAAATCGAAAACCCGTTAGCCAACGCCATCCTTTCAGGGCAATTCAGCGCAAAAGAAACGATACATATCGATTATCGGCAGGGAGAATGGGTGTTTAAGAAGTAGAAAAATACAATATATCCAACAGCGATAGCGGACTGAAAGGAATGGGCTTCTAAAAGCCAAAATGGCTTCAAGTGTGCCTTTAAAAAAGCGTCGTAAAATGCCCGCTTGAGCTGCGAAAAGGTAATCTGTACAAACCTCATGATGTCATTGAAAAAATGACATCATCGTTTTTTTGATGCATTTATAGTGGGCTTTTTCGATACGCATCTTCAATGCAAAATATATAAAAATAATGGTATTTAATGCCGTGAGGATCATGATGTAACTGGCATGTGGATATATAGACGCTTAATATTATTATTTTATATACCTAAATTGCGTCATTATGTATCCACTTTTAATGGCATGCTTCGCCTTAAAATGCATAAGATCGCTGATATTTTTTTAAAAAATATTCTTTTTATTTTCATTTTTTACTTGCTTTTTAATTTCTCCCTTCATTTTTTCTATAATTTTTTCTTCAATCTCCTCTTTCATTTCTTCTTTGGTTTCTGCTTCAAATTCATGAAGCGAGTTTCTCACATTTTGAATTACATTTTCTTCAGATAAAATTATTTGCTCTTTTATCTCCTCTTTTATCTCATTAACGCATTTTTGAAATTTTTCAGTATCTTGATTTTCCTGCGGCTTATTCTTCTCTACCTCTGTAGTTGCGAGTTTTGGAAAAATTTCCTGTAGTACCAGATTTAAACCTTCAATAACAGGCTTAATCACTTTTTGATCAAGCACATATGCATCCGTACTTTTAACGCTATATCTCGTCTCTAGAACCAGCTTTATAAATCTGAGTACAGGCAGGAAAAGTCCAGAAACAGTAATAACCAATGCAATGACTGGGAAATGCATGAAAAATCCCACTACCCCTGCAAGGCTTGCAATGCATCCGATAAACTGTTCTGTTTTATTGGATGTGAAGAACTCTTTGGTTAATGATTGATCAGATTTTTTTTCGAAATTTGATAATTCTTCTGTGGAAAAAAAATCCATCCTTTGAAGTAGCCCACGATAATTGGTATCTATATTTTCATCTGTTTTTTTTATAAAATCCGGATTTTTTTCAGATACCTCTTTTTTTATAGAAGATTTATTTTCTTCCTTATAATTACTATCTAATAAAGAGTAAATCTTTTTTTGTTTTTTATTGATATATTCTAAATCACTCTCAGTTTTTGCATTTTTCTCATAAAGATCTTCCAAAATTTTGGCATATTCTAAACTAGCATTTACAAACCAGCTTGTTTTTGAATAGCACAATGCCAACTGATTTCTTTCGTGTGCAGAGAGCAAAAAATATTGCCACAGCCTTCGGACGCATGATAATGCATTCCGCGAAGTATATTTATTTATCATTTTTGTAAGTTCTGCATTCGCTGTATTTAACTGTGCGTTTGCTTTAAAAAATGGCTTTTTCTCACCTTTAACAGAATGGTCATCTACAGATGAATCAAGAGCGGTTTGCGAAGAATCAAAAAATGGATTTTTAGGAAAAATAGGAGGAAGGGGAAGCAGTGAAACTTCCATAGAAGCACCTAATATTTAAATTGAAATAAATGAGATATACCCATGCAAGAACGATGCATCTAGCTATATGAAAAGCTGGGCCCGTATGCGTTATTTTTACATCCTCTCTATTGATCGATAAAATGCGTTATGCTTATAGCATCCAAACACTACTCTTTTTTGCCAGAATATCAATAGGGGAAAATAAGCGCTCTAATAGCCCGCCGGGCTTCTGCATAAAAACCCTTTGCTAGCTAAGGCTGAGAATCAGATCGCGTCTCTTGGAATCTTAAGCCACGAGAGCTCGAATTTCTTTTAGGCTATCTGCGTTGAGTGCTGTACCTGCACCGTTTTTGCCATATTTACAGCAATTCTACGTTTTTGAACTTATTCTTCTAGATGCGTGCTCTGCGTTAGTTTATGGAAGTAGATCGCAAGATCTGTAGTTGTATCCAGAGACTAGCTATATAGTAAAGAGTAGATAAGGGGTTAACTGCTTTTATAGTATTTATTAATGTAAGAGGGAGTGATGATGGTTAATGGTGTTGGGCAAGCTGGGAGCGTTTCCCCACATCCTAGTGGTCAGGAGCTCCCTACTTCCTTTGGCAGAGATTCAATGGCAGGAACGGGTACTCCAATAGGCAGGAAGATAGAGCCTCAAAATGCCTCCCCCTCTTCAAAACCGCATATTGCCGTCAAGACTTCTTCTAGAGGTAATTCATTTTTTGAGAGATTGCAACTCCATTTTGCGATGTCTCTTGCTGCGATCGCGACAACCAGATTCGTGTTGAATCACCCCTCATCATCCTGGCCTTATCGAATCTATATATGCATTACCTGTGGAATTTACCTGCTTTATTCGACGTTCTCTGCAATGTTCTCTGCAATTTTTAATCTAAGGCCTTCAGGCCAAGTGCTATAAGCTTCACTGTGTTGTGTTTTTAATTAGCGGGAGCACATCCGTATATCCCCCTTTTCTATTGCAGAAAAGGGGGAATTTTTGTATTGAGAAAATGCCCTAATCCAGAGGCGCTGAGCGTAATTCATTCACTTGTTTCGGAGAGACAGGAGCGCCTTCTGGATTCCACTCCATCCGAATATAGGTGACTACCGCGGCAATTTCTTCATCCGAGAGTTGTTGGGCGAATGGAGGCATGCCATAGGGGTGTGGGTTGCCTGTGGTGGAAGGGGGGAAACCTCCATTGAGTACCATACGAATAGCATTGACTGCAGAGGGCATTTGTATGGACGCATTATGGGCTAGAGGCGGATATGCTGGGGGTTTGCCTTTTCCATCGGCGGCATGGCAGGTAGCGCACTCTTGCAAATAGATTTGTTTGCCTTTGGCTAACAAAGGTTGCACTAAGGTTTCAGAAGGCTCCACTTGTAGGTCGTGTGGAGCTTTCTTTTTTTGCGGCAAGGTTTTGAGATAGACCGACATCGCGCGGATATCTTTATCGCTTAAATACTGCGAGCTGTTTTGCACTACTTCCGACATAGGGCCAAATACGGCACCTTGTGCAGAAACCCCTGTTTTTAGCAGTGCGTCTAAATGCTCAATATTCCAGTGCCCTAAACCGGCAGCATCTGAGGTGAGCGAAGGCGCATACCAGTTTTGTAAGGGAATAAGGCCACCTGCAAATGCAGCACTTTGATTGGGGCCGCCCAGGGGGTTGATTGAGGTATGGCACATCGCGCAATGCCCTAGACCCTCCACTAGATAGGCGCCTCGATTCCATACCGCAGATTGTTTGGTGTCGGGTTTATATTCCCCCGGGGAGAAAAATAATAGACGCCATCCAAGCAGCATATAGCGTATGTTAAAAGGAAAACTCATTTCATTTTCACGGTTTACTTTATGTGCTGCCGGTACGGATTGCAGATAAGTATAAATCGCGTCAGAGTCCTCGCGCGTTACTTTGGTATAGCTGGTAAATGGAAAAGCGGGGTAGAGCAAACTGCCATCCTTGGAACGGCCTGCATGCATGGCGCGGTAGAAATCATCGGAGGTCCAAGATCCAATCCCCGTTTCTTTATCCTGCGTAATATTAGGAGTGTAGAGCGTACCGAATGGTGTGGGTATGGGCAGCCCTCCACTAAAAGCAGGATTGCCGCGCAAGGTATGGCACGCCACACAGTCACCCGCGCGCGCTAAGTATTGACCACGCGCAACCAGTTCAGCACGTTGCGTGGCTGAGAGGGTTTTGGGGTCAAACGGCGGAGATTGGGTAGAGGAGGCGAATGGACTAGCCGGATCGCCATGCCATAACGCGAGATAGAGGAGCGCGAACGCTATGCTACCCAATAGCACCAAAGCTGCCAGTGCGAGCAGGATGCATTGAGGTTTGCGAAATAACCATTTTTTCATTGCGAGCTAACCCTGGCTTTTAATGCGTGGAAGATTTTGAGGATAGGCGGGGAGCGCCACATATTAAAGGTAAAGGGCGGGCAGGGGCCGGTGTTAAGTCGGTCGGCACAGGCTGCTGAGCTAGCCATTGCGCGACAACTTGAATATCTTGTTTGCTAAGCGCTGCCGTGATGGTATGCATGCAGTCTGGTTTACTGGCTTTACGCTGTCCTGCACGCCAAGCGCCGAGCTGCGCGCGGATATAGTCGCTACCTAGGCCTACTAAACCTGGGATAGGCGGTTGTGTAGTGCCCGCTTGCATTCCGGTGAGGGAGGCGCCATGGCATGCTACACAGGCAGGAATCTCTTTTTTGCTATCGCCCACAAATACAAGCTGTTGAGCACGTTGTGCTCCAGAATATCGCGCTGTAGAAGGCGTACTAGGAGTTTGCACAGCGGGAGATGCCGTGGAGGCCTCGGTAGGCACCAACCCTTTTGGAGGGCGTTGTGCAGAGAAGTATTCGGCCATTTTTTTCAAATAGTCGTCCGAAAGGTAAGTAACCAAATAGTTCATCGGACGGTAGGTGCGCTTACCTTCTCGAAATTGCACCAGTTGCTCGAATAAATATTCTGCAGGCTGGCCCGCTAAACGAGGAAAATAGGCATTTGCAGAACCTTCACCCTGTTCTCCATGGCACGCGGCGCAGGCACGAATACGTTCGGCCATGGTGTCGGGCACGTTGAGCAATGGTGCGCTGTGGGCTTGTGTAATGAGCATTGCGCCGCTTATATAGGTCATAAGCGAATATAAAAATAAGCGCCTTAAAAGCACGAGCACGCTACTTCCCCTTTTTTCATGAAATCAAACAAACTAAGATAAATAGCAATCTTATCCTAGATCAATAGTTATTAGACCTCTTTTGCAACCTCATAGCAGCGTTATTCCTCCTTGCCGTACAGTGTACTGGCATCAAAGGAATTCCTTGCTACAGGGTTGCAAAAGAGGTCTACTAAACAGCGGCATGGGCATATGGCCGCGTGGCTGAATTAGGCGAAAGCCGTATCCAATGCTTGAGTGCGATCAACGCACCAATAGCTTCTATAAACCCTGCCGGGACCCATAAAATCAGCCCCCCTAAGCTTTGATCTAGCAGGGGTGCGAGCCCAAAGGCACGTCCGCATAAATCAAAAATAGGATAGAGATCGGTTTGGCTAAACGTAATCAGGGCACCTACTAGAATTTGAGGGGACATGGTTAAAACTGGCGACAGTACCCGTAAACCTGCGCCAATAGGTGCCCGTGGCGCTGGTCGATGATCCAGTATGAGTTTCCAATACATGAGTCCCGTTATAAAAACGGACACATTCATAAAATGGTACAGCGGTGCGTTGATCATCGATATAAATTGTACGTAAGGAATAAGCCATATACATACAGAAATGATGAACAGGAACGAAACTAGTGCAGGATTCAGTAGTACGCGCAGGGCTATTTGCATACTTGGACTGCGTTGGATACGCCGGATCATAGATCTTCCGAGAAATCCATGACGTGGCAAACCGGTACGCAGTGCGCTTCCTGGATAAGAGACCATCCAGAGTAAAGGCGCTAAATGGTGCAATACGAGATGCTGGAGACGGTGCGCAAAAAATTCATGCTCAGCGTAGTAATCGACACGGCTTTGCAGTGCAAGAAGGCTAAGCACCCAGCCTGCCCAAAAAGCGCATTGGCGTGCTGTGGCGATATGCCGTACCCGTGTTCCACGCAGATACAAGATGCCGCTGAGCGCAAAAAATAATCCCCACCCCAAGGAAGGTTCCCATGGAACGAGGAAGTGAAGAAGGTGCATACGCTTTGTAAAGAAGAGAGCACGCAGCGGGTCACGGTATCCCTGCTACGTGGTGCCGAGAATAAATATCTTTTTGCAAACAAACGAATTTTAACGCTAACGCGCGTCAGGATGGATTTTTTTTAAGGGGGTGTGCATCTTAAGCAGTGAGGCCTGCGTAGACTGTAGCATGGAAGCATAGTTTTGCCGTGGCCCAAGCGAGTCAATATATGGGGGGTGAAACAATATCAATGCGCAGTATCAATGCACCGTATCAATGCACAAATGCAGATCTGTAGATATTTCACGATCAAAGAAGTGTAAAAAAATAGCGTAAGGCTTAGACGGGTAATGGTGGCAAATTACTATACTCTGAAGTGGAAGCACTCACCATACTTCGCACAGTAAGCTGCGCTGCACGCTCAAGATTATGAATGAGCCTTATTTGTTGAAATTTAGTATTAAGTAGATATTTATGTAACATTATTGAACTACTTAATTGTACAAAATTATCATTAAGTGATTTTAATTCCTTGAAAAAGTACTGTACATTTTCTTTTGTGTTTTCATTTTTTATCTCTTGTATATTTATTATTTCTTGCAATATTGCAGGTATAGATGCTATGAAAAAATTAATGATACTAGATATTATTGGAGAGGCATTTATAAAGTTGATTCCGAATGCAAAAGTTATGATTGCACTTATTGAGGATATAATTACAGTGTAACACCAACGTTTCATTCTTTCAGATAAAAAGGCGTCTTCTTTTTCCTGATCATTTTCTTGAAGTAAAATTTTTATTTGATCTGTGGATTCTCTAACAAAATCACCGTCTGTCACTAAGCCATCACGTATGAATTTATATGATATGAAGTTTTTGGGTGATAGTTGTTTTTGAAGATTTTCTTTCATTAATAGAAGATAATCAATAACATTTTCAATATTTTTTTCAATATCTTTAATGCTTATAGTGTGTTTGTCATTTTGCTCCTCTTGTTCAGAAGCATTTTTGAGAGGGGTAATTATGGGAGTATTTTCTGTTTCTGATTCGGGAAAGTGATTCTTAAATTTTATGTTCCCTAATATTTCAACTGAAGATGTTTTCAAAGAGATTTCATGGTAAATTTTTATAAAATCTGGGTTTCGTCCAATTCTCCTCAGTATCTTCAAGGTGTCATCAATGCATCTAAGGGATGATTTGATTTGATCAGATAATATTGGATCAGGTAATATTAGATCAGATGCTTCCAATTTAGAGAAAGCAATTTTTTTGACATTTGATGATAGTGATCGTCTATGCGCTTTATTTCGCTTTACTTGCTTTAAACGTGTATTTGAAGAATCTATTGCATCATAGGGCGCATTTAAATGAGGATGCGAACCATCTTTGTAGTAGTTTGTGACAGGTGAAATTAATGGTTCATAGATCGACGCACCATCCGGGTATTTGCTTCTATTTGCTAGATGTGGATATTTTAAAGATTCACTTTCTGAAGACGTGCTAGGCGGTGAAAGGGAGGGGGAATCCATTTCTATTGACGAAGCGAATGAAGTATTGCAGTGATGGCAATTTATAGGTGATACTCGTTCTACATTTCTTGATAACATATTTATATATGCCTCGACAGACCAAATAAGGCAGTGTGGCCTGCTCTAAAAATTTTTTTAAAATTATTAATGTATGCTTAGTATCAGTAGATATGCATGTACGTTATGTAAGCAGAGTCAGAAGGGGGTTGCCTCCTCTGAGGTGCATAACGAATCATAGCGAGATGTGCATCTGAGTGAGGCTTTTTACCTCTGTATTTTTTTCTCAGAGCTCCTGATTCTAGCGGGTGATGAAATCCTTGTGTTGAATTAAGAACATGGCATACGTATAGTCTTGTAGGGCTTGTGCCCTACTTTTGAATAATTGCGCTACATTCGAAGTCATGAGTTATCCCTATGAATAAATTACTCTAAACGTCTCGTGATATCTAATCTCTTCTCTATACAACTTCTGAAATAAATATACATTGGGATAATTCTGATTTTTTATTAAAGATAATCTATAAGATTGATATATAGAGAGACCTGATTACAATTCTTTTGAGAGCATACCTATAATTTCTCTGCATATCAATATGCTCTCAGAGAGTGCTTGTAATCAGGCCATATAGAAGCACTTTTATTTTTTTGTAGAAAAATAAAAGTGCGCTATACAGATATTTAAGCTATAACGCGTAAAGTATTGGACCGTTTAGCTTGAATGCCAGTAGTAGAAAAAGTAGAGCGTCCTTTTTGGACACAAGCTTCGAATGCTTTGTAAATAATTCCTATATTTTCCCCTTGTTGGAAAAGTATTTTGAATACTTGATGTTTTAATGGCATATGATTATGTAAAACAGCCATAATTTTATCTTTTACAATTTCAGTTTCGCTGACTGGATTGGAGGACTCAGATAGTTTTTCTATGGCATTTAATATCGTATTCTCTATGCCGTGCTCGTTTGCTTGGTGCTCCAATTGATTGGCCATAATTATTTCAGAGCTTTTTTGTATTGTAAGCAATGCGTTGTTAATTTCTTCTTTATAGAGATTTTCTTTTATTTCATTGAGCTCAGGTAAAATATCATTATATGAATTCAAAACAAACTGTAAGTGTTTTGTTTTGAATTTGTAATTTTGTACAATAATATACTCTGCTGCTTGTACGAGTAGAGGGAGTAAATTTAGAAAAAATGGTATGGATTTGTTGATGATATTATCTGATTCTGCTTTTTGTGAATCTGATAAATAAGTCCAAAGCGCTACTCCAATGGCGATAAAAACGGTGAGCATTTTTCTTGAGTTTGAAAAATCTACGGGCTCACCTATATTTAATTTAAGAATATTATCATTAACTTCGCCAATGAGAAATTCTACATTCTTCCGTTTTAATCCTGATTCATCTATATTATCTTTGCTTTTAATTTTTTCTATTTCATTTAAAATTAGTAAGCATGTTTTTATGTTGGATGATGCTGTTTCAAATTCTTTTTGAAATATATTGTTTCTAAGATGATCCTCATTTGCTGATTGATCTGCTTTTTTTAAGTCTTCTTTTAATTCGGAAATTTTACTTTTTTGGCTATAGTTATATTGTCCATATTCAGCATCAGTGGCTATATTGTCTAATATAATTTCATTGCTGTTCGGTGTATTTTGGTGGGAATTTAACTTTGAGATATGTGTTGAAATAGTTGTGCCTACTTGTCTTATGGCATTACCTATTGCTGAAATTGGATTTAATTGCATATCGTCTCCATTTAATTATTGAACAAATACACTTCCAACACTTTTAAATTAAAAATATTCTTTCATTTATGTATAGGGCAATGCTTGTCCTCGTACGTAATTTTGAATAAAAAAACGTATGATGAATATTATTGTTGACGTAATAATGGATGGTCGAGCGAATTATTAATTTTGTTTGAAAATATATGAATCTATATTTTTATAGATTGCATATTAATTTTGAGAATATTCTTTGATTTAAATGAAGTGAATATCTATAGGTAGATGCGCAATAGCATGATAGGAGGAGCGTCGCATATTTATTTTTTATATTATGCGGACTCAGGTAGACAAGCTTTAGGTATTTGAGAGCGTGTGCCATGGCGCGCGCTGTGGTGCCAGTGAGCGCGCGCTTCAATAACGGCAAAGTGCGGGGCGTGCACGTATGTCTAGAAGTTTATTTCTAGCAAGAGTGAGGTAGCCGAGGAGTGCTGGAGTTGTGGTTCTTTTTATGACTGTTTGAATTAGAGGGATTTCAAAGAGCGAGGTGCCGCAGCCTGTACTTCTGTGGCTCGTAAATGCGATGCCGCTTTATTGAGAACACCGTTGACGTATTTATATCCTTCAACGCTGCCAAATGTCTTGGCCAGCTCCACGCCCTCGTTAATGACGACCCGATAAGGGACATCATGGTGCTGCGCTAGCTCCTGGATGCAGACTAGCAAAATAGCATGCTCAACGGGAAAAAGTTCGGAAATAGGACGATCTATAAAGCGTGTGAGTTCCTTATTAAGCGTGTCGATATCTTTGAGAATAGCGTGTAACAGGGTTTTGAAATAGGCCTGATCTATTTTTTCAAAGCTCGGCTCGGCCTGGGCTTCTTGCTCGATATCCTCCGATGCTCCGCCCGAGAGTATCCATTGATAAAGACTTTGTACTGCGCATGCGCGTGCTTGATGTCGTGCGCGTTTCATAGTTCTTCTCCAATGGGAGAGAGTGCTTCGAGCGCGACGCACATATTTGCCATTTCCACGGCTACGCGCGCGGCGTCTCTGCCTTTTTCGAAACGTGCCTGGGCTTGCGCAGTATTCTCAGTGGTCAGGATGCCATTACTAATAGGGATATCGAAATCTAATCCAATGCGTGCTAATCCTGCCGCACTTTCATTAGAAACCACTTCAAAATGATAAGTTTCTCCTCGTATGACGGCACCTAATGCAATTAAGGCGTCGAATTGCTCAGTGCCTGCTAATTTTTGCAGTGCAAGCGGGATTTCCAGGCAACCTGGAACGGTGATGAGCAGAATATCTTCTGCTGCTACACCGAGTGCGTCTAGCTCGGCGGTGCATGCATCGGTAATGCCATCCGTAATCATCTCATTGAAACGAGATTGAACGATTCCAATGCGCAAACCTTTGCCATCAAGGTGAGGGAAATAGTTTCTAGTATCCATACCAATGTCTGTGTATTTAAATAGTGAATAGGGAGTGTCTACAATGATTCAAAAGGGCCCATATTTGGGCAATTGTAGACATGCCCTAGGGGGTGATCAGTGCGAATTTCAGAGGATGTCTGCGCTATCTTCGTTGGGCACAGGCATGAAGTCAGTGACTTCAAGTCCGTAGGCCGATAAACTGCCTAGTTTGCGGGGACTAGCAAGGACGCGCATTTTTCGTATGTTCAGATCACGCAGGATCTGAGCACCGATTCCATAAGTTTTAAAGTCAATCGGGCGATGCCGAAGCTGCTCTGTTTTATCAAGATCCTCTAAAGCGGTATAGCTTTCAAGTAGTGTATTTTCTAGACCGTTGCAGTTAAGCAAAACTACCACTCCAGCGCAAGTACTCTGTGCAACATAGTGCAATGCAGAGGACAAAGACCAGGAGCGTGCAGGACGTCGAATTTCTAGGCAATCCAGTATAGAGGTGGGCTCGTGTACTCGTACTATCGTTTCTTCATCAGGCTGAGGTTCTCCTCGTATAAGTGCCAGATGGAAGTTGCCGTTAGCGCGGTCGGTATATAAAACAGTACGAAATGTGCCGTAATGGGTTTGTAAGGTGCGCTGCGCAACGCGATCAATCACAGACTCTGTTTGACTTCGGTATTGAATTAAATCAGCGACTGTACCTAATTTCAGTTGGTGTTGAGCCGCAAACTTTATTAAATCAGGCAGGCGCGCCATAGTGCCGTCAGGATTCATGACCTCACAGATGACTGCCGCAGAGGTTAAACCTGCTAGCGCAGTAAGATCACATCCGGCTTCAGTGTGTCCAGCACGCACTAATACTCCGCCAGGTTGTGCCATTACCGGAAAGATATGGCCAGGTTGTGCTATATCTTCTGCACGTGCATCGTGGGCAATGGCCGCTTGTATCGTGCGTGCACGATCTGCTGCAGAGATCCCTGTCGAAATGCCCTGTGCTGCTTCAATACTCACTGTAAAAGCTGTTCCGTAGCGTGCGCTATTGTTTTGTACCATCAGCGGTAAATTGAGTTGCCGGCATCGTTCTTGCGTGAGCGTAAGGCAAACAAGGCCGCAACCAAAGCGCGCCATAAAGTTAATGGCTTCTGGAGTAACAAAATCGGCGGCCAGCAGCAAATCTCCTTCGTTTTCTCGTCCTTCATCATCGGCAAGGATGATCATCCGGCCTGCTTTTAACTCAGCAATAAGGTCTGGGATAGAAGAGAGCATAAGCGAACTCGAAAAAGCCGTTATTCTACTCCTGAGCAGCGGAAAGTTTGTGTTGTTGACTGAGCAATGGCCGATAAAAAAGCGCTGTTCGTGCGCAATTTGAAGGTGATCAATCGCTATACCACGGATATGATGCATAAAGAAACGATAGGGTATGC
Source organism: Mycoavidus cysteinexigens (assembly GCA_031963005.1). Classification (GTDB taxonomy): domain Bacteria; phylum Pseudomonadota; class Gammaproteobacteria; order Burkholderiales; family Burkholderiaceae; genus JASSUD01. The sequence continues at coordinate 118,675 of JASSUL010000007.1, read as the reverse complement.
AGGAGTATCGGTCTTTTGCATGTGACTCAAGTCAGTAAGGGGTATGCGTGTGCCCAGCATCCCTTAATATAAAGAACACGACTTATGATAGGTGTCTACAAGCGACGGGGAAAAAGGTACTGTATTCCAAGGATGGTCTCTCTCTAGACGGTCTCTCTCTATCTACGGGGGATATAGAGCGAATCAAACCAGCGAGCATCTCCGGTTGCTTTTTGACAAGCTCTGTCATGCGCTCTGTCTGTGCATTGATAACTTCTGTAAGGCAGTTGTTATATAAATGTGGTGGTATCTCTTTATGCTTGCCTATAAATATATCAGCTAGGCTGTTCTTCCTTGATCTTGCACTAGTTTGCAAGGTATCTTGCTCCAATTCTTCATCGATATCTACTATTGTTTGTTGTAATTCGATACCGCTTTCTGATATTTTATTATTTTCTATAAGTTCACAAGCCCGATAAAAATGCAATGCAAGAATCCACGGTTTAGATTGTGTGCTAGCGGTGTTGCTGTCAAAGCACGTGACTAATGGATCTAAGCAAGAATCTGTAAACTCTTTAAAGTATTCAGAGATATAATTAAAAATACTCTTTGTTTCATTATGTTGAAAATTTTGGCGCAGATAATTTAAAGATTGGACTAAAGTGATAATTTTAGTGTTATCTGGTTTTTTTGAAGTGTTTTTTACATACATTTGTATATAATTTAAAACATCACTTTCTTTCTGGGCAAATTTTACAACAAAAGGATGGCGGTGTTCGTCAGCTAATAAAAATTCTAAATAAGCTGCAATATTGATCCATAGATTATGGTGTTTCTCTTCCAATATCCGATATTTTTCTTGTACCGTTTTATTGGTGATGCCATTTCTCCATGCCGGTATCAATTTTTCGATGGCGATTTTGTCCACATTCTCATTCAAGAGATCCCAAATTTGTAGACGCACCTTGCTATCACGCTCTGAGATGATGTAGGGAAAATGCTGAGTGATCGCGAGTAGGGCATTTAGTACTTCTTCGTGTCTCTTAGATACAGAAAGCCTTTCTCTAAGTTCAGAGATGATATGAATATAATTGATTGGGGTCTGAATAATACCTTGGCGCATTTCCTCTCTTTTATTATTCAAATCGGCAATGATCTCTTTGAGATATCTCATTCCATTTGTTGTATTATTTTCAAAATTGGGTGAGACAGTATTATTTTGCGTCCAAAATAAGGAAATATTAAAGAAATTCATGTTGTTTTTATAGAGAAGTGGAGAGAGGGGGCATGGATTTTAAGGAGGATATATAGGGTTTTAGCGCAGTTTTTATGGTTGGCGGAAATAATTTAAAGTTATGTCAAAACTTTGAGTTCTCAAAGTCTTCAGATAACCTATTGTGGAGATGACGAAGCAGTGCTTGCCGGAGTGTCTGAACTAAATAGAAGCGAATTGTTATAGACTCTAAGATGAATGCATAGGTGCGAAAAGAAAAATAGAATATTCTTATCTAATCTTACGTGGTGGGAGAAGCGTATATTGCGCCTTTCATGGCATTTGGCCATCAGACAAGGTTCAGCGCGTATTAAAAAGGCTTTCTTCGTACATGTATTGCACCTCTGCTAAAGAGGTGGCCTCTCCTCTCATATTGAGTATATTTTTATATTAAGCGGCTATAAGAGGGACTGGAGCGCTATATCTATTATTCCGATTACCAAGGTATTCAGCGCAGATGAAAAGAACGGAATCCTATCCGATACAGAATGCAATTGTTTTTTGATCGCGAAAGCCCGTTTTTAAAAAAACACGTGATTATTGCTTTTTGAAAAATATTTTTATTAGCAGAAAATGTTGGCTTGATACTAAACAGGCTCTCAGAGGAAAGGGAACTCACCTTGGCTTACAGCACACTTGAAAGAGGGTACGTTGGGCGTATTCGCTATGTAAGGTGGCTGCGCTCAATGGCCCTCCCCAAATACAGCCCGTATCTAAACCGCAGAGCGTATCGCGCATGAGTAAACCCAGTGCGGCCCAATGCCCAAAAACAATAGGCGTATTTGCAGTGCGTCGATGCGGAGCATCGAACCAAGGGCAAGTATGTGCAGGAGCATCTTGGGGAGGGCCTTTTGCCATTTTTGCATCGAGTTCCATCTGTCCTTTTCGGGCACCGCTAATATGGCAAAAACGCATTTTTGTGAATGCATTGGCAATCACTCGTAGACGTTCATAGCCTTTGAGCGTGGGATTCCAGGTACTGTATTCGGTTTTGGAAGCCGGAGTATTTAAATGGAAAAGGCATTCTTTCCAGTGTGGTCCCCGAAGTGCTTGCTCGAGTTCCTGGGCATATTCTAGCGTTTGTGCAATATCCCATTGTGGTAAAACTCCTGCGTGTACCATCAGCCAGCCGCGGTCATAGTGCGCAAGAGGGCGGTGGCGGAGCCAATCCATTAAATCAGCAGCATCGGGTGCCTGTAAAATATCCGTTATGCTATCCCCTGCTTGGATAGGGCGCACGCCCGCTGCAACAGAGAGCAGGTGTAACTCATGATTTCCTAAAACACTGACTGCCCGTGTACCAAAACCGATAACATCGCGCAAAGTACCTAGAGAATCCTCTCCTCTATTGACAATATCGCCGGTAAACCATAAGGGGGTTTGTGCGCTGGGTTGTGCTTTTTCTAGTAGTGCATGTAAAGCACTACGGCAACCCTGAATGTCGCCGAATGCAAGCGGTGGGGGAAGTGGCGTAGAGAGATTGTCTGTAGGTAATGTGGGAGGGGAGGTCATAGGGCTAAAACCTATCAGATGCGCAAAATGGCTTAAAAAGGGGGGGCTGCTTTTAAAAGAGCCTAAAGAGAATCCTGTTTAAAATGCTATAGGCTATTTCAGAAAAACGCATCGGAAATAGGGCAATTGTAGACACACCCTAGCTTTTTAAAGATTTTTTACAAAATTTTGGGAATACCATGCTTTTAGTGACAGGAGGCGCTGGGTTTATCGGCGCTAATTTGGTATTCAATCGCCTAAATGCTGGGCCACGCGAAGAAAAGGATATCGCGCAGCATACACCGGCATTTCAGGGGGAAACGCTGGTGAATGTAGATAAGTTAGTCTACCCTTTTAGCCAGGCTAGCTTACATTTTTTGCCTATTAGTGCACGCCATATTTTTATACAGGCAGATATCGCAGATAGCGCTGCAATGCAGGCAGTATTAGCACGCTATCAACCCCGCGCGATTATCCACTGTGCAGCGCAAAGTCATGTAGACCGCTCCATCGCCCAGCCTCTAGAAAGTGTACAAACCAATATTATGGGTACCGCGGTTTTGTTGGAAGCGGTACGCCAATATTGGCAAACGCTCCCTGCTGCGGCCCAAGAGGCTTTTCGTTTTATACATATCTCTACCGATGAAGTGTATGGTTCTCTAGAATCGGGAGAAGCGCCTTTTTCTGAAATGACGCCCTATGCGCCTAATAATCCGTATGCCGCGAGCAAAGCGAGTGCGGATCATTTAGTGCGTGCGTATTATCAAACGTATGGACTCCCTACAATTATTACGCATGCTTGTAATAACTTTGGCCCCTGTCAATTTCCCGAGAAATTGATTCCTCTCACCATAGCACGTGCGCTTGCTGGAGCGCCGATATGGTTATATGGAGATGGACAGCATGTACGTGATTGGCTATATGTGCAAGACCACTGCCGCGCCATTGAAACGGTGCTAGCGCGCGGCCTAGTTGGCGAAATCTATAATATTGGTGCGGATCATCCAGAAACGAATATCCATTTAGTGCACACATTATGTACATTGCTAGATCGTATTCGCCCTAAATCGAACGGCGCCTCCTATGCGGAGCAAATTGCCTACTCGGAAGACCGCGGACATGACCGACGCTATGCCATTAATGCGGAAAAAATACGCAACACCTTAGCTTGGCAACCTATTGAAAGTTTTCAAAGCGGATTAGAAAAAACCGTGCGGTGGTACTTAGGGCATGAAGCTTGGCTCATACCAGGTGTAGCGTTTTAGTGTTTAGGTCAGAAATAGATGAATATACCTTTAAAAGTTTTATCCACGCCTTTCCCAGAAGTCAAGCTGATTGAGCCGACGGTATTTCATGATGTGCGTGGCTTTTTTTTTGAAAGCTTTAATGAGCAAGTTTTTAATGAAGCCTTGCATTTAGCCTATGCCCAATCCGGCTGTGCTACTGCTTTAAAATTTCCTATTCGATTTGTGCAGGATAATCAGTCGAGATCTCAAAAAAATGTAGTGCGAGGCCTGCACTATCAATTACAGAACCCGCAAGGTAAATTAGTGCGTGTTTTATATGGAGAAATTTTTGATGTGATCGTGGATATACGGCGTAGTTCACCGACATTTGGACATAGCTGGAGTGTGCGTTTGTCTGCAGAGAGCCATACCCAACTTTGGATTCCTCCAGGTTTTGCGCATGGCTTTTTGGCGTGCTCTGATCGTGTAGATTGCGCTTATAAAACCACGCAATATTATGCTCCCGAGCACGCGCGATGTATTCGTTGGGATGATCCTGATTTGGCGATTGATTGGCCTTTGCAGGGCGTGCCTATAGAAGGTGAGCCCAAAGAAGCCGCACGCAGATTCAAAGAGGCCGAAGTGTTTGCGTAGACTTCTTTCGAAGCCGGTATCTACCATACTGGATTTCAAGCAGGTATTTTTTGCTGCTTATAAGGTTGCAGTACACTTTTATTCGCATCATCAGGCAGTTCACGCTCTTCGTAAAAACGAAATACCGCTTGTAATACCTCATCAGGATCGTCGGTCACTTGCAGCAAATCCAGGTCGTGTGCACTAATTACGCCTAACGAGAGCAGGCTGTCTTTAAACCAATCTAATAATCCTTCCCAAAAAGACGCACCTACTAAAATAATCGGGACGCGACGCGCTTTTTCTGTTTGCATTAATGTGAGGACTTCAGCGAGTTCATCTAGCGTACCAAAGCCCCCAGGCATGACGACCACCGCGTCAGAGTTCTTCATAAAAGTGACTTTGCGTGTGAAAAAATGCCGAAAGCGCAAAGAGATATCTTGATAAGCATTGTTATGCTTTTCAAGAGGAAGCTCGATATTGAGGCCCACAGAAGGGGATTTGCCTGCAAAAGCGCCTTTATTGGCAGCTTGCATAATGCCTGGGCCTCCTCCAGAAATGACGGCAAAGCCCGCATCGGAAAATTTTCTAGCAATCTGTGTGGCTAATCGGCAATATTTGGAATTGGCTTTCAAGCGTGCGGATCCATAGATACTCACGGCGGGACGTAATTCCGAAAGCAATTCGGTGGCCTCGATAAACTCTGCCATAATCGTGAACATCTGCCACGAAGAGCGTGCTTTTTTTGCTGTTGCACGCTCTTCGTCTCGGATTTCACGCAAACGGGGAATAACTTTTCGTTGGTTCATTTTTATTTTTCTAGAGTGGTTTTATGCCGGAATATGGTGCTTGCGAAGGGCGCACGCTGCTTTTAGTGGATGGATCTAGTTTTTTATACCGTGCCTATCACGCTATGCCGGATTTACGCAGCCCAAATGGGGAGCCAACCGGAGCAATATATGGCATGGTCACTATGCTGCGGCGATTGCATAGGGAGGTATGTGAGCAAATACAGTTGCAAATACAGCAGGAGCAGCAAAATACCCCTACCTCTACAAACAACGCGTCGCTTTTATCCGAAAAAAATGGTGTAAAAACCTCCTCAGTGCAAAGCCCAGAAGCACTGTGCGCAATGGACTTGCAGTATAGCGCCTGCATCTTTGATTCCAGTGGTCAGACCTTTCGGAAAAAGATGTACGCACCCTATAAAGCGCACCGTCGCGCTACCCCCCCTGATTTAGTTGCGCAGATCCCGTCTGTTCATGAGTTGATCCGCGCTTTGGGGTGGCCGGTCTTGATGTCTGGCGAGGTAGAAGCTGATGATATTATCGGAACCCTTGCTCGTCAGGCCCAAGCGTGTGGAATGAAGGTGGTGATTGCCTCTGGAGATAAAGATTTTGCGCAACTCGTGAGTGATCGAGTGAGCCTAACCAATACGATGAGCCAAGAAATTTTGGATAAAGCAGGGGTGATGGCGAAGTGGGGAGTCCCTCCTGAACGCATTGTCGATTACCTAGCTCTAATGGGGGACGCCTCGGACAATATTCCTGGAGTGCCTAAATGTGGCCCTAAAACCGCACTCAAATGGCTCAATGAATACGGCACGCTCGATGCGATTGTCCAAAACGCACACCAGATTAAAGGCGCCATTGGTGACAATCTACGTAAGGCCATTGATTTCCTAGACACCGCAAAAACCTTGCTGACGATTCGAACGGACTGTGAGCTCCTTCCCCCTTTTGATTCGATCGAAAACTCGTTACGCATGGAGCCTGAGTCGCAGGCTGAATTACATACGCTGTATCAAAAACACGGTTTTAGACGAGAGTTAGCGAGCTTAAAAGGGGGAGGTGCTGCAGGGTCCAATGACGATATGCATACTGATGGGGCTATGGGCCACGCATTGGCCGCCGACAATGCCCCTCATTCTGCACAGCAAATACCGTCTGCCGATCCAGCGCACAGTAAGCTGGAAACCCACTACGAGGTTGTTTTGACTTGGGAGCAGTTCGATGCCTGGTTAAAAATCATCGAAGCGGCCTCACTGACGGCGCTAGATACCGAAACTACGGCGCTCGATCCTTTGGCGGCTGAGTTAGTGGGGCTTTCCTTGTGTGTCGAGCCAGGTCGTGCGGCGTATATCCCTGTTGGCCATCGTGGTCTGGATGCGCCACCGCAATTGCCTCTTCAAGAAGTGCTGGATCGTTTATGCCCCTGGTTGACGAGTGCTGCGCATAAAAAAGTCGGGCAACATCTGAAATATGACGAACATGTGTTGGCGAACTATGGTATTTCCCTCGCGGGGGTGGAGCACGATACGCTGTTGGAATCCTATGTGCTTGAAGCGCATCGTAAGCATGATTTAGGCAGTCTAGCGCTACGTCATTTAGGGATGGATACCCTGTCTTACGAGGATCTCTGCGGTAAGGGCGCCGCACAGATTTGCTTTGATCAAGCGGCCTTTGATAAAGCCGCGGAGTACGGCGCAGAAGATGCGGATATGACCTTACGCGTACATCAGACGCTCTATCCGCGCATCGTAGAGAATGCCGGATTTCATGACTTGTATCAGCGTATCGAATTGCCTACAGCGCGTGTGCTCTATCAAATGGAGCGCACCGGAGTATTGATCGACACGAATTTATTAGCGGCACAAAGCGTTGAAATGGCCACGCAGCTCGCCGAGCTAGAGGCTAAAGCGTATGAACTGGCCGGTGAGCGATTTAATTTAAATTCTCCAAAACAAATTGGAGCCATTTTTTTCCATAAGCTAGGCTTGCCGGTGATCAAGAAAACGCCTGGTGGTACGCCTTCTACCGATGAAGAAGTGCTTTCTAAACTAGCGGAAGATTACCCATTACCCAAACTCTTGCTCGAACATCGCTCGATTGCAAAATTGAAATCCACCTATGTCGATAAACTGCCGAAAATGGTGAATTCGCAGACAGGGCGTGTGCATACCAATTACGCACAGGCTGTAGCGGTGACGGGGCGTTTGGCATCGAATGATCCCAATTTACAAAATATTCCTATACGTAGCGCGCAAGGGCGGCGTATTCGCGAGGCCTTTATTGCTTCGCCGGGATACACGCTTTTATCGGCCGATTATTCGCAGATTGAATTACGCATCCTGGCCCATTTGTGTGAAGATGCGCAACTATTGAGTGCTTTTGCGCGTGAAGAAGATGTCCATCGCGCCACCGCATCGGAAATTTTCAGCATAGAGCCTCAAGATGTTTCTAGTGAACAACGGCGTGTTGCTAAGGTGATCAATTTTGGATTGATCTATGGGATGAGTGCATTTGGTCTGGCGTCTGCCTTAAATATTACGCGCGACGCCGCACGCTTGTATATTGATCGTTATTTCACCCGTTATCCTGGGGTGGCCGACTATATGGAGCGCACGCGGGAGCATGCGAAACAAAAAGGATATGTAGAGACTGCTTTTGGTCGCCGCTTATGGTTGCCCGATATTCATGCAGGAAGCGGCCCGCGTCGCCAAGCCGCGGAGCGTGCAGCGATTAATGCTCCTATGCAAGGCACAGCAGCAGATCTGATTAAGCTTTCGATGATTGCTGTGCAAGCTTGGATCACGGAGGCAGCTCTATTGACGGATGGCGTTAAAGGGCGTGCAGAGCGTCAGACGACATTGATCATGCAAGTGCATGATGAGCTTGTGCTTGAAGTCCCTGATGAAGCCTTAGAGGAAGCGCGGAACATGCTCCCCAAATTGATGAGCGGGGTGGCTCAATTTAAAGTTCCACTGCTAGTTGAAGTCGGGGTCGGTAAAAATTGGGGAGCAGCTCATTAATCGCTATGATTATTCGCCAACAAATTCATCACACTAAGGATGCTAGGCCATGAAACCAAAATCCGAAGCAACACCTCCACCAGCAAAGGCCGCCGATTTGCCGGCAAGCTACGAAGCGGCTCTTGAAGAACTGGAGGCTTTGGTTGCAAAAATGGAGACAGGGAATCTCCAATTGGAAGCGTCGCTGAAGGCTTACGAGCGCGGTACCGTTTTGGTGTCTTATTGCCAAAAGCAGCTAGAGCATGTTGAACAGCAAGTTCGCATACTCGAAGGCGGCGAAGAAGGCAGTTTAAAACCTTGGTCTGCACAGGATACGGTCGCCGATGCCTGAACCTTTAGACTTTAAGCCATGGATGCAGGCCATTTGTCAGCGTACGGAGATCGCGCTAGAGCGCACACTGCCCGAATCTAGCACCGTACCTACGATCCTTCATGAAGCCATGCGCTATGCGGTGATAGGAGGGGGGAAACGTATACGGCCTTTACTATGTCATGCAGCGGGAGAACTCGTAGGCGCTGCACCGCAGATGCTGGACATCCCTGCGGTTGCACTGGAGTTGATCCATACCTATTCGCTGGTGCATGATGATTTGCCAGCCATGGATAATGACGATTGGCGACGCGGTCAACCTACGGTGCATCGACGCTATGGAGAAGCCACGGCGGTTTTAGTGGGGGATGCATTGCAAGCGCAAGCCTTCATTGTGTTGACCGATCAAAGCCCTGTAGGGGATGCGATATCTTCATCGCGTGAACTATCCGATGCCGCGCACGGTATACTCGATGCCCATCGTCAAGCGCGATGGGTCAGAGAGCTGGCTTGGGCTAGTGGTTCTTTGGGAATGGCAGGAGGGCAGGCCTTAGATCTTTCGAATGTCGGCTTGACCTTGCCGCGTGCACAACTGGAAACCATGCATCGTTTGAAAACCGGAGCGTTGATTGAAGCGGCGGTACGCATGGGAGCGCATGCGGGGCCTACTCCTATCGAACAGGAATTAGAAACGGCGCTAGGCGTATATGCTCGCGCAATTGGCTTGGCATTCCAAGTCGTCGATGACCTTTTGGATGCCACGGCGACCGCATCCACTTTAGGTAAAACGCCGGGTAAAGATGCGCTCCAGGCAAAGCCAACGTATGTCTCTATGTTAGGTCTAGAAGCCTCTCATGCGTTAGCACAAGAACTGCGAATCGAAGCCCATCTGGCGTTAGAGCGCTTAGGCCATCGCGCTGATCGGCTAGCGCAATTAGCCGATTGGGTTGTGGAGCGCGTTTCATAACCGTCATTTCGATCATGCCCCCTCTCTTTGGCTTTCGTAAAATGAGTAAACAGGCTTAACGCTGCCTATAGCTTGTGTACTTCTTGGAGCATTCATGTACGACATCTTGCAAAACCTCGATGCGCCTAGCGCGCTACGTGCTTTACCCAGAGAGGCCTTGCCTGAAGTGGTAGAAGCATTGCGTGGATTTATTCTGGAGAGTGTTTCACGTACAGGCGGGCATTTATCGTCGAATTTGGGAACCATCGAGTTAACCGTGGCCTTGCATTATGTCTTTGATACGCCATGGGATCGTATTGTCTGGGATGTAGGTCATCAAACCTATGCGCATAAAATCCTCACAGGGCGGCGTGAAGGCATGGCGCAATTGCGTCAGCAGGGCGGGGTATCCGGTTTTCCAAGACGTTGTGAGTCGATTTATGATGCATTTGGCGCCGGGCATTCCAGTACTTCGATATCTGCTGCATTAGGTATGGCGCTTGCTAGCCATCTTAAAAAAGAAATGCGCTATACCTTAGCGGTGATTGGCGATGGTGCTATGACCGCAGGCATGGCATTTGAAGCGATGAATCATGCCGGAGTGTGTGATGATCTGCCCTTTATCATTGTATTAAATGATAATGAAATGTCGATCTCCCCCCCTGTGGGAGCGCTGAATCGCTATCTAGCCCGATTACTCTCCGGAAGCCTATATGCTAAAACCCGACAAGGTCTTGAGCGCATGCTCCGCATTGCGCCGCCTGTTTTGCGTTTTATGCAGCGTATGGAAGAGCATGCAAAGGGAATGTTTGTTCCCGCGACCTTATTTGAGGAATTTGGTCTGAACTATATTGGCCCGATAGATGGTCATGACCTCGACTCCTTAATTCCCACTTTACAGAATTTAAAAAAACTGAAAGGCCCGCAGTTTTTGCACATCATCACCAAAAAAGGGCAGGGCTATAAACTTGCCGAAGCAGACCCCATCCTCTACCATGGCCCTGGTCGCTTTAATCCGGCAGTGGGTATAGAGCCTACCCCTCCTTCCACCATGAACGGATGTACCTATACGCAAGTATTTGGCGCCTGGTTATGCGATGCTGCGCAGCGTGACACCCGTGTTGTCGGAATTACGCCGGCTATGCGTGAAGGCTCAGGATTAGTGGAATTTGAACAGCGTTTTCCCCATCGTTACTATGATGTGGGGATCGCCGAGCAGCATGCTATTACCCTGGCAGGCGGTATGGCTACAGAAGGGTTATGCCCAGTAGTTGCAATATATTCGACTTTTTTACAGCGTGGATATGATCAGCTGATTCACGATGTGGCACTACAGAATCTCCATGTCATCTTTGCGCTAGACCGCGGGGGATTGGTGGGTGCAGACGGAGCAACCCATAATGGCGCTTATGATTTAGCTTTTTTACGCTGTATCCCTAATATGGTGGTCATGGCGGCTTCTGACGAGCAAGAATGCTGGCAGATGCTGGAAACCGCATTGCACCATACTGGTCCTGTAGCGGTGCGTTATCCAAGAGGCAAAGGCCCAGGCCGTTTGCCTGCTTGTATGTTAGTGGAGGCTTCCACGTGCCCAGAGAAAAGGAGCGCTGGGGGATCTACTGCTGTACAGCCTCCCTTACCTCCTTTAGCTTTGGGTAGCGCAGAACTAAGACGCATCTCTATACAACCCCCATTGCACGACAAAAACGATGCGGACTCTGCATCCAATACCCGTTCAACGCTACCACGCATCGCTATTTTTGCTTTTGGTACCTTGTTAGAGCCTAGCCTCAAGGCAGCAGAAGCACTAGATGCGACGGTGGTGAATATGCGCTTTATTAAACCGTTAGATGAGGCTATGTTGCATCAGATTGCGCAAACGCACGATCTGCTAGTCACTACAGAGGAAGGATGTATTATGGGAGGGGCTGGCTCGGCATGCGTAGAAAGCCTGTTGGCTGCCCATATTGTGCGTCCTGTTTTACAGTTGGGTCTGCCTGACTGTTTTATCGATCATGGTGATGCGCCTACATTGCTCTCAGAATATGGACTCGATGCCCCTGGTATTGAAAAGGCTATTCGAAAGCACTTTGAAGCCGATTGGGCTGAATAGTCTATGCATTTTGCATTAAAGTGATAATGCGCCTTCCAGGAAGGTGGATAACTCCTGACTCCCTTGTACAAGGTCGTCTGCCGCTGCTGCCCAGCAAGCAGGCGACTATACATTTATATTTTTTGCTATTTCTTATCGTATGAATACCTTGACCTCCCCACACCACCCCATGCCCGATATTCAAGGTAGCGAAGATCGCCGTCAGATTCCCATTGGGCGTGTGGGGGTGCGGGCTGTACGCTTTCCCGTCACCGTAGGAGATACCCTCCCTGCCGGTGCAGCAGAAAGCTCTGATGTAGAATGTCCTGCACAATCGACGGTGGGATGTTTCCATTTAGATGTTGCATTGCCTGCCCATAAAAAAGGGGCTCATATGTCCCGTTTTATGGAACTTCTAGAAGAAGAAAAAGCCCCGCTCAATTGGCCCAGTTTTGCCCATATGCTTACGCGCATGCTTGCCAAACTGGAATCGCAGGCGGGGCGCATTGAAGTCAGTTTTCCCTATTTTATTCGTAAAACGGCCCCCGTTTCTGGCGTTGAAAGCCTATTAGATTATGACGTCATCTTGATTGGTGAAGCCAAGCCCAACGCATCCGGAGCGCAGACAGGATCCATCGGCATGCCGGATCTTTGCTTTTTCCTGCAAGTCCAAGTCCCTGTGACGAGCCTATGCCCCTGTTCCAAAAAGATTTCTAAATATGGCGCGCATAATCAACGCTCGCATATTAATATCCGAGCGCAATTGTGTCCTGATGCCGCAGTGGCTAATGGCCCTGCTGCTTCCTTACAAGCGTGGATTCATCATCTAGTAAATCTAGCAGAAGAAGAAGCCTCCTGTGCACTGTGGGGAGTTTTAAAGCGCCCCGATGAAAAATTTGTCACAGAACGCGCTTATGAAAACCCTAAATTTGTAGAAGATTTAGTGCGTGATATCGCCGTACGCCTCAATCAAGATTCCCGCATTCTTGCGTATACGCTCGAGGCAGAAAACTTTGAATCTATCCATAATCACAGCGCCTATGCGCGTATTGAAAGTGGATGCTGAAATCGTATAGTGCGTTGTAAAGCGAGGTTAGACTTCACGCAATGAGGCCCATTCCTCGACCTGAAAATAGCGCTGCCCTGGCTGCCTAACATCGGCTGCCCTTTTTTTGCGAGGAGGGAAGATGAAGTTCAAACGTATTATGATGATAGGTATGCTGTGGGCTTGCGCTTGCGTAGCACAGGCGGAAACAGCGGGTCGTCTTTTACTGAGTGCCGGTTGGATGCATTTTGCTCCACAAGAAAAGAGCGGTATGCTCGAAGATGGTCCATCCGCTACGTTCAATACCAAGCGCGTCCCCGTATTTGGCTTCGATGGTGGAGGGACATCGCTGGCCCGTGCAAACAGTGCCGGTGTTTTTGCAACCTATTTTCTAACCGATCATTGGGCTAGCGAATTCATGCTGGGCATTGCGCCAGAATGGAACCTTTATGGTGCAAACAAATGGACTGTAATGGGAAAGCTAGGCACGGTACGGCAATGGAGCCCTGCATTGCTGCTCAAATATTACTTTTTTGATGAAAGCAGCCAATGGCGTCCCTATGCAGGTATAGGGTTAAGTCGAACATGGTTTACCCATGCACACTTCGATAATCCTATTTTTGAAGTCTCGTTTGGCGATGCAGCAACGATGTCCGTATCTGCAAAAAATACCTGGAACGCGGTTTTTAATGCAGGCCTAATGTACCAATTCCAAAAGCACTGGTTTGGAGGACTGTCGGTGTATTACATGCCACTTCGCGCGATAGCGACCTTCTATACCGATATTGAAGACAATAGGCACGAAGTCTACAGAGCAACTTATCAAAACAAAATAAGAATCAACCCGATCCTCCCTTTTATGTATCTAGGCTATCGTTTTTAGGATCGATATAAGCGCCTCCAATGCGCCGATCATTGTGCTTTTTCCCGTAAGCGGTTTGGCATTATTTTCTAGAACAGCTTGCTCAATAGCTCTACCCATATCGTCAATGGAAATTGCCGTTTCATTAAGATAATTGTAAGCTGGTCATCAAAGACGTCATGGCGTGCATGTTGGGGTTCCTTCGTCACCACCAACCTACCATACTAGCTACTCGGTTTCGAAAGAAGTCATTGGAATGCTTACGCCGGTCAAAAAATGGATCAATAGAACGAGTGAGAGGCGCTAATTGCGCCTTACAAAAAATGCGCCTCACAAAAAGCCACCAGGTTAGAGCTAAGATCTCCCACTGCAGAAAGAGTATGCGCCCAGGAATGAGCGTGGTGTTGAAGGGTTTTTTGTTGGGCCCAGAAGAGAGCAGGATCGGGCAATGTGGCGTCAGGGGCTCCATTCCATGCGTGCCAAAATTGGATCAGGGCTTCGCTGGCGGGTTTTTCTAAGTGGGCGGTATAGTGCTGTAAGGCGGCCTCTAGTTTGATGAGATGGGCTTGTTCTTGTTGTGGATAGATATGCCATATGAAAGGGCGTTGCGCCCATTGCGCGCGGACAAAAGAATCTTCTCCCCTTACAAAGTTGAGATCACACAGCCATAGCAGTTGATCATATTGATGCTGTGTGAGAAAAGGGAGGCTATAGACCGTGAGTTGGCCTTTCGTTGCGCTAGTGCCTGCGGGTAAGTTTGCTTGTCCCATATATTGGGCCACGGCGGGTAAGATCAGACCTTGTGGGACAAAGCAGACAATCGGGGTAGGGTGCATGCTCCATTGATCAAGTAAGGTCGTGATCAGAGGGTTTTCATAGCAAAATAGCGAAATACGCGTGGTATGCGTTGTTTGCGCCGTAGAGGCAGATAGACCCAATATCTCCCAAAATGCGGTACGCGCTGCAGGATCGTTTAAAAAAGTCTCGCGCTCGGTGAGTAAGTCCCGCTCTTTTAAAACTCCTCCGGTTCCTTTTTCTAACCCCGGGAAAAAGCAGGTTTTGATAAGGGGGTAGCGCGGGTGCATAGACGGAAGTGCGTGAAAGTGGGGGACCCAGGATTCACCGCTGAGATATTCTAGATTGATCCATACAGGGCGGTGTCGTGTTACCCCGAGTGAGGTGTTTTTTGGTGATCCTGCGGTGTCAGCGTTAGAGACGTTGCTGCTGCTATCGTGCTGGTCTTGGCAGGTGGCCATGCGCTGAATATATCGCTCAGGAAGGTCGCAACCAAAGGCTTCAATGACGATCTCTGGGATTGCGTCAATAGGGGCGTGATCTCCTGCGTCCGCGTTCCAGTGCCGCACGCGTAGCGTGCCTACATTTTGCACAGACAGACTAGGGTCGATGGCAGAGCAAAGTTTGGCAAAAGTAGGTAAATCGTCGACCCAAAGTTGTACTTTCCAACCATGGTCTGCGTCAAGCTGGCGCGCAAGACGCCAGCAAATGCCGATATCGCCGAAATTGTCGATTACTTTACAAAAAATATCACAGTGCATAGAGGCGTTTATTATCAAAGCAGAGGGAAACTTTTCCCCAATCCGTATCCCTTTTACCCATCATGGGGCGCGGTTTGATATCGCGCTTTGTTTTTCGGTATTGGGGGATTATTGGGGATTTTCACTGATACTATAGTGTACCGTCCAGAGCGGTATAGATGGACGCTGACTTTTAACCCATTTTCCATGCATGCTCAGAACCCCTAGGTTCCCTACTTTTTAAGATGAAAGTGACCTCCGCGCCCCCGACGACTCCCGCAGCCCCTGATGCTGATGGCGCGCCGCCTCTTTTAGCGCCGACACAGGGGATCGATATGTCTACGATCCGCCATTTGCCGCATCTGCCAGGGGTATACCGCTATTTTGATGCGCAAAACACGCTGCTCTATGTGGGCAAAGCCAAGGATCTAAAAAAAAGAGTATCGAGCTATTTTTTGAAGACCAGTTTGTCTCCTCGCATAGCGCTGATGGTTTCACAGATTGCGCGTGTAGACACGACGGTAACGCGCTCAGAAAGTGAGGCGCTGCTGCTAGA
Source organism: Mycoavidus cysteinexigens (assembly GCA_031963005.1). Taxonomy (GTDB): domain Bacteria; phylum Pseudomonadota; class Gammaproteobacteria; order Burkholderiales; family Burkholderiaceae; genus JASSUD01. The sequence goes on along the minus strand of JASSUL010000007.1, from coordinate 102,916 downwards.
AAATAATCTGATTAAAGCGCTGTCACCGCGCTATAACATTTTGTTTCGGGATGATAAATCGTATCCCTATTTAAAGATCAGTAAGCATCCATTTGCTCGTATTTCCACGCATCGTGGAGTAATTGACCACAAAAACCATTATTTTGGCCCTTTTCCAGGGCGTTATGCGGTGCGAGAGAGTGTGCAAATCTTGCAGCGCGTTTTTCAACTTAGAACGTGTGAAGATTCGGTATTTGCAAACCGGACTAGGCCCTGTTTGCTCCATCAGATCGGTCGTTGCACAGCCCCCTGCGTTGGGGCGATTTCTGAAGAAGCATATGCACAAGATGTATCGCATGCCATGCGTTTTTTAAAAGGCGAGCATCAGACGGTATTGAGTGAGTTTGAGCGTCGGATGCAGATACTGGCTAGCGAGCTGCGGTTTGAAGAAGCGGCATTAGTGCGTAATCAAATCAGTGCGCTCTCGGGGGTTCTGCAGCATCAAGCCGTGGAAGTGGCAGAAAAAGATGCGCAAGGTCGAAGTATGGAAGTCGATATTATTGCCGTCGTCGCAGGTGCAGCAAAAGGCTGTGTCAATCTGGCTATGGTACGTGGAGGGCGGCATCTGGGCGATCGTGCGTATTTTTCTACGCATTTATCTGCAGGCACAGAAATCGATTTGCTAGAAGCCTTTGTGAGTCAGCATTACGCCATGCACGCGCTACCAGCGATGGTCATTACTAGCCATGCGCTCACATCGCCTGAGTTGAAAGAAGTGTTAACGGCGCAGGCCCAACATCCGGTCAAATGGATATGTCCTTCGGAGGGAGGCACGCGAAGCAAACCGTTGTGGAAAACTTGGCTGGATATGGCACAACATAATGCGCAGCTTGCATTAGAGCAGCATGAAGCACAACGCAGTTCCCAACAAAAGCGGACCAAGGCGCTTGCAGAGGTGTTAGGATGGCCTATGGAGGAGCTGGAGAATCTGCGTATCGAATGCTTTGATATCAGTCATACATCCGGTGAAGCCACTCAAGCTTCTTGCGTGGTTTACCAGTACCATCAGATGCAAACGAAAGAATACAGGCGTTATACCCTAGACAATATTACGCCAGGCGATGACTATGCGGGTATGCGCCAAGTTCTGCGTCGACGTTATACGGCATGGAGCCCTAGAGCGCAGGAGTCGAATAGGGCAATAGACGATGCTCCCTCGATCAAGACGCCTAATACCGAGGCGCGCAAGTGGCCTGATGTGATTTTAGTCGATGGGGGAATAGGGCAGGTGAATGCTGCACGAGAAGTCTTTGTAGACTTGGGCTTAGATCACCGCAAATTGGTAGGCGTGGCGAAAGGCGAGCATCGCAAAGTGGGATTAGAAACCTTGATTTTTGCGGATGGTCGCCCCCCCTGTGTATTGGGTCCAGAAAGCATCGCTTTATTATTGGTTGCGCAGATTCGCGATGAAGCGCATCGGTTTGCGATTACCGGCATGCGTGCAAAACGCGCTAAGCCTCGCCAGCGTTCAGAATTGGAGACTTTGGAGGGGGTGGGTGCCAAGCGTCGCCAGCGCTTGTTGATGCGCTTTGGGAGTATGGCGGACGTTAAAGCCGCTAGCATCGAGGAGTTAGCGAGTGTAGAAGGTATTTCCCACGCATTAGCAGAGCAGATTTACCGTCAGTTGCGCTAGCCGATTTTCTGATACTCCTTCTTTGGTGCTTTGAAGGCGTAATAATAAACAGTCTCTAAGAATATTCTGTATTAGTCTGATGAATCGTAAGACAATCTTCAGACTAAAAGCACCTATGTTCTGCTTGTACTGTGCAGTACAGATCGGCAAAATACAGATTATTTTTTAAGAGTCCGTTGAGTATCAACCTGACGTTTTTCTCACACCTTCCGAAGGTTTTTTATGGATGGGTGCTGAGTGTGTGGTGTGTCACTGCATCGTCGTGCTGTATTTGTTGCCTCATTCATTAAAGGCCGATCCCGATGCCATTTAATTTACCTATTTCCCTAACCTGGCTACGCATTATTCTGATCCCGCTCATTATCGGTATTTTTTATTTGCCGGATGCGGAACTCTCTCTACTGCAGAAAAATACCTTGTCCGCAGTGATATTTATTTTGGCCGCTTTAACCGATTGGTTTGATGGATATTTAGCGCGGCGTCTGAATCAAACCTCTGCGTTTGGCGCATTTTTAGATCCTGTAGCCGATAAGCTGATGGTCACTGCAGCCTTATTGATTTTAGTGCAGCTCGGGCGTCTGAATGCAGCCGTTGCGCTCGTGATTGTCGGGCGAGAAATTGCTATTTCCGCCCTGCGCGAATGGATGGCGCAAATAGGCGCTAGCAAAAGTATTGCAGTGAATTCACTCGGGAAAATTAAAACTGCTTGCCAAATGGGCGCTATTCCCATGCTGCTGTTTTATGGTCCGCTGACAGTAGGGTGGCCTTCCCAGCATTTCTCTGCATGGGGAGGGCGTGTGCATTTTCCGCTAGGTTTTTTATGTAATACCCCCATTTGGGGCATGGCCTTAATCTATATTGCCGCAGTATTAACGATTTGGTCGATGCTGTATTACATGCGCTTGGCGTGGCCACAAATCCGTCAGCGCGTGGTATTGGGATAGCGTGGCATGAATTGAAAGAGCGTGCGCTGGCTAAGCCAGCGCACGCTCTTATCACGTTCTTATAGCGCACTACTTTACAATGCAGAACCTGTTCTCTCTTTTGGCGAAGAGGCCGTTCGTATACTGCTAAAAGGCTTTAAAAGAGGGATCATCTGCGCAGCCAACTTGACATTGCCCGCCACAATTTCCCCTTGCTTTAAGAAATTGGTTTCCCCCGTATAATCTGCAACGAGGCCCCCGGCTTCCGCCACCAATAAACTGCCTGCTGCCAGATCCCAGCTATAAAGACCTTGCTCAAAATACCCATCTAGACGACCTGCTGCGACATTCGCTAAATTCAGCGCTGCGGAGCCAGGGCGGCGTAGTGCGGTACAGGCGCGCGTCATCTGCCCGAAGAGCCTGAGATAGGGCTCTAAGTCTTCCTCTTTGCGAAACGGAAAACCGGTTCCCAGCAAGGCGTCCGATATATTTGCGCGTGCAGATACCCGAATGCGACGATTATTTAAAAATGCGCCTGCCCCTTTAGAGGCAGTAAATATATCATCGCGATTGGGGTCATGAATCACTGCCTGGGTGACTACCCCTTTATGTAAGAGGGCAATCGAAATGCAGTAATATGGAAAGCCATGAATAAAGTTATGCGTGCCATCTAGAGGGTCAATAATCCATTGATACTCAGACTGACCGCCAGATTGTCCAGATTCTTCAGCCAGAATCGTGTGATCGGGATACGCCTGGAGCAATGTCTCAATAATCGCAGCTTCTGATGCTTTATCAATATCCGTGACAAAATCCCGTCGCTGCTTGGCATGAATTTCAATTCCTCCGATATCGAGCGATGCACGGTTGATAATTTGACTGGCGCGACGCGCAGCGCGAATCGCGATATTGAGCATGGGATGCATGAAAAATCCTTTTGGGTGGTGCCGATGGGCTGGCCGCAATAAATAAGCCCTTATTGTACAAAGCGCACAGTACCTTAACGATAAAATAGTCTTCAAGCAAGGGATATTGTATATGCACCCTCTATCGACCGCAGAAGCGGCCTCCGCTTTGCGATGTATTTTGGTAGAACCCAGTCATCTGGGGAATGTGGGCGCTACCGCGCGGGCGATGAAGACCATGGGGCTAATGCACCTCTTCCTGGTAAACCCGCGCGTAGCAGAAGTCAAAACGGACCCGCAGGCCATCGCTATGGCTTGCGGGGCAGAAGATGTTTTAGCCAATGCCGTTATCGTCCCTACGCTAGAAGCAGCATTGCAGGATGTACAGTACGCGCTTGCACTCTCCGCACGGCCTCGCGAATATAGCCCCCCTGTGCGCCCCTTACGAGAGGCTGCGCGTTATGTCCAGCAACTCAGCCGCACGGGAGTACGCGTGGCCTGTGTATTTGGCACTGAACGCACGGGCTTATCTAATACGCATATTCAATTATGCAACGCACTGCTCCATATTCCTGCCAATCCCGTATATAGCTCGCTGAATTTAGCGCAGGCAGTACAGGTTGTAGCCTATGAATGGCGGATGGCTTTTTTAGAATATCAAAAAGAGGGTGCGCCCATATCGGAATCAGCCACATCGCACGATATAGCGCAAGCAAGGTCTACGCACTTGGCAACAGGCGAGGAGATAGAAGCCCTATTTAGCCATTTAGAGCGCGCATTAATCGCCATTGATTTTTTAGATCCTCAAGCCCCCAAAAAGCTCATGTCCCGCTTACGCCAACTGTTTGCACGCACGCAGTTGGAGCAGGAAGAATTAAATATTTTGCGGGGGATCGCTAAACATATTTTGCGTAAGGTGCCGTGAGCATTGGTATTAAAGATCTACCCCTACCATAAAGGAATAAAACCTAATGGACGCAATTGCCCGTTCTTCTTCTGCTGCTATTCCGGCATTGCCAGTCCAGGGGGAAAGTGCGTCCCAAGAAAATAAAAAATCTATAGAGGATCTCCCTACAAATGGAGAACAGCTTCTTGAAAAAATAAATACAAATAAAAAGATCAGCGACATTTTTATTAATATTTGGATTGCAAATAAAGATCTTCCGCCAGCACTGTTTTATTCAGTATTACATTTTTATGTTAGAGAAAAAGACTTAGATCTGAAAGCCGCGCTAACCTTAGCTGCTGATACTGCAGAAAGCAAAGAATCACAGGCCAATCAAGGTGCTGGCTCAATGAAAGAAGATTTACAGAAATTCTACCCGTATATTTTGCTAAAAAAATCCTCTTCTGAGGAGGATTATACATCTAACCTGAAAGAAATATTCAGCGAATTGCATGGAGATAACCTGGGTAAATATATAATTAAACTCATTCAAGAACAGCCCGCCGTATTACATAGCCAAGAACTACTTCAAGAAAATTTGCTTAATGTTCCTGATAATCAGATTGGGATAATTTTGCTTGAACTGGCAAAGAAGATGGGAGGCTTAGAATTAGACACTCTACAGTCGAATGCTTTATATTTGCTTGAGGGAAATTGGTCTAATATCCTTTATAATGATATTGGGTCAGTTTTATATGAAATCACAAAAGGTATGGCGGATTTAGAAGGAAGAGATATACAGTCGCGTGCTTTATATTTTCTTGAGGAAAATTTATCTTATATTACGGGTAGTCAACTCGGGAATATTTTGCATGAGCTTATACGGAGTGCCTCGCTTTTAAAAACACCTGACTTGCAATTTCGCGCTTGTAATTTGTGTATAGAAAATTTGAAGAAAGCTTTTGAAAAACAGGGTGTTCTAACTTGCTTAACCTCGCAACAGCTTTCAGAAATTATAATTGCATTGACCCATATTTTAATAAATCACCGAGGTCCCAGGTATGCAGTTTCCCAGCTAATAAAATTGAATATTTTAGAATTATTTGAGACAAGTATTCCTTATCTTTATAAAGAAGGACTTTCTGAAGTCCTGAAAATATGGTCAAGTACGTCACTGAAATATTGGAACAAAACGGGTAAACCAGTTCCTGTTTTTGATTTAGTTGAAGCAAGCATAGACCAATTTCCCCTATCTGAACGTGTATTTATCTTGCAATGGGTTGCGCAGAATTTGCCGGATGCGCACGAGGCTAATGGCCCCTCTATGGTTGCATTCATTGAGCAAAAATTAGGTAGTATTTCTGGAATTTCTCAATGAAGTACCCTAGGATTGCTTGCTAAAAATTTACCGAACTTAGATAAAAAAACACAGCTGCACGTTATTGAATTACTTCAAAAACACATGAAAAATGGTCAGGATTTCAGCTTTTTACAAAGAGCGGTAGATGCTTTTTATAAATTTGTAGCCAATTTTTCTCCTTCAAGCTTTGATAAAGTATTAGCCTTTTTCTTAGCATCATTCAAAATGGTATGGGCATTTTTTGCGAACATGTCAAAGTTGGTGTAAAATTGCTGTATTGGTATTATACAGTCTGACTGGGTGGGGACTCATAGAGTAAAAAATAACTATTGCCGGCCTTTTTATGCAGCTCCCTATGCCCTTTTTAATTATCCATCTGTCTTCTCATTTTAATGAAGCTGACTTTCTATTTAAGCTGTTATAGATAATTTGGTAGTCAGGGCAGTGAAATGGTTAAATGAATATTATTATGCAAAAAGGCAGGATATTTTTATTTTATAGATATATTAAGGACTAAAATCCAATGGACGCAATTGCCAACTCCTCTTTTTCTGCTATTCCAGCATCGTTAGCCCAGAGGGGAAGCGCATCTCAAGAAAATAAAAAATCTATAGAGAGTCTGCCTACTCAACGTTGGGAACAGTTTCTTGAAGAAATAAATAAAAATGAAAAAGACAACGATATTAAATTAAGTGAATTAACAGATCTAGGCTTGGAATTTTTTCCAGATTCTTTGATAAATCTTGATCTTCAAAAATCTGATGCAGGCAAAATATATAATACTTTGATTGCCAATGAAGCACTTCCTCCGGTATTGTTGTATTCCGTATTAGATTTTTTTGTTAGGGAAAAGGGCTTAGATCTGAAAGCCCCGCTAAGCTTGCCTGCTGATATTGCAAAAAGAAAAAATACACAGCCCGTTAAATTTCCTCCCTCCATGGCCACTTCTTCAACAGAAAAAGAGCATTCAAAAATATTACGGAACTTCCAGGCAGATAATGTATCTAAACTGAAAGCAAGGATCTGCGAATTGCCTGCAGAGGAATTGGGTGATTTGATAATCGAGCTCGTCGAAGAAAAATCCGTTGCATTACGTAATTCAGTGTGTTTCCAGGTATTAATCAGCAGGCTCGAAGATATTTCGGATGAGAATGTATCTTTAATCTTGCAGTTAATAGTTGAATATGGGATCAAAGTTGATGAAAAGGATCGCGGCCACATTTTTAATATGTTTGAAGAGAGAGTTGATTATTTTTCTGGGCGAAAACGTGAACTGCTCCTGATTGTATTAGCCTCAGTGGTCTATTATAAGGAGTCGAATCGAGTTGGAATAATCCCATTTTTTGTAGAGAAAATGGATGTTACTACTAATGACGCAAACGCCATATCCACACTTATACAGGTTTTAGCAAAGCTGACCGAGCATTTCTCTCTTTTTGAGGATACCAAGGACGAATCAGATCTTCTGGCATTGCTTGAAAAAGAATTACCTCGTATTGCTCAGGGTAAAAATCAAATTGGGATAATTTTAGCTGCATTGGCAGATAGTATGCAGTACTTAAAAGAAGAAACCTTACAGTTAAAGGCTTTGAATTTACTTAAGGAAAATTTATCTCATTCTATTATTACGGATAGTGAGTGCGCAGATATTTTTGCGAAACTAGTATGGAGTAGTCATCGTTTAAAATCATCTGAATTGCAATTGGGCGTTTGTAATTTGCTGATATTGCATTGGCCTAAGAATGGTATTGGGCCAATTTTGTATCAAATTATAAGTGGTATGCGTGATTTGAAAACATCAGACTTGCAGTCGAAAGCTTTTAATTTTTTTGAAGAAAAGCTATCTAATGAGGAAAATTTATCTAATATTCAGCCTCAAGAGCTCGCAAAAATTTCAGAAAGCCTTGTGCAAAATAGTCAGTATTTTGAACTTGACCGGCAACTGCGCGCTTGGAAGTTGATTGAGAAAAGTTGGTCTAAGGTTCCTGATAATAGTATTGGGCCAATTTTGTATGCAATCGCAGTGAGTATAGGAGATTTGAAAACAGCAGACTTGCAGTCGCGTGCTTTGAATTTGCTTGAGGGAAGAAAATTATCTGATTTTACGGGCACGGAGTTCGAGTACATTTTGCATATACTTTTATTGAGCAACTCGTCTTTCAAGTCAAATGGCGTGAAACTGCGCGTAGGTAATTTATGTGCGAAAATTTTGCACCAAGCTTTGGAGAAAAAGGATATTTTACTCCTGAAGCAGCTTTCAGGAATTGTAATTCAATTTACCTGTTTTTTAATAGATAACTATGAAGCTGCATTTTCTCAGAAAATTGAACCTAATATTTTAGAATTATTTAAGATAAGTATTTTTTATCTTTCTAACGAAGAACTTCCTAAAGTCCTGAAATTTTGGTCAGGTTTGCTATTAAACTTTCCGAAAAAAACGGGTGAACCAGCTCCTATTTTTAGTTTGGTTGAAGAAAGCATAGACCAATTGCCTCTATCTAAACGCGTATTTATCTTGCAATGGGTTGCGCAGAATTTGCCGGATGCGAAGGAGGCTAATGGCCCCTCTATGGTTGCATTCATTGAGCAAAAATTAGGTAGTATTTCTGGAATTCCTGAATGGAATACCTTAGGATTGCTTGCTAAAAATTTACCGAACTTAGATAAAAAAACACAGCGGCAAGCTATTGAATTACTTCAAAAAAACATGAAAAATGGTCAGGATTTCAGCTTTTTACAAAGAGCGGTGAATGCTTTTTATAAATTTGTAGCCAATTTTTATCCTTTAAATTTTGATAAAATATTAGCCTTTTTCTTAGCGTCATTCAAAATGGTATGGGCATTTTTTGCGAACATGTCAAAGTTGGTATAAAACCGCTGTATTCGGATTATCCAATCTAGCTGGGTGGGGGCTGCATAGAGTAATGAAAAGTAATGACTATTACCGGCCTTTTTATGCAGCTCCCAATGATTATCCATCTGTCTTCTCATTTTAATGAAGCTGACTTTCTTCTATTTAAGCTGCTATAGATAATTTAGTAGTCAGGGCAGTGAAATGGTAAAATGAATCTTCTTATGCCAAAAGGCAAGATATTTTTACTTTATAGATATAAGGAATAAAATTCGATGGACGTAGTTGCCAGTTCCTCTTTTTCTGCTATTCTAGCATCGTTAGTCCAGGGAAAAAGTGCGTCCCAAGAAAATAAAAAATCTATAGAGAGTTTGCCTACTCAACGTTGGGAACAGCTTCTTAAAAAAATAAATAAAAATAAAAAGGTCAACGATATTAAATTAAGTGAACTAATAGATCTAGACTATTTGATATGTCCTGATTCTGAAAAAGTATCGTATAATCTAGACAAAATATATAATATTTTTATTGCAAATAAAAATCTTCCTCCGGCATTGTTGTATTCAATGTTAAATTTTTTTGTTAGAGAAAAAGGCTTAGATCTGAAAGCGGCGCTAAGCTTACCCGCTGATGTCGCAGAAAGCAAAGAATTACAGATCATTCAAGGTGCCGGCTCAATGGCCCCTTTTTCAAAAAAAGAGTCTGTAAAAAAATCACTCAAAAATATTGAAACTTCGGCTTTAAAATATAATCAGCTTGATGAAGCATTGCCCGAATGTTTCAAAAATTTACGAGGATCACACGGGGTTTCTCTGCCAAACAAATTATCCTCTGGCCATATTGCTTGCAGCTTTATACAAAACTCCCCTAATATTATCATCAAGAATATGGTGGCTTCGGAAACAGAAAATATGCAGTCGGATGCTTTGGATTTGCTTGAGAGAGAGCTATCTAATATTACGGGTAGTCAACTCGGAGAAATTCTATATAAACTTGAATATAGTAGTTGTTTTTTAAAATCACCTGAGCTGAGACTGCGCGCTTCAGATTTGTGTATAACAAATTTGAAGCGGCCTTTTGAAAAAAAGAATGTTCTAACTCATTTAACCCCGCAGCAACTTTCAGAAATTATAATTATATTTACCCGTAATTTAATAGATAAACAATTATCAAAAGAAGAAGTTCCTCTGGAAGTCAAAGTTCATACTTTAAATTTTTTTGAGTCAGGTATTTCTTATCTTCAGAACGAAGGACTTTCTAAAGTCCTGAATCTGTGGTCAAATGCATTACTGAAATATCTAAACAAAAAAAATGAACTAGTTCCTATTTTTTGTTTGGTTGAAGAAAATATAGACCAATTGCCTATACCTCAACGCGAATTTACCTTGCAATGGGCGGCTGAAAATTTGCCGAATGCGTTCCAGCCTAATGTCTCTTCTATTCTTGCATTCATTGAGCAAAAGGTAAGTAGTATTTCTGGAATTCCTAAATCGAATACCTTAGGATTGCTTGCTAAAAATTTACCGAACTTAGATGAAAAAATGCAGCGGCAAGCTATTGAATTACTTCAAAAACACATGACAAATGGTCAGGATTTCGGCTTTTTACAAAGAGCGGTAGATGCTTTTTATAAATTTGCAGCCAATTTTTATCCTTTAAACTTTGATAAAGTATTAGCCTTTTTCTTAGCGCCATTCAAAATGGTATGGGCATTTTTTGCAAACATGTCAAAGTTGGTATAAAACCGTTGTATTCGTATTATCCAATCTGGCTGGGCGGGAACTGCATAAACTAATGAAATAAAAAGTTATTACTATTATCGATCTTTTTATGCAGTCCTCTATGCCCTCTTTAATGACCCATCCGCCTTCGAATTTTGATGAAGCTGACTTCCCCGCCCCCCATTGAAGCTGTCATAGATAATTTAGTAGTCAGGGCAGTGAAATGATAGAATGAATATTCTTATGCCAAAAGGCAGGATATTTTTACTTTATAGATTTAAGGGCTAGAATCCAATGGACGCAATTACCAGCTCCTCCTCCCCCTCTGTTAATCTAGTATCGCTAGTCCAGGGAAAAAATGCATCCAAAGAAAATGAAAAATCTATAGAGGGCCTGCCTGCCAAAATTATGGAACGCCTTCTTGAAGAAATAAATAAAAATGAAAAGGCCAATGACGTTGAATTAAGTTATCCAATAAACCTACATAATATAGGCTTGGCATTTGTTCCAGATGCTTTGATACATTCTGATCTTGAAAAAGGATCATATACTCCAAGTGAAATATACAATGAATTAATTAATATTTGGATTAAAAATAAAAATCTTTCTCCTGCATTATTATATTCCGTGTTAGATTTTTTTGTTAGAGAAAAAAGTTTAGATTTGAAGGAGGCGCTAACTTTGCCTGCTGATACTGCAGAAAGAACACAACCCATTCAATTTACCTCCTTCATTGCTCCTTCTTTAATTGAGGAGATGCATTCCAAAACATTCCGGGAATCCTGCACGGCCCCTTTGCTAGAAAAACCATTCTTTGATGCAGATTATGTATCTAAACTGGAAGCACGCATCCAAGAATTGCCTGAAGAAGACGTGGGTAATTTTGTAATCAAGCGCATCGAAAAAAAGCCCGACATATTACGTAGCCCAGAGTGTTTTCGGATATTGCTTCAAAATAATTTATCTCACATTCTTGATGATCAGATTGGGATAATTTTAATTGCGCTGGCAAAGAATATGCGGTACTTAGAATCAGAAACCTTACAGTCAGGGGCTTTGGATTCGCTTAAGGAAAAACTATCTGATTTTACGGGCACGGAGTTCGGGGACATTTTGCATTCCCTTTTATTGAATAACTGTTTTTTAAAATCAGATGCTCTGAAGTTGCGCGTTTGTAATTTGTGTGCGAAAAATTTGAAGCGAGTTTTGGAAAAAGAGGATGTTGTAAATCACTTAACCTCGCAGCAGCTTTCATTAATTTTAATTGGATTTACCAACATTTTAATAGATAAGCGCAGTTATCCATTTCCTCAAAAAAAAATCGAACCTAATATTTTAGAATTGTTTCAGATAGCTATTCCTTATCTTTCTAACGAAGAACTTCCTATAGTCTTGAAACTTTGGTTAAGAGCATCAGGAAGTTTTTCAAACGCTCCTGTTTTTAGTTTGATTGAAGGAAGCATAGACCAATTGCCCCCATCTAAACGCATATTTATCTTGCAATGGGTTGCGCAAAATTTGCCGGATGCGCACCAGGCTTATGCCCCCTCTATGCTTACATTCATTGAGCGAAAGATAAATAATATTTCTGAAATTCCTAAATGGAATACCCTAGGATTGCTTGCTAAAAGTTTACCGAGTTTAGACGAAAAAACAAAGCTGCACGCTATTAAATTACTTCAAAAACACATGACGAAGGGTAAAGATTTCAGCTTTTTACAAAGAGCGACGAATGCTTTTTATAAATTTGCAGCCAATTTTTATCCTTTAAACTTTAATAAAGTGATCGCTTTTTTCTTGGCGCCACTCAAAATGGTACGGGCATTTTTTGCGAATATGTCAAAGTTGGTATAAAACCGCTGTATTGGGATTATCTAATCTGGCTGGGAGTCGCATAGAGTAATAAAAATGACTATTATTAGCCTTTTTGTGCAGCTCCTAATGTCCTTTTTAATTATCCATCTGTCTTTTTATTTTAATGAAGCTTACTTTCTCTCATTGAAGCTGTCATAGATAATTTAGTAGTCAGGGCAGTGAAATGGTAGAATGAATATCCCTATACCAAAAGGTAGAATATTTTTGCTTTATAGATATATTAAAGACTAAAGCCCGATGGACGCAATTTCCAGCCTCTCCTCTGCTAATTGAGTATCGCTAGTCCAGAAGGAAAATGCCTCCCAAGAAAATAAAAATCTATAGAGGGCGCACCTACTGAAAGTAGGTAACGGTGAGTTCAACTGGTCGTAGCAACACAGGCATAAAGTTTATTGGTGGACGTAGAAAACTCCAACATCTTACGAGGTCGCTGATTTAATCATAAAGCGACCGTATTTAAAAATAATAACGTTGCTATGACCGGTTGAACTCACCGTATCTTATTTTTCTGCTTATTCTCCAATATTCAGGTGAATATTGGGTGCCATGATTGTTTTTTATGGCATATATTTTCAATGAGTATTCTTATTTGAGGCATGTCTGATCTGAGAAAAGGCTCATGACTATATGGAGAGCATTCCTAGCAGGATCGAAACCAATCTACCGAATTTGGTATTTGCATCAGGCCTAGCTAGTGCTGGCAGTAGCGGTTCTATGAGTGCGGTTAGCGATGCAAGCGGCGATACCTTGGTGAGCGAAGGGGAGGCAGAGAGTCCTACGAGTTTGCGCAGTTTAGGTAAACGCTATCTGAGAGGAGAGCTCTCTGATATAGAAAAAACAGCCCTTGCATGTAAGCTCCAATCTTCTGCGCAAGAAAATCCAGCGAAAATAGCGTTCGATATTCATTATGTTCGCACTTTTTTTGATACCCACATCGATTTAGACGCAAATGAGGCGCTAAAAAAAGAACTCCAAATCGCCTTTAGAGAATTTCAAAATATTAAGGTAGCAGCTTCTTTTTGGACCAAGTGGATTTTTTTATCTTCAAAGCGAAGAGCGCATTTGAAAGAGCGTGTGGAGTATGGCGGGAACTTGATTAGCTACCTTGATAAAGTGTGTGGCGATGCGCGAGGTATTCGTGAAGAAATTCAATGGATTAAAAATCCCTATGGGCAGTTAGAAAGTGGGGAAAAATACGAGCAGAAGATTGTATTTAAAAAAGAGGAAATAGATGCGCTGGTATATCAAGCTGCTCACAATACTTCTTCTCATATTGACCGGCTTAGAACCATCAAGACAGGTATAACACACTATATAGAGCAAACTGAAAGTTTTATACGAGACATGAACCGCGCTTGTCCAAAAACAGGTTTTATAGACCGTGCAGGTACGATACTGTTGTCTCTGCCTAGCGTAGTGGGCGGTTTAATAACGGCTATAGCTTATCTATTAGGGGGAACGAGCTTATTAGCTTTTGTCCCGTTGGCCGTAGGTATGGCAACGAGTATTATCGGTGCAGTATTAACTATAGCCAACGTAGTAAGATTTATCCCTACTGAGAGGGTTCAGCAGGAAATCCATGAGCGGGAAAGGGTCAAAGACCTTTTTCCTGAAATATTAAAATTGTTGGAAAAGGTAATAGTAATGGACATGCAAGCTGCGGCTGGTACAAACAAGGTTAACCTAGGTTTTTCTGAACCATTATGTGAAGCCCATTTTTATAATGGGGTAACGATTCTCAGAAAAGAAGGAGAAGATGCTGCTGTTATTCAAAAACAAATAATTGAGTTGCAACAAAAACAACCAGAGTTAGTCAAGGCGATTGTTGATAAAGCCGTAGAAGAAAAAATTACAGAGCTTAAAGCTGATTTTGATGCAAAACTAGAATATCAAACTAAATTATTACTAGAAGCTATAAAAGGTAAAGCATAAAGAGATAGGGGGTGTACCACTCTGGATCTCCTTTGGAAAATCTCTTTGAATAGTAAAGACGCCCATAAAAAATCCTTTTAATTAAAAGCTTTTTGAATGTCCAGTATTTGGGGGGAGGACCAGACTGAAGCCGGTATTGAACTGGACTCAGTCCTTTTAATTTGAGCTTAATGCATTCGTGATTGTAATAATGAATGTATTTGTCTGAACCTGCTTACAATTCGTGGATGTCGCGGAATGTGTTCAGGTAAAAGAAGTCGGATTTGAGCGTGCCGAAGAAACTTTCCATAGCGGCATTGTCCAAGCAGTTGCTTTTACGCGACATGCTTTGTGTGATGCCTTTTTGTGCAAGTAAGCTCCGATAGGCGGGTATTTGATACTGCCATCCTGGATCCGAATGCATGAGGGGCTGCTCATTTGTCAATTAAGTCAAAAAACCATGTTCACACCTAATCTTGAGATTTCCTAAGCGGATAAATGCTTGAATTTGCCGACGTGATGAGTCTCAGCCCTGGTAAATCTGCAAAGTTGATGGTATTCAGGGTAAAGAGGGCATATATGTAAGCTTATTACTGCGCATTGACCTTGATGGCCTGAATGCCATTTTCATCCAACCGGATATAGCCGCCGCGTTGCTGTTTAGTGGTGTCTTCGAAATCCCAATCACTTAATACCCAGCGATGATCGATGCCTTCTACGTGATGTGCGGGGCGGTGTGTGTGTCCGTGAATGAGGATGCGCGCGCCGGTTTGCTTAAGCAGTGCTTTTACCGCTTGTACCGTGACGTCTTTGGGATCTTCTTGAGGGGAAGGCTGATGATGTAGAGGAGCGATACGAGGGGAGCGACGATGGCGTGCTTTTTCACTTTGGGCGCGGATCCATTGTGCTAAACCTAGCCGCCAGCACAAAGGGAAGGCGAGAAAAAGCCGTTGGACCCAGGGACGGCGCACTAGACGTCTAAAGCGTTGATAGGCTCGGTCGGCAGTGCATAACGCATCGCCATGCGAAAGCGCAATGGGTTGGCCAAAAGCATTTAATAGGTAGGGGTCAGGCAATAAATGCGCGCCTGCTTGCTGCGTAAATCGCGTACCTAGTAAAAAATCACGGTTGCCTTGCATGATATAGAGCGTTAGTGGGATAGTGCGCTGCGTGTTGGCGGTAGTTTGTGCGCGCATGCAGCTCAGGATATGTTGTACAAAAGCTTGTTCAACCATATCGTCTCCTACCCAATACTCGAAAAGATCGCCCAAAATAAAAACCGCCTGCGCGTCGGAAGTCGTATGTTGTAGAAAATGTTCAAACGCAGCGGCCGTTTTGGGCATTGCAGGGCTCAGATGCAAATCAGAAATGAAATAGATAGGTCCTGTGGATTTGCATGGAGGAAGGGGAGGAGGATTCAAAGAGGGGGAGGCAATGAGAGGATTCATGAAAATGAGGCCGAGGCTATACCCTTGAAGCACGGTGATATCGTATACGCAATAATCACTATATCAAGCTAGGTTTACGCGCTGGTCTGCGTCGTAAACCTAGCTTCAAAGCGTATGGGCGCTATTATTTAATAACGACCTTTTCAATCAATACAGATTCTACGGGCACATCTTGATGAAAACCTTTGCTGCCCGTTTTCACGTTGGCGATTTTGTCCATAACCTCTAAACCAGAAGTGACCTGGCCAAAAACGCAATATCCCCAGCCTTGTACCGTAGGTGCGGTGAAATTCAAAAAGTCATTATCTGTGAGGTTGATAAAGAATTGTGCACTGGCAGAGTGTGGAGCATTGGTGCGTGCCATGGCGATGCTGCCGCGCACATTCTTGAGGCCATTATTCGCTTCGTTTTCGATGGTAGGATCGGTAGCTTTTTGCTCCATATCTTCTGTAAAGCCGCCACCTTGGATCATAAAGCCTGGAATCACACGGTGGAAAATGGTGTTGTCATAGTGCCCATTTTTCACATAGTTCAAAAAGTTTTCTACTGTTTTGGGGGCTTTTTCAGCGTCTAGTTCAAGGGTAATAACGCCCAAAGAGGTATGTAGTTCAATCATGAGTTATTCCTAATGAAATGGTGAAGGAGAAAGTAAAAAGGTGAGCAGAGCTCACTGAATATCAAGCTCTTTAGGAGAAGAGGGTGCTGCCAGATTTTTAGTCGCGTTAGAGGAGTTTGGGTTTAATAGCGTTTGCAGTTCCTCTTGCCGCTGCTTAGACAGCAGATTGCGCTTATCCCGTGTAGCAGCTTGTTTGTAAGCTTCAATGGCAAGCTGAATATATACTGTACCTAAATTTTGATAGGCTAATGGATAATTAGGGTTCGCGTTAATAGCCGTTTCTAAAGTTGCTCGCGCTTGCGCATACTGCCCTTTTTTTGCATAGAGCGCGGCGAGATTATTATAAGACTCTGGCAATTCGGGGTAGCGCTCAATGAGATTTTGAAAGGCTTGTAGTGCTTCCTCGTCTCGACCTTCTTGTGCTAAGCGCGTTGCACGCAGAAAAAGGGCTTGGACATTGCGTGGGCTGCCCATATCTTCTACGGAGTCTGGCTTTTGTGTAGGGTCTGGTGTAACGGGCGGCGTATTTTGTGCATAGACGGGATAGACCCATAAGCTAGTGACAAGCACAAGAAGTCGCGGAATAAGAGAGTGCATTAGGTTCATGATCAGGAAACAGAGAGTGCTATACTCGCCAGCCTTTTTCATTGAAAAGGCTGCGTAAGGTTTATGTCCTTTGGAATGCGTTCAAAGTTTTGACAGACTTGGTTGTCGAATACTAAACAGATTCTTGTAAAGGCCGACCCTCTCTCCTCAATGGTATGGGGTAAGCTCTATTTTGTGCCAAAAGTAGCATTTTCACACAGTTTTTCGGCTAGTTTATTTTTGTGGCTCCGTTTATTCTTCTTTTCTTGCTCTAGGGCTTGTCGTCATGTCTTCCCTTCGTTTGTATAACACCCTTACGCGCGCGAAAGAAGTGTTTGTGCCTTTAACGCCTCAAGTCGTGCGTATGTATGTTTGCGGCATGACGGTATATGACTATTGTCATATGGGGCATGCTCGGGTGATGGTGGTCTTTGATATCGTGCAGCGCTGGTTGCGCGCATCGGGCTATCAGGTAACGTATGTCCGTAATATTACCGATATCGACGATAAAATTATTCGACGCGCGCAAGACAATGGAGAATCCGTTGCTGCGCTTACCGAGCGTTTTATTCGCGCTATGCACGAAGATGCTGATGCGTTAGGAGTGCAACGTCCAGACAGCGAGCCACGGGCTACAGAGTTTGTTCCGCAGATGCTGGAAATGATAGAAGCGCTTGAGAAAAATGGATATGTCTATCAAAGCGAATCGGGCGATGTGAACTATGCCGTACGGAAATTTGCAGGGTACGGAAAGCTCTCTGGCCGATCTCTAGATGATTTGCGCGCTGGGGCACGCGTCGCTGTGCGAGAATCCAAAAACGATCCATTAGATTTTGTGCTTTGGAAGCCGGTAGATCACCAAGGAGGCGAGGCTGCCCCCGCCGACGATGCGCATGGACTCAATACGCACAAAGCCTCGCCTAGTTGGCCGTCGAAATGGGGTAGAGGGCGCCCAGGTTGGCATATTGAGTGTTCTGCGATGAGTAAGGCGTTATTAGGCGAACATTTTGACATTCACGGTGGAGGGCAGGATTTACAATTTCCCCATCATGAAAATGAAATTGCACAAAGTGAAGGAGCGTGCAGCACGGCGGACGGAGCTTCGCCGCAGCGCTTTGTAAGCTATTGGATGCATAACGGCTATGTGCAAATTGATAATACCAAGATGTCAAAATCGCTGAATAATTTCACGACTATTCGTGAAGTGCTCAAGCAATTTGATCCAGAAGTCGTGCGCTTTTTTATTGCGCGCGTGCATTATCGTAGCCCATTAAATTACAGTATTGCGCACCTAGAGGATGCGCGCCAAGCGCTTACACGGCTGTATACCGCGCTGAAAACGGCAGAGAAAGCCTTTCCTTTAGAGACGCTCGATGATGGGGAAGTCGATTGGTCTGAGCCCCATGCACAGCGCTTTAGCGCGGCGCTAGATGATGATTTTAATACGCCGTTGGCGGTTGCCGTGCTTTTTGAATTGGCTTCTGCGGTAAATATCCATGCTGAGATCACGCTTGCCCGTCAGCTAAAAGGTCTGGCTAAGGTGTTAGGGTTATTGGAACGTGCCCCTTTAGCGTTTTTGCAAAATATACCTACGCAAACGCACGCAGAAGCGGATTTAGAAACAAATCAAGCCACAGAGAGCGGTTTATCGGCGCAGGCTATACAAGCGCTTATAGAACAGCGGAAATCCGCTAGGCAGGCTAGGCAATTTGACGAAGCAGACGCTATACGTGATGCGTTATTAAAAGCCGGTATTGTGTTAGAAGACACCCCAGATGGGGGAAGTGACTGGCGGCGAGCATAATGTGCTATTGCCTATGCACAGCTATTTTTAAGGTATATGGGAGAGGGCAGCATGGCCAAAGGCCAACTATTTGTGCAGCAATCTAGCGCATTAGACAATCGTAGTGCGTCTGTAGGTGCTGCATCGGTACTAGGCTGCTCGACATTGCGGGAAATTCCGCCCGATTACTGGGAGTGCGCCAGTGCAGCGCTGATGCAGCAGGATCGCATTTTGAAAAAATTGATCCCGCAGCATTGTTCTACACATCTAGTGAGCAGAGGAGATCCTTTTGCCACGCTTGCACGTTCCATCGTGGGGCAGCAGATCTCGGTGCGCGCAGCACAGTCCGTTTGGGAGCGTGTTGTCAATGCTTGTACAGAGCTGTATCCTGCGCGATTTGTCGCATTAGGCGCAGAAGGTTTAGCCGCGTGTGGATTACCCAAAAGAAAAGTGGAATATATTTTAGATTTAGCCGGCCACTTTAATGCCCAGACTGTGCGTGTTGATGCGTGGCCGGAGATGGATGACGAAGCGGTGATTGCCGATTTAACGCAGATTCGCGGGATTGGCCGGTGGACGGCAGAAATGTTTCTTATTTTTAATCTGCGCCGTCCTGATATATTGCCGCTTGATGATGCAGGTTTAATCCGTGCAGTCAGTGTGAATTATTTTAGTGGTGAACCCGTAACGCGCAGCGAAATACGGGAAATTGCGGCAAACTGGGCGCCTTGGCGTACTGTAGCAACTTGGTACTTATGGCGTAGTCTAGAACCCGTTGCGCAAAATTATTAAGAACGGGTTCTAAGAACCTGTTCATAATCTTCAAAAATCACCCTTGAGATCGTAATGTTGGGGTTCCGTATTTAATTCAATTCGTCACCCCAACACAACCCGCTTTTGAAGATTATGAACAGGCTCTAAAAACCTGTTCATAATCTCCAGAAATCACCCTTAAGGCCGTAATGTTGGGGGTTCCTTCGTCACCCCAACCTACGATTTTTTGGCATGCGCGCTATAACCCTGATTATATTTACCCTTAAATAGGGTTTATGCTGCGCAAAACTTCGAAAGCTATTTCTGACGTATTCATGAAAACTACCTTTTTAGATTTTGAAGGGCCGATTGCAGAGCTCGAAGCAAAGATTGAAGAACTGCGTTTTGTGCAGGACGATTCGGTCCTCGATCTTTCTCGAGAAGTCGAGCAGCTCTCTGAAAAGAGCCGTCAACTGACAAAAAATCTGTACGCCAAGCTCACGCCCTGGCAAGTAGTACAGATTGCACGTCATCCACAACGCCCTTATACGCTGGATTATATTCAGCATATTTTTACGGATTTTCATGAACTCCATGGGGATCGTGCTTTTGCAGATGATTTATCGATTATCGGAGGCCTAGCCCGTTTAAATGGGCAGCCTTGCATGGTCATAGGGCATCAAAAAGGACGGGATACCAAAGAGCGCGCTGTGCGCAATTTTGGAATGTCCAAACCGGAGGGATACCGCAAAGCGGAACGCTTAATGCGCCTCGCAGAAAAATTCGGCCTTCCGGTGTTTACCTTTATTGACACGCCTGGAGCTTATCCAGGGGTAGGCGCTGAAGAGCGCGGCCAATCCGAAGCGATCGGTCGCAACTTGTATGTGATGGCGGAACTGAAAACTCCGATTATCGCCACGATCATTGGCGAAGGAGGATCAGGGGGCGCGTTGGCTATTGGCGTGGCAGATACGGTTTTGATGCTGCAATATTCTATTTATTCCGTCATCTCTCCGGAAGGATGCGCTTCTATCTTGTGGAAGAGCGCTGCGCGTGCACCAGAGGCGGCCGAAGCTTTAGGTTTGACGGCCCATCGTATAAAAACATTGGGGCTGGTCGATAAAATTGTGACAGAACCTTTGGGGGGAGCGCATCGCCATTATGCTGCCATGGCTACCTCACTAAAGCGTACACTCGTAGATAGCCTACGGCAATTACAGCCTATGAGTATAGAGGCGTTGAGGGCAAAAAGGATGGAAAAGCTGATGAGTTTTGGCAAGTTCGCAGAGTCTTCCGCGGCTCCGGTATAACGATGCACGGTGAGAGCAGGTCAGTCCTCCGTTCAACTATTTTGTCTCCTATGCGCTTTATGGCGATAAGATGTAGCGCAAACGCTAACCGGCCTCTACGCGCATTACTCCCTTTTTCATGATCTCGGATTCCATTTCTTGCTCCGCTTCTCATGTTGTACTGCAAGCTTTTCAGGCAGGATGGGCTTTGTTGCCACAAGAGCAGCAAGAAGCAGGCCGGTTTGCGATTGCACTGAGT
The DNA here is from genome assembly GCA_031963005.1 of Mycoavidus cysteinexigens. GTDB lineage: Bacteria > Pseudomonadota > Gammaproteobacteria > Burkholderiales > Burkholderiaceae > JASSUD01. The sequence continues at coordinate 82,079 of JASSUL010000007.1, read as the reverse complement.
ACTGGCGTCGACTCGACCGTGTTATTACATGCCGCTGTGTCGTGTTTAGGAGCATCGCGTTGTGTGGCTTTGCACGTGCACCATGGTCTCAATGTGCAAGCAGATTATTGGCAAATGACTGCGCAAACTATGGCGCAACGCCTTCAAGTGCCGTTGGCCACGCGTCGTGTCATCGTCAATACGGCATCGGGACAAGGCATAGAAGCCGCAGCTCGTGAAGCGCGGTATAGTGCGTTGAGCGCCTTATGTGTGCAAGAAAGCGCCTCTATCTTATTGTTGGGCCACCATGCCGATGATCAAGCGGAAACGGTGTTATTGCAATTGCTGCGAGGCGCAGGTTTGCCTGGCATTGCCGCAATGCCTGAAAAGCCTGTAGAGCGGGAATGGCCATATAGAGCAGAAACTGCCTATACAGCGCATGCTCATGCTATAGAGAAGGAAAAGCAAGAGGGGGATGCACTACGCGATCCGTCTGTACGCTCGATAATCTGGTTGCGTCCGTTTTTATCGATCTCGCGCGAGCAAATCCACGCTTATGCGCTTGAGCATCGCTTATGTTGGAATGAAGACGATAGTAATACCGATACGCGCTATACCCGTAACGCATTACGCCATGATGTCTTGCCGCATATTGCAAAACACTTTCCCACCTACCGCAGTGCTTTTGCGCGCGTGGCGCGGTATGCCGCGCAGGCGCAAGGTTTGTTGGATGAGCTGGCTGAAATCGATATGCAATCGCTGAGCAGCGCACGCAAGGCCGACTTAGAGGATGCACACCAGGCCCGCGCACTCTCTCATACCGCGTTTAAAACCTTGCTTGCTCGCTCATCGGCACGAGCCGTGAATGTTTTGCGTTATTGGATGCGCATAGAGCATATCCCTCCCGCTTCTTCGGCATGGCTGCAGGAAGCAAGTAGGCAATTGGAGAAGCATACTGCGGCTTGGCAAGTGCGCCATGGTCTATTTTGTTTGTCGATCTATAAAGACACGATGCGTTGGGAGCGTGTATCTTCCCTAGAGCGATCTGCGGTATCCCCGCATCCCGAGTATGAAACGCTGCAGTGGCAAGGGGAAAGCGAGTGGCCACTCCTTGCTTGGCATGCCCGTGTGCGATTTATACGCGTTCCGGATCATGATCCAGCGGCTATCCCTGCGGCGCTGTTAAGATCTCAACCGCTGACGGCTCGTCAACGTGGTGGCGGGGAGCGGATTCGGTTGCGCCCAGGCGCACCGAGTCGCACGCTCAAAAAATGTTTTCAAGAAGCAGGAGTGCCTGCTTGGCAACGGGCACTTCCCTTGTTATATCTGGGCGAAACCTTACTATTTGTTCCGTACATCGGAGCGAATCTAGGGGATATACCGCCGATTACAGGGGAGCCTGCGTACTCTATACGGCTCGAATGGCATACAGAGCCACTATAATATGCCTTTGGCTTAATTTTATATTGAAGGATAGTTATGTCTGAACAATTTGATGTGATCGTGATTGGCGGAGGGCCAGGTGGATATATCGCGGCGATCCGCGCAGCGCAGTTGGGCCGCTCTGTGGCATGTATCGAGGAATGGTTAAGTCCTGAGGGGACACCGGCATTAGGCGGGACCTGTTTAAATGTAGGGTGTATTCCTTCTAAAGCCCTATTGGCCTCTTCCGAAGCCTTTGAATCGGCGGGACATCACTTCGAAGAGCATGGCATTCAAGTCAAAGGTCTGCAATTAGATCTGCAAAAAATGTTGGCACGTAAATCCGGCATTGTGAGCAAAATGACGAAAGGGATCGAGTTTCTCTTCCGCAAAAACAAAATCACTTGGTTCAAAGGGCATGGCCGCTTTGCCGGCAAAAACGCAGAAGGATATCAAATAGCCTTTACTGCTAACCCCGCTGCTGCAGAAAAAGGGAAAGCCGATGCCCAAGAAGCAAAGGTACTCCACGCCAAACATGTGATCATTGCCACGGGTTCCAAAGCGCGGCATTTGCCAGGTGTGACCGTCGATCAAAAGATGGTTACCGATAACGAAGGCGCATTATCCTTTGAGGCAGTCCCTAAAAAACTGGCCATCATTGGTGCGGGCGTGATCGGTTTAGAACTCGGCTCTGTCTGGCGTCGTTTGGGCGCAGAGGTCACCATTTTAGAAGGTGCCCCAGATTTCTTGCCTGCAGCAGATAAAGATGTCGCTAAAGAAGCGCAAAAACTCTTTACCCAGCAAGGGCTGACGCTCAACCTTGGCGTCAAAATAGGCAAAATTGATACCACGAAAACCGGGGTCACCATTGCCTATACCGATAAAGACGGAAAAGAACAAAAACTCGAAGCGGATCGTTTGATTCTGTCGGTAGGGCGTGTGCCGAACACCGATGATTTAGGGCTTGAAACCATAGGCTTAACCGTAGACGCACGCGGCTTTATTGAAGTCGATGACTATTGCAAAACTAGTTTGCCCAATGTCTATGCGATTGGCGATGTGGTACGAGGCCCAATGCTTGCCCACAAAGCGGAAGACGAAGCAGTCATGGTCGCTGAGCTGATCGATGGGCAGAAGCCTCATATCGATTACAACTGCATTCCTTTTGTTATCTATACGGCTCCTGAAATTGCTTGGGTTGGAAAAACCGAGCAACAGCTCAAAGCCGAGGGACGCGCCTATAAAGTTGGCCAATTCCCCTTTATGGCGAATGGACGTGCATTAGGTATGGGCCACCCCGAAGGATTTGCAAAAATGCTCTGCGATGCGCAAACCGATGAAATTCTCGGCGTGCATATCTTATCCGTCAACGCTTCAGACTTAATTACAGAGTCTGTCATGGCGATGGAATTTAAAGCGGCATCTGAAGATATTGCGCGCATTTGTCATCCTCATCCTTCTTTATCCGAGGTCGTGCGTGAAGCCGCATTGGCTGTGGATAAACGTGCGCTCAATATGTAAAAACAGCTTTAAATAGTGTAGAAAGCGTAGCATAAAGAGCAGGTTAAATAGGGTCCAAAGATAGCGAAGATGGTTTACAGGGAGGTCTCCCTAAAAACCGTTTACCGCTTCTTGGGCCCTTTTAGTATTCAGCAATACGTTAGGACGTTTTTTAAATACACCATGGATATGGATGTTTTGACTTACTGTGAACGCGCGTTCACACAGCGAGGGTATACGCCCGATGCCACTCAGCGAGCGGCTATGGAACGTTTACAACGCTGCTATACCGAGTGGCTCGAATATGCCGCTCATCAAACGCATTTCTGGAAGCGATGGATACGCACTGTACCGCCTCCTAAAGGGGTCTATCTCTGGGGAGGAGTGGGACGAGGCAAAAGCTTTTTGATGGATGCGTTTTATGCCTGTGTGCCGATAAAACAGCGCATACGGATGCATTTTCACGAATTTATGCGCGAAGTCCATCAGCAATTGCGTACCTTAAAAGGGCGCACCGACCCCTTAGATGTACTCGCTCGCCGTATGGCCAAACAGTATCGACTGATTTGTTTTGACGAATTTCATATTACGGATATTGCCGATGCCATGCTGCTGCATCGGCTATTGCACGCTTTGTTTAAAGAAGGCGTGCAATTTGTGATGACCTCAAACGATAGACCTGACGGACTGTATCCAGATGGCTTGCATCGGGAACGTATGCTCAATGCCATCGCGCTACTGTATGAAAAGCTCGATGTGCTAAATGTCGACGGGGGAAGAGATTATCGGCAAATTCCCACTGCGCAGGCGGCAGTAGACAATGCCCAAGCATCGCTTGCTGCGCCGTTTGATCCTTCTCATCCTGTAGGGTATCACGTGCCTTCAGGGCCTCAGGCCGACGCGGCTTTACTAGCCATTTTTAGGGTGTTAACGCATACCGCAGCGCCTAGCGCGGATACGCTAGAGGCGCCTGTCGTTCTGCATATTGAACATCGCAGTGTACCTGCCTATGCTTGCGTAGCCGGTGTAGTATGGTTTGATTTTCAAGTACTGTGTGGTGCTGCACGTTCACAAAACGATTACCTGGAAATTGCTAGACGTTTTCATACTGTCATCGTGTCGAATCTTCCCCAATTTACGGAAGATCAAGCACTACCCGCCCGCCGTTTTACTTGGTTGATTGACGTCCTCTATGATACCCCTACACGGTTGATACTCTCTGCAACAGTAGAGCTTCCCAAACTCTATGCATGCTCCACGTTAGCGCGCCAAGGAGTGCGCACGTTGTCCCGCGTGGTCGAAATGCAAACACAGCGATATTGGCTCAATGCAGGCAAACGGGCATGATAAGTAGGCTGCAAAGAGGGAGATCACTTAAACCTGTTCATAATCTTCAAAAGCGGGTTGGGTTGGGGTTCCAAAATCACCCAAAAACGCACCCCAACCTACCAAAATGGGTAGGTGAAAGGGACTCATCAAACTCCACCAACCACCAGAAAAGGCAAAGGACTGTAGATTGGTGGTGACGAAGGAAGCCCAACATGATGACCACTATCTTTTTGAATACCTGCGTAACATCAGTTAGTAAGTGCGCATACTCGGATCCACTTCTTGTGCCCAGGCATGAATACCCCCACGCAAATTAAAGACATGAGCAAACCCCTGCGATTTGAGGAAATGCGCAGCGTGTGCACTGCGTACCCCATGATGACAAATACAGACAATAGGGGTGTCTTTATTTGCATGGATATGCAGCGTATCGAGATTATTTGCCAGTGTGCTTAATGTGAGCGATAGCGAGCCAGGAATATGCGCTTGCTCAATTTCCCAGGCTTCCCGCACGTCGAGCAAGCACGGCACCTCTTCCGTTGCAATTAAGGACGTATGCCCAGTATCTAGCCATTGGGCAAGCTCATTAGGATCCAGTGTATGCATAGTGAAGCCCTCAGTGAGCAGAGTAATCAACAAAAAAATATCAGCGCAAGCAGATTTGCGTATTAAACCGCGGTGAGTGCAACGGCAGGCTGTTGGGCATATTGCAGTGGAGCAATCAAAGTTTCAAAAAGCGTTTGTGTCATATAGTGCAATTCGTCTGTACGCGTGATCAATTGAGCCTGTAGAACAGGTGCTTGCCCCACGAAAGCCATTAGCCGACCACCAGGCTTTAATTGTTCCAGTAATGCTTGAGGAAGAACAGGTAAGCCAGCACAGACCGTGATGACGTCATAAGGCGCATTTTTTGCGTAGCCTTGTGCCCCATCCGCTTGCACGACGGTGACATTCTGAATGCCTGCAGTTTGCAGATTTTTTTGCGCTAGCGCCACTAACTCTTCTTCAATATCCAGCGCAATAACCTGTTGCGCATTCAAAGCAAGCAGCCCCGCCATATACCCTGAGCCCGCGCCGATCACCAAAACCCTATCCTGTGGCGTTACTTGAACAGCCTGGAGCACACGCGCCTCAACCCTAGGGCAGAGCATAGTCTGGCCTTTAGGAAGCGGAATATTGAGGTCTGCAAACGCCTCATTCACATACGCAGACGGAACAAAGTTTTCGCGGGGCAAAGCATAGAGTCTATCGAGTACAGTCCGATCCCCGATGCCCCACGGACGAATTTGCTGCTCGATCATATTAAAGCGGGTATTTTCAGTATTCATAGTGTAATGCGTGGTGCTCTACGGAGCAGCATAATCAATAAGTATAAGAGAGAATAAAAGGCTCAGATCGCGGTTAAAAAGGCCTAAATTATTTAAAAAAAGCGTGTTTAAAAAGAAGCACGTTTAAGAGGAAGCAGGATGGTGGCGCTGAAAAACGAAATCCCATATTCCATGTCCGCGCAGCAGCCCGCGCTTTTCAAATTTCGTCACGGGGCGCCAAGCGGGGCGAGGCACACACTGTGTAGCAAGGTTGGGCTTTTCTGCATGGGGCATATCAAGCTCGCAAGGCGCAGCGGTATTTCTTAGCAAAGGCTCAGCGCACAATACCTCAAGCATCTGCTGCGCGTAATGCTCCCAGTCCGTTGCACAGTGTATATAGCCGCCTAATTTTAAGCGAGTAGCCAAAAGCTGTACAAATGCCGGTTGAATCAAGCGGCGTTTATGGTGCCGAGCCTTATGCCAAGGGTCAGGAAAGAAAATATGGATCCCATCCAAACTCGCCTCGCCAAACATAGACTGTACGACTTCAACCGCATCATGCTCAATGATACGGATATTGCGTAGCCCCTGCTCGTCAATCTGTTTCAAAAGCGCTCCAACACCAGGCACATGCACTTCCACGCCTAAAAAATTCGTACCAGGCTGCGCGCTGGCAATCTGCGCAGTAGCCGTCCCCATGCCAAAGCCAATTTCTAAAATACAAGGCCCAGTACGCTGAAAAACCGCCTCCCAATCTGGCGGCGTAGATTGATAGGGCAGCGTCCAAACGGGCCCAAGTTCCTCATAGGCTTGGCGCTGCGCATCAGAAATACGACCAGCGCGTTTAACAAAGCTGCGTAAAGGAGGATAAGAAGCGGGACGATGAGGATCGGGACGATGAGAAGCAGGAGCCGCAGATTCAGTGGGCAATGCGGGTGTAGAAGAAGTCAATGTATTCAAGGCTAGCAGTCAAGCAAAATAATAGGTGAAGAAGCAGGGAGGATGAGGCGCTACCCCAATAGAATAAAGAGATCGCAAAGGAACTCAAAAAACGAGTAAAAAACCCATTTTTTGAGTATTATAAGAATAATCTTGTGACCAATCCCCTAAAAGGACAGATAGTGAAGAAATTACGCGCATTACGCACGGCCATTAAATATACACAAAAAGATCTTGCTGAAAAACTGAATGTGTCTCAGCAAACCATTGCTCGTTGGGAAACCGGCAAAGCGGAGCCCAATATCGCCGCACTGCGCGATATAGCGCTTATTTTTGGTACCAGCGTAGATGATTTATTGGATATAGAAAAAGGCCATGCAACCCAAATCACGACGAATCACTACTCTATATTTGGAGGCAAGCTTTCAGATGGTTTTTGGGGGCATCTAGGTTTGTTATTACCCGGCAAGGAAAAAACCCAATGGTATCCAATTAGTGTAAATGAAGCGAATCGTTTAGGCTCCCTATTAGATGATCGCAGTAGTCATGATTCTAACTGGGTGGTAGCGTCCACGCTGAACAACCGTATGCTAGTTTTCTCCATTTCTGCCATCAAACGCATTTGCTTGTTGGATGATAATCTGGATCCATTAGAGGACGACTGGGATCTTTCTTGGGACGGCTACCAAGGACATTCACTTGAAATTTACAGAGCATTAGAAGATGATTTTTATGCTTCAAAGGAAGAATATGAAAAAAATTATTCTCAGAGCCTACGCGAAGAGGTTAAATATTTAATAGAAAAGCACGAGATCGATGAAGAAAAACTAACAGAATATATTCTGGATACCCATATTCATTTTATAGAAGGCACTTCGACCCATTATTGTGTTGAATATGCGCAATTAGAGTCTCTCGCATACGAGGCAGAAATGGAAGAAAATCTTGGCGTTTTCAGATTAGATAACTGGAATGGTAGGCAATTTTATTACTCTGCAAATACGGTTTGCTTGGTGGACATGCCCTTGTTGAAATACCTAGAAGGTCGTAAAGAAATAGATGAAGATGCGACAATGACCCAAAAAGAGGAGAAAGAATAAAATGGTACACGACAAGATAAAGCCAGCAACTTGATACCTGTGCGATGTTTACGCTATAAAAATGGCATTTGTCATTCGCTCCTTGAAAGCATCTCATATTTGATTTTTCCGTCGGGCTTATACCTAGATATGATCATGCATCTTTTCTAAATGGAGCTTTACTTTGTTTGGTTGTCGTCATGTGGCTATAGTGATGACCTCGTATAGCTTTCAATTTCATACCTTTTGTATAGACCCTGGGTATTGTGCAACTAATGCGTCTGCAGTAAGTAGTGTAAAACCTTCGATTTTGGACTGAGCGATAAGGATACGGTCAAAAGGAGAGGAGGTAGTTCACCAACAGCTATGGCATGTTCACTGATTATTGCTAATTCCTGATATTTATTCTCTAGCAAACCCTTGCGCAATAAACGCGCATTGACTTGAAAATCTGGCCGCTCTAATCCTTGCTTGATGATAATTTCCCATAGACTAGCTGGGCTGAAAAACAATTTATTTATCATCGTTCGCAACGACTGAAAAAATTTTATGTGATTGCATCTTCTTAGAAAAATAAGCATGCTGCCATGCTTAGGTCTAAGGTATCCTTATTTAAAAGTCAGTCCTATCCCGTGTTTCATACGGCGGCATTGCTTTAAAAACTATCTTTCTTTCAATTTTTTGAGGTTTACCCACTTTCTTTCTGTTTCCTTTCCCATTACGAGCAACATACAGATGGCGTGGCACTATTAGTTGTGGGCGGTAAAGTGCAGTAATTATTTTCTCTAATTTCTCAGAAAATGCTTCATCGTTCTCTCCTTGTGATTCTAGAATTAATTTTCTGTCTTCCTCATTTTTTAAAAGTCTAGTGTCACGAATTATTGCTAGGGCTAAAACTTCTTTTATATAGATGCCTTTTTCCCCAATTGGATAAATAAAATCATATACTTTACTTTTACCCTCACTGTCCGTTAGATCGTTTTTGCGATCGTATAAAATATCTGCCCCTTCATCGGATAAATTATCGATATGCCTCTTGGGATCGGTTACCTCTGGACCTGCAGGATCGTAAAGGGTAAAAAAACCACTTTCGAATTTTTTAACTTCTTCTATCTTAATATTATATGCAGCAGTGCCAAATCGGCTGCTTGGTTTTCGAACTTTCTCTGATAATCCCAGTGAAAAATATACAAAATTATCTGCTGCAATATTTTTTATATCTAATTTTTCGGTATGAGTTTCATCGAACGGTATTTTCTTTTTTTGAAGGAGTTGCCGTGAAAAAAGACCAATACTATTCGTATTTTCAATATTCTCTCTTGCTGTTTCCTCTGCCACATGTACAGCATAGAGAGGTTGATTTAGAACTTTTTCTAAGAAAAATGCTTCCCTTTCTTCTAAAATAGGTATGTCATCAACGAAACTCACTACCTCTAAAAATAAGGAATCCCTATTTTTTTTACATAGTTTAGAAAATTCTGCTTTAGTCGCTCCTTTATAACCAAGAGTGGTAGCTGTATTTTTAATATAGTTTTTCCATATTTCCCCTTTAGTTAGCATATTAGAGTATGCGGCATCGCTTTCTTTTTTTAATTTAAGAAAATTTTTCTGTAGTATTTTTGCTGCTCTATTTTCAAAAAAAAGCAAGGATTTTTTTCTTTTTATCATCATCTAGAATAGGTTTAAATTTTTCTCCAAAGTCTTCTCCAAAAAGGTGTTTTAAGCCTGCATCAGTGTTTGAATTTTGACTTTTTAATCTAGTAAGTGCGCCATCATTTGATGAAAGATGATGAGATAAATATTGAATATTAGGTGATTCTTCTGAATGTGAAGGATTTATTGCGTTTATATTAAAATTTCCCGTTGTGATAGATAAATGTTTGGCATTTTTCATACTATCTCCTGCTTATTATTTAGAGCAATTTCAATTTGATTTGAAATGCATTTACAGTACCTTCCTGTTTCTATTCAATTGATCGAATAATTTTAAAGGATAGTGCATTAAATAAAAATGAAATTGCTCTAAAATTGAATTGGTAATTTATTTTTCAAAACAGTGCTATTTTTAGTAGTAAAAATCTGTGCTTTCTGATGCATAAAATAACTATTTATACATTTTCATCTCCCTGACGCTTCAGATTTTCATATGGAATACGCTGACCTATGCGAGAGTCATTTTTGATACCTAAAGTGTGCGCAAGAGTAGGGATCGTACTGAATAAGCTACTTATTCCATTAATTACTCCTCTTCCTATTTGTTGAAAGCCACGCTCCACAGGTGGGTGAAAAATATCCTCTAATTGCTTATCTGATATCTCCATATTTTTTTCTGGATTACCTTCTTCTTTTTGTTTTTCGTTTACATTATTTTTATTGATAATAAGTTTTGCAAGTTGCGTATGCTTTTGATCATCTGATGTTAAAAGACCAAACATTCCTCCAAATTTAGAGGTGGCCGTTAATGAATTAATAGCTATCGCTTCTATTGGATTAAAAAGTGTTAATCTCAGGGTATTTAAATAATGTTCAGGAACCCAATCCGTTACTTTTCCACTCAAAATCAAGGGTATTATTCCCATGATCGCGGCAAAAGTGATAGATTTTTCTGCAATACTATCACCGGGTATAATACTTCTTACTTGCTGAGAAAATCGTTTTATATATTCTTCTGCATTTTTATCTTCGGGTACTGGTTCCAGTAAGCCATCCTGTATCGCTTGTGTCAGCGCTGCATTCATCTTCGCTTCATTCTCTTTTACTTCCATTGGAACACCTGATCCAGCAGATAAAACAGCCACTTCCGTGGTCAGTGTATTAAGTGCTAAGTCTCCTGCATGGGAGCCAGTGCTTTTATATTCCAATACATTATTAAAATAAGATCCGGCTGAGGCCAATAGTCCTCCTTTTATTGCATTGGGAATTAAATCTTTAAATGTCCATTCTTCTTTATTCATAGTTTTAAGCATGGCCTGCACAAAAAGAGTATCAATTCCTTCGATTAAAAATGAGGGTATAGAATGTAAACCTGCTAACTGAAATGCATATTTCGTAGGCGAAAAACCTTCACCAAAAAATCCTTTTGCTGCCAGAGTTACAAGTGCATATTTTGGCATGGATTCAAATACAAAACCTAGCAAAAAGCTTGTTATTGCGCTCCCTGCAAGCGGACCTGGTGTAAATTCTTTTTCAGTAGCCATTTTTAATAGCGCAGCTGCTCCTAACCTTGTCTTAAGATCTGGATTATTTTTTATATTTTCTTCAAGGTCTTTATCTCCGTCAATAATGGGATTCAAATTTTTTAAATGATCATATAATAAATTTGAATTAGTATGTTTATATTCATTATTGGAGGTAGTGATTTTTGAATTATTTATATTTTTTGATACGGAAGTAGAACTTCCTTCTTCATTGGGATTTTTATCGATAAAGTAGTCATTATCTTTGTCATTGATATGTGCGGTTTGAACAGGAAAAGCATTGCTTCCTTTTTTAAGAAAAGATAATAATACAGCTATCATTACATTTTCTTCAAGCCCGTTATTTGACTCTTCTTCTTTAGAACCTTTATGTGTTTTTAATGTAATTTCTTTTATAGAGCATAATTCTTTAAATTTATCATAAGTTTCTCTAATATTTTCATATTTTATAGATGTATTTTCATCTAATTTTATGGAAATATCATCAGCTTTATTATGTGGCTGTGATTTTGAGGTTTCTTTTGATGAGGTTAAATCTGAGTTATTTTTTTCTATATCATGTGTATTTGGAGGAATGTTTAAAATTTTGAAATGTGTATTGTTAACAATAATATCACTATTTCTATTGTTTTGTAATTCTAGATTTTTATTTTTAGTTTTACTCCATGGTGATGGCGGAAATGCATTTCTTAATGTTTGAAAAAATCCATTTTTATGAGTATTTTGTGTTTCTTTTTGTTTATCAATTTTTATAGATGCAGAATCAGGATCTGTATTTTTTATGTTTTCAGATTGGTTTTTGTTGATTGCGGTTGACATATATTATTCCTTAATAAAATAGATTTTTTATTAATATGTAAATATAGACGTTCGGCATTAAAAGTGTGGTGTTATAATATTTAAAATATCTATTAATAAATGTAATTTAATTCTTGAGATATAAAAGAAGATGTTATTTATTGCGATTTAAATGCAGACAGCAAGCATTTGGCATATTTTTGCAAAATGCTTGCTGTCTGCATTTGTTCAAATCATATAATTATTTTAAAGGCAAATTATCTAAGCAAAGCGAATAGGGCGCTTGTTTAGCGAAGCTTTGAGAATTTGTAAGTAGGATTTATGTGATTTATTTTAAGTTGAATTTTCTCTAGAATATTTTAAATATTGTAGGTTTTTAAAATGCTCATTTGAAAAATTTATTTGCTCATTTAAACCCTCAAATAATTCTATAAGGTTAACATTATCATTGTCATCATTTAGTGTTTTGATTTGTGTATTTACAATATTTTGTATATTTTCTAGGTCGCTTTTAATCTGATTCTCATCAAAAAATAATGTATTGTATGCCTCATCAATAATGCTATCAATTTTATTGATTTTTTCTTCTAGGTTGGCAATTTGGCATATGCAATTTGTTAATTTTAAACAATCTTTTAACTCTGATAAGAATGAATTTTTATCTGTATTTGTGTATCTTTTAGTGTCTTTATTCAAAATATTTTTTATTTCTGAAATTATATTTGGAGCATTATTTTCATTATTTATATCAGATATTATTGCTAAGTTTTTATTACGTGGATCAGATATTATTTCTAGATTTTTTTCTATTTCTATGGAGGTTTTTTTTATATTTAATTCTGTAATTATATGATTGTATTCTCCATTAAAATTATTTAAGTTATTATATAAGTTGTGATATAAATTATTTTGAGGATTATTAATTGCGCCTGTGATATTTTCTTCTAAGCATTTTTTTGCTTCATTGAGATCATTTTCATGATAGGGGAATAGATTTGGATTTTCCATTTTTTTATTAATTGATTTTATTAAATTATCTCTCGCTGAAATAATTCTTTCTAAATTGCCTTCATATTCTTTGCTGGATTTTATATTTTTATATTTTTCGTTATATTTGGAAAATATTGTAATCAAATTTACTGTTATATTTTCTAAATTTTTTTTAAATAAAAACCCGTTACTTTTGTCGAATTTTTCAATTTCTCTTTCTAACTTAGATATATCATATTCTGTATTATATAAATTTTCTTCTATTTCTTTTGACGGAATGTATTGTGCGGTTTTTTGTAATTTATAAAGCGATTTTGGTAATTCTTCAGATGACAATTTACGCTTTATAACGTGAGATCGAATTTTATTCTCAGGAGGTGAGGCGCTGCTGCCAGTACAATATTTATGTATATACATAATGGGCCTCTAAAAATGGGAGATACATTTTCTAGCATCTAAAAGATAATTAACTTTTTCTCAACGCTATCAACCTCATTTTGTATTGATAAATTAGAAAAGCAGCGTTGAAAAGAAGAAAAAATGACTTATATCGCGAAATTATTTTTGAAAAAATAAAAAACCGTATACTTAACCTCAGTATGCGGTTTCAATTGGTATGGCATTTAGAAATGCTTGAGAGGTTTTATACCTTTAACGATTAGCAATAGGCACGACATCTCATAAAGTTTGTCTTGTATAGCTCTGGAGGGGACAGCCAATTTTATGTTCGGGATAGGCAACCATCTCGCTCCATTATGCAATCCAGCCTACGGTACTGGCCATTACAAAGATGCAAGTGAATATATCCCAGCTAGGTTGATTTTCTACGCAGATATCTACTTCTTTTCGCTTTAGCTTATGTATTTGGCATAGATATGGCTATGCTGAAGTAAAAATGGCGCACATTTGTCTATGTGGTATAGAAGATGGCTATATTCAAAGAGAGAAGCAACAATGCTTAAGACCTTTTTCAAAACTATGTATATAGAAATAAGACAATCAGATTCAAGTCATCCAAATGCAGCCCCCAAGCTAGAAACAGCTCGATCAAGTAAAAAAGGCTGGTCTTGCAATTTTAAAGCGAACCTACTTTCTTTTAGAAAGAATGAAGAAAAAATAGGTATATTAAACTCCAATAATCCAATTGAAAACACTCCATTAGAGTGCCCTAAATTAAGCATAAAAGGGTTAGACAATTGGAGCAAAGAGCAAAGCTCTCAGTCTATTGAAATAATCAATGGTCTATTCCCAGATATGACCGGTTTGCAAAATAATACAGAGGTTATACCAAAAAATGATGCTGATGAAGAGGATGTACAGCCTGTTTTTAAGGAGTCAGAAGCAGTTGAAAGTTATAAAAAAGTATATTTTTTACAAGGTGTTCAATTTAGAAAATATAGGGTGAAAAGAGAAAATCATAATGAAAGTGGCATATGTTTTGGGCTTGTGGTTTATTGGATAAATATAAATTGTCCTGATTTAAATGATGCGGTAAAAATGCCAGATAAACAGCAAGTTAGAAAATTATTAAAAAAAGACGGAGGATATTTTTATTCTGCGCAGATACAGGATATTTACTATAAATCTAGTAAAACGTATAAATATACTTTTCATGATCTAGTAGGCGATGGAGGGCGAGAAGCTGCTTTATGTTATGGAATTTCTTTAGAAAGGAGTGGAGTTTTTTGTATTTCTAATTCAGACAGAATGCCAGAAATTTTAAAATGTATAAAAAATATAAAAGATAATGAGGAATTTTCTATTTTAGTGGTTGTATCAAAAAATAATCTTTATAAAGATGGAAAGAAGGAATGGAGGCATGCAATAGGTGTAAAATGGGAAGAAAGCAATGGGGTTTTCTGTTTGATGGATCCTAATTTAGGTGAATACGAGGTTCCAGAAGATGATTTTCCTGATTTTCTAGATAAATTTTTTTCTGAAAAAATACCTTACAATGGTGAAAAAGGTTTTGAGCCTATAGAGCGTATATATATTGAAAAAGCTTTATGGAAGCAAGAAAAACATACGATTATATTTCCAAAAGAAAATTCTCCTGAGTCAGAGAATTCCTGGGAAACAAATCAAAGAACTGTACAGCTCATACTTGATAATAACTTTAAAATTATTGAGCAATATCTTAAAAGTATAGAACAACAAAAAAATAGAGATAGTACTATATTGTATAATACAAAAAAGAATATAGAAAATATGAAAAATTCAGGAGAATCCTTGAGAAAAATTTTTGAAGAATTTTCGGCATTATCTGAATATATAGAGCAAGATTCTAAGAACTTTATTGATATTCGTAAATTTTTGGAAGGATATCGATCAATCATGCAAACCCAGTTAGACCATTGGCAAAGTGTTTGTGAATATGTGCATGATAGGTTAAGAGGCATATATGAAGAAGGAATTGCACCTTCTGATTTAATAAAACAAAATTTTAATTTACGTTATTTAAATAATTATATAGAAACGCTAAATAATAATTATGATGAAAAAATAAAAAAAATAGAAATAAATTCATGCGAAAAGCATAAAAAAATAAAAGTGGACTTAATTAAATTTCTTAATAAGAAAAAATTAAAAAATTTAATAAATGCATTGGATTTTCAGTATATGAGAGAAGGAATAATATCGTCGAATGTGAATTTGGAGCATGATTTTGTTTTAGGGTATGACATAAAAAATATAATGCAATTAATAGAGCTATTGAGAGCAAAAGATGTGCGGAAATTAATAGAATTATTCGAGAAGAAAGATGTGGGGAAATTTATAAAATTATTGGAAGAGCAAGGAATAGAGAAATTGATAACATTATTTAAAGAAAGAAGAGGCATAGAGAAATTGATAGAGTTATATGAAGAAAAAAAAGGGATCTATAAATTTATTGCGTTACCAAAATCTTTCATTCTGAAAAATAAAAAATATCAAAGCGCATTGCATAAAATTAAAGCACTGACAGGGTAGGCACGATCTTCTAATTTTCTGGATAATCAATGCAAAAAAGAGCCAAGAAGACAACAAAAAACCCGAGGGGCCTTATGGCTGCTCGGGTTTACAATGAAATACGATGAACGGTGCAATGAGAGATGGAGCGGGCGATGGGAATCGAACCCACGTCTCCAGCTTGGGAAGCTGAGGTAATGGCCATTATACGACGCCCGCGATAGCGCGCATTCTATAGTGTTTGGAGAGTGACTTTCAATATCGGTATATTCTAAATATCGCTTATTGGGCTTTGCTTGGAGCTTCGCGTCGGAAGATCCATATGGAGGCCGTGGAGGCTTCTGGGGTAAAGGTATAGCCTTCGGCATTGAAACGTTTGAGCGCTTCGGGGTCTTCAAGGGCGTGCTGGATGGCAAAGCGGGTCATTAAGCCGCGGGCGTATTTTGCGCTGACGCCAATGATCTTATACCCGGTGCCTTTGCGTTCTTGAAAAACGGGCGTAATGATTTGGGCATTCAGATAGGCTGGAGGAATCGCTTTAAAGTATTCTAAAGAGGCGAGGTTGATGAGCGTGGGGTGGGCGTGTTTTTGCAATTCTGATTGCAAGATTTGTGAAAGTTGAGTGCCCCAAAAAGCGTAAAGATCGCGTCCACGGCTGTTTGTTAGACGTGTTCCCATTTCTAGGCGATAGGGCGCAATGAGATCTAGGGGGCGTAATATGCCGTATAGCCCAGATAAAATACGCACGTGTTCTTGGGCATATTCGAGTTCTTTTTCAGAGAGTGATGCTGCTTTTATGCCTTCATAGACTCTGCCTGAGAAGGCCAAGAGCGCTTGCTTGCCTTGTTTATGCTCCATCTGGTGTGCCCATTGGGTATTGCGTTCATGATTCAGTTGGGCGAGTTTGTCTGAAATCCCCATTAAATGCGCAAGTTGCTCGGCACCGAGGCTTTGTAGGGTCGCCATGAGCGCTGCGGACTCTTTCATGAGCGTAGGCTGCGTATAGCGTTGTGTTTGCGATGGAGTGTGAAAATCCAGTGATTTAGCTGGAGATAAAATAATAATCATGGTAGTCAGCAATCATTAGGGACATTAGTATTTGGAAAGCATACGGCATGGGGAACTTTTTGTGCATATCATGCATCAAATGGTTTTATATTTTATTGAGTCAGGGGTGATTTAAATAATTCTTACAGAAAAAGGCACAAATGTGATATAAGAAATTTCTTATGAAAACGTTTGTGCTTTCGTGTAAGACGTATGGAATGTCTGCTTAAAAGGTAGTCATTTTTCTAGATCACGTTAGAATAGCCAAATTTTTTCCGCTGGGAAGGTATGTCGTTTTTGTCGAATACTCAAAAGTCGAGCTGTTTTGAGCTGCGTAGCGGCATGCTGGATACCCTGCTTTTCGTGGTCAAAGATGCAGATTTGACAGTATTGCACGCAGAGATTGAGCAGCGCTTCGGGGCAACGCAATCGTTTTTTGCCAACGAAGGGGTGGTCATTGATGTGCGTACTTTGGAAGACGGTGTTTCTGTCTCTATCGCCACTCTCGTGACTTTGCTGCGCCAACGGCGCATGTGTCCGATTGGCGTTGTCGCACGCGATACGCAGCTGCATTGGGTGAAGCAAGGGGGGCTGCCTATACTCGATGCGCAGGAAAGTCGCGGTAAGCGTCGTGATGCGTCGAGTGTAAAAGCAGCGCCTGCATCGACGGGGCGATCTGGTGCCCCTGCTGTGCAATCTGCGCGAGCGCCTATTGCCGCTTCGCATGCGTTGCCAGCAACCCACAGTGGGGTAGGGTTGCCGCCGATGATTTTGGATAAACCTTTGCGCTCTGGGCAGCAAATTTATGCGCCAGGAGACTTAATTGTGCTTGCTCCAGTCAATGGAGGTGCCGAAGTTATGGCACAGGGGAATTTATATATTTACGCGCCACTACGTGGTCGTGCGCTCGCTGGAGTGCAGGGCAACACGCAGGCGCGTATTTTTTGTGCTTGTTTAGAGGCAGAGCTGATTTCGATTGCGGGGATTTACGGAATCGCGGAAACGGCGCTGTTGGTTCAAAAGCGCGGCGAATCGGTACAAGTGCGGCTAGTCAATGAAAAGCTAATTATTGAATCCATTCGTATGTAGCTTTGGGGATCGCTTTTTTTAAAGAAGCTTCTTTATATCCAAAGAATGTCAAAATTATAGATTCAGTAATATATAGTGGAAAATACAGAGTAGAAGATACAGGAAGAATATGGCGAAAATTATTGTGGTGACGTCAGGCAAAGGAGGGGTTGGAAAGACCACCACCAGCGCAAGCTTCGCCTCGGGCTTGGCGCTTCGCGGTTATAAAACCGTGGTGATTGACTTTGATGTGGGTTTACGCAATCTAGATTTAATCATGGGTTGTGAGCGGCGCGTAGTGTATGACTTAATCAATGTGATTCAGGGCGAAGCGCAGTTGAATCAGGCGCTGATTAAGGATAAAAAATGCAATATGCTCTATATTTTGCCCGCATCCCAAACGCGCGATAAAGATGCACTGACGGAAGAGGGCGTTGCATCGGTGATTGAAGGGTTAAGAGCACTCGGCTTTGAGTATATTATTTGTGATTCTCCTGCAGGGATCGAGTCCGGCGCATTACTCGCTATGCATTTTGCCGATGAAGCATTGGTGGTCACTAATCCGGAAGTATCTTCTGTGCGTGACTCTGACCGTATTTTGGGTATGCTTTCTTCCAAAACACGGCGCGCTCAAGAGGGGAAAGAACCCGTTAAAGAGCATTTGCTGGTGACGCGATATAACCCCAAACGGGTTATTCAAGGTGAAATGCTTTCTGTAGTTGATATTCAAGATATTTTGCGCATCGATTTACTGGGCGTTATTCCTGAATCTCAGCATGTATTACAAGCGTCTAATCAGGGAACCCCAGTTATTTGTATGGCTGGCACGGATGCATCAAGTGCTTACGAAGATGTCATCGCCCGCTTTTTAGGTGAAGAAAGACCCATGCGGTATGTAGACTACGAAAAGCAAGGTTTGTTTCAGCGTCTTTTTGGTAATAAATAAGGAAGGACTATGTCAATGCTTTCTTTTTTATTGCGTGAAAAAAAGAAATCTGCTTCGCTCGCAAAAGAGCGTTTACAGTTAATTATTGCGCACGAGCGTGTGGATACCGCTCCTCGTTTGAATTATCTTCCTGAATTGCAGCGTGAATTGATCGCTGTGGTTTCTAAGTACGTCAAAATTGCGAACGAAGATATCCAGATTCACCTTGAACGTCAGGATCAATTCGAAGTGCTAGAGGTGAAAATTGAAATCCCGCAGTCTTAATTGAGATACGTAAAAAATGCGAAGGGCTGTTTTTGTAAACAGCCCTTCGCATTTCCGCTTCTTCAGCGAGCAATAGTTTTATTTTTGCGGGGAGGCTAGCGTGCGGATTTGGAATCTTCCATCGTCGTTAAAAAGCCAACCCTCGACAATTTCAATTTCTCGGGCGTTACCAAAGAGCGAGCTAGGAGGTAAAGGCAGAGGGGCCGCGCGCTGCAGGCTAGAAAGCGCACGCTGTTCTGCTTGTGCATCGCCATTGGTGCGATATACGGACCAGCTGGTCAATTGCCCTTGCTTATCGACTTTAAAGGCCATGACAACAACAGAGCGCAGCATCGATTGCGGATTTCCCGAAGCGAGTAGCGGAGCATTTTGATCTAAAATCCTCTGTGCAATTTTGATTTTGTATGCATTGAGTTGCGCCATGCTTTCCTGCTCTGACGGAGGAAAAGCACTTTCTTTTGGCTGATGGGTTGTGGTGCAGGCAGTGAGTGCCGTGGCAATGATCAAGGCCGCCGTGAGCGGTTGCTGTAATACATTTTGCGCGGTGCGCGATAACCAAGAGCAACTACGAAACAAAGGAGCAAGAATCATGACAAAAAGCTTAGGCAAGAGAGGGAAGGGCCGTCCATCATAAGGTTTGTAGCGCACAGGGCCAGGCTACTAAAGCGTAATTTCGAATGACCAAGCGAACTTTTGCAGCCGTTGATGCAGGTAAAATGCACTTAGGATTTGTCCAGAGATTTTTTAAGAATAGAGCATCTTTTCACAATTTTGTGAACCGCGCATCAACTAATACCTCCAAAATAAAAAAATAAGCAGCGTACGGTAATGATGCTTGGTAATAGTTTTAGCGCAGCAATCTTGGATAAAAATGCGTAGACTATATCTTGCTGGCAGGCAGTGGTAGCGTGTCCAGACCGAGGTCCGTAGGGCATGTCTACAATTGCCCAAAAGAACCCATCTTTGCGTATTGGTAAAAATGCGGTGCTCGGGATCCTCACTGTACAAAAGTACAGTTCCGGTCCCTGTGCTCCTGCTCCCCCAAATATGGGCCCTTTTGAACAATTGTAGACACACCCTAGGTCTGCGTACCTATTTTTCTCTATTTTTTCTTTTTCGAGTTTTCTTTTGACGGCTTATTCCTATTCGATTCCTTCTCGGGAAGCCATTCTCGCCATGTTGCGAGCTGCTAAGGCACCCTTGACATTGGATGCGCTCTCCGAGCGTATGTCGCTAGATATATCGCAACAAGAAGGTTTTTTGAGACGTTTAGCTGCGATGGAGCAAGACGGCCAAATTAAAAATGACACGGAAAATGGTTATATAGCAGCGGATACCTCGCAGTTTATTGCTGGGCGCGTGCAAGGGCATCGTGATGGTTTTGGCTTTTTAATTCGTGATGATGGGCAATCTGATCTTTTTCTGCCTTTCCAAGAAATGCAAAAAGCGATGCATAATGATCGCGTGCTAGTGCGTCCTCTGGGATATGACCGGCGTGGCCGGTTAGAAGCGCGGATTGTCGAAATTACGGAGCATGGTAATCGGCGTGTGGTCGGGCGTGTGTTTAATGATGAAGGCCAGTGGTTTGTCACACCAGAAGACCAGCGCCTGCGTCAGGATATTCTGCTAACACCAGAGTGCGTCAAAAAAGTGACTGTAGGGCAAATTGTGCATGTGGAATTGCTCAGCTTTCCAGGTCGGCGTATTTTGCCGGTTGGAGAGGTCGTTGAAATTCTAGGAGAAGCTGAAGATTCCGGGATGGAAATAGAAATCGCTGTGCGTAAGTACGGCGTGCCTAGCGTATTTAGCAAAGCAGCGCTTGCGCAAGCTGAGGCACTTCCTGAAACGGTAGGACCTGCAGATCATGCTGGACGTAAAGATCTAAGAGCATTGCCTTTTGTCACGATTGATGGCGAAGACGCTCGGGATTTTGATGATGCCGTGTATGGAGAATACCTGTCAGAGAGCGATGAGCCAAGCTCTGATGGCGCAAAGACAGGGGATAAGGCTAAAACCGCGCAGGGTAAGCGTAAAGTCCCGGAAAAGCGATTTAAGCTGTATGTAGCGATAGCGGATGTCGCGCATTATGTACGACCAAATGACGCACTAGATCGTGATGCGGTAGAGCGCAGCACTTCTGTGTATTTCCCACGTCGGGTGATTCCGATGCTGCCCGAAAAATTATCTAATGGCTTATGTTCGCTGAATCCGCACGTTGACCGATGCGCATTAGTGTGTGAAATGATCATTGATGCACAGGGTCATGTGCAATCGCATCAATTTTATCCCGCATTGATTCATTCTGCTGCGCGTCTAACTTATACCCAAGTCGCGCAGGTGCTAGAACCTCTGGACGAAGCAGCTCCGCATACACTAGAAAATTCTGCTGTACTGTTGCCTTTGCAAACCCTTTACCAGATTTACCATATTCTCATCAAAGCGCGCCAAAAACGCGGCGCGATCGAATTTGATACCACTGAAACTAAAATAATATGCAATCCGCTGGGCAAAATCGAGCAGATTATTCCCAGTGTGCGTAACGTAGCGCATAAATTGATCGAAGAGTGCATGCTGGCAGCCAATGTATGCGCGGCACAAACCTTGCAGCAACATAAGCATCCCGGTTTATACCGCGTACATGCGAGCCCGGATCTCGAAAAAATAGTCAATTTGCGACGGTTTTTAGGATTATTAGGCCTCACATTAGGCGGTGGAGATACGCCTACCGCCACAGACTACGCCGTATTGATGGATCAAGCGCGTGCGCATGCTCAACTCCCCGAAGCGGTGGTCGATCTCTCTATCTTACAAACTATGCTTTTGCGTTCTATGCAGCAGGCCGTGTATAGCCCCGATAACATCGGGCATTTTGGCCTGGCATATGGAGAATATGCACACTTCACTAGCCCTATCCGCCGCTACCCTGATCTGTTGACCCATCGTGCGTTGTATGCCATTTTGAATGGTCAAAAATACCATCCTCAATATACGCCAGAAATTGCACTGAATACTTCAATGGTGGCCTTAACTGCGCCCAAACGTGTATCTAAAGCAGAAACCCCTTCTCTTGATACGCCAAAGCGTGGGCCTGCGGTATCAACAAATCCCTCATCAACAAGCGCTAAAAATGCCATCTGGTATGCATTAGGCCAACATTGTTCCGCGAATGAACGCCGTGCGGATGAAGCCTCGCGCGATGTAGAGTCTTGGCTCAAATGCTATTTTATGCGCGATAAAGTCGGTGAGATTTATACTGGGGCAGTGAGTGGAGTCACTGCGTTTGGATTATTTGTGCAACTCGATACTTTGTTTATCGATGGCTTAGTCCATATCACCGAGCTAGGGAGTGATTACTTTGAATACGATGCCATCAAAAATGAATTAGTAGGCGAACGTACCGGTGTGCGTTATCGGTTATCAGATCGCCTTACGGTTCAAGTAGCGCGCGTAGATCTGAGCGCTCGGAAAATTGATTTCCGTTTAATAGGGGCCCTTTCTCAACCTAATCAATCCAAGAAAAAGGGCGCTGCGCCCGCTTCTACGAAGAAGCGTACTAAAAAAGCAGAGGCTACCGAGCAGAATCCGGATATAGAATCAAAAAAATCTTCGGCTGCAAAGGTTCAGAAAAAAACGAAAGCAGATTCTAAAAAAATCACCCCAAAAACTAGCAAAAAAGCATCCAAGACTACGTTAAAGCCTAAAACCAAAGCGAAAGCTACAACTAAAGCTAAAACCAAAAAAACTAAAACATCGAAAGCAGCTACAACTACACTAACCAAAGAAACAAAAAATAAAGCGATTCCTTAGAACCTGTTCATAATCTTCAAATGTGGGTTGTGTTGGGGTTCCTTCGTCACCCCAACCTACGAAAAATGCCCAAAAATGGTAGGTTGGGGTGAGGTACAAACCCCAATATGACGACCTCAAGAGTGATTTCTGGAGATTATGAACAGGCTCTTAGAATCTGTTTATTATTTCCAAAAAGGATTGCTATTTGGAGGAGCAGGAGCAAGAGCACAGGGACCAGAATGGTATTCTAATACAGTGAATACCTTGCACTGCATTGTTATCAATACGCAAAGAGCGGTCCTTTTGAGAGATAATAAACGGGTTCTTAAAAGTGAAAAGAGGCTTATGCTTTCAACTTCGAAGCAGTATGTTGAAATCGATATATTTATGAAATATTGTAAAGTTTATAGGGTGTGATACGTGTCTAATTCCAAACTCCTCTATGGGTTTCATGCGGTTACTGCACGTGTGCGCCGCGATGCTGCTACGGTAGAAGAAATTTTTTATGATCCTTCTCGAAGAGATCAACGTATGCAGCATTTTTTAGATATGGTCCATGCTGCAGGTGTACGGCTCTTAGCGGTCAATGCCGATCGGCTCGGCGGTTTAGCAGGCACAGATCGACACCAAGGTGTCGTAGCGCGCGCAGCGCCTTTACTGGTTGCGGAAACCCTCACCGCATTGCTAGATCGTATCGAAGGACCGCCTTTATTACTAGTCCTTGATGGCGTAACCGATCCCCATAATTTGGGTGCTTGTCTGCGTGTAGCCGATGCAGCCGGTGCGCATGCTGTAATTGCGCCGGCTCAACGTGCAGTAGGGATCAATGCCACAGTCGCTAAAGTGGCCAGCGGTGCTGCGGAAACCCTGCCTTATTTAATGGTCACGAACCTTGCTCGTAGCCTGCAGGAATTGAAAGAGCGGGATATTTGGGTCGTAGGTACTTGCGATAGCGCATCGGACACGCTCTATCAAAGTTCCTTAACGGGACCTCTTGCTTGTGTCATGGGCGCAGAAGGCGAGGGATTACGACGTTTAACGCGAGATACCTGTGATGCCTTGGTCAAAATTCCTATGCTAGGCAGTGTGTCCAGTTTAAATGTATCAGTCGCTAGTGGAGTTATGCTGTATGAAGCCGCTCGACAGCGTTTAAGCGCTCAATAGTCTATAAAATCCTACCCCAAAAGGAGAGACAGCATTCTCCTTTTGGGGTATTTGTATGGTGATGGGTCGTCATTGCTTTTTGCGAAAAGCCGATAGGGCTTTCGCCTATTTCAGAAAAAGTGTGTCAATTTATGAAATCGAATCAAAATGCGCAAAATCTTCTCAAGCAACAAGTAGGACAAGCTGGAGCAGAATATATGCTCGAGAAGGTTCCCGCAGGCGCTGTGTTGGGGATTGGAACAGGATCCACGGTGAATTATTTGATTGAAGCCTTGGCAAAGTACCCTCAACATATCCAGCGGTATCGCGGGGCCGTATCCACGTCGGATGCCACCACGGCCCGTTTGCAGGCTTGTGGAATCCCGATAATCGATATTAACGAGGTAGAAGATCTACCGTTATATATGGACGGGGCCGATGAAATTAATGCGCAAGGGCAAATGATTAAGGGAGGAGGCGGTGCACTCACTCAAGAAAAAATCGTTGCGATGGTGGCGGATGTTTTTATCTGTCTTGCCGATGCCTCAAAACGCGTTCAGCAATTAGGGCGCTTTCCTTTGCCGATCGAGGTGATTCCGATAGCACAGCGAGCGATTACCCAGAAATTAAAGGCTTTGGGAGGAATGCCCACGGTGCGCCATACCCCACAAGGAGCAATCTATACCACTTGCCATACAAACTGGATTATCGATGTGGCAGGCTTGGATATACACGATCCCATTGCTTTAGAAACAGAAATTAATAATTGGCCTGGCGTAGTCACCGTGGGTTTATTTGCGCGCAGAGCCGCGGATAGCTGCTTATTAGCGGGCGAGCAAGGAGTGCAGTGGGTGCACTTTCCTGATCAAAATATGATTTGATTACTTTCTTTTTTAAATCGCCTTATTAACATGCGTTATAGATAAAAATTCAAAATAAAAGCAGGCTTTTTATTGCGTTTTTAGTTGGCATGAGGCTGATTTTTTTCATTTGCTCTTTTTTCTATTTCATCTAACTTAAATATCATAGTGTTCTTTAACAAATTTTCTTTTTCACTAGGTAATTCTATTTTTTTTAAATCCTCTTTTGTTGTATGAATTTCTTCAATAGTGGTGTGATACGGAAATTTGATGTCTTTTTCAATAATTCTTCTTGCTGCATCTAAATAGAGTTGTTTTTTATTACCGGCATATTTTTTATTTTTGTTTTCTGATTTTATAAAATCTATAGTTATGGTATGTAAATTATTATTTAATTCTATTAAATAGTTTATTTTTTCATATTTAGGATATTTTTGAATTTCATAAATATCTTTTTTGTTATATATTCGATTGATATTTTTTATCTCCGAATTAATATATAAATTTATTTCTTGATCTAAAAAATTTTTCAATTTTCTAATTTTATATTCATCTGGTTTTTCTGTTTTTTTCTCTTTGATGTTTTGAATTTCTTTTTGTATATAGGCAGTGTTTATTCTTTTAGATGATTTTAATTTTGTTTTTTTATGAATAATTTTATTTTCAAGAATTTTTTTGAAAAATATTTTTTTGAGAAGCGTTTTCAATAGAGGTTTCTGTATTTTTTTAGAATAATTTATCTTATTGCTATCATTATTTTTTACATATATTATTGATATTAATTTGTTAATAATATATGTAATAAAATTTATTATAACATTTAAATAATAAATAATTCCATTTTTATCATTTTTGAAAGTTTTAGGTTCTATAAATAAATTTGAAAGTATAGTTCTGAGTGATTTTGTTAGACCATTGCTATTTGCTATATTATTATTTACGCTTTCTAAAGTGGAAGAAAGAGGGCTGCTTACGCGGCTATATGGGCGTAAATGTATTGATGTAGGGTAAGGCAAATCGTGGTTGAGTGGCGGTAAATTCATGGCTGTCCTCGCAAAGATATCAAAATATATACACCAGACAGTTTAAATTAAGATATTTCTTGTGCCTAGCTAGGAGTGATGAGATAAGCGCCATGGTGTTTGCTAACGAACTGCTTTTCGTGCGGCTAGTTGCTCATTGCTCAATCTGTCACGTATGCTCACTCAGTACATCCATTGTGCAACCTATTATTTGATATTCCGCTCAAGAGAATAAAAAAGATTGCTTCGCTTGAATATCAAATACTTCGCGCGCTTTTTAAAAAAATACCCATGTGGAGTAAAAAGGAATATGGATTTTTACATTTATTATTTCCACATGGAGGTAAGAATGCCCAGCTATACCATTGCTTCTCAGCCACCTAGTCATATATCTAGCCTTGATAACGGCTTACCACTAGGAACAGAAAAAATTTCATCAAGATCTAGTATAGGACCATCTTCTTCAAATAGAAACCTCCCTAAGAGAGCGTTCCAGAAAATAATGCTAGGACTGAAAGATATTCGTTTTTTCCGTAAGTCGACCGGCTCACCCACTTCATCCAGCAGCCCATCAACTAACCCATCTGCTACTTCAAATAAAAGCAAAGGTGCGAAACGTTATTTATTCTGGCGCAAAAACTTGCATTCAGAAAGCGTAAATACGGCTAATACAACCGGAGGCTCTCCAAAACCTTCATCTTCCACTTCTGCTCCCCAAATACCGCCTCTATTATCCATACCACCGCTTTTCTTTGTTGATGAGCTGCAGCTTGCCATACCTATGTCTCAGGATGCACTATACGATGAAGCGCGTGCCCACCTTATTCTCCACGGCGCAATAAATGCGACCAACGATTTTTTATCCAGCTTCGCTTTGACTATCCCTATTAGCGATAGTCGCCTGCCCTTGTGTAAGATAGCCATGATCGAAATCGATGCAGTATATGAATCACTACGTTGTTTGGATCTTGATCAAAAATTAAAAACCTCTTCTCATTCATACAGCATTCCCCCTGAAAGTAGCAAAGGTAGATTCTCTTTACCTCAATATCAGAAAGCGCTAGCTGATGTTAAGCAGTTTTTTCTCAATTTTCTTTCTTCTAGAAAGCTGGTTGTCCCTGAAGGAATATCTAAAAAGCTAAAAGACGTAATGGCCAAACTTGAGCATTCAGAAAAAGAATTAAATGCTACAAAGAATATACTAATAACCCGCTTTAAAAAAGAGCAAGACCAATAGCGTTTATAGATTCTTTGCCCTTCTTCGGTTAAAGATGAGGAGATCAATAAGCAATAATGTATTTGGTTTGTACATTACATCGGGACTGCATACAGGCAGATGGATTGCGGTCAAGGGTCGGCTAGCCAGAATTCATTAGACTTCTTTCGAAACCCTGTGGCGGCGTCATTCCTCCCAGCCAGTACTAGTATAAACGGGTAGGTTGGTGGTGACGAAGGAACCCCAACATGCACGCCATGACGTCCTTGATGATCAGCTTACGATTATCTAAAAGTGAAAATTAAAAATCAGCAGTACGCAGTTGGGGTTCCGTATTTGATTCGATTCGTCACCACCAACCTACCATACTGGCTACTCGGTTTCGAAAGAAGTCTAGTAATGCCGTTCAGGCTACCCGACGTCTTACAGCTGCACTAGCATTAATTTTTCTTATATAAATGTGCTAGTCAGCTATCTACCTCTATTTAACTCGAAGCAATCGGTACTACGTCGCGCTGAGCTTGTCCAACGTAGAGCTGGCGAGGGCGGCCGATTTTTTGTTCTGGGTCGGCGATCATCTTACTCCATTGTGCAATCCAACCCACGGTGCGGGCCATGGCGAAGATGCAGGTGAACATGGAGGAGGAGATGCCTAGTGCGCGCAGCACAATTCCCGAGTAAAAATTAGCATTGGGATAGAGTTTGCGGGAGATGAAGTACTCGTCTTCCAAGACAATTTAAGCTTACTAGGAGGCGATGAAGCAGATTATCCTTAATGAATGGCGATATATTTAATCCATTAAATTTTTCATAGCATTTAATTCATCTATATTTGTGGTAAGTAATTTTTTTATACTTTCTGCATCATATCTATTTATTATATTCATAAATTCTATTTTCAATAATAGTATGGCTTCATCTTCATCTTTAGTTTCATTTTTATTTTTCAATAATTGTATTAATTTTTGTACCTTTTTTTCACCTGATTTTGCTATAAATTCTTCTATATATTCCTTGAGGAATCTAGGGCCGAGTTTCTCTATAAAATTATTATAATCTGTGAACATTTCTCTTATAACTATACGCAAATTCTTTATGCCCCATAATTTTTCTAATTTTAAGGATGTATAGCCTGCACATATTTTTTGTAACGATATTTTATTTTCTGCATCCAATAATTGGATTATTATAAGATAATTATCTTGTATAAATTTTTCCGGTTCATATAGTTCTTTTTGCCCTTCTTCAATGAATGGATGAATATTTTCCTTCATATAATCAAAAAAATAGTTAAAATCAATACTTTCATTTTTTGCATAAGAAAGTACAAATTTATACTGCATATCAAAATTTTTTATGTTTTCGCTTTCAGACAGTTGCTCGCAAATCTCATGCGCATATTCGACAGCAATATGCCATTTTTTTAAGCACCTTTTTATAGGTTTAATATTTTTTTTCGCTGCTTCAGAAAGTGCTTCATCATCTTCTTTGGTATTTTCTAATAGTGTTTGGAATTTCCAAAGACTGTATTGTAATTTTCCTCCAATCTCTTCCAGCTGGTTTGCATACTTTTTCATAATATTTAATACGTTATCTTTATTTACTTCTTTACTTTCAGAGATATTTTGAGATTTTATATTTTTTAAATGCTCTTTTATGCTCTTGAAAGTATTGTCAATAATTAACTCTATAAAGCGTTGATCTTCAGAAATGGAATTTTCTTTTGAAATAAAATTTTCTCTTGGTAAAAGGATGGTATTTTCTTTTTCTGCTGATGAAGCCTGCATAACACAAATATATTCTGCAGGCTGATACTTGCTTTGAAGGCCATAATATTTTTCATTTTCAGAGAATAGCTTATCTATAAAGCCAGCAAAATACTCTTCTTTAATAAAATATTTACCGTAATTTGGATCATATAAAAAGAAAGTATATTTATTTTCAATCTTCTCCCATTTTACGCTAATTACATGACTCCATTCTTTATTTTCTGTAGAAGTATTTTTCTTTGAAATAATACTTAAAAGAGAGGGGCCTTCATTTTTCTTTATATTTTCTATGCATTGTAGAATTATTTTTTGACGATCTATATCGGAAATCTTAAAAACAGTCTGGTTTTTAAGATTAACTCCAAAACATAAAGCAGTCTCTTTTAGTGCGTCATTATTACAATTGCTATAATAATCCTTTTTTTTAAAAGAAGAAGAAAGTTTGGAAATCAAAAAATTTGCTATAAAAATAAAGAATGTTATTGTAATGTTACCGCTAAATAAAATGAAATTTAATGCGACTGCTGTCAGTGATAAAAGCAAAGTAAATAAATGAAATGCATCATTTTTTTTCAAAAAAAGCTTAATATCTTTTTTTATAGAAATGTCTGCTTCGGCATGAAAAAATTTATGATGTTCACTGTAAACTTTCTGAATATGTTCAGCATGAAAATAATAGTCATTTTGGCTGAGTCTATCTACAGCGCTCTGTTTTTCTGATATTTTCAAATAGTACTCTGGATTTTTTAGCCAGAAATATATGCAAGCTAATGTATAACCTACACATCGGCCCTTTTGGCTTTGATTTCCCCTAGGTATCCATTGCTTTAGTTCTGCTTGAGAGAAGTATTTTATTTTATAAGTCTCGATTTTATCCGATGCTTTAAAAAAGGGGAGAGCATTTTCTGTATCAGCAGGTTGCCGTAAATAATGCAAAGGATTTTTAAAATAATGGGAGGCGGTATGTATAAAATGAGTCGAGAACATGTAAATAACACCTTGATGCTCAGGTCGGAATGCAAAAAAAGCATATAGCAACAATGCGAACGAGCGGTATAAACAGATATCCTATGCAGCTCTTTTTACTTGCAAATACCCCTCTGAATAGGACCTACCTTCTTATGGCTCTTTAAGAATATTATACTGGACAGGAAAGAGAAGAGCCTGATATTTGATATCCCGCTGAAGAGAATAAAAAAGACTACTTCGCTTGAGCATCAAATAGTTCGCGCGCTCTTAAGGAAAATACGCCTCATATAGCCGCTTTGCTCTGTGGATGCGCTGTGCGTCACGTTTATATTGCACAATGCAAGATCTACAATTAGGAGCGCTCATCTTGCCATCGATCGCTGTGCAAAAAATGAGAATATTTCTTAGAGCCTGTTCATAATCTTCAAAAGTGGGTTGTGTTGGGGGGACGAATTGAATTAAATACGGAACCCCAACATTACGACCTCAAAGGTGATTTTTTAAGATCGTAAACAGGCTCTAAGAAAAAGGGCAAGGAAACCCAGTAAGAAATTGTCAAGAAGGGAGGTGAATAATCCGCATCTGATCTTCTCTTTGATAAAGCGCATGCCCACCTTATTCTCCATGAGGTCATAAAGGTCTGGTAGCAAAAGCAAAACAGAAAAAAAGAGACATAAGGCTCTCATTCACGGAAGTCGGGCTAGCCGGAACTCCATAATGCGTTCCGGCTAGCCCGACGTCTTACTGCTGCACTTATATAAATATGCTAGTCAGCTATCTACCTTTACTTACCGCTCAGCAATCGGTACTACGTCGCGCTGAACTTGTCCAACGTAAAGCTGGCGAGGGCGGCCGATTTTTTGTTCTGGGTCGGCGATCATCTCGCTCCATTGTGCAATCCAACCCACAGTGCGGGCCATGGCGAAGATGCAGGTGAACATGGAGGAGGGGATGCCTAGTGCGCGCAGTACAATTCCCGAGTAAAAATCGACGTTGGGATAGAGTTTGCGGGAGACGAAGTATTCGTCTTCTAGGGCAATTTTTTCTAGTGTCATCGCCAGCTTGAACAGCGGGTCATCGTGTAAGCCTAATTCCTCTAATACTTCATGGCAGGTTTCGCGCATCAGTTTGGCGCGCGGGTCGTAGTTTTTGTAAACGCGGTGACCAAAGCCCATGAGTTTGATCGAAGATTGTTTATCTTTGACTTGTTTGATGAATTCAGGAATGCGATCTGCTGTGCCGATTTCTTCGAGCATATTGAGCGCGGCTTCGTTAGCGCCGCCATGGGCGGGGCCCCACAAACAGGCAATCCCTGCTGCGATGCAGGCAAAGGGATTTGCGCCTGAGGAGCCGGCTAGTCGGACCGTCGAGGTGGAAGCATTTTGCTCATGATCTGCATGCAAGATTAAAATGCGATCTAGCGCGCGGGCTAAAACGGGATTACTTTGATATTCGTCACAAGGCGTTGCGAACATCATGCGCATAAAGTTTTCGCTATAGCTGAGCGCATTATGGGGATAAATAAAGGGGGAACCTGTGTTGTATTTATAGGCCATGGCGACCAAGGTAGGAATTTTTGCAATCATGCGCGTCGCGGATATTTCACGATGCGTGGGGTTCGTGATATCGAGCGAGTCGTGATAGAAGGCAGAAAGGGCGCCTACACAGGCGGTGAGTACCGCCATAGGGTGTGAATCGCGGCGAAAGCCTCGGAAAAAGAAATGCATTTGCTCATGCAACATCGTATGCACGCACACGGTTTTGGAAAATTCGTTTTTTTCCGACAGCGTAGGCAATTCGCCTTTAAGCAGCAAATAACAGACTTCCAAAAAGTCACAATGTCTAGCTAATTGTTCTATAGGATAGCCGCGGTGCAAAAGCTGTCCTTTATCCCCATCGATATAGGTAATCGCGGAGCTGCAAGCTGCCGTGGACATGAAACCAGGGTCGTAAGTAAATTTGCCGGTTTGTTCATAGAGTTTACGAATATCAATCGCATCTGGACCTATAGTTCCCTTACAAACCGGCAAATTCTGGGCGCAAATATCCTCATTACTAAAAGAAATGGTTGCGGCGCCGTGAGAAGAAGAGGTCATAGTATTTCCTATATTAAAAGCAATTGCGAATGTCGCGTTTTAAGGACGCAAGGTCCGTGAATACGGTACAAGCATGCCGCGGCTATAAAGCCTAGGGCAGCCGGTGATGGAAGCTTGGCTTGCGCTAATTTAGCATGTATCGCGTGCCAAGGTGGCGCATCGAGCTGCAGTGGGACGCCCTCTGCGCATAGCGGTGCGAATTTAACCCGAATTAAACCTAGCCATGCGCGCATGAGTGGGTCACTGGCTGCTCGATATAGCGCTTGACCAATGATATTAAACAACCGCTGCCGATTTTTTAGCGCGTGTGGGTTTGGCCGCTGCCGCTTTTTTAGGCGCGGCTTCTTTTTTCTCAAACTCAAAGCCAATGGAATGATCGGCCTCTTTGCGGACTAAAAAGGCTTTGAAGATCCGTCCCGTACGGGCAGATTTGAATCCAGTGAGTAAATCGGTACGGCCTGTGGAGAGCAGTTTATGCATTTGCTCTCGATCGATGACCTGTTGTAAGACCATGGTGCCGGAGCGGAAGGTGCAGTTTTTTGCTTCGCCCACACTGTGTTCGCAGATATAGTGCATGCCATGCTCAAACACGCGGCTATTACATTTAGGACAGGGGCCTACAGATTCCTGTCCGGTGAAATCGGGTGCAGCACCTGCTTCTTCCTCTTTTTCCTGCCCAAAATCGAACTCAAGCTTGAAATTCTGACTGTCTTCATCAAAGGTGAGCTTGAGTTGAGCGGCAAAAGGGCGGCCCATTTTGCTACGAAAGCCAGAGAGAGGGCCTAATTGTTTGTTTTCCAGCAAGGCTTCTATTTCGGCTATTTCAAATTGTCGTCCTGCAGGGGATTTGGTCACAGAGAACGTACACTGTGTGCAACTAAAGCGCCGGTAGTTTTCTTTCACGGCACTGCCGCAATGCGGGCAGGGCGTGCTTAAGGTGACGTAATCTCCAGGTATCGTATCCGAATCATATTCTTTGGCCTTTTTCACGATCGCTTCCGTCATCCGTGCGATGTCTTTCATAAATGCATCGCGAGCAAGCTGGCCTTTTTCAATTTGCGCTAATTTAAATTCCCATTCGCCGGTTAATTCTGGAGCCGTGAGTTCTTTGACACTGAGGCCTCGCAAAAGGGTCATCAGCTGAAACGCTTTGGCCGTAGGTTGGAGATCGCGTCCCTCGCGCACGATGTATTTTTCAGTTAACAGGCCTTCAATGATGGCTGCGCGCGTAGCCGGCGTTCCCAGACCTTTAGCGGCCATAGCCGCGCGTAATTCGTCGTCTTCAACGCGTTTGCCGGCGCCTTCCATCGCAGCGAGCAAACTGGCTTCATTGTAGCGTGCAGGAGGT
Source organism: Mycoavidus cysteinexigens (assembly GCA_031963005.1). Lineage (GTDB taxonomy): Bacteria > Pseudomonadota > Gammaproteobacteria > Burkholderiales > Burkholderiaceae > JASSUD01. The sequence continues at coordinate 49,053 of JASSUL010000007.1, read as the reverse complement.
TTCGTCGTGAGACCACGCGCTTCGACGGCTTCAGTTTGGATGCGTTCATTGGGTTGGAGTGCGACGAGCTGATCTTTCTCTTCTTCTTGGCTTTCACGCCCATATACTTCTAGCCAACCGGCTGAGGTGAGTACTTTCCCTTCGGTTTTAAAGAGATGGTCAGATACCTGCGTGATGCGCGTGGTGACCTGGTATTGCGCAGCGGGGAAAAAGATCGCTAGAAAACGGCGAACGACGAGCTCATAGAGCTTTTGCTCAGGTTCAGACAGTGTGCCAGGCATTTGCAATGTGGGGATGATCGCAAAGTGATCGCTGATTTTGCTGTTATCGAAAATGCGGCGATTAGGTTTAATCCATTCTTGCGTCAATATGGTGTTTGCGAAGGGTTGCCATTGGGATGCCTGCTCCAAGGTCCGCATGATCTCTTTGGTGGTATCGAGATAATCTTGCGGCAACGCCCGTGAATCGGTACGGGGGTAGGTGAGCACTTTGTGCTTTTCATAGAGAGATTGGGCTAGCGCTAGGGTATTTTTAGCAGAAAACCCAAACCGACTATTGGCTTCGCGTTGTAAGCTGGTTAAATCAAAGAGTAAGGGGGAGAGTTGCGTCGAGAGTTTCGACTCTTCTGTTGCAGTGCCTATTTGCCCTTGGCATGCCGTCGCAATAGCCTGCGCAGCGTCTCCACTCCAGAGCCGAGAATCGCGCTGTTCCGGGTCCGATTCCTGCTTTTTAAATTGAGGGTCAAACCAGCGCCCTTCATAGACACCTGCTGCGCAAGCAAACTGCCCGTGGATTTCCCAATAATCGCGAGGCACAAATCGACGGATTTTTTCTTCTCGCTCTACCACAATCGAGAGGGTAGGGGTTTGCACACGGCCTACCGTGGTCAAGAAAAAACCGCCATCTTTGCTATTGAACGCTGTCATCGCCCGTGTGCCATTGATCCCTACTAGCCAATCGGCTTCAGAACGGCAGCGTGCGGCATGCGCCAAGGGCTGCACATCGGCATCGCTACGCAGGCGGGTAAAACTTTCCTGAATCGCATTTTTGGTCATCGATTGCAGCCAAAGGCGTTCGATAGGAAGCTTCGATTTCGCATGCTGCACGATCATCCGAAAAATGAGCTCTCCTTCTCGCCCCGCATCGCATGCATTGATCAAGCGGGTAATATCTTTCCGTTTGATGAGTTTGGTTAAGGCTTTCAGGCGCGCTTCACTTTTGGCAATCGGCTCTAAGTCAAAGTGAGGCGGAATCACGGGCAGGTGCGTAAAGCTCCATTTGCCGCGTTTGACCTCGTATTCCTCAGGCGCTTTGATCTGGAGCAAATGACCAATTGCCGAAGAAATAATGTATTCCTCATTTTCGTAGTAATCCTCTTTTTTCGTAAAACCTCCGAGTGCACGTGCAATATCCGTAGCGACAGAAGGTTTTTCCGCAATGATTAAAGCTTTAGACATAGCAGGTAGAGGGCAGAAAATGAGGATGAGAAAAGGAAATCTAAAAATACGGAAATCTAAAAATACAGAAAGCCAAAAATACAGAAAGCCAAAAATACCGTATTTACTTCAGTATCTACTTTTACTAAAAAGTAGACTGAAAAATCACATTGGTATTTTGCAGAATAAAATAGCACAAGGTGCTGTGTATGCAGTGAATATTCTGCAGCCAAGACCACAAAAACCGCGAGGATATAGCGAATGCGCGATGATTTCGAGCAATTTGTTCAATAAATTGCGAGCAGGTCATCGCGATCAAAACGCTATGGCCATGGGGATTTTCAATTATTCTGCCATCATTCTCCAAGACGGAACATTAGCTTTTGATGACACCCCGCTACATTGCCATTTCGCTGTAAGGCTCCAATCGGGTTTGCGGTGGATTTACTGACCCGTGTTCCGATAAAGGAGCCGCTAAAGACGATAAAGGAGGCGCATAGAAAGACAGCGGATGATGGTGTGGACGGCGGCGATAAATCTTGAGCGCATCAGGGTTTAAGGCTTGGTTTACCTCTCCTTTTGCATAGTCCAAAATATGGCGAAACGCGGTGCCAAAGTAAAGCTCATAATTTTCGCGCTCAACATACCCTATATGGGGTGTGCAAATGACATTTTCCATTCGCAGCAGACTATAGCCTTGCAAAATGGGTTCGTGCTCATAAACATCGATGGCTGCCATCCCGGGGCATCCTTGTCCAAGTGCGCTTAATAAGGCATTTTCTTTGATGAGCTCTGCATGGCTCGTGTTCACAAACAACGAGGTGGGTTTCATCAACAGCAAATCATCGCGTGTGATAAAACCTCGCACATTGGCGGCTAATGGCAGGTGTACGCTTAACACATCGCTTTGTGTGAAGAGGGCCGCTTTATTTTTGGCAACCTCAAAGCCTTCTTCCCGCGCTGCTTGTGCATCTTGCTCTTGGCCCCATACAATGACGCGCATGCCGAAGACGCGTCCATAGCCTGCCACGAGTTTGCCCACAGGGCCATAGCCCAAAATGCCTAAGGTTTGCCCTTGCAGCACTTGTCCCAATCCAAAGTTCGCCGGCATGGAGGTGCTTTTTAAGCCCGATTGCTGCCAAGCACCTTGCTTGAGGCTGGCAACATATTGAGGAATGCGACGCTGCGCGGCCATAATCAGCGCCCAGGTGAGTTCAGCCGTAGAAATCGGGGATTCACTGCCTTCAAAAACGATAATGCCGCGCTCGGTACAGGCTGGGATATCAATATGGCTTCCCACTTTTCCCATTTGGCTAATCACGAGCAGTTGGGGCAAACGATCGAGTAATTGTGCGGTGATATGGGTGCGATCCCCGATCAAAATCAGCACTTCGGTATCTGCGAGTCGGCTGGAAAGCTGGCCGATACCGCGCACCGTGTTATTGAATACTTTGACATCATGACCTTCTAACCAGCTAAAGCAAGAAAGTTTGCGCGCGGCATCTTGGTAGTCGTCTAAGATGGTGATCTTGAGTGATGTATCGGTATCGCTGCGACCGCTTTGCTGTGTATTGTGGCAGCGCCGAGTACTGTATACAGGATGGTGTACAGTCGGTGTAGCCTGCGGCGATGCCTCACTGGGATCACGTGACCGATCCTGTAGACGATTCATTAGCGGCGAAAAGAAAATATCCATGAGCCTGTCTCCCTGGCTTTTATTGTTATAGACGCAGCAGTGCTGAGCCATAGAGGTTTCTAAAGACCTTTTTCGATGAATCATTGAAATGATTCTCTTATTTTTGGGGATCTTATTGATCTTTGGGTAATACGGCGATGCAAGATATGTACTATCTATTTCCAGAAGCCATTTTCAGGCGTTTGTATCCGCCCCTTTCCCCTGTGCCTTGGCAGGATAAAAGGGCGGATAAGTTGTTTTACAATGCTTGGCTAGCGACAGAAGACAGCGTTTGCCATTGACCATTGACGATCTTGTAAAGCGTAATACGTGCTTCTTTCAAATTCCCGTTTTTATCGTAGGCAAAGGCTTTGCTTGTGATACTGGCGCGATGCATTTTGGCTAAGAAGGGCAAATAGCGTGCAGGTTCTGTAGAATCGGCATTTTGCATTGCATGAAATAAAGCCATTGCGCCATCATAGGAATAGGGTGCATATACTTGCACGTCTTCATGAAAAGCCGCTTTGTATTGCGCAATGAACGATTTGCCCAGCGGCATATCTTGAAGTGGTAATCCCGCTAGCGAGACGATAACCCCTTCTGCATCAGCCCCCGCAATTTTCAAAAATGCAGGGGTTTTTGCCATATCTCCAGCCATGAAGGCGGCTTTTAAACCTAAGCTGCGCATTTGTTTGACCATCGAAGCCGCTTGTCGATCTGCACCGCTATAAAAAATAACATCTGGTTGACGCGCTTTAATATTCGTCAAAATCGCCATGAAATTGGTGGCCTGATCGCTAGTAAATTGGCGCGCTACGATTTGTGCTCCTGCATGCTGTGCTGCTCGTGCAAACTCATCAGCTAAACCTTGTCCGTAGGCAGTGCGATCATCGATGACCGCGATACGTTTAAATCCCAGGGTGTTAACCGCATATTCTCCTGCGACACGACCCTGTTGTGCATCGGAAGTCATCATCCGAAAAGTCGTTTTAAAGCCTTGCTGTGTATAACTAGCCGCCGTTGCCATCGCGATTTGCGGAATGCCGGCTTGGGCGTAATCGCGTGACGTAGGAATCGTCGTTCCCGAATTAAAGTGGCCCAACATGCCTTTAATGCCATCGTCAATCAATTTTTGTGCAACGATTTTAGCGACACGCGGATTGGCCTGATCATCGGCAATATCTAGCTCGATTTGGATATTCCGCCCACCAATGCGAGGATGGCTAGCATTAAAATGCTGGGTAGCTAACACAATACCGTTTTGAAAATCTTGCCCGTAGTGGGCTTCAGGTCCTGTGAGCGGAGCCGCGACGCCGATTTTGACATGTTCAATAGCGGTAGCCAAAGCCGGTGCCTGAACATTTTTAGCGTATGCATCGGCAGATAAGAATACATTGGGCAAAATCGCGCCCGCGCATGCTATGGCAGTGGCCAAGCGGCGCAGAAAATGCGTTTTGCTCCATGTAAGCGCGTGCTGCATAGTGATCTCCTAAGGGTAATTCCCTCTCCAAGTGGCTTGAAAACCTGTTCAAAACCCGCTTAAACGCTCTAGCTTTCGAGCTGTTCAATGGCGTAGCTCGGAGCGAGCTGCACGTAGGGTGCAGCGAAGGCTCCTTCTTTCCTATTTTCTAAAAAGGGGTTTTTGAAACCGCTTTGGGTTCAAGGCCTCTTTAAGCCCGTAGAACCTGTTTAGTATCTTCCAAAAGGGCCCCTCTTCGCGGTCGTGCGGTGCTCGGGATCCTCACTGTACTTAAATACAGTTCCGGTCTCTGTGCTCCTACTCCCCCAAATAGGAACCCTTTTGAAAAATACTAAACAGGTTCTTAGAAAATCTTTGAACAAGTTGTCATGGCCCGAATACTAGCGGCTGTTTGTCAGAGGGTAAATCATGAAAAAAACATTTAAAAACGCGTTTTTACTTTCATTTAAAACGATGAAAGCACCACCATATAAGGCATTTCTAAAATCAGACGAAGACAATCCAAGAAGGGTCTGTAAATATTTTGCGTATTGACAAGGCAAAGAAAGGTCTTTTCAGAAAATCTTCTTTAAGATAAATCGAACCGACTATAAATGAATACAGGTCCTATCAGCAGTTATTGCACATTTTAAATGAGATGTGTGCTTTTTGATGCCCTGCATACGGTATTTATATAAATGTATTATCAACAAGGCTTTTAAGGCAACTTAAAGATAGAGAGTTTGCATCGATGTATGCAGAATTTAACCGCAAGAAGCGGAGTGCTCATGGAGTCTAAACGCTTTACACTGCATCCATAGCATAGGTCACATAGTGGTTAAAGAGCGAAGTGTGGTGTGATCGCCATAATGCTGTTTGTCAGAACGCGCGTAATCGGATATTCCTCATGACCAACCTCGATTTATTTGCCGATCGACATAGTGGTGCTTGTGAAGCCATAGGGCCCAATGCCTTTGTACTGTATGGTTTTGCACTGTCCTTTGTCGATGCCTTGCTCCCTGCTATTGCAGTTTTAGAGCAGCATGCGCCTTTTCGGCATATGGTCATCCCCAATGGGTTTAGCACTTCTGTCGCGTTAACGAATTGTGGTGATTTAGGTTGGACCGCCAGCCGACAAGGGTATCGCTATACCTCTACTGACCCAGATAGTGGTCAGCCTTGGCCGTGCATGCCTGCTGCATTCGCGCGTCTAGCGCATGAGGCCGCACAGACCGCAGGTTTCGATGATTTTAAACCGGATGCCTGTTTACTTAACCGCTATCTGCCTGGGACTCGATTGTCATTACACCAAGACAAAAACGAGCGCGACTTTACGGCACCGATTGTTTCTGTATCGCTTGGGATGGCAGCGATATTTCTGTTTGGCGGACAAGAACGCGCTGATAAAACGGCAAAAATTCCCCTTTGCCATGGCGATGTAGCGATCTGGGGTGGTGCAGATCGGCTGCGCTACCATGGAATCATGCCATTAAAGGGGCCTGCGCATCCCTTGTTGGGGAGCCAGCGGATCAATCTCACTTTCCGCAAAGCGGGGTAAGAACCTGTTCATAATCATCAAAAGTGGGTTGTGTTGGGGTTCCAAAATCACCCAAAAACGCACCCCAACGATTACCACCTCAAAGGTGATTTTTAAAGATTATGAACAGGCTCTAAGGATATAGGACGCATTGTGCTTGCTCTATAAAAAACGATGCGCTTATCCTATTGAGCAAAAAGGACACATCATGCAACTTTATTTGAGCGTATTCCCCTCGCCAGTGGGCGAGATATTGCTGGTTACCGATGCTAAAGAGCAAGTTCGATCTTTGGACTTTGTCGATTATGAAGCCCGTTTACATCGACTATTACGTCAACACTATGGCGCGTACGTATTAGAAAATATATCGCCTCCTTCTGGTATTGCCGCAGCATTACAGCGGTATTTCGAAGGGGATTTCGCGGCACTAGAGCGTGTGATAACTGCTACGGAGGGAACCCCTTTACAACGTCAGGTATGGCAGGCACTGCGCCGTATCCCCGTTGGGCAGACAAAAAGTTATGGCCAGTTAGCGAGCGAATTAGGTTTGAATCCCCGCGCGGCCATTGCCATTGGCGCAGCCAATGGGTCCAACCCGATCGCCATTATTGTTCCGTGCCATCGCGTCATTGCTAGTAATGGCGAACTCCGAGGATATGCGGGTGGATTACACCGTAAACGTTGGTTATTAGAACATGAAAGCGCCATTCCTATTCAAGCCTCTGCGCCACAAGCCCAATTGTTCCCTGCATTGTGAGAACCTGTTTATTCTCTCCCAAAAGGGCCACTCTTTGCGTATGGATAAAGATGCGGTGCTCGGGATCCTCACTGTACAAAAGTACAGTTCCGATTCCTGGGCTCCTGCTTCCCCAAATAGGAACCACTTTTGGAAGATACTAAACAGGTTCTGAGAACGGAGCTCCTGCTCATGACAATCTTGCTTTTGATGTCTATATCAAGCCGATGTGCGCAGAGTCTTTCTTTTGATGGTGCTTGAGGCTGCTATGACACAGACGGATTTACTTACCCAAGAAGCCTCAGCATGGACCGATTTTGCCAGCGATATACAACGCTGGGCTGCCGTTCAGGCCCGCGACCCGCGGGCAGATGCCTATTTTGTATACGCAGTAAAAACTACCGGCATTTACGGTAGACCCAGCTCCGCAGCACGTTTGCCCAAACGAGAAAATGTCGAATTTTTTAACTCTGCGCAAGCGGCGCAAGCGGCCGGTTATCGGGCGAGCCGCCGCGCGATGGGCGATAAAACGACGGCTTCCGTACAGCATGCTTTACTTGTAACGCAAGCATGCGAACAAATCGAGGCATCAGAGACATTACCCAGTTTGCAGGAATTGGCCGCTAAGATGGCGATGAGTCCATTTCACTTTCATCGTATTTTCAAAGCGCAGACAGGGCTAACCCCCAAAGCCTATGCCTTAGCGTATCGGGCGCGCAAGCTTCGTCAGGAATTGAGCAATGCGAATACGTTGATCACGCAGGCCATTTATAACGCAGGTTTTAATTCAAATAGCCGTTTCTACGAGACAGCAGATCGATTATTAGGGATGCGCGCACGGGATTATCGTGCGGGTGGTCGCGATGCGCAAATACGGTTTGCAGTAGGACAGTGCTCATTGGGCGCTATTTTAGTAGGGCAGAGTGCGCGAGGTATTTGCGCCCTATTCCTGGGAGATGACCCTAATGCACTGGTGCAAGCGTTGCAAGATCGTTTTCCAAAAGCGGAATTGATCGGGGGAGATGAGGCTTTTGAGCAGTTGGTAGCTCAGGTGATCGGTTTTGTCGAAGCGCCGTCGCTGGGATTTGATTTGCCGCTGGATGTACGCGGCACGGCTTTTCAAGAGCGTGTTTGGCAAGCATTGCGCGAAATTCCGCCAGGCACTACGGTGAGCTATACCGACATCGCCAAGCGCATTGGTGCTCCGAAAGCGATGCGTGCCGTCGCGCAAGCTTGCGGGGCGAATCCCATCGCTGTGGCGATTCCCTGCCACCGTGTAGTGCGTCGGGATGGCGATATCTCAGGCTACCATTGGGGCATCGAGCGTAAGCGTGCATTGCTAGAGCGTGAAGCGCAGACTTTGTTAAAACCTGTTCACGATCTCCAGAAATCACCATTAAGGTCGTAATGTTAGGGTGACAAATTGAATTAAATACGAAACCCCAACACAACCCATTTTTGAAGATTGGGAACAGATACTGTCTTAAAACTCAATAGGATCCACTTCAATAGACCAATGCAATACCCCTTTGAGGGAGTGCAACAAAGGTTGCCAGCGTGTCAGTAAGGCTTGCAAAGCGGTGCGCGAAGCGCTTTCTAACAGCAGTTGCGCGCGATGTTGATGCATGACTTTACTTACGCTCAGCGCTATAGGGTCATAACGCGTAACGTGCTCGGCACCGGGGAGCGTGGTGAGTAGTTCGGCTGCGGAGGATAGAAAATCCAGCGCTTTTTCTAATGTACGCGCTTGGGCGCGTAACATGGCTTGATACGTAAAAGGAGGCAGCCGCGCTGCTGCGCGCTCTGTCAGTAAGCTATTGGCAAAGCCTTCGTAATCATGGTGTTTTAGCGCGACATATAAGGGATGCTGAGGGTAGCAGGTTTGAATCAAAACCTCGCCATGCCCAGTACGCCCTGCGCGTCCGCTAGCTTGCATAATTTGCGCAAACAGCCGTTCACTAGCTCGAAAATCATGAGAAAACAGGGCAGCATCCGCATTGATGATCCCCACTAAAGTGACACGCTTGAAATCGTGACCTTTAGCGATCATTTGCGTGCCAATCACAATATCGATTTCGTGATTGGCAATAGCCGTAAAAAGCTGGGCCGCGCTGCCTTTTTTACGAGTGCTATCGGCATCGATACGCAGAATACGGGCTTCTGGCAACGCCTGTGCCAATACATCTTCTAATCGCTGGGTGCCGCGACCCAGTGGTGCTAGATCCACATTGCCGCATTCCGGACACGCTTGAGGAATACGGGTTTTTTCACCGCAATGGTGACAGCGCATACAGCGTTCTGCCGTATGGAGTACCCGTGCACTGGCGCAGCGAGGGCAGCCTGCAATCCATCCACATGCCTCACAGCTTAGCACTGGCGCATAACCGCGGCGATTTAAAAAAAGAAGACTCTGTTCTTGTCGAGCAAGTCGATCACGCAACGCTGCTAATAACGACGAAGAGAGTCCTTCAAAAACATTTTTTTGCTCAGGCTGCCGTTTGGTTTGCATATCAATAAGGCGTACCGTAGGAAGCGCCGCATCGGCTACCGCTCGCTGAGTTAACGCCAAACGCGTATAGCGTTGGCGCTGAATATGTCTCCATGTTTCTAAGGAAGGGGTGGCCGACCCTAAAACAATCGGAATATTTAACTGCTTTGCTCGCCAAAGCGCTAAATCTCGAGCCGAATACCGTACCCCCTCTTGCTGCTTATAGGCGGCATCGTGTTCTTCATCGACAATGATAAAAGCTAAGTGCAAAAACGACGCTAAGATGGAGAGCCGCGTGCCTAGCACGATACGTGCTGTGCCGTTATGCGCTGCAAGCCAGTGCCGAGCGCGCTCGGCTTCGCCAAGCTCGCTATGTAAAGTCACAATACTCGAGGCAGGCCAGTGTGCAAACCGATTACGAAAGAGGGCTTCAAATTGAGGCGTTAAATTAATTTCAGGAACGAGCACAAGCGCTTGTGCAGTGCTTTCTTGCTCTAGGCGATATGCGAGTGCATTTAGATAGACCTCAGTTTTCCCGCTTCCCGTGATTCCGTGTAATACCAGCGGCATAAATCCGGTTGCATGCACAATCGTATCGAGCGCAGCCGCTTGCTCCGCATTCAGCGTCGGTAGAGGGAGCTTTTCGCGTATTGCGCTGGTCTGTTTTTCAGCGGCAGAGGAGCAGTGTGTGAGGGGAGGGGACGGAGCCATCGCGGTTTGAGCACATAGCTCAGACGGAGTCAGCTCAGGATGTTTTTTCCATTGTGCAGGAAGGCGTATATTTTTAGGCAAGGCCGGCAGTGCGACCATGCCGATAGGTCGTTGGTAATATTTTGCGGCGAATGCAACGAGAGCATGCCAAGAAGCCGGTAAGCAGCGGTAAGCTAAGCACAAATTGGTAATCGGCCGCAGACGCTCGATAGGCAGTGCGCTTTCTGAAGCGATGGTGACAATTAATCCCACCAGTTGGCGTTTGCCAAAAGGCACACACACCAGCTGTCCGATCTGGGGATGCCAATCTGGGGGGCATAGATAGTCAAATAAAGTGGGTAGGGGGTGATGGAGTGCAACTCCAACAATCAAGTCAGCCATACAGCAGTCAGTGAAGAATAATGCGTGCTAGCACAGCGGAGCATCCGCTTCAAGTGCCATTTTACGAGCCACAGCGCTTCTGATAAAAATCGAGTCATTTTAAGAACCGTCTTATGCAGAGTGCCTTTGCGGGGAATGCAAGCGAGTTTTCAACAGGGTTATCCACAAGATATGTGGATAGCTTTTTTACCTCTTTTAACGTGATCAAGCTGTGCCTTGCATGCCAATTGAGAGGTGTACCCTAACATAGCACCTACAATTTAAACCAAATTGGAAAAGAAAATAATATATAGGATATTTTTTCGATTTGCTTGCGTAATCTTTGACCCTTTTTCGCATTGTGCATAAATGTGCGTCATCCATCGCCAAAATAAAGAGTGCAGCAATTTTCGGCATCCCTGGATCGATGCCTGCAACAACGCTTTATGAAGTGCAAGCGCCATATAGATCTCGTTGTTCCTGCTTCAACTATCACGTGATTTATATATTTAATTTTAAGATCTATGATTTTATATGGCGATATTATTATGAAATATTAAAGGGTGAGGGATATTATGGCAGGATTTAAGATTGATGATGGAGGTGGCTCAGGAAAAAATATATTTAATTTTAATGCGATTAAGAAAAAAGCAATTAATTGTCGTGAACATATACTTAAAAATATAAAAGGATTAAAAGCTAGTAGTAAAAGAAGTAGTGTAGAGTTGGTTTTTGAAAGAAGTCCATCAAGTTCATTAAAATCACATATATCTTTGCAAAATGAATATGAAAAAAATATAGGAAGTAATTTTAGTGCTTATAGTAGAGAGTCATTTCGTGGAGTATATTCATCAGAATCGATACGATCAAATTCATCTGTAAAAAGTGAATCTGATGGAGCTATTAGTGAATGTATAGGACATAATGATTATGTTAATGAGCGTAATGTGAGGGATGATTTTAAAGATAATTTTTTTTATGGAATTTTATATAATATTAAAAAAGATTTGAAAAAATTTTCATCGAATATTGCTTGTGCTGGAAATTTATGTATCAATAAATTTGTTTTTAATGCATTAAAGGTTATTCAATATTTTGGTTTTCTTAAAAATGATAATATAAAATTTGAAAAAAATAAAAATATTAATGAAGAGGTTGCCGAGTTTATTGAATTTATTCATGAAAAAAAAGTATCTGAATTTTCAGACTATACCGTTGTGATGCCTAAATGCTATTCTAGTGGAGATTATATTTCTGGTTTTTCTAAAGAATGTGCTAATCATAAAATAGCCTCTCAAGAAGAGAAGATCCTGCGCACAAATGAAAAAATTAATGCATATATATATTCTGTGTTTGGCAATGATATTGCGGAAAAGATAGAGGGTAATGGGTTTGAATTATTTAATTCTAAAATGAATTTGAGCCATTATAGACGAGCTATTCCAAAAGGATTAGCCGATGTCGCTAGAAGACGTTTAAATATCTCCGGTAAAGAACCATTGGAAATTTGGAGATATATAAATAATGAACAGAAAGATGGAAGAATTCTTTTGTTAACAAAGAATGAAGAAGCCGATATTTTATTATCTGTGAGTCAAGAATTTTTTAATGAAGAATTATTCTGGTTTGATGATAGAAGAATTATATTTTATAAAACTAGCCAAAATGCTATGGAGGTTCAGGCTGCTTCTAGTAGTTGGTGGGGTCGAAGAACCCAAAAGATGCAGAAAGATGCGCACAATAAGAAAGTTGCTTTAGCAAAAAATATCCTGGGTGAGGGAAGTGATATTAAAAAAGAGGGCGTGAATATCGCATTAAAAAATATGATTTCTGAATATGAGAAAGATAAGCCTGCCAAATTTATGATTGATTCAGGATATATTATTGGGGGTCCAGGATATATTCATAAAAATATATCTGGTTTTTTTGGTAGTCATATTGTGGCTGGGATGGAGAGAGTATCAATGGGCCACTCTAATCCGATGCAGTCATATTATTTTAATTATAAAAGTGATAAAGAAAGTAAAATATCTATTTTAGAGAAACTCATAGAGGTGACTAAGAATAGTATGGTCATTCCTGAAACGCATCTTGCTATTAAGGAAATTTTTGAAAGTGATGAGAAAGTTGCGCGTTATTGTAAAGATGAAAGAGAAAAAGGGCGATCCATTTTATTAAATAAAGATGAAGAAAATAATATTATTCTTCTTTCTGTGAAAGATGATTTTCGTGATGCAAAAATGATGTGGGGATATGAAAGCCCTAAGCATAAAAAAGAGATTGAGGAATGGGACGCTGCAATAAAGACCATGAGTACTGCAGCTGATGATTTTATGAAGCAATACTTGTATCCCCCTCACGCACAGAGCTAACATGCTACATTAGCTTGAAAGCCGGCTCGGACAGCTGGCGCGCAGATCGCCCGCTGTATTGCCCACGGTATCCTGGCGCTTTATGTCACTATCCCCAGTAAAACTATCGCCATAGTGATAGTGAGCGCCCCTCCTAAACGAGTGGCTATTTGTGCAAACGGCATGAGTTGTAGTCGATGGGCCGAGGTGAGGATTGCCACGTCGCCAACGCCGCCCATACCACTATGGCAGGCATTAATGATGGCGCTTTCGATCGGATAGAGGCCTACCCATTTCCCCACAAAAAAGCCGACAGTGGTCAGCGTAAATACCGTTACGGTGATAGTGACCAAATTGGCTAAGGTGAACGCAGCCATTAGATCATCCCACGAGGTAGTGGTGATGCCAATGGCGAAGAGCAGGGGATATGTCACGGCTTTGGAGAAAAAATAATACACCATGTGCGCACCGCCTTCTAACTTAGGCGAAACGGCGTGAGTAAGTTTGGCGAGCACGGCAAGAAAAAGCATCGCCACAGGAGCCGGTAAGCCGGTAAACCTATGAATCAATATGCCTAGTATGTATAAACAAATTGCCACCATGCCAGCCGCAGCAATATGCTCCACATTGACAGAGCGCGTATCGAGAGAATGAGCGGGTATCTCTTCATGAGCGGCATAGAGGCGGCCATGCCCGTTGAAGCGAGGGTAGCGCTTTCCAAATTGATGCAGCAAACCCGCACAGATAATCGCCGTTAAATTGCCGAGCACAATAGCCGGTACGATTTGGGCGAAGAGCTGGCTTTGCGGCACGTTTAGAATATCTGAATAGCCTAGAGTCAGCGGAATGGCCCCTTCACCGATGCCGCCGGCCATAATGGGGATGATGATATAAAAGAACGTATGATGCGCGCTTAATCCAAAGGCCATTCCTGTCAAGGTGCCTGCCATAATGGCCAGCACAGAGCCCGAAGCCAGCGGGATAAAAATTTTGACCATGCCCGCAATCAGCGTCTGACGATCCATACTCAGAATACTGCCGACGATCACACAGGCGATAAATAAGTATAAAAATTTGGTCGATTCCCAGAAGTCACTGATGGATTCGACTAATTCAGCGGGTAAAAGCTGGTAATGCACCAAGCAGGCAGGAAGGAAAATCGTTGCGATAACCGACCCGCCAATTTGACGCAGGCCTGGAATAGACGCACCCAACCCCGCAAAAGTGAAGCCGCATACACTCAGTACCGCAATCATGATAGAAATATCGCCTGAGATTTTATTGAGCGAGAGAAGGACACTCAGGCAAATAAGAATAATGAAATAAAGCGGTAATGGAATAATGCCGATGCGTTTATCCATTAATTTCTGCCAGCGCATAACCGAAGACCTTGAATCAGGTGTGGGTGAATCTGAAATGCTTCACCAAGGCAGATTTTGATAAGCCATGAGGTGCGGCTAATATCGTTTTATAGAAGCAGATTGCATTTACTATGGGAGATACAGGTATGGATGAGGCATCCTACGTATCGTGATTTTTCCAGCCGTACTCTAATGATGCGATACTATGAAAATAGTATGATACGAGGAGCAGGACTCGAACTCGCCCCCAACCTATATGCTAAAAAAACTTGCAGGCAGAGGCTGTGACATAAAGCCGTAAATTATCTCTTAAACAAGATAGATCGTCAAACTCACTGATATATAAGAGAATTGAAATCAGAAATTCTGCTCATAATCAGGCGGTCATTAAAATGGGAAAGTGCCCCCTATCCGGTTCACCCACTCCCAATCAATTTCCATTTAGCCAGCCATCAAATTAAAATAATGGTATCGCTGTATCGTGCGACTGTTGCATCATGGGTCATCAACCGCATGGGCTCCACTAGCGCTTGCGCAACTAAAAGACGATCAAAAGGGTCTTGATGATAAGCAGCTAAATCTCCTACCGCTGCGGCATGTTCGGGTTCAACAGCAAGAAATCGATACCCTGTCCTGTCGAAAATACTGAAGCACTTCTTTAGGTGACACCGGCATGAGCTCTCTCCCGAGGCTATGCTTAATGGCAATTTCCCACACATTGACAGCACTAACCCAAATCGTACTGCGGGGTGCCGAAATAATCTCACGTGCCATAGTAGAGAGTTTTGGATTGTCGGTAATCGCCCACAGTGCTATATGGGTATCTAGCAACAGATTCAAAGCGCCCCTCCCAGAAACAATTTAGCCACCTCATCATTACGGGCATCAATATCATCCGGTACTTCAAAAATTCCTTTCGCTACACCAATGCGCTTACAGGAGGCTGCTACTTCGATAGGCACTAATCTGGCAGCTGGCCGGCCGTGCCGAGCAATAATGATTTCAAGCTCTCTTCCCTGCTCTAGAGCGTCGACCAGAGGGGACAAATTAGATGTGGCTTCCGACATATTTATGGTATGCATAGCCATTCTCCTAAAAGGTGTTATTAAGTTAGCTAGATTAGGCTAGCCCAGATCACTTAATAGATCAAGAATACCACCTCCTATTGTCTCCCATGTAGAAACATGTAGGTGCTTTTTGCCCAATATTTTTCGAATAGCCTGAACGATAGACTATGTTGCTTGCGATATAAGCTGTATTGGGCCATATCGGTCACAAGCGCATATTTGTCACTATGGCTACGGGATATTCTCGCAGACAAGAAAATAGGGAGGAACTGCCGTGCTTTTTGCTGGAAAAATGCGGTCATTCCAAGAAGGAATGGGGGAGGGGTAAAAAGTGATTTCCAAAAAAACCTAAATCTTTGATTTGTAATGGTTTTTTGGTGCGAGGAGCGGGACTCGAACCCGCACGCCATTTGACTAGCGTCAGGACCTAAACCTGGTGCGTCTACCTATTTCGCCACCCTCGCTGGTCTGATTGTATGCTGCGTACTGTACTGGCGCTTGCTCTATGTTGGAATAGTGCGATGCGCTCTATGATTGCTAATGCGGCGCGATTCTACCAGATCTTTACAATTAAATTCATATCAATTGCATAAATTGTGCGGTGATATAGCAAGGATGCATGAAAAGGGCTTTGATATTAGACTTTTTTCGAAACCGAGTATGGTAGGTTGGGGGTGACGAATTGAATCAAATACGGAACCCCAACATGCGTACTGCTAACTTTTCATTTTAGCTTTTAGATAATCATAAGCAGATCATCAAGGACGCCATGGCGTGCATGTTGGGGTTCCTTCGTCACCACCGGCCTACCAGGAGTGGCGCCGCTACAGGGTTTCGAAAGAAGTCTATTGTACTTTTATGGTTTATGCTGCGAAGAAGGAATACGGTTTTTGACCTTGAGTTCCCAGCCCTGTGTATCGCGCACTAATTCTGCATGGGCACCAACGGGTAAGCTGACAATATCTGGGCCATGTCCGACGGGGAGGCCCGTAAAAATGGGGATACGTAGGGTGTCGCGCAAGTAGTCTAGCAGGTTGTCTAAGGAGTAGCTGTTATCTTGCTCGGCAAGGCGATTGGCGCCTAGTTCCCCTAATATAAGCGCCTGCTGACGCTCTAGGATACCGGCTAAGCGTAACTGGCACAGCATGCGTTCGAGGCGAAAAGGGGCCTCGTTAATATCTTCAATAAATAACAGGCCCCCTTCGATGGAAGGGAGGTAGGGCGTGCCGATGAGGGAAGTGAGCGTGGCTAAATTGCCTCCCCAGAGTTTTCCGGCGTAGTGTGAAGAGGAGGTGGAAGGGCTATGAGCCGGCTGCACGCGTAATGTGAGGGTATCGTGGGTAAAGACTTTTTCAAAAGCTTCTAGGGTAAAACTACTGGGCGTATCGGCGCCAAAATGGCTGCAGAACATGGGTCCGCTGTAGGTGGTTAGGCCTGATTGGGCTAGTAGGGCCATTTGTATGGCGGTGAAATCGCTGTGTCCCATTAAGATCGTGGGGGCTTCTTTTAAGCGCCGCTCCAGCCCTGGGTAATCGAGCGAAGGAAGGAGCCGAATGGCGCCATATCCTCCGCGTACTGCCAGCACTAACTCTGGAAGGGCTGCATGGGGATCCGCTAGTTGATTGATTTGAGTAGCACGCGCCGTATCGTTCGCAGAAAAGCGTAAAAAGCGCTGCTGAGTCACTTCCCATTGTTCTATTTGCCAATGTCTAGCTTGTAAGCACGTTAGGGCGCGCTCCGCAGTGGCAGGGTCTCGCACATGGCCGGAAGGGGCTATTAGGCTGCAACGGCGTAAGGTGGGCATATTGGAGGATATAATGAGCGTAGAGAAAGGGGGGCGCTAATAGAGTTAAACACCATAGCGTATTTTGATGCGCGACGTCACCCTATATAGTACGCACATCATGCCTGTAGCGCGTTTCTCTGAAGTCTTAAAAAGTGAACGTATACTGTCGTGGTGGCGGCTTTGGAATTGCTGAGAGAATCTTCTGGTGAGAAGTGCGCGAATTCGTTTGTGAATGAAAGAACGGGAAGGGTTGAATTAGGGAGGAGGACTATGTCTTGTATCATACTGCATAGTATGGCTATGCCAGCTACTGCTATTGTGAGTGTAGCGAAGGGGTTCTCAACTACACATCATGATCAGCCTTGAAAGGCGATAGTATAAATTGGTATTTTGTATTTCTTTTGAGCTGGGTGCTGGGTATTCAAGAGCGTTTTGCGCCAAAAGGTTAAAGAGAGACCTTAACCTTTTGGCGCAAGTAGTCTTGGATGAACTATAAGTAAATAGCAACCGCTTTGCTATATTTAGTTACCTTGCGCTGCTGCTATATTTTTAGGTTGTTCAGATCCTTCCTTCAACTTTTGTAGTTCGTCTCTAAATTGTTGTTGCATTTCCTCTTTAACCTCTTTAAAGGTTTCTTTAAAGACTTTTGTAAGCCGTTGTTCTTGTTGATCAAGCAGTTGCTTCATCTGATTAGAATCAAAAGTAGAAGGTATAGTATTCATAGTATTTTTTAATAGATTGACTAACGGATACAGTATTTGCTCTTTGATAGGTTTGGCTGCGTGCGCGCGCTGTTTTTGTTTTTTCTTGAAGTAAGCCGTGATAAGTTTAATCAAACGCCCTAACATATCTAATAGGAAAGGGATCGCGGCCATCATTGCTATAGAGAAAGGTAATATTCGTGCACCCGCTACAAAAGCAAATGTCGCACCTATCGCAGAAATAAGATAGTCTATGATTGTACCAAAAAAACCTGACTCTATGTGCTGTATAAGAGGCGAGGGAAGGGCCTCTTCCTCGACATCTTTTTGATGCGCATTAATTTGATTATTGAGCAGGATAAACTGATTGTGTAGGCTGATTTCTTCCTCGACAGAAAGGCGCTCGTTACGGGATTTAAATTTAAGTAACTTGAGTTTTTCGAGGAGAGAAATAGTCTCTTCAATATACGTGCCAGATAGCTTGATGTCTCTTTCGTTCTTAGCTTCCTGTTGTGCCGATAGATAACCGCAAGCTTTTGTTTTAATCAATAACGCCCGAGCATATACCTCTGCTGACTGTTCGTTATAGTTGCGCACACTGTCTATCCATGAAGGCACTGTACCATTGAATACTTGTCCACTATATGATGCCAATACCTTATCGTAGTCTATGTCTTCTTTGATTTGCTCGATAAAAAGAGCATTTTTACTACTTTTAGCGTCGTTTATTGCATTTTTTAATTTTTCGACGAATTCCAATTTATTTTTATGATTCGTAATCATGCTCTCTATATCTATCGAGCAGGCTTCACCATAGAATTGGTCGCAAAATCTGGCAGCTATCCTTTCTTTTTCTATATCGGTAGCAGAGGCAGAGGAGGAGCGCCTATGTGGGCCGTGATTATTGACTAGTGGGTCAGAATTTGCACTAGAACAGGCGGACATAGGGGAACTAGATCCCCCAGAGGCGAGCGGCGATGTATGGGGGATATCACTAGCTGACTCTTTAGTTTCTGAATCCACATGGCCGTGTGGACTATTAAATGCTCTGGGGTCGAAGTGAATATGGTTAACGGACGGTATACCTGATTGTGAGCCATCAAATGAATTTGAGCGTGATCGTATGAGGGGCGATTCTTCATTACTGGATGAAAGCGATGCTCTCCGTGATGAATTGGAGCTAGCTGAACCTACTACGCTCGTCATAGATCTTCCTTATACATTCTCTTTTACATGACAGAAAAGCTGCTCAATAAAAATCCCATAGATATTAAATACCTATTGGGCATTCTACTGGGAAGAAAAATGAAAAGTCTAGTTAATAGATAAGATTATTGTTGTTTTTTGTCAACCATGCTGGCTAAAAAAACAGCCCACCGACTTTGTTGTGGTGGGCTGAATCTATTGCCTCTTTAATACTACAACGCTGCTACAGGCTCTGGGAGCGCTTGTGGTGTGCTTTCTGATGCTGTTGTTGGCTTATGCAGAGGACGATCCGTGGGAGTGCTGGTCGCTACATCCATCACACTGGGAAGTTGGCCTACACCTCTAATTAAGCAATCGTAGAGTTGGGCCACATTGCGATCTCCAAAGCCACCGCAACCTGCAGCAGGGATCTGCTGTACGGGTTGGTCCAGTCTTGGTACGCGGCTAATGAGTTCGAAGAAAACGCCAGGTACGTCGTCTAGGTAAGGAAGGAAGACTTGTACGAGCGCGCAGTTGTCTTCGAAGTCTAGCAGCATGCCGTAGTGTTGGAGTTTGTCGAACTTCGCGGGCGGGAGGAATTGGAGGGCGGTTGAGCGGATGTCGTTATAGTAGTTTGCCGCAGGAGGGGGCATGGATTTCCAGGCGCCGTGCGCGCTTAAGGCGTCGGCTAATTGAAAAATATCATCACAGCGTAAAGCAATGTGATGCACGTAAGGGCCGCCATTGTCCTGTAGCGCGTGTTCAAAAATACTGCTGCGTTTGGTGGCTTGCACGATGGTGAGCAAACCTTCCTGCGTTTGGCTGCTCAGTGTCAGCGCTCCTAGTGGCCGATGCAAAATGGCCTCATCAAAAACTCTAAATGGAGTCCAGGTCGTGAGAGCCTGTAGACGTTCGCAGACGGCATTGACATTGCGCACATTAATGGCGACGTGATCAATGCTGCTGATCCCTCCTGGCAAAAAGGCCGGTGCCTGCGCAGTGCCATCTTCCGACGTACAAGGAGTAAATCCTTGAATGCCGTATGGAATGCCAGAGGTGCAATGGGGGGCGGCATGCAGTTTAGAGTGGAGAAACCGTAAACGCAGATGGCCTAGTAGATTAGGGAGCTTCAGGTCCATGAGACCAGAGGGATAGACTTGTAAAGATTCGCCTTGGTCTGCTTGCACGGTACTGCTGAGATGCGCATGCGCGTATTCGGGGTCTGCTACTTGTATTCCGATGGCGCTTACACGGATGTGTTGTGTATTTTTTAGGCCGGCATGAAAATCATTCGACGTGTTGAAGGGCGCATCCGCATTTTTGTGTGTTTTTGGGGAGCTGCAAATAATCATGGCTTGTTGACTTTGCAGGCAGTAGCTCACGCCGTGCTCGGTATTTAACGTACCAACTATGGGCATGCCCAGTGCATGAGAGAGTGTCGAAGTTAACAAACGTGCATGACTAGATTCAAATTCCACGTAGTGAAAAAACGGGGCGTGAATAAGTGGGGTGGGGGAGGCAATGTTTTCAGGCAGTGACATAGCGTTTTTCTCGATGGAGGGACTTCAAAGAGGAGGGCGGAGTAGTCATGCTAATAAAGGGAAGCGCTTTGGTTTGAGCGGTGGACTCTGAAATGCCGTGAAGTGCAGGGGGGATTTAAAAGGCAGGGAAATGACTGCGGCGAGTCGGAGGGAAAGTCAGACTTGCAGAGCTTGCTGTACGGGCCTCAAAGGCATTTCTCGCTACATGGCGATACAGCATTGACATAGTAGATTTGGCGTATCTAGAGGCTCATACGGTATGATTGGGCATGTAACCCCTATTGTGTAATTTTTAATACGTGAATCCATGGCTGCTCCCACCCCCCCTTTTTCTCCTTCCACTCAAGATGATCAACCTTCCGGTGCGGGTTTGTCTTATAAGGCCGCAGGCGTAGATATCGATGCAGGGGATGCCCTGATTGAACGTATTAAGCCGCTTGCGAAGAAAACGCGACGAGAAGGCGTATTGACCAGCATCGGTGGCTTTGGCGCTTTATTTGAAATATCCAAAAAGTATCGTGAGCCGGTTTTAGTCTCAGGGACCGATGGTGTAGGAACCAAGCTCAAGTTAGCGTTTGCATTGAATCGGCACGACACCATTGGGCAAGATTTAGTCGCAATGAGTGTGAATGATATTTTGGCGCAGGGTGCAGAGCCTCTTTTCTTTTTAGATTATTTTGCCTGTGGCAAATTGCATGTAGATACTGCCGCTACGGTGATTGCCGGTATTGCGCACGGCTGTGAATTAGCGGGGTGCGCCTTAATTGGAGGCGAGACGGCGGAAATGCCTGGGCTGTATGAAGGGGGAGACTATGATCTCGCTGGTTTTGCGGTTGGAGTCGTAGAAAAGAGTCGAATACTGGGAGGTGCCGAACTTGAAGAAGTAGGCAAAGAGACTACTTCCTCTTCTTCAGCGCGTACCGCTTTATCTGAAGGGGATGTCGTCCTGGGCTTGGCATCTAGTGGTGCCCATGCGAATGGATATTCCTTAATTCGTAAAATTCTGGAGCAGGCCAAACCCGATCTGCATGCAGAATTTATACCCGGGCAATCCTTAGCCGATGTGTTAATGGCACCTACGCGCATTTATGTGAAACCGATTCTGGCGCTTATGGAAGCGGTACAGGTCAAAGCCATTGCCCATATTACCGGCGGAGGTTTACTTGAAAATATACCGCGTGTATTACCTCAAAACCTCACCGCACAATTAGACTCTCGCGCTTGGGAGAGACTCAAGTTATTTGATTGGTTACAAGAGCAAGGGCAAGTGGATACGCATGAAATGCATCGTGTATTTAATTGCGGAATTGGTTTAACCGTGATTGTGTCTAAAGCCAATGCGGCGCGCGCCATTGAACATTTGCATGCCCACGGCGAACGTGCGTGGGAGATTGGAACTTTACGTACACGTGCACCCGATGAGGCGCAAACGAGCGTGCGGTAAGGGAGAGAGATAGGCGACGGGGTTCCACTAGCACTTTTAAACTCGGGTGGACCCCGCTAACACATGCCATGGTCAATGGTAAATGTGCTTGAGCATCAACAGTATTGTCCCGTACTGCTTGCATGGCTAAGCCGTTTATACAAAACATTGAGTGACTGTAAAATGGAATTAATGGTCTCCTCTTTGATGTCCAATTTTTTCCCTAAGTTTTTCGCGATGTTCTGTATATCTTTTTGAACCCAATTTTCAACTTTATTTTGAGGGTTTTGGGGGATGATATTTTTTAATGTGTTTCTAATGTAAAAATTTTTCGCGTCAATTAAAGTTGATGTTAAATATTTGAGTTGATTTATAGTTAACTTAGAATAAGTTTTAGAGCTTTTGAGTTTTCTTTCTGCTTTTAAAATTCCTTCTTCATTTAATTCTACTTTAAAGAAGAGTTGAATTTTTTTGCTTGAACTTAATAAAATATTTTGCGGAGAATTTTTTAGTTCTTCAAAATGATTGAAATTATTTTTTGCACTTTTATATAAATTCATTAATATATCTGTATCGAAAAAATCTAATGCATGGCACATAATTACTAGTGCTGTTTTTATTTGTCTTGGATTTAAATGATGATTTTTTAATAATGTTGCAGATGTGGTGTAAACAATATTTTTTAATGTTAAATTTTTTGTAATTTGAGTGGCAAGTTCAAGTTCAAAATCTTTTATGCTGTTTTGATTTTTATTTTTAAAATAATCCGCTTGCTCAATATTTTTTGTTTTTTGTAACACGGATTTTAAAAATTGTTGATCTTTTAAAATAGAATTTTCTGCAATTAATTGTGTTTTTGAAAATTTATATTCATTGAGAATGGCATAAATTTTCTTTTTGAATATATCTATTTGACTGGAACTTTCTATTTCATGGCTTGGAACCGCGTCACATAGTTTTCGAGCAATAGAAAAATAATAAAGAGGTACATGCTCCATCAATGTAGGTAGCGTTGGTTTTTTTGCTAATTCGGCGTATAGGGGGCGTGGAAGTGCGGCATAAAATGGGTTTGCATGTACAGATTGATTTAAAATCATTAATATTTCTCTATCGCATTAGGTAATAAAAAGTAATATGGCAGCGCACTGCTATAAGATTTTTTGAGTATGTGAATTTAAAAAATAAAGCTATATTTTGAAATGAGAATTCTCTATTTTTTTTATAAATAAGGCATTTTTCTAAAGTACAATTTATAAGTTTTGATAGATTGAGAAAATATTAGATAGATAATAATCGATTTTTGAGAATGTCCTGGGGCTTATCTAAGAGCGATGCCATGGATGGCAGGAGTGGGGCATAGATGGGGTATGCCTATATAAAAATCAGCAAAATAACACCTTCTATAGAGATCGTTCTGATTTAATCAAAAAACCTCAAAAAAACGCCACAAAACCGCGCTACAACAAGCGCAGCGAAACGGGGGTGGAATTGCGAATCGACCCCCAACGTGCTATCCTTGAAAATGAATATGCGTTCAATGAGGGAGATCCTGAAATCATTATTGCGGCTGTCTGAAAGCACGCCTCACTGGCAGGTTGATCACTCTTTCGAGCATGATTGGTGACCTGATCATTTTAATGGGAAAGACAAGAATCAAAAAGTGAAAGAAGCCGGTTTAAAAAAACCTATTTTCTTATCATTGTTTCTATTCCCGCCTGCGCATTAGCTTTTTAAATCCTACTTTAGATATATTATCTTGAGTGTTTTTTCTTCTTGCTGGTGTGTATCTATTCCCTCTTTGTCCGCTTTTTGCTTTTGCCTGCTGAATATCTCTTTTTGAGGGAAGGCTCGCTTCTAGATGAATAGTGCTTTATACGCATGAAGATGCGGTAAAGCGCTATTTTTTATTTTTCATAAATTCATGCAGCGATGAAATTGAACTTTAAAAAATCCTTAGATTTTTTTAAATCTGCCTCAGTGCCCGATAAATTTAAAAAGGGTCTTGCGCATGTTTTTGGGCCGCTAGACTTCTTTTTAAAACGGCGTACAGCTACGCATCACGCTATTAATCTCATAGGAAGCTATAGACGCTTATTATACGGCGCTGCCAGTATTTTAACTGTAGTGATTTCTATAGCTGCTGCGGTATGTATTTATGCTTTTGTGCAAGATTATCTGAATGATCAAGATAATATCTTTTTCTCGCAAAAAGATTCAGTGAATGCAGCGGTTGAGCGTGAGGAATCTCGTTTGAGAAGTTTCACGATGTTTCATCAATCGACCTGGGATTTATTAAAGTCTTGTGGTGAAGATACCGTACCCATTGCAAAATATCAGCGTTTATTGCGAGAAAACCAAGGGGTGACTATTGCGGAGAGTGACCTCACTTTAGACCGTTATTCGATCCTCACGACCTTTTTACGCGATACCAATGTGCCTAAGTTGGCATGTATGTTAAAGATTTTGAGAGATATCTCTCCCATGTCTAAACTGCAGCTGACAGAGCGTGGTAGCGCGCTGCCTAGCTTTATCTATGATGCTTCTCGGCGTTTTTTGGGAGTGTATCCGGCAGGCAATGTGCATGAAGCATTTCAAAGAAATCGCGCTGCAGATCTCCAGTCTTTTATTTTGCGCCAAACCGATCCCATCGAGCATGAGCTTTCCAAATATCCTGTAGAAGATCTAAAAAATGGGAAGATTGTATGGGTGCCTTTGCATTTTGATGCTTTTTTAGGCACTGCCGTAGCCAGTTTTGCGGGGGTTATTTTTCATGATGATAAGCGTGTTGCTATTATTGTTTTTAATATCCGTCCTGAAGATTTCCCGATATTTTTCTTAAATAGCGTGCGAGAGATGCCAAATTTCTTTGTGCTCTCTCGCCATCATCCTTATTTCTTGGGTTTAAAACGTCATAGCGTGGATGTATGGCATTTTGCGGAAGTTGTATTGCATAGTTCACGCTTATTAAATGCCTCGGGTGTACAACCTGAGCGCATTCAGAATGGCGGAATGCTGTTTTTCACGCAACGTATTTTAAGCCCAGATTGGATCGCGATTTATGCATTAGATTGGCGGACGATTTTTATCGGTTTAAAACGGCCTATTACATTAACCCTGCTATTTATGATAGGCACACTCGCCATCTTATGGGTTTTTGTATTTATTTTTGAACGATATGTATTTTCTCCGATCCAAATTCGTTCACGGCGAGTCTATGAGAGTGAGCAATTTAATCGAGCTATGATTTTGACTGCGCCTGTGGGTTTGGGGGTTATTGATCCCAAGTCTTGCGAATCGGTCATTAAAAACGATATTGCCGCCTGGCTGTTAGAAGGGCATCCAGAGCGAGTGGAGGCGCATTACAAAGAATTATTGGCACTCTACCGTTGCAAATTGGAAGAAAAATTGCAAGGCAAGCGTAATCAGACGGAAGAGCGTGACCAACTCGATGTTCTACATGGAGAAATGTTGGTCATTACGGCAAATGGCCGTAAGCGCGATATTTCTGTCTCCTTTACCCAATCGCGGTATCAGGGGCGCGATGTGGTCCTCTATGGTTTGAGCGATATTAGTGCGCGTAAAGAGGCCGAACGTCTATTGCTAGAAGCTAAGCGCGCAGCAGATCATGCGAACCAGGCTAAATCGATCTTTTTAGCCTCGATGGGACATGAAATTCGCACTCCTTTACATGGCGCCTTGGGTAATCTGGAGTTGCTTGCATGCGAAACGATGCCGCCTTCGCAAAATGAATTGGTCAAAACAATACGCCGCTCATTTGAAGCCTTGCTCACCCTACTGAATGATATTTTGGATTTATCCAAAGTCGAGGCTGGCGAGCTGAAGATTGAGACGACCAGAATCAACTTGATTGATATTATTGAAGGCTGTTCACGCACGTTTGCACCTTTAATTTTGAAAAAAGGCGTGCACTTTTTCTGTTTAATTGATCCACGCATACGTACGCAGTTGATTGGAGATGGCACGCGCATTCAGCAAATTTTGATGAATCTGCTCAGTAATGCGACGAAATTCACGGATGTTGGCAAAATTACATTGCGAGCCGATGTGCTGGAAGATGGAGAAGGTGGCTATAACGTGCGCTTTCAAGTCGCAGATTCGGGCATGGGTATTTCGCAACAGAATCAGAAAAAATTGTTTTCTCCGTTTACGCAAAGTGATAACACGATCGCACGCCGTTTTGGAGGTACAGGTTTAGGGTTGTATTTATGCAAAAGGCTCAGCAAGCTTATGGGAGGAGATATTTCTCTCGTGAGCGAATTGAGCTTTGGAAGCGTTTTTGCCTGCGAATTGCCTTTTAGAATTCCAGTAGGATTGGAAGGAAGCCCCTCTCCTGAGGCCTTATTAAAGGGGCAACATGTACTTTTAGTCTGCGGTATATCGCTGTGGCGCGATACCTTAGCGGCATGGTTTGAATATTGGGGAGCGGCTTCGATCAAGGCCGTGGCGCAATTCGACCATATCGGCGAATCCAGTACAGAAGGGAAACCTATCCTGGTTATTGCCTATAGCGATAGCCAAGATAAAGTGGTTGACCGTCTTTCCATTCAAGAACTGGAAAAATTCCGTGGGCCCATTCTTATTTCTACCGCAGGCCCGTATTTGCCTGAATTAAAGCCTATCGATATGCTTACTACGGCGGAACAGGAGGTCGCACTGCAGACATCCTCGCCCACCGCTATTTATATCTCTTCGCTCTCGCTCCAAGGGTTACGCCAGGCATTGTTAGCTGCACTGAACCCAGACCAAAACGCTTCTGCAGGCTTGATTGCCCAATCGGATCGCGAAGTAGGCGAAGGAATATCCACAGCGCGGCATCCGCAAACTATTTTAGTCGCGGAAGATGATCCCGTTAATCGTAAACTGCTCAGGCGCCAACTCAATACACTAGGCTATTACCATATTGAAGAAGCTGCGGACGGAAAAGAAGCATTTGATAAATGCTGTGTCAAAGAATATGACGTGTTATTGACCGACTTGGGCATGCCGAATATGGATGGCTTTGATTTGGTCTATGCATTAAAAAAATCTGGAAATTTCATCCCTGTCGTTGTGATTACTGCGAGTACGATTTCGCATGAGGGCGTGGATATTTCCAATACGTGTATTTCCAGCGTATTGCATAAACCCGCATCAAGAGCTGATTTAAGGCAAGCCTTAGGGAAGATCCCTAAATTTGACCCTACGCAATCTCCAGCTATAGAACTGCTTTCAGCCTCTCCTTCTTCTTCCGCTACAGATTTAGCATCGGTGCTTGCGCAGACAGATGCTTCAACGACCACGGTATCCAAAATGATAGATCCCGAACTGAAAAAGATTTTTCTTGAAGTGTGGGAACAAGATGGGCTAGCTATGCAAAAAGCCTTTGCCGAGAAGGATAGCGTCGCTTTTATGAGGAAGCTTCACAAACTGAAGGGTGCGCTGATGGTGCTGGAAGAGGCTGATCTGATCGCTCAATGTAAGGAGATGGAAGAAATATGCTCCAAGAAAGGGTGGGATACGGCTATCGATCAGCGCTATATCGGCTTTGAACAGGCATTATCGCAACTCATTCAGCGTTATCAAAACGATGTGACGCATCTCTAAAAAACAGAAAGGCGGAAAGTATGCCGTTTGCCCAGTGCGTGTTTTTCTAATTTTTGGGCATAATACGATGGATCAGTATGACGATAGGCATTCTTACAATTCTGTTTGCTGTGGCAACGTGTCTAGGGATATTCGGCTGGAAGCTCATGGCGGGAACCGTTTACCTCCTATCGTTTAGCCTTTTTTTAGCGATAGCCTTAGGTGCGATTCCCGCATACTTATTAGCTTATTTACAAGCCATGTATTCGCGTGTTGCCCCTATAGAATGGGGACAACGTAATGTGATTATTTTGTTAGGGGCGGGTATTCAAAAGCCCTTTGGCGAAGACCATATAGAAATGGGAATTTTTGCCCCAGCTCGAATGGCCAAAGCCGCTGCACTCTACCATGCTTGTAAAAAAGTGAGTCCCTACTGCAAAATTCTTCTTAGTGGGGGGGATCCTTTGCGCTTAGGAATATCAGAAGCACAAATCTATCAATCACAGCTACGCCAGTTAGGGATCGCACCAGCCGATTTAATGATCGAAGCGCATAGCCTGAATACCTATCAAAATGCCCAGTATGCAAAGGCGCTGGTTACCCCTTTACAAGCGGATCGCTTATATTTAGTGACTTCTGCTTGGCATATGCGACGTAGCATGCTGTATTTTTCGCATTTTGGTATGGATGTGTATCCTGTACGTGCAGACTGGGTGCAAGCCCACCCTATGTCCTTATATAGCGCTTGGAATTTTGTATTGACCGATTTAGTGCTTCATGAGTATTTGGGCATAGCGCGATACACTATGTATAACCTATTAGGATGGAATCCTGCGGTCGTATTGCCGTAGAGATTGAGCAAGATAAAAAAATGGGCGCTTCTGGGCGCCCGTTTTTTTACTTGCCTCAACCTCAATAGTGCTTTGCGTTTGGTTTTAGCCTCTTCGGGATCTTTGCTTGGCAATGTTCCCGCTGCAGTTGTGCAAAAAGACAGTCTGAGAGGCTATTATGCTGCGGCTTGGGTTTGTGGTTGATAGTAGCTTGTATACCATCCATAAGCGCTAGCACCTACTATAGTAGCGCAGAGGGCTATAAGAGTATATTTTAATAATGTGATTACAATAGCATAAGCGAGTATGCAGCTGAGTGTGCAAGCTATAGGGGACTTGAGCAATTCGATTGCAATTTTTTTTATATCTAAGGAACGAAAAGCGTTATAGAAACGAGTTGCAGTGGGTTGATTCTCATCAGCAGGATCTATATTGTTAGCTTTCCATTCAGTTATAAAGTTACTGAGTTTTTCGCCATATTTGAGTACGGTATTTGCAGCGAGTTGGGGAAAGGAGATAGATTCAGCCATGTTTTTTCCTGTACAAAATTAATTATGTGCTCAACGTTTTAGACTATAGCGCATGGCCCATTGCCTATTAGCGGTATTTTGTTTCAAATTGTAGTCGGATGATCGTATTAGATTAGGAAGCCATATTTAGTCAAATACACGCTCTAATAAGAAAATGACAAGCTATTTTTGATGTGCCTCTACCTCAATGGTGTCTTTGCGTTCAGTTGAGGAAGGGGACTTAGCATCGTCGGATTGATGTAACCCTTCTTTAAAGCCTCTAAGCGCGCTGCCTAAATCGGTACCGATATTACGTAATTTTTTTGTACCAAAAACCAGTGCAATAATGAGTAAAACAATAAGCCAGTGGCTGATACTAAACATGCTATTCCTTTCAGGAAGATCGAATACTATCAGATCGGGTTTCGCCAAATTTGTAGGGTAGTGAGCCTAGCCCTCGTTTTATTTAATAGCTATATCTACAATAGACTAAATAAAAGAGGAAAGATGGTCTGCGCGACGCGTTTTTAGCGATCTAGATAAGCTATGCTCATTTACGATGGAGTACCCATAATATGCGCATGCAGATGAAAAATTTCTTGCCCGCCTCCAGGTCCAGTATGAATCGTAGTGCTAAAGCCCGTGGTATTGTTTTTAGCCTCTTCGGGGTCTTTGCTGGGAATATAGGCAATACCGAGTTGTTTGGCCAATTGAGGAATCAAAACAAAAAGCTTTCCTAATAGAGCGGATTCGTTCTCGCCACAATCAGAAAGCGATTCAATATGCTTGCGCGGTATAAGCAGCACATGGACAGGAGCTTTGGGATAGATATCGTAAAAGGCGTAAAAGTCATCATCTTCATAGACTTTTTTGCTGGGCAACGCTCCTGCTGCAATTTTGCAAAAAAGACAGTTTGAAGTGTCTTTACGCTCTACTTTATCGTCTATATCTTGCATAAAGCCCTTTGAGAGGATGCGTTTTAATAATGAAATACTTTATTTCACACCATAAAAAAGGCTATACGCTACCAAAGCAAGAATTATGGTTTTATAAAAGCCTAGAAAAATAGTAGAGAGGACTAAGCAGATTAGCGGTGATGCGGATATAAATTGCTTTATATGGGAAAAAATGCTGTCGTTGGATTGATACCTCTCGTATGCAGGAGGAGAGCCAACAGCATCAGTCTCAGTGTCTATCCTAGGATCTATCCAATTAGCTATACGGTCGCCTGTAATGTTTATGTAACTGGATGTGTCCCGTATGGTGCGCGCAACCAAGGTCTGGATAGGTGAACAATCGGACATAATGCATTTTTCCTGTCTAACAATCGGTGATGCGTTCAATATTGGTGTGGGATATAGCCAATCGCGTTACCTATTAGAGGCGATTATCCCTAACTAATTCTACTTCGTAGATAGATGAGAACTCTCTGATTCTAACAGTATCAATCTATATAGACTAGATGGGGCCTCAGCCGTATTTCGTTTCATATTGCGGTAACGAAGGCAATATGAAGTTTAAGTGGGGCTACGCGATTCACTAAGATATAGCCATCCTTTGATAATTCTATACAAGCCCCAAACCATCCCTCCAAGCAGCACAAATAGGCCAATAATACTCAGTAATAACGCAGTTCCCACTAAGGTAAAGGCGAGTAATCCCCAAAATGTGCGAATTTGCCAAGTAAGATGCGCTATATAGAGCGGAGCGTAGTCGTGTTTATGAGTCAGCGCGGGGAGTTGCAGGGTTTTGCGCAAATCCGCGCGCTTGATATAGCCGATGATCACGGCAACGAGCGACGATAAACCGGCAGTAGGCCATGATAATACATAGAGCGCATACAAAATATGTACGAGCATACGCAACTGCGCGGATTCCTCTGCATAGCCAGACGGATTATGAAAATCAGATGGTGAAGTATTTGCGTTTAAAACCATATGATCCGTTTCCAAGATAAAAAAACAGATGGACAGCCTGCAAAACAAGGCAAAAAGTGTGCTGCGCTGAAAGTGCTTGCTATGAAGAACCGAATTACACAAGCCGAATTACACAACACACTGGCATCGTAAGATGCAGGCTGATGACCTTATTTCAAAGCCAAGGTTAGCGCTGCCTCTGCATAAATGCCCGCTTTGGAAAAAAGGACATTTCATGCTTTCATAGTTTATAGAGCGAGCGCTGCTTTCACCGCATCCACGTGCCCTGACACTTTCACACCACGCCAAACATGCTGAATGACTCCTTGGGAGTCGATCACAAACGTACTGCGTTCAATGCCGCGTACCGCTATTCCAAACATGGTTTTAGGCTTAATAACGTCGAATAAAGTACAGAGCTTTTCGTCGGTATCGGACAGGAGCGCAAAAGGAAGCTCGTACCCTTCGCTAAAGCGCTTATGTGAGGCGAGCGTATCGCGGGAGACGCCCACCACTTCGACGCCGGCCTTTTGAAAATCGGCATAAGCTTGCGCAAAATCTTTGCTTTCCGTTGTGCAGCCTGGTGTATTGTCTTTAGGATAAAAATAGACGACGAGATAGCGTAGCGTAGGCTGAGATAGGCAGTGCTTTAGAGAAAATGTTCCGTGTGTAGACGGAGCATCCCAGTCATCGACGGTATCGTGTAGTGCGAGGGACATAGCCAAGTTCCTAAAAAAGAAAAAGAAAAATGCGCTTACAGACTTCGTATTTCTTAAGGCGATGCGCTATCAAGACTTTATTGGATAATGAGTTCGCCAGATCGCCCTGGAATGCATCCCCAGGCGATGGGTGCTTCGGGAACGGAGTCCAGTGTTAAGGTGGCGTAGTAATCGGCTAGCGATACCAACGTATGACCCTGCGCACGCCAGCCTGCGAGGAGCTCGACAAAAGCTGCGTTCAGCTTTCGCCCTTCGAGTTCGGCATGTAAGGTAAAAACGTGATCGCAGACGCTTTTATCCTTGGAGCTTGGGTCGGTGTAAGCTAATAATGTTTGAACAACTTGCTGCGGATTCGCCCCATCTACTCCTAATATTTCATCAAAGGTGGGGAGTGTAGTGGGCAATTGTATATGCGCCAAAGGTCGACCGTCGAGAGTAGGCCGATAAGGGCTTGTCCCACGGCCATCAGAAGCATAAGGCAAGCCCCAGGCATCTATCTGCAGAAAAGCGGTTTCGTTCATTTGCCAACCCGCAGCGCCGTGCGTGCTGGGCGGTGTGCCGAATATATCTAAGAAACGTGCATAGCTTTGATCCATTTGCGCAATCGTCCATTGGCGATCTTGCTCGCGTACATTATCTTGCCAGTAAATATGATCCCAAGTATGGATGCCACATTCAAAACCGGCATTACGCGCTGCCTGCATTGGTGCTTTTGCTAGACGGCCAATATCAGGTCCTGGCCACAGTACTCCATTGAGTAGGGTGCGTAAGCCATAGTGCTCAAGCACCGAGGTCCGTGATACTTTTTTCAAAAAGCCAGGACGGAAAATACGACGCAGTGCCCAACCCGTATGGTCAGGCCCCAGACTAAATAAAAAAGTGGCGCCTGCTTGTGCTCGCTCAAGACTTTTGAGTAGGGTAGGCACGCCTTCTTGCGTACCTTTTAAGGTATCCACATCAATTTTAAGAGCAATATAGGCCATGAGATGTACATTAATAAAGGTAGGTTGGTGGCGACGTATTGAATCAAATACGGACCCCCAACATGCGTACTGCTGACGTTTAATTTTAGCTTTTAGATAATCGTAAGCAGATCATCAAGGACGCCATGGCGTGCATGTTGGGGTTCCTTCGTCACCACCAACCTACCATAAAGAAGTCTAATGCCCCGTACTCTCAGCTTAACCCTTTTCCTCATCAACCAAGGCATCTATTTCAGTAAGCTGGTTGCGGTACGCTTCAAATATTTTGCGTAGCGTATCCTCCAAGCCAGAGCGTGGCTGCCAGGATAAGTCTGCCATCGTATTCGCAATTTTGGGTACGCGGTTTTGAACGTCTTGATAACCTTGCCCATAATATTGTTGTGACGAAGTTTCAACAAAGGGAGTAGCAGAGAGGCGACTTGCGTATTCGGGAAACTCACGTGCTACGGCTAGCATTTTGGTGGCGAGTTCTCGGATAGAGTAATTATTATGGGGATTGCCAATATTGTAAATTTTCTGGCTAGCGATGCCTGCAGGGTTTTCAAGAATACGCATTAATGCGTCTATGCCGTCGTCGATATCAGTAAAAGCGCGTTTCTGCATTCCTCCATCGACGAGTTGAATCGGTTTGCCCCGTACAATATTGCCGATAAATTGAGTGACTACGCGAGAACTGCCTTCTTTGGGAGTGTAGATGGAATCTAAACCCGCTCCAATCCAGTTAAATGGGCGAAATAGCGTGAAATTGAGCCCTTCTTGTGCGCCATATCCCCAAATGACTCGATCCATCAATTGTTTTGAGCAGGCATAAATCCATCGGGATTTTTGGATGGGGCCGTAGACTAAAGAAGACGCCTCGGGATCAAACTCTTCGTCTGTGCACATGCCGTAGACTTCTGAGGTTGAGGGGAAAACAAGGTGTTTGCGATATTTCACCGCTGCACGCACGATAGGGAGATTCGCCTCAAAATCTAGCTCAAAAACCCGTAGCGGATGTTTAACGTAGGTAGCGGGCGTAGCAATAGCGACTAACGGTAAGATCACATCGCATTTGCGAATATTATATTCAACCCATTCTTTATTAATCGTAATATCCCCTTCCGAAAAATGCATGCGAGGGTGATCGATAACATCAGCCAGACGATCGGTCTGCATATCCATGCCGAAGACTTCCCAGTCTGTGGTCTCTAGAATACGTTTAGATAAATGATGGCCGATAAAACCGTTTACGCCGAGAATGAGTATTTTTTTCATGAAAATGGGTATTTAAAAGATATAAAAAACAAAAAACCTAGCAATAATAAAAGCGGTATGAAGGGGTATTAATCGGTATTAGCTTGCATAAGCGTTATAAATTGAGCCGGAGTGATCGCTTTATTTTCGTATAGCAGGGTGTGAATCGCAACGATGCTGCCATCCATGCAACATCCAATAAAACGGCCATTATGGACTTGTATGCCCAATTGTAGAGGGGGAGCGTTTGCGGTAGAGGCTGTATCTTGACTTCTAAATTGGCTTCTAGATGGCTCTAGGCGCGCTGCCCCAATAACAAAACGGTGCGCCCCAATATTCGTAAATGCGCCAGGGTAGGGAGGGGCTACCGCACGTATCAAGTTATAGACGGTTTGTGCGGGAGCATGCCAGTCAATGCGTCCGTCTTCAGGGGTGCGTCGACCAAAATAACTCCCTTTTTCTATGGGATTGGGCAGGCGGGTTGCACGATCAGCAAGTAGAGCCGGCAAGGCATTCCATAGCGTGATTTCAGCCGCAAGAGCCACTTTTTGCATGACTTGGCTTGCGATATCATTGGGGAAGATGGGAACGGCTGTTTGTCCAATAATAGCGCCTGCATCAGGGCGTGCAACCATCTCATGTAAAGTGGCCCCGATTTGGGTCTCACCATGTAAGATGGCCCAATTGACGGGTGCGCAACCACGATAATGCGGCAATAGTGAACCATGCATATTGAAGGCACCTCGCCGTGCACAGCGCAATAGTTCAGCCCCAATGATCTGCCGATAATAAAAAGAAAAAATAAAGTCGGGCGATGCCGTTTGCACCGCTTGCAAAAGCGCGGGGCTATTTACCTTCTCCGGTTTTTGCAAAGGCCATCCCTCTGTAGTAGAGAGTTTGGCTACCGAGTCGAACCAACAAGTTTCTCCGGGATGGTCTTCATGGGTTACCACCAAAGCAATCTCAACCCCAAAGGCCTGCAAGACTTGCAAGCAGCGCACGCCGACATCATGGTATGCAAAAACAACAGCACGGGCAGTCATAGGGCGGTACTCCAGGGCGAACAAGAGAGGATTTTAAAAATGTATGAATGCTCCTATGGGGCATCGAGTACCCCCATGGGAGCATCTGCTGAACAGGTTCTAAGATCAGGTTCTAACGCATATGCATCAGTTATTCATCGATCGATGCGGAATCGGTTTGGATACCTGGTGTTTTACTTGTCAACGCAGGCATATCCTCCTGGATTGGCTCTTGTTCTAATGTGTGCGCTATCAAATAGCGAGGTCGAGCACGTACCTCTTGGTAAATGCGACCTATGTATTCTCCCATTAGGCCCATTCCAAACAAGATAACGCCAAGTAGAAAGAAGGTAATGGCAAACAGAGTAAAGACGCCATAGACCTCTGCTCCAAGTACAAAGCGACGAATAAGCAAAAGAAAAAAGAGCGCTGCAGAACCAATGGATAGCACCCCACCAATGATAGATAACCACTGCAATGGGGCGACAGAAAATCCCGTAATAAGGTCAAAGTTCAAGCGAACTAGGCTATAGAGCGAATATTTAGATTGTCCAGCGAAACGCTCTTCATGTTCTACTTCAATTTCAGTGGGATTATGCGCAAAGGTATACGCAAGCGCAGGAATAAAAGGCGTACTTTCTCCGCAGCGGTTGATCGTATCTACAATGGAACGGCTATATGCGCGCAGCATACAGCCTTGATCTGTCATCTTAATATGGGTAATTTTTTCGCGTAGGCGATTCATCCATAAAGAGGCTTTTTTCCTCCAAAGACTGTCTTGCCGCTCACGCCGCCGCGTACCCACATAATCATGCCCTTCACGCATTTTAGCGAGGAGCTTGCCGATTTCTTCCGGAGGATTTTGTAAATCCGCATCCAGCGTAATCACACAGGCTCCGCGCGAAGCTTCAAAGCCTGCCAATATGGCCATATGCTGGCCATAATTGCCGCTGAGCGTGAGTACTCGTGTTACATCGGGCCGACGCACAAATTGCGCGGATAAATGCTGTGCGGTTTGGTCTTGGCTGCCATCATTAATCAATATCACTTCATAAGGCAATGCTAGTGCATCTAAGGCCGGATACAGACGATTAAATAGCGCTTCTATTCCTGCTTCTTCGTTATATACAGGAATGACTACAGAAAGTTCTAAGCCAGACACAGGCAATGCTCCTCAAACATTAGGGGGGCTTTGGGGGAAGGTAATTGGTATACATCCCCCTTCTTAAGAACCTGCTCGAAAATATATGAGTTCAGGGCGTATATTGGCAATAGAGGACAACTCTAACATATTCTCCCTATATGCCAAACGCAGCTGCAGTCTTAACTCAAGGTAGGAAAGGGGGTTTTATAGTGCGCTACCGTGCATAGCATTCTGTAATTTCGTATAGCGCTTCTACTACGCGCTCTACATCGGAGGTATTCATTGCGGGAAAGAGGGGAAGCGTTAAAATGGCTGCCCCAATGTGCTCAGCATGCGGATACATTCCAGTGGTAAAGCCACGTGCTCGATACAACTTGAATAAATGAATCGGCGGATAATGGACTCCACTGCCGATTTGGCGGGCATGTAATTGCGCCATACATTCTGCGCGCGTAATAGAAAGCATGCTCAGCGGGAGCACGATTTGAAACATATGCCAATTGCTATGCTCCCAATCTGCTAATGGTAAACCTATAGCCTGCCAGGCTGGTAAGTCGCCGCGTTGGGCAAAACGTTCGAAACAAATAAAATAATGCTGAGCTAATGCCTGACGTTGGGTGGTAATAGCCGATAGTGTAGGGAGTTGGTGCAGACCCACACAGGCGGCCACATCACTTAAATTCGACTTTCCACCTAGTACATCGACTTCCATGCCATCAAAGCCTGAACGAGTAACCCCTTGTAGGCGATATTTTCTGGCCAAAATCGCTTCCTCTTCCGTATTCAGAACCAGTGCGCCGCCTTCAATGCAGGTGAGATTTTTGTTGGCGTGAAAGCTAAAAGAGACCAGATCGCCTAGCGCTCCAATACGCTTGCCCTTCCAATGGGATCCAAAGCTTTGGGCCGCGTCTTCAATAACGCGTAAATGGTGTGTTTTCGCCAATATATAAAGGTGATCACGATCTACCGGAAGGCCAGCCAGATCCACCGGCATCAATGCTTTTGTGCGCGAGGTGATCGCCTGTTCAACTTGTTGTAGATCGATATTGCGCGTGCGCGGATCAATATCCACAAAAACAGGCTTCGCGCCGACTTCCAGGATGGTATTACTCGTTGCTACCCAAGAGAGTGGCGTAGTGATGACTTCATCGCCAGGCCCCACTCCTGCTAAACGTAGCGCTACTTCCAAAGTAGCTGTGCCTGAATTAAACGTGCATACCGGTCGACCACCACAATATTCGGAGAGCGCTGCTTCAAAATGCTGATTTTGAGGACCTGTGGTAATCCAACCAGAGCGCAATACCTCACCCACCGCAGTAATCGTCGCTTCATCAATGTGTGGGCGCACAAAAGGCAAAAAGGGGAGCGGAAGTGAGGGCAGGGCAGAGGCCTCAGTAGCTAAAGAAGCAGGAGGAGAAGCGGGCGAGCGCATAGGGATGGCATCCATGATGAAGAAAAGCGGAAGTCATGGCCAAAATATTAAAACAGGCATACGGAAGACGCAGGGAAGATACAGGAAAAATACAAGCCGGCAACCATGCTTTAAGCCACAATGACTGTCAGGCATTGTATATTAAAGTAAAGTTTGGCTAAGTCAGCCTTAGTATCTTCCAAAAGGGTTCTAACTACGCGCTAATATATAGACGCCGACTAAAATAATACCGATGGCGATCAGTCGTTGAGTGCTTAACACTTCACCTAAAAAATACCACGCTAATAGGGCATTGACGACATAGCCTAACGACAATAAGGGATAGGCAATCGTCACGTCTATACGCGATAAACCCATGATCCAGACAATAATACTGAGGCCATAACAACCTAGGCCAGCGAGCAAAGGGAACTGGGTGATGAGCTTGTAACCAATAGGCAGGATATTTGCGCGAGAAAATTCAAAATGGCCGACGGCATTCACGCCAACTTTAAGCAGCAGTTGTGCGCAAGAATTTAACAATACACCTAATAACAAGCACAATAATGAGGCAGGAGCCATAGTAGAGAGCAGTACACGAGCGTGAAAAAAACGTGGCGTAGAGGGGGATAAGGAAGGAGAACGACCAACAGGCAAGACCTGCAAAGCACAAATACAGAAAGGCTAGACAGACAGATAAGGAGAAACGAGAGTATTAGTATTGCAAAAGAAAAATGGTCGGGGCGACATGATTCGAACATGCGACCCTCTGCTCCCAAAGCAGATGCGCTACCAAGCTGCGCTACACCCCGACGAAGCGCGAGATTCTAACGGATAAGTAGCAGAAGGTCAAAAGAAAGTGTGAGGAAAATAGTCAAGCAAGTGAGTAGCATATAAGCTCGACGGATAACAGCGCATCAAAATCATGGGCTACTCCCTATGAATCTGCTCGGCTTCTGGGTGACAGTGCATCAAAAATGCCATCATTTCAGTGGCATTTTTGCTTAGATAAAAGCGCACCATTTTTTCATTGAATTCCTGCGCTTTCGCAGCAGGTACGCTAATTGCATCGATGCCAGCAGACATTAATATGCCATTCATCATAAAGCGTGCAGTACGTTTGTTCCCATCGAAAAAAAACTGCTGTAATGCGCCAAATAAAAAGAAGGCAAGCCCTTTTTCAAAAGGTTTACAGGTATCCAGTGCGGTTAAACCTTCTTCAAAAACCTGATTCAGTGCAGGTGCGCCCGATACGGTAGACAAGGGCGTATAGCGGCCATGTTCGCCTAATCCCACATCGGGAGTGTAATGTTGTTCTTCCCCTTCCCCTTCCCCTCGAAATACCCCCCAATCGAGCACTTCATTGTTAGCTGTAAGACCATGTAGTTCAGTGAAAGTAGCTTTGTTCACAATGAATGCCCCTGTC
Source organism: Mycoavidus cysteinexigens (assembly GCA_031963005.1). Lineage (GTDB taxonomy): Bacteria > Pseudomonadota > Gammaproteobacteria > Burkholderiales > Burkholderiaceae > JASSUD01. Next base: position 10,460 of record JASSUL010000007.1, on the reverse strand, counting down.
TTTACCAAAGTCAAAAGTCGCTTGGCGCTTTTAACAAGATTGAGCACTTGCTCTTGGTCAGCAATTTTCCTGCCACCAATAGTGACTCCATCTAACAGGGTTTTAACCTCTGGGAAGGTAATAGGGTTGCCTTCAAGCATGCTGGCATCCCAGACGAATTCGGGCAGCATCCGATGAAAATGAAAACAAACCCGTTCGATGCGGTGAGTAGGGATGATTAACTCCATCCCAATGGTAGACCTATCCCATTCAAATCCAAGTGCATTAAAAAGTTCCATGCTAGCTGACCAGGTTGTAGGCATTTTTGTGCATATCACTTATGAATATGCAGGCAAAAAAGAAGAGAATTTTACGCATAATGGTTTTTGAATGTGACCCTATTCCCAAAAACCTATCTCCAAGTTTTTTGCATTACTTATATATTTTGCAGACATGCGCTAGAACTCCTATTGATTGCTCAATCAGCGAGCTTCTAAAGATCTTTGATGCTTCGCTTGACCATACCTTTTTTCTAACCTTATTTTCTCTATTTCTGTGTCTATCCTAAAGTGCAGGGTAATACGCGCTACTTCCTCTTTATGGCACGGCATATATCCGCACATCAAAAGAGGTTGTTGCACACGCAATTTTGGCCGTTTATTTTTATTGGGGGAAAAAGTGCTTAATAATAATTTTGTTGCTGGCTCAAATAATAATTCTGTTGCTAGCTCAAATCTTGAGCTCTCTAACCTTACACCTAAATCCCCCTCTTCACCTGGAAGTAAAGGAAATTTTCATAATTCACCTCTCAGTAGCAGGCCAGGAGAAGGTTCTACCAATACACTAGGGGCGAATAGAAGTACGCGCACCCTCCCACATCCCCATATTTCAAGTGGGGCAACTGCGAGTGCGCAGAGTGCTGCTGATCAGCTTTTATCTGCGCCATCTTCTGCATATACACCCCATACTACGTATGCAATGCCTAATCATCCTTATCCTGTACCGTCAAGTGGATTACCAAAAGAGCAAAATCAACAAGCTGATTCCGAAGCTCAAGAGGAAAGGCCTGTGAAGATCACAGCTGGGCGTTTATTAGGAGGAATAACAATGGCGGTTGCAGGAGGGATAGGAGCGGCAATGGCTTTTAATAACTTGAGCGAGAGTGAGATCGATTGGTCTTCTCCTCAGGTAAAAGATCTTGCGATTGCTGCAGGTGGGTTAGTTGGAGTTATATCAACATTTGTCGGCCCATTCTTCGTGATTCAAGAGGCTGGAGCCTGTTTGATGCGCTGCTGTGGAGCATTCTGTAGCATGCTCGAAGGTTGCACTTGTTAGTGTTACGAGCCAATAGAAGTGTCTGGTTTAACCAAGCTAATACAGCGGAAGTATCAATTACCATATGCCATGTTCGTTGTAGCCTAGAATGTCGTTACTGCTACGATTATCAGCTGGAGTGCGAGAAGGCAGCACATCGACTTCGCGGGCTAGCTTGGTAAGCCGTTCTCGTAGTGGTGGTTTTTGAGTGACTAGTCCACGTAAACTGGCCAAAGAGAGCAAACTTTCACGCACGGCTTCTATGACGCTGACACCTTCGGCTCTAGCAATTCGCTGTGCTAATAGTTCCATTTATAAATCGTCAATCACAATGGCCATATCCTTCTCCTATTATTTATCGAGTATAGTAAACATTCTTAGAACCTGTTCATAATCTCCAGAAATCATCCTTAAGGCCGTAATGTTGGGGTTCCGTATTTAATCAATTCCTCACCTCAACCTACCATTTTTGGGCATTTTTCGTGGGTTGGGGTGCGTTTTTGGGTGATTTTGGAACCCCAACACAACCCACTTTTGAGGATTATGAACAGGCTCTTAGGCATCATATAAATAGACCGTTTGGCTTTTGAGGTTTTTTGAATACAAAAAATTTGTTAAATTGATCTCGTAAAACGATGTACAGCCCATCATTCAGGTAATTTAAGGCACCTAAAATTACTTCATTTTTTCCCTTAGTTCGGTATGACCATTTCTTCTTCTATTTTCAAAGCCTATGACATCCGTGGCATAGTCGGCAAAACGATTGATCGCGATGTGGCTTTCCATATTGGTTATGCGCTAGGTTGCGAGGTGCTTGAACGGGGAGGGAAGTCGATTATTGTCGGTCGGGATGGCCGTCTGTCTGGGCCGATGTTAGCCGCAGCGCTTGCACAAGGTTTGCAGGCTAGTGGGGTCGATGTGGTGGATATCGGGCAGGTTCCTACCCCGATAGGATATTTTGCTTGTTATCAGCAGATTGAAGGACGCGTTCATGATTCCTGCGTCGTGGTGACAGGCAGTCATAATCCTACGGATTACAACGGCTTTAAAATGGTCGTTCGAGGGCAGGCGCTGTATGGGGAGCAGATTACCGGATTATATAAACGGGTATTGCAGCAAGTGCAATTAGGGTCTGAGCAATGCCTAGCGGCCTCTGGCGTGCCTGGTACCTATCAATGCCATGATATCGGCCCCGCGTATTTGGATCGCATCGTGCAGGATATCCAGCTAGCGCGCCCACTTAAACTCGTGGTGGATTGTGGAAATGGCGTGGCAGGGGCTTTTGCTCCCGCCTTGTTTCGTGCATTAGGATGTGAAGTGCACACCCTATTCTGTGAGGTGGATGGTCGTTTCCCCAATCATCACCCCGATCCCGCCCAACCTGAAAATCTGCAGGATGTCATCCATGCATTAGCGACCACCGATGCAGAGTTAGGGCTGGCCTTTGATGGGGATGGGGATCGATTAGGGGTCGTGACGAAATCTGGAGCAATTATTTACCCGGATCGACAATTGATGCTTTTTGCAAAAGATGTATTAGAGCGTCATCCTAAAAGCACGATTCTTTATGATGTGAAGTGCACACGATTATTGGCTCCTTGGATACTCCAGCATGGGGGGCAGCCATTCATGTGGAAAACAGGCCACTCCTTGATTAAATCTAAAATGCAAGAATGCGATGCGGCGCTTGCTGGCGAAATGAGTGGCCATATCTTTTTTAAAGATCGCTGGTATGGCTTTGACGATGGTCTGTATACGGCAGCGCGTCTGTGCGAACTGTTATCCCGCACGGCAAACCCCAGTGCGGTATTGGAAGCGCTCCCCGATGCGTATTCCACGCCAGAATTGCATCTGCATTTGCCTGATGGGGTAAACTTTACGTTGATCACCCAGTTGCAGCAGCAGGCTGTGTTTCCAGAGGCACGAGAATCCATTCTGTTAGATGGCTTACGCGTTGAATACCCAGATGGATTTGGTCTTGCACGCGCCTCGAATACTACGCCGGTCGTCGTTTTTCGTTTTGAAGCGGATAATGAGGCAGCATTAGTGCGTATTCAGGAGGATTTTAGGCGTGTGCTCCAGGAGCAAGGGCATACGGCATTACCTTTTTAACGGTCTATTGACCTTTATATATTATGTTGCGCATTCTGATTATCCGTGTTTCTTCACTTGGTGATGTAGTACACAATTTGCCTGTAGTCGCGGATATTTTGCGGCACCACCCCGATGCACAAATTGACTGGTTAGTAGAGGAAGCGTTTGTGAGTTTGGTGCGTCAAGTCGCAGGGGTGCGTTACGTCATTCCCTTTGCGTTACGACGCTGGCGCAAACGCTGGTGGAAGCCTTCAATCGCCCGCCAGACGGCATATGAAATCCATGCACTCTATCGCGCATTACATCGCGAACGCTATGACTGCATTATCGACTGCCAAGGTCTTGTAAAAACAGCGCTTGCGGGTTGCCTAGCTTGGGGGCCTGTGGTTGGGCTGGGGAATCGTTCGCAAGACTCTAGTTATGAATGGCCTGCAAAACTCTTTTACCGTCGCAGTATTCCCTTGCCTGCGAAGCTACATGTCATAGAGCGTTCTCGCCAGCTGGTCGCTGCTGCGCTGAATATCCCGGCTCCTCAAGCGGGTGAACAAATAGATTTTGGCCTGCATGTGCCCGCCATTATGCATGGTGAGGAGCAAGAGTCTGCAAGAGCGCAAGCCCATTCTCTACCACCGCCTCCCTATTTGGTTTTTATCCATGCCACTTCGCGGGCCGATAAAGAATGGCCACTAGCATCATGGATAGCATTGGGCCAAAAGGCAGTACAACAGGGCTGGAAAATAGTGCTCCCCTGGGGGAGCGCTGCCGAACGCCAAACTAGCGCACATATTGCCGCAGCCTGTGGAGAGATGGCACATATACCCGAGCGATTCGATTGGCCTGAGGTCTTGCAGCTGCTAGGTCAAGCTAATGCCGTGGTGGGCGTTGATACGGGCCTGGTCCATATAGCTACTGCACTGAAACGGCCAACCATTCAACTCTACAATTTTGACACCGCTTGGCGAGTGGGAGGATATGCGGCATTTGGCACCGTCAACTTAGGCGGTGCAGCGCACCCTCCACAGTTGCATGAAGTCGAGCAAATATTAGTGCGTTGGGGAATATTCTCTGCCTCCTGAAAAAAGCCCAAACAAAGCATCCTCTACCCATTTAATGCGCTCGATTTGCGGACTATATATGCTCTCTCGCTTTTTATACATGGCCTTATGGTGGTTACTTGCCCCCATTGCAGTAGGGAGATTGTTTTGGCGCGCTCGCCGTGAACCTGCCTATAGAGACCATATTGGTGAACGCTTTGGTTATGCGCCAAACCATAGCGCTAAGGCGCCAGAAAAGCCAGTCATATGGATCCACGCGGTCTCTGTGGGCGAAACGCATGCTGCACAGCCCTTGATCGAAGCATTATTGCGTGATTATCCTAAAGCGCAAATCCTCCTCACGCATATGTCGCCGGGTGGGCGAGCACGTAGTGCTGCATTATTTGGTGACCGCGTACTCTGTCGTTATCTTCCCTACGATATGCGCTGCGCGGTACGGCGTTTTTTGCAGTATTACCAGCCCATCATCGGCCTCATTTTTGAGACCGAAATTTGGCCTACGCTCTTACATACTTGCAAAAAAGCCCAGATCCCCACGGTATTAGTCAATGCGCGTCTCTCAGAGCGCTCTTATAAAAAGTATCGCACGGCTATGCAGTGGACCGGCATAGTGCGGGACACCTTTGCCAGTTTTACCCGCATCCTCGCGCAAACCCCTGCAGATGCGCAAAGACTTTCCGCACTCGGTGCGCACAATGTATCCGCAGTCGGCAATATGAAATTTGATATCACTCCTGCACCCCAGCAGATCGCCAAAGGCAGAGCCTGGCGCGAGGCTATAGGAGAAAAGCGAGCGGTATGGGTTGCCGCTAGCACGCGAGAAGGTGAAGAAGCGCTCGTGCTTGATGCTTTCAAGCGCAGTGGCCATAGTGAAACCGCATTACTTATTTTAGTCCCCCGCCATGCCGCCCGATTTGATGACGTTGCCGCGCAACTAAAGCGCGCAGATTGGCGTTTTACGCGACGCTCCGCATGGGGAGTAGAAACGTTGACTTCTACCAATGCGTTAGATTCCCGCATTCAGGTATTACTAGGTGACTCTATGGGAGAGCTCACCGCGTATTACGCTGCGGCAGATATCGCATTTATAGGAGGGAGTCTCTTGCCCTTTGGTGGACAAAATTTAATTGAGGCGTGCGCCATAGGTGTGCCTGTCTTATTTGGGCCTTATACGTTTAATTTTGCGCAAGCGACGCAAAACGCCATTGACGCTGGCGCTGCGCAATGCGTAGCGCATCCAGACGCGCTGGGTAAGGCACTTCACGCTATATGGACAGACCCGGCTTTACATCGACAAATGCGCGAAGCGGCACTGTCCTTTTCCGCCGCCCACTGCGGGGCGACCCAACGTACTGTGCAGGCCCTACAACCGCTTTTATCGAAGGGCGCTCCGTAAATATTGCCCAATGCGCCTACGATAATCACTTTGCTAATCTAACCCAGTTTTTCTCCACATATCCCTCTATAGGCTGAAAATTCACCTTATAGGCCATTTTCACACTATCTTGTATCCAGTATCCCAAATACACATGCGGGAGCTGCAAGAGTCGTGCTTGCGCGATATGCCATAAAATATTGTAGGTCCCGTAGGAAGCATGCAAGATATCGGGGTCATAAAAAGTATAAACGCAAGATAAACCGTCGCTCACGATATCCATAAGACTGACCATCCTGAGCGCCCCAGGTTCCGCGGCAGAATCCGGCTCTCGAAATTCAATAATACGAGATTCTACCCCGCTACGTAACAGAAAAGATTCGTAATGCTCCCGCCCCAGTTTAGTCTGACTTTCTTGCGCATCCTCTGTGGAAGAAGCCCCATGCCTATGAATTTGATAGCGCTGATAAAGGCGATGATGTTCCACGCTATATTGAAAAGGAGCCGTGCGCGCAAGCAAAGGACTATGCGCGCGCTGTACACGCTTTTGTGCACGGTTAGGCGTAAAACACGCTACAAGAACACGCACAGAGACACAGGCTTTACACTCGACACAACATGGTCGATAGACATACTCTCCCGTTCTACGAAATCCCTGATGCACTAGCTTGCTATAAGACACCGCATTGATTACAGCAGGTTGCATAACCTGCGAGCAAGCGATCTGCCCTGGCAAGTAATTGCAAGCATAAGGCGGCGTGATGTGGAACAACGGCTCAGAGCGGGCAGAGGCAGAAGTAGGCGCAGGGGGGAGGGAGGCAGAGGAATGCACGGCAGTCAAACATAAGATGAGAGAAGCTTCCTTTCACTATTTTAAAACATCAAACAGATACTACTCTCTACTAAATGCCAAAAATACGGATAACACTGTATTACGTGCAATAGGTCTTAGAGACATCGTAAGCAACGCTTAGTTTTTACAAACCAGGGGGTCGCGTGCGTATGGAGGATAGCAAGGGTAGCGAAGGCATGCCTGGGCTAACTTGCAGCCTATTTCCAATACAAAAACAGCCATTCTAAATGCAATGTGAGTTAGAGGGTTCTAATTTTAGATATAAGAGTATTTGCATTTTTAAAGGTTTTTTTATGCATATAGAATCGAGGCCTCCTAGCTCTTCAAGCACTTTATACAGCCGTAATATTAATAATAAGGATATTGCGGCTGTTCATGTATTGGAAGATATAGATGAATGCCTGAAAAATATGGGTAGTATAGATGAGCCAAGAGAAATTTTATTGAAATCAACTGCTGTCTGTATGTTAAAGTTAAATGGATTAAGTTGGTTAAATTATTTTTCCGAACGGGAATATGAAAAAGAATTGCGCCACCTTGAAAGCATTATAAAAATGTATGACGCAGTAAAAAATCCAAAATTGAAGTTTGTAGATGATTTTATAAAAATAAAAATTTATTGCGATGAATTGCCAAATAAATACGATTCTGAGGTATTAAATCGATGCGCAGAAGAAACGCGTGCTTCTTTAGAAGAAAACAAAAATATAAAAAATAAAATACAAGAAGCAATACAATCGCTAGATGTGAGAGGTCAACGTAATAAGATCACTATTTTTGAATATGGTATGAAATTTTGCTTCTGTTGGCTAATGTTAGCGGCTGGCACATTACTTTTATGCCTTTTTCCGCAAAGCGCCTATCGTGTCATTGGGGATGTTTTTGAAGCCGGAATGAGCCGTATTTCCGGTAAAAATGTAGACAGATATAATGAGGAAAATAAAAATAAATCGAAAGAAGAGCGTATTGCAGAGTTAGATGCCCTTTTTGCAAAATATATTCCTCCTTTACAGGAGGCCTACTTAGAATTTGTAGATGCTTTATCTCAAAAACAGAAAAAACAGATCGCTGCGGAGAAAAGCATTCTCGCGCAGAAGAGACTCCCCGAATGGCTGTTCTTCCTGGAGTAATGGTGCTAATTCAGCAGACCCCATCAAAAGAAGGGGTTATTGCGGTACAGCAAAGATCCTACGCGGCGCCACTTCAAACAAAAGGCGTCAACGCTTCCTTTCCAAACGTCCAGGCAATGGGCGGCTGATGCACAGCATGGGCCAGATGCGCCAAAAAATCAGCGCGGGGTATTTCTTCCCCTCCTAATGAAGCAAGATGCGTAGTGCGTTGCTGGCAATCCAATAGGGCAACCCCTTCCTGCGTTAAGTGGCCGACTAAGGCGGCAAGGGCAATTTTGGACGCATTGGTTTGCCAAGCAAACATCGATTCTCCAAAAAACACCCGCCCTAAATGGGCCCCATATAAGCCCCCCACCCGCCGACCTTCGTACCAAGTTTCAACGCTATGCGCATATCCTAAAGCGTGGAGTTCGCCATAAACCGCTTGAATCTCAGGCGTAATCCAAGTCCCATCAGCACTTTGCGTGCCATCAGATCGTTGTATCTGCTCCATAATGCGTAACACCGTCTGATCTAATCCCGCTTTAGTACCGGAATGACGAGGCGTGTAAGCGCAGGCTTGCACAACGTCCCTAAAATGGACATCGACTTTAATTTCCCAAGCAGCATCACGTAGCACATTGCGCAACACTTTACGTAAAGAAGTAGAAACCTTAAACCGCGACGTATATAAAACCATACGCGGATCCGGATTCCACCACAACACCGGCTGCCCAGGGCTATACCAAGGAAAAAACCCTTTAGGATAGGCCCGTAAAAGTTGATCAACCGTCAACTTTTCACTAACCGCCACTAATCCAGGAGCCTCCCCATTCAGCCCCAAATCAGCGGTCACTTCAGGAAAAGGAGTATGTGTATCTAGCCAGTGAAGCATAACGATGCATAGCAAAGAAAGGGAAAAGAGGGCTTGTCAGAAACGCTGGGTTGTAGACAAATAAAACCCCATTGAGTGGGATAAAAAGAATAAACCTTCCGGTATATATGGGCTTTGTATAGATGGATAACAAACTATATGATGTGAGGAATAGTCTTATTTCTGATACGCTTGGGCATTCTAGACGTCCGAGTACCTCTAATTTAGTCTAATCAAGACAGATGCGCACTGCCAGCAAAAGGATTATGCAAAAATGCATAGTCTACCCGTAGACTTATGATTAAATAACGCACAATATACGATTTATACCGTATGCGCGTGACTTTTTATTTTGCTAAAGCCGTGCGCTGTCTACACTTTTATGGGTTTTCTATGCTCTCCTCCCCATCTTCTAGCTCACAGAGATCAAATTCCTCTCCTATTTTAACGGCTACCTTTCTCCCTACTGAACCACCGATTAGTAATACTCTAGAGAGTGCTAAAACTTTTTTTCAAGGCATGATAGCACCTAATGCAAAAGATGCCTTGGGTGAAAACGATACAATTTTAGCTATATTAATGACTGCTTACGATACTCAATGTGAGATATTAAAAGCAAAAAATAGTGAATTAAAATTAGAAGAGAATAAAAAAAACATTGAAAACTTACGAGAGGTATATTTTGATGTTAAATATGCTGCTGAGAAACCTGCGAAAAATGCAGGTGAATCAGTTTCTACTGCCAATAAGGGTGTATTTTTTTTTGAAAACAACGTAAGAATTAAAACCTTTGCTAATAATATCAAAAAGGACGGCGCGAGTAATTATAGAAAATATATAGCCATGGTTGGCGAAATTCAAAGGACAATTTATTCGAAAAGATGCGAAAGTAATATTGCGCAGAAAGGAGAAGGTTCGAGAGGATTTGTAAGTGATTTTAATTTGGAGATTGGAAATTTACATAAGAAAATAAAATCGCTCGATGAAAATATAAAAAAATTAAAATTTAATGCAGAAGATTATAATAAAAAATTGAATAATTGTTACAATGATTTTTTGGATGTTTATCAAAATATATTAATATTTTCACTTTACTCTGCAATATTTAAACTTGAGGATAAAGATTTTATTGAGTTAATGCTAGGAGAAACACATACTTCTCCTAATGGAGAAATCCCCGATACTATCGCCTTGAGTGGCAGTACTAAAGCATTACGGGAATGTTTAGTGCAAAATAGACCTACTTTGCTTAAAGAGTATGAAGAATTTATCCTTACATTGAGGGCTAAGGATAAGGAGTGGAGAGCATTTCTACGACAGGAAGACTTCGTTAATCAATCTGAATCTACTCCTGTGTTAAAGCAAAAAACAAGTCTACATGCTACAGGGGCCCAATTTCCAGAGGTAAGAGAAGACACCTCCTCGCTTGACTCTGTGGCGCCTAGCGATGCTATGCAGCATGCTACCTCTGAGCCAGTTTATTCGCCAAGCTCACCAATGACTACTGATGCGATAGGCTCTTCTGGTGATCAAACAGATCCACTCAGCACGGCATTTTCCGCTGCAACTTTGCAAGGGCGTACTAATGAGACAGGCCAGCCGGAACAGCAAACAGAGGAACCGGAGCAGTCGGCAGAGTTTAGCCCTCCTGTATCTAAGGAGAAAGTGCAGCAATCTGTTGAAGACAAATCAGAGGAAGTGCTAAGCTCACCAATGACTACTGATGCGGCAGGCTCTTCTGGTGATCAAACAGATCCACTCAGCACGGCATTTTCCGCTGCAACTTCGCAAGGGCGTACTAATGAGA
>JASSUL010000006.1:0-159778 GCA_031963005.1 Mycoavidus cysteinexigens | reverse complement strand
TTTTCTTGCGGCTGCTCTTTAGCATCAGATTGATTTGGTTTTATCGGTAAGTCTAGTATAGGAGAAGTGGATTCTGTATCCGAATTATAGATTTTTTTGGGAGTAGACTGCGAAATTGTGGAATCGAGCTCATCCGTAGAGGTAATACATTTTTGCTGCAATTCTGATAGTAGTGTTTCAGAAGGTAGGGGAGAATTTACTTTTCCATTTCCATTGCTAGTATAGGCTTGACCCGATGGATTTAAAGGTTGAGAATTGGAAGAGGAAATATCATGTATGGTTTTTTTAATATTATTGTTGGGATCTCTTGATGCAATAGCATTATAAAATTCTTCACTGAGAGTAGGTGTTTCAGTGAAATCTATTGATTGCAGCAAAAAACAAGGAGGAGATTTTGTATTCGTATCATTTTTTTTTGAAGAATAGAAGTTAGAATCCGCTCTTCCCTTTCCATTTTGAATTTGATCCTGAGTCAGTTTCAAGACAGACGGTAAATTCGGAATGTGCGCTACATATGTAGTATTTTGCGTTTTAACAATAGGCTGTTGTATATGCGCATCTTGGATAGGATTGTTTTCTTTTCTGCGACCTAGACATGAACTAAAAAACCTACGAAACATAGCTATTCTCCAAAAAAATTATTTTTAATGGTATAGAGATATAAGCAGGTTATAATAAAAAAATTGCCATAAAATAATAAAATACGAAAAGAAGAACTGCTATCAGAAATATCCCCTCTCCCGTATTTATATATTGAACAGCAAGTGCAATCAGGCTTGGCCAGCATGTTGTTTCTGGATGACAAGCAAAAGGCAGCATATGTGCTGAGGCTCAAAGACAGGATTAACAGCGAGGTAAAATAATATGCGCTGCAATCAACGAATCTAAAACCTAGTGCGAAAAAGTGCTCTGGAGCGACTCCACTGTATTACGTAGCTACTAGAGGATGTCATGCAGCAACCGTGTTTTGGTCGATGAGCCAAATGCAAATGTTAAAAAAGCGAATAAGCAAGGGGAAACGGCAGATTCATAGTGGTTTAGCACTGGTGCAACCAGCAGAAATAGGCTTGATAGTCCTGGCCCTACTCCCAAAAATGAAATCAGAGTCTAACTTCTTGACGTCAGTTCAGACCCAAATGCAATAGATATCCGCGCAATAAATACAGGGTTTATAGGATCTCAATATAGGACTTGTCCTTCTATGCTTTTAAATAAGCAGCATTAGTACTCCAAGTCAGATACATCCGTACTTGGGATGGGGGGTCAAGTCCTATGTTCATCTCGCTTAGTCCTACCATTTTGGATGCAGGGCAGTTTTTTAGAGATCGTTGTCAAGTATCAAAGAATGCGATTAAAAGCCAAGAACCATTTATTGATAAGAAATCCAAGCTTAGTAAACTCATTCATAATCGTGTATCACCAGATCCAGTGGCATGCCTATCGCGGTGGTATAAGCATAGGTGGCTTTCTGAAGAGGAGAGAGCACAACAAGATGCTTATTTACTGAGAGCAAGGTTGCTGATCGGTTTTGGCTTTCACCTTTATCAGATGCTGACGGATCTTTCTGAAAAAGCAGAAGAATTGAATACGGCTTTTAATGAATTAATCGCTGAAAAGCAAGAGATCAAGCAGCAATGCGTTAGAGAAGTATTTCAAGCTATTTATATGCACCAGCAGCTGATTTATGCTTTGCTAGATAGGGGCCCTGAAGAGAATCAGAGATACATTCCTATTTTAGAGGCAATGCAGAAAATCGGTATAAACCTGGCATCCAACGGTTTAATTCAGCATGTGGAAGCACTTAAGCAAGAACTTTTCAATATAGTGCCAGATGAGCAGTATGACACTACTTCTCTACTACAGCATCTGGCGTCCATTCCCAGAACAGAGGCAGTGCTTGGTGGTATTATGGCACTGCTAAGCGCTGTAGGGTTTGCACTCCAAATACCTTTTATTATAAGTAGCTTGCTGGGTTTTCTTGCTGTTGCTGTGGTTTTAATTAGAATCATACGAACACTAATTTTAGACCAATATCATGCCAGAAATAATGACATGCTTATACTTTGGAAGGTAATGGGTCAATATATGGACATATTAAACGAATTCAGCAGTCTTTTTTATTTGGTTAAGAAAGACACTACGAATATATTAAAAGATACTAAGGATTTGAAAGACACGACTTCTAGAATCGAAGAAAAACTGAATATCATGCAAGAAAAAATGGAGACTTACGATAGTCGACCACATATTGAGTATGATCAACGCCAACAACATAATCATATTCACCACCACCATCATCACAATAATAATATTATTAATAACCAATACAATATTGCTTATAACATTAACGTGAATATGGTTGAAAGGTCCCTGCCCTCTAATGACCAGCAGTCTTCCTTGCCGCGGGGTTCAGCGCAATCATCCACTTCGAATTCTCCTGTGATAGAAGAAATAGAAGAGTTCGATACGGACATATCAGTCCTAAAAAGCTTTTTCCCCTCTCGCACACACAGAGAAAGGCAGCCTTCTGTGGAATCCGGCTATGCTTCCAGATCGCCTGATAGTGGTTCTTCTAGTGCTTTTGAAGATGACAATCAGGCACTTAGTGTGCGTCGGCAGGCTTCGTCCGTTTCTAAAGGGAAAAAAGTAAGAGTTGAGTCGCCTCTTTCCACCGTTTTTCAGATCCAAGATGCTGATGAACTTTATACTTCAGATTCAGATTCAGATTCAGATTCAGAAATACAAAGAAAAGCAGCAAAAAATGCAAAGATTAGAGCATTATTAGAAGAAAATGCCGCTTTGAAAAATCAGCAAGCTGCTATTCGAGCAGCCCTTGTTATTGCTTAATAATAACGGGGCAATATCTCCTAAAAATCGGCCGGCGTCTTTGCAATGGCTCCATCATTCTACTCTCTGAAAGGAAGCAAAGTGCGGCGTGCGTTTGATGATTTCGTCGACGACAAAAGAACAAAGCCACACTTCTTCTATCCAAAAACTCAAATTCCTCTGTGCTTCCAACGCACAGGTTGCATTTCACTACGCGCTAATTCCACGACATCTAAAAGTATGGCAAAAATCGCCATGCGTATCGGTATTCCGTTTGCGGCCTGTCGAAAAATAGCGAGTCTTGGATCGGCGTCTAGATCGGTGCTGAGATCATGGGCGCCAGGGCGATTATCTCTAGGCAGGGGATGCATTAATATGGTGTGTGGGGTGCAGTGGTGTTCAATCACTTGGGAATTAATTTCGAATGCGGGACCGTAGTTTTGCAATGCGGTGTTGGCCTCTCTCCCTTCTTGCAAGGCGGCATCGGTAAAACGCTCTTTTTGTAGACGCGTTGCATACCATACATCAGGCGGTTGTATTGCCTCTTGCAGGGAATGGTGTACCGTGATGCGATGACCGCGGTTTTGTGTAAGGTCGGCTAATGCCGTAGGAAGGGTTAAAAAAGGAGGGGCAATCAGTGTGAAGGAGAGATTGTCGTAGAGGGTTAATAGCTTTATCAAGGAATGGATAGTGCGGCTATATTTGAGATCGCCAGACAAGACGATATGCGCACCATCTACGGTTTTTCCTAGGCGGTGAAATTCTTTTTGAATCGTATAGAGGTCTAGCAACGCTTGGCTGGGATGTTCCCCTGCGCCATCTCCTGCGTTGATAACAGGGGTAGAAATGGATTTTGCAAAGTGTGCTACGGATCCGATTTCTGGATGACGCATTACTATGGCATCGGCGTATCCGCTTAATACACGGCTGGTATCTTCAAGCGACTCTCCTTTGGCCAAAGAAGTGGATGCTGCGCTCGTTGTGTCGCATACGCTGCCTCCTAAACGTGCAAAAGCAGCACCGAAACTTACACGGGTACGTGTGCTAGGTTCAAAAAACAAATTCGCCAGCACCGCGCCTTCTAGTACCCGTGTGATTTTTTGCCGTTGCGCAATCGGCTCTAGCATATGGGCAACTTGCAGCAACGCTTCGACTGTGTCGCGTGAAAATAGGTCCACCGAGAGTAAATGGGGTCCAAACCATGACATGATGTTCTCCACCTAAGAATTTGCTTGTAATCCAATCTAATCTATTAGACCTCTTTAACATACCAAGAGAGCCTCGGATACAGATAGCAAAAGCGGCGTCTGTTTTGCAAACGCCGCTTTATATCCACACTTTGAATTTACTATTTACACAATACACACTTGAATACGATGGGTATTGGCCATTTTTATAAGCGCATTTATTTGCCCGACCGCAGCAGACTATGTCGCCGCCCGTAACCAAAGTAAATTAATAATCCCACTGCCATCCAGATAATCAGCCGTAACCATGTATTAATGGGCAAACCTAGCATTAGGAATAAGGCTACTCCTGCACCTAGAGGACCAATCACATAAACGAAAGGCGTTTTAAAAGGTCGCGCCAGTTGAGGCTCCATTACACGCATCACCACTACGCCCACACAGACCAATACAAAGGCGGAGAGTGTTCCGATACTCACTAGCTCACCGATCAAACCAATCGGGAATAAGCCGGCTAATGTCATCACGAAAATACCGGTAATTAAGGTACTAACGTAAGGCGTATGAAAGCGGGAATGCAGTTTTGCAATAAACGGGGGCAATAAGCCATCTTGGGACATTCTGTAAAAAATGCGAGGCTGGCTAATAAGCAAGACTAAGATCACCGAAGTCAGCCCGACTATCGCGCCCAATTTAATAAGCGGAGAGAGCCACAAAAACCCGATAGCATCGATACCCACAGCAATAGGATCAGGCACATTCAGATGATCATAGGACACTACGCCAGTGAGGATATAGGCCACTAGAATATACAGAACGGTACATATCGCTAAAGAACTCAATAGCCCTATTGGCAAATTCTTGCTGGGGTTTTTGGTTTCTTGCGCTACACACGAAACCGCATCAAAGCCGATATACGCAAAGAACACCACGGCTGCGCCTCTGAGTATCCCACTCCAACCGAATACTCCTGGTGCGGTATTAGGCGGAATAAACGCCCCTGCAGGATTAGCCTCAGTCACCCAATTGGCGGTATCGACTGAAAAAATACCTACTGCAATAAAGATCAAAATAATGCCGACCTTGATAACTACCATGAGGCTATTGAGGCGTGCGGATTCTCGAATCCCAAAAATCAACAAGAAGGTAATCACGCCAACGACTAACATCGCCGGCAAATTAACTACTGCGCCCGTGTGATGCCATCCAGTCGCCAAATCAAAAGTAAAGGGCGCGCTAGACCAGGCTACAGGAACATGGACCCCAAAATTATGCAAAAAGCTCACCACATAACCGGACCAACCGACGGCAACCGCAACGGCCCCCAGCGAATATTCTAAGATCAGATCCCAACCAATCAGCCAGGCAATAAACTCGCCCATCGTTGCATACGCATAGATATAAGCGCTGCCAGAAACAGGCACCATAGAAGCCATTTCTGCATAGCATAAGCCTGCAAATCCGCATGCCGTTGCGCCGAGCAAAAAGGAAAGAATCACGGCAGGACCTGCATTGGCCGATGCAGCATGTCCTGTGAGCACAAAAATACCCGCTCCGACGATGCAGCCAATGCCTAGCATGGTCAGATCCAATGCGCCTAATACACGCCGAGGGCGATGGCCTTTATGGCCTTTAGTATCTTTATGTCCTTCAAGACTTGCATCCTGCTCTGCGGCTTCTTGCTCAAGCGCCGCGATGGACTTTTTAGCCCATATTGTCATATTTTAAACTCCGCAAAATATCGAGGATCTATCAGCCACTTACCCAACGCCATGCAATGACATACCGCGTGTCGCGTAAGGTTTATGCATTCGCATATGGGGCTACTTATTGAAGGTATAAGGCATCATCTTACTAGACTATGGGAATGAAAGCGAAAAATCAGGTTAAGCCTTCACCAAAATGCATCAAAAAATAAAGACTAAAGCCCAGATGAGGCGTTTTAGTCTTGGTATACATAACATTATGGCCATCCCATAGAACCTATTTCGACTAGGGATTGGGAGGCTATCTAAAGATTTTTATAGATGGGGAATATCAACATGGTCTGCCAGCACCTTGCATGCCGGTCATGAAATGGACTTTCTTCTTGCACTTTCCAGCAGTAGGCTTGCTAAGAAAGTCTGCAATACTGCTGTACGTAGGTATTTTAACGGTGCAGCGTATGCAGACTTTCTTAGCAAGGCGATCAATGCTTCACAGCATCGGTATGCACAAACACCCCCTTCCCTTCTGCAGCTAATGGAGGCTGAGGTTGTGGGAGATCTTCTAACGGAATTGGCATACGCTCCAGCGCAATTTCTAGCACTTGATCAATCCAGCGAACGGGAAGGATTTCAATGCTGTTTTTGACATTGTCGGGAATTTCCGCAAGGTCTTTGATATTTTCTTCAGGAATCAATACAGTCTTGATCCCGCCTCGATGTGCCGCGAGCAGCTTTTCTTTGAGGCCACCGATCGGCAGGACTTCTCCGCGCAAGGTAATCTCTCCCGTCATGGCAATTTCTGCTTTCACAGGAATCTCTGTAAGCACAGAAACAATGGCTGTTGCCATAGCAATACCGGCGGAGGGGCCATCTTTGGGAGTGGCTCCTTCGGGTACATGCACGTGCACATCCTTGGTTTCAAATACCGTATCGCTAGCACCCAGGCGACGCAAACGCGAACGGACAACGGAGCGAGCGGCTTCTACCGACTCTTTCATGACATCGCCGAGTGAGCCTGTACGAATCACATTGCCTTTTCCTGGCATGACGGCCGCTTCGATCGTGAGCAAATCGCCACCCACTTCTGTCCATGCTAGGCCCGTGACCTGCCCTATCTGGTTTTTTTTCGTCGCTAAGCCGAAATCGTATTTGCGCACACCCAGGAAAGTACTCAGATTGCTCGAGTCGATTTTGAGCTTCCCGTCTATTGTCTTAAGCAAGAGCTGTTTGACCACTTTGCGACAGATTTTTGAGAGCTCACGCTCTAAAGAACGCACTCCGGCTTCGCGGGAGTAGTACCGGATAATGTCAAGGATAGCCTCTGGCGTGACCTCAATTTCGCTTGGTTTCAGCCCATTATTACGGATCTGTTTCGGCAGTAAATACCGTTGCGCGATACTGGCCTTTTCATCTTCGGTATACCCAGACAGACGGATAATTTCCATCCTATCTAAAAGCGGAGGCGGAATATTAAAGCTGTTCGAGGTGGCGACAAACATCACATCCGATAAATCGAAATCGACTTCGACATAATGATCGACAAAAGCATGATTTTGTTCGGGGTCGAGCACCTCTAAGAGCGCGGCAGAAGGATCTCCACGCGCATCTGCGCCTATTTTATCGACTTCATCTAATAGGAAAAGCGGGTTACGCACGCCGACCTTGACTAAATTTTGCAGAATTTTTCCGGCCATGGAACCAATATAGGTACGCCTATGTCCTCGAATTTCCGCTTCATCATGCATACCGCCCAATGCCATACGCACAAATTTGCGATGAGTGGCCCGTGCAATCGATTCACCCAAAGAGGTTTTTCCTACTCCAGGTGGGCCGACTAAACATAGAATAGGCGCCTTCACTTTGCTCACACGCTGTTGCACGGCAAGGTATTCCAAAATCCGTTCTTTCACTTTTTCAAGGCCGTAATGATCCTCATTCAGCACTTGTTCTGCAAAAGTGAGATCCGGATTGATTTTGCTTTTTTTGCGCCATGGCAAGCTCACTAAGGTATCGATATAGTTGCGTGCAACCGTCGCCTCTGCAGACATAAAGGGCATGAGTTTGAGCTTTTTGAGTTCAGACTCTGCCTTTTGCTTGGCTTGGGCAGGCATGCGAGCCGCTACGATGCGTTTTTCTAACTCTTCGTAATCGGCCCCTTCTGTGCCTTCCCCTAATTCCTTCTGAATCGCTTTGACTTGTTCATTGAGGTAATACTCGCGTTGGCTCTTTTCCATTTGGCGTTTGACGCGCCCACGGATACGTTTTTCTGCCTGCAAAATATCAATCTCAGCCTCGATATGCTCTAAAAGATGCTCAAGGCGTTCTGCTACGGGGAGTTTTTCTAGAAGTTTCTGTTTTTTCTCAAGTTTTAACGACACATGCGTCGCAATCGTATCTGCAAGACGGCCCGCACTTTCTATCGGCCCTAAAGAGCCCACCATTTCGGGAGGGATTTTTTTATTCAGCTTAACGTACTGTTCAAACTGCGCAGTCACCGCACGTCGACGTGCCTCGATCTCCGGACTGCCCTCTAGCGTTTCATCCTCTAAAGGCAGCACTTGGGCACTGAAATATTCGTGCCCTTCTTCAAATGCCAGAATCTTTGCGCGCTGCACGCCTTCAATCAACACTTTAACGGTGTTATCTGGAAGTTTCAGAATTTGGAGAATATTTCCAATACACCCTACGGTATGAAGCTCTTGTGCAGTGAGTTCGTCTTCACCCGAGGTCTTTTGTAAAACAAGCATCACCTGCTTATTGCTTTCCATTGCAAGCTCTAGCCCTTTAATGGACTTTACGCGTCCAACAAAAAGCGAAATAACCATATGCGGAAAAACGACTACATCTCGGAGAGGAAGCAGGGGAAGCAGCATAGACTCGGTCAAAAAAGGGGAAGTAGGTTGCATCATGGCCCCCTATCAAAATAAATAAAAACGCACGCGCACTACCAAGAAGACACTATCGCTACGCAAAAAGCGGTGCGCAATACTGCTAGGGAGACGCTGAATAAATCGGGAGCAAGGAATGCCTTTGATGCCAGTACAGCTAGTACTTAATTTAAAAAAAGCGAGGCTGTAGTTGATTATCCTGCCGCTCCCGGTTTATTCAGCGTCTCCTAGCGCCTTCTTTTAATCATTAGAAGCCCTTAAACCCAATGTAGGCTCTGTCTGATGAGTAATGGTGTCGCCGTGAATAACGACTTTTCCGACATGACGTTGTGTGGGTAGCTCATACATGACATTGAGCAAGGCTTGTTCAATGATCGAACGTAAGCCACGCGCACCCGTCTTGCGCTGCATCGCTTTATGTGCAATGGCTTCAAGCGCTGCATGTTCTATTTCAAGCTCGACTTGCTCCATCGCGAATAGCTTTTGATATTGCTTTACGAGCGAATTTTTAGGTTCGGTCAAAATTTTGACTAAAGCCTCTTCATTCAACTTGCCTAATGTCGCAACAACAGGCAAACGACCGATTAGTTCAGGAATTAATCCAAATTTAATTAAATCTTCCGGCTCTACATCGATTAAGACCTCGCCAGCATCACGCTCTTTTTGGTCTTTCACCGTGGCGTTAAAACCGATTCCGGTTTTTTCTGTACGTTGAATAATGACTTTTTCTAAGCCGTCAAACGCTCCACCGCAAATAAAGAGAATATTGGTCGTATCGACTTGGAGAAAATCTTGATTAGGATGCTTACGCCCGCCTTGTGGAGGGACTGAAGCAATAGTGCCTTCAATTAATTTCAGCAAGGCTTGCTGCACGCCTTCACCAGATACATCACGCGTAATAGAGGGGTTATCGGATTTACGGCTGATTTTATCGATTTCATCGATATACACAATCCCTCTTTGTGCTTTATCGACCGCGTAATTACAGCTTTGCAACAGCTTTTGAATAATATTTTCGACATCTTCTCCGACATAGCCGGCTTCCGTGAGTGTCGTTGCATCGACCATCACAAAGGGAACATTCAGCATGCGGGCTAATGTTTGCGCCAGTAGTGTTTTTCCTGAACCCGTGGGGCCAATGAGCAAAATATTGCTTTTGGCAAGCTCCACTTCTTCTTTCAGATCAATATGTTTGAGGCGTTTGTAATGGTTATACACAGCCACTGAAAGAATTTTTTTCGCTACATCTTGCCCGATGACATACTCGTCGAGCGTTTGACGGATTTCTCTTGGAGTAGGTAAATCCGTACGTACGCTCTCTATCTGCGCCTGTTTCAGATCTTCAATCATCATTGAGTGACACAAATCGATGCACTCATTACAGATGAAGACAGAGGGGCCGGCAATTAACTTTTGGACATCCTGCCTAGATTTTGTGCAAAACGAGCAAAAGACCGCGGTCTCACTCGCTAACCCATCGGTACTTGCCATAAAAACACCCTTTAACAAAGCAATGCATCTTCGATGCCTACTTTTAAATAAGAAAAGGATTATGCGTTACGAAGCATATATTCCACTACACAGTACTTCGAACAGGTTCCTAGAATCTATTCGAAGCAGAGAAATGCACACATTACATGAGCGCCATAATTCAAATATCAACCCCTAATCTATATTTTTTTCAGGAGATGTTGCACAACCCTTGCGTTAGGAATTTAACGCACATGGTACAAGGAATACGGCGAAAGATATGGCGCCCCCTTGGACTATGCTCGGTTATATTCTTCTCCTAAGAGCCTGTTCATGATCATCAACAGTGGGTTGAGTTGGGGTTCCGTATTTAATTCAATTTGTCACCCCAACCTATCATTTTCTGGCATTTTTCGTAGGTTGGGGTGACGAAGGAACCCCAACTCAACCCACTTTTGATGATTCTAACGAAGCGCCAATCAAGTTTTAAGGGAAGCGGTATTTCAAGAAGAGCGTTGTTGTAATACTTGATCGATCAGACCGTATTCCTTGGCTCCGTCGCTAGACATAAAACGATCTCGGTCTGTATCGCGCCCGATTTGCTCTTCTGATTGCCCCGTATGGTGAGCTAATAAATGATTTAAGCGCTTTTTCAAAAAGAGAATTTCTTGGGCTTGAATTTCAATATCGGAAGCCTGACCACGCGCTCCACCCAAGGGTTGATGAATCATTATGCGCGCGTTAGGCAAGGCGAAACGCTTACCGGGTGCGCCAGCGGCTAATAGAAAGGCGCCCATGCTAGCCGCCATGCCCATACACAGTGTAGAGACCTTCGGTTTGACAAACTGCATCGTATCGTAGATGGCCAATCCTGCGCTGACCGATCCTCCTGGGCTATTGATATACAGACTGATATCTTTGTCAGGATTTTCACTTTCTAGAAATAGCAGCTGTGCAACGATAATATTTGCAGTGATATCATTGACTTCACCGACCAAAAACACCACACGCTCTTTAAGCAAGCGTGAGTAAATATCGTAAGCACGCTCCCCTCTGCCTGTATTTTCCACCACCATAGGGACAAGCCCTAAACCACGGGTTTCTAGCGCAGAAGCGTGACTATCCTGCATCCCTGATGCCATGGAAGAAAAAATATGCGAATCCCCGTGTTGTCTCATAATAATTATTCTCTTTGGTCTATGTATTTGGCTGTGTTTTGGCTATGTATTTGACTGTATATTTGACCGTTTACTATCGCCCAAAAAGGCTCTTCTTCGAGGTGATGCGGACCTAATCATCACTGCAGATTAGGTAGCCGATCCCTTCAAATAAGAGCCTTTTCAGGTTTATGCAAACAGATTTTTAATCTATCGAAGCAGTTACATGCGATTCATTACACTGGTACTTGCTTCAGCTAAAGTTTTGAAACTCACAGATTCTTCTTTAATCTGCGCTTTTTCCAAAACAAAATTGATCGCGTTTTGCTCAGATATATAGGCTTTTAATCCGTTTAAATGCTCTCCAGAACCCATAAAAAAGCGCTGAACGTCTTCAACAGGCAAGGACTGCTCATTCGCAAAGGTTTGAAATTGTGCGTCCAGTTGCTCTTTCTGTGCAGTCAATGCGTGTTGACGAATGAGTTCTGAAAAAATCAGGCCTGTCTTTGCACGACGAATAGCGGTGTCGTACATAAAGTCTGCCGGCAAATTATGGCGTTGGCGAATTTCTTCAGAAGTCAATTTCTGTGCATCGGGGAAAATCCGCCTAAACATTTGCTCAAACTGAACATATTGTTCTTCACGAATTAAAGATTCCGGCACATCGCATTGCGTGGCATTGAGCAAATATTCGATCACTTCAGTGCGCAATAATGCTTTAGTGCGATTCTCCGCTTCGGTTTCAAGCGCTTTTTGCTGTGCTGCGCGCAATGCTTCCAAATTCTCAAAGTTTTCGGATTTCAAGAACTCGTCATTGAGCTCTGGCAAATGCGCCCATTCCACCGTTTTCACCGTCACCGTTTGCCGAACCGCTTGTCCTGCCCATTTAGGATCAAAATAATCTACAGGCAAGGTCAAATCAAACGTTTTAACATCGGATTTTTTCATCCCGACAATAGCGGTTTCTAACTCGGGAAAAATAGCTTCCAGCCCGAGTATAAATGTCCGAGTTTGGGGTTGATGTCCGCGTTGTTCTGCATTTGCTTCATTTTCAGCAGCGCTTTCAGGCTGGCCTTCCGAAGAGGTTTCCTGAGCTTCTTCTTTTTGCGCACTTTCTGCTGATTCTTCTGCCTGTGCTTCCCAATGGTTGATCAGTTCAACGGTGACTCTATCACCCATTTGAACTTCCAACTGGCCTCCTGCATCGCCATGTTCGGATTCCGAACCACGCTCATGATAATGGCCTCGCTTATGACGTGCGATTTCTAGAGCACGATCCACTTCTGCGTCCCCAATCGTGGTCGTTCTACGCGTGACGGCACAGTCCGAAAAGTCTCCAAACTGAATATCTGGGAAGACCTCGAATTGAATGTCTACGGCATAGTTTGTGTCATCGGCCTCTTTTTCTGGCTCCTGACCCTGTTCTGCATCTTTCTCTTTAGGCCAATCCAAAACAGGCGTACCGGCAAGGCGGATGCTGTCTTGTTTGACTACATCAAAAAAGTATTTGCTAGAGAGATCCTGAACCACTTTGAATGTGCTCTCTTCTCCATATCGCTGTTGCAAAATAGGCATCGGTACTTTGCCTGGGCGAAAGCCGTCGATGCGAATTCTTTTATTCAATTTGTCAAGATGGGTGCGTACGGCCTTAGCCACATCTTTTCTGGGGAGGGAGATCGTGATGCACCGTTTGAGTTTCTCGAGGTGCTTAACCGCGTGCGTCATAAAACTAAGTTATCCTGAACAATGAAAATAAATGCCAACGCTGGCGCCGCTACAACAAGTTATAGCTCACTTTATAAAAGCCACATACAAAAACCGCACAGTGATAGCTGCGTAGCCTATCACTTTACCAAACTCCTACCGCCCCTGTTCAAAAACATGAGAAATACACGGTATTTCACCATTTTTGCAGTTCAAATTTCGATCAATGCTTTCTATGCTTCCACTTTTCCATTAGAACCAGTTCCAAGAACCGACTCTAGAGAAAGGCATGCATTATGCTGAAAACGCAGGTGCTTTTGCGCGCTGATGCTGTAGAGCTGCGAGCACAAATGCCTTAAATAAAGGATGCCCATCACGCGGAGTCGAGGTGAACTCTGGGTGAAACTGCACTCCTACAAACCAAGGATGCATACTTTGTGGCAATTCCATCATTTCTGGCAAGTCTTCCGTTGGCGTGCGAGCGCTAATAATCAGCCCATGCGCTTCTAGCTGCGGCACAAAATAATTATTCACTTCATAGCGATGCCGATGCCGTTCATTGACTTGTGCCCCATAAATATCCCGGGCTTGCGTATTCGCCATAATCGGACACGCTTGTGCACCCAGGCGCATCGTGCCGCCTAAGTCAGAGGAGGCATCGCGTTTTTCGACGCGGCCATCTCGATCCTGCCACTCTGTAATCAATGCTACAACGGGGTGAGGGGTACAGGAGTCAAACTCGGTACTATTTGCGCCTTCTAGGCCTGCTACATTGCGTGCAAATTCAACGACTGCGAGTTGCATTCCTAAACAAATCCCTAAATAGGGGATTTTCATTTTTCGCGCATATTCGATGGCAATAATTTTACCTTGTGTGCCGCGCTCTCCAAATCCGCCAGGAACTAAAATGGCATCGAGTTGCGAGAGACTTCCAGGCCCTTGTTGTTCGATTTCCTCAGAGTCAATGTATCGAATATGCACTTTAGTGAGGGTGTGAATCGATGCGTGCTTGAGCGCTTCAATCAAAGACTTATATGATTCAGTAAGGTCGACATATTTGCCCACCATACCAATCGTTATTTCGTGCTGTGGAGACTCTAATGCCTGCACCAGCTTTTCCCATACTGACAAATCAGCAGGCTTAGGCTGAAGATTCAACGCTTCGCAGATCAAATTGTCTAAACCTTGAGCATGCAGCATATGCGGAATGGTATAGATGCTCGTCACATCCCACATCGAAATCACTGCATTGGTCGGCACATTTGCAAATAGCGAAATTTTGTCACATTCTTCTTCAGGAATGCGGCGATCTGCACGACATAATAATACCGTGGGGAAAATACCGATTTCCCGCAGCTTCTGCACACTGTGCTGCGTAGGCTTGGTCTTCAATTCTCCTGCAGCGGCAATAAACGGCACTAGCGTTAAATGCACAAAACAGGCTTGATTGCGCCCCAAACGCAAACTCATTTGGCGCGCCGCCTCCAGAAAAGGCAAGGACTCAATGTCACCGACGGTACCGCCAATTTCTATAATTGCCACATCGGGAGGGCCGCCTGTTTCTGCCGTGTGCGATGCCTGCACACCACGTTCGATAAATGCCTGAATCTCATTGGTGATATGTGGAATAACCTGGACGGTTTTCCCCAAATACTCTCCGCGGCGCTCTTTACGAATCACCGATTCATAAATTTGCCCTGTGGTGAAATTATTCGCGCGACGCATTTTAGTACGGATAAAGCGCTCATAATGTCCTAAATCCAGATCGGTTTCTGCACCGTCTTCCGTGACGAATACTTCCCCATGCTGAAATGGACTAATCGTGCCTGGATCGACGTTAATATAGGGATCCAGCTTGAGTAAGGTCACGCGTAATCCCCGCGACTCTAAAATAGCTCCCAGCGATGCCGCTGCGATCCCCTTCCCTAACGAAGAGACCACCCCACCTGTGACAAATACGTATTGCGTCATTCAAAAAACTCTAAGAATCGGTTCAAAATCTGGAAAAAGCATACCGAAAAAATAAAAAAACGCAGCGGACCCGCTTGCATATCGTCTACGAAAGCACGCCCTCTGCGTTATCACAGTGGCCATTATACGCGAGCCTTTTTTAGAATCTGTTTATTATCTCCCAAAAGGGCTATTAAACCAGTAACGACGGCGTTCGCTTCTATACCGTTTCAACACACCTACCGCGCTATCGAAAGTCAATGCGCCATGCCAATCGCTGCGATGCTGCAAAACGCCCTGCCTTGTGTAACGTGCAACAACGGTCGGATGGGGGTGCCCAAAACGATTTAAATACCCCATCTGAAAAATCACTTCACGCGCCGCCACGGCTCGTAAAAAAGCAAAACTAGAAGAAGTACGGCTTCCATGGTGCGGCGCCACTAAAATATCTGCACGCAAGGCTGCGCTTTGATGTGCAACTAATTCACGCTCTTGAGGCGTTTCAATATCGGCTGCCAGCAAAACTGCATGGCGCGCATTGTGGATACGCAATACGCAACTCCCTGCATTACGGCTTCCGCGCAACTTCGGATCGTCAGGCCATAAAAAAGAGAAGGTAACGCCATCCCAGACCCAATGCTCTTTATTTTGACACAATGCTATCGAAGGCATCGTTAGCGCAGTGCGCCCAGAATACGGCATGTGCTCCTGATTCACTTTTGCAGCTGCCCACAAAGGATGTTGTTTAGGTAATGCCGCACGAAACCACTGCACAGGCAAGGCCAACAACACAGAATGCGCTCCGCCTGAGTGATCGGTATCGGCATGGCTAATCACGAGGCCATCTAGATGGTCGATTCCTCTAGCATAGAGATAGGGAAGGATGATACGTTGCCCCGCATCAGAAGCAGGTTCTTTCATGACAGGCACAGCAGAACGACTTGCGAAACGGGGGGCTTTCTCTGCCCAAGAAGGGTGATAACTGGGTCCCGCATCAAAAAGCAATCGGTGATGCGCAGTTTCAATCAGTACAGCAGAACCTTGCCCCACATCCAAAGCCGTTATGCGGAACTCGCCCAATGCTGGGCGTGATGCAAAAGAAAAAGCCAAGGGCGTAAATAAACTCAAAGAGGCGACTTTTAGCACTCCGCTGACGTATCGAGCATATCGACGCGCGCATTGAGCGCGTTGAATCGCGGCGTGTAATGCGCGATAGAGTGGCTCTGGATGTCCGATCCACAGCGATAAGCCTATTACTGCACAAACCAAACTGCCCCATGTAGGGGAAGGGAGTGGCTTAAATACCCACGGAGCTGCACTGAACCACTGAAGAATTGCACTTAATCCTGAAAAAGACCACTGCGCGCCATACAGTGCCCATGCATCTAAAGGTCCAGGCAATACCACACCCGCAAGCACCAATGGCACCACCGCAAAACTCACCCAAGGAATCGCAATCAGATTTGCAAAGGGACCGACCCAAGAAACTTGGTTAAACCACAGCGCGGTCAAAGGAAGCAGCCCCAATGTGACTGCCACCTGCAAGCGAACCATCTCTATTACGGCATGATGATATGCCGGACTATGCGTAGCCCATCCCTTTTTGCAACGATCGACCATCCTATGGCGCCAAGCGGTCCAGTACCGGCAGACTGCGGCCATATACCCTGCTTGCATAATCCACGCCGAAGCATCGTCGATTGCAGCGCGCTGTGTCGAGGTATCGACAATACGGGGAGGCGATAACAAACCCGTTTGCAAATGGTTGTTACGTTCTACATCGCCAGGCCGCATCGCTAATAAAATAATCGCCACCGCCCCAAACGACAGCCAAAAACCCGCAGAGACCACCGCCCAAGGGTCAATCAATAAAACTACGGCTAACGCCCAGGCCAATTTCAACGTAGCGGGGATCTCTCGAGCACTCAGTGTAGCTACACTTAATACACATAACATGATTGCGGCGCGCTGTGCAGGCACGCCCATACCCGATAAGGCCGCATAGAGGAGGCTCGTGCCCGCCCCAGTGAGCGCTGCGATCTTAGGTGCCGCCAACCAAAGCGGGCCTTTAAAACCCCAATACGCTAATCGACGCCATATACCCGACACTAGGCTTCCGACAAAACCCGCAGCCAAAGCAATATGCAAACCAGAAATAGCTACTAAATGATTCGTGCCCGTTCGCGTAAAAATCTGTTTGTCTTGCGCACTGATATCGGTTTGCAGCCCTAAAGCCAACGCCGTCATCACGCCTTTATGCGGCGCATCTCCCAGTACACGGTTAAATCGTTCATATAACGCCTGCCTCCACTGTGCAATGCGGCTCAACACGTTTTGATATCCTGCCGATACCCTACCCTGCGTAGCCTCCCTGCGCAAATCACCCGCATGCCCTAAAAAAACAGGGGTGGATTCATGCACGACATACCCTTTGGCACGGATATTCTGCTCCAGCAAAATGGCTTCGATATCTGTGCCATAAGGATTTGCGGGGCCATGGATGCGAGTCAACCGGACTTTTAAGCGCCAACGGTCTCCAACACGCAACTTGGGAAAGGCTTTTATGGGTGTTAGGTTCGATATATTGTCTAATGTATTGGACAATGTATTGGGCAATACGTCGCCTAATTTGGAATACCAATTCAATGCAATACGACGAGGAAAGTGTGCGGGAAGCACGCTACCGGCATAGGTTATCGATCGAACGCGCTGTGCATAAGGCGTCAACGCAAGAACAAAACGCGCGGAACGTGTATCGATACTCGGTATAGTAGCAATCACCCCTTCGACCACCAGCGTACGCTGCTCTAAATCAGGTGGTAAGTAAAATGCCAAGCGTTCGTGCGCGCGCCATCCTGCCCAGCAAAATCCCATCGCCGTAACGCTCAGTACGATGAGGCCTAAACGCGCATACCTCCCTAAAAACCGATACCGTATTGCATCACTCCCCACCCCGAGCATCAGCGAGAGCGCTAGTAAAAAATACAGCAGGAGTACACTGCGCGAAGGCAATGCAGCACATTGCTGCAAACTGGCAACACCTAGCGCAAAGCCACACAAAATGCCTCTCACCGCCCCCTCCATCACCACGCTGTACCCGATACACTAGATAGGGAGCATTATCGGAGGAAGTGCTTTAAACGGGGTAAGGCTGCGCACGCATTGGCTGTTGTGCACAATGCCAATTGATCTATGTCTATAGTGCGCAAATCGGCCAAAGTCTGCGCTATGGGAGCGACTTCAGCAGGGGTATTGCGAGGAGCAGTCAAAGAGGGGGCAGAAGCTGCTTCAGTCAGCACAGTATGATGGGATGCGCAGGATTGCGGCGGGTTTGTTCGACACCACATAGGAGGCTGGTCTGGCGCATCGGTTTCTAACACGATCGCATCTAGCGGAAGTTCAACCACTAAACGACGCACACGCTGCGCACGCGGATAAGTGGGCTGTCCACCAAAACCTAGTTTCAAACCCTGCGCTAAAAATGCCTTGGCCTGCTGCATACTGCCGTTAAAGGCATGGGCAATACCCTCCCGTATCCCAAAGCGACGCAGCGCTTTCAATACCTGGTCTTGCGCTCGATGCACATGACACAGCACTGGCAAATCAAAATCACGCGCAAGCTTGAGCTGTTCGGTATACAGATAATCCTGCGCGGCGGCATCTAACCCAGGCATTCCTCCATCCAGGCCAATTTCTCCTACAGCTACTAAACGAGGATCATCACGATACAGCCGAAGCGCTAAGGCCAGTGCATCAATGGCGTCTTTTAATCTATCAGTTTGCCAAGACGCAGGCGCATCAGCATTGGAGCCATTTGATCCCTGAGATCTCTCAAATGGACCCTCTATTGCACACTCTGGACTCACCCGCACTAACTTCTCAGGTTGCACAAACCAAGGATGCACCCCCAGCGCATACACCACCCCAGGCAAACGATGCGCAAGAGCACGCACATATTCAAACCGATGAGGCGATACCGTAGGTACAACGATGCACGACACACCGACTCCGCGCGCCGCTTGAACAAGCGCTTCACGGTCCGCATCAAAAGCAGGGGCATCCAAATGGCAATGAGTATCAATCAGCATAGTAGACTAGCACCGCATTTTTTAAGAAAATTCTGCATCACTTCGATACTATAGTCATTGAATCACTTGCGACTGCGACTATGGGATAAAAAAGCTTAAACCTAACAGTATTTGAATGTAAACCGAAAAAGACCCTGCAAATGACGCACCTTTAATAAGGCCCATACAATCAATCGATGAATTGCTCGATAAGATCGAGACAGATTAATTACATAATTGTCTGCAAAATAATGAAATGCTTTCATTGCATTCATATTAGGAGATTTGAAGATGA
This sequence comes from Mycoavidus cysteinexigens, assembly GCA_031963005.1. Classification (GTDB taxonomy): domain Bacteria; phylum Pseudomonadota; class Gammaproteobacteria; order Burkholderiales; family Burkholderiaceae; genus JASSUD01. The sequence continues at coordinate 140,528 of JASSUL010000006.1, read as the reverse complement.
GTGTATTAACCACATATGCAACGTACCTGATAAAGTGCATTGGGCCTTATGCCTCCGCGCAGCCGAACATAATCACAGCATGGAAGCAGAGGTACGATATATTTTAGAAACAACAGTGAGACCAAATGGACGAGTACAACTAGGTTCCCTGCTCGCTGATATTGGCCAACAACTGAAGCTGATCGATGAAGAGTTTGCCTTGTTCGAACAAGTACGCGATAAGACGCCCACTAAGCCGGTAAGTTTTGAATGATTCTGCTTGATACAAATGTCATTTCAGAGCCGCTGTATCATGCTCCCAATTCTTGCGTGATTGAATAGATAAACACACAATCACTTGAGACTCTTCTCCTATCTACCATCACAGTTGCTGAGTTGCGCACTGGCGTAGCGCTGCTGCCAGCTGGAAAGCGGCGTACTGAGCTGCATGAAAAATTGGAAAAGCGAGTGCTGCCCTTGTTCACTGGGCGCATACTGGCATTTGATTTTAAATGCACGCAAGCATATGCTGACCTGAAGGCAAAGGCACGCGTGGATGGCCTAGCAATCTCCACCCCTGACGGATATATCGCAGCGATTGCGGCCGCCAATGGATTAATTGTAGCCACCCGCGATATCAACCCATTTCAGGCGGCGTGTTTACCAATTATCAACCCTTGGAAACTTAAGGTTTAATCCGTTTTTTTATTCTGTTCTATTTTTTAAAAAAAAGATCACCTCACACTACGACTAGACGGTTTATCAGCAGCATGCCATGGCGCAATTTTTCTCAAGAGCAGCATGCCGGGCAGCGCAAGCGCTGCGCAGATACAGAAAAAATTAAACCAGCCGGTATAGGCCACGATATAGCCGGTTAATCCATTGATCACCGTGCGAGGTACCGCTGCTAGGCTGGTAAAAAGGGCAAATTGCGTAGCGGTATAGCGCGGATCGGTCACTGTCGCTAAGTAGGCGGTAAATGCGGATAATCCCAAGCCTACACTAAAGGTTTCGAAGCACATGACGATGGCGAGTCCTAGGATAGTCGGCCCTTGCGTTGCAAGCCATATGAATCCAAAAATTGCCGACCACTGAGCTAGTCCAAAAATCCATAAACCGCGCGTAATGCCGATGCGTAACAATAAAACGCCGCCGACCAATCCTCCTAATACACTAGCCCAAAGTCCCCCTACCTTAGCCACTGTGCCAATTTGGGTCTTGCTAAATCCGATATCGAGAAAAAATGGCGTCGCTAATGATGTGGCCATACTATCGCCTAGCCGATAGAGAAAGATAAACGCTAGGATCCACAGCGCACCGCCCCACCCATCGCGCGCAATAAATTCGCGAAAAGGCAAGACCACCGCGTCGAGCAAACTTCTTGGAGGGCTCCCTTGCACTGCAGGCTCTGTACTTAGCAGCGTGCAGAGAAGGCCTGGGAGCATAAAGACTGCTGTCACCCCAAATACCATAGACCATGGCAAATGATCGGCCAAAATAAACGATAAAGAACCTGGCACGAGGCTAGCCATCTTATAAGCATTGACGTACATGGCTGCCCCTAAGCCCTGTTCACGCTCATCTAATTGCTCACGCCGCCACGCATCAAGCACAATATCTTGACTTGCACTGCTCAACGCTAGCCCTAATGCTACGGCTACTACCGCCCACATTGCATGGCGCGGCGAAACCTGACCGAGCAAGGCAATACCGATCATCACCATGACTTGCGTAAGCAAGGCCCATCCTCGGCGTCGGCCCGGCATCCACCCCATGAAACGTAAGCTAAAACGATCCATGAGCGGCGCCCATAAAAACTTCCAGGTATAGGGAAATTGGATCAGCGCAAAGAGGCCAATGGTTTCAATATCGACCCCTTCAGAGCTCAGCCACGCTTGCACCAGATTGACGAGTACAAATAAAGGCAGCCCCGAGCTAAAACCTAACAGGATGCAACGCAAAAAGCGGACGTTCAAATACGTACGGTATCGGCTGGGAACCGTCATGAATATCAAACCAAAGAAAAAGAAAAAGCCCCTTAGAACCTGTTCACGATCTTCAAAAGCGGGTTGTGTTGGGGTTCCAAAATCACCCAAAACGCACCCCAAACTACCATTTTTTGGCATTTTTCGTAGCTTGGGGTGACGAATTGAATTAAATACGGAACCCCAACATTACCGCCTTAAGGGTGATTGCTGGAGATTATGAACAGGCTCTTAGAATCCAAGTTTTGACAGGCAAACCTGCCTAAAAACATGATCAAAAGGGGGCGTTAGCAAGCTAAAAACAGAATACCAGCGATCTGGAAATCTGTTTGCATTCTCGGACTATCCTAGTAAATATTGGCAAAGTTGGGTAGCCGACTTTTTCTTAAAAGCAGGGTCATCGAGCTATCAGAGGATCTTTTACTAAGCATACTGCTCTTCATTTTGGAAGCTGTACAATGGGCTCCGCTTTGCAAAAGCGGTTTATTCAACATCAAGCCTTTTGCACATGATAGGCCGCCAAACTCGCACGCCAATTTGCTCCCCAGTGGATCACTTTTCCTTCATGCAGTACGATGCGATCTAGGATCTTCAGCCCTATTTCGGGGGCTAATACCTCAAAATCGTCGACAGTCAGTACGCGCACATTCGGCGTGTTATGCCACTGATAAGGCAGGGATTTCGATACCGGCATACGCCCTCGTAATACGGATAAGCGATGCGGCCAGTATCCAAAATTAGGAAAAGAGACGATGCATCTGCGAGCCACGCGCACCATCTCCCGCAAAATAGCGGTGGTATGGTGGATGGTTTGCAAGGTTTGCGACAAAATGGCTAGATCGAAGCTTTGATCTTCGAAAAGCCGCAACCCATTTTCTAAATCTTGCTGAACGACAGAAACGCCTTTTTCTAAACAACCCAGCACACCTGCATCTTGCAGCTCAATACCTAGGCCCTGCACATTGCGCGTTTGACTCAACCACGCTAGCAGCATGCCTTCCCCACATCCTAGGTCTAACACACGCGAGTGAGGCTCGACCCAACGTGCCATTTCACGAAAATCCGCACGAGGCGCGCACGCTTCTTTAGAAGAAAAGCCGGTTACCGAAAGAACGTTTGCTGCCTTAGACATGGTCCACCTCTTCTTGTGCAATCTCCTGCGCAATGCGTGAGAAATACGCCCGCACTACCCCGTGATAACGAGGATCCTCTAGTAAAAAAGCATCGTGCCCATTCGGCGCATCGACTTCCGCATACGATATGGGCCGCTGGTTATCCAACAAAGCTTTCACTAATTCATGAGAGCGTGCACTGGAAAAACGCCAATCGGTCGTAAAAGACACCACTAAATACGCAGCTTGCGTATCCGCCAAAACAGCAGCCAGGTCGCCGTCATAGTCTCGAGCAGGGTCAAAATAATCCAGCGCACGCGTATTCAGTAAATAGGTATTTGCATCAAAATAATCGGCAAATTTATCCGCTTGATGACGCAAATACGATTCGACTTCAAACTCCGCGTCAAAGCTAAACCGATAGGCCATATCCTTCTGAAGCATAGCGAGCGAATCCGCCGTGATCTTGTTTAGCACGCCCTCTGCGGGCTCCGTCTGAACCTGCGTGTCTTTCGCATTGAGCGCAGACTGCGGTTTTGATGCGAATGTCGCGTGTTGAGTCGCAGGAATACGCATCCCACGACGCGATCTGCCAAATCGGGCCGTGAGATCATCATTGGATAAATACGTGACATGCCCAATCATACGCGCTACACGCAAACCACAACGCGGCTTCGTTTTATGCGCGTAGTAATGTCCTCCATGAAAGTCTGGATCAGACAAAATCGCGCTACGCGCAATCTCATTAAAGGCGATATTCTGGGCACTCAATTTAGGGGTAGACGCGATAATCACGGCATTGCGCACACGTTTCGGATACAACACACTCCAAGCAAGTGCCTGCATCCCTCCGAGACTACCGCCGATCACCGCGGCAAAACGGGTAATCTTTAAATGATCTGCAACCCGCGCCTGCGCGTGGACCCAATCTTCGACCGTAACAAAGGGGAAATCCGCTCCATAAGGTTGTTGTGTTTCAGGGTTGATACTCATGGGTCCAGTAGAACCAAAGCAAGAACCTAGATTATTCACTCCGATAACAAAAAATCGCTCTGTATCGATCGGTTTGCCTGGCCCGACCATATTGTCCCACCACCCTACTGCACTCGGAGTATGTTCGTAATATCCCGCTACATGGTGTGAAGCATTCAGTGCATGGCACACTAAAACCGCATTAGAACCTTGAGCATTGAGCGTGCCATAGGTTTCCACTACTAAATCGTAGCCCGCCAAGGTATTTCCACTTTGCAAAGTCAGTGGCTCAGAAAAATGCAAGGTATACGGGCACACTGGCCCAACAGATCTATTTGTCATGCGGTATATATAAAAGAAATAGACGCCAATTATGTAAAGTGAGGGACTTCCCGGAACAGATTCTTACGGCATTATTTATAGAAGCTCTTTTTAAAAAATACTTCTATCACAACGCGCAAATGCGCTGCTTGTGCTGCTAGTATTGCACCGCTGGCTTTAGATTCCATTGTATTGCATGAGTTAACCAATAGAGAGAATCTGCTGAAAGCCGATTTTGATGATCATTGCTTGGCTTTTCTGTGTGTGCAATCACTCATTAATCGTCGCTACTTTAGATGCTTTTAGCCTGATGTTATAGCGCATTTTTAAAATGATTTGCAACGCGAAATCCCCGCGCAGACAGTACAATAACGGCCAAGCGGGAGATGACAAAGTTGCAGATCATTTTAGAAATACTCTAGTCAACCTACGTATTTTTATGCACACTTCTTCGCCCCAACAGCTTTTACTGGATTTTCGTCTCCCCTGCTTCGCTACGTTTGATCATTTCATAGCAGGCAACAATCTAGAACTGTTAACACATCTAAACGCACTCAGCGCACCTTGGGTGGACCATTTAGAACGGTCTAATGAAGAAGCGGCATCCCTCTGCGCCAACGAACAGCAACCAATCCCGACTGCGATTACAGAAAATCCCTTTACAGTTCATGAACGTACCCTCTATTTATGGGGCGACAAAGGCGTGGGCCGCTCGCATTTACTGCAAGCGCTCAGCCAACGCACGGCAGCACATACCGTGCGTTTATTGACCCCACAAAGCAGCCCAGCCCATTTTAATTTTGATCCTGATGTCGTGCTCTATGCGTTAGACGATTGTCATCACTTTTCTCAAGAGCAGCAAATTGCAGCTTTCCATTTGTTTAATCAGTTTCAAGCGCACCAAACAGAGCATTCGCCCTCACACGGTGTTTTTATAGTCGCCGGCGATGCCCCTCCATCAGAACTCTATATTCGAGATGATCTACGTAGCCGCTTGGCATGGGGACGCATCTTTCAAGTGGAGCCCCTCAACGATGAAGGCAAAATGGAAGCACTACAACGTGCCGCTCATACGCTGGGATTTACGCTGTCCGAACAAATAGGGACGTATATGCTAGTGCATTTTAAGCGCGATATGTCTAGCCTGATGGCGCTACTCCATGCACTAAGCCGTTTTTCTCTAGAGCAAAATCGGGTGGTTACGCTACCTTTGCTACGGACCTTTTTGGATCAATCCCATGCAGAGTAGACATTCCATGCCCAGCCAGAATACCCTCCCCGCATTGCAGTAAAATCCAGCCCATGACCTTCATGACCTCACCAAACACGACGCTCGCCTTATTTGACCTTGACCACACGCTCCTACCGCTCGATAGTGATTATGAGTGGGGTCGTTTTATGGTTGCTCTAGGTTTGGTCGATAGCGTGACATTTCAGGCCCAAAATGCGCGTTTTTACGCAGACTACCAAGCAGGTTGCCTCGATATTTACGCCTATTTACGCATCGCACTTGCGCCACTTGCACTCTACCCACGCGCGCAACTCGACGCTTGGCACCAAGAATTTATGCGTCAAGTGATACAGCCAGCAATCCAACCTGCCGCACGCAAACTCATTGCGCACCATCAGGCACAAGGTGCGCTTTGTTGTATCGTCACGGCGACGAATCACTTTGTTACAGGCCCTATTGCCGCTGAATTGGGTATAACGCATTTAATTGCCACACAACCTGCTACGCTAGATAATGATCCGCTGGCGGTTTACACCGGAGAGGTTGAAGGCATACCCAGTTATCGCGAAGGTAAAATACATCGTGTCACCGCTTGGCTACAGGCGCTGCAGAAAGAGTGGAGTCACTTTACCTCTAGCTATTTTTATAGCGACTCGGTCAATGATCTTCCTTTATTGGAACGCGTCACCCATCCGGTTGCGACCAATCCAGATGCCACTCTGCGCGCCCACGCCGAGCAAAAAAATTGGCGCATTCTGGATCTTTTTAAATAGCAGCACGGTGATAGCATAAGGTCATACCGACTGCCCCCATGCTGCAGAAGAAGATGCACGTAAAATGTGCATCACGTTTTCTTTGCCCTTCGTAGAGTCTATTTAGTATTTTGACAGGCTCTTAGCAAAGTGCCGCCTATCGTGGCACTTTTAGAATCTGTTTAGTATCTTCCAAAAGGGTTCTAAGAAATATACCGACATAGTTTGGAGCAAAAACTCTATGAAACAGACAAAAATCCTTTGGCTAAAGGATTCTTTGCGATGGATAACTATGCCACTACACGCAGTGTTATACCTGATTTACGTATTGGCGCGCCCCGTGTCCCGATTCCTATTTGGAAAAAATCATCCCTTATCGGCACCCTACCATCTCGTGCATTCTATAAAGCCTAGAAGCCCCAAACAACGGCGGGATACTTTGCCAGGAGATGCAGGGAATCCTGCCAAAGTGCCTGTTGAGAGACATCATATTGATCTGAGTCTGATCTCTCCTAATGCACTAAAGGTGGTTCAAACCTTACAAGCAAAGGGCTATTACGCGTTTATTGTCGGAGGAGCCGTACGTGACCTTTTACTAGGCATGAAACCCAAAGACTTTGATATCGCCACCAACGCCACCCCTGCCCAAGTGCAAGTTTTATTTCGTCGCGCGTTGTTAATTGGACGGCGCTTTCAAATTGTGCATGTGCAATTTGGACAGGAAATTATTGAAGTTTCCACGTTTCGCACTTCACTACAAGCTTCTGCACAAGATGCCCCTGCTGCACCCTCTACAGAACGCAAAGCCCCGCTATTTTCAAAATACCTTCCGTCGTCAGGCCCATCGCGACGCGCTAGGCGCGGCTTTAGAGTGGAACCCAGCACCCATCTTGTCAATGCCGATGGACTGATAGTCCGTGACAATGTATGGGGCAGCCAACATGAAGACGTTGCGCGTAGAGACTTTACAGTCAACGCTATGTATTACGATCCTAAAACACAGACGATTGTCGATTATTACAACGGCATTGCCGATGTGGATAACCGTGTTTTACGCATGATCGGAGATCCCGCCACGCGATATCGCGAAGACCCCATGCGTATGCTACGCGCCATACGTTTCGCTGCAAAACTGGGCTTTGAAATGGCTCCGGAAACCAGCGCACCGATACGAGAATTAGCTGAGCATATTCGTAGCGTTCCTGCTGCGCGACTTTTCGATGAAGTCCTCAAACTGCTGCTGTGCGGACACGCCCTCAACTGCCTACAACGCTTGCGTGCAGAGGGACTCCACCACGGCATCTTGCCGCTCTTAGATGAAGTCCTGGAAGCCCCGCAAGATGCGCGGTTTTTCACATTAGCACTCTCTCGGACAGATACCCGTATACACAGCGGTAAATCTATCTCCCCCAGCTTCTTATTTGCCGCGCTTTTATGGCATGAAGTACGCTCTCGTTGGGAAAAAACGCGCCAGCAAGGACACAACGCGATTCCCGCGCTAAATATCGCGATCAACGATACCCTTTCCATACAAACCGAGCAACTCGCTCTTCGAAAACGGTATATCGGCGACATGCGTATCATTTGGGATATGCAGCCCCGCCTTGAAAAACGAGGGCGCAGTGCTACTAGGCTCTTAGAGCATCCTCGGTTTAGAGCGGCTTATGATTTTCTCTTGCTCCGTTGCGAGGCGGGAGAACTCAACGAAGAACTCGGACAATGGTGGACCGCTTTCATCCAGACCCCTCCAGAAGAACGCGCAGAATTCCTCGAACAAGCATCGCGCCCTAAAACTGCGCAGACTACAAAGTCTGACGACATAGAAAGCACAGTCAAAAAACCACGACGACGTAGAACTAAAAAAACAGTGGATGCAGCTAGCGAGGAAAGCGTTAACTCTGTCATTGAAAATTGACAGAGGGGCTTCAACCGCTACGCAGCCTCCATGTACGACCATGAAGCGCTCCAACCCTTCTTGCCTATCCCCTCCAACAAGGCTTCACAAAGCCTTGTTGAACGCCCCTTCCCTTCTTATCTCGCCAGGGATAGCAAAATAAACTCTATGTAAGCTATTTCTGTTTTATCTTACAAAAAATTCAGCTTTTTCTTAAAATTCTTGATATTATCAGGCCAATACTCTATTGCATTTACATTGAAAATAGAAAGATTGCGGATATCTTATTTTATTATTTAAAAATATTAACTTTTAAGGTGCCTGAAATATGGAGAATATACCCCTCATCAGTATCGCAAGAGCCCAACCAAATTATGGGACTTCTTATGCATTCTCAGCAAAGTCACCATATATTTCCCATACATGCAACGAAAATCTTCCAAAGAATAATAACAGCACCAGATTTACCTTTGCACAATTTTTGAAAGATAATGCAGGGGAAATATCTCAATGCTCAAAAGATAAAAAAATAATAAAAATTTTAAGTATATTTTTTTCTTTTGCAAAAAATGAATCTACATTACTTTCCTCTAATGAAGCTAATATTTCTAGCTTAGAAAAAATGAGCTTCGAGAACAAGAATAATTTAATAAAAATCATCCAAGAACTGCTTATAAAGTACAACAATTATGCCCTAAGAAAAGAAAATAAAGAATTTATAAAAATAATAGAAGAAAAAAAACTATTAATAACAGGTTTAGCACGACTTATTATTAATGCAACAGTCGAAAAACAACCAAGCGAAGCAACACGAGATAGAAAAATGATAAATATCTTTAGGAGCTTAGAAAGCTTTATTTATAATAAAAATTAATTCAAAGCTATCGAAAAAAGAGGAAGTCCAAAAAAATAATTTAAATCCACCTGATAGTATAGAGATAAGACTTTCCTATTTTTTATGGCTTCACTATATAAATAAAAAAACCTATTGCTCCTTTATTCGAAATTTAAAAAATAAACACTGAATGCATAACAACAACAAAAGCCATACGGTTAACTGTATTTTTTAATATTTTGCAATTTTATTATCTTAATGAAAGATAAGCGAATTCTTGATGATTAAAACGAATTGATTGGAATTTTTTATATTGGAGTCTGCTTAGAATTTTTTGATTATTTGAATAATTATAGAAATCAAAAAATAGTGAGTACTGCACTTCAATTGATGTCCAATGGTTAGTATCCATCGAAGTTGTAGCGGAAGATGGGGGCAGATGTAGGGTTGCTATGGCTTCAAAGTGCGCATTGCGCTGCCGCACATCAAAGTGCAGCCCTCCTCTTGCGAACCATTACCCTCTGAAAATCTAGCCAGCTGGCTTGCCCAACGATCTCCTCATAAACAATGAATGGTCATACCAAGCTCCCCACTCTTTTTTCTTACAAAACCCCCAGCTTTTTCTCAAAATTCTGGTATTATCAGGTTAACACTCCATTGCCATTTCATTTTTAATAAAAACAAAACAACCTCACACACAATACGTCAATGCTAGTAAAGCAAGTATTGAAGAGCCAAAAAATGACAGCAAGAAAGCTGTGCACTGCATAGACACAAAAAAGCGTAGAGCTTTACAGATCCGAAGTCTATTAAAGATTTAAAAGGCATAAAAATTTACCTATATATTTTAATTTTTTAATAAATATAGGCTTTTATATTCTTAGCATTTCTATTTCTGCAATAAAACCATTAAACTTTAAGGCAATTAGAATATGACGATTATTAATCAATATACACACACAGGCTACGGTACTTTTTCGAAAAAAGATACCGGCATTTCTAATAATCGCCATAATACTAGCAATATATCTACACCACATCAATCAATAGAATTGAGCAATATCAGTGGCGATAATATACAAAAATCAAATTCGCCATCTACAAATTTATCTCTGATGGAAAATATATTTTCTATTTATAATCGAACTGATATTTCGAAGATATTTTCCGGTTATACTCGAATTGATGATTCATCCACCATAGACCTACCTATAGTGGATGAATCCATAGAATTGCAAGATATAGTTCCACCTACAGTGGGTAAATCCGTAGCATCGCAAGATACTGATTATTTTGAAAATTTTTTTCAATATGCTTATAAAAATAAAAATCTTTTATTTATAAATGAAACAGAAGAAAAACTTCTGCATATATTGTCTAAGAGCGAAAACAAACAAAATATTAATGATATAGTCGAGCGTTTCGATTCAGAAACATTGGAAACACAAGAAATAGCCGATAAAGTAAAAAATACTATTGATGAAATACTTATGGAATATAAAACTTATATATTACAAGAGGAGATCAATGAGGAAAATAGAAACCTTATATACAAATTAAGTCCTTTACTATTTTTTAAAAATTGCATTGATTCAGTAAAAATAAAAAACACATTAGAATATTTTAAAAGACATCTAGATGCAACTAATTCAACCCCGCGCTATGCAACAAAGATTATTAATCATATAAAACACTTAAAAAATTCAGAAAATAATAGGGAAATTGTAGAACTCTTCAAAGAACTAGGCACAATTATTAATACAGTAGAACAAATTCAAAAAGATCTTGCTAAAGATGCAATGAGACCTTTACGCGCAAGGTGATCTCACATTGACTCTAATATAGGGATACAACACAAATATATTGCTCACTATATCCACATTTAATAGATCACCAGCTTGTGGATTAGTGGCAAATTTTGTCTCTCACGCTCTTTCACCTTGGGGCTATTCAGCAGGCTAGAGGAGTATGCCCGACTCTTTGAACGAATACCGCTGCGCCAAGGCCCAGTTCCAGCATACCTTCATACCTGACTCAGCATGCGCGAATGAAAAAGCAGCGCCTCCCGCTGAAATTCTGATACGATTCCCTGTATATGCTGCATGGCCATATGCGCTATCTGTACCTGCTTGCTCCTTTACCTGCGCAAAGTAACTGGTCACTCACGAGCACATAACAGATAGGCTGTTTCAGCCCCCTATATCAAATTTCTATACAAAGCATTGAGTCTTTCTATGCCTAACACGCCTCCAATTTCCTCCCCCTCCTCCCCAACCATACCGTTTGCGCCTTCAGGCTTCACTTCTAGTAGCGCGCAGCCTGATGATCAGGCCAAAAATCTTTCTGAAAAAAATCCCCATTCTTCAATCAAAGAAATTTATAAAGAAATTATAAAAAAATTGAGAGCCACTGAAAGACCTAAAGATCTTGATCCACAAAAAGAGTTAAAAAACTTATTAGAAATTTTTCCAGAAATTCTTGAAGATGTTAGAAGCTTGCACACCATAGAACCAGAATGCAGCAATAATGAATATTATTGGAATAATGAGGATATAGAAAAAAATTTTGATTTTGAAAATATCACTAAAAATGAAACGACTCGCATCGGTGGTATTATTTTATATAATAATAATTATAATGCTGAAATTCTGCTCTCTGATGGATTTTTTTATCCGCTATCGCCGTCACATATAAATGAAAAAGGGTATTATTTATTGATGGATGATGACAAAATAATCTGGAAAGGACATTTAGACTTAAAATACAAAAATCCCCTCCAGGATGAGAGTCAAAAAGGGCCATATTCCTACATAAAATCTGAACTTACCTTATGCGCTTATAAATATATACAAGCTGCGCAAAAATTGTGCACTGATATTGAAGCTAAATTTACAAAAAATCACAATTTGATACGGAAGTTGGAGCGGGAAGTAGAGTCCAGCAGTAGTGAAGTTCGGACTATAAAAATGAGTATAGGTGCAATCGTTTTATCCATATTGATGATGGCCATTTTTATTGCGACTCACTCTTATTCCATACCCGCCATATGCCTTCCAGGGTTGATGTTTCTTATCGGCTCATCTATATTTATATCCACGCCCTCCCTTCGAGACGCACAGAAAAAAAAGCGTGACATACAATCCTTATTACCAAATATTGAAATTATCATAACTTATATAAATTCTCTCCATAAAATTTATGAAAAAGTTCATTTCTTGATAGGTCGTATAGATGAGGCTAAAACTCTAAAAGATAATAAAAATAAGCTAGAAGAAATCGAAAATGCAGCCATGGAACTCGAACAGGAGTTTAAACAATTACCCTCTCATCAAGCGCAAAACAGCCCTGCTAGCTCCAGTATGTCTGCAAATGCGATAGCAGCTGCTATCGTGTAAGTCCTAACGGTACATGCTCTACTTGGCTCACTTCAGGAGCCATTTTGCAGCAAACGGCATTAAATGAATAAGGAGCCCTTATTCTTCTTCCATATCATATAAAATAAAGTCCTGTGCGCAGATAGGGCTCCCCTCTCTTCCTCCTGCCATACCAGTCAAAAACTTCCAAGTTCCTGTATATCAACCCTACAAAACTATACGGACTACGTGTTACCTTTGCATTTTTCACTCTCTATGCCATGCACCTTGCCGCTCTCTCGGTGCAAATGCCTGCTGTGTGCGTAAAACCGCACGGGCTTTTTCATTTTTTTGACCTTGCTTATGTCTACTTTTGATTCTCAAAAACATGCTTCCCCTTCTGCTGCATCAGGCCGCAATGTAGTGGTCATCGGCACCCAATGGGGTGATGAAGGTAAAGGTAAAGTCGTGGATTGGCTCACTGATCATGCGCAAGGGGTTGTGCGTTTTCAGGGGGGGCATAATGCAGGACATACGCTGATCATCGATGGACGTAAAACCGTATTACGGTTGATTCCATCCGGCATTATGCGTCCGCAAGTGAAGGCCTATATCGGGAACGGAGTTGTGGTATCGCCTGAGGCGCTTTTGCAAGAAATCAAAGAATTGGAGATTGCCGGACTAGAAGTCCGCAGCCGTTTGCGCATCTCGTGTGCAGCAACTTTATTGCTGCCTTCGCATGCGGCTATTGACCGGGCACGGGAATTACAACGCGGCATAGATAAAATCGGAACGACCGGACGAGGCATCGGCCCCGCCTATGAAGATAAAGTGGCTCGCAGAGCACTGCGTATGAATGATTTACGCGATATCCCTCGCTTGGCAGATCGGCTCCATGAAGTGCTCGATTACCATAATTTCATACTGACGCACTACTTACATGCCAGTCCCGTCGATGAAGCGCAGACGCTCGATAGATTGCTCCATAATGCACCGGAATTATTACCCATGCTAACGGATGTCTCTGCCGAGCTACATGCCGTACAGCAAAAAGGGCAGAATCTCTTGTTTGAAGGTGCGCAAGGCACGTTGCTCGATATCGATCACGGAACCTATCCTTTTGTCACCAGCAGCAATTGCGTAGCAGGTGCAGCCGCTGCAGGCGCAGGAGTAGGACCACAGCACTTGCATACCGTCTTTGGTATCACCAAAGCCTATTGCACCCGTGTAGGAGCCGGTCCTTTCCCCAGTGAACTCTTTGATGCAGACAACCCTCATCGCCAAGATCCTATCGGCATCAGCTTAGCCAAAATAGGCAATGAATTTGGCTCTGTCACCGGACGCGCTCGCCGAACAGGATGGCTAGATGCGGCAGCGCTAAAGCGTTCTGTACAAATCAACGGTGTCTCTAGTCTGTGCCTGACCAAACTCGATGTGCTGGATCACTTGGAAAGCATCCAACTCTGCATAGGCTACAAGCTCGACGGTGAAGAAATCGATTTATTACCACCTGATGCCGTCACCGCCCAACGCTGCGAACCTATTTATAAAAGTTTTCCAGGCTGGCAATGTAACACGGCAGGCCTGACAGACTGGGAAGCTTTACCCCCCGAAGCCCGCCATTATTTGCAGTGCGTAGAAGAAACTGTAGGCGTGCCCATCGACATGGTCTCCACAGGCCCTGATCGCGACGATACCATTCTGTTACGGCATCCTTTTTTATCTTAAGACCCGATGTTACGCAGGTATTGAAAAAGACCGTGGTCATCATGTTGGGGTTAGCGCTTATGGGCACGAACCCCAACATGATGACCACCTACTTTTCATCTTTGCGCTCTACTGATCTATAACTCCCTTTTCTACAACCTGCGTAACTTCAGTTAAGACTTATAACGTAGGGATACGAATATTCAGCCTTAGACTATGTATTCGTATAGGCATAGCCCTTGCAGGCCTCAACCGCAATTACATGATTTGGTTACGGCATTTATTTTTATAATAAGGTAAATGCAGCATTGTTTTTTGCGGCATATTTATTGAACCTCTTATAAAATTTATAATGATAAATTGTAGAGGTCAATAATGTTTGGTTTAGAACTCCGTTCCAACCGCATTGCTCCACTTCCAGCAACTACACCCCCTATTGAACTTGCGCAATTAAATCATCCTAAAGACAAAAGAAAAATACGATTGGAGGATTTATTAAAACAATATCCCATAGCCAATCACTTTTTCTATGCGTTTGATATTGAGGACATTCATTATTATTTTCAATATCTTGAAAATTCCTCAGACTACGATGATGAAACCTATAAAATAATATTTTCCCATCTTATTAATTTTTTACTTAAACAGGATTATCCAAGCCGCGATATTGCATTACTCAATATATTATCCAGAATGAATGAAAAAATTCTCGAATTTACAGAAATAAAAAATAAATCTATTAATATAAAGCTCGCACATGAAAAATTAAAACAACAAGTCGCCGCAAGGTATGATAGAGACAATAGGCCCGAAGATAAATTGCGCCATTTAAACGCCTATGCTATACAAAAAAACATCACAATATCTATGAAAAAAACCATTAAGGCTATTAATACCATACGATTAACCAACAACAATTCCCCATCATATATATCTAAGACTGAAAAACTATATACTAATACCAAAAAAGAGATTGATGAATGCAAAGAATCAATGAAATTCACTAGAAAAATAATACATTCCTACATAGGCGATATATTCCGTCCTGCTATAGATATAATCATTCTTGCCGGATTAATAGGGACAAGCATCTACCTTTCCATTCATGCCAGCAAAAATGGAGCAGATGCTGCTGCCGTGTTCTCTTTATCGTCAGCATGGATTACTTCTTTAGTTTATGGGTTTAGGATTGCAGCAATCACTTGTGATGAGATGGAAAAAGCATGGCGAAATTTCCCTAACATCCCCTTATTTCTTCAATCCGTTAACTATTTCAAAGAACAGTTAACCCTCGCAGAAGCATTCTATTCAAAAATACCTATACTATTAGAACATATAGATATTGCTATAAAAAATGAAGAATCCGTGAGAAATGCGCAGATAAATAAAATTTTCCCATTAACAGAAAGTGAGCATACTGCAGCTCAAAAAGCCAAAAATGTATCGAATCAATCTCTTAAAGCACTTATTCATTTAGTGAATAATATAGAATCAGATAACACTATTGATACCAACCATACTGTCATCAATATGAGTTTATAGTTTGGATATGCCAGTAATCATTTTGCAGCGATATCAAAAATACACTACAGATACGCCATAAGCATGGCGTATCTCAACATGGCGAATGGATTGGCTTGCATGGGGACTACTATACGACCCCAGCCTCATGCGCTTGCACATCGGCATGATAACTAGAACGGACCATTGCTCCCACTGCGGCGTGCGTAAAGCCTAATTCATAGGCGATCTCTTCATATTTTTTAAAAGTCTCGGGAGTGACATAGCAGCGCACGGGCAAATGGTGTTCTGAAGGTTGCAGATATTGCCCTATCGTTAACATATTGACGTCATGCGCTCTTAAATCACGCATTACCTGGATAATTTCTTCTTCTTCTTCTCCAAGCCCTACCATCAATCCCGACTTAGTAGGGATATGCGGATGCGCTGCTTTAAACTCTTTTAATAGGCGTAATGAATACGCGTAATCAGAGCCTGGCCGCGCTTCTTTATATAAGCGTGGAACCGTTTCTAAATTATGGTTCATGACATCAGGAGGAGCCGTATTAAGAATGGCTAATGCGCGGTCCAAGCGTCCTCGAAAATCCGGCGTCAAAATCTCAATACGCGTGTGGGGCGACAGTGCTCGGGTATGCTCGATGCATGCGACAAAATGCCCTGCACCGCCATCCCGCAAATCATCCCTATCTACGCTAGTAATCACTACATAATTGAGCTTGAGCGCAGCAATCGTCTTTGCCAAATTCTCAGGCTCATGAGGATCGAGCGGATCCGGACGGCCATGTCCAACGTCACAAAACGGGCAGCGGCGCGTACATTTATCCCCCATGATCATAAAAGTCGCTGTGCCTTTACCAAAACACTCGCCAATATTTGGGCAACTGGCTTCTTCACAGACCGTATGGAGTTGATGCTCCCGCAAAATCTGCTTGATTTCGTAAAAACGCGAACCAGGGGCAGCCGCCTTCACACGGATCCAATCGGGCTTTTTGAGCTTTTCCGCAGGGACGATTTTGATCGGAATGCGTGCGGTTTTAGCTTGAGCCTTTTGTTTTACTGTAGGGTCAAATATAGGAGGCATCGGCCTCTCCCCAGCAGTCTGTCCAGTCTGCTTATCCTCATGCGCAACAGTCATGCGAGATTCCCTAGAAATAGTGCAAGCCAACTACTCACAAGAGTATCAGGCTTGGTACGCGACAATCCTTCATATGAATGGATCATTGCAAAACCGTAAGTTTACAGAAATAGAACGCGGCATGGTTCGCAATGGACTAGGCGATGTCAAAAATGCGCGCATTACTATTGCGCAGGGACTGAAAAAGATCAAAAGACCTGCTCCCCTCTTAAGAGAAAGATGTATTTCGGGTAGTGAAGCATCCATTGCGCTATATCGCGGATCACAAGACATCATATATACAGATCACAGCATAATATGCATTTCAAATAGATTTTTATTTAAAAATAATATCTAAAAACTCAAATACTCCTATAAAAATTTCTTTATATATTAAATCTTTTTTGCAATACAGAAAATTCTCCATAAATTTTGAAATATTCTTAGAAAGAGCACATCATTTCCTGCAAAATTATAATATTTCCTTCATATTTCGTTTTGTCATATATTTTTTCGCAAAACAGATGTGGGTTTTTCAAAAACTCTCATTTAATAGCTGACTAAATAAAAATAGCTATAAGGAGAAAAAGAATTATGGGAAACGAAACAATTCATGGTGGGCTACCAAAAATAGCTATAAAACCCTATTTCCATCCACAAAAATCAATAAAAGCAGCCTATCGTCCTATCCAAGCTAAGCAAGATACAACGCCTAAAATAGATAATTCATCAAAATCCTCAACATTAGCGTATTTTGCATCCCAACAACAAATTCCACATCCGATAAAAAATTATCAATCTGATATAGGTTCACATTATTTAAACCCTATAACTAACTATAATGCACTACCTATTCAAAATAATTACAATGAACAATTAATTAATCCATCACCAGAATATTCAAAAATTAATATCAACTCATTTACAAAGATATCCTCTAATACCTTACCAGTATATTCTAATCCAAAAAACAGCATCCCATTTAATATAGATACAGCACTCCAAAGCCAAGATAACGAATATCTATGGTTAGTTGATTTCTTATTTAATGACCAACAAGATGAAAATATTTTTTTTGATTCAATAAATCAAAATTCTCATACAACACAATTTAATCTATATACAAATAATGAACCTAGGTTCGATATACCCACAACACACCAAACACCTATAAGCAATTCTGCTCCTATTCATCATATTGCGCATCCATCTAACCTTAGTTTAGTACCTTCTATTACTTGCAATAAACAATCTGAATATTATAATAATTCTCTAACTGCAACACTGCCTTACTTCAAATCCATACAAAAAACCCCATCTCTTCTCGATACTGATAGCAATGCATATTTAAAAAATACAGAGAATAAAACCCAAGAAATGGAAAAAATAAAAATAATTCAAAATTCAATAATTGAAATTTATACAAATAATTTGGCAACAAAAGATTCAGAAAAAATAATAAAAAAAGATATTCTTGAATTAAAAACATACCTAGAGAATCATTTCAATGATAAAAACGAAATATACTCTTCAAATTATGGAATTTTCTTTGAAGTAGCATCAAATATAATATGGTTTTTTATTAAAAACTGGCATGATTCATATATGAATGAATTTATAAATTATTTTGAAAAAAGCTCCGTTCCATTAGAAAATTTGACAAATTATGTATATAGAGTTGATAGACTATTAAAAGAACAAAAATATTTTAAAACATATTGGAAAATAACTGGCGAAAGTGAAAATCTGTACCCCATAAAAAAACCAAATAACGAACACACTGATAAAATCAAAAAAATTCAAGAAGATTTAATAGAATCTTATTATAAAGAAAAAAATAGCCTTGAATATATTGAAAAAACATGCAAACAAAATATAATAGACAAAAATAGCCATGCAAAAATAAAAAATATAATTTTTATTTATATTAAAAATATAATAATTAATTTTGAAAAAATCATAAAATCAAAAAACAAAAATGCGCAACATGATAAAATAATATATCAAATTAAAAAATACCATGATATAAAAAAAATGGAAACTATAGAAAGATATGTACATGGGCTATTTAATAAAATCATTAATTTAGAAAAACAAAATAGAAAGAAAAAATAAAATTGTAAATTTTATTGAATATATATTAATAAATATATATTCAATAAAAAATCAGAAAATGTTTAAAAACTCTTTTTTTCATCACTTCGTTTTTCAATACTTTTTTTCTGATTTATATTTTTATATTTGCATTTTTTTCTAAATTTTATTATTAGATTTTATATATTTCTCTCAATTTAAAGAGATTAAAAGAATGAAATTGAAATTCCTTGAGTCTTCACACATCTGAATACACAGGAGAATTAAAATGTTTCGAACATCACTCAACTCTACCGGAGGAACTGCCGTAGTGGCAGAAAACCATATTGCAATACCTGCTGAAGCGCATCTACATTCAACTCCAACATCTCGATCCGTAGAACAACTATCACCACAATCGTTCATATCTGCTTCACTTCACGGATTGCCTCAAGCAACTCCATCCAGAACCAGTACTCCATCACCTCCCCCATACTCTCGTACATCAACTCCTCTTCCTCCATACGAGTCACGGGGAAGTGCGTTTGAGACTCAAGCTATCTCATCGCATAGCAATCAAAGAACACGATCAAAATGGCCCGGCAAATCAGAAAAACACATCATTTCAGGATTGTCTAGCGTTGCTTTTTTGGCCTTGAGTGGCTTATGTTTTTATGCAACCAAAGTACCAGGAAATACAAAAGAAACTAATGATTTGGTTAATGGATTAGGAGGAATATCTTTGCTCATTGGCCTATCCTCTGCTGTCTATAGTTTTTCTCTCTCCTCTTCTACTCGCAAAAATAATAGAGCAGTACAAAATAATAATATGGCACTTGATACTATAACAGTCCGCCACTAGAGAGGCATTACAAAAGAAAAATATACTTATTCCTTCACTACAATTAGAAAATCTATTTAGATATTTAATAAAAAAGGCAGATGATGAAATCTGCCTTTTTTATTAAAGCCAATATAATCATTATATTGGCACATAAAATTGTAGAAGCTTTACGAGAATTTCATCGTGATCGGCGTTTACTAGCACAATACATTACTCCACTAGTAACTAACAGTAATGCCCATCCTCCTACACCTATTGCTAAACTTATATTAGGATCCAAATATTTCTTTTTATGGGGATCCAGATATAAATATGACCCCGTCCCTATCATACCAGCCGCTGACGTCAAAAATAGTGCGCCGATTTTACCACTGATATTTTTTGTTTTTAAATTAGAATGTGCTGCATAATATTTATCTTTATTTCCTGTTTGACTTTCGAGTTCATAAAGATTTGGTGTAGAAATCTCAGCACGGTGGGCATAATTTAATCCTTTATTACACACATGATGACCAGACAATGGAGATACTGGCGACGGATGCACTGGACTCAACGAACAATGGGCAGGCTCAATATTTGTAATATTTACATGATAATTATCTATAGGAGATTTACTTTTCAATTCTAATCTTCCCATTCTCTCCTCCTGCGCATAGATAGATCTAGTGCTACTTTTAAAATTCTGAGCTATGCATTAAAAAAGAAAACTACATAGCCAGATACACATTGCAGGATTTTAAAAAACGAGATAATAAAATATCAGAAAAAAAATACTATAAAACGAAATAATACCTATCTTTTTCTAAGATAGAAAATCAGACACTAAACTGCACATTAAAAATTGGATCCTAATCCAGACTTTTAGAAGAATTTCTATAGCTTTACTGAAGATGGTTTTATTTGTTGAGAGTAAGCCCTAAATTCGTAACCGCAATAGAGCAAATATCGCACAAAAACGTAAGCAAGCGGTAAAGGGTTTACAGAGCATTCTTTGATTTTTACAGATCCCTCCCCTATTTCCCAAGAACCTTTCTGCGTTTTTATATAAGACGCAATTTGCTCAACATGCGGTCCAATTTTCCAATGGGGCAAAGTGCTTCGAAGAATATGTAGGCAATCACCAGATGTTTGTCTATAAGACATACAGCACACGAGAACAAAAAATGACGATATCCCCTACCACTGTGAATTTACCAGTTGATAGAAGAATTTCTATAGAAAGTACTGCCTCAACACTTATTACTGAATTTTCTGCGCAGGAGTTAAGCAATAGCCCCTCTTCAAACTATACAGCAGCCTACTTAGAGGCTTCTGAACACCTTGAAAGATTCATATTAAATAGAGCCGCATTGATAGATGGCATTTCGACTCCAGTGATACA
Organism: Mycoavidus cysteinexigens; assembly: GCA_031963005.1. GTDB lineage: Bacteria > Pseudomonadota > Gammaproteobacteria > Burkholderiales > Burkholderiaceae > JASSUD01. Next base: position 119,454 of record JASSUL010000006.1, on the reverse strand, counting down.
AACCTCAACGGAAGAGACTTCTAATCGAGGCTCCTCAGAAAGTGATTCTTCCACTATCATCGATCTCGGCGATGCCGCCAATGACGTCGATAACCTCATCGACCCTTTTACTGACACGCAAACCAGTGCGGCTGATCTAGCGAAAATTTTTGGAGGCAGTTGCGCCATTTTTGGTACGTTATCGTGCGCAATGATTTATGCCAGCATTGCTATTGCCAATCGCAAAAGCAATTATTCCAATGTAGTGCCGCTTATTGCGGCCATACTGCTTACGACTTTGACAATGATAACGGGGTACTTAACGGTTACTAAACATAGAGAAGACTTAGTTATGCGTACACCTCAAGAGGATGTGCCGCCTAATGACCTCGAACAGACAAACGCAGATGCTTCTAACGCACTTCCTATGCAAACCCTCCAAGTAGCATAAAGCACCTTATATATGCTGCTGCTACTTCTTCTCATTATGGAGTGCCGCATTTCCATGTATGGAGAAATAGCAAAGACATCGCATACACGTATATCAAAGTGCTTCACTGCCGTGCTTCTATGAAGCCTCGGCGTAAAAATCTTGGATTTGCGCTGTAGAAATGGGAGTTATTGATCCGTAGAGCGCAAAGATGAAAAGACGGTGGTCATTATGTTGGGGTTCCTTCGTCACCCCAACATAATGACCACCGTCTTTTTCAATACCTGCGTAACATCAGTTATTAAGACATTTGCCTTACTTCATAGTGGGGAAGTATTTTTACTATTTTTTGTCTTTCCTCTGTCTACTTCCCCTAAAAATAAAGATTTTGGACCGCTTGACCAAGTATTCGCATTCCTCTACAGTGGGAAAAAGTGTTTTTAAGTGAGAATTTGTGTACATTACACGCTAGTTTATTAAGAAAATTCCATCAGAATTCTCTAAATCGTATACAGAAAATACGTAGAAAATTCTGATCCAAGGTAGGCATTCCTGTTGTGGAGTCGATTTTTGGCATACCACTCACCGTTTCATAGCAGGTTAGCTGTTGCTCAAAGTAGCGTCATGATTTTCTACAACCTGGCTCCAATACGTTAAGAGCATGTCGAATACCCCTGCGAAAAAGCAGTTATTCCAAGGTGCCTCTGCACTCACGCTCGATGCGAAGGGACGGATGTCTATTCCGTCACGATATCGTGAAGCGTTACCGCAGAGCCCACTTGCGCATCGGATGACACTCACCAAGCATCCTGATGGCTGCTTGCTGCTTTTTCCACAAAATGCTTGGGACGTCTTTCGCGACAAAATTGCTGGGTTGCCGATGAATGCTCATTGGTGGCGACGTATTTTTCTAGGTAATGCACTAGATATCGAATTAGACAGCGCGAGTCGGTTACTGATTAGTCCAGAACTTCGGCTTGCTGCGCAACTCGATAAAGAAATTATGCTCTTGGGGATGGGAGAATACTTTGAATTGTGGAACGCGCAGACTTATGCGGCACGAGAAAAAATAGCGATGGCGGATGAATTACCCGATGCGCTGAAAAACTTCATTTTTTAAATACTATTTTTAATAGGGTATTCATCAATATGCCTGTCTGTACCCATACGCATGAATCGGTTTTATTGCGTGAGTCTGTGGAAGCATTGGTATGGCGTCCAGATGGTGTGTATGTGGATGGAACGTTTGGGCGCGGAGGACACAGTCGCGCTATTCTGGAACAGCTCAACGCGCAAGGTCGGCTCATTGCCTTTGATAAAGACCCTGAAGCCTATGCCGTTGCACAAACATGGCAGGACCCGCGTTTTCATATTGTGCGCAGCAGTTTTACCGGTATAGAGCAAGTGCTAGAAATCGCTGGGGTATCTCGGATTTCTGGGATTCTTCTAGATCTAGGGGTGTCTTCTCCGCAATTAGATAATGCGAGTCGGGGTTTTAGTTTCCAAGAAGATGGGCCATTAGATATGCGCATGGACCCAGATCGAGGGCAAAGCGCTGCCGAATGGTTAGCCCACGCTACGCAAGAAGAAATTGCATACGTTATTCAAATGTATTCGGAAGAGCGTTTTGCAAAACGCATTGCAAAAGCGATTGTCGAGCGCCAAGCGCAGTGTGAAACGCTAGGACCATTGCATCGGACACGCGAACTCGCAGAACTCGTAGCACGCACAGTGAAAACGCGAGAGCGCAATCAACACCCTGCAACGCGCACCTTTCAAGCGATTCGCTTACATATCAATCAAGAATTGCAAGAACTGCGCACGGTACTCGAATGCGCGCTACGCATCCTAGAGCATAACGGACGATTAGCGGTCATTAGCTTTCATTCGCTAGAAGATCGTATTGTGAAGCACTTTATGCAAAAACAAGCGGGTCTTGCTAATCGATCAGACGATGCAGGGCACGAGCACCTGTCTCACAAACAACTGGCACTTTTGCGTCAGTTATCCATTCACTCTCAGAAGGAAAAAGAAGCGACTCCTGCAATGGCGATATTGGCTCGATTACGGGCAAGCGAGGCGGAGGTACACGGTAATCCTAGAGCGCGTTCAGCGCTTTTGCGCGTCGCACAGAGAATCGACCCCACCCCAAATTAAGCTTTATTGAAGAACGGTGTGCGGCACTTACGGGCAGTCGAATGTTGCATTCTCAGGTAGGCTTCGCCTGTCTCATATAGCTCATGTGTTTTATAGAAATGCCTCTCTTTTTTAGCAAGCTTCAACGGGCGCCCACCACGCTCTGAAAGATCCCACAATGCGCTTCCTGACTCATCGCTTAAATATCGTCCTGTTTGTACTCGCGTTAGCGTGCGCACTTTCCGTGATCAATGCAACGTATGAGCAACGCCATCTTTTTATTGCGTTAAATCACGCGCAAAATCAGGCACAACAGTTACGTCAAGAAGCAGCACGATTGCAGTATGAACAGGGCGCACTGAGTAAAACTTCGCGGATTGAAAATATTGCCCTACGCCAATTGGCTATGGAACCTGTGCAATCTGTGCAAACGCAATACTTGAAGCACTCTGCGCTGGCTTCTGCGTCTCATCCAGGCATGAAACCCAGCACATTGCCACCAGCGGTTTCATCCCCCTCTGCCACACCTGTCGCCCAACATGCGGCGCTTTCAAGCAAGCAAAATACCTATCCTGCGGCTTTTCAGCATGCGCGCAATGCAAAGCCGTCTGCATTGGCCGCACCTGGCACGCCTACTGTGCAGCTAGCCTCTGTAGCACGTTCTAGAGGCGCGCCGTGATATTAAAAAACCGATCTACTGCGCAAACAGGCGCGCCTCATCGCCCACCTGCCATACAGATCTCTACTACGGGATACCCTAGCAGTACGCTACATCTGCCGATGTGGCGCTCTAAATTACTGGTCTTCTTTTTATTTATCGCTTTCGCGGTCATGCTGGCGCGCGCCTTTTGGATTCAAGGACCTGGAAATGCGTTTTATCAAAAACAAGGCGAGAGCCGTTACCAACGTACATTAGAATTAAGCGCTACGCGCGGCAAAATTTTTGACCGCAATGGCGTGGTGCTTGCGACCAGCCTTCCAGCTCGAGCAATTTGGGCTATTCCAGAAGATGTACCGGATATTTTTTTAGCTTCTTCCAAAACATTTGTAGCATGCCAGGCCTCTACAGGAGGAGATCCGGCAAAATCCGACCCGGCAATGGCGAGCAATGAGGCCAACCCCGCATGGTCGTCCGTATGCGCGCAAACTTCTCAGCGCGTACAAACTCAAACGCCATCGACTATGGCCGCTCGCAGCGCGACAACCGCGACGACAGGATTGGTCGACCCCAAAATTGCGACAGCAGCGCGTTCTCCTGACAAACTTTTTGCGCTCAGCCAACTCTTAGAGATGAGCGTACAGGAATTACAAACGAAACTTGCGTCAGATCGCTCTTTTGTCTATTTGAAACGCCAGGTTTCTTTAGAGCGTGCTGCGCAAATTGCGGCATTAGATATTCCTGGAATTTACCAGCGCAAAGAATACAAACGGTTTTATCCGGAAGGCGAAATTACCGCGCATCTGATCGGTTTTACGAGTATTGAAGATAAAGGCCAAGAGGGCGTTGAGTTGGGGTTTCAATCTCAACTTGCTGGTGTACCAGGTAGTCGACGCGTGATTAAAGATCGTATGGGACGCATCGTAGAAGATGTCGATGAGCTGGTCGAGCCACGTGACGGCCATGATATAACGCTCTCGGTCGATAGCAAGATTCAATACATCACCTACACCGCCTTGAAAAAAGCCATTTTGCAAAATCAAGCTCGTTCAGGCGCTGCTATCGTGGTCGATGCGCGAACGGGTGAGGTTTTAGCACTCGTCAACTACCCAACATACAACCCGAATAACCGCGCCCATTTAACCGGCGAGCAGCTGCGCAATCGGATATTAACGGACATGTTTGAACCTGGTTCCATCATGAAACCTTTTACGGTTGCATTGGCACTAGACCTACATCGTGTCGCGCCATCGAGCACGGTATACACGGCTCCAGGGTATTACATGATCGATGGCGCGAAAATTAGTGATGTCAGCAATCATGGTACTTTGACTGTAGCAGGCGTGATTAAAAAATCCAGTAATGTGGGAATCAGCAAGATCGCTTTGCAATTGAAGCCTGAAGAAATGTGGAATATGTTTACCAGTGTGGGATTGGGCCAAGCCCCGAAGGTGGGTTTTCCCGGTACGGTTGCTGGCCGTCTCAGGCCTTGGAAAAGCTGGCGCCGCATTGAACAAGCAACGATGTCCTACGGATATGGCATTTCCGCTTCGCTTTTTCAAATGGCGCATGCTTATACCGTGTTTGCCCATGGTGGTCAGTTGCTGCCTTTGACCCTGCTTAAACATCAAGAAGATAGTCTTACAGGAACACAAGTATTCTCTTCGCAAACCGCAAAAGCGGTCAGTGCGATGCTAGAAAGCGTCGTCGCACCAGGCGGTACGGCCCCGAATGCGCAGGTTCCTGGTTATCGAGTCGGAGGCAAAACCAGCACGGTTTATGAACACACTAAACATGGATATGACCGGAAAAAATATCGGGCCTCTATTGTTGAAATGGGCCCTTTTCCAGATCCCCGTTTTATTGTAGCCGTTTCTATTGACCGCCCCAGTGCAGGCAAGCATTTTGGCGGTCAAGTCGCAGGTCCCGTTTCGGCAGAAATCCTGAGTAATACTTTACGAGTACGTAATATCGCCCCGCAAAAACCGTTTGATATATGTCCTCCATCAGGTACTTCCAGCACCCAAAAGGGTAGTGGACCTAGGAGTTGCGTGAATCCAGCCAAAACGGCCTTCTTACATCCCCCCTCTTATAAGACTTCAGCAGCAGGAGCGTTGTCATGAAAACGTCCATGCTTAAGTCATCTAAACCGTTTTCTATAAATAGCACGGCGCCTGCCATTAGCGCCGCATTGGAACCGGCTTTTTATAAAGCGCTGCAGGCTTTAAAAAAATATTTGGCTCCTACTGCACGTCTCCATACGGATAGTCGAGCAATCCAAGCCGGTGATGCGTTCTTGGCCTATACCGCGGACAAGACCGATCAGCAATCTTATATACGAGAGGCCTTGAACCGTGGAGCAAGCCTTGTGCTGTGGGAGTCTGCGGAAGACAACGCCTCTCGCGACAACGATCCCATCACTTATTCCGACATCGTACAACCCATTATTGGGCTCTCTGATTTAGCAGGCCCTTTATCCAGTGCATGGTATGACCATCCCAGTGCAAATCTTTTCTTAATAGGCATTACGGGCACCAATGGCAAAACCTCTTGCAGTCACTGGATTGCTCAAGCATTGTGCAAATTGCATCTGCCTTGTGGGATCATTGGAACATTAGGGAGTGGCTCCCTCGATCATCTGCATACCACGGGATTTACCACGCCTAACGCACCGCAATTCCAGTATCAGCTAGCGCAGTTGCGCGATGACAAACTGTGCGCTGTGGCGCTCGAGGCTTCTTCGCATGCATTACATTTAGGACGGCTCAATGGAACAGCGCTCGATGTAGCGATTTTTACCAATCTCAGCCAGGATCACTTAGATTATCACGGCACACTGCAAGCCTACGCCGCGACGAAAGCCCGTCTTATAGAGTGGCCTCATCTGGGCTGCGCCATCATTAATCGGGATGATCCTCTAGGAGCGAATTTATTAGCACGCCCCTTGGATGCGCGCCGCGTTATTGCGTATGGAATACATACTGAGGCTGCGCAGCATTCCTCTTTAGGCGCATCTGATTCGGTAGATTGGCCCACATATGCAGCCACTTGCGAAGCAAAACCATCAACGACTTTAGCTGCTCTTCCTGCTTCATCATTTACAAACCGCCACACGGAATTTGTATACGCATCCAAACTGCGCGCAACGTCTCAAGGGACTGCGTTTGAAGTGCATTCGAGTTGGGGAAAAGGGGAAGTCGAGATCGCGGCGCTGGGTACCTTTAACGTCAGCAATACCCTAGCCGTATTCGCTAGCCTGATTGCAGCGAATATCCCCTTTAAGCATGCATTAGCGCAACTGTCTAAATTAATTCCTGTTGCGGGTCGAATGCAAAAAGTGGGAGGCAATCTCCAGGCCAATGAGCCTTTAATCGTCATTGATTATGCGCACACTCCGGATGCGCTTGAAAAAGCGCTCACGGTACTCCGTACGGTTACGCAACAACGCGGAGGTCAACTTGCTTGCATGATGGGTTGTGGCGGAGATCGAGATACCCAAAAACGCCCTCTCATGGGCAAGATTGCAGAAAAGTTAGCCGACAAAGTGGTGCTCACCACCGATAATCCGCGCAGTGAAACCCCTGCAGCGATTATCGATGCAATAGCACAAGGCATGGATCACCCCGAGCACGCAAAACGTATTGAAGATCGTGCGGTGGCGATTTTGCAAACGATCCGCCAAGCCCAAGCACAAGATGTTATCGTTTTAGCCGGCAAAGGGCATGAATCTACGCAAGAAATCCAAGGCAAAAAACTGCCCTTCTCGGATCATGATCATGCGCGTTTAGCACTCGCTGCGCGAGGGAAAAAAGGGATAGTACCGCCTCCCTCTGATTCCAAACACCCTGCGCTATCTCAAACCACTCCACTGCGTGAGATGCCACAGGGTGCTGCGGCAAAGACATTTCAAAATACCGTATTGCACACCGCTCACGCCGAAGGCACGCCTATATCGGAATGTATCGGCCATAGAAAAAGAGGCAAATAATAAAAATGCGGATGAAGATGCAGACAAAAATACCGACTTTACGTGATGCAGCAGCATGGACGACCCAAGCCCGCATCATCGGCAACCCTGACACGCCTTTTACCAGCGTCTCGATCGACAGTCGTACCTTAGCGCCGCAGGCGCTGTTTGTTGCATTGCCTGGGGAACGTGTTGATGGACATACGTTTTTAGCGCAAGCTGCAGCGCGAAGCGCGAGTGCGGCCCTAATCTCGTGCGACTACACATGGGATGCGAAAGCGCCCTCTGGACCCTCACTGCCGTTGCCTGCACTGCAGGTACCCGATACACAGCGTGCATTAGAAGAGTTGGCGCGTCACTGGCGCGCTGCATTTTCATTACCGTTAGTTGCAGTGACGGGCAGCAATGGCAAAACCACGGTGAAGGAGATGATCGCTGCGATTTTTGCAGCTGCTGTCGGCATCGAACATCGATTGGCTACGCAGGGTAATTTGAATAATGCGATCGGAGTCCCCCTAAGCTTGCTGCGCTTGCAAGATACCGATCGTTTGGCCGTCATTGAATTAGGGATGAATCACCCCGGGGAAACCGAACATCTCGCTCAACTCGCACAGCCAACCATTGCGCTGATCAATAATGCACAGCGTGAACATCAAGAATTTATGTCTAGTGTGGAAGCGGTAGCATTAGAACATGCCAGCATACTGCATGCTCTCGCACCAGATGGAATCGCCGTTTTCCCGGCAGATGACCCCTACACACCACTTTGGCGTGAAGCCGCTGGGCAACGACCCATTTTGGATTTTGCACTTCATACTGCACGCGATGCGGATACCCCCATCTCATTGGCGGCAATACAAGGTACCCTCGAAGCAACGCAATACGCCTCACAAGCACAAACTGAAGGGCAAATCGATTCGGTTACCTCTACCCAACGTTTGCATATCCGCACGCCCGCTGGCGCTATCACTGTCACTCTGCAAGCATTAGGCGTACATAATCAACGCAACGCTTTAGCAGCCAGCGCTACTGCATTAGCCGCAGGGGTCGATCTAAGCGCTATTCGGCAGGGCTTAGAATCCTTTGTTCCGGTCTCTGGTCGCCTAGCCCTGCAGCACATTGCTGAAGGGCCCTTATCGGGAATACGCGTTATCGACGATAGTTATAACGCTAATCCCGATTCTATGCGCGCCGCGATCGATGTATTAACCGCATACCCCAGCCCTCGTATTCTCGTTATCGGCGATATGGGCGAAGTAGGCACTCAAAGCCAGGATTTTCACCAAGAGATTGGTGTGTATGCTCGTGCATGCGGTATCGACAAGCTGTACACCTTAGGAAAAGACAGCTATTACACATGCGAAGCATTTGGCGCGGGCGCAATGCATTTTGATGCCATCGAGCCTTTGATACAGCATATGCAAAGTATTCCCTTTGATCCGCAAGCCACCTTGCTAATCAAAGGATCACGGTTTATGAAAATGGAGCGCATTATCCAGCAGCTTTCTCATACAAAACCTTCATAGATAGAAAAGTATTTTTCGAAGTATTTTTCATTTTCCTGCGCTGATTTTTCATCGCGCAAAAAACGAAAGAGGAATCTTTCAAAAACCTAGCGATACTTTTTCTAGGCCATGCTCTACTGAATTCAAGGATGTTTCATGCTGCTACTTTTAGCGCACTGGCTACAAAATGATTGGAGTTTTTTGCGGGTCGTGAATTACCTCACTTTTCGCGCAGTCATGGCGATGATGACCGCATTACTCATCGGGCTATTATGCGGACCTATGGTGATTCGTTGGTTGACTGCACTCAAAATGGGGCAGGCCGTACGCACAGATGGGCCCGGTACGCATTTGGTAAAATCAGGCACACCTACGATGGGTGGCGCCTTAATCTTATTGAGCATTGCCATTTCAACCTTATTATGGGCCGATTTAAGCAATCGCTTCGTTTGGGTTTTATTGCTAGTCACACTGGGCTATGGTTGCATCGGCTGGGTCGATGATTACCGCAAAGTGGCGCGTCGAGACCCCAATGGGATGCGGTCTAGGGAAAAATATTTTTGGCAATCTCTCATTGGGATTATTGCTGCAGTGTATTTAGCATTTAGCCTTTCAGAAGCCGATAATAAAAATATTTTTGATGTATTAATGGTTTGGCTACAGGATGGTTTGCCGCAAACTTTACCTGCGCGCGCTGATTTGTGGGTGCCGTTTTTTAAATCGGTCAGTTATCCCCTAGGCTTATACGGTTTCATAGCATTAAGTTATTTTGTCATTGTAGGCTCTAGCAATGCGGTGAATTTGACAGATGGTCTAGATGGACTAGTCATCATGCCAGTGATATTAGTGGGCGCTGCATTGGGTGTTTTTGCCTATGTGATGGGCAATGCCGTATACGCGAAATATCTTCTGTTCCCGTTTGTACCGGGAGCGGGCGAAGTATTGGTTTTTTGCTCTGCACTGGGTGGCGCAGGATTGGGATTTCTTTGGTACAACACCCATCCAGCCCGTGTTTTTATGGGCGATGTCGGCGCTTTAGCACTCGGTGGAGCGCTGGGCACGATTGCGATTATCGTGCGCCAGGAAATTGTATTGTTTGTGATGGGTGGCGTCTTCGTAGCGGAAACGCTGTCTGTGATGTTGCAAGTGATCTGGTTTAAATACACCAAGCTGCGCTACGGCACAGGCCGACGTATTTTTAGAATGGCGCCATTACACCATCACTTTGAATTATGCGGCTGGCCTGAAACGCAAGTAGTTGTACGGTTTTGGATCGTCACCTTTATTTTAGTGTTGATTGGTCTTTCCACGCTCAAACTGCGTTAGGGAGCGTCTCCCTAGCGATCATTACGCTTATCGTTTGATTTTATATTTATACTCTTTATTCGCATACCCTGTTGATCATGCTCGGCCCTTACCATCAACCCACTACCCTTGTTTTAGGACTCGGCGACTCCGGCCTCGCCATGGCGAACTGGTGCGCGCGCCAAGGGTGCGAGCTCTATTTGGCAGATACACGCGCTACCCCTCCCCATGCAGCCCATGCTTACGCACTTGATCAGCAAAAAGCCTTGCATTGTGGTCCTTTCACCCCTGCTTTGCTGAATCTTCCAAGTACCGATACACAGCAACCAGGGCGGCCTATCGAGCTTATTGCGCTGAGCCCTGGCCTCTCTCCATTAGAGCCTGGCCTTGCTAGTTTGCTAGCAGTGGCAAACCAACGTCAAATTCCCGTATGGGGCGAGTTGGAGTTTTTCGCGCAAGCGCTCAAGGCATTGCATATACAAGGCTATACGCCCAAAGTTTTAGCCATCACGGGTACCAATGGCAAAACAACGACAACCGCGCTCACGGGGCTTTTGTGCAAGCATGCTGGACTACGTACGGTGATCGCGGGCAATATCGGCCCAAGCCTATTGGATTCGCTAGGACGCGCACTCGACGCCACCTCGACCCTCCAAGACATACCGTTCATAGATACGGTTCAGCGCACAATGCACGCGGTAGGCACGAATCATGGCCCTATCGATCTGAATATCCAGGCCCTCCCTGAAGTCTGGGTTCTGGAGCTGTCTAGTTTTCAATTGCAATCCACTTGCAGTTTTTGTCCCGATGCTGCTGCACTGCTGAATATGTCGGTCGATCATCTCGATTGGCATGAGAGTTTTGAAGCGTATGCACGCGCAAAAGCTCGTATTTTTGGGCCAGCTTCTCTATCCAGTAGCAAAGCGCATGCTGCTATCAAGACAGACGAAGAATTCGTGCGTGTGGATAGCAAAAAACCCGATAGCGTTTTTCAATATGATCAGCACCATGATCTTGCTATACAGGACGCGCACACCTTACGCGTCTTAAATCGAGATGACCCGCATAGCCTGCGTTTTGCTGAGCGCGATGCAGCGCGTGCTCCCTCTTTACACACGTCTAAAACCGTCACTTTTGGTCTAGATATTCCGCAACATGCGGGAGATTGGGGCATCGAGGAGTCTCCTGGAAAAACCTGGATAGTCCGCGCCAAACCAGCTGCAAGCGCCCCAAAAACGCAAGCACATACGCATAGCGACCCGCACAAAGCGCCTATCCAGATCGAATACATTATCCCGGCGCATGCCTTACGCATTCAAGGTCGCCATAACCTAGCGAATGCACTGGCTGCGCTTGCACTCTGCGGCATACTGGATGTACCGCTTACACCGCTATTGCAAGGGCTGCGCGAATATTCGGGCGAGGCACACCGTTTCGAACATGTCGCTTCGTTTGACGGGCTCTGTTTTATTGATGACAGCAAAGCGACCAATGTAGGCGCAACACTGGCAGCGCTCTATGGCTTGATGTACAACAATAGCCATCATGTTGTCCTGATTTTGGGCGGAGAAGGTAAAGGGCAAGATTTTTCTGATCTGGTAGAACCCATTGCACAGACTTGTCGCGCAGTTATGCTCATCGGCCAAGCAGCGCCTGATTTGCGCGCCACGCTCTTACCTAGTGGCGTTCCACTCTATGATTGCGCAACGCTTGAAGAAGCGACAAGAACCGCCGCTTCATTGGCCGAGCCGGGAAATACCATTTTGCTCTCCCCCTGCTGCGCGAGCCTGGATATGTTCCGCAATTATATTCATCGCGCGGAAATTTTTAGGCAGACGATTGGCGAACTGGCCGCCCACTCTGGAGCCACTGCATGACACGTCTCAAACGGTGGAGTTTTTCTTTTTTTCAGCGCAAAGCATCCGGGGACGCGCCTCCCTCTCCCAGCATCACCATGTCGGAAAGCAGCTATACGCAAACAGCGTATAGCTCTACCACTTCAGGGTCGCTTTTTTCCAGCACGGCCAACCCTTTGCGCGGCACACGCAGTCGCTTCACGCTACCAGAATATGATCGATTGCTAGTATGGGCAGGCTTGCTCTTGCTGGGTTTAGGATTAGTGATGGTGTATTCGGCCACGATTGTGATGTCGGATTCCCCTAAATATGCGTCCTATCATCCGGATTATTTCTTGCTGCGCCATCTCTTTTCTCTGTTACTGGGGGTTTTTGCAGGCGCTTGCACCTTTTGTATACCAACGCGCGTATGGGATCGACTTGCTCCTAAATTTTTCCTACTGTGCCTACTGCTTTTAGTCGCGGTACTGATCCCGCATATAGGAAAGGGCGTCAACGGGGCGCGTCGCTGGATTCCGATAGGCGTTATGAATATCCAGCCCTCAGAAATGATGAAACTGGCGGTAACCCTGTATGTAGCCAATTACGCCGTGCGTAAACAAGCCTTTATGTCTAGCATACGCCATGGTTTTTTGCCCATGATGATTGCTGTGTCTTGCGTGGGAGCGTTACTGCTTCTCGAGCCCGATATGGGCGCTTTTATGGTGGTTGCGCTGATCACCATGGGCGTGTTGTTTTTGGGAGGGGTCAACGGCAAGTTGTTTAGCAGCCTCATCCTCACTGGAATAGCGACCTTTGGTTTGCTCATTTGGCTCTCCCCTTGGCGGCGTGAGCGTATTTTCGCGTATCTCAATCCTTGGGATACGCGCTATGTCCAGGGTAAGGCCTATCAATTGGTCCACTCGCTGATCGCTTTCGGCCGCGGTGAATGGCTTGGCGTAGGGCTTGGCGGCAGTGTAGAAAAACTCAACTACCTCCCTGAGGCGCATACTGACTTTATTCTTGCTGTTATCGGTGAAGAATTAGGGTTTATCGGCGTATTGCTGGTCATAGTTTTATTTTTTTGGATTGTGCGCCGCGCATTTGAAATTGGCCGCAACGCACTGGCGCTTGATCGCGTTTTTTCAGGTCTGGTAGCTAAAGGTATCGGTTTGTGGATCGGTGTTCAGGCGTTGATCAATATGGGCGTGAATCTCGGTCTTTTGCCTACCAAAGGCTTAACCCTTCCCTTTGTCAGTTATGGGGGCTCTGGAATATTGTTCAATTGCATTGGCTTTGCCATTTTACTGCGAGTAGATTACGAAAACCGCGTTCTCATGCGTGGAGGAAAAGTATGAAAAATATAAAAAAACAGGTCGCCTCGGCTTCCCCTCCTACGCTGCTGGTATTAGCGGGGGGCACAGGCGGACATATCTTCCCTGCTCTGGCTGTAGCCGAAACATTGCGCGCGCAAGGATGGCGCATTGTTTGGCTTGGAACACATGCGGGCTTAGAAGCGACCCTCGTCCCCTCTCACGGTTTTACGCTGGAATATATTGATTTTGCAGGGTTGCGCGGCAAAGGTTGGCGTTCTAAATTACAGCTCCCTGCGACTTTATTACGCGCATGCTGGCAAAGCTGGCGCGTAATAAAACGCGTTCAACCGGATGTGGTCTTGGGTATGGGAGGCTATATCAGCTTTCCGGCAGGAATCATGGCGGCGCTGACAAAACGCCCTCTTATCCTACATGAACAAAATGCGATCGCAGGGTTAGCCAATCGCTTATTAGCCCGCTTCGCCCATCACGTTTTAGTGGCGTTTCCCTATGTTCTGCCCCGCGCACAGTGGACCGGCAACCCTTTGGGTGCCCATTTTCTGCATGTTCCCTCGCCTAAAAAACGGTATGCCCAACGCAATGGACCTTTACGAGTGCTCGTAGTGGGCGGCAGCCTAGGCGCTACCGCACTCAATGATATGGTGCCTGCGGCCTTAGCTCTATTACCGGAGGCACAGCGCCCTTGGGTCGTACATCAAGCAGGGCAAAAGCATCTAGATACTCTGCGCGCACGCTATCAACGCGCAGGCCTTTTACCGGCAGATCACGGCGTACAGGCAACAGAATATCCCTTAGATGTGCTACTGTCAGAATCTAGCGCTGCGCCTCATCTCACGGTGTTTCCCTCAGAAGATACGCATACCCCGCATACAGATGTGCAAACAGGCCCTCTTGAGTCTGTTAGCGCTTCCTCCTTTTTCCATTCTGCTAGTCCCATGCTTTTACCTTTTATCGAGGATATGCGGGAGGCCTATGCCGAAGCAGATTTAGTGATTTGCCGCGCGGGGGCAATGACGGTTGCAGAAGTGGCTGCTGTAGGGGTGGCTGCGCTATTTATCCCCTTCCCGCACGCCGTAGATAATCACCAAACCCATAATGCGGCCTTCTTAGCTGAGCGCCAGGCTGCATATATCCTGCAGCAATCAGAACTCTCTGCCGCAACGCTGGCTGCTTGGCTCAGCGCACAAACACGCCACCAACTCATGGCTTTGGCTGAAAAAGCGCAAGCCTGTGCAATGCCGGATGCCGCGCAACACGTTGCCCAAATTTGCATCAAAGTGCAAAGTGGCCTACCCCATACCGCTCAACCAAATGGACAGTCTTCTGAACGCGCTTCACACTCAACCCTCCATACTCCCGTTCATCAAGATGGAGAAAAGCTATGAAGCACGTTGTTAAACATCTGCACTTCGTAGGTATTGGCGGAGCAGGCATGAGCGGCATTGCAGAAGTATTGTTGACGCTCGGTTATGAAATTAGCGGCTCTGATATCGCGCAAAGCGCTGTAACAGATCGACTCACGACTTTGGGCGCGCGTATTGCTCTGGGCCACGCTGCGCATCATATTTCCGGCGCCGATGCCGTCGTGGTTTCCAGCGCAATTCACTCAGACAATCCTGAAATTCAAGCGGCGCTCAAGCAGCATATTCCGGTCATCTCGCGCGCCATCATGCTTGCCGAGCTTATGCGACTTAAACAAGGCATTGCGATAGCCGGCTCTCATGGAAAAACTACGACGACTAGTCTCTTAGCGAGCGTCCTGGCGGAAGGCGGACTAGATCCCACCTTTGTGATTGGTGGAAAGCTCAATAGCGCAGGAGCGCATGCCCGTTTAGGCACAGGAGATTTTATCGTTGTAGAAGCCGATGAATCCGACGCTTCGTTTTTGCATTTATCTCCTGTCATCGAGGTCATTACCAATATTGATGCAGACCATCTGCAAACCTATGGAAATGACTTAGCGCGTTTGCAACAGGCGTTTATCGAATTTACAAACCGTCTTCCTTTCTATGGAAAGGCCGTGGTGTGTATCGATGACCCACAGGTCAGCGAGATCTTATCGCACATTACCAAACCCACTATTCGCTATGGCCTCTCTGAGGAAGCGCAAGTGCGAGCCATTAATCTGCGGGCTGTGGGCACACGTATGCACTTCACGGTGCTGCGTGAAGAATCCGATCCCTTAGAGATCGATCTCAATTTACTAGGGGTGCATAACGTCCAGAACGCACTGGCTGCGATTGCCATTGCTAGTGAATTAGAAGTCTCTGATGAGGCCATTCGCCATGCACTCTCTACTTTTAAAGGCGTAGGCCGCCGCTTTCAGAGTTACGGTGATGTCCCGCTTTCTAAGGGGGGTACCTACACATTGATCGATGATTATGGGCATCACCCCGTTGAAATCGCCGCCACCCTTAGCGCAGCGCGCGCAGCATGGCCTGGAAAAAGAATCGTGCTGGCATTTGAACCGCATAGATTCACTCGAACACGCGACTGCTTTGCAGATTTAGTCAGTGTGCTCGCCACGGCAGATATTTTATGTCTCACCGAGGTTTATGCTGCCAGCGAACTTCCTTTAATAGGCGCGGATGGTCAAGCGCTTGCCGATGCCTTGCAAGCAATGGGAAAAATACAACCCGTGTTTGTCAAAGACGTGGATACGCTGCCCGACATCTTGCTAGAACACATACGCGACCAAGATTTAGTGATCACGATGGGAGCGGGTTCCATAGAAGCGATTCCTCAACGTTTGGTTACGCTTTCCTCTTCCACGCTATCGATAGATTATTAAAAAATTATTATTAGAACCTGCTTTATGTCCAACCTCTCTCCTTCTATTTTTGGAAAAGTCGCTGTCTTATTAGGCGGAAACTCCTCTGAGCGTGAAATATCCTTGCATTCAGGCCAACTAGTGCTCGCTAGCCTCCAAACGCAAGGCATCGATGCGCATGCTTTTGATCCGGCAAATCGCCCACTCACGGATTTACTCAAAGAGGGCTTTGATCGCGTCTTTAATATTTTGCACGGCGGACACGGCGAAGACGGCTCATTGCAAGGAGCGCTGGAGTATTTCAAGCTTCCTTATACCGGCTCAGGCGTATTAGGCTGCGCGCTGGCAATGGATAAATTGCGGACCAAATGCATCTGGGCACATGCGGGTATTTCAACACCCGAATTCGATATGGTGCAGCGCGGTGAAAATAACCCAGCACGCGCTCAAGCACTCATCGACAAACTAGGCTTACCGCTTTTTGTCAAACCGGCGTGCGAAGGCTCTAGCGTCGCCATTGCCAAAGTCCATCACATCGAGGCTTTAATACAAGCCATCGATAAAGCGCAAGAGCATGACCCCGTGACCTTGATAGAACAGAGTATTGAGGGAGGGCATGAGTACACCATGGCCGTTGTAGAAGGACTGGATTTACCGGTCATCCGTATCGTACCGGCCGGAGAGTTTTACGACTACCACGCCAAATATGTCAGCAATGACACGCAATACTGGATACCCAGCGGCCTGTCTGACAACGCGGAAGATATTGCCAAAGTCTCAGCCCAAAAAGCCTTTGCACTCTTGGGATGCTCAGGATGGGGTCGAGTCGATGCGATGAGCGATGCCCAAGGCACACTGTATTTTCTGGAAGCGAATACCGCGCCAGGAATGACCGATCACTCGCTCATTCCTAAAGCCGCCCGTGCCATCGGAATAAGCTATGACGCATTGGTATGGCGGATTTTGGAACAGACGCTGAAGCAATAAGGTCAAAGTGTATAGGAGATGCTGAATAAATCGGGAACAAGGAATGCCTTTGATGCCAGTACAACTAGTACTTAATTTAAAAAAGCGAGGCTGTAGTTGATTATCCTGCCGCTCCCGGTTTATTCAGCATCTCCTATAGAAGCAATAACTGGTTTTATCCTGCGAAGGGAAGAATATGTGGAGTAATGCCCGTCAATTAAATCGACTCGCTGGCGCACTCTACGGTTTAGTGGTTTTACTGTTATGCGGTGCTGCTGGATACTGGACTGTGCAGCAACCCTTTTTTGTATTGCGCACCATCCATATTGGAGGCGATGTAGAACATCTCAATGCGCCGACCATCCGCGCTGCATTGACAGGGCACTTAGAAGGCAATTTCTTTACAGTGAACCTGTCCGAGATTCGCACCGCCATTCAGTCGATGCCGTGGATACGCAATAGCAGTATACGGCGCGTATGGCCTAACCAACTCGCCATCGTGCTCGAAGAGTACAAACCGCTAGGGTTATGGAAAAATGACCAACTAGTCAGTCAAGAAGGTGAGTTATTTACGGCCAATCCTGAGGAAGCGGGGGACCATTTACCCCTTCTAGGGGGGCCAGCAGGCAGTGAGAAAGAAGTGGTTATGCGTTACCGCGATTTTTCGCAATGGTTGGCTCCACTGGGTTTAACCGTGCGTAGTGTGACTTTATCGCCGCGCTACGCATGGACCGTTGAACTCTCCACGGGGTTGCGACTAGAACTTGGGCTGGAAAGAAATGCCAACACGCTCGCGGAACGATTTGAACGTTTTATAGCGGCATGGCCGGAAATATCTAAGCAGTGGGGGGAGCAGATAGAAGCCGTTGATTTACGTTATCCCAATGGTTTAGCGCTTCGAAAAGCCAATCCATCCGCCCAAAAAACCACTCCCTCTGCGCGTTAAGACCGGCAAAGGGACCGATAGGAAGACTCAGGAATTTGAAAAAAGTACAGGAAATACCGTGCCTTTGATCACCCATATTCTGTTTATCCCTATGAGCGCCACAAACGCAAAAAGCGCCGAAGCACTTTATAAAAAGCAGCATACCCATTTACGCAGCAAGCATCTTGCTCAAAGAGTAAACCCTCATGAAACAAGACTATAAAGACCTTTTAGTTGCCTTAGATATCGGCACTTCTAAAGTTACCGTGATCGTTGCAGCACGCAAAGAAGGCGGGTACCACGAAGTAGTGGGGCTGGGAGAGAGCGAATCCATAGGACTGAAAAAAGGCGTCGTCGTCAATATCGATGCAACGGTGCAATCTATTCAGCGCGCTATTGCTGAGGCAGAGCTCATGGCCAATTGCAAGATCACTCAAGTTTATACGCAGATTGGCGGCAGCCATATTCGCGGTCTCAACTCCAGTGGCATGGTGGCGATTAAAGATAAGGAGGTCACCGAAGCGGAGGTGGCCCGAGTCATAGAAACGGCACAAGCAATCAATATCCCCACTGAACAGCAAATATTGCACGTCCTCACCCAAGGCTTCATTATCGACGGGCAAGAAGATGTGCGCGAGCCTATTGGCATGAGCGGTGTTCGGCTGGAAGTGAAAGTGCATATTGTCACAGGGGCCGCCTCTGCAGCGCAAAATCTTATTAAATGCATACGCCGCTGTGGTTTAGAGATTAACCAACTCACGGTTCCTCCCCTTCCCTCTGGCCTTGCTGTACTCACCGAGGATGAAAAAGAACTCGGCGTTGTATTAGTCGATATTGGCGCAGGAACGACTGATATCGCGATTTTTGCCGAAGGCGCGCTACGCCACACTGCAGTGATCCCTATCGCAGGGGATCAAATTACCAATGATATTGCGATGGCACTACGCACCCCTACTGTAGATGCACAAGATATCAAGATACAGCATGGGATTGCTAAACAAGAATTGGCAGACCCTAATGAAATGATAGACGTACCCGGTCTAGGAGAGCGCAGTCCGCGCATGTTGTCACGTCAAGCTTTAGCTGCTGTCATCGAACCTCGGGTCGAAGAGCTCTTTTCGCTTGTGCAGCAGGTGATCCGCGAATCAGGGTATGAAGAATTAGTCTCTTCTGGCGTCGTGCTCACAGGCGGTTCCGCGATGATGCCCGGGATGGTCGAATTGGGCGAAGATATCTTTTTCAAGCAAACACGGATTGGCGTCCCCCATTACACCGACAGCCTAGCGGAAGTAGTACGCAGCCCACGATATGCAACGTCTATGGGACTTTTACTAGGTGCCAGAGCACAACGCCATACCTTATCCAGGTCTGCCCCTACCGGCTCTCTAAACCGCCTTGGTCACCTTTGGCTAAGGGCAAAGGAATGGTTTGTAAAAAGCTTTTAGACACATTTAAAGACAGATAACGCTATTTAGGCACATTTTGCTTCTCAAAAGAGTTTAAAGAGGGATGTCCAGGGACATAAAAGACCTCTTTGGCGACCCCGTAGCAAGGAATTCCGACAAAGACAGTACAACTAGTACGGCAACGAGGAATAACGCCGCTACGGGGTCGCCAAAGAGGTCTAAAGAGCGACTGCATCGCAGTATTGCTGCTCCTTCACACCCTATTCAGTCATTTCATTATTTAGCTATTTTATTTTCAGCGGAGTTACCATGGAATTCAATATTGTAGAAACAGAAGCCCGAGGCACAGTTATTAAAGTGGTCGGCGTAGGCGGCGCAGGATGCAACGCGGTACAACATATGATCAACCGCGGATTGCAAGGCGTCGATTTTATTTGCATGAACACCGATGCACAGGCATTAGCACGCTCCCAAGCGCATGAAATTATCCAACTCGGTAAAACAGGGTTGGGAGCCGGTGCTAAACCTGAAATGGGATGCGCTGCGGCAGAAGAAGCGCGTGAACGCATAGCCGAGGCATTGCGCGGTGCGAATATGGCCTTTATCACTGCGGGCATGGGTGGAGGAACCGGCACTGGAGCCGCGCCAGTAGTCGCGCAAGTCGCCCGCGAAATGGGGATTCTCACGGTAGGCGTAGTGTCCAAACCCTTTGAATTTGAAGGAGGAAAACGCCGCCGCGTTGCAGAAACAGGCGCTCAGCAATTAGAAGATCAAGTGGATTCCTTGATTATCGTACTCAACGATAAACTGTTTGATGTCATGGGCCCTGATGCGGAGATGGATAAATGCTTCCAATGCGCAGATGATGTACTGCACAATGCCGTAGCGGGAATCGCTGAAATTATCAATGTAGAAGGCTTGGTCAACGTCGACTTTGAAGATGTGAAAACCGTGATGAGCGAGCAAGGCAAAGCGATGATGGGAACCGCCACCGTCGCTGGAGTAGACCGTGCCCGCTTAGCTGCTGAACAAGCGATAGCCAGCCCTCTGCTAGAAGGCATTGATCTATCCGGCGCGCGCGGCGTATTGGTCAATATTACCGCGAGCCGCTCTTTGCGTTTATCCGAGACCCGCGAGGTCATGAATACCATCAAGAGCTATGCTGCACCCGATGCCATTGTGATTTTCGGTACCGTCTATAACGATGCTATGGGGGATGCGCTAGGCGTTACCGTCGTTGCAACCGGCTTAAGAGAGCCTAAAGCAAAAATAACCCTCCTCAAAACCGGCACAGACAATGAACCTACAGAACTGAATGACGGCTATGACAGTGATGCAGAGGGACATTATTCCTCGCAATCTCGCGAGTCAAACGGACCCGCTGTATGGCGGCCCCGTAATTCCCGAGAAGCGGCTTCTAAACAAGTAGAAAACATGTTGAAACAAGGCGTTAAAAATATAGAAATTCCCGCCTTTTTACGTAAACAAGCGGACTAAAACGTGTTTGCATAGATCGCCGATACAGTACATCCTCGCGTTATGCGGCGATCATTATTATGATGCTAGATAAAACGATAGGGTTGAGATGGTATCCCCCTCCCAACCCGCGTTTTCTATCGCCAACTTTGCTATACCTGGTCATCATGCGCCATGCGGATACGGTATTTTTAGCCCCCCACTTGCCCTACTGAATACAGCGCGCCCTCTCTAGGATTTTTATGCTCAAGCAACGCACGATTGCCGCTCCCATCCACACCATTGGCATCGGCTTGCATTCCGGACGCAAAGTCACCCTCACTTTTCGACCCGCGCCTACGGGAACGGGCATTATTTTTACGCGTACCGATCTCGATCCACCAACAAGCATGGCACTCAGCCCCACCGCTGTTGGAGGCACACACCTTGCTTCTGTACTGCAAAAAGACCATGTACGTATTTCCACCATCGAGCATTTACTCTCCGCGTGCGCTGGGCTAGGCATTGATAATTTATACGTCGATGTGACGGCAGAAGAAATTCCGATCATGGATGGCAGCGCAGCATCGTTCGTCTTTTTACTGCAATCTGCAGGCATCATAGAACAAAATGCCCCAAAGCGATTTTTACGCGTAAAAGAAACCGTAGAAGCGCACGACGGCGACAAATGGGCGCGACTCGAACCCTGGTTTGGTTTCAAACTCAAATTTACCATTGCATTTGGACACCCTGCCGTAGATAAAACAGGCCAAATCTTCGAAGCCGACTTCTCGCACACCTCCTATATACGTGAAATCGCACGTGCTCGTACATTTGGCTTTGCCCATGAAGTAGAAGCACTACGCCAACGAGGCTTAGCCCGCGGCGGAAGCTTAGATAACGCCATCGTATTAGATGAATACCGCATTTTGAATAATGACGGACTACGCTACGGCGATGAATTCGTCAAACACAAAATGCTAGATGCCATCGGAGATTTATACATCGCCGGCTACCCTCTACTTGCCGCATACACCGCCTATAAATCCGGCCATGGCTTAAACAATATGCTCCTACGCAACCTTTTCGCCCGCAAAGAGGCCTTTGAAATTGTCACGTTCGATGACTTTGAAAAAGCCCCAAGAGGCTTCGCCTTCGACCCTGCACCGCTCTAGAAACGATCCCCTGGAGCGGAGACGGGAGATATCCCCCCTTTTCGGGGGGCAATCGCCGTACGTGGGAACTCAGCATCTATGACCTAACGCCCAAATAGCTCACTGAGTGAGGTGCGCATGTTGTATGCCTATATTCCACGCAGTTAACAGATTGCTATCTGCTGCTTCTATTTCTGAAAACTTAATCTTCCAATAGCCCACAAGGCCTCTGCCCAAGAGCTATATCCATCTGCCATGCTATCAACTCATTCATAGTTGCTGCCTCTATTTTTGACGCATAGGAATTCGGGCATACATCAGAAAATTGTGTTTTCAATGTAGCTCGCAATAGCTTTAATAGATTTTCTCGCGCTTCTTTATTGGCTTCTTCCCTCCCCTTCTCTATACCAATCTGCTCTCCCTTTTCAATACCAATCCGTTCTGCACTCGTTATATAACGCACATTTTTCTCCTCTTCTAGCGCTTGAATCGATTCATTATATTGGAGCTCTAAATCCTCTGGCAATCTCATCGCTGCATCTATGAAATAGTACAGATTTAAAATGGCATCGCGACCCCATCCTTTTTTATACAAGCAGCGTGTGATGTATAGTTTTTGATCGTAGCGCGTTTGCGGATTCGGCTGTGTCCGAAGCGCCATTAATTGTGCGGCTACCACGATCCCAAACGGATTTTTGGATTTTAATAATTCCTCCTCTTTCCCCTCATAATCTAGTAATTTATTGACGAAGAAATTAAACGTCACGATCGTTTCACCCCATACTTTGTCTTGATACTGGCAAGGACGCCAGTTTTTGCCTTCGTCCGCTAATATCGCCAACGTCAATATCGGTAATTGATAACGATCCCGTAGTCTGTAATGGTAGGTATACAGCCGCTCTGGAAAATCCTCTTCCTTCGCACCTTGGACCTCTGTGTGTAAAAGCACAAAACCGGCTTGCCCCGTTTTAGAGTGAATCTTGACTAGTTTATCGACATATCTTCGACCGATCAGTCCATCCGTGGTCAATGCTTGCAATTCTTTGTCCATCCATTCATACCCTTTGCTCCAATCGATATTCTCCGCAAGCTGAGGATAAAAAAACTCCATAAATTCTTGAAAATAAGCATCTAAAATTTCCTTCCACGCCTCATCAAAACGTGAAGACGGATTACCTACAGGGTTTACAGCAACATACGACGACATAATCACTTCCCAAAATTTAAACACGTGGCTCGGAGTTTTTTTGGCAGCGCTTATCGCAAAATACAGGCACCGCCTATTTATCGCTTTAAAAATACAACTCATAAAGATAAATATAACTCTTTTAGTTTAAAATTGGAATGCAAGTCGCCTTTACCCCCCAAAATTTATTGCTTGAGTAGAACCAATGGGGTTTTACCGTCAGCCTCTCTCAGAATGGTGCGTAAACCTCTCGATTTACACCGCTCCTATGAGGGCCTATCCCCATCTTTTAGAGAGTCATGGCTGTATGATGTTTTAAAAGTGCAATCATCTCAGGATTATTTTGTCGAGCGGCAATGTCTATCGCGCTTTCAGAGCGCGCATCGAGCCAATCTGGGTTAACGCCCTTTTTCATTAATAGTCTTGCTATTTCAATACGATTTTTCGTAGCTGCGATATGTAAAAGCGTTTGTTTATTGATATCTTGTATATTGAGATTATTGCTTTTTTGAATCAAAAATACGGCTATATCGTGGCATTTCTCTATTTCAATGGCGTTGTGTAGCGGAGTCCTGCCCCAATGGTTTTGCAGATCGATTTGCATATCGTATGCGAGCAAAGCTTTGACCATATCCAGAGAGCCAGCTGCAACGGCGAGGTGCAGGCAGGAATACCCACTTTCATCTTGCTGGTTAAGATCTACGCCCCATTTTTTTAAGAGCCTGACTATTTCGAGCATACTATTTTCGAGAGGCTGATTCCATGGCGTATCTCTTCGGATTTTTTTCATATTGAGATCTGCACCTATTGCGGTGAAAAACCGGAATATTTCCGTATAGTCTTTTTCTACTACGTTATAACAACTTCCGATGGCCCAGGTTGCGCAGAGCGGCCGGGTCTTTACCCTTGCTTGTCGCCTTAGATGGGCAATATGCGTGAATCCTTTCTTAATCTCTTTAAATAGAGGGTCCTGTGTGTTTTGTGTAGGCGTTTGAGTATCCGTGCTGATTTTGGCCTGCTGCTTGGCCAGCACATAGCCGTTAGGTGGAAAAAGGAGGGGCGTACTGTGAGGTATTTGGTTCATATTAACCGCCATCTAAGAAACACAGGATATGTGAACACTTATTAAGAGCCTGTTCATAATCTTCAAAAGCGGGTTGTGTTGGGGTTCCAAAATCACCCAAAAACGCACCCCAACCTGTCATTTTTGGGCATTTTTCGTAGCTTGGAGGGACGAATTGAATTAAATACGGAACCCCAACATTACCGCCTTAAGAGTCATTTCTGGAGATCATGAACAGGTTCTTAGGAGATTACGCAAAAGGACCTTAACGCATACAAAAAATGGGGATATGAATCCATAGCGTGGGAGCCGCTGATAGTATCTCTCTGCTCGGTGCAGAGGCTTTGGTTTTGCTTGATGGGGTGCGTATGGACTCTGCTAGCCTTGGGCGTGCGCAATGAAGTTTGGCAATGCTCAATCACCTCGAGCAAGTGGATATAGTGAATGGGGTTCTGCACAGTTAAGCTTTAATCAGCCTTTTGGTACGCCCACCGATGAGCCTGTGTAGCATAATCGCCTGCATGTTCTTTCAGACTCGGTTTAAGGCCCTATAAGTGCGCGTTGGGCTAACCATATACTTTTTGCACGCAGCGAAGAGAGAAATACAAATACCCAAAATATAGTGATGTACTTTTTGAGCTTAAAAAAAATCCGGCACAGGGGCCGGATTTTTTTACTTCAAAATTTCACCAGATTAGGCACCTGGAGCGCTATCGTCTTGACGGATATCCGTTGCTTGCAAGCCTTTAGGACCTGGCTCAACAACGAACGTCACTAACGCGCCTTCATCCAGCGTTCTAAAACCATCCATTTTAATTGCGGTTTGGTGCGCGAATAATTCTTCTTCTACTCCGCCGCCATCGGAATCAAGGAGCGTAATGAATCCATAGCCTTTGCTGGCATTGAACCACTTAACTCTGCCCTTTTTTCTGGTTTTGTCACCTGACATACAACTTCCCTTCTACTTTATTGCCTGCAATTGCGAGCACTACTCGAGGCCCAGTAGCATAGCTACTGCGCTTCTAAAAGCACCCGCCCTAACCTCTTTCCCCTAAAATTTCTTTCAGAAAAAAAAAGAGTTCCTTGATTGTTCGTGCTCTTTGAGCAAGAGTCAAGTTTTTTTTATCAATTTAATGATTTATTTCGCTAAATAAGACAATAAATACGCATTTCTATACTTGATCAGTATGAAAAAATGAGCAACGCGCCGACTTTGCCATCCAGAAAAACGATTTCAAACTGTCCTGTTTCCGCTATACCCACCATTATGCATTAATCGCTTCACGATGCAACAGTCGAGCTGCATCTAAGGCAAAATAAGTTAACACGCCATCCGCACCTGCGCGCTTAAAGGCCAATAAGGACTCACGCATAGCCTTATCGAGCTCTAGCCACCCATTTTGTGCGGCGGCTTTGAGCATGGCGAATTCACCGCTCACCTGATACGCGTAAGTGGGAAAATGAAAAGCCTGTTTGACTTTATAGACTATATCCAAATAAGGCATACCTGGCTTCACAATCACCATATCCGCCCCTTCTTGCAAATCCATCATTACTTCTCGTAATGCTTCATCGCTATTGGCCGGATCCATTTGATACGTCATCTTATGGCTTTTATTGGAGATGCTTGAACCCACTGCATCCCGAAAAGGCCCATAAAATGCGGAAGCATATTTAGCCGCATAGGCCATGATACGGGTATGTGTCTGTCCTTTAGCCTCGAGCATCGCGCGGATGGCGCCTATGCGGCCATCCATCATGTCTGAGGGCGCTACGATATCTACACCGGCTTGTGCGTGTAAATGTGCCTGCTCTATGAGTAACTGCACCGTCTCATCATTCAGCACATAGCCTTGCGCATCCAGCACCCCATCTTGACCATGACTGGTATAAGGGTCTAACGCGATATCCGTCATGATTCCCAGTTCAGGAAAACGCGCTTTCACGGCTTGTACGGCCCGCGGTATCAAACCTGACTCGGCCAGCGCAATACTGCCGTCTGGGGTTTTGAGTGTGCTTTCTATGACCGGAAATAACGCAATAACCGGAATCCCCAAGTTCACACATTCCTGGGCCACAAAAAGCAATTCGTCGATAGATATCCGTTCAATGCCCGGCATGGACGGCACCGCTTGTCGCTGATGAGTGCCTTCTACAATAAAAACGGGGTAAATCAAATCATCGACCGTTAATACATTCTCGCGCATCAAGCGCCTAGAAAAATCGTCTCTACGCATCCGTCGTGGGCGGTGAGTAGGGTAGCGCAAACTTACATCGTGTCCGGAGTGCATTATTATCTATAGGTAAAAAGCATATAAATGGTTTGAACGGTTTGGAGTGCGCATCAAGATCCCGCTAACCAGCCTTCAATACACTGATAAGCTTCGTCAAATCCAACCCGTTTAGGTGCAGAAAAGAGCTGTACGGTAAATAGAGGGTGAGAGGATACTTTTTCACTATCCGGTTGAATGCGCTCCGCATACAGCGCTTTCAAATAATTCTCTGTATTGCGTAGTGCTTCTATGCTTTGCTGTCGCCCGAGTTTATCGGACTTCGTCAATAAAATATGCACAGGCTTTCCTGTTGGGGCAAACCATTCCAACATACGGCAATCTAATTCCGTACAAGGATGGCGCGCATCCATGAGCAAAATGACACCGCGTAATGCATCATGTTCTAGCAAATAACGGCTCACTAGCCGTTCCCAGTGAGCTTGCATCTCTCCAGGCGCTTTGGCGTACCCATAGCCTGGCAAATCCACTAGATAAGCCTGTGCATCGTCGTTTTCGTTTTGACTCACTGCAAAGTAATTAATATGCTGCGTGCGACCTGGTGTTTTACTGGAGAATGCTAAGCGTTTTTGCTGGCATAATGCATTGATGGCCGTTGATTTCCCCGCATTTGAACGCCCCACAAAGGCCACCTCAGGCAGACCTGCTGGGGGCAAATCGTGAAAATGATTGACGGTTACAAAAAATCGCGCACGGCGCAAAAGACGAGACATAAATGGAGTATTACCCTAAAAACACGTATTAAGCGCTAAGAACCTGTTCATAATCTTCCAAAAGGGTTTCCTCTTTAGAGAGATAATAAACAGGTTCTAACGAACAGCATGCATTGTACAATGCATAGCCTCATAGGATCATGCTGATCCGAGCTATACATTCTAAAGCCTCCTCACCTCTCCTTGCCAAAAGCGGTTTCGCCTTGCGTCGCCTTACTTCTTTATTTTCCTCATTTCGTGCCGTTTGGCAGCAGCGTATTGCTACGCCCTGCATCGAGCTTCTGAGCTCTATGCGCTTTGCGGTTGCGCTATTAGCGGTCCTCGCGCTGGCTAGCGTCATAGGCACTATACTCAAACAAGATGCGAATCCTGCCGATTATATTGTCCGCTTTGGTCCTTTTTGGGCCGATATATTCATTACGCTAGGGCTGCAAAATGTGTATGGCTGCGCTTGGTTTTTGGGTATTTTGATTTTTTTAGTGCTGTCTTTATCGCTCTGCGTGAGCCGCAAAGGCGGAAAAATGCTCAATCACATGCGCAGCTGGAAAGATCGTGTGCGTTTAAACAGTTTACGTACCTTTCGTCACCATGCGCAATGGAATAGCACACAAAGCCGACTTGCTCTACAGGAAAAGTTTTGCGCCTTATTACGCACCGAGGGCTACCGCTTTGTCATACGCCATCCTGCTAGCGCCGCGGTTTTAGCACCCAATGCCTCAAACCCTACGCAAGGCCATACCTTAATTGCCGCGAAACGAGGCACATGGAATAAACTCGGCTATTTTGCAACCCACCTCTCCATTATCGTCATTTGCCTGGGCGGTCTTTTAGACAGCCATTTACCCTTACAAGCGCAAAAAGTGTTTTGGGGCAAGCGCGCACTCCCTATCGCCGAGCTCAACGCATTACCAACTGGTAGTACTCTGGATTCCATTGACGCCAGCCATCGGCTTTCCAGCGCGAATCCCACTTTCCGCGGTTATGCTTGGGTTCCTGAAAAACAAACGACTGCCACCGCGCTGATCAATGAACCCAAAGGCGTGTTTTTCCAAGAGCTCCCCTTTACGCTAGAACTTAATCGCTTCATCGTAGAATATTACTCTACCGGCATGCCCAAACGTTTTGCCAGCGAAGTCACCTTGCACCATCATACCAACGGCCAAAAACAGCAGGCGCTCATTGAAGTAAACCGTCCGCTCATCGTCGATGGGCTGGCTCTTTATCAATCAAGCTTTGAAGATGGGGGATCCGTACTGCATATGCAAGCCTATCCCCTGGTAGGTTATCAAGCGGATTCTGTTGCCTTTACTGGTCACGTGAACCAAAAATTGCCATTGACGGATATTAAACATCAGATCACGACTAAGAGCGCCTCTACGCTTGAGCTCACGGGTTTTCGGGCCATTAATGTAGAAAACATGACGCCCCATGCCGAAGACCTGGAAACGGCTAATACGGCTAACGCACCCTCCTCCTCTTTAGGTACTTTAGGCGGTACTTCTGAACCCGCAGAGACTGTGCGTTCAGAGAGCTGGATACATCGCCTAACGCAACGCCTTGGTTCGGGCGCAAAAGCGGCTAAGCCTATGGCATTACAGAATATTGGCCCGTCTATTCAGTACAAAATACGCGATCAAAATGGACAAGCCAGCGAGTTTCATCAATATATGCTGCCGGTCGCTATTCCTTCACCCAACACGCATCCTCTTAAAACCGCAGACTCCACTGCCACGCCCTTCTTTTTAGCCGGCGTACGCACCGACCCTGCGCAGCCCTTCCGTTACTTGCGCATTCCTGCAGACTCTCAGGGTTCTCTACAAACCTGGATGGGTCTACGTGCAGCTCTGCATAATCCTGTGCTGCGCGCAAAAGCCGCCCAACGCTTTGCGCGCCATACCGTAGGAGAGTCTCCTTCGACCGCTTCTTCGTCCCTATTAACACTACAAGACAGCGCAGAGCGTGTACTCGCCCTCTTTGCGGGCGCGTCCCCGCCTAATCCCCCAGATAATGGCGCTACACCCCCATCAGGCGGCTTTACAGCATTAGCTAATTTTGTCCATGAAGTTGCGCCTGCCTCAGAACAAGAACGTGCCGCCACTTTGCTTTTGCGCTTATTAGAAGGAGCTATTTGGGAGCTCTGGCAGTTGGTACAGGAAAAACAGCAACAACAAACCCTTCCAAATACGCTTCCTTTTGCACGCTCCACACCAGAACAGCGCCATTTCTTAGAATCCTCGATCACCGCGCTCTCTGAGCTGAGCCTTTACCCTGCCCCGCTCTTGTTACAGCTTGAAAGTTATGAACCTATTACGGCTTCGGTTTTTCAAGTGACTAAAATGCCTGGTAAATTTTGGGTCTATATCGGGAGCCTTTTCCTACTGCTAGGTATTGTGATTTTGTTTTATGTACGCGAGCGCAGGATTTGGATTTTTTTGCAAGATACCCCTGCTTCTGAAAATGGCCGCTCTCTCACTACCCCTGGCGTAGCCATTACCGTCGCTTTATCTAGCCCTCGCGATAACTGGGCAGCTGAGAGAGAGTTTTTGGCACTTAAAAAACGTATAACGGCATCTGTTTTTTAGTAATTATTTTTTATAATGATTTGAAGAATAATAATTATTCATTTCAAATTCCCAATTTTTCCCACTCATTTCCTTTTCTATTGCCAGGCCGAAAGGTAAGCCGCAAATATTGAACCTATCCCTATTCTCTTCAATGTATTTTTCTTCACGCGAACCTTCCAATTCGTTCAAATCAGAAACTGATGCGTCATCATTACGATCTAGTTCATGATACTGAGAACTCAAGCGTTGACTTCCCCATTCCAACTCAGTCTCATTATCCCATTCTTCTTTTTTTTCTTGACTAAAATATATAGCAATAGTACCGGACTCATCAGAATCGCTGTAATTATCTTTTTCTACACTTGTATTTTTCCATCTATCCAAATTAACAGTAGATTCAACATCATTATGATCTAGTTCATGACACTGAGAATTCAAGCGTTGACTCCCCCGTCCCAACTCAGTTTCACTATCCCATTCTTCTGTTTTTTCTTGACTCAAATATATAGCAATAGTACCAAATTCATCAGAATCACTGTAATTATCTTTTTCTATACTTGGATTTTTCAATTTATTCAAATTAACAGTAGATTCAAAATCATTACGATTTAGTTGATAATATCGAGAATTCCAGTATTGACTTTCCCATTTCAACTTACTTTCGCCACCCAATTCTGCTGTTTTTTCTTGAATGAAATATATATCAATATTACCGTATTCAACATCACCTGATTTTTTATGAAAAATATTTACACCAGGCCATTTTTTATAGAATTTTCCTAAACTTTTAAGACTACATACCTCAGATACATTATTTATTTTCCTTAAAATCTTTTCTTTTATACTTTTGCCCCCACATTCCGCCCCCACTTTATCATGGCCTGAATATGATGTTTTAAAACTTGAAGACAATACGGTAGAATTATTTTTTGAGCTCATAATATATTCCTAAAAAACATGAAATCTTCTTTGAATATATCTATGCCATATACCGATTAAATTTTAAAATAAAATTTCATATATTTAATGAAGCGAGCGAAATTTTGTATAAATTTTTTTAAAATTGCATGCAGAGTTAATCCTGGCTACGAATAAACACCTTTGAATCACTTTAAAAAACAGGGTCTACTGAGCCAGATGGAAAAACGGCGGCATGCTTTTAAAAGCATGCCGCCGTTTCGGAGCGCATTTTCTTCGCAGGGATAGTTATACCCGCTTTTCCCTTTCTCCAAAAATCGCACTCCCCACTCGAACCATCGTAGCGCCTTCCCATATAGCGGCCTCGAAATCCGAAGAAGTGCCTAAAGACAAGGTATCTAACGCTAATCCCTGCTCACGCAATATCTCATACCAATGCGATACCTCGTGATAAGGCTGCCGCTGTGCTTCTTGTATTAAATGAGAAGGTAATGTGAGCAGCGTAGCAGGAGCTTTAGGAAGGGCCATGAGTCCGCGTAGACGCAAATGTGGTAATGCGGCTACTGCATGAGCGAGCGATGCCAATTGTTCTGGCACAACGCCCTTTTTTTGGGGCTCGTGGCTAATATTGATTTGTATGCAGATATTCAATGCGGGGAGATGAGCTGGGCGCTGCTCGGACAGACGTACTGCAGTAGCAAGCCGATCCACCGTATGCACCCAGTCAAAATATTGAGCGATCAAGCGCGTTTTATTGCTTTGTATTGCGCCAATAAAATGCCATTGCAGCATAGCACGCAGATCTTGTAACTCCTGCATTTTATTGCACGCTTCTTGCACATAATTTTCTGCAAATGCCCTTTGGCCTGCCGCATAGGCTGCACGTAGTGCAGCTCCTGGGAAGGTTTTAGAAACCGCAAGCAATTGCACCGAATCGATAGGCCGCCCAGCCGATGCAGCAGCCTGTTCGATTCGTTGATGCACATTTTGAAGGCTGATCATGGTGCGCGGCTTATTCTTGCCCTGCTTTTCGCGCCTTACGGCGTTCACGTACTCCTTGGGCCAGCGTGTCAAGCGTCGTTACACTATCTGGCCAACCTAAACAGGCATCGGTGATACTTTGACCGTATACCAATTGCTCTGCATGGCCTTCCTTCAGATCTTGTCGCCCCTCTACTAAATGGGATTCCACCATCACCCCCACAATGCGCTCTTCACCGGCAGCAAGTTGTTCACCGATGTTTTGGCACACGCTTATTTGGTTTTTATGGTTTTTATTACTGTTCGCATGGCTTGCATCTACGATCAACCTAGCAGATAAATGTGCTTGGCGGATTTCTGCACAGGCGGCTTCTATGCTAGCGGCATCATAATTCGGTTTTTTACCGCCGCGCAAAATCACATGTCCATCCGGATTACCCACTGTGGAGACGATGGCCGAATGTCCATTTTTCGTCACCGATAAAAAATGGTGAGGGTGCGCTGCCGCTTTCACCGCATCGATGGCAATCTTGATACTGCCCTCTGTACCATTTTTAAACCCAATCGGACAGGATAAGCCTGACGCTAACTCACGATGGACTTGCGACTCCGTAGTACGCGCGCCAATTGCCCCCCAAGAGACTAAATCGGCTAGATATTGGGGGCTGATCATGTCTAAAAATTCGGTCCCTGCAGGCACCTGCAAGGTATTGATCTGCAAAAGCAATTGCCTTGCAATTCGCAGGCCATCATTAATCTTGAAGCTGTTATCCAGATAAGGGTCATTAATCAACCCTTTCCACCCTAGCGTGGTGCGCGGCTTTTCAAAATAGACACGCATTACGATTTCCAGCTCACCCCGCAAACGTTCACGCTCTTTTGCAAGCCGTCGCGCATACTCGAGTGCAGCTTCTGGGTCATGAATAGAGCAAGGGCCTATGATCACGATCAAGCGATCATCTAGCCCATGCAAAATACGATGCACAGCTTGCCGAGTATGAAAAATCAAATCCGACTCGGCTTCTTCGCAGGGAAAATCCTGCATCAAGTATGCGGGTGGTACCAATTCTTTCAGTTCTTTTATACGTACGTCATCCGTACTGTACGCCGCCATATCTATACACTCCTCCATACATCGCACACACGTCCAACTCACTGATTGCTCCTAGGACGTACCGCCCACTATAAGGCTATCTATTTTTAACGTAGGTTGCCCAACACCTACCGGCACACTCTGGCCTTCTTTACCACACACGCCAACGCCTGAATCCAGACACATATCATTCCCAATCATGCTGACATGTTGTAACACCTCTGGGCCGCTACCAATTAAGGTCACCCCTTTCACCGGATAAGTAACTTGACCATTTTCAATCATGTAGGCTTCTGAGGCGGAAAATACAAATTTGCCATTGGTAATATCAACCTGACCACCACCAAAATCCACGGCATACAGCCCATGTTTGACGGAGGCAATAATCTCTTGAGGCGTTTTATCTCCATTCCACATATACGTATTCGTCATACGCGGCAAGGGAAGAGAGGCATAAGACTCGCGCCGTGCATTGCCCGTCAGCGGCATCTTCATTAATCTTGCATTGAGCGAGTCTTGCATATAACCGCATAATATGCCGTCTTCAATCAAGGGCGTGCATTGCGTTGGATTCCCTTCATCATCCACGGTGAGCGATCCGCGTCGATTGGCTAGCGTTCCATCATCGACCACTGTCACCCCAGGGGCGGCTACCCGCTCTCCAATACGACCTGCAAAGGCGGAAGAGCCTTTGCGGTTAAAGTCGCCTTCCAATCCGTGTCCAATCGCTTCATGCAATAGAATACCAGGCCATCCAGAGCCTAAAACCACGGTCATCTCACCTGCAGGGGCAGGACGTGCTTGGAGATTAATCAATG
Organism: Mycoavidus cysteinexigens; assembly: GCA_031963005.1. Lineage (GTDB taxonomy): Bacteria > Pseudomonadota > Gammaproteobacteria > Burkholderiales > Burkholderiaceae > JASSUD01. The sequence continues at coordinate 85,999 of JASSUL010000006.1, read as the reverse complement.
CACCATGTACTGCTTTGTTCACATACTCTTCTAATCGCTCATCGGTGAAGTATGCATAGTCATAACGTCCACCGCCACCACCATGCCCTGCCTCTTGGCGTTCTTTTTCTTGCGCAATCACCGTGACAGACACACGTACTAATGGCCGCACATCTGCAACCAATGCGCCATCGCTACGCGCAATTAAAACCAGATCATAGCTCCCTGATAAGCTGGCCATCACTTGCTTAATACGTGGATCGCTTCGACGCGCTATGGCTTCAATACGCTCGAGTAAACTGACTTTCTCTGCCGCTTTTAAGGAATCTAGCGGATCCCTATGACCATATAGTGCAAGCTGTTTAGAAGCGTTTGCCGTTTGTATGGATGTCGTTTTTTGCACACGAGAACGCCCTCCACCATTTTGCCCGATCACGCGCACCGCTTTGGCCGCCTGTTTAAGCGCATCACTCGATATATCATCCGAATAGACCAATGCGGTACGCTCCCCCGACACCGCACGCACGCCTACACCTTGATCAATACTAAAATTTCCTGATTTCACCTGCCCTTCTTCTAAGCTCCAAGCCTCGCTACGCGTCATCTGGAAATACATATCGGCATAGTCCACCCCCTTAGTGAGTATAGTCGCAAGTGCCGTATGTACCTGGCTTTCGCTCAAACCATTGGAGGTTAACAAAGCGGCTTGCGTCACATTTAGAGGAAGGGAGTACGTCATAGTCTTTCGTCTTTACAGTCAAAATACAGTCAAAATGAAGAGTGATGCAATGGCTCTTTCTCTAGCATGGTTGCTTTTTGAGGAAGAGTATCACCGTGCACGCGCTGGACAACAGGATCATCCCAAGACCCTGAGACCGCATAGTGCAGTAAAAAATTATGCCCAATCGAAACGGATAACACCTGCTGCGCAATATAACTTCCCAGCCCAAGTACGGGGTTCAATACCGCAGCAGCTAATACCGCAGAATTCGCATTGATGGCGGGATGTACGGTTAATAACAGATTTTGTCGGCGTGTTGCTAAATCTGCATTCCCTGTTAGCGTAATACGGGCTGGATTACTATTCATTACAAAATCCTCGGTATACGCCACCCCATTGCGGATCACCGCGCTACCCTGCACGCGGCTAAAGGCTAAGCCTTTTCCTGGCAAATACCTAAAATCTAAAACTAATAGATGCAGCAAACTTTGTAAAGATAAGGCTCCAAGCAGATTACCTACCCCTGGCTCTGCTTTTAACAAACGTCCGTAACTGAGATCCAGTTTGAGGTTTCCCGTCAAAGAATCATAATCTACGCGCTCTGGCATCCCCCCCCACTGTACCTGACCTTCGACTTTTCCCATACCGCCTTGCAGCATTTTAGGAATGCCAAAACGCGTCAATAAGGCCCCTGCATGTTGGATATCTAATCCAAAATCAAATGCCGAGTATCCCGACTTAACCGAGGTTATAGGGGGTACTTCTGCCGTAGTCGTTGGCGCGCTAGGACTCCAACGCCCCGATGAATAGAAGGTGGCATCGGGATTAGTAATCTGTAATTTCTCTAGCTTCCATACAGGCTGATTATCCTCTGTAGTCCAACGCGTCACTATAGCAATTTGTCCTAGATCTCTTTCTCCTATCTTCAAAGCATCCACTTTGAGATCGAGCATAGGACAGTCTTTTAGAGGAATACCGACCGGATCTGGCCGCACCGCTTTCGAGCCGAAGTCGGTCGCTCGCACTCCCTTTTGATTGATGGCTTCCAAGCTGGCTTTCTTGTGCACCGGATGGGTACGCGGCGATGAACGAGACGATGCCTGTTCCTCCAACGGTATAGCTAGCCTTAGAAAATGGCCTTTCAAAGCACCCAGATTAGATTTGCCCGTCGATGGGTCTCCTGCATGAGGGATCCACTCAAACTGTCCAGCAAACTCTCTGGCTGTCGTCGCGACTTTCCATTCCCCTTGCGTGAGCGTTGCATCGAGTGATACCGCATGCCAAGCGCGTTGTGCTGCTTTCATGGTCTCGATACGCGCAATATATCTTGTCGGCCAGTAGACAGGCCACTCTTGTTTAGGCGCTGCGCCTGCCGCAATCCTATTCTGCTTAGCAGGGTCTGCAGAAAATACAGGATGCCATGCATCTATATCTAGATAGTTCGCCCGCACCATGGCCACCACACCACGCTCAGGCAATACTAGCGCAGGGAGCCCGGTTTTTGTTGACGCCATTTTGCTAGCAGAGCGAGTCGGCCGTAAAGGAGCGGTTGCAGCGCTTTGCGCCGGCATCGTTGCGACATTGGTATCTGCATTGGTGCCTGCATTGGTATCCGCATTGGTATCTATACGCAGCGCTCCACTCACTACACGATACTGATTCAGTGAATAGGGGTCTCCTAAGCTACGCAGCCGATAAGCTGCTGCAATAGGCCCAAGCGCTATATCCACCCGTTTATCTGGAGCAGAGGCTTGCAGCGCAGGCGCTAGGTTCTGTACACGTAAATGCAATTGCATCGGTTTGTGCTTAGCTTTTGCAAATGGTGCAGGCCAATTCAACATGATATTGGCCAAGTTTGCATCCAAACTTCCTGTCCAATTCCCCTTTTGGGTATGTTGGAGAGATAATTGGTAAGGTATACGCTCCTGTCGTGCAATGCGTATATGTTTCATGAATTGCCTACACGACCGTGTACAAGCAGCACTATCCTGTAGCCAAGCACGCAGTGCAAGATACGCAAGCTGCCCTTGCTGCTCTGCGCGCAGGGATCCCTCTGAATCCACACTCCCTTCTGCTTGCAGCTCGCCTCCAAGCCACTGCGCCGTCACAGAGTGCCACGCCAAACTGCTCTCTGTAAATTGAAGCATACCCTGCAAGTGTGTCACGGGGGGAAGTGCATAATCCGCGGTGTCTCGCCCGCCTAAGCGGCGCTTAGGACGCGGGATATCGAGCGCAATGGTATTGCCTAAAAAAGAGACTTTACCCTCTACCCCAACCTGCATCGCACCTTGCCGAGGAAGCCGTAGCTGCAAATCCAATAATGCAGGGCCTTGCGCAGTTAGCGCCTCTTTAGGATGGCCTGTCCAACTCGGAATGGGGCTGTTTTTGACATACCCCAGCATGCTATTGAGCGGACCGCTGGCACGGAGTTTGATTAAAAAATCCTCTGTGCGCTTTGACAAATGGGGAATACCTCCCTGCGCTTCGGTAATTTGAATATCCTGGTAGTGCCCTTTGGCTATCGATATCTTCAGTGCATCTCGATGTATTTCAAGAACACCTTGAAGACCTTCTAAAGCCGGCCAGTGTGTTAGATTTTTTCCGTTTTTAGCACCCGCATCCACGCTAGCTCCACGGCTTGCATCAGAAGAAGAAGGGGTATTAGAAGACGTTGCCACCGAGGTCAAAACGGCGTCAGAAGGGGAAGCCGGAGGTAGAGAAGGATCAAAACACCCTTCATAAAAAGGCGCTCTCACCAAAAAGACGCCCGGAGCCTGCGCAGACGCAAACGGAAAATCATCCAATGCGCCCTGTATTTCTAGTCTAGCATCCTTAGTCACGCCACCTCGCAGCGCATAGGCTAAATACGTACGTAGCCCTTTATCCAAAGAAGAAGGCAAATAACGTGGCACACGTGCTACCAATGCACGGTCAATACGCAATGACAGATTCAACACGCCCTTATCGGAGGAATGCGCATGACGTGTGCGCATATGCGCCTGCTTTTTACGAGGCGCCCCCTGCTGTGCCAAATGAGAGAGTTGCTTGCCCGAGGCCTCTGTAACACGCTCAGAAGCATCACGCGACACTACAGAAGGTAACCTTATTGGCTTCGCCTGCGCAACTAGATGCGAAAACGCTACGGGAACCACCATCTCTTTTTGATACGTCGCGTTTATTTCGCCTGTCCCATCTTCATTAGAAAAAAACAACGAAATCGCTTTTAGTGTCAAAAGGTGTTTTTTCTTCAAAGGGAGAAGCGCCCACTCGATTCGCCCTTTAAGCACATCAAACGCGGCCGTAGGGATGCTCAACCCCTCCGGCACACTCACCGCTCCATCACGGGTATTCAGCACTAAGCTTCCTCCCCGCTCATTCGCATCTATAGAACCGGACATACGCGTTATGCCAAGCGGCGTCTGTGTATGGGATAACAAGGTCAGGCGCTCAAAATCTGCTTTCAACTGATACTGCGTTTGCTCAGCATATTTAGCACCCATTAAAATGCGAGGCAGGTTCTGAGAAAAAAGCGATGTCCCCTTCTGATCTTCTGCAAACGTAGAAACAGGGTATTGCATATCAAAGCGATAATGACGCAACACCCCTTCTATATCCAAATTTTGCAAAGCATAGGGCGATAAAGATGCGCTTATCGAATGGGGTCCATGGGATTTAAGTGTTTTGTGCATCGAGGTCCGCAATAATGGACTACGCACTGTCACATTTGGAGAGGCTAAAGCGGGCGCTTTTTTGTGCAAAGAGAGGGGGGCCGAGTCTGTCACTAATGGCCGCATCAGCGCAGAGACAAAATCCAAATCCAGCGTGTCGCCTTCTATGGTTAAACGCCCATGTCGCTGACGGCTGGGCATCTCAAAAGCAATTTTCGTTTGTGCAGATTGAAAGCGTCGCACACTACTTTGGGATTTTAGCTCCATGACAAGGTCATTGAACCGTGCCGTGAATTCCCCTGCATAACGAGAGGCATTCGGCAAAGCGCCGAGTTTGGCTGGATGATGCCGTAGTGTATAGCCAAAGGAGAGGTGCGGAATTTCAATGCCTGGTAATGGAGGGTTTTGCGGCGTAGTCAGGAAGGAAGTCGCAGACTCGGTTGTTAGCTGCCAGGGTTTCTCTTGCGGTAGGTGCTGCGGATGCAAGCGCACTTCCGCCATCTTCAAAACGCCATTCACATGGTGAATATGCCCTTTTTTGAAAGAAAACCAATTCCGCGCACTCACTGTCCCTTCGGTTATCTGAAGCGGTATCGCTCGCAATTGGTTCAAAATCCGCAAAGGAATAGCCTCTACAGCGACATACCCTTTACCTGCCCAGAATTTGGGGTTTGCGGCCTTTGACCAAAAACTATGCTGGAAATGCAAACGCACATCGATGGGGCTCTCCCAATTTGTCCCCTCCATCTGCGCTTGCATACCCATTTGATGGTCACGCCCCTGACTAAAGAGCGCAAAGTGAATCGCTTTTATGCTAGAAGGCCAGCTAGCGCTGGAAAACGGGGACACCGACATTTTGCAATCGACATGTCGCTCGCAAGCATCGCCTGCTTGCGTTAAATCAGGCTGCGTCAGTAGGCGTTCCCTATCAAATGCCTGTTGGAGATTGGCTGGATAACCCCACACATACTGCAAAGCGTGCCTAGGGAAAAAAACTGCCTCATGGTAGATCGACCCGGTATACAAAGGCATATACAGATCTATCTGGCCGTTATCTATTCTCAGTGCTTCTTGATGTAACAGCCAGCGCAACCCCGATGACGCATCGTCTAAAAATGATGACCCTGTAGCCCCATCCGTATGGAGGAGATCTAGGTCCGCAGAGGCAGGCACGACCACATCCCCTATCATGAGATGGTCATCGATCGTCCTATACACGACTGCACGCGGACTATCGATATAGATATCTGAAAAAATGGGATTCCATGCAAAGAGCGTACGCCAAGACAGCGTGGCCACAGCCCGTGGCACCTCTAACATCAACCGCCCTTGTTGATCGTACACCGTAACCTGCGTCACCATCAGGCGGGGATGCGTCCCTTGCCACTGCACTTGCAGCGCGCCTATATGCATCTGTGCCTGCACAAGACGACCGAGCGCGCGCTCCAACGGAACACGCACCCTATCAAAATGATGCGAAACCACATAGCGTAGAGCCAATGCACCTATACTCACGCTAACGAATAGCGCGAGCAAGAGCCAGAGCACTGCCTTCATCGCTCTAGTCAATATGCGCATGAAAGTGCGCCTTCCCAATTAAAAAATGAAGATCAGTAAGCAAAATGCCGCCCCCCATAAAAGGGGAGGATATCTAGATATAGAACGAGGATAAACGCCGTTAACGCGCTTGCCCAACAAGAAACCGCAATTTAACATAGCCCGTCATTTAAATCTCGGCGCTTTTCCATGCTAAAGCAATATAAAAAGACGCAATTGAGCGACAATGCAATGACGTATTGATAACTTATCTCTCCAAAAAGGGGGGGCTTTAACCCATTCGAGACACACTTAGAAACCTATGTGCTGATATGACCGCTTTTTATCCTTATCGCTCAGCCTTGCAAGACTTTTCCCCTTATGCAGCGCGTATGCTAAAAGCCTATCCTGAATTAGGCGATCGCATAGCGCAAGCGCAAAGCCAACCGCTGACTCTCCAATATATGGTAGAGCGGTTAGATAGCTTATGCCTGCAAGATCTCCAGAAAGGGGGCTTTGTTTCTGCTCATGAGGCTCCTCATGCAAAGCATCTCGCCATACTCGCCCAAAGCTTGCGCTTACTGCGTATGGAGGTATTTTGCCTATTAATGCAAAGAGATTTGTCTGGCGCGGCGCCATTAGAGGAAGTCATGCAGACCATGAGTGCGCTCGCCGATTTGGTATTGCAACGCAGCGCACAAGCGCTCGATACTGCATTACGCGCGCAGTACGGGACCCCGACTAGTGCACACGATGGAAGGCCTCAAACCCTAGGCATTATTGGTATGGGCAAATTAGGCGGCAGAGAACTCAATGTGTCTTCCGATATTGATGTGATTTTTATCTATGGAGAAGAAGGCCAGACCTCAGGGGGCACGAGAAGCCCTCTCTCCAATCAAGATTATTTTTTACGCTTAGCACGCCAACTCATTCGCATGCTTGATGAACACACCGCGCAGGGTTATGTTTTTCGTATTGATACGCGATTAAGGCCTAATGGGCATGCAGGCTCTTTAGTCTGCAGTTTAAAAAGTTTACAAACCTATCTAGTCAAACAAGGTCGAACCTGGGAGCGCTATGCCTGGCTTAAAAACCGCCTCATCAATGCAGAACAAAATCCCTCTAGCCAAGCATTAGCTAGACAATTAGATCAGTGCGTATCGACATTCGTTTATCCCCATAGTGCGTGCAGCACCGCTTCCGAATCCCCTATTTCGCAGGCACTGCCACCCCAAGAGGCATCGGCCCTGATTGACGCCATCCGGTCCATGCATATCCAAATTCAGAAAGAGGAAAAGCGACGCACTTATAGGGGTTTGGGAAGCTCTACGCACAATATGATGGGTGCCAGAGAGGCGAGTCGAGACAATATTAAATTAGGGCGAGGAGGCATTAGGGAAATTGAATTTAGTGTACAGATGTTGCAACTCCTGCATGGGCACACGGACCCGCATTTTCGAAGTCCTTCCACATTGCATGCGCTCCATTACGCGGCTACCCACAACTATATCGATGCAGAGTATGCCGCCCAGCTCAAACAAGCGTACGATTTCTTACGCCGCATTGAACATCGCCTACAGTATGTCGATGATGCACAAACGCATACGCTCCCTCCTTCTAAGCACGGACAAGAGCGCGAACGGCTTGCGCATTCTTTAGGATATCCTGATTACTCCCATTTCTATCGAGTCTTAGAAGCCCATCGACAACGGGTTGTGCACCATTTTGATACGCTCTTTACCACGCATCCTGTGTGTCAAACTCCTGCTAGCTCGATGTCACCTCTCTCTTTTGGATGTTGGGGCAACCTAGCCATTGCGTTATGGATGACCTACACGCATGCGCTACAGCGCGTACTGCATGCTATCGCCCGCTCTTCTTGGGCTGCCCAGCATCTTGCTCGCCATCCCGAAGTATTACCTACTTTATTAGAACCGCGCGCTGCCTGCTTTAAAGCGGATTGGGAACGCTTTAAAAACCAACTGACTACACAGCTAACTACGCAGCTAACTACACAATTTGCCTGTGCAAGCCCTGAAGAGCAAATGGATTTGTTACGCAACGCCCATCAGGCGGAGATGTTTCAAATTTTCTTAAGTGATTTGGCAGGCATGGTGACGGTAGAGACCATCGGAGACCGACTCTCAGATTTAGCACATGCCGTACTGGATGTCGCCTTACAGGCGGTGTGGCAGCAGTTACCTGCGCGGTATCACCCTACTCCAGATATCGCCATGCCCCGTTTTTGTATCATCGCGTATGGCAAGCTAGGCGGTAAGGAATTGGGCTATGCGGGAGATTTAGATCTTGTTTTTATCTATGATGATCCGGATGCATCAGGAAGCGAACGTTACTCCGCTTTTGCGCGGAGACTGATGAATTACCTCACGAGTGCTACTGGCGCAGGCATTCTCTTCGATGTAGATTTACGTTTACGCCCAGGCGGCGCATCAGGACTCTTAGTGACCTCTATGGAGGCTTTTCGACGTTATCAGCAACGCTCAGGAGAACACGCAAATACGGCAGACCTGTGGGAACACCAAGCGCTGACCCGAGCTAGATATTGCGCAGGAGATGCAGATATCGGAGCCGAATTTGAAGCACTGCGCATCCAGATTCTGAAACAAAAACGCGAGGCTGCTGCACTAGCGCACGATATCGCCGCCATGCGTCAGCGCGTATTAGCAGAGCACTCCCATCGCAGCCCACTTTTTGATCTGAAATATGATCAGGGTGGGATGATGGATATTGAATTTATCGTTCAATATATGGTCTTACTACACGCCAAGAATCACGCAGAATTACAGCAAAATAGTGGCAATATCGCACTTTTGCATGCCGCAGCAAAGCTGGGCTTGATCACCACCGATGAAGCCAACGCCGTAGGCGATGCTTACCGATTTTATCGCGCGTTACAACACCAATTGCGCCTTGAAGGTATCTCCATTGCGCGTGTTCCTCCTGAACAGGTCGTTTCGCAACGCCAGGCTGTTCTAGGTCTTAGCACAAAAATATTTGGTACAACATCCAGTTAAAATACTATACTTCTCATTCTGGAAATCGTTCATATCGTATTTGATCTGCTAGAGAAGACACATTGCTCGGCAAGGAAAGCGGGGCGCCGCATAACGAAGAAGCGGCTAGAAATAGAAGTCCTTTTTAGTCACGGTATTTAGCCACAGTAGACAGCCCTTCTGAGAACGCATATTCTTCTCCGCATTCTCCTCAATTGATGCGCCATTTTGCCTAGAAGAGCTTAGTATGCCTGGAATTCAATCGCTACCAAAATCGCCGCCGTCAATGGAGTTGTTTCCACGCATCTACGCAAAATCTCTGCCCACGTCATCTGCATACGTAGAAGTCCATATCAATGGCATCCTATCTCCGCTCACCAATGAGTCCGAACAAGCCGCAGCCATTCAGGCTCTCTTTCCCAATGCTGATCTTCGTGAAGATTTAAATGCCACGCTGCATAAAACGCATAATGAAATTCAAACCCTTTTAGCAGAGTTAGAAAAATTTGGGAAACCCCTCCCTGCGGTTTTATCTGACATTAAACCGGAAATCGAGCAGATTTCGAGAAAATTAACCGTTGCAGTAGATGCAAGTGATGAGGCTTGTATCGAACTACTAACAAGCTTACGGATTTATGAGCGCAAGAGCGCTGCAGCGAACTTTTCCGGATGCAAATCTATTCAAGACTTTCAGCCAGCAGGGTTAGTAGCGGTATTGCGTTTATTCATTTTGCGCGAAGCGCTTACGACTTTACCCATTATCCATAAACAGGTTGAAGAAGCGCTACATCTAATAGAAGAAGATAAAGCAGAAGCGAAAGCTAGAGGTCTATTGGTAGAAAACATCAATAAAGGAAATACTTTTACAAGACTGCGCAAAATAGCCTCTGCATTAACTTCGCTAATTCAAAAAATTACAAAATTATTGAAAATAATACTATCGTATATAAAAAATTTCTTTGAAAGAAAATATATATTACTGTGTTTTATATATCACAAAATCACCAATAAATCCGCTCAAAATGTTTCAAATAATAATTTGCAAAACAGTTATGAGATGCAAACCATTTCTGAAATAATATCTGATTTAGACCAAGAAACACCAAAAGAAATCTATCAAACAAGCTCCGAGATAATTCAATACTTCTCTTTAAAATATCTTGCTCATTTATCAATTGAAAAATATTTAAAAGGTTTAGAAACATACTTTCTATCTCCGCACCACACATCCATCATTAATGCCATATTAAATAAAAATATTGCAAACACATCGCATACTAGCAGCAAAGAATGGAGCCAAGAGTTTCGCAAACTCTTTAATATTTCAAATAAAGAAATATTAAAATACAGAGAACTTGACGACATTCTAAGCAATGATTACGACACAATAAACGCAGAACTCAACAAGATTTTTGAAAAAACACAAAATAAAAAATCAGATCAAAAAAAGGGAAATAGTCCACTATATAAAAATATCAAAGTGGATACAGAATTAATGCAAGCAATCAATAGTCTCAAAGAAATCATGCAGTGGGAAAAAAATCCATTAGCAAAAAAAATTCGAGAAGAAAAGATAAAAAACGAAAACGAGAAAGATATTCATGACTATCATGCATCAATCATAAATATTAATGCTGCGGCATAACTTCAACTTGATAGAACAGTAGAGGCAAGCTATAAGAGCGTTCGACTTTTTTATTCGTCTTCTCCAAATCGCTCCGCAATCAATACTAACAAAGCGTTAAGCGCTTCTTGTTCATCGCGTCCCTCTACTTCAATCAACACGGAACTCCCGCAACCTGCTGCTAACATCATGACGCCCATAATGCTTTTTGCATTAATGCGACGATGATTTTTAGTCATCCATATCTCAGATTGATACCGTGCTGCCAGCTGAGTAAGCTTTGCACAAGCCCGCGCATGCAGGCCTAATTTATTGATGATTTCTACTTCTTTGGTCTGCATAATTTTAAAAAATGGGAAAAATGGCAAAACGGTATAACGCGCATTAATTTTGCACTCCGAGAAGACAAGGATTCTTATATCCGTTTTCTTGCAGAGCAACTATAGGCGTTACCATGTGAGGTTCGATGATTTGCATACCTTGCATCCCCCCTGATATCGCTTTTTCAGCCAGCGCATGTAATCGCATAGAGGGATACATCGATCGATAACATAGCGTGCGCACGAGCATTGGCAAATTCACACCAGCAATGACACGCACATTAGGCAGATTCACCAGTTCCGAAGCAATATTCGTGGGAGTACCACCAATGAGATCGGCCATCACTAGCGTACCGCGGCGACGCCTCCCTAATTGGGTGGCCTGCTCACGCGCCACTTCTATTAGCCTCTTAGGATCATCTCCTGGCAATATATCCAATGCCCCCACACGAGCAGGTTTCTCATTGTAAATATGCGTAACGCACGCTACTAATGCGCTCGCTAAAGGGGTATGCGCGATGATTAAAATTCCAGCCATACAGAACTCTAGAAGGATTTAGACTGAATCCGTATCAATACCTTATCGTGGAACTCAAACCACTCAGGATCTACCTTTATCAAACTGGATACTTGTCTCAATTGCGTTAAAGACTCCGCTTTATAAAGCGTTTTATCTAGGGCATGTCTACAATTGCCCAAAAGAACCTATCTTCGCGTATTTGCGTGCATCACCTTGATTTTTGTGCGCCTATCTACTTGCTTACTGATGTTACGCAGGCATTCAAAAAGACTGTGGTCATCATGTTAGGGTTCCTTCGTCACCACCAACCTACGGTCCTTGGCCTTTTCTGGTGGTTGGTGGGGTTTGATGAATCCCTTTCACCTACCTATTTTGGTAGGTTGGTGGTGACGAAGGAACCCCAACATGCCTACCACCTACTTCTAATCTTTCCACTCTACTGATCAATAACTCGCCTTTCTACAGCCTGCGTAACATCAGTTACTCACAGTAAAACAAACCCTATTGTGCGAATCAAGGCGGCTTTATTTTGCCGTTCGTATCAATGTCATCATATCGACGCCGCGACGCTCCTTGCCCAGGAAAATCAAGAGCGCTAATACAATGGAAACCACCCCTGTGACTAGCCCCATCGCCAAAGCATAATTGCCATGGTTATGTATTGCAATAGAAGCCTGTAGAGGTGCGTTCACCGCAGAGAGCAGATTGCCAAGCTGATAGACCAGCCCTGGAAAGGTTGCACGAATAGTGGAAGGCGAAATTTCATTAAGATGAGCCGGAATAACGCCCCATGCTCCTTGTACAGCAAATTGCATTAAAAAGGCACCCACTGCAATCCACAATGAATGCGTTGCAAAGGCCCATAAAGGCAGGACGGGTAACGCCAGCAAGGTCGCCATGCAAATGGCTTTTCGTCGGCCAATCTTCTCAGACAATGCGCCGAAGAAGAGGCCGCCCAGGATCGCACCAATATTGTAAATGACAGCGATCACCGATACGGTATCCGAATCAAAAAAGCGCTGTTCGCGCAAGAAGGTCGGATAGAGATCCTGTGTTCCATGACTGAAGAAATTAAAGGCCGTCATAACGGCGATGGCGTAGACTGATAATTTCCAATTTTGGCTCATCGTCTCTCTAAAACTCAGATGCTTGCGCTTTTCCGTCATGCGCCAAGTAGGAGATTCTGGTACATAACGGCGAATATACAGCACGAGCAAAGCCGGCAATACCCCTATAAAAAACATGCCTCGCCAGCCGATATAGGGATACAACAGACCAAAGGCGATCGATGCCAATAAATAACCACTAGGATAACCCGCCTGCAAGATCCCTGAGACCAGGCCCCTAGATCGCGCAGGAACCATCTCCATCGTCAGCGCAGCCCCCACACCCCATTCTCCGCCCATGGCGATTCCAAACAGGGTGCGTAACACGATAAACATCGTCAAGCTCGTTGAAAAGCCTGAGAGCGTCTCTAGCACCGAGTACATCGCAATATTAAGCATCAGCATAATGCGTCGGCCATATTTATCGGCAAGCCGCCCAAAAATAAATGCGCCAATCGGACGTACTGCTAGGGTCATCGTAATGGCAAATGCCACGGCAGGAATGCCTGTAGCAAATTCAGCAGCAATATCTTTAAGGACAAACATCATCAGGAAAAAATCAAAGGCGTCTAGTGTCCACCCTAAATAGGAGGCAATCACTACATTCTTTTGATCTCTTGTCCAGCGCATACTGCTCTCCAAAAAATGCTTTGCTTCTTTTTATTCACTGATGTTACGCAGGCATTCAAAAAGACGGCGGTCATCATGTTGGGGTTCCGTATTTTATTCAATTCGTTACCACCAACCTACCATACTGGATACTCGGTTTCGAAAGAAGTCTATTACATGGAATTTGAGCAGCGACAAAAAATACCTCTGGAGCCCCCAGGGTCACACCAAATCCGAAGCATACTCCAGTGTAGAGCTACCCCCTCACTTTTCTATATTCGGCTCCCCCAGTCGCGCACAAATTGCGATGCAACGCGCCCAGAGCGCGAACCTCTTTCTAAGGCCCAAATCAATGCCTCAGATCGAGCATGCTCATAGGCTTTTTCCGTATAGCCCGCACGCTCCATCGCGCTGCGCACAATATCTAAATATTCGTCCTGTTTGAACGGATAGAAATGCAGCCAGACGCCAAAGCGTTCAGAGAGCGCCACTTTTTCATCCACCGCTTCGCCAGGATGAATTTCACCCTGTGCGCTCGATGTCGCAGATTGGTTATCACAAAATGCTTCAGGTAAAAGGTGGCGGCGATTGGAGGTGGCATAAATCAGCACATTATCTGCTTGCGCAGCAACCGAACCATCTAGAGCCACTTTGAGCGCTTTATAGCCAGGTTCGCCCGCTTCAAATGAAAGATCATCACAAAATAAGATGAAACGCTCGTCACGGGAAGCCACGAGATCCGTAATAGCCGGCAAATCATGCATATCAGCCTTATCGACCTCGATGAGCCGTAAACCTTCTTCTACAAATTGATTCAGGCAGGCTTTAATCAACGACGACTTTCCTGTGCCCCGCGCTCCGGTTAATAAAACGTGATTTGCAGGACGCCCTTTTACAAACTGCCGTGTGTTTTGCGCTATACGCTGCTTTTGCCGATCAATATGCTGTAATTCATCTAGGGTTATCGCCGAGCGCCTTATCACCGGCTTTAAAAATCCCCCTGCAGTATCTGCATGCCAACGAAAAGCAGGAGAAGCCGACCAATCGAGCGTAGGCTGCTTCGTAGGCAGATGGGCTTCCAGGCGATCTACTAAGTCGTCCATGCGCCGCAAAAAATGTTCTACCCAAGGTCTAATATGTTCAATGCTGTCTTCTAAACTGCGCATAGTGTTTTCTCGCGTCCTCTGGAATAGGGATCTCTTCGCTACATCAGTAGCCAAAGATTTACAGTATACCAACGCGGAATTTGTCGAATATCTTAGAATCTGTTCATAGTCTTGAAAAGTAGGTTGTATTGGGGTGACGAATTGAATTAAATACGGAACCCCAACATGACGACCTCAAGGGTGATTTCTGGAAATCACAATGCAAAAATACGCTGCATATGCTCAACAAGCACACCGGCTACTTCCGCCCAAGAAGCGCGCACCCCTAAATGTGCCATATCTATAGTTTGCAAACCGGCGTAGCCACAAGGGTTAATATCCTCAAAAGGACGCAAATCCATATCCACGTTCAAGCTTAAGCCGTGATAGCTACATCCCTGTCGAATCTTTAAACCTAGCGCGGCTATTTTTGCGCTTTGCTCCATAGCATTCTTCTGATCTATGGAAGAGTGAGATTGGACATAAATACCAGGCGCGCCCGCTCGGCGTTCCCCTGCTATACCGTACTGTAATAAGGTATCCAAAGCCGCTTGCTCAATGCGATAGACCAATTCCCGAACCTTAAGCGCGCGGCGGTGTAAATCCAATAAGAGATAGGCAATGACCTGTCCTGGACCATGAAAGGTAATCTGCCCTCCTCGGTCTGTTTGCACAACAGGAATCGTGTTTTGGGTAGTGAGGAGATGTCCAGGCTGACCTGCCTGGCCTTGTGTATAGACGGGAGGATGTTCCACCAGCCAAAGCGTATCTGGCGTATCTGGACCACGAGCTTGCGTAAAAGTGCGCATAGCCTGCCAGGTCTCTGTATAAGGCTCAAAGCCACGCCAGAGCACATGAAGAGGAGGAAAAGCAGGAGGAGAGGATGTCGTAGAGATCAAGGAAGAGGACCGTCAAGGAGCTTATCAGCTTTTTTTGTACTCGAAGCCAGAATTAAATTATTGATAATCAACAGGCTCTTGGAGCCTGTTCATAATCTCCAGAAATCGCCCTTAAGGCCGTAATGTTGGGGTTCCGTATTTAATTCAATTCGTCACCCCAACCTACCATTTTTGGGCATTTTTCGTAGGTTGGGGTGCGTTTTTGGGTGATTTTGGAACCCCAACACAACGGCCTCAAAGGTGATTTTTTGATATCGCGCACAGATTCTAAGAAAGTGACTCCACGACAATTATCTAGACAGTGTGAAGACAATCTCTATATCAGGAGAGATGCCTCGGCAAAAATGATTATATGACCTAGATTCTTGGCGCTAAAACCCCAACCTTGCTCAGCTTCCAATTATTACGCTAGCGTTGCAATAGACGAGACACTTATAAAACATAAGCCGTCATAGGATGCGCCGTTAAGACGCAATATATGTCGTCCAAATGCGCGCGGCTTTTTGCATATACCTTGCAAGTCAGGCTGGTGTAGCGGCCTGTTCGCGAGGCGCGCTGCTCGATACAGGATGCATCAAACTGAAGATCCAGCGCACGCACTGCCATGATAATACGCTCGATAAAATCCCCTTGAGAGCTTCCCATCACTTTTATCGGGAAATAACAAGGGAATTCGATGAGAGGAGACCGTACATCGGCTGATGCAGAGGCCTGATCCGGTGTACTGGCCTGCGTGCGCTTTGGCAAAGCTTCCTCTATTTTCTTTTGTCCCATATCTTCTGAATCTTCAGTAAAAGGCTATCCCAAGCGCGACCAACAATATTGGACTCAGGCACAGCCTCTAATGCCACTACGGGCAAAGTTGTAATAGGTTTACCATCCACTTGCACTTGGACCGTCCCTAAAGCCTGCCCTTTTGCAATAGGCGCTATGAGAGGGGTAGACATAGAGAGTGTGGTTTTAATTTTATCACTCGATCCGCGAGGCACAGACACCATCACATCAGCGGCGATACCCACTTTCAATTGGTTTAGTTTGCCCTTATAGATGCGCAATGTATTAAGCACCTGCCCTGCTTTGTAGAGAGGAACGCCATCATAAGCTTGGAAGCCATAATTGAGCATTTTCAAGCTGTCTTGTATGCGATCAGACTCTTTACGCTCTCCCATTATCACCGAAACCAGGCGGCGATTTTGGTTAGGCATATTAGCCAAAGGACGTTTTGCAGAAGCGGCCAAACAAAATCCTGCCGTTTCTGTGTGACCGGTTTTAAGACCGTCGACACTCGGGTCAATCCAGAGCAAGCGATTTCTATTAGATTGACGGATCCGATTATACGTATATTCCTTCACCGCAAAAATGGAGTAATACTCAGGGAAGTCTTTAATAAGATGCATAGACAGCACTGCAAGATCCGCCGCGGTGGTGTAATGGTCTTGATGCGGCAATCCATTGGTGTCTGCAAAATGCGTATGCGCCATACCCAGGCGCTTCGCCGTATCATTCATCATAGCGACAAAATTCGCTTCACTGCCCCCCACTAACTCCGCCAATGCTAGCGCAGCATCATTGCCTGACTGCACAATCAAACCGTGTACTAACGCATCGACCGTCACCGGTTTATTTGCTTCGATAAACATGCGCGACTCATCCCGTTTCACTTGCCGCACGATATTGCTGGGAATCACCGTTTGTTCCATCGCAATTTTTTTATCTTTGAGCGCTTGAAACACGACATAAGCGGATATCAACTTTGTGAGCGAAGCAGGCTCCACGCGCTCTTGCGCATTTTCAGATGCCAAAATTTGATTGCTCGTAACATCCAACAAAACCCATGAACGTGCTAAAACAGCGGGAGGAGGCACTTGCGCCCATGCAAAAGGCACGGTTCCCATCAGTAAAGTGGCAGACAAAACGGGCAGACACACGGCCCTACGCACAGTGCGGCGAATCAAAAAGGAGGCGGACATAGATGACAAAAAGAGATATGAAAAGAAAATCGGTTTAAAAAATCAGGAATATTAAACATCCCCAGCATCTCAAAACCACCTAGAAAAGGACTTTTAAGAGAACTGGCGCGCCCACTCAAAAGGATATCTGAAACGCACACAAGGCATCTTCTTAATACAGGACAACACCCATATCCTCACCACCAAAAAAGAGGGAATATTATACGCGCCATGATTCTTGCACGATCTCCCGCAAAATATGGAGCTTGCGGTGGAAAAAATGGCCCGCCCCAGGGAGTACGGTAATGGGTAAATCTTGCGGTCTAGCCCATGCGAATACGTCGCTTAATGGGATCACTTCGTCATTTTCTCCATGAATGACGATGGTGCCTTTGGGCACATTGGCAATAGTAAAGCGCGTAGCCGCTGTTCCTACGAAAACCAAACGTTGTACTACTTCACCTTGCTCTGCCAGTCGCACAGCGAGATGAGAAATGACAAAAGTTCCAAATGAAAACCCGGCCAGCACCAAAGGCAATGCGGCGTATTCTGGCTGCGCACGCATATAACGTAATACCGCCATTAAATCGTCTTGTTCCCCTATGCCATGATCATGTACTCCTTGCGTTTCCCCCACTCCTCGAAAATTAGACCGTACCGCCACATAATGCATTTGTGTGAACGCACGCGCTAATGTTTGAGCAACCTTGTTATTCATTGTGCCCCCCAAAAGCGGGTGCGGGTGCGCGACCAACACTAGTCCTTTCAACTTTGTCGACTCACTATGTGAACTAGACAAATGACCAGTGTCAGGTTGATCTATAGCAATTTCAATATGACCCACTGGGCCTTCAATCAACACTTTTTTCGTATGCGAGTTCATAACAATAGGTGCCTTTTTATGTATAAGAAAAGCCAATCATGCTCAGCCTATTCCTGGAATATCCCTGCTGGTTGTCTGAATTCACGTATGTGCCAGATAAAATAATGGGATAGGTATCCGGGCGTACAGCAGACCACGTCTACCCACCAGCGTCTCACATTGCCCTCCTTTCTTGCTATGCGATGGAGCCAGGCTTTGCGCTTCTCTGGAAATAGGTTTTACGCTTTTTGGAACGCCTTTTCTTTCAAAGCTACTTCTCTGAAGAATATTTATGCCATCCTGATTCAAGTCTACACACTCCACGTGCTTTATCTTTTTTTAAAGCGTGAGATACGAGTGAGATACGTACTCTGGCCTTTCGGTTAGGTTGTTCTGATAGGGTCATAGATGCCATATTGCAAGGTTGATACACGCGCATATTGAACCACCCTGACACCGCCGGCTATTGCAGGCAATGATCATGCTAACTCCTCTATAACAGCGGCTCCTTAATGGAATGAATACGTTACACGAGCAACACACTATCGAACATCCTCTGCAAGATGAGGCATTAGACTTTGTGCGCACGCATGCACAAGGGCTATGCTTACCCTCTGGCGAGCCCGCTATTGACCATGCAATAGGCACGCTCCAGATCATTCAAACGCTACACGTAGATCCAGCGACCCTAACTGCGGCCGTACTCTGCGATATGGTACCGGCTGGCCATATCGCACGCTGTGAACTGCAAACACGCTTTGGCATGGAGGTAGAGCATCTGGTCACCGACGTGTGTAAGCTAATGGAATTGGGCCTCAAAGGCGAAAAAGCAGCCAATGCGATGGCCTCACAAGCACATACCCAGCGCGATAGTAAAGCGTTGCGCCATATGCAGGTTGAATCGCTGCGAAAAATGCTGCTTGCCTTTGCACAAGACATTCGCGTCGTATTGATTCGCCTGGCTTCTCGACTACAGACGCTACGCTATCACTCAACAACTAAAATTCCTCCCGAACCCAATTTCGCGAGAGAGACCTTAGACCTCGATGCGCCTTTGGCGAACCGCCTAGGGATATGGCAGATCAAATGGGAACTCGAAGATCTGGCGTTTCGGTTCGAAGACCCTGACACGTATAAACAAATTGCACGCCATCTTGATGAGAAACGCACAGAGCGTGAGTCCTTTATTAATAACGCGGTCCAACGCTTAAAACAGGAACTTTCCACCGCAGGGATTCTCGCCCAAGTCAGCGGACGCCCTAAACACATCTATAGCATCTGGAAAAAGATGCACGGCAAACAACTGAGCTTTGCTCAGCTCCATGACGTGCGCGCTTTTCGCATTATCGTGCAAGATGTCAAAGAGTGTTATGGGGCACTCGGCGTCGTACACCATATCTGGCGCCCCATCCCCAAAGAATTTGATGACTATATTTCAAGACCTAAGCCTAATGGCTATAAGTCTTTACATACCGTTGTACTCGATGATCAAGACCGCCCATTAGAAATTCAGATTCGCACCGCAGATATGCATCGCTTTTCTGAATATGGTGTAGCAGCGCATTGGCGTTATAAAGAAGCGGGAGTCAAAGGCTATCGGGGAGAGTTTGCTGCAACAGGCTCTCACGATGAAAAAATTGCCTGGCTACGCCAACTACTGACATGGCAACCGCATTCTGCAGATCAAGAAGCGTCAGGCAATGCTGCAGCACTAATGATGGCGCAACAGGAAACGGCACCTTGGTCTACAGTACCCCCCGTCTCCCAAGAACCTATCTACGTGCTTACTCCGCAAGCACGCATCATAGAGTTGCCACACGGAGCCACTCCTGTCGATTTTGCTTACTATTTGCACACCGAACTAGGGCATCGCTGCCGCGGCGCGCGCATCGATGGCACAATGGCACCGCTCAATACCCCATTACAAAATGGGCAAACCGTCGAGATTATCGCCGCCAAGCAGGGAGGTCCTTCACGAGACTGGCTCAATGCACAGCGCGGCTATTTATGCAGCGGACGAGCTAAACAAAAAGTGCGCGCATGGTTTCATGCCATTGAACATCAAGAAACCTGCGCAACAGGACGCGCAATGCTAGAGAAATTCTTGCAGCGCGAAGGCAAAACTGCGGTGAGCTTTGAGGATCTCGCCAGCAAACTCACGTTTAAATCGCCCGATGATCTATTCTATGCCGTTGGCAAAGATATCATTAGTTTGCGGCATATTGAGCAAACCCTAGCGGATATTTTCCACGACGAAAGCGCAGCAAAACCGGCACAAAATACGCCACCGGAAACCCTCACGCGCGAAAGCAGCCGCACGAGCGTCGCACGCGGCGCATCAAGCGGCGTACTGATTCTTGGACAGCACAGTCTCACTACGCAATTTGCCAAGTGCTGCCGCCCTGCACCCCCAGATTTAATTTCGGGCTTTATCACCAAAGGAAAAGGCGCTTCGATCCACCGCGCACAATGCCCCCATTTTCTACGTCTCGCTCAACACATCCCCGAACGCATCGTACAAGCGACTTGGTCTGACAACGCCTTGCACACCAATAGCACCACCTTATACCCCATCGACCTTTTTATTCAAGCCAAAGACCGCCCAGGCTTACTACACAATATTTTTGAGGTCTTCGCAAAAGAAAAAATCAACATCATCAATGCCAGCAGCAATCCAAAACACATGGAAAGCACGATCCACATCACGATAGAAATCCCCCATGCCATTCGACTGGAAAATGCATTGAAAGCCCTCTCCAATATTCCAGATATTTTGCATGTCACGCGTCGGCATTGATAAAAAATGGGGCCACTTGTATTTTGTTCCGGCCATATTCACCACGCACTGCGTGGTGAATTGGGAAATAATCCGAAGACGTTAAATCAAATTAGCGAATCTCTTGCTACCATTTTGAGAATGATTATCTAATTTTGGAAGGCTTAGCGCAAAAGGCGGTGTGCGCTTTCATTCCTACCTATCTCTGCGGGTTTGTTTTTCCAATGCGAAGATCATCACCATCATCAATGCAGCAATACGCGGTGGCGACTTTAAAAAGAGTGTATCCGCTAGAAAGTCAGGATTTTTCAAAAAACGAAAGCCGTTCTCCACCGTTTACTGGGCTTTGTAGTCAGCGAAAACGATGCACAAACTCACGTCCTGATTTGAAGGCTTTGGCTGGCCCATCGTGGCCACCAAGGCAATCGCTGTTAATTTCCCAATTCCTGGGATTTCTGCTACTGCTCTGCACGCCAGTTCCTGCTTATGCCATGCGCTCTCGGATTTCTGGCAGTCCAGCTTGTCGCCCCGCTTTAAATGTAGCGCCAAACTCCTACAGTAAACCCCGGATTTGATTAACTTGCATCGTGCGGAATTTCACTAATTGTTGCCGCATTCTGTGCAGCCCCAGCATGGCTTGCTACTCTTCTGTTTTAACTGCGGCTGTCCTAATTCCAGGTTACTGCACAGCCGTCCAAATTGCCTGTGCATCTGCTGCGTCTGTCTTATTGTTTTGCACAAAGGGGCGTATAAACTTTACATGCAATAGAACCACTTTATGCCCTAGGCCCCTCAATTTCCGTGCCCACCAATGAATGACCGCTACCATACGCCTCCAACGACTTTTCCCCCCTGAGGGGGAGGGGGACTGCCATTCCATCTATGGCTGTTTAAATGAGGGAAAGACAACATTATTATATTTTTTGATAAGGTAGATACAAAATGCGCATCTCTCCTACCATCAGCTCAAATAATATTTCATTAAGCCAGGTAAATAATAACCAACTATCTTCTCCACCCAAAAGTCCACCACAAAAAATAATAGACACACCAGAATTATTAATAGGAATCTTTAAATATCTTTCTCCTACGGATTTAAAAAAAGTACGACTTATTAAGCCAATGGAGCTAGCAGCGAATGCTGTCATTAAAAGCGCAAAAGTCCACGACATCGAGGAATTGAAGGGCGCTATAAATAAATTTGGACCGGGGGGATTGCATATCACATTCGCGTCGGACTTTAACTTCCTGGGAGATTTGGCAGCGCTATTGTCAGATACGGGAGTGACTAGTCTAAGATTTGATAGGTGTTCTGGCCTTACTGACGAGCATTTTACTGCGTTCCAATCATGCACAAACTTGAAGGCATTAAGCCTCAACGCTTGTCGACGCATCACAGGCAGCTTCTTACAGCATATTCCAGCTACAGTAAAAAAATTAGTGGTGTCTGACGCCCCCCTTCTTACTGACGAGCATTTTACTGCGCTTCAACAATGCAACAACTTGGAGGAATTAAGCCTTTACACATGCGAGGGACTCAAAGGCAGCTTCTTACAGCATATTCCAGCTACAGTAAAAAAATTAGTGGTGTCTTATTGCCCCCATCTTACTGACGAACATTTTACTGCGCTTCAACAATGCAACAACCTGGAGGAATTAACATTTAGTGAATGCGAGGGACTCAGAGGCAGCTCCTTACAGCATATTCCAGCTACAGTAAAAAAATTAGTGGTGTCTGAGTGCCCCAATCTCACTGACATAGATTTCACAATTATTAAAAAAAAATACCCCAATCTGATTTTGATATCCTAATACTCCTCTCCTCTGCCTGAATTGCGCTCGCGTACGTTTAAAAGAGTCCAGGGAGCGCAACAAAGGGGGATTTAAATTCTCGAAGCCACGGGCCTCTATATAGAGGCTGCCCCTATTAAACGCATCCCATAATTGTTTGGATTAGGCAACCTGATGTTGCTGAGAGTCTCGTCTATTTTTTTCGAATTTTATCGGGCTGACATAATTGAGTGAGGAATGTAGCCGGTAGGCATTATAAAACCGACATTCCGCTACCTCCCCTTCAAAAAACCTTGAATTTGACTTTGGCTTATGTTGAGATGGCCGTTTGATTTTTCAGGGATTAGAAGATGGGTCAAGGTGCGCCAGCAATCATCACACATGTACTAGATCATCATATCTCGACTACTACACATGAACATCATGCAGCGCGGTATTTCCAGAAAGATTTTTGGTATTTATATCGGTGACCTTCTCTCGCAATGCCTCGATAATTCTTCCCGCTTATTGCTACTCCAAACTCCAGTAACTTATTGACTTCTTCGAGATCGCCGTTTAATGCATGAATATAGAGTTGAAATGCTTTGTCCTTATCTTGTACTTGCTTTTCTGTACTATTTTCTTGTAAAAACTTAGCTATATCCCACTTCCCGTTTTCAATAGCAATCGCCAGTGGCGTTTTGCCTTTATCATCTTGTAGATTGGGATTTACCCCCTTACCAAAAGGAAACAGCGGGCACAACGTATCATAGTAAGCATCAAACCAACTCTGATTTACCAATGCGCATTGGGATAAGTCTCTCAATGAGAACATTGTTTGTGAAAATATAATGAACAGGATATCAAATGGTAAATAGGAAGGACTATTGGACGGTGGTGTAATCGGTAAAGCCGCAGTGGAAACGGTATTTATTTGCGAAGTCTGTGCTGAAATTTGAGATATAGGAGGAAGCATATGAACTGCCGTCGTGAAGATAAATTTCGATCGTATCGAGGCTGAGTTATCACAAGACTCAGGGAATGTCTTTGATGTGCATCGTCAGCAGTCTATTGTCCTTGAGTTGTAATCAATATCCATATTGAAAATATATCCAGTATGGAATATTAGAACCCATTTCATATAAAACCGCTTTGATCATATGAATGCCTGGCTTTAACCTTAATTCACTTTGAATATTGCTGATATTTCGCGAATCTTTTTCCAAGACCATCACCAAGTGGTTAGCATGCTCTTCTCAAAAAATAGAAAAACCGCTCGTCTTACTAGACTTTGAGAATAGGGCAAGCAGCTAACGGTAAAATAAGTGATGACTGCACTTGCGAATACTGGAAAGATTGGCAAAAGAGAACGGATGATGAGAGATAGACCACATGACAAAGCAATGGCCGAGCTATATAGCAATGACCCCGCCTATGCGCTTCAATTACTAAATAGCATTCACTATCAGCAAAAGGCAATCCCGTACTAAGCAGTTTGTCAGCGATCCTTAAAGCAATGGATCTGCGCTTGGCTGTACAGCCATAAAAACAGATGCGGCTTAAATGGGGGAAGGTCCATAAAAAAACGAGAACTTTTCTATTTACTCCACCGTCACCGATTTCGCTAAATTCCTAGGTTTATCGGCATCGGTACCCCGTGCGCAGGCGGTGTGATAGGCCAGTAGCTGTAGGGGCACTACATGCAAAATCGGTGAGAGTGGGCCGTAATGCTCCGGCATGCGAATAACATGCACACCTTTTTCATTGGCGATGCGCGTGTCTGCGTCTGCAAAGACATATAACTCGCCGCCTCGGGCACGCACTTCTTGCATATTGGATTTGAGTTTTTCTAGTAAAGCATCGTTAGGGGCGATGGTGATAACGGGCATAGATTCATCGATCAACGCTAGCAGCCCATGTTTCAGTTCTCCAGTAGGATAAGCTTCTGATTAGCTGTCGTGTTATCAACCGCTCACAGACCAAAACACAAGTGCTGCTTAAACTAAATAAGGTGATTAGTCCTAGAAGTATTTTTCGACATTCGCTTATCCTTCTTAAGGAGTTTTCCTAATGGGGAGAAGTTATGGATGGCGGTTCAGTAGGTGCAGCTATACCGGGTGCTCACAATCCTGTGACTTATATAGAACCACAGCGCAGAGATAGCGTAATTAGTGAAGATAGTGCTATAGAGTTAAAGGTAGATGACCTGCCACTTCATGCAAGAAACCAGAATACGAGTGTTCTACACCCGCCATTATCGGAAGTACCAGAAGTTGAAAATACACCCGGCAGAAGCTTACAAATTATAGAGGATAGCGAAGCACATTTAGCAGATACGACAAAACCGCTATCAGATCAATATGAGCAAATTCATATCGCTTTACTCCGTAGTATTAAGGTAATAGAAGGCTATACAGAAAAGCTATGCAGATTTTTTAATGCCGATAAAATCAGCAATGCCTTTAAAGAAGAGGATATTTGTGAAGAGGCGAATACAGATTTTTGCCTTGCTAGGGAACTCTCAACGTTTAAAGCCCTCTTTTCCGATGTGAAGGAAGCCATTTATGGCCTCAAGACAGATTCGTATAGCAGTGGCGCACTTCAAAATTTAAAAGAGGTAAGTAAAAGACTAGGCGATCGACATGCGATGCTAAAAAGCAACCTTCCACCGCCCCAATCTAAGAAATTCAAACCCTTTAATCATCTGTTGGAAGGGCTTAGCACGCTAATTGTCATCGTTGCTGCCGCGCTAGCGGGCTTAGGTATCGCTGTCTCTACAACAGCTCCTTGTGCGGCAGCTGGGGCTATTTATTGTTTTGTTAGAGCCTGGAGTGAGAAAATAACCCTGCCAGAAGACAATAAGAATAAATATCTTATAAAGCTCGAAAAAATGTATGCAGACACTTTTTCTGCCTTAAGATTAATGGAGGATGATATGTTAGTTATTGAGCAACGAGAACAACATGCACAGGTATTAGAAGAGCAACGCAAGCAGACTCAAAAGATTTTAGATGCTATGACACAACCGGCATTAAGTAATGCCTCTGATACCGCTGTATTAGCTGAGTTTGAAAAACGGATAGATTCTCTGTTGCTGACATTGTCACCAAAACAACGCGAAGCGCTCGCTCAAAAATTATCTCCGGAAAGAACGCCATCTCCAGAGGGATTTTCTATATCTTCCAGAGAACACGCTACCCCGGCAGCCTTGACTGGACAAGCCTGACCGGATTGGCGCAGTGGGAGTGAAACTTTCATAGGTAACCGTTGTTCGGGGGAGAAGGTCAGAATCGCTCAGCCGCTTCGGTAAGTACACTCTTATGGATTCTGGCTGCGCATCCTGCTTTCATATCTCCATAAGATCTGCTTAAAACTGCTCCAGTTTTTTATCCATGATCTACCTCCAACTTCAACGCATCTAAAAAACGGGGCAAGAGCGTATCGAACTCTTCTATTTATTCCACCGTCACCGATTTCGCTAAATTCCTAGGTTTATCGGCATCGGTACCCCGTGCGCAGGCGGTGTGATAGGCCAGTAGCTGTAGGGGCACTACATGCAAAATCGGGGAGAGCGGGCCATAATGTTCGGGCATGCGGATGACGTGCACGCCTTTTTCATTGGCGATGCGCGTATCTGCGTCTGCAAAAACATATAACTCTCCGCCTCGGGCACGCACTTCTTGCATATTGGATTTGAGTTTTTCTAGTAAAGCGTCGTTGGGGGCGATGGTGATAACGGGCATGGATTCATCGATCAATGCTAGCGGCCCATGTTTCAATTCTCCAGCAGGATAAGCTTCTGCATGGATATACGAGGTTTCTTTTAATTTGAGCGCGCCTTCTAAGGCGATGGGGTAATGCAAACCTCGCCCAACAAACAGGACATGTTCTTTGCGTGCAAAGATCTCCGACCAGCCAATAATATAGGGCTCTAACGCCAGTACACTATTTATCGCAGCCGGCAAATGGCGTAGCGCGGTGACATACGATGCTTCTTGTTGCGCTTTTAGACGTTGTTGGCTCTTCGCCAAGCTCACCGTCAAAATAAATAATGCGACTAGTTGTGCCGTAAACGCTTTTGTCGAGGCCACCCCAATTTCAATACCGGCATGCGTTAAAAACGCCCATTTCACGCACCGCATCATCGTACTCGTCGATACATTACAGATGGCTAATGTATGCTCATGCCCCAGCGATTGGGCATGCTTGAGGGCCGAGAGCGTGTCTGCTGTCTCACCCGATTGAGAAATGACGACGACCAAAGCTTGTGGATGCGCAATCGAGTCTCGATAGCGATACTCGCTGGCCACTTCCACTTGCGTAGGAATGCCTGCGATGGACTCTAACCAATATTTGGCCGTCAACCCTGCGTAATAGCTCGTGCCACAGGCCACAATCAAAATACGGTCTATATGGGGAAAAACATCCTGCGCTG
The DNA here is from genome assembly GCA_031963005.1 of Mycoavidus cysteinexigens. Lineage (GTDB taxonomy): Bacteria > Pseudomonadota > Gammaproteobacteria > Burkholderiales > Burkholderiaceae > JASSUD01. Next base: position 59,066 of record JASSUL010000006.1, on the reverse strand, counting down.
TTTCTCCAAAATGCCGCGCTGAAAACATATCCACCGCGGGCAAGGTATTCGCAATAGCCTGTGGCTGTTCAAAGATTTCTTTTTGCATAAAGTGCCGGTAAGGGCCCAGCTCCACGGCGCTACCATGCCCTATTACCTGTTTCTCTTGGCGATGTACAACCTGCCCTTGTGCATCTTGAATGGTGCAACCCTCGCGCGTAATTTTGAAAATATCGCCCTCTTCCAAAAAGATAAAGCGATCGGTGCTACCTGATAAAGCCAAGGCATCGGAGGCAATAAAATGGGCCCCTTCTGCCAAGCCCACAACTAAAGGCGAGCCTTGCCGCACGCCGACAATACAATCGGGCTCTTCAGTACTCAACACCGCAATCGCATAGGCGCCATGGAGTTGTTGCACTGCTTTACGGACTGCACTCACCAAGTCACCGCGATATTGGCTATGAATAAGATGCGCAATGACTTCGGTATCGGTCTGACTCTCAAAGGTATAGCCTAGCGCGCTCAACTGTGCGCGTAAGGTCTCATGGTTCTCAATAATGCCGTTATGAACCAATGCGATACTGTTATGCGACACCATCGGATGCGCATTGTCGGCTATCGGCGCGCCATGAGTCGCCCAGCGTGTATGGGCAATGCCTATAGTGCTTTGAATGTGCTCTTTATCTACTTGTTCTTGGAGATGCGCTACCCGCGACACACTACGTACCCGTTTGATCTGTACCGCCTCTGAAGGATTCGTAGGCCCGGTCAAAATGGCAATACCACAGGAGTCATACCCCCGATACTCTAGCCGCTTTAACCCTTCGATCAAGATCGGAACAACCTCACGATGCGCTATTGCAGCGACAATTCCACACATACATCATCCAAAAAATTAAAGGTTCGATATAGGGTTAACGGCGAAAACCTGCTTTCTTTTCAAGCTCCTTAGGGTTTATGAACCCCTAGGCGCCAACTGGAGAAACGAATTAGCGTATTGATGGAGACAAGATGCGGTTTCTGCTCAATATAACCAAGATATATTCTGCTTTTAACCTGCAGTGCGCGTCTATGGGTAACTCATATCCGGCATGAAGGAAGGCCAAAGCCCCATAGCCCCGTCTAGGAATCACGGCGTCTCATGCTGCGTTTTAGGGTTTTTAACTAGCACTCCGGCAGAAACATCCTTCCATAAGGTCGTCCCTGCAGCGACTTTCGCATGCTGGCCAATCGTGAGTGGAGCGATGAGTTGGCTGTCTGATCCCACAAACACGTCGTCTTCAATGCGCGTTTGGTGTTTATGCTGACCGTCGTAATTACAGGTAATCACCCCTGCGCCCAGATTCACCCGCTCGCCGATATGTGCATCTCCTACATACGAGAGATGATTCACTTTAGAAGCCCGTCCAATCGCGGCTTGTTTAATTTCGACAAAATTTCCTATACGCACTTCTGATTCCAAATGGGTACCAGGACGCAAGCGCGCATAAGGTCCAATTGCCGCGCGTGCACCGATATGCGCGCCTTCGATATGGCTAAATGGATGGATAATCGCCTGGGCATCAATCACCACATTTTTCAGCACGCAATTAGGCCCAATGTGTACCCCGTCTGCCAACACAACATGGCCTTCAAACACGCAATTGACGTCTATCACTACGCCTGGGCCGCATTCTAAGGTGCCACGCACATCTATACGGGACGGGTCTGCAAGCCTTACTCCCTGCTCTAGCAGCGCCGTAGCCTTATTGTGTTGATAGATGCGTTCCAACGCAGCAAGTTGTACTTGTGTATTCACCCCTAGCGTTTCCCATGCATATTGAGGCTGCTCGGTGACGATCTCTACCTGCTCTGCGCAAGCGCACTCGACGATATCGGTTAAATAATATTCGTTTTGCGTATTGTGATTCCCTAAAGCCTGTAACCAGCTGCTCAACTTGCCCGCAGGAATAGACATAATGCCGGTATTGATCTCGCAAATAAGGTGCTCGATGGCATTGGCATCTTTTTGCTCAACGATACGCACCACTTGTCCTGTCTCATCACGCACTATGCGGCCGTATCCCGTCGGATCCTCAAGGTTCACCGTCAAAATACCATACCGATTCGCTCCGGCAGTCTGCACGAATTTCTGTAGTGTAGCGATATGGGTCAGTGGAACATCACCATACAACACCAGCGTAGGCTGCTGCGGATCAATAAAAGGCAGCGCCTGAAGTACCGCGTGCCCTGTCCCTAATTGCTGCTCTTGCATCACAAAAGTGATATCTGGCGCTGCCACGGCCTCTTGCACCAAAGATGCGCCATATCCGACTACGACAATCAATTTATGAGGTTGCAGTGCACGCGCGGTCTGAAGAACATGCGCCAATAAAGGGGCGCCCGCCAAAGGCTGCAATACTTTAGGCAAAGTGGAGCGCATACGCGTACCGTTACCAGCGGCAAGAATGACAACATTCACAATGACACAAAATCCAAAATAAAGAGGGAAATAGGGATACTTAAAAAGTAGTCTGTATTTTCAAAAATACTTTTTTGTTGCATCCAGGTTATTTGAAATCTTCAAGAAAAAACGGTTTCCTTGAGGATATTGATTCATATGGGGTTGCTCTATTCCATTCCAATATCGCATAACCGATCTGCAATGACTATTCATCGCAGGATGAATTAAAAAGCCCTTCCATTCCTAATCGTAGCGCTAGAATATTTCTGCAGATAATCTAGCGTCGCCCTCCGGTAAGCGGGATAGGACTCGCCAGAACGTGCTCTATGTGTAGAGGATATTGAACCAGAATGCGCAGGAGAAGGAAGAGGAGCAGAAGCAATAGAATCCCTGAACGAATTCGCTAAAGGACCTGCTTTGGCCCCCATCCCACGAGAAATCCATTGGCTAGCACCGTACGCGGTGCGCCATGCTGTAGTGGCCATCCATTGCATCCCTCGCATCGTTGCTTGAGCCGTACCCATAGCCTGCAAAAACTCCGCAGAGAAACCTCCCGCCAATTTTACCGCCATCGCTATCGCCCCTTTCATGAGGGCATGCAATGCAGCAGCAATGATCAGCAACTCACAAGACACCCGCGTGACATTCTGGTAGGGATCATGCATCTTCACTTGCGCCATTTCATGGGCATACACTTCTACGCTGATGGCTAACATTGCCGTGGTCAAAACCACGATCAGAATATGATTTAAAACAAAATGCACCCAGGAATCAAAGAATCGCGCAGTGGCAGGCCACATCATGCACATAATACAAAGCGGTCCGACTGCAAAGGCTATTTTGATCATCGCGTGCGATACCAAAATACTCACCCCTCCGACCACCATGGCCAAGGCAAAACCGATAAAAAGAATCAGCGCATTGATTCCCCATACCAACATAGCGCCCATATGCGTCCAGCCTGCGGACCCTGCCATTTGCAGGCATGCTTTTATCACTTCCCAGCCCATTCCCAAGGTATCGTCTAACGCAGCATACATTGTCTTGCCGATATGCGCACCGCTTAATGCGGCCGTGAGTGCATCCTCCAAATAACGAAACCCTTCGACAATCCAGGTGAGATAGGTCGTGGTATTTAACGCAAGTCCACCCACTATGATTATTCTGCAGCACTTCATCAAAAAATCATAAAAAGGCTCGCGTATTCCTCCAACGATAAGCAGATAACCGTACAACGTGAAATACAAAATCACGCCGGCGATAGCCCAAGGGGTAATCACCTCGATAAGCCGTGCTGAGAGTGACTCTACCAGAGCTCCCATTGCATTATCTATTGTGCCGCCAATCCCTTGAAAAACATTGATCGTTGAAGGCATACCTCGCCCCTTTGCAATAAAAAATAATAATACTTTTATGTCTTTTCAAACCACATCTGTCAAACATACTGTAATGAACGCCTCTATACCCTCTACCTAACGCTATAACATGATGCTAACGCCATCCTTTAAAAGTCATAGGTTGTACGTCTAGTCCGCCAGATTTTGCGATATTACGCATATGTATTGCATGCATGCTTTGGGTTTGAAGCCGTTTCTCTGCATCAGAGGCGAGTTCGTACATTTTGAGTTTAGTGTGTTCATTCTGGATATTGGCTTGTTCTGCAGCAATACGGCCCTGAAGGTCTGCAATCGATTTCAGGTTGTCTGTCTGGTTAATCGCGTGCATTAAACTTTCGATTTGGGCAAGGCGTTTTTTTGCGGTGTTATACGCTTGAATGGCAAACGCTTTATCCTGTGCTGTTTTCACGGCTTGCGCTTCACAGGCAAGCCGTTTATCTGCAGTGAGCAAAAAATCACAGCTTTCAAATAGGTGGTGGGATCGATAAATTTCTTTTGCTAACCCTTCCAACGCTTCATAGCCTTTTTCTTGTAAATGCGTATAGGTTTGCATCCACGCTGTTGGCAAATAATGATGAAAGTCAGGACTGTTCAACGCCGTGCCGAGGATTCCTTTTCCCGTGATCGCTTTATACTGCCTTTCAAGATGATGTAATTGCATAATCCATCTTTCAATGGTTTCAACATGATGATCCAGTTGTTGCGCCACTTGCACGTTATCGATCACCGCAAGCTGCGCTTGTGTGCGCATACTGATACCCATGAATAAAATAGACAGCAGGATGATAAGACGAAGCGGACCAAGTGGTTTCCTCCATATTCCCCGTTTCATAGGTGTGCTCCACTTTGGCGATATCTTTTTCTTTCTTTACGGTGTTTATGAAATGCAGGTAGCCAAACACGGGGATCGTCCCCTAGCTCTGCGATAAGCTGATCGACCAATACATTATTGTCGGTACTGCCGGAAAGTACGGCTAACTCATCCTCTAAACCCTCTAAATCTAACTGTCCAATCGCTGATTGATGCCCTTGTTTGATCAGAAATAATCGGCTGTCTTCATGAAAATGTTTGATGGTTTCAAACTCCACTTCACTGACTTTGAAACCGTGCACATAATCGTGATAGTCTGCTTTTGGATTCGGGAGGTAAATTTCCGTCGCGCATTGTTCGATCAAGGCTTTTGCAATAGGGGATTGCAAAACATCGGAAGGCGATTGCGTCGCAAATACGCCCAAGCCATTTTGCTTACGTATTGTTTTTTGCTTATTGTGCGCAAAGTCCGCAAAAACATCATCGGCTAACCATTTCCAGAATTCATCCATAAAATAGATAAAACGTCGACCATCGATCGCACTCTCCATGCGGTGTAATAGATATAAAGAGAGGGGGGTGCGTATAACTGGGTTATCTAAAAAAGCTGTGCCATCAAATCCGTAGCAGCTATAGGCATTGAAGTCGAGCGTATCGTTCGGATTATCAAATACCCAGGCAAGAGGCCCTCCTTCGCACCAACGACTCAATCGTTTCACCACGCTATTCTCGCGCTCTTTTTTATCCCCGCCTTCCGTCATATTTTGCGTTATCGTGGTCAAACGGCGCAACGCAACAGGCATGCGCATTACGGTTCTCACGGCTTGCGCAAGGCGTAATGTCTCCGCGGTACTTAATACCTGTCCCTCTGCAATCAGCAGGGTGCGTATCCATTGCTCTAAAAAGAGCATATTGGCTTCGCTAGCTTCTATTGCAAAAGGATTAAACCCTGTCGACTCGCCATTACGCAGTGTGAAGTAACATCCGCCAATCGCCTTGATCGCAATCTTTGCTCCTGCGTCTTTATCAAAAAAAACGCTCGTGTAGCCTGTTGGAGAATTGGATTGAAATTTTTGAGACTGGCATAACAATAGGCTGAGTAAGGCGGTCTTACCGGAACCCGACTGTCCAATGACACTAGTATTGCCTAGTAATTTTTTATCAAAAGCGTCTTCTTGTACGCCGCGGGCATGATAGTTAAAGTACAAAGGTTGGCCTGAAGGGGTTTTAAACATCGTGACTGCCGGCCCCCACGGATTACCGTGACGATGGCCCGCCATAAAATTATGAAAACTCGCCAGTCCGGCAAAATTTCGGCTCGTGAGCCGAGCCACCCTCGGACGATATCGCCAATTTGTCGGCAATTGCGCGTAAAAAGCTGCATCTGTTGCGGTATTTACCGGCGCCGCCAAGAAACCTAAATCTTGAATAATAGCCATCGCACTGGCCCGATGGCGTGTTACTTGTTCAACGCTGTCGCCAAATAGCATTAAGGAGTAGTGATATTCTCCCATCACAAACTGCCCTTGGATCAGTTGGTCAAGGGCATCGTATAAATCCGTGATTTGGGTTGCCGAGCCATCTTGGGCGCTTAATAATTGGTTTTGTTGACGCTCCAGAAAATGTTGGCTAGAGCGCTTATCCATAAAAGAATAAGACTGTGTCATCACATATTCATAGGGTTCATACATAAGGCGGTTTAATAGCCCTGGCTCGGTATGCGACGTATAGTCTTTAAAATCTAGAGCCTGGGCATATCGCGTATTCGTAGCCGTGCGCAATTCAATGGTTTCCATCCCCACAAATATCCAAGCATGGCCTAGATAATCATATAAAGGCGCCGAAGGCACCCTCACTTTCTGCCATTCGCCGGTAATCAAAAAATTCAGAAAAGAAAGCGCCTTTGAACACAATACCCCTTCTTCATCTTCAAACGTGCTTAATGTCAGCAAATCATAACGGCGCATACTGGCTTGAACTTGGTGTGCAAGTTCATCTAATTTTTGGATAGCAATATGCTGCTCTTGAATAATATCCTGCACAGTTCGCCGGTTGGATTTTGCGAATGCGTTTGATAAAGCATGACCAGAGGGACGATAAATCAACGTCAAGTACAGCACATTCTCCATCATTTTGTAGCCTGAAAAGGAATCGTAATATTTCCTGTCTAACTCTCTACAAAAATCATTTTCAAAAGTGGAATCTAGGCGCTCGGATATTTGCCGACGAATAGTATGTGTCCATATTGCCGTCTGACTGGAACCTATCGAGCGCAACAAAGTATTCATATGCTCTTTGCGTAGATGAATGTCATCTTGATCAATCGTTTCAAAACTGATTCCAGAGACTTTCCATATTCGCAAAAAATCTCCACTTCGGGTCATAATCGTGTTATTTGAAACATGACTAGAATAAGGTATAAATGCAGAACACCCTCTTTCTTGATTCATTTGATGACTATATTTTGATTGCACTGCCATCGCCATACCTCATATATGACTTAAATAACTTTAAACGCATTTTCAGAAATTTTCACACTAACTACGATCTTTAAAAACTATTGGACTATAAGCAGACGCCTTCCAAAAACGTCCATTCTGAAAAGCATATTGAAACCGAAATACCCATTTCAACAAAATTAAACGGAATTTTTGGTCATCGTGCTTTGTAATAGCCCGCATAATACCTACTATTGGAAAAAGGAAAAAAACTATAAAAATAGTGGTCCATATACTCACCAAAAAAATGCTCCCACTCACTATGATCAATGCCGGCATCGGCACACCAAAAATCATTGCCGGACGTGTACAGCCTTTAAATAACGGGTCATTGTTTTTCATAATTATGGCATTTTCATTTCGTTTTTCATGTAAGCATTGTCACTTCTACTAACAAACCATCTTTTATAGGCATCCTTCTAAAAATTCACCCAAGTAAATAATGTGCCAACTCTGTGGACCCACCAATTAACAATCCTCCGGCCAAAATCTTTGCACACTCTGCAATATCCGCTTGTTTAAATAAAAATTTATAACCAGACCACATAATCGCTACCGTCACTACCGCTATGGATGCCCCATGTAAAATAGTTAAAATATTATCCATAAACCCATTTATTCTTTCTAGCCCTCCTTCTATCGCAAAAACCACTTCCGAAAAAAATAGCAAACTGAACGCTAGTGACAAATAAATCAAAACTTTATAAAAACCCTTTTCTTTTTCACCGCATTGCATTACAGACCTCCGTCTTTATGCATTTATTTATAGAATAATTCCACTGCAACCGAATCATTTTCTGCAGAAAAATAGCTTTCTTCTCCAATTTCATCATAAACGGTATAATGGATAGCAATAATGGACTCATCCGCACCATGCTTCACTAAATAGCGCTTTACAGATAATGCGCGATCCAAAGCCATTTTTTCACTGAATGCATCAGAGTGCATATAATTCAGCATACTTCTAATTTCAATACGATTCACTTTCTCAAGGTAAGGCAATAAAGCCATTTCCTCGGTAGAATTTGGTTTAAAAATAGCACTTCCTTTAGGAAAATGGAGATACGCCAAACGCGGATCTTTTTTTTCTTTATAGAAATCAGATTCATATTTCTGCTTTTTCAAAGCATTTTGAATATGCATTAATTCTGCACGCAACCTTTCATATCCAGAACGTGGTTGCGTATTAATTGCAACTCTCTGCCCTCCTTTCCCATCTTGCAAGGTATTGAGCCAAGTACAACTGGACACTAGAGATATCATTAACAAAAACAGGCTTTTTTTATACATAAGTGCATCCTGTAATTTTTGAATACGCATACTGCATTTCTCATTTTTTAAACCCTTTTTCTCATTGGGTCATACCAAATGTCGGTGATATATCGCCCTTTCGACGTGTATGGGTCGTTATGCATATGAATCACCACATCGATTACTTGGTAAAGCAATCTTTGAATCACTGCATGTGGTAAAGCGCGGCCTTGACGATTTTGTAAAATCATCAATACAAGCCTTGCAAAAGCAAGCTCCACAGAACCGGCGTGGCAGCTAGTGATACTTCCACCATGCCCGGACGCGGCAATTTGTATAAAATCAAACGCTTCTCCTCCTCGTAACTCAGCCAGCAAAATGCGTGTGGGCTTCATCCTAAGACAGCTGCGCAAAAGTGCAGCAGGTGTGACAAACGCGTTTTCCTCTTCTTTTGCTTCACTCGGATAAAACAAATGCACATGGTTAGGATGATTGGGCAGGCTGAGTTCTGGCACATCTTCAATTGTGATGAGGCGCTCGTAACGGGGAACTTCTTCAATCAGTGTTTTCATCCATGTTGTTTTGCCTGATCCCGTTTCCCCCGCCACTACAATGACCTTTTGGAAAGTGATTGCGCTTTTTAGAAAATCAGCATATCGACGCGCAGCGTAAAGCCCTAAAAGTAGGCGCTCTTCTTCGCTAAGCGGAAGAGGTCTAGTGATAGAAGATATATGACTAAAAAACCCTGCTTTCTCGTACTCTGCAAATGTATTGCGTACAACAGAAGGCTTGCGGATCGTCAGCGAAACCGTTTTGGATTCGCATGCGGGCGGCAACACGATTTGCATGCGCTCTCCATCAGGTAATGTGGCGCAAAGCAAAGGGCGGGTTTCTGAGAGGTCATGGGCTGAAAACTGGGCAACTGCAATCGCTAATGCGTGCAGGTGAGGCAAAGTCAGCGCGGGAACAATATGCCGTGTCCATCTCCCTGCTTGTTCACAAAACACTTCACCCGGCCGATTCACGCATATCTCCGTAATGCTGGGCGTATTCATCCAGGGTTGTAGAGGCTCTAGATGAAATTGCACAGAACTGGCTTGATGAAGCACACCATTGCGGATCGATGTATCGGCCCTCCCCTCCGATACGCACGGCCACAGCGAAAACTCCTGATGGCTATTGTTCGAAGACATCGTAAACCTCCGAAAAATGGAGATCTCTAGCAAGGTACACCCCAACACGATCTCCATGATTTTTATAGAGTGTTGGCGGGATATGCATCATATGCTTGAGCGTTTCCGTAGCCATTTCCTGACCCAATTGAGCCGTATCTCCAAAATGGACAGCGGTGATATTTTGCTTTTTGGGAGCTGCCACTTGCACAGCGACTTTGCCTGCGTCTTCTATCAAGCTCATTGCAATAGCACTGCCAAAACGTTCCCAGAAATGCCTATTTATACGACCAGGCAAACCTGCTGCGCCTAATGGATCCGTTGCGGGAGAATCCAAATCGATGACCATGCCGTTGGGCGTTTTCAAGCGATTCCACAATACAAAAACGCGTTTTTGCCCTTGGTGCAGGCCTGCTTGATATTCCCCCGAAATGGTAGAGCCACGCTCGATTAAAACGACCTTACCGTTATCGCTATACACATTGTGCGAAACCGTGCAGCGCGTCATACCGGGTATTGAAGTATCTACTTTGGTTTGCAAAACACACTGAATAAAAGTTCCTTTAGGTACGATGAAATTCCGATTGCCTAAGCTGCGCGCGTGCTGCGTAGCGGTTTGCGTAGATTCAAGAAGCGAGCCTAGATGCGGTGTTTCACCTGCCTGTATGGCTCTATGCGCTTGCAAATTTTGCGTGCCTTGAACGGCTTCTAAAGCCTGTGCAATCGGTAACTTTGCCAGTGGATGTGCAGTGAAATGATCGCTAGCATGCGTGGCTACACCTGCCTGATTTGATGAATGATTGACCATCAACGCAGAGCTAGATTTATCTAATGCAGACGATGGTTTGGGCTCATTGGGATAACGCATCCATCCACGTGGCGTGGTTTCTAGTATTGGTAAAGGAAGAGGTGGGAAGGGTAGGGAAACCGGAAAAGATTTATTAGGCGCAGAAATAACCGGGACCTCAGAGGATGGAGGTGTAACGAGTAAAGGTTGTACTAGATTAAAAGAGCGTTTAGGGACCGCACTTTGTAAAGTACTTTGCTGCTCTCGAGCCTGCGCCATCTTCGACATAGATGCTTGGCGTTTGCTATAAATATGATGGGCTATGAACAGTATCAAAACCAATAACCCACACCCTGCCACCCTAATCCATGTATGCGGCATCATCCGGTGAAACCCTTGGACCTGCGGTGCGCCATGTTCGCCTTCTAACGTATGCAGAGTATTTGTTTTAAATACTCCTGACGGACTAGCATGCGCATCGGTGCGTGGAGGAGATGGCATCACGGCACCTCCACTTGCACAGACTCCGGTACGGTTGTACGCAGCACACGTCGTAGGCCTTGCACACTAGTTCCATCATGAGGTGGAACTCCATGCGGATGAAAGAGATCGTTATAAATATGGACCACGGCCGAACCAGAGCGCAGCACCATTCTTGGCGAAACCCGATGTACCACCAAGAGATCTTCTGCTTCACCAGGAATAAACGCATCGACGTGCGTATTAACAAGATGCTCTGAACCCTCTTCCCCTAATAAAAATACCGCGGGGAAATCTTGATTATTAGGGAATTGCAAATAAGTAAAGCGCCCATCGTCATACACCATCGTTGGCACAATGCTCTGCGCATTTTTGCCAACCTGCATCGAATACTGCCAATTCCTCACCGTAGAGAGTCGGGACGGTACAGTCTGCGTATTAGTATGTGTATTGCGCACTTCTTTTACAGTCTCTGCTGGCGCTAAAGGGTAAAGAAATTGAATACGATATGATGGACGATGCGATGGACGATGCGAAAAAAGATGCGCAGGACGTTTGTTCGCGAGAGGGCTAGAGGAAACCGCACTTTTTTTGGGAACGGCCTTGGTAGCATTTTGAATACTGTGCGCAGAATGCGGTGTTGTCCGTTTCATTTGGACGCTATCTGGCATTAAATGCAAATCAAACGCATAGAGACGTTTATTGGTCGTCACCAGCAGATTCGTGTTCCATTTACCGGCCTCAGGCAAAAGCACACGCTCATCGCTGACCTTAATAGATTTAGGTTTTAGGTACAGTACGTTTCTTTTTTCTGCGATCTCCCAACCTTGTGAAAATCCGCATGCAATATCTAAAGTCTTTTCTCCTGGGGAAAAGACAATTTGCGTACCCAGCCCTGGGTAGGCATACACCGTCACCACATCATCTTCGTGATAGTGCACATATTGAATACGCGCGTCATACTTTGAGGGCTGCTGTAAATGGGTTGCTCTCGCTTCATGCATTAAGCCCGCTAACAAGGTACTAGATAAACCGGCTGCCACCACTATTTTCCAGCAACACCGTACCCTTTGACGCGTATTTGCATACAACGCTATGGCTCTTCTCATGGCTCTTCACCTTTGATAAATTCAGGATCCACGCGATAACTCATCACCTGAAAACCCAGGGGATTCACTAGTCGCGCAGGCTCTTTCATCGCAGAAGGGTTCTGGTATCGGTAAGCGATCGTGGCAACCCAATGCGTTACTGCGCTGGGGCCCGTACGGTCTGCTGCCTGACTAGTTTTCGTAAAACGTACCGTCCCTTTTCCTTCTGAAGTAGGCACCACGCTTAAAATAGTGATACTGATGCGCATACTGTTGCCAAACTTCTTATCTAAGGCCTCCTTACCCTCAAAGCGCTCGGCATACTGTGCGCCGACGGGTTTAGAAGACAGTAAACCTACTGTGTCATAATCACTTTGCAGCGTATGCCAGTCATAGGTTTCACGTGCGCGAACATATTTAGCTAACCAATACGTATTAATGGCTTCTTCATAGTGCACATTCTTGGTCTTGAGCGTGGTCACGATATCGGGCACCCCGGTTGCGCTATCCACACGGATTAAATAAGGCAGTGTCGTTTTGAGCGGCAACATAAAGATAATCGCCAACGATGCGCAAAGCGCTACTAGGCAAGCGCCTCCGGCCACCTGCCATGCACGCCGAGCCGAGCGTTCGATAGATTCGATACGCGATGACTCCCAATCGATAGCCGCATCAAAATACGTTTGAGCTGAACGGATCGCCGGTTGAGAAGCCGCAATTTCTGGAGAGGAAGTTGAGAAAAGCGCCATACTGCGCCCCCTTTGCACAATCAGGGTTCTAAAGCCAATACATCCATACTTCTGGCCCTCTAAAGATTCCTTGAGATAGACTCAAATATGGTTCAGGAACCTGCAGCCCAGAAGAGACTCAGCTTAGCGCTTGTTTTTTTAAAAAACTATTTACCGTTTGGTTAGTTACGCCATATCGCTATAAAAGGGATAGAATCCCTTATTGCCCTAGCGTAACGCTAGGCTGTGCATAACCTAATTGGGTTATCATTTACTTCTACATACAAGTAAGATGATTTTTTGTAGGGTTTTTCACTTTCACAAAATCCACTAAACAGTGGTCTTTGCCCATACCGCCTTGCGCGGCATACAGCAAATGTAATCGATTAAATGGACAAAAAAGCAAATGCAAAACACGCTTGAACACGACACTCATGAACGTATTAAGCAATTGATAGGGGAACATGAGGTCGTTTTGTTTATGAAAGGCAATGCACAATTTCCCATGTGCGGCTTTTCAGGTCGGGCCGTACAGCTTTTGAAAGCATGCGGTGTGCAAAATTTTCACACAGTAGATGTGTTGAGCGACGATAGCATTCGTCAGGGAATCAAAACATATAAAAATTGGCCGACGATCCCACAGTTGTATGTGAAAGGCGAGTTCATAGGAGGCTCAGATATTATGAATGAGATGTATCAGTCTGGAGAACTGCAGACTTTATTTGCTTCCGCCTAAGTAGATCGGCCAACGCGACACTATGAGCGCCCACGCCTTAGATCTCTCTATTGCCGCACCTTTGATCCGCCCTCCAATGCGTCTTGTAGTGGCCATCACAGGTGCTACGGGCGTACGCTATGGCGTACGCCTGCTAGAAATCTTACGCAAGATCGATGCAGTAGAAAGCCATCTCTTAGTTTCCGCGGCAGGCTGGCTAACGATACGCCACGAACTGGGGCTGGATAAACCTGCCGTTCATCAGCTCGCCGACGTTGTACATTCTGTACGTGATGTTGGGGCGAGCCTTGCCAGTGGGTCTTTCATCACACACGGAATGGTCATAGCGCCTTGCTCGATGAAAACACTCTCTTGCGTTGCACAAGGCTTTTCCGACAACCTGATCACCCGCGCAGCCGATGTAACCCTAAAAGAACGCCGCCGCTTAGTGCTGCTCGTACGCGAAGCACCGCTGAATCTCATCCATCTACGCAATATGACCGCCGTCACCGAAATGGGCGGCATCATCTTTCCTCCCCTCCCCGCTTTCTATAACCATCCCACCACACTGGAAGACCTCATTGACCATACGGTCGAGCGGGTGCTCGATTTATTTGGACTCTATAACCAAGAAAGCCCTGCACATCGATGGACAGGGCTTTCTAATGGATAGGCATAATTTTGGATAATAGACTGGCGTCTAAAATAATCATTCCAGTGACTCTCAAAAGTTAGATACGCCGCAGTCCAACTTTTAGAGCCAGTACATTCGGGTGCTTTTTTCTAGCAAAATAAAAGCGGATCTATTTAAAGGCGTTTTTGCAGTCGTCAGAACCTTTCGAGATGCAAAAATCTGCGTAACGAACCGCTTCGTCTCTACTGGTAATCGGTGCGTTAGGATCTTTCCAATTATCTGAGATTGCACGATACAAGCCCCAATTTGGACGATAGTATCCTTTCCCGTTATGCCACAAATCCAGATTATTTTGGGTGAAGGTAAAAGGTTTGCTGCCATCTAATGGCGTTAAGGTAATCGAGTAGCTGCCATGATGACCATAAGTAATGCGTTCATAAGCATCAATCCATTTTCCTTTGAAATCAGCCAGAGGTATGGTGATTAAAGCTTGTCGCTTAGTGGAATTTCTGTAATTGATGACCAGCATTTCAACCCCCTTGATGATGGATACATCGAGCCCCCAAGAGGGTTGGCTGGCATGATCTTCAAAATTGGGTTGAATAAAATGCAGGCGTGTAAAAGTGTGCTGTGCTTTAAATTTAGGGTCTAGTCTGAACTTCCAACGATAGGTTGAGGTAACGCCCTCTTCACCGCCCAAGTAAGCATTTTTTTGCGGCCAAGTTAAAACCAAATTTCGCTGTTCATTCTTGCTTCTGTCACAAGAATCCCCATCGATCTTTGAGTGCATATAAAAAACAAAAACAGGTTTCTTTAAATCAGCATCCATCTCCTGTTTGATATGCGGCCCAAAATCGGGATGCAGACAATCAGGAGCCTCCGGTTTAGCACCAAATTTTTTCTGGAAAATTTTATAGGTATTTGAGCCATTTGCAGTCACGGTAATAGGCGCTGCAAATGATGCGCTGCTTAACAAGCTAAGCGCAACGGTTAAAAGAGTTATTTTTTTAGTTTTCATGTATGCAGTGTCTTCTTATTATGAGAAAAATTTATCAAGGCAGGTCTAAATAGACTTCACCCTAGAGTAAGTTTAATTTTGCAAACCCCTGGATAAATTGATCAATAGGAAGCATCTGATGTTGCCGCATTTACGCAAATATGCAGAAAGCGTTAACGCAGATGAATGTTACGTTAGCGAATGGGGTTTCGGAATTGGTTAGAATTTATTTCTAAGAACCTATTCATGATCTCCAAAAGTGGGTTGTATTGGGGTTCCTTCGTCACCCCAACATGACGACCTCAAAGGCTATTTCTGAAGAATATGAACAGGTTCTTAGAAGAGAGCTTCACTTCAAAATTAAAAATCGGCTTGGCCCAAAACCAGAGAACGAGCTTTCCAAACCAAACCAACACTCCGGGGAATAATTGGGATGCAACGGTATGCCGCATCTTCTGAGCGGCTTTGTATTTTTTATTACTGACGGCTTCCCGTATTTTACGGATGCCGTCTCCTTTAAATGAAAAGTAATCGCTATTTTTTATGATGAGTTGATTGATGCAGACCCCGACTTTCTCGGCATCATCTTTTTCAATCATTCTATCTAGCAGCCCACTAGCTCTCTGAGATCGCCGATTTAAATCTTCATCACATATAAGTAAAAGGTGAAGAGTGTCACTATCACCTTTCTCTGATGCAAGATTTAGCAACATTGTTAGTTTGTCAGAAGATTCCCCGAACCCCTGTGAAGTGAAGTAATTTTTATCCTGCACTGCACCAATCAATGCTGCAACTATCTCTGGTTTTTTAGCTTTAATCGCCTTTTCCAACGCACTAACTCCATCATACCGCTCAATGGGATTCGCACCAGATTTAAGTACAATATTGACAATATCCAGATCCCCTCTATCAATTGCAAAATCTAACTCCGGTCGACACGTTGTAAGGGGCGTTGCGGTCGACGATGATGGATTAAAGTAATCTTTATTCTTCTCCAGCAATGTCGCAAACAAAGCCTCCACTATTTTAGGCTCTGCATCTCGAATCGCCCGAACCAATGCACTAACAGCACTACTATCCTTTTGAGTAGGGTCTGCACAATTTGCAAGCAAGGAATTGGTAAGATTTAAATTATTTTTTTGAATAGCAAAATGCAGTAGGAAAACAAGGTTTTTCTTGGGGTTTTGTGGCATCAATAATGCAGGAAAATAACCGG
This sequence comes from Mycoavidus cysteinexigens, assembly GCA_031963005.1. Classification (GTDB taxonomy): domain Bacteria; phylum Pseudomonadota; class Gammaproteobacteria; order Burkholderiales; family Burkholderiaceae; genus JASSUD01. The sequence continues at coordinate 42,870 of JASSUL010000006.1, read as the reverse complement.
ATTTTCTTGCAAATAACGCTTTAACTGAGGCCTCAACTATAGCAGTACGCCCCTCTTCTATGGCCATATCTAATAAGCTGCCGTTACCTCTGCATTGATCTGGATGTACCTGATTTGCTAATAGTATTTCTATAATACTGAGACTATCTTGACCGACCGCAAACTTCTGTAATTCAAAACAAAACTTTTGGTCCCGAAATAGCGCATTCCAGCGCTGAGAATCTCTCCCAAGCGATGCTAGGATCTCCTTAACAATCTCAGGATTATTTTTCTTAAAAGCATCGGTCAGCAAACATTTGTCATCTGGCATATTTTCATTGCATGCATTAATACCAGTCTCCTCTCGAGGAGACTGTGAGGCGCTGGGCAATGTTGCATTTTCTGCCATAAATGCCGCAGATTGGTGTCCAAAATAGGCTGCTACAGAATGTTTCGGTGACATCTCTTTCTGTACGGGAATGCCTGCCGCATCTCTACTCTCATCTATAAATGCTAATTCCCCTTGAGATTCTGCCCCCTGAGACGAAGCATGTCCCTGACTTGAGACCTGATGGGGAGTGTATTGAGACCGACTTAGCGTTTGCAAAACATTACCCATCCTAATATCCTTTAAGTCAAAAAACTCGTAACACTACGCAAAAGTAAGAAGCTGCTTACTATATAAGTAGCCAATTATTCGTGCCACTTTATTTCAGCCTGTTCGACGCCACCCCTTTCTTTCAGAGCAAGGTTTCATCCGCCACAGAGACTACACCGATAGTCCACACACTGATCTATATACTACTAACTATCGGACTCTCCTCCATAACTCCTCGGAAAAACCTCCCCACCAAAACAGAGTTCGCTTGAACCATCCCTCAGAATCCTTTACAATCGCGCGCTTTTGTCTTGGTAGATTGGTCGATTTTTTATATCGCTTTTCCTGTACCTAGAGCTCTGTTGTATTTTTTCATCCCTTCTCGCACATCAAGATGACGGCTCACAGTAGCGCTACACCCCCCGATCCTTCCGGATATATCGCCCACCACCTGCAGAATTTTTCGAATAAGCCGCAGACGCAGGTGATCGATTTTTCCGTGTGGAATTTTGATACGTTATTTTGGTCTATTTTAATGGGCCTGGTAACTATTCTTATCCTCCATCTTGGCGCTAGACGGGCGACCAGTGGGGTCCCTTCGCGTTTTCAGTGTGCCATTGAGATGCTAGTCGAAATGGTGGAAAGTCAATCCAAATCCATTATTCATGGCAACCGACGTTTCATAGCGCCTCTGGCGTTAACGGTATTTGTATGGGTTGCTTTAATGAATTCGCTGGATTTAATTCCTGTCGACTTACCAGGAGCCGTTATCCACCATCTGGGGCTCTCAAATATTATTCCGTCGCATAGGATTGTTCCAACAGCAGATTTAAATGGCACATTAGGCATTGCATTGGGCGTATTGGTTTTAATGTTTTATTACAGCATTAAAATCAAAACGCTGCGTGGCTTTATACATGAGTTATTATGCGCGCCTTTTGGCAATAAGCCTTATTTGTGGCTACCTAACCTCACGCTCAATATTATTGAATATTTAGCCAAAACCGTTTCTCTGGGTATGCGGCTTTTCGGCAATATGTATGCCGGTGAATTGCTGTTTTTGCTGATCGCCTTACTGGGCAGTTTGTGGAGTTTTGGCGCAGATAGCACCGCACTAGGCCTCATCAGCCATGTCATAGCAGGTAGTATTTGGGCCATTTTCCATATTTTAATTATCTTGCTGCAAGCTTTTATTTTTATGATGTTAACCTTGATATATCTAGGTCAAGCGCATCAAAGTCATTAGTACTACATAAGGGCATAGTGATCTCTGAGCTAACATCCGATCATGCCCGTTTTCTGAATATAGAGTTTTTCTAGCATTTATTTTTTGATTTTTTATTGAATAAAGGGAAATAATCATGGAATCTTCCATAGCGCACGTTCAAGGTCTCACTGCCATTGCTATCGGCATTATTATTAGCCTCGGTGCAATTGGCGCATGTCTGGGCATCGCGCTAATGGGCGGTAAATATATTGAAGCTTGTGCCCGCCAGCCTGAACTCATCAATCCCTTGCAAACTAAAATGTTCTTGTTAGCCGGTTTGATCGATGCAGCCTTTTTGATCGGTGTCGGTGTGGCCATGCTCTTTGCATTTGCAAACCCCTTACTTTCCCGTTTAGTGGCTTAATCTCTGAGCGCATTTTTGAAAAGCAGTCCAAATACTTTTTCACCGCTATTTGGAATGCCTTTTAAATCCGCTTTATAGCCCGTTTTTCGAAGCCTTGGGTAGGTTTGCTACCACAGCCTTCCCCTTTGATGTAAAGAACAAAGATGAATCTAAACGCCACACTGGTCGCGCAGATGCTTGTGTTTCTGGTTTTAGCGTGGTTCACCATGAAATTTGTGTGGCCTCCGCTAATTCAAGCACTCGACGAACGCTCGCAAAAGATTGCCGAGGGCTTACAAGCCGCTGAACAAAGTCGCACGGCTTTGGACAAAGCGAAGGAACAAGCAGATCAAACGGTTGCGCAAGCACGTCTGCAAGGACAACAACGTGTTGCTGAAGCAGAAAAGCGCGCGGAAGCCATTGCAATAGAATTACGTGAGCAAGCCCAGCTTGAAGCAAGACGTATCGTCGCTCAAGCTAAAGCCGAAGCAGAACAGCAGTTTGTCCAAGCACGGGCTGCGTTGCGTAATGATGTTGCTGCCTTAGCCGTCAAAGGCGCACAGCAAATTTTGCAACGCGAAATCGATAGCAAAGCGCACGCTGATTTACTCCGTCAACTCACTGCCGGTCTTTAATTTAATTATGACTCAGAAGACACACCAGGACGAAGGTCAAGCAGCGATCGATACCACATCATCTTCTGCATCGACCACTCAACAGCCTGCATCGAATCAATATGCAGCGGTTGCGCGTCCCTATGCAGAAGCATTATTCCGTGTGGCAACTGCGCGTGTGGCAACTACGCATGCGGTAACCGCGGAAGAAGCGTCAGCAAAAGAAAGTGTAGATCACGCTACCGCGTCAAAGAAAAGCACGTTATCGCACTGGTCTGCTTGGCTTAAAGTGCTTACGCAAATAGCCTCCCATGAAGGGGTGCGCGATTTGGGTAGAAACCCGCACATTAAGCCCAGTCAGATTGAGGATATGATCCATCAGATTGCCCCGTTTCCTCGCAGCTCAGCGGCGGAAAAAGAGGCTGCAGCGCGCTTTTTGCATTTGCTGGCGACACGCCATCGGATCGAGGCCTTACCTGGAATTGCTGAGCAATTTGAAGTGTTGCGCAGCGCGTATGAAGGCGTTGCTGATGCAGAAATCCTGACTGCATTTCCGTTAGACGCACCTGCTTTAAAAAACTTGCTTGTCGCATTAGAGCATCGGTTTGGCCGCCCTCTGAAGCCTCATGTACGCGTGGAGCCTGCACTTATTGGAGGCGTGTGCGTCACCGTAGGTGATGAAGTGTTCGATACCTCGGTACGTGCAAAATTAGCCCAATTGCATGACCATTTAGTGCAGTAGCCGACCCAGTTCTAAAAGTCGCTCAAAACCGTTTTAATATCTATTACTGTGTGCATTTTCATGCATTTTTATTGAATGAATATCGGTTTGAGCACACTGCGTTTGGCCCTATTTAATACAAACACCCTGCAGGACTAGGAATGACAACCCAACTTGATCCCTCTGAAATCAGCGCCCTGATTGAGCAATCCATTCAAAACTTAGATTCAGGGACCTCTATTCGCAATCAAGGTACGGTACTCTCAGTCACAGATGGTATTTGCCGTGTGCATGGCCTCTCTGACGTCATGCAGGGCGAGATGCTGGAATTTCCAGGCCAAACGTATGGTCTAGCACTCAATCTAGAGCGCCATTGCGTTGGAGCCGTTATTTTAGGCAGCTATGAACATATTTCTGAAGGCGACATCGTCAAATGTACGGGTCGCATTCTCGAAGTCCCTGTAGGCAGAGAGCTTTTAGGACGTGTTGTCGATGCACTAGGCCAACCTATCGATGGCAAAGGGCCTGTTAACGCGACCCAAACTGATGCGATTGAAAAAATTGCCCCTGGCGTCATTTCACGTCAATCGGTTTCAGAGCCCGTACAAACCGGATTGAAATCTATCGACGCGATGGTCCCTATTGGTCGAGGACAGCGTGAACTCATCATCGGTGACCGACAAACCGGAAAAACCGCCGTCGCCATCGATACGATCATCAACCAAAAAGGCAAAGATCTGATCTGTATTTACGTCGCGATCGGTCAGAAAGCCTCTTCGATTATGAACGTGGTGCGTAAACTCGAAGAACACGGCGCGATGGAATATACGATTGTGGTCGCCGCCACCGCATCTGACTCGGCAGCGATGCAATTTATCGCGCCTTATGCAGGCTGCACGATGGGGGAATATTTCCGTGATCGCGGTCAAGATGCATTGATCGTCTACGACGATCTCACCAAACAAGCCTGGGCTTATCGTCAAATTTCATTGCTCTTACGCCGCCCACCAGGCCGTGAAGCTTATCCTGGAGATGTATTTTATCTTCACTCCCGTTTATTAGAGCGTGCTGCACGCGTGAATGCACAGTATGTTGAGCAATTCACTAAAGGCGAAGTCAAAGGCAAAACTGGTTCTTTAACCGCATTACCGATTATTGAAACCCAAGCCGGTGACGTTACCGCCTTTGTGCCGACCAACGTGATTTCTATTACTGACGGACAAATCTTTTTAGAAACAGATCTCTTTAATGCAGGGATTCGCCCTGCGATCAATGCGGGGATTTCCGTCTCACGCGTTGGCGGCGCTGCCCAGACCAAGGTGATTAAAAAACTCTCTGGTGGGATTCGTACCGACTTAGCACAATACCGTGAGTTAGCTGCTTTCGCGCAGTTCGCTTCTGATCTCGATGAGGCTACCCGCCGACAACTCGAGCGTGGGCGCCGTGTAACTGAACTCTTAAAGCAACCCCAATATCACCCGCTACAGGTTTGGGAATTGGCAGTGATTCTCTTTGCTGCTAACCATGGCTATCTCGATGAAGTAGAAGTCGAACAAATTGCCCAATTTGAACATGAACTGGTAGCGCACTTGAAAACCAGCCATGCAGCGTTGGTCGATGCGATTGAAACGCAAAAAGAACTGTCTAAAGATAATGAAGCAGCGCTACATGCTGTTTTCAAAGCCTTTAAACAATAAATTCATCTGTCTACGATCCCTTTCTTGGAAATACACGCTCTATGGCAGGCATGAAAGAAATTCGCGGCAAGATCAAAAGCGTGCAAAGCACGCGTAAGATCACAAAAGCCATGGAGATGGTTGCGGCATCGAAAATGCGCCGCGCTCAGGAACGCATGCGTGCTTCGCGCCCTTATGCAGAAAAAGCGCGTGCCATTATCACGCATATGCATGCGGCAAATCCTGAATACCAACATCCATTAAGCATACCGCACCCTGAAGCCAAAGCAATTGGCCTTATTTTAGTGACCACCGATAAAGGGTTATGTGGTGGGCTCAATACCAATATTCTGCGCATGGCATTAGCGCATATCAAAGAATATGACGGCAAAGGGATATCCACCCAAGCTACTGCGATTGGCAGTAGAGGCTTTGGATTTCTACAACGGCTGGGTGCAAAATTGGTCTCGCATGTAGAACAACTCGGCGATACTCCTCATCTAGATAAACTGATTGGTGCAATCAAGATACAACTCGATGCGTATTTGAAAGGGGAAGTACAGGCTGTATTTTTAGCCTATACGCGCTTTGTCAATACGATGAAGCAAGAGCCTGTGCTTGAACCTCTATTGCCTCTGGGTAGTACATTCAAGCAAACAGCTTCCACCGAAGCGGACGCATTAGATATCCCTACACACAACTGGGACTATATCTACGAACCCGATGCACAAACCGTCATTGATATGCTCATACAGCGCTATATCGAAGCACGTGTGTATCAGGCTGTTGCGGAAAATATGGCTTCTGAGCAAGCTTCACGCATGGTGGCCATGCAATCGGCTTCAGACAATGCGCAAACCGTTATTGATGATTTAAAGCTGGTCTATAACAAAAGCCGTCAAGCTGCGATTACCAAAGAACTTTCCGAGATTGTCGGTGGCGCTGCAGCCGTGGCTTCATAATATGAATATTTGCCAAAGATAGATTTACTGCAAGCGCTACTTTAGCGCGGCATTTCACTAATTTAGAAATTTGCAAGATTGAAAGGAACCCTTATGGCGTCAACGACCACGGCTGCGGCGACAAAAAGCCCTAAAAACTCCCCAAAAACCGATACGCAAGGCTATACCGGTACCATCGTGCAGTGTATCGGCGCCGTGATTGACGTTCAATTCGCACGCGATCAATTGCCTAAAATTTACGATGCGTTGGTATTAGAGGGCTCCGAACTCACACTCGAAGTACAGCAACAATTAAGCGATGGTGTTGTGCGCACCATCTGCTTGGGTTCCGCTGAAGGTCTGCGTCGTGGACTCAAGGTCGCAAATACAGGAGCAGCGATTCACGTACCCGTTGGCGCCCCTACATTAGGCCGCATTATGGACGTACTTGGACGCCCTATTGATGAAGCCGGTCCCATTGAATCTGAGCAACATCGCTCCATTCACCAAAAAGCCCCGCGCTTTGATGAGCTCTCCCCCTCTTCCGAACTCTTAGAAACCGGCATTAAAGTCATTGACTTAATTTGCCCGTTTGCGAAAGGCGGTAAAGTCGGCTTGTTCGGCGGTGCAGGGGTCGGTAAAACCGTCAATATGATGGAGCTCATCAATAATATCGCGAAAGAACACGGCGGTTACTCCGTATTCGCGGGTGTTGGTGAACGTACACGTGAAGGCAATGACTTCTATCACGAGATGAAAGACTCTAACGTGTTAGATAAAGTTGCGCTGGTATACGGCCAAATGAATGAGCCTCCTGGCAACCGTTTGCGCGTAGCCCTCACCGGCTTGACTATGGCCGAGCACTTCCGTGACGAAGGGCGTGATGTTTTATTCTTTGTCGATAATATTTATCGCTTTACCTTGGCAGGAACCGAAGTCTCTGCGCTCCTAGGCCGTATGCCTTCCGCAGTGGGATATCAACCTACTCTCGCCGAAGAAATGGGTAAACTGCAAGAGCGGATTACTTCCACCAAAACCGGCTCGATTACCTCCGTGCAAGCGGTATACGTCCCCGCCGATGACTTGACCGACCCGTCTCCTGCAACCACTTTCGGCCATTTGGATGCGACCGTCGTTCTCTCACGCGATATCGCTTCGCTAGGGATTTACCCTGCTGTAGATCCACTCGATTCTACATCCCGACAAATCGACCCGAATGTGATCGGTACAGAACATTACACGATTACACGTTCCGTACAATCCATCCTACAGCGCTACAAAGAACTGCGCGATATCATCGCTATTCTGGGTATGGATGAACTGGCCCCGCAAGATAAGTTGATCGTTTCACGCGCACGTAAAATTCAACGCTTCCTGTCCCAGCCTTTCCATGTTGCTGAGGTCTTCACAGGCGCACCTGGAAAATATGTTCCGCTCAAAGAAACGTTGCGGGGCTTCAAAATGATCGTCGATGGTGCTTGCGATCAGCTGCCTGAGCAAGCGTTTTATATGGTCGGCGGAATCGACGAAGTCTTTGAAAAAGCCGCTAAACTCCAACAGGCTTAATTCATTTTGTAACACTCTGTGCCATATTGTGCTTGGCACAGAGGCTATGCTTGGCGGTATTGGATGCAAGCCAGCCGCCAAGCAACACAGAGAAAAATTTATGGCAACCATTCAAATAGAAGTGGTCAGTGCTGAAGCCCACGTTTTCTCAGGGCAAGCCACCTTCGTTACCCTTCCCGGTGCATCCGGTGAACTGGGCATTTTACCTGGCCATATCCCCTTACTCACGACACTACGCCCCGGCACCGTCTCGATCAAGACCGTAGAGGGTCAAGAAGAAATGATCTTTGTCGCAGGGGGCTTTTTAGAGGTACAACCCCATTCCATCACCGTGCTCACCGATACCGCGATTCGCGGTCAAGATCTGGATGAAGCAAAAGCCGAAGAAGCACGCCGTCACGCTGAAGAAGCCTTACAAAACGCTACTGCCGACCTAGAATATGCTACTGCCCAGGCAGAACTAGCGCATGCAACAGCTCAGCTGGCCGCCATTGGACGGCTTCGTAAGGCAGGAAAACGGTAAAAAAATTGTAGCGATCGCATTTTGCGTTTTCTCAACGCAATCAAAAAAGCCCCAGCATACTGGAGCCGCCACTAAAAATTATTAAAGAGTGGCTAGCTTCGTATATGGGGCTTTTTTGATTGGAAAATATTAATACTGTGTATTTTTCAATATCACCAGAATTTTTACTGTTAAGCGCATAGATTAACTTCTACAGCTGGCAATATACGAAGGTCTGGTATGCCTATTACAGAGCCTGGCAATAGCTAATAAGCAACACTGCCGGCTACCTTCTTGGTTTGTTTTTATATCGCGCCCATGCTCTGCATATAGGGCTCCAAAGAGGAGCTTTGCAGGGGCCAAGCTGTCTGTTTTTCTAGTCCCTCTTAAAACCCCTTTCGGGAGACTCTAAACAGGCTCTAAGAGCCTGTTCATAATCTTTAAAAGTAAGTTGTGTTGGGGTGACGAAGGAACCCCAACATGACGACCTCAAAGGCGATTTCTGGAGATTATGAACAGATTCTTAGAACCCCATGCCTTTTTGCATCACCCAAAAAATTCTGTGCTTGCCATATTTCCCATAAGATTCTGTTGGTTAAATTCGAAATCTTCTAATTGCACTTTTGCAGAGTCCAACATGGACGATACCCTTACCTGCACCGTGTTATTGAGCGACTTATACATTTTTAGTTCAGCTTCTACCTCTGAAATAGCAGCCCTAATAGAGACTTTTAGTGCTTTGGGATCCTCTACTGCCACTTCTTCTAACAAACATATCTTGTTCAAAATGTCTGTAGATTTATTAATAAGCTGGTTACCCACATAGTCTAATCCTTCATAAGACCATAGAAAATACAAGGCCATAGAATTCATTGTATTCATACAATGTTTCAGAAGCTTATTAGACGGCCGTGAGCTATGCTCAATATCGCTTAATGCAGAAGATTCCCCTCCCCCCCCTTCTCTAGATTGGCTACTGTCCATTGAATGCATTTCATACAATGGCGCTTTCTCTGCCGTATTACGAAGTGAAAAAGTATAGGAAATAGCGTTCAAAAACATCTTACAAATCCTTTTATAAATTACATCCTAAGAATTTTCTCATTCTACGCATTACTTACATTTAAAGTAAGGGGAATCACGTATTTATTCGCCAGTCATGTACAAGAAAGAGTAGGTTAAGCCATGCGATAGGAAGCTGATCATGCGCCCTACTTTTAATCGTGCTGTATTACGCAGGCACTCTCTTATTAAAGGTATTTTTCATATATAAAAAGTGGCGCTAAATCAGACATTTTTGGCTTCATCGACCAATAACATACCGATATTATTGATGTAAATACCCTATTGTATAGAAATCAGAGCAGGGGTAGAAATCATTACCCATTAATAAATGGGTTTATTTAATATTTTTATGACTATATGACTCATTGAATATATTTTTTATATTTTGAGGGGTAGCATGACAGTGCATGGCATTGGCAGTACTACCGTTCCAATTCATTACCCAACTCAAACTATTCATCAAACTGATCTTGGGGTTCCAATAGCTAGACAAGATGAGCTTCTTGAAGAAATCCGGATATTACGTTCAGAAATTTTAGAAAGAAAAAATGATACAAATGAAAATAATCATAAATTATGCAAACTAGAAAATTCAATTAAAAACCTAGAAAAATTAGTCAAGAATTTTATAGAAGAACCTACAAAAAAGGCTGAATCTACTTCAAAGCAGCGAAAAGAGCGTTTTGTTATTACATTTCCCTTGACATGTGACTTCCTAATTCGACATGAGGGCCTTAGTAGAACTTTAGGCAGAGATAATGAGGGCTACGTTAAAGGACAACAGCTTTTACTTGAATTTGATAAACCATTTAAAAGAAAATTTTCAGTACATATTCACGGCTACTCTGAAACACCTAGCGCAGACTATGGAAAATTACTTACCTATAAAGTTTATGTTTGAAACTTAAAAAATGACAAACGGTATGTCAAAGAATTTGATCTAAACGGGCCTAAAGAATATAATTATGTTGATTTTGAAACAAAGAGGAAGAATATAATAATATTATTACCATCACTATGCCAAAACTGGAATCTAATATTTTATCCTATAATGGCGTACACTCCATTCTTCATCTTTATTCTATAAAAATAATTTCAAGAGAAGAAGAGAGCTTTTTTGAAAAATAAAATAATTTGAATTTTAAAAAAAGTTATGGCATTACAGCAGTGATACTGCCGTAATGCTAGCAAAGGTATATTGGATTTTTTTATAGGGATTGCTATCAGCAATCCCTATTTTTTCTAAGAGCCTGTTCATAATCTTTAAAAGTGGGTTGTGTTGGGGTTCCTTCGTCACCCCAACCTACGAAAAATGCCCAAAAATGGTAGGTTGGGGTGAGGTACGAACCCCAACATGACGACCTCAAGAGTGATTTCTGGAGACTATGAACCGGTTCTAAGAGCCTTGTATCTTGTTTTGCGTGATGATTAGCTACCATCACATGAGGTGAGATGAGCTTCAATTTAATCAGCTAGATACAACGCTCATCTGCACCTTAGAAGGTCATCATCATCACGGACCCCTACCTCAGTCGTAAAAGCAAAGCATTCTTTGAGTGCATCGACCAACTTCAGCAAGCAGGCACAAAAGTCCATCAAACCAGTTCTAAAGGCATTTACAGTAAGTTAACCTTAGTCGAGCTTGTCTGGGTGGTTGCTGGATCTGAAGTAACGGATAACCAGTCCCTCGCAAACCCCTACGGCCAACACACTAAAATGAACGGCTATTGCGGTGCAAAACAAGAATAAATGCTTTTTATCCAAAAAATTCCGTAATATTGAAAATTCCGACGACACTATGAGAAATAGTGATATTGCGTCTGCGGTTTCCACTCAAGCTAAGTAAAAAATGCTTGCATGACTTCCCAAGCATCTCATGCAGGCAATCTACTTTGGCGCTGTATGGGCCATTGATACTTCGCTCGCCCTAATCTTTCCTCAGCATAGTGATGCAATGAACGCACCGGTTTTGCGTTCATTGCAGCGGTGATGAGGGTTTTTAATAGAGGAGTCATGCCATGCATTGGCAACAGCGTATCTCCACCATTATGGCGATATCCGCAGGAAATCTGATTGAGTGGTTTGATTTTTATGTGTATTCGTTTTGTGCTATTTACTTTGCACCGGCTTTTTTCCCTAGCAGTGACCCCACGACGCAATTGCTGAATACCGCGGGGATTTTCGCTGCGGGTTTTCTGATGCGGCCTCTTGGCGCTTGGTTCTTTGGGCGTCTTGCTGATCGTCAAGGTCGCCGACTGGCCACGATCGTAGCAGTACTCATGATATCTAGTGGATCCCTAGTCATTGCCTGTTTACCTACTTACGCTCAAATCGGTGCTCTGGCTCCTCTGCTGCTCCTATTTGCCCGTCTACTCCAAGGGTTTGCGGTAGGGGGCGGATATGGTGTCAGCGCAACGTATTTAAGTGAGATTGCCTTTGAAAGGCATCGAGGACTCTTTGCGTCCTTTCAGCCTATGACCTTGATCGGAGGACAATTATTGGCCTTATTCTCGATCATGTTGTTACAACACCTCCTCACCGTTGCCCAGTTACAGTCGTGGGGTTGGCGCGTTTTATTTTTACTCGGCGCAGCCAGTGCATTTATCGTATTGTGGCTGCGAAACTCATTAAAAGAAACGACCACTGAAGCGGTCAGACATCGCCAAGATGCAGGCACACTACGAGGCCTATTGCAGCATAAACGAGCTTGTTTCCTGGTGTTTTGCCTCACCGCTAGCGGTTCACTGACCTTTTATACCTTCACCACCTATATGCAGAAATACTTGGTCAACACGGCCGGTATGGCACCGCACACCGTCAGTGTATTAATGTTAGTCGCCATATCGCTTTGTCTACCGCTCTATCCGCTGTATGGCGCCCTCTCTGATCGGATTGGGCGTAAAAATATGATGATTCTTTTTAGCGCTTTAACGGCAGCCTGTACGATCCCTATTATGTCTGCGCTAAAGACTGCAGCGCCTTATAGTGCTTTTATCATCGTTCTATTTGCGTTAATGGTCGTCATTTTCTACACTTCTATTGGGGGCATACTCAAAGCAGAAATGTTTCCTACCGAATTACGGGCATTAGGAGTTAGCCTGCCTTTTGCGATAGCCAATGCGCTATTTGGTGGCACGGCGGAGTATCTGGCATTGTGGATGAAGTCGGCAGGAATAGAGTCGTATTTTTATTGGTATGTCACCGGCGTTGCGCTCATCAGTTTAGTGATTTCGCTCACTATGCCTGATTCACGTCGGCATGGGTATTTGCAACATCAATACCGTCCCACACTCTGATACACCGTAGAAACAAGAGGCTATATCGCGGTGTGCTGAGGGCGTATTTTTATTTTCATGCTCCTTCAGCACACTGCTATTGATTGCATTAGACTTCTTTCGAAACCGAGTAGCCCGTATGGTAGGTTGGTGGTGACGAATTGAATCAAATATGGAACCCCAACATGCGCACCGCTGACTATTAATTGAATCGTAAACTGATCATCAAAGACGTCATGGCATGCATGTTGGGGTTCCTTCGTCACCACCAACCTACCGGGATGACGCCGCTACGGGAACGAAAGAGGTCTAACTAAGCAGCTTCACGCAAAGTACGCGCTGCAGCAACCATGTTTTGCAATGCGGGAATCACTTCGGCCCATGCGCGGGTTTTTAGGCCGCAATCTGGATTCACCCATAGACGTTCAGCGGGAATGCGCTGCGCCGCTTTGCGCATCAGTTGTACGATATGCTCTTGGGTTGGGATATTGGGGGAATGAATGTCATATACCCCAGGGCCAATCTGATTCGGATAGTTAAAGTTATCAAAGGCATCAAGTAACTCCATATCGGAGCGCGAGGTCTCGATGGTGATGACATCCGCATCCATATCTGCAATCGAGGCGATAATATCGTTGAATTCCGAATAGCACATATGCGTATGGATCTGCGTTTCATCGCTCACCCCATTCGCCGTTATACGGAACGATTCTACAGCCCAATCCAAGTAGGCTTGCCACTGCGCTTTACGCAAAGGCAGACCTTCACGAAGCGCGGCTTCATCAATTTGAATGACGCGTATCCCTGCTTTTTCTAAATCGAGGACTTCTTCTCGTATCGCTAGCGCGAGCTGGTAACTAGACACAGAACGCGGTTGATCATCACGCACAAAAGACCAATTCAAAATCGTCACAGGGCCGGTTAACATGCCTTTCATCGGCTTACTGGTGAGCGATTGAGCATATTGAATCCACTCGACGGTCATCGCATTAGGACGGCTGATATCACCAAATAAAATGGGTGGTTTTACACAACGCGAACCATAAGACTGCACCCAACCAAATTGACTAAACGCATAGCCATCGAGTTGCTCACCAAAATACTCGACCATGTCATTACGTTCTGCTTCGCCGTGTACCAACACATCAAGGCCGATGGTTTCTTGCTCTCGCACACTACGGGTAATTTCAACCTGCATTGCCGCCGTATAGGCAATCTCGTTCAATTCTCCCTTTTTGAATTGGCTACGTATTTGCCGAATTCCCGCCGTTTGCGGAAAGGAACCAATTGTCGTGGTCGGATACGCGGGCAGATTCAATAGCGCCGCTTGTTTTTGAGCACGCACGGGATAGGGATTTTGACGTTGGCCTAAGCTTGCATCCAACTCTGCAATAGCTGCTTTCACCGCAGGATTATGCACACGAGGCGATGCGCGGCGAGCTGCTACGGCGGCTTGGTTTGAGGCTAACGCGGCCTGGACCGATTCTCGACCTTGATTCAGTGCGGTAGCTAATACATGGAGTTCATCGAGCTTTTGCAGCGCAAAAGCCAGCCAAGCGCGTACTTCGCTATCTAATTTTTGTTCGCTGCTTAAATCTACGGGTACATGCAGGAGTGAACAGGATGGAGCTAACCACAAACGTGATCCTAGCTCCTGATGAATGGGCTCAAGCCATTCGAGTGCAGCATGTAAATCGGTCTTCCAAATATTGCGTCCGTTAATAACTCCTAGCGAGAGTACTTTATTAGCGGATAATTGAGCGACCACCTGATCAATTTCATCACGCCCATTAATGGCATCGAGATGCAGGCCCTGTACGGGCAATTGACAGACTAGCGGCAGATTTTCTAATAGCTGCCCGAAGTACGTAGCCAACAGGATTTTGACCTTACCCGTATTAAGGGTTTGGTATGCATTAGCAAAAGCTTGCTGCCAAGCCGAGTCAAGTTCTGTGACCAGTATGGGTTCATCGATCTGCACCCATTCGACACCGTGATCAGCAAGTTGTGCGAGTAATTCTGCGTAGACAGGCAGCAAACGCGACAAGAGTGCGAGTTTGTCAGAATCGTCTTTCGCTTTACCTAACCATAAATAGGTCAGCGGGCCAATTAGAACGGGTTTCGCTTTTACACCTAGGCTACGCGCTTGGGTCAGTTGCTCAACCACACGTGAAGCATCCAATGAAAAGCGGGTTGCTTCACTAAACTCTGGCACGATGTAATGGTAGTTGGTATCAAACCACTTGGTCATTTCACCTGCCTGCACACCTACACAACACTCACTACTGCTATGTGCCGAACGCCCCCGCGCGATACGGAAATAATTATCTAGCGCATCACCTTGAAAATCCTGCACCCTCTCAGGCAAATTGCCCAAGGTAAAACTCATATCGAGTACTTGATCGTAAAATGAAAAGTCCCCTACCGGCGCCCAATCCAAATTCGCTTGATACTCCCAATGCCGCTCACGCAACTGCGCGCCTAGAGTGTTTAGGGCATCGCGTGTAGATTGCCCCTTCCAATAAGTTTCTAATGCAAATTTCAATTCACGCTTAGCGCCAATGCGCGGAAAACCTAAATTATGTGTTGTAACCATGCTTTACCTTGTACTTTAAATAGAGAACCGAAGCATGGTAGGCCGGATCATCGATGAAGTAAAATGACTTTATTTCAATAATCCATTATTTTTATTCATAAATACGTATGCTGGAAAAAACTCACTTAGCCATCGTCAAAGAAGTCGATCAACGCGGCTCACTCACCGCAGCAGCTAGTGCGCTATGCCTCACACAGTCCGCATTAAGCCATACGATCAAAAAACTAGAGCAACAATTGGGTACACTGATCTGGCTCCGTGAAGGCCGCAGCCTACGGCTTACCCAAGCAGGCCAATACCTCCTGAGTGTTGCGAACCGCGTTCTGCCACAACTGACTTATGCAGAGGAACACCTACGCCAATATGCACAAGGCGAACGCGGCACACTGCGTATCGGAATGGAATGCCATCCTTGCTATCAGTGGCTACTGAAAATTGTCTCACCCTACCTCACACAGTGGACGGATGTCGATGTAGACGTTAAACAAAAATTCCAGTTTGGCGGCATCGGAGCGCTGCTGGACTACGAAATCGACTTGCTAGTCACTCCAGATCCGGTACATCAACCTGGCCTCTGCTTTGAACCCGTATTTGATTATGAGCAGGTATTAGTCGTAAGTCGTCAACACCCGCTAGCCACAGCCCCTTATATTCAAGCGGAACAATTAGCTAACGAGGTCCTCATCACCTATCCCGTTGCGATTGATCGTCTAGATATCTACCGCCAATTCCTCACCCCAGCCGGCATCCTCCCCAAACGCCACAAAACCATCGAAACCACCGACATCATGCTACAAATGGTCGCAAACCAACGCGGCGTAGCCCCCATGCCACGCTGGCTCGCAAATGAATATAGCAGCAGAATGGGGATTACGGCTGTTCGCTTAGGAAAGGAAGGCATTGCTAAAGAAATTTTCCTAGGCGCGCGCGAAGCAGATAGGGAAATTGATTATTTACACGCTTTTGTCGAAATGGCGCGCAAGTCAGCGAGTGTAAAAAGCTAGCAACATAAGCAAGCGCCGAGTGCATGCGCTTGGCATTATTAGTATTACGGTTGTACATAGAGAAAAGTAAGAGTATGGTCTTTGATGAAAGACCGTTGCACGCGAATATATTTTTAGGATTGACCTAATGCTGAGCGCTCGCACATTCCCGCTTTGTGCCCTCTCTTTTATTTTGCGCCACCTTGCTACTGCATGGTGTTTTTTAGCGTTAGCCTCCATCACGTTTTTGCTCAGTAGTTGTGCGCTCGGGCCGGATTATGTGCGTCCGGTGACGGCTATTCCAGCGCAGTTTAAAGAAGCGGCTGCAGGTTGGAAGGTTGCGCAACCTAATGATGATTCCTTGCGTGGTCCCTGGTGGGCCTGTTTTGATGATCCGCAATTACATGCACTCATTACGCGCGTTGCGCTCTCTAACCAAATGGTGATGCGCTATGAGGCTGCGTATCGCGGAGCGCGTGCATTAGTCACGCAGGCGCAGGCGCGTTATTTACCGACGGTGAGTCTGGCCAGTAGCATGGAGCATCGTGCTGGTCGCGGCATAGATCCGGCTCACCATTCCTATAGCCTTACTCTAGATGCGTCGTGGGAAGCCGATATATGGAATCGAGTACGCAATCAAGTGCGTGTTCAGCATGCCGGTATGCAAAGAGCCGCTGCAGAGCTTGCGAACGCGCAACTCTCTGCGCAGGCAACACTAGCGCAATATTATTTTGAACTTCGCGCACTGGATGCCCAGCAGGAATTGCTCAATGCAACTAGCACGGCATATCAAAAATCCCTTACATGGACACAAAACCGTTATCGAGAAGGCGCTATAGCGCGTGTAGATATGCTCCAGGCACAAACACAATGCGAATTAGTGCGCGCAGCAGTGCTCGATAATCGTATTGCGCGTGCGCAATACGAGCATGCCATTGCAACGCTAGTCGGTGAGCCTGCATCCACTTTCTCTATTCCAGTTGCACCGCTGCATGCCAAACGGATTCCTATTCCCTTATCGATTCCCTCTACCCTGCTTGAACGACGGCCTGATATTGCTGCAGCAGAACGCGATGTAGCGGCAGCAAATGCGCAAATTGGGGTTGCGCTGGCCGGATTTTTTCCTTCGCTGAACTTATCGGCATCGAGTGGCTTTCAAAGCACCCACTTTTCGCAGTGGTTTACGGCACCAGCGCGTATATGGGCACTGGGGCCGCAATTGGCTGCGACGCTATTCGATGCAGGCCTACGACGTGCGCAAACCGAAGCGGCTCGTACTACGTATGATCAAAGCGTCGCACAATATCGACAGACGGTATTATTGGCATTTCAAGAAGTAGAAGATCAGCTTGCCACGTTGCGACTACTAGAATCTGAGACTATGGTTCAGCAGCAGATCGTAGAACATGCACAACAAGCCCTCACAATCATCAACCACCAATATGAAGCGGGTACAACCCATTATTTGGACGTCGTTACTGCGCAAACTACCGTTTTATCGGCACAAAAAGGGGCAATAGATATTGCACATCGCAAAATGATTGCTACGGTTGCTTTGATTAAAGCACTGGGGGGAGGATGGAGTGCCTCTTAGAGCCTCTGTTTAGTATTGATAGAAATCAAGTTTTATAGTTTCTTATTAAAATAAGGCATAAACCTTAATACCGCCGATTATTGATAACAAAATATGTTATCCCTCATTTTTATAAGTACACTTCAGACCCATAGTTTTTATTTTTATAATCATTAGCACGCTTGCACTTTCACCATTTTATAACCGCAATCATGCAAAAAAATAAACTTCGACAGATAGGCGTAGCCATAGGTATTTTTATCGCTTTTTTAGTCGTTGTATTTTTGATTCGACACTATAGAGCTATTCATAAACCTCATCGTTATTCCACTGCCATCGTCACACGCGCAGATATCGAAAATAGTGTTTTAGCAATGGGGGTTTTGCAAGCTTATAAACAAGTGGATGTGGGCTCACGCGCTTCTGGGCAATTAAAATCCCTCAATGTAGAGCTCGGCGATACGGTCCAAAAAGGGCAATTATTAGCGGAAATTGATCCTATTCAATTAAAAAATAAACTCCGTTCCGCACAAATTGAAAAAGAAATCTTAGTCGCAGAAAAAAAAGAAAAGAACGCCCAATTGCGCTATGCAAGCGCGCACTATCAACGTCAAAAGCGCCTACTACAGCAAAAATCCACTTCTTTACAGCATTTTGAAGAGGCGCAATCCAATTGGCTAGCCTTAAAAGCCCATCTAGATTCTTTAAATGCGCGCAGCAAAAAAGCCCAAGCTGATGTGGATATTGCAAAAACCGAATTAGACTACACCCGTATTATCGCGCCCATGGCCGGAGAAGTCGTTGCCATCGTGACGCAAGAAGGGCAAACAGTGATTGCTCAACAGCAGGCTCCGGTCATTTTAAAACTGGCTAACCTAGAAACCATGACGGTCAAAGTCCAAGTCCCTGAAGCCGATGTGATTCGCATTCAAGCAGGTCAAACGGCGTATTTCACGATTCTTGGTGAAGCCGATAAACGATTTTATGGGAAATTACAGGCTATTGAATCTGCGCCGCAAGACTTTTTAGATACCAATGGCAAAGAAAACAGCGCGCACAATAATACCCCGGTGTTTTATAACGCTTTATTTGATATCCCTAACCCCCATCGCCAACTCCGCATTGGAATGACGGCAGAAACGCATATTGTGCAAAGTAGCGCCAAAGCGGTTCTAACAATTCCAGTGACGGCATTAGGGATGCAAGATCCCAATGGCTATTATGCCGTGCAGGTGGTCTTGCCTAATCATCGTGTGGAAACGCGCAAAGTGCGCATCGCGATGCACGATACTATTAAAGCCCATGTATTAAGCGGGCTTAAAGAAGGCGAGCACGTTATTACAGATGGATCTTCCTTCTCTGAGAGCCATGAAAAAGCATAAAGCGCACACCCCTTTGCTAGAGCTTATTAATGTAACGCACTGCTTTTCGACAAAAGACCAAGAAGTAGCGGTATTAAAACGCATTAATTTGAAGGTCTATGCGGGAGAAATGATTGCGATTATTGGCGCTTCAGGCTCTGGTAAATCAACTTTAATGCATATATTGGGCTGTTTAGATTCCCCAACGCAGGGTGAATATCGCATTAACGCGGTCAATGTCGCTGATTTAGAAGTAGATGCACTGGCGCATTTACGACGCGAGCGCTTTGGGTTTATTTTTCAGCGCTACCATTTATTGCCGTATTTATCGGTGCAAGAAAATGTCGAAATGCCCGCAGTATATGCAGGCATAGGAAGCACTGAGCGCTCAACTCGCGTGCAGACACTGCTGCAGCGCCTAGGTTTAGCGGCATATGCACAACACCAACCAAACCAACTCTCTGGCGGGCAGCAGCAGCGCGTTAGCATTGCGCGTGCATTGATCAATGGGGGAGAAGTCATTCTCGCCGATGAGCCCACCGGCGCGCTCGACAGCCAAAGTGGGCAAGCCGTGATGCATATTTTGCATGAGTTGCATGCGCTGGGGCATACGATCATTTTAGTGACCCATAATGAGCGCATCGCAGCCGAAGCGCCGCGTGTTATTGAAATACGCGATGGCACTATCGTGCGCGATGAAGCCCAAGCTCCAACACCTCCCTTGGCAATCACCAAATCCGATATATCCCGTCATGCCTCAAGCGACGAGCTTCCGTTTTTTGATGGGCGGCGCCTTATACAAACCTGCAAAATGGCCTGGGTTTCTCTGTACTCGCACCGTTTACGCACCCTGTTAACGCTACTGGGCATCATGATTGGAATAGCCTCTGTAGTATCAAGCACAGCCATTAGTGCGGGTGCGAAGTCCTCTGTATTAAAAGAGGTGCGTAATCTGGGTCCCAATACGATCCATATCTTTCGAGGGCGCACCTGGGGAGATCGACAAGCCAAACGCATTCATACCTTACGCGAAGAGGATATCACTGCACTGCGCGCGCAGCCTTATATTGATAGCATTACACCGAATATTCGCCGCTCTCAACTCGTGCGTTATCGCAATCTCGATGCGATGGCAAGCATTCATGGCGTAGGGGAAAGTTACTTTCAAGTGCGGGGGATCTCCATAGAAAAAGGCAGTGCTTTTGCAAGCAACGAGGTACGACAACAAGCCCAGACTATCGTTATCGATGCGAATACGCGACGTAGATTTTTTGGTGAAACACGCGACCCCATAGGGCATATTCTTTTAATTGATAATTTACCTAACCGCGTTATAGGCGTAACGACGTCGAAAAAGAAGGAGTTATCGAGTGCAGGCGACGGCGATCTCAACATCTGGATGCCCTACACCACTGCTAGCGCCAAACTCTTTAGGCAATACCACTTTGACAGCATCACCGTGCGTTTACATGAGGGATATCCTAGCGAAACCGCCGAGCGCAATATCACCGCCCTCCTCAAAAAACGCCACGGCACGCAGGATTTCTTTACTTATAACCTCGACACCATCCTCAAAACCGCGGAAAGCATCAATCGCTCTCTCACACTGCTTTTATCCTGCATCGCTGCGATTTCTTTAATCGTCGGAGGCATTGGCGTAATGAATATTATGCTGGTCTCAGTCAGCGAACGCACCCGTGAAATCGGTATTCGCATGGCCGTTGGCGCACGACGCAACGATATTTTGCGACAGTTTTTAGTGGAAGCGGTTATGGTCTGTTTAATAGGCGGCGTCCTAGGTATCTTATTCTCGATAGGCCTACGCTATACCCTACCGCTTTGGATTCCCCAATGGAAAATGGCGCTCTCTACGACCACCATGGCGCTCGCTTGTTTATCCTGCGCATTGATTGGCGTTGTATTTGGTTTCATACCCGCCTATAACGCATCTCGATTAAATCCGGCACAGGCTTTGACACAGGATTAAATCGAGCATGTAGCTAAAGCATTAGACTTCTTTAGAAACCCTGTATCGGCGTCATGCCATCAAATGGTAGGTTGGTGGTGACGAAGGAACCCCAACATGCCCACCACACCATGGCGTCCTTGATGATCTGCTTACAATTATCTAAAAGCAAAAATCAGCAGTACGCAGTCGGGGTTCCGTATTTGATTCAATTCGTCACCACCAACCGACCATACTGTCTACTCGGTTTCGAAAGAAGTCTAGTGTATGAAATACAGTGAAATTGCGCGCAATGGTG
Organism: Mycoavidus cysteinexigens; assembly: GCA_031963005.1. Lineage (GTDB taxonomy): Bacteria > Pseudomonadota > Gammaproteobacteria > Burkholderiales > Burkholderiaceae > JASSUD01. The sequence goes on along the minus strand of JASSUL010000006.1, from coordinate 21,546 downwards.
TGAAATACCTTGCCCAACTAGACTCGCCCTTGCCCGCGTCTGGGCTCGAGCGATTACTTCCAGTGTGTTTTTGACAGAACGGCGAATTTAGGCGTGAGTACCGCACCGCTCAGTATTGCTAGGCTTGAGTTCCGGATTTAATGCCGTACGATGATCAAACACAAAACAGTCGCCCTCATAATGTGCGCTACCGACTTCTTCAAAGTATTTGAGAATGCCGCCATCCAGCTGATAGACCTTCTCGATACCGATATTTTGCATATACAAAGCCGCTTTCTCACAGCGAATGCCCCCCGTACAGAAAGACACCACGGTTTTATCGGTAAAATCCTCACGATGCGCATCCATCACAGCAGGAAATTCACTGAACTTGGTCAGCCGGTAATCTAATGCACCGGTGAAAGTCCCCACATCCACCTCAAACCCATTACGCGTATCCAGCATGACAACCGGACGCCCATCATCATCCTGCCCGCAATCCAGCCATTTTTTAAGGGTCTGTGCATCGACTACGGGGGCACGACCCTGACCAGGTTCGATTGCAGAGTTCAGCATCGTGATGATTTCTTTTTTTACTTTCACCAACATCCGGCGAAACGGCTGTTCATCAGAAACACTTTCTTTGCATTGCAGATCTGCCAGCTGCCCCTCAAAAAAGGGATCTTCACGCAGCCAATCCATAAAAGTATCCACCGCAGCACGCGCGCCCGCAACAAATAAATTAATCCCTTCCGGCGCAAGCAAAATAGTACCGCGCAGACCAAGCTCATCACAGCGCGAACGAATAGGATCACGCCATTGCTCAGGTGAATGGATGGCAACGAAATGATAAGCAGCAAGATTGATGATATGCATAACAGGTAATAGATAAGCGCTGGCATACAGCTATATAGAGTCATTGCCAGCATGAAGCGATGAAATGAGATGAGGAAGATAAGCCCTATCCTAAAATGAGAAGCATCATCATACCCTGTCTCCTCAACCAGAGTGGCAATCGATAGTTTGTGCCAGGGCTTGCTCATGAATCCCGCTATTAACTCAGGCCTAGAAGCTGACGATATCGTGACCCTCCTGAGCGCTGCCAACGCGTTTCGTAGACCTGGGATATATAAAGCATTACAGATATGCGAAGCGCATCAGGCAGCTTGCAATACCCTAGCAAGCCACCTGATGCCTACTGCCGCCGCACTTTACCCTGCAACCTTTCTGCATGTATTAAAAAAATTACCAGTCATATCAATATGTATTGATAATTACCATACATGATCTTTCACAGACCATGAATCTTCTTTTTCAGGAGAATCTTCTTTTATAAATTTCCCACTAACATATGTATGAGAATAAGATTCAGTCTGCTTTCTAGGTTCTGTTATTTCTTGATCAAAATTATCTTTAGCATGCCGCAAGATTTTAGAAGTGAGTTTTTCAAATTTTCTTTCAAGATTTTTTATTTTTTTACTCGAAAAATCTTTTAAACTATTTTTGACTTTACCAAAATAGTTTATTTCACTATGCTGCCCAACTATAAGAGAATGACATTTTTTTTGGTCTTCATCATCAAAAATAAATTCCAAAGGATTAGATCTCTCACATCTTAATTTTTGGATAAGACCAAACCTTTTATTTTTATCTATCTTCTCAACTGAAGAACCTAACAATCTTGAATCCCACGATGTGTTTTCAAAAGAAGACTTCTTATTCAAAACTCTATTAATTAATTTACCCATAGCATATTTCCTATATTATTTTTTTAATAAGAAAATAATATTGTATTTAAAATAAGACCTCCTATTTTATTAACACCTTACACAGCGAAATAATATTCCATTTCGCCTTCAGATATTTATATAATTTTTCATTATATTTTTTAAATATGCGAAATACAGTATAGATTTACGAAAAAAACCTGGCAATAGCCAGGAAAAATGTATTCAATATTGGAAATAGCATTGGAGGATATTCCCCATTCTAAATCTCGTATTTTATTTTTCGCAATGGTTGCTTTTAGATTGGAGTAACTTGTGAGGAGGGGAAAATTAATGGTTATGTTGATTTGAGAGATAGGGTTTAAAAACAGTATTATGTATATGCTCTAGAGTTTATATAAAAATTAATACAAAAAAATAAAAATATATAAAATCGCTATATATCCTCTCAATTTTATTTAATCTAATACACTCGACTGCCCTCTGCGCAATCCAGTTCCCCGGATCTTTCCAAGTCTGGCATAAGAATCATTTAAGACAAAGTCCAGCATTTATCTCAATGAGGATTTGCAAAAAATATTGCGCAACGGGCCAATTTCTTGCTCTTTATCTAGTAAAATCTTACCTATCAGTCATTTAGGGGATATGACGAGAATGCATTTTCGAATAGCGATATTCGACCGTCTACTCCCCCAAAAGGCTAGTTGTCGCTGTTTCAATTTACCACCGCCCTCCACGCCCTACTTTGGATACCCTGCCCATGGAGTTCAGCGCTCTTCTTCTGGCGCGGCTGCAGTTTGCATTCACCGTGTCTTTTCATATTATTTTTCCGGCTTTTTCGATCGGGCTTGCTAGTTTTCTTGCGGTGCTTGAAGCACTGTGGTTGAAGACGGGGCGGGAGCTTTATCTGGATCTTTTCAAGTATTGGATGAAGATTTTTGCCGTGGCATTTGGGATGGGGGTTGTCTCAGGACTGGTCATGTCTTACCAGTTTGGGACGAATTGGCCGGTGTTTTCAGATAAGACGGGGCCTGTGCTCGGCCCGCTGTTGGCTTATGAAGTCCTTTCGGCCTTTTTTCTGGAGGCAGGTTTCTTAGGCATTATGCTGTTTGGGCTCAATCGTGTCGGTAAAAAGTTGCACTTTTCTGCAACGCTCGCCGTCGCGGTCGGTACCTTTATATCCGCCTTTTGGATCCTCTCTGCAAATAGTTGGATGCAGACTCCGCAAGGTTATTCGATCAATGCTGTGGGTCAATTTATCCCCGAGGATTGGTTTGCGATTATTTTCAACCCTTCGTTTCCTTATCGTCTCGCGCACATGCTGCTTGCCGCGTATTTGACGACAGGGCTTGTCGTTGGCGGAGTAGGTGCGTGGCATTTACTGCGAGATTCCAGCAATAAAGGCGCACGTAAGATGTTTGCGATGGCGATGGGGATGATTCTCTGTGCCGCACCCATACAAATTTTTATTGGCGATGCGCATGGGTTGAATACGCTCGAGCATCAACCCATTAAGGTTATGGCGATGGAAGGGCATTTCAAAAGCCATCCCAACGGAGCGCCATTGGTGTTGTTCGGCTTACCCGATAGCGATGCAGCGAAGGTCCATGCCGCCATTGAAATCCCTAAATTAGGCTCGATCATCCTCAAACATAGCCCCAATGCTGCGCTCGCAGGCCTTGATACCGTGGATCGCGCTCATTGGCCTCCTGTTGCTATCCTTTTCTGGTCTTTCCGGATCATGGTAGGTCTTGGCATCGCTATGATATTGCTAGGGTTATGGGCACTTTATGCCAAGTTGCGAAACAAACTCTACGAATCAAAGTGGTTACATCGTTTTGCGCTCTGTATGGGACCCATGGGGTTTTTAGCGGTGCTAGCAGGATGGATCACCACTGAGGTAGGTCGACAGCCTTGGAGCGTCTATGGTTTACTGAAAACAGCGGACAGCGTAGCACTACTCTCTACCTCCGCCGTTGCCAGTTCGTTAGCAGCCTTTGCGGTAGTGTACTTTGCCGTTTTTGGTGCGGGCGTTTTCTATATATTGCGCTTGATGCGTCACGCGCCACACCGTGGTGAACCAGAAATAACGGATGGTCCTATTCGCGCAGCAGGCATTACCCCTGCACCTGCTGTAGATCCAGACCGTATGCTAGAAATTATGGAGAAAAATGATCATGGCCATTGATCCAACCCTAGTTTGGGCAGGTATTCTTGCCTTTGCGGTCTTCGCCTACATCATTATGGATGGGTTCGATCTAGGCGTAGGTATTTTGTTCCCCTTCTTAAATAGCCATGCACATCGGGATAAAGCGATGAACTCTGTCGCCCCCGTATGGGACGGCAATGAGACATGGTTAATTTTAGGCGGTGGCGGCTTGTTTGCCGCTTTCCCGCTGGCCTATGCGATCGTGATGTCTGCGCTCTATATGCCCATTATCCTCATGTTATTGGGCTTAGTCTTCCGAGGCGTTGCGTTCGAATATCGGTGGCGCACAGTACGCGGTAGAGCATTATGGGATATTGCTTTTTTCGGTGGATCCTTACTAGCGGCCTTTATGCAAGGAGTCACGTTAGGCGCTATTTTGCAAGGCATCGAAGTGTCCGGCCGTTCTTATGGCGGAGGAGCATGGGATTGGCTCAGCCCATTTAGCCTCCTCACCGGCGTCTCAGTCGTAGTAGGGTATGCGTTATTAGGCGCAACCTGGCTCAATATGAAGACGGAACATGAGTTACAGGCGCAATCCCGTCGCTTGTCTTGGATATGCGCGATAGCTACGCTTATCGCCATCATCGCCGTGAGCGCAGCTACGCCATTTTTGAAAATCCAATACGCTTACCGCTGGTTTAGCTGGCCCGGGGTGTTGCTTACTGCACAAGTTCCCTTGTTGATCGCCATCGTCATGGTCGCGTTTTACAGAACCATGCGTCGAAGTTGTGAAGTGTGGCCTTTTCTGCTTTCTTTGGCACTTTTCGGCCTCACCTTCATGGGCTTATGTATCAGTATCTTCCCTTATGTGATACCAGACAGCGTTACCCTTTGGGATGCCGCCACCGCACGATCTAGTCAGCTGTTTATGCTCGTCGGCGCGCTCATACTCACTCCGATTATTATTGCTTACACCGCATACGCCTACTGGGTATTCCGCGGAAAAGTCGCAGATGATGGATACCACCATTGATGAATACTGAAAATCGATCCCGTATTCGCCACCTTTTATGGTTTGCAGGGCTCTGGGTTGCTGGAGTCGGGACGCTAAGTGTAATAGCTTGGTTGTTACGGAGTCTTATTAAGGCGATCGGAGGATAAAAAAAGCGCTCAAGAGTGCTCTGCAACCAGTAAAACAAACCTTAAAGTTGAATAAAGCGATCAAAAGGACTGCACCCGATATTGTATGGGGTGCAGTCCTTTTTATTTGTACCGAAATAAAGCCCTGTGCTAAACCCAATGCGCCCATATACAACGAAAATTTCTCACAGAGCGACTATTTCACCCTAAATGAGAGAAGTAATATGCCTACGATAAATACTAGACTTCTTTGAAACCCTGTAGCAGCGTCATTCCAACCTACCATACTGGATACTCGGGTTCAAAAGAAGTCTAATGGCCGCGACCTATCTCTGCTGAATCTTTAATTCTATCGAAATAGACTTTGCTAAATTCAAAGCCTTGCTACCTAAGGCTGCTGCTCGAACTATCCCTGAGTTATGGTAAACCATTGGCTCTCTTAAGCTGATGGGTATAGGGTTAATTAAAATGAAAATAATTGGGACAATGCCCTTATGGAGTGTTTTTTCAAACCCATTACAGTAATGCCCCTGATAGGTTGCGCAATGAAAATAGAGAACAAGCCTGCCTTAATATTATTTAATAACATAATCTAGAATAAATACTTATTAACAACCCTCAATTTAATATTCAATCGCTAGAATACAGCGCATCATTGCTTCATTACTTTTTTTGGAAAATGCATGTTTAATATTTCATCCTCTTCCACAAGACAAAATCCCATAAATCATAACAGCTCTTTGGATTCACAAAGACCTCATGTAGAAAATATCATCCTTCAAGATTTGCCTATTTTGGATAAAATCGAGCAACTTCGAAAAAGCCAAAAATATTCTTCTTTTCTTGAAACACTTAATACAAACGATAAAGTAAGTAATGAACAAATATGTGATACTCTTCATGAAATCACAAATGAATTAAAAAAAATAAAAGATGATATCCGCGAACCTATAATATATAGCGAAAAAGAAATGTGTGAATCTCTTAGTAAGATTTTTCATAATCTTTCTAATTTAAACTATTCAAGCTATTTTGATACTATATATTTTCGATATTCAGATATGACAGATATATTATTACCTTTATTAAATATTGCGAGAGATAATTTTGATATTTTAAAAAAAGATGAGTTTTACACAACAATATCCAATGCTAAATTATGCCCTCTTAAAGTACAAGAACTTTTAAAAAGTCGCAAAAAAGAAATATCAAAAATTGCATTAATATCAGATATAAAAAAACAGAAAAAAGAGTTGACAACACTCATAGTAATAAATATTTTAAATGCCATAGTCTTATTAAACTCTTTTTATTCTTTTTATTTTTCCAATATAAAAAGAAATGATTATTTATTATTTTTCACAGCAATTGCAACTTGCATCTATGCGACTTTATCTACTACAAATAAATTTAAACCAGCCATAACGGAAATACTAGAAAATTATCCAAAAGCAAGAAACGCAAATCTTTCTTTGCTTAATTTTGAAAAACATTTGAATATAATTCAAGCATGCGACGAAGAAATATATAATACATTAATACCCTATCAAACACTCTCAAAAATAAATATAGATCTAAAATTAGATCAAGCAACAGATATAGAAATATATAAGAATAAATACAGTGAAATTCTGTATGAACTTTACATTACATTAAAATGTGTAAAACTTATTTCTCTGGAATCAGAGAAAATCAAAAAAGAATATATAAATAATATAAATTCATATGCCACTTAAAAAATACGCTCTATTTTTCAGTGCAATCTATCGAAGTGAATTTATGTCAGCAGGCCATTCTTATTGAAAATAATATTCTCTGATACATGAATCCGATTTATTACAAACACATAGAAGGATTACAGGCTAGCTTGAAATTGTATGATTAGATCGTGATCACTACAGCTAACCAATGCTCATGACCTCTTTTTCAATCTTGAACTGGGAATTTCGATAAAGTGAACGCTACTTCGCATGCACGCTCTCCTTTTCTCGCTCATAATCCTTTTTTAGGGGCTTGGCGCTTATTAGAATTCTATGTCAGCGCTGAAGGTCGTTCTGAGCGCAATTATCCTTTTGGGCGCGATGCGCAGGGTTTGATTCTCTACGGAGACACGCAAATGAGCGTGCAAATGATGCAACAGGGGCGCCCCAAATATTCGGGGAAAGACACGCATCGCGGCAGTATGGAGGAGATGGCGGCTTCTGCAGCAGGATATATGGCGTATACAGGCAGCTATGCCTTCGATGCATCCAGCTCGATTATTACCCATTATGTCGAAACCAGCCTCAACCCAGAATGGGTCGGTACGCCATTGGAACGGTTTGTGATTCTGCAAGGCGATACCATGGAACTCCGCACCGTTCAACCACTAGACGTGAATGGCGAAAAAGTCTACGCCTCGCTGGTTTGGGCTAGAGTATAAGGCTGCTGCGCACGAGCAAAAAAGCCCGCTCACCCTACAGCCTGTTATTCTGCCTTACACGGTACCGCTTCACCAGCGCGGATACCCAGCCTTTCGAGCAAAGCGCGATCGGCCTGGGTTTGTGGGTTCGCAGTGGTTAAAAGTTGCTCGCCGTAAAAAATCGAGTTTGCCCCAGCGAAAAAACATAAGGCCTGCAGCGCTTCATCCATTTCTTCGCGGCCGGCGGAGAGTCGCACCATTGCGCTTGGCATGGTGATGCGCGCAACCGCGATGGTACGAACAAATTCAAAGGGATCGAGCGATTCGGCGCCAGCAAGCGGAGTGCCTTCGACTTGTACTAGATTATTAATGGGCACTGATTCTGGATAGGGGTCAAGATTGGCGAGTTGTGCGATTAATCCCGCGCGTTCGCGGCGCGACTCGCCCATTCCGACAATCCCGCCACAACATACATGAATGCCTGCATCACGGACATTTTGCAGCGTATTTAGCCGATCTTCATAGGTACGGGTACTAATAATTTGCCCGTAAAATTCTGGCGAGGTATCCAGGTTATGGTTGTAGTAATCTAACCCGGCTTCCTTCAATGCACCTGCTTGATTCGCATTGAGCATCCCCAACGTCATACAGGTTTCAAGACCGAGTGCCCTTACGCCGCGCACCATGTCCTTCACTGCGTCGAGATCTCGCTCTTTAGGGCTACGCCATGCTGCCCCCATACAAAAGCGTGTCGCGCCTTGCTGTTTCGCGGCCTGCGCGGCTTCCAGCACGTCTTCTAAAGGCATGAGTTTGTCTGCCTTGACTGGCGTGTCGTACGCAGCGGATTGTGGGCAATACGCACAATCTTCTGGACATCCCCCCGTTTTAATCGACAATAGCGTCGATAATTGCACGGCATTGGGATCAAAATGCGTACGATGTGTTTGTTGCGCGCGGAATAGCAAGTCGTTAAATGGCAATGCATAAAGCGCGACGATATCAGCGACACTCCAACGGGGAGATGACCGTAGGGACGGGGTATCTGCGCTGCTATCCGAGGTTTTTGATTGACCGATCAGGTCAGAAGTATGAGCTTGATGCGCGGTAGAAAGACTATGCGCAGGCGCATCTACTTGAAGTGAGTTATGCTGAGTCACGGGATAATCTTTACTAAGAGAGTACAGAAGCACCATTACGGGGAGTTACTGCCAGCAATGGATCGATATTCAAATGGGTCTTTGCCACGGTCGCTGATGCGGGGTGCAAATAGGGAATAGTCCCCAGCAACGGGGCACGATACTGCTGATTAAAGTGGGCGTACAGCATATCGATGTTGTCATTCACATAGCGCATCATCGGATCTACCTGATTAGCGACCCATCCTGCAAGGGTGAGGCCGCGCGCGGCAATCGCCTCTGCCGTTAAAAGTGCGTGATTCAGGCATCCCAGGCGCAAACCTACTACCAACACTACAGGGATATTCAAGGCGAGCGCCAGGTCTGAGGTATCTTGCGTAGCATTAATCGGCACCCGAAAACCGCCTACCCCTTCGACGATCACCACATCCGCCGCTTGCATAGCTTGAGTATAACAAGTGAGTATCCGAGGAATATTCAGCGCGACCCCTTCATGTGCCGCTGCGATATGAGGCGCAGTAGGTTCTGTCAGCAAATAAGGCGTTGCGATTTCTGGTGGTAAGCGCACACTGGCCGCATTCGCTAGCTGCTCCGCGTCGTCATTACACCATATCCCATTGCGGTGTTCAGCGCCTGCTGCAATGGGCTTCATTGCAGCGGTTCGCAAGCCGTGCGCACTAAAGGCATGGAGCAACGCAGTGGACACCAGCGTTTTACCAATCTCCGTGTCTGTGCCGGTAATAAAAAACGCGTAAGAGGAAGATGTTAGAGATACGCTCAAAGCGGCTCCTGGCTAATGACCTGTTCGAGGGTCGCACACGTGCGTGACGCGAGTAACTCGATTTCGTCGTCAGACAAAATATAAGGCGGCATTATATAGACAGTATTGCCAATAGGGCGCAGCAAAAGTTCGTGCTGCAGCGCCGCTTCGGCAAAACGCCGCGAGAATGTTTTAGCGAGTGCGTCGTTTTCTGAAACCACATCAAAGGCGAGGATCGTCCCACAACGACGCAGATGACGCACGCGGGGATGCCCGGCCAAGGGTTTAAAAAGATGCTCAAGTCGGTCCGACTGAATGCGATTACGCTGCAAGACATCATCGCGCTCAAACAACGCCAGGGTGGCTAGCGCTGCACGACAAGCCAGCGGATTCCCCGTATACGAATGCGAATGGAGAAAACCGCGCGTGACATCATCATCATAAAATGCATTAAAAATCGCATCTCGGCTCAACACAACGGAGAGCGGCAGATATCCCCCGCTAATGCCTTTAGAAAGACAGAGAAAATCGGGTTGAATCGCGGCTTGTTCATAGGCAAAAAAAGTGCCCGTACGCCCATAACCCACGGCGATTTCATCGGCGATAAGATGCACGCCATAACGATCGCACAACTTACGTAACTCGGAAATAAAAAATGGATCGTGCATCGCCATACCGGCTGCGCACTGAACCAGCGGCTCGATAATGATCGCGGCAATTTGCGTATGGCGTGCGTCAAATAATTCTGCGATAGCCGCGAGACTGCGATGCGCTACATCGATCGCCGTCTCCCCTTCCTTTGCCGAACGGGCATCAGGGGATGGCACGACGTGTGCGCGGCGGACCAGCACATCGTATACCTGCTTAAAGAGAGGAATATCGGTGACACTTAGTGCACCAACCGTTTCTCCATGATATCCATTGGCTATGCACACAAATTCGCTTTTACCCGCCTGGCCGCTATTTCGCCAATAGTGAAAACTCATTTTGAGTGCAATTTCGACCGCCGAGGCACCATCAGATGCAAAAAATGCATGGCCTAATGCCCCGCCTGTCAATGCGCTCAAGGCTTCGGCAAGTTCAATCGCCGGCATATGCGTGCAACCGCCGAGCATTGCATGTTCCAGGGTATCAAGCTGCGCTTTTAGGGCATCATTAATATACGGATTCGCATGCCCAAAAAGATTCACCCACCACGAACTAATCGCATCTAGATACCGCCGCCCTTCTGTATCGTATAACCATGCGCCCGAGCCACGAGCGATGGGCAAAAGCGACATCTGTTCATGATGTTTCATCTGTGTGCACGGATGCCATACGGATTGAAGGCTACGCGCTACCCAAGTGGAATGATTCATTGCCATATATGCCGATTAGGGATTATTAGATAAAGAGCGATTTGATTTGGGTGAAACTCGTTGAGAAAGGGTATCGCGTAGTGTCTCTATTAAGCGCTGTATGTCTTCATGACTGTGAGCTGCAGACAGCGAAATTCGCAACCGTGCCGTGCCCTTAGGGACTGTAGGAGGACGAATCGCGGGCACCCATATTCCTTGCTCACGCAAAGCGTGCATCAATGCAAGCGCCGCCGGGTTCTCACCAACCAAAAGCGGTTGGATAGGGGTTTCTGAAGGCAATAAATGCCAAGGTAAATCCGTCAGCCCTGCTTTTAATTGCGCAATCAATGCGCGTAAATGCGTTCGCCGCCATGTTTCTGTCTGAATGACCGCCACACTTTCCAGCAACGCTGCGCCAAGCACAGCAGGGCTTGCCGTCGTAAATAGATAAGGACGCGCACGTTGCATCAGCCATTCAATGACCTCTTGAGCACCCGCAATAAAAGCGCCAAATACGCCCGCCGCTTTGCCAAGTGTCGCCATATAGATTATTTTGGAAGAATGTATTTTAAAGTGCTCTAAACACCCGCGCCCGTTTTCTCCGAGCACCCCAAAACCGTGCGCATCATCTAACATCAACCAGGCATTGTGACGCTCGCAGAGCGCTACCAGCTCGGGAAGCGGAGCGATATCGCCGTCCATGCTAAACACGGTATCGGATATGACTACCTTTTTTGGACTGCTACATTTGATCAGGAGTCGCTCTAAAGTATCCAGATCCCTATGCGGATAGACCCGAAACTGCGCACGAGACAAACGTGCGCCATCAATCAAACAAGCATGGTTGAGTCGGTCACAAAATACCGTATCGCCCTGCCCTACTAACGCTGGAATCACCCCCAAGCTCGCCATATAGCCAGTGGAAAAATAGAGCGCTTTCGGTAAACCAACCCATTCCGCTAGCTTTTTTTCCAGCGTCTCAAACACTTTGGTGTGACCCGTTACTAGCGCAGATCCTCCTGCACCCACACCATATTCCTCTAGAGCGCGATGCGCTGCCGCAACCAATACAGGATGATTCGCCAAACCCAAGTAATCATTGCTGGCAAAGGATAAATACGTTTTACCATCAATGCTCAGATAAGCGTCTTGAGGCCCTTCTACAACGGGTCTCGTACGGATGAGCTGGCTTTGCCTGAGCTGTTCTAGCTGCGACGTTATATCTAGATCGGGCATTGCGCGTCTGCATATACAGAGAGTTTATCGGGTTGGGGGCTAGCAGATTTTTCAAGTCGCACGGGAAGCGTCGCGAGCCCACGATACACCGCGTTTCCAGTCCAACGGGGCATGTCGTCCAAAAGATGGATCGCGGAGAATCGCTGGATCAGACTCTCAAAAGCAATATGTGCTTCCATTTGGGTTAAACGTGCACCGAGGCAAACATGCGGCCCATATCCAAATGACAAGGCGCTGCCTTGATCACGAGCAAGATCCAAAGTATCCGGCTCGCTAAATTTAAGAGGATCTCGATTCGCTGCACCAATCAGTAAAATAACGAGCTCCCCTTTTCTGAGCTGCTTACCATGCATTTCCACGTCGCTTAGCATGCGTCTGCCGGTATATTGCACAGGGCTATCAAAACGGACAAGCTCTTTTAATGCAGAGCGCATTAATGTGGGTTGTTCTCTGAGCAATTGAAATTGCGCCGGGTTTTTCAGCAAGGCAAAAAGACCGTTCCCTAAAAAATGACGCGTCGTCTCGTATCCGGCAAATAACAGCATCGTGCATTGCGCAAGCAGCTCTTTGGCCGTAATCACCGTTCCGGCTTCCTCAGCGCGAATCAATAAGCTCATCAGATCATCGCCGAGATTACTGCGGCGTGCAGGCAATAGGGCTTCGAAATACGCATTGAGCGCAACCAAACTCGTTTGCGCATCGCGCGCCATGTCTAATGACGGGGTAGGACTGCCGATAAAAGCTGCAATATGATCGGACCAAGCCACAAAATCCGCGCGATCTCCCGCATCAATACCCAACATTTCAGCGATCACTTGAGTCGGTAATAAACGCGCAAATTCCTGGATGAAATCTACTTCCTGGGCAGGTTTTAATGTATCGAGTAGCTGATCAACCATCGCTTGAATACGCGGCGCGATATTCTTCATGACGAGCGGAGCAAACCCTTCATTCATCACTTTGCGCAAGCGGGTATGCTGCGGTGCGTTATAAAACAGCAGCCATCTAGCAAAAATCTTTTTAAATTCTCGCATTTCAGCACGCGCTTGCGGGTGACTTCGATTCACCCATCCTCCAGCCCGCTGCGCTGAAAAACGGGGGTCACGCAACGCATTAGCGACATCGGCATACCGTGTCAGAAGCCAAGCGCCACCAAAAAAATCCTCACTCCAATGAATCGGCCCCGCTGCATGCAGCATGCGGTACGTCGGATAAGGGTCATTTAGAAAAGCATCGTCGATCATGGTCATTCATTTGAAGGAAATACACCCACCCCGTCCAGCGACTTTCTCAATACATCTCTGTACGCCAAACTAGGACTGGGTGGTCAGTTGCCTGATCATACGACAAAATAAAATAGACAGAAATACATAGAGTAGGTATATCAAAACGTACCCTAGGGGTTGTCAAAATAAATCTCATGCGCTTACCACTGGCGCCTTGGGACTCATTTATGCCTCGTCTAAATTTGCAGAATTTATTATCGATATATGCCAATTTCTTACAATTTAGGCAAGCCTTTTTGCCTTCTGCCTTTCTATGGCAAGGATTACTGAATTATTCAGGGTGGACTTTTTAACTTGTGGATAAGAAATGCCTTCGCTGCCAGTACAACTCATACATACGCTTACTATAAGGCTATATGGCATTGTTCTGATATAATTTTCAGGGACAAGAGCCGCGCGGGTCTCTCTTTTTTCGGCCTTGCTAATCTTGGGTAATATTAAAAATATAGCATTAGATTCTTTGGACCTAGTTCATGAATCTGTAGAAAACAATAAATATATAAAAACTCTTTTATTATAGGAAGAACATGACAGTTTCAAATCCACCAGCGCTCAAAGATACCGCATTTGTCGCCCAACTTTCAGCATGCCTGAACACTACCAATGGCGGGGCTTTTGAGATACGCGACGTTAATCTATCAGAAGATGAATTGAAACTTCTGAACGATGAGACAATGCCGGCAAGATTACTTGAGGCAATAAAATCTTTCATTAGAGGGTTTGCTCATGTTCTTGTAACTTTTGGAAATATACTCTCGTTGGGCATACTTCGTTATTGCATGCGTCATATATCTTTTCCAAACATGCTCCCTCCCAGTGAATGCTCTTTGCTTCGCGACAAACTTGAACTTGCGCATGAAATTAGACATCTGGAACAAACTTTGGCTGATACAGCGCCATCAGCTGCTCCAAATAATGGAGGTAAGCTCAGCTTCCGCAGCGAGGCCTCCGTGTATTCTTTTTTCAAGGCACAAGCAAATCTCTGTATCCTGAACCAGGATTACACACAGACACAGAACAAGCTAATGCAACACCGCGCGCGTTAAGCTGCAGCCCTAAGCCTTCTACAAAAAATTTCTCGGCAGGAGTAGCGCCTGAGAGCCTGTCAGTCGCACTAGCGGATGCGCCATATTGACTATTCACTGAGTAGATGCCGAAATAAATCTCCCGTGCTTACCGATGCCCTTGGACTTAATTTTTTACCTTATTTGAATTTGCAGGATTAATTATGCAAATATCCACATTTCTTGCAATTTAAGCAAGCCTTTCTCTCACTCCTGCCTTGCTAAGCTAAGGCTTATAGAATTATTCAGGGCCGACTCATTAGGCTCTGGAGTTTTTCTAATAAATATGCAATCATTTTAGAAATGCTTTAGCGACGTCGTTCTAGATAAACCTCATACGCATGAAGAGAAAAAAGGAGAGGATGCATCTTATGAAAGCGAGCCAAAATATGATGCCATCGTATTCTTAACACTTACTGTGACTAAATCCATTAACCAATTCCGCAAGAGAAACATCCAAGGTATTATTTTTAAGCGCAATACGCAGCTTTTGATGATCTATTTGCAGGGCGGTATGCTCTAATTGTTCAACCAATGTAGAGTGATCCATAATCAATAAATTAAAAAGCGCTAATAAAGTAATACCCTGCGCTGGCATAGCTAGAATCCATTGCTGTTTTGCGTTATTTAACTGTAATTTTGCAATCCATCCAGCAGCCTTTAGTTTTTCCAGGAGCTCTTTAGTGCGGTCGCTATCGCGCTGCACGATATATATCAACTCTCTTGTCGTGTACCCAACAGCCCCTTTTTCCCGAGCAGCTTCAAGACTTGCCAGCAATACTAAGGCATCCAAGAAATCACTACCCACAAAATGCGGACGCTGAAATTCTTGCATACGAAGCGCCGGCAAAGATGCGGTAAATATGGCTCCACCTAAAGTAATCAACCAACTCAAATACACCCATATTAAGAAAATCGGCACTGCAGCAAACGCTCCATATACGGCTGTATACGTGGGAAATTGGCGAATATAAAAACCAAAGCTACGTTTGGCGGCTTCAAATGCCATTGCAGCTACGATCCCGCCAGCCAATCCATCACGCCATCTGACATGGCAATTTGGCAAGTAAATGTACAGGGCGGTAAAAGCCAACATGGATAAAGCTAAAGTCATACTCCTCAACAGCCAGCCAGATGCAAAGTTATACGTATGGGTAGGTAATAAAGACTGCTTAAGTAGATAAGAGGAAATAGAAAAACTCGCGCCCAATAAAATAGGCCCCAGTGTGATACTTGCCCAATACACCAGAATACGTTGCGCAATCGGCCGCGGTTGGTGAACACGCCAAATGACATTCAGCTGAGCTTCTACCGTCATCAGGGTAATAATCGCAGTTCCAATTAATGCCAATGAACCTACCGTAGTCAAGCGTTTCGCATTCGCTGAAAATTGATTCAAATATTCAAAAATCTGGTTGCTGATCTGCGTTGGCATTAAATGTTGCGCAAAATAATCTTGCAATTCACGCTGAAATGACGCAAATAAAGGAAATGCCGTAAAAATAGCGAAACCCACCGTCAGTAATGGAACTAATGCCAGTACCGTCGTAAAAGTTAAGCTTCCAGCCACTTGCGCAAGGCGATCTTCGCGACTACGCCTGACCAAAAAATAAATAAATCGTTTAATTAAGCCAAATTCACGGGAGCAAATCGCCTCATACCACCGAGTTTTATCCTCTGTTTGCACTTATTCGCCTTTATGAAAATTTGAATTCACCAAAGAAGTTGGATAAGAAAATCGTTAGGCATTTAATGTATCCCATACTACAACGAGCCGTTAATACCTTCTCTACCGATATCTCCACTTCCGTTTGCCTCAGCACAAATGCAATCTGTTCTTCTGTATGGCGCGATTTCTTTCCCCAGAGGGAGCCTCCCATTCCATTTAATTTTGAATGGGCCTGTTTTTGCGGGTAGGGTCACTGATATGGCCGGTAATACCTTCCTTGCGTTCTGTTTAATGCAGGTCGCCAGAGCGTTTTTCTCATTGGCAGATCATCTGCCATCGCTTATTTGTTCGTAGATTTTGCAATATTTCTGAGCAAGGACCAATTGACAGAGATATAAGACATTTAGTAGGGTGTTTACCTGATGTAAAAATAAGAATTATCATATTTTTAAAACGGTAAGCACATGACTAGTAAAGTGACCAATACTCCGCCGATATTCCTTATACCAGAGCTCTTTATCCCGATTGTCAGAAACCTAGATTCCTCGGATCAGGGGCGTTTTTTTCAGACGACCAAGGAATTTTACCCATTGATCACTGATGCTATCAGCCAGCTTCCTAAAGAGCAGCAGTGCGCTTTCTTTTCAAATCGTACGGACACCCGTTTTTTTGCTCTACAAATCGAAAAGGCAGAGACTAATGAACAGATTCCGGTCGTTAAGCGTGTGGACAATATCGCATGGTTAGCAAGTTGCGCGACACCTAAGGAAAGACGAAGATTGATGGAGGGTGCCTTTTCTTTGCTTCAAAATGCGAGCCATTCAGAAGTGCGGGACATGCTACACCATTTAACTAGCCATTTAATACCCAAAGACAAAGGGTCCTATATTACTGCCAATACTGTGGATGAAGCTGTCCTATTTGATTACCTTCGCTACTATCTTGAGCATAGCGAAAAAGTGGATAGCATTCCTATGCTTATATACTGGATGTGCTTTACAGCAACCCTGGATGAGGCGCAAAAAACAAAAAACAATCAGGATCTAATAAATTTTTTATCTTCAAAGAAAATAAGCTCTCAGGTAGAGGAGCAGCTAGTTACACTTTATTCGTATGCACTTTCTTTGTTTAAGAAAAATGATGATGCGAAATATGACCATTTAAAAGAAATAATGTTAGATCACATACGCTTTACTTTAGAAAAAGAGGTAGTACCGTATAAAATTAAAATACAAACTCTATGCAACTTAACAAGCGCATTGTGCTCCATAAATACTAATACAATAGACTCAAAGCTTTATAAAAAATTTCAGTCTTTAATAGAAAAATTAACCTTTCAAGTAGAAGAAAATTTATCTTCCTATAAAAAACAGGAAATTGTAAATAATCTTTTATCTGCTTTACATTATGAAACTATTTATGCAGACTGGATGTTGGTTAAAATTAACTATTTCTTTCAGAAAGCAGTAGATGCAGAAAATATAGGACTGACAATGCAAAGACTTATAATTTCTTTGTATTGCTCAGCAGCTATACGCTCTGAATATACTAATAACTTTACTCTATTTTTATTAGAAGAATATGCTACGAAGCCAATATCAGAAAAATATAAAGAAGAGATTTCTGATAATCTAAAATCATTAAACAATGATAGAAATTTTGTTTATTTACACGAAAGATTAAAAATAATCTTGAAGAAAATAAGAAATTATCCTACATTAATTAAAAATAATAATTCTTCTACAGCAGCGCTAGCATAATTTATGCCTTATTTCGTTTTAGGGAAGGATAGATACGATTGAGCAGATGCGGTATTACGCTCAAGCAGAAAATCGCTTCCCCCGCTTAATCTCTATTTTTAAGCCATCTTAAAAACGGGTGGACGACACAAGGAACGTGCCCCCCCTATTTCCTAAAGTAATGTAAGAAGCGGCACTTTCTGTTATCACTGAGATGAGATCTGCTTTTTAAGGCAGCAACCTGCAATAAACCTCCGATCTTTTTTCTCCATATTTAAAAAAAAGTCTATTTTATTAATGAAATTATATTATTTAACTGATGTTACGCAGGTATTGAAAAAGGCCGTGGTCATCATGCTGGGGTTCCATCTACTTTTCATCTTTGCACTCTACTGATCTATAACTCCATTTTCTACAATTTGCGTAACTTCAGTTATTTAAAACGAAAACAAGTTATATATAACCAAGTTTGAGTATGAATAGGATTATGCAAATATTATTTAAATAAGCTTAAAAGCCTATTAATTATGTGGGGCACATCCTAAATTGGAAGATTCAAGCTGAATTATCTGATTAATAGAAAATGTGGTTTTTATCTTATCTGAAAGAGTCCTCTTCTCCATTATTCTGCATGTGTCATTAGTAGTTCTTATTGACAAAGGTAGCTGCCTAAGCAGCCTGCTTGCGGCTTTTTTTATTTTCAGTAAATAAGAGAATATTATGAACAATAAAGATCTCAACTCAACCGAAACTGTAGGCTTTCAAGAAGAAAAAGAATTGCTAACAGAATTCTGTGCTTCCGAAATGACTCTGGGCGGCGCTGGAAGATATAAAGAAAATGGTGGTGGTCGCTTTGTATAAATCTTAGAAATATAAAAATACATATTTCGATATAGCAAGCAAACATGCTTCACCCCCCTTTTCTATGAAGAAACCCAATCAGTCTAATCAAAGAGTTGGAGAGGTGAAGCGCTTGTGCGTTCTACCATGAGCTGTCACACGAAAAGCGGGCAAATATGTTCCATCATTTTATGCCCTCTGTTTTGGGCGCATGTTTTTCTAATCAGATAATCATGCTGGACACCCTTCGCGATCGATATGCTGTGTTATCGCATGCCCAGTCTACTGAAGTGGCGCCGTACGTTGGCTTGGAGTTATCTGGTGCGCCAACCAATACGACCCAATCTCCATCCCTGCTCAAACAATTGATCCATGCAGGATGGCTTACAGACACGACTTTTCCTCATATTGATCCTAAGTTCAACACGGTTAGCCCTACGCCGCAGACGGGTGGGATGTCTGCCAATGGCTGGAAGTTGCCTAGTAATGTGTTTGAGCATCGCCCCCCATTTCGCTTGATTGTCAAAGCGCTCTTTATATTGAGATCGGTGCATAAACGGGTAGCATGCGACAAACTTCCTGGACTTCTGCAACAGTGTGCACGAGCCCATCAAGAAGCAGATTTGGCTTTTGGCCAACCTCATGAATATGCGCCCTTTGTGGCAGCCCTCAACTGGGCGTGTTTGATCTACCCCAAACCGACTAAATGCCTGAATAGAATAAAAGTGACCTTCCGACCATACCCCTTCACTTGAGAAGCAGGACCAACTCATTAAAAAGATATCCCGATAACGCTGTTTATGGCGGTAGGTTGGTGGTGACGAAGGAACCCCAACATGCATACCATAGACTTCTAATCATCGTTTTTAAGCTGTACATGCAGGTTTTAAAAAGGACCGTGGTCTGCATGTTGGGGGTCGTGCCTCGCCCCAACCTACCATACTGGTTACAGGGTTTCAAATTTAGAATGGTCCGGAAATTAGGATACGGTCGTATCCTTAAGGATGCATGGTAAAAATTGAGGTAAAAACCGTGCCAGGCTGCACCATAAATTTGCCTTTGAAAACCGTACCCTTGATCAAAGAGGGAGTGAGATCTCGAGTTAATCTCATCAAAAATACATGAGTCTCTATTTCTATGCGCCATATTTCAGCTGCATGGAATTCAAAATAGGCCCCAACCTGAGGATATAACGCTTTAAATAGGCTTTCCTTTGCAGAAAAGGCAAGCGTTAGCGATTGCTCAAATAACAGGGGTGTCTTGCTTAGCACATCTGCTTCATGTGCTTGAATAATAGAATCTTTAATATTATTTGCTGTTATGAATGGTATTTGATCTGCCAAATCAATACCCATGCTTTTATAGTCAGTACTTTTGGCTATAGCACACATTGCCTGCGTGGCCGTGTGGGTAATCGAGCCAACAAATCCATTAGGCCAAATGGGGTTACGGTGCTGGCCAATTTCTACAGTGGTTTTTTCTATCCCTAATCTTTTCATGGCCTGTTGTGCCGCATAACGTCCAGCAAAAAATTCCGCTTTCCTGCTAGCGACCGCGCGGCCTAGGGAAGAGGCATATTCAATATTATGCTGAGAGAAAAGCGTATCTTCATAATGGGTTTTATTAAATTCACATCGATAACAGCTAACGTTTGCTGTACGCGAAATATCAAACCATCCCTCATTAACGAAAAAATGCGTTCTAGGGTTGCTCATCCTATTTACTCCGTTAATACACGTACAGAGAATCACCTCCCTCAAAACTAAGCTGCCTCTCAAAAAATTAGATATTTGAACGCCAGGTAGTGTGAGTAATGGATGGATAGATTCATGTTTACACCGTAATTAGAGGAGTTTACCAAGACTTAATGACGGCAGCGTTCGAGTATTGTTGAGCCGCCTATCTGGATCATGGATGCACAGATCTTAGATTGAGTAACCGAGTAACTTGCAAATTCTTCTCAAAGGCACGCTAATCCTTCAGTTTTGATGTCATCTAGGCATTTCGAGGCGTCAACAGTGGTTCAAGGTCTTCGGCTTTCTAATCCTCACCTGACGCTTTTTACACCGCCTTTTTCCTTAGCGCTCACGGCCTTGGCTCTTTACCAACGCCGCTTAAGGTGGTTTGAAGCCTGCTCTCGGCAACCGACTTCGAAGGGCCTACCTTCATCTTTTGTAAAGCTTATGCGCCTCTCATCTCGTCTGACTTATGATCTGTGTCTCGTGCCACACTAGCGTGATTGCCAGGGAATGATCCAACAAGGGTTTACCTGCCCACCGGCAGACAGCCCTAATTGCACTACTAAATGAAAAGACCGGTGTATCAGTTTTAAATCGCGGCTGAGAGCATGACACTGCTCCCGTTTTCTCCTTAAAGACAAAAACAAAAAATAAAGGCTTTTCTAAGCCATGTAAAACCAAAACGACCTTCCGATGCTTTGGTTTTTAAGAGCTCAAAAACTTCTTTATCTAGATTTTCACTTTTTCTCATATTTCTCAATACAAATAGATTTCTTAAAGAAAAGGGGAAATGGCCGCCTTTTTTAAACAGACTCTCAATGGTCTTTAAACTATATTTTTCTCTAACCATGAACTGCAGTAACCAGTGACTAGTATTATCTTTCTGATTTATATATTGAATATTACCCACTAGCATCTCGATGCGTTTCAAAGGACGCTTTTTCTGGATCGCCATAGCCAACGGGGTCTTCCAGTGAGGCTGATCCTGCGGGAGCGGGTCTGCCCCTCGGGCGAGCAAAGACTTTACAATGGATAAGGCCCATTCCCTTTCAATCGCTCTATGCAATAGTGTGTAGCCATCCTCATCTTTCTGGTTTACATCTTCAATCTTATTGAGTAAGGCCTCGATGATTTCCAAAGGACGCTTTTCCCGGATCGCCTTAGCCAACGGGGTCTTCGAGTAAGGTTGATCCCGCGGGAACGGATCTGCCCCTCGGGCGAACAAGGGCTTTATAATGGGTAAGGCCCATTTCTCTTCAATCGCTCCATGCAATAGTGTGTAGCCATCCTTATCTTTCTGGTTTATATCTTCAATCTTATTGAGTAAGGCCTCGATGATTTCCA
>JASSUL010000005.1:0-162777 GCA_031963005.1 Mycoavidus cysteinexigens | reverse complement strand
TTACGCATTTCTGACGGCGAAAAACTCAAAGACGGTTTTTTACAGGATATTCCCGCTACAGTAAAAAAATTATATCTTTTGAGCTGCAATAATCTCACTGATACGTCTCTCATAGCAGCGCTCCAACAATGTCAAAGCTTGGAGGAATTACGCATTTCCAGATGCGACAGCCTCAAAAGCAGTTTTTTACAGAATATTCCCGCTACAGTAAAAAAATTAGATATATCTGAATGCGATAATTTCACTGACATAGATTTCACATTTATTAGAAAAAAATACCCCCATCTGATTTTGATATCCAAATTCTCCACTTGAATTGCGCTCGTGTACGTTTAAACGAAGTCCAAAGGACGCACCAAAGAGCATTTAAATTCTTGAAGCCACATGATTTCTATATTCATTACTCCAAACGCTTCTCAATTTGGTATGGTAAATGAAATCCATTGACCATACTTCATTGCTTTTTTTCGGTTCTACGAGTGGTTAGGGTTTCTCGCGGACCAAGCGTTTTTTCGGCTTGATTCGTAGATTTAATTCCAGCTTTCGGTAGATGCGGTAGACACGTTGGTGGTTCCAGCTTAAGCCTTTGACATTCCGCAGTTATAAAAAGCATAAACCAAAGCCTCAATTGCGTTGTGCGCTTATCAAACGGATCAACCCATCTGCGATCTGACTATTTTCTGAAGATAGTTTGGGTTTATAACGGTAGCATGTCTGGCTTACTCCAAATACTTTTCTTGTTGGGGGAAAATCCTACTTTTAATTCCTATTAATTTGTGAGTAGATTACCCCTAACATTTAAATTTTACGAAATTGCTCTAATATCGTGCACGCTATCCGCCTTGGTAGTAGGAGCGGGCCGGGAATCTACGAGGTTTCAATTGAGCGATGAGCTTGAGGCTCAGGATGGTCGCACATCCTTTAGATATAAGTCCTCCTGTAAGTAGGCCATGATGGCTTATCGAAAAAGGTTAGAAAAAATAACTGCCGATAAGACCCATGAAATAAAGCTATACAAAATTGAACCAAAGAATGCAGCCCAAAAACTGGATACTTCAAAATCTTTGAGTATCCATGCTGCTGACAGAAAAAGCAGCGCATTAATGACAAGAATAAATCCCCCCAAGGTCAACATCGTGACAGGCAGCGTAAGCAATATAAGCAAAGGGCGCACTAGGGTATTAATCAATCCAAGTATAATGACAATAATAAGTGCCGTACCAAAACTGCGAATTTGAATAGAGGGAATGATATAAGGTAGAATCAGTAGTGCAACAGCATTAATCAGCCACATCAATAATAATTCCATTTTTATTCTCCTATAAAAGTGAAATCTGATTAAGGCCAAGACAAAAAGTCAAAGGTTTATAATAAACAACCTAATATGCGTTGGAACTGTGCAATTAATTTGTAGGCCCTCTTATAATTCACGGCTATGTAAAGCAGCCTGTTAAAAACGGAGGGGCTGCTTTATTCTATACCGTTAAAAATGCAATTTTGCACTATGCTCTGATAGGATCTGCAGTAAAAGCATGTGAAGATGGTTTATCTACCACTGCGCCGCGCTGCTTTAGCAACTCCTGGTTCATCCGGTCTAACCCTTGTACCCCTTTAAGTACAGCACCCGTCACTGTTAGAACCTCATGCCCGGAACTCCAGCATAAAATCGCTTTATATTCTTCTCCTTCCTTTTTGACCTTCCACTGGCGAACAGACTTATCTACACTGCCGGTCACTAGATAGGTGCCGTCGGACGTTGTTTTCCAGACAATGCTAGTGACGGTTCCATGGAAATCTCGCACCACTACCAAACATTGACCCAAGTCAACATCCCACACTCGTAACGTATGGTCATCACTGCTAGAGGCGATCTGCTTACCGTCCGGTGAATATGCGAGGCTCTTAACAGAGTCGGTATGACCGCTTAAGGTATGCAAAGCCTCTCCTGTCTTTGCGTCCCACACGCGCACCGTCTTGTCATCACTGGCCGAGACGATTTGCTTACCGTCCGGTGAATACGCGAGGCTATTAACAGAGTTTGTATGGCCGTTTAATATGTAGAGAGGCTTTCCCGTAAGTGCATTCCACAGGCGCACCGTATCATCATCACTGCTAGAAGCGATCTGCTTACTATCCGGCGAATACACGACGCTATTAATCCATTTGGTATGACCGCTTAAGGTATGCAAAGCCTTTCCTGTCTTTGCGTCCCACACGCGCACCGTCTTGTCATAACTGGCCGAGACGATCTGCTCACCGTCCGGCGAATATGCGAGGCTTTCAACAGAGTCGGTGTGGCCACTTGAGGTGCGCAGAGCCTCTCCTGTCTCTGCGTCCCACACGCGCACTGTTTTGTCATGATGGCCCGAGACGATCTGCTCACCGTTCGGCGAATACACAGCGGTCAAAGCCAAGCTTGTATGGTTGTTTAAGGTATGGAGAGCCTTTCCAGTGTGCGCGTTCCACACGCGTATCATATGGTCCCGACCGCATGAGATGATTTGCTTACCGTCCAGCGAATATGCGAGGCTCTTAACAGAGCCGGTATGACCGCTTAAGATATGCAAAGCCTTTCCTGTCTTTGCGTCCCACACGCGCACCGTCTTGTCATAACTGCCCGAGATGATCTGCTTACCGTCCGGCGAATATGCGATGTCATTGACAGAGTCGGTATGGCTGCTTAAGTGGCTAGCATCATCCGTGTGTGCATCCCATATGCGCACCGTCTTGTCATCACTGCCTGAGATGATCCGCTCACCGTCTGGCGAATACGCGACGCTATTAATATAGTTGGTATGACCAATTAAGATGCGCAGAACCTCTCCCGTGTGTGCGTCCCACACACGTACTGTCATGTCATTACTGCATGAGACGATCTGCTCACCGTCCGGCGAATACACGATGCTATTAACATAGCCGGAATAATCACTTAAGGTCTGCAGAACCTTTCCTGTGTGCACGTCCCACACACGCATCGCATCGTCCTGACCACCCGAGGCGATTTGCTTACCGTCCGGTGAATACACGAGGCTATTAATAGAGTCGGTATGACCACTTAGGGTGCGTAAAACCTCTCCTGTATGTGCGTTCCACACGCGCACTGTCGTGTCATTACTGCTGGAGGCGATCTGCTTACCGTCCGGCGAATACGCGATGCTATTAACATAGCCGGCATGACCTCTTAAGGTATGCAAAGCCTCTCCAGTGTGTGCGTCCCACACGCGCACTGTCGTGTCACGACTGCTGGAGGCGATCTGCTTACCGTCCGGCGAATACACGAGGCTATTAATAGAGTCAGTATGACCACTTAGGATGCGCAAAACTTCTCCTGTATGTGCGTTCCACACGTGCACTGTCCGCATGTGTCCTACCTCATCCTGAGTAACCGAGATAATTTGCTTACGGTCCGGCGAATATATGACGCTCCTAGCATCGCTGGCATGGATAATTAAGCTATGGATTTTTCCCCAGGTTGAAGTCGCATACACACTGATCCTACCGTTATCAAGACCCACGGTGCAGGTTGTCCCATCGGATGAATACGCGCAGGACAATACACGATGCTTTTCCTGGAGATATGCCCCTTCGCCAAACCGCACCCCAGCCATCTGCGCTCCGCTTAAATTGGCTCCACGCAGCCAACTATGCCCAAGCACAGCCCCTGTCAAGTCAGCTCCTTGTAACTGAGCATGATCGAATACGCCCCTACTCAGATCGGCCCCTGCAACTTTAATTCCTCTTAAATCCGCTTCATTAAACTGGATGCCGCTTTTGACCAAGATCGTCAGCGCATTTGCGGCTACTGTACCTACTTTCTCTGTTTTAGAGCGTTCAATCCAATCCAATAGCTTTTGCTTTAAATCTGGGTCTTGTTGGATTTTTTCTTTTAAAAATCCAAATATCGTTGAGTTACCAACAACACGCAATAGCTCAAAAAATACAGGCTCTTCTACCACTTGATGGAGTTGCTTTGATTTCCATAGCCTTTGGAGTTGATCTAATGCAAAGACTTGCAAGCTAGCATCTGAGTTCACTAGCGTCCGTTGATATTGGGGTCGGATCCTTTCTTGCAACCACCGTAATTTCAGAATGGGGAAGTCTACCGTCTCGCCATCGCGAGTCGGCATAATCAGGAATTTAAAAAGACTCATCTGTTCCCATGGTTGGAGGTAATTTTCTATTTCTTCTCGAATTTCAATGGGAAGTGAGAATAATGAGGGCGTTGAAGTTTTTTGCACTGCTGAATTGGGCGTAATCGTAGGGTTTGAAATGGAAGCTAACATCAATGAATACTCACTGGCAAAAGGAATTGCTGCTATATCTATATCTCGGATCTTAATGGGAGGTGAAAGTAATGAGAGCGTTGGGGTCTTCAATACTGGGGAATCGGGCGTAATAGTAGGATTCGAAATGGGAGCCGGCGTCCGCAGAGATTCATTGATAGACGAAGCATCTTCTTCTATATCCGTACTTGTAGCGCTTCCTGATGCATACTCAGACGTATTATCTTCTTGTGCAATCGTATTTTTTAGGACCACGCAGTACGCTAATAGAGCTATGCCAACCAGCAGAGCAATCGGGCAAACTGCAGCACACACTAGTTGTATGGTGAGCGAAGGAAAGGATGCACAGCAGTAAGCAAGCCCGGATGCCAAGCTAGCTGTGAATGCGGCGGGAATTGCCCACAGCGCTATTCTATTAGCAAAATCACTCAGCCTTCCCCGTTGCTCAAAGAGGCTACCTATAGGCTCAATACCTGGGGCCAACCCTAAGTTCGGCCCATCGTTTGTGCTGGTACGGTCTATCTGTAAAGGCTCTACAACGTGATTAATAGTTGGCGAGATGCAAGTGAGCATGTACGGACCATAATATTAAAAATAAATACGATTCGAGGGGAAAGGCTAATACGATACAAGAAGGCATTGTGTAGCACGATACCAAGGGGTTGCCGGAGGTGGGATATTTTATTTGAGATCCCAGGAATATTTATAGAGCGCGCTAGACCTTTAAGCTTTATCGAGACCAATTTTGCATATGCAAAGCCATCCCGAAGTAAAGCCTTTAGGCTGGGATCATTTTGCAAAACTGGCTTCTAGTACCGTTCTCCCCGTCTATGCGCTAGGAGGAATGAAAATGGAAGATTTAAACAATGCTCAGGCGCATGGTGCTTATGGGATTGAGGCAATTAGCGCACTTTGGAATGAAAAATATCCTAATGTGAAAATGCGCTAACCAAGGGGGTACTTCACTTTGTTGGTGTTGGCAAATATGCAGATAGCCACAGGTTCAGTCTGTCTAAATGGGTATTACAGAGAATCGATTGGCTGAGTAGGTAATCCCCCCGCAAATTAATAGAAATTAAAAGATTTTTATAATTTTAGGGGTGCAAGTCAAAATCTGTGAGGCGACCACTTATAGATTTTATGCCATATTGTTAAATTTATGCATTAAATAGAGCATCTGTTGTTGCAATTTTTCTCTTTCTTTCAAATTTGCAATTTTTTTCTCTAGCACAACTTTTTCCTGATCGGGCTTGATCTCTTTATCGTTACGATATCTAACAGAGAAAGGATCAATGGGGTCGAAAGTTGTGGTGAATAGGTGTGCCATTACACGCGGAGCTACTGAGTGGGTACGTCTCCTCTCAAAAATAGCTCCTGCTAGATGCATTGTGGACTTCTCTTGGTTTATTGGGCTAGCCTCCTGCTCCTCCAGCTCTTCATAGCGCCGTTCGTACTCTACTATACGTCCTGTAATAGTTTTCAATTTACCAAGCGTATCCACATAAATCTCTTTGATGGCATTCTCATCCAATAAAGAAATGGTATTGTGAAGTTGAGCCGCCAACGAGGCTGTATTGCAATTACTTGTCCCTGTGACTGCATCTGCGTTGTTCATAATAAATTTCTTTCTCTTCGGTGCAAAATCTAACTCAGAGGAGCCTGGCTTATTTTTTTGATGTTGATTATCCTTCCTCTCCAATATCTTACGGTATATCCCTCAGCTCTTCCTTCAGGAGAAGGCTTCATTTTAGCGACCACCTGCCTGGACTAAACAACTAGGATAAAGATAAAAACAAAATTTTAGGGCAATACGATCCCTCCTGCGCAAATTTTTCAATAAAATCAATATCTCTTTAAGAATGTATCTGATTTGGTAAGGCAATATGAATATGAATTTTTTAGGCTTATGAAATTATCGGCTTCTATTCGAACACGCGCTCAGTTGCCGCGTATATATCTTATTACGCCGGAGCCAGATGCGCTTTCTGATTTCATGGATCGCCTTGAAGAGGCGCTTATTTCAGGGATTCGATTGGTACAGTTAAGGGCTAAAAAACTAGACTCCAAAATATATGAATCATTAGCCCAAAAAACCTTGATTTGTTGTCATCGATATCAGGCGCTTTTATTGTTGAATGCCGACCCTCAAAAAGCCATTGAGTTAAATGCAGATGGAGTGCATCTAGACAGTACACGGCTGATGGCTTGTCAAAACCGTCCGCTGGATACTAAAAAGCTGGTGTCTGCAGCCTGCCACAATGAGGAACAGCTAAAAAAAGCAGAGCATATTGGCGTGGACTTCGTTACTTTATCTCCGGTTTTGTATACGCAAAGCCACCCCGAAGCAAAGCCTTTAGGCTGGGATCATTTTGCAAAACTGGCTTCTAGTACCGTTCTCCCCGTCTATGCGCTAGGAGGAATGGAAGCGGAAGATTTAAACAATGCTCAGGCGCATGGTGCTTATGGGATTGCGGCAATTAGCGCGCTTTGGAATGAGAGAATCGATTGGCTGAGTAATCCCTAGCGCCTTATGCATAGCGGGTCTTCTCGAGCTCTTCATACTCAATGCTCTCTTGGGGCATTGCTGGGAGAAATGGGGTATTCAACTAAATACGCTAAAAAATGGATGGATACTGTACATTTTACCTTTTTTGGTTTAATGTTTGGGTTATGCTTTTAGCGATGAATCCATGCATCGAATTTAAAGATCACCGTTATTTACCAGTGAGATAGCGTTGAAAAAAAAGCGATCATTATTATCAGGAAAGAAAATGGCAGCGGCTGCATTCCATACCACGGCATCTTTTAAAGCCCTTCAGAAAGCAGGGTTTAACCAACAGAAAACTTTTGCTATTTTGGATGCGGTGCTGGTGCTTGAAACCCATAATAATGCGGAATTAGCCACTAAACATGATCTCAATAATCTGGAGCAGCGTCTGGAGCATAAAATTGATAAGGTCCAAACAGAGCTCAACCATCTCGGTGCAAAGTTAACAATTCGTTTGGGGGCTATTGTGGTCGGTACAGCAACGTTGCTTCCTTATCTGACCGATTTGCTACATTTGCCGCGTCCATAAAATCTATTTGAAGTATCCATTAGATTAAAAAAGAGGGCCTATTCGCGTTCTTACTATTGAAATGCGCCCTAAAAGTTAGATAGATCATCTCTAACTTTTAGGGCGCACTTTTTTATTTAGACGCGGGCCTTTTATAGACCACTTAAGTTAAGCCGCCGCAAAGTTTTCGCTAGCAAAATCCCAATTCACGATATTCCAAAATGTTTCAACAAATTTGGGGCGCGCATTGCGGTGGTCGATGTAATAAGCGTGTTCCCATACGTCGAGAGTGAGTAATGCGGTGGTTCCTTCGCTCAAAGGAGTGGCGGCATTGCTGGTTTGTAGGATGTCTACCGTGCCATCTGTACGTTTGACCAGCCATACCCATCCAGAACCAAATAGGGTGAGCGCTGCTTTGGTCCAGGCTTCTTTAAAGCCATCATAGGATCCCCATTTTGCATTTATCGCCTCTGCAAGCGCACCCGTGGGGGCTTTGCCGCCATTGGGGCTTAAGCTATTCCAGAAAAATGTGTGGTTCCAGATTTGTGCAGCATTATTGAAGAGGGGACCTGCAGGGGCTTTTTGGATGATGGCTTCGAGGGCCTCATTTTCAAAAGGGGTGCCGACAATCAGGGTATTGAGGGTGTTTACATAAGTTTGATGGTGACGGCCATAGTGAAACTCTAGGGTTTCGCGAGACATATGTGGCTCAAGCGCATCGGGTTCATAAGGCAGCGGAGGAAGTGTATGTTTCATCGTATATCCTGAAGATTGAGAGCAAAAAAAGTATAGTTTTTTGGAAGATGCTAAACAGATTCTAAGAACCTGTACACGATCTTCAAAAGTGGGTTGTGTTGGGGGTTCCTATTTAATTCAATTCGTCACCCCAACATTACCGCCTCAAGGGTGATTTCTGGAGATTATGAACAGGCTCTACGAAGAAGGATCTGGCGCAAATTGCAGTGCAGCAGAGTTGATGCAGTAACGTCTCCCTGAAGGGGCAGGGCCATCGGTAAATACATGCCCTAAATGGGCATTGCACGCGGTACAGCGTATTTCAACGCGCTCCATTCCATGTGACTGATCGTGATGTTCCGCTAAGGCATTTGGGGATATCGGTGTATGAAAACTCGGCCATCCACTTTTACTCTCATATTTAGCGGATGAGGCGAAAAGCGGCGTATGGCAACAAATGCACAGATAGCGGCCACAAGCCCAGTGATTCCAATAAGCCCCTGTAAATGCAGGTTCGGTAGCCTGATGCTGCGTGACTTGATAGGCTAATTTGGATAAAGGAGGAGAGCGCATAAAGAGTAAGCAGTCAGAAGACAAAGCGCGGGAGACAAAGCACAGAAAATGTGCTGTTTCATCCTACTTTTTAAAGGCGGAAATACGTGCGTATAGCGCGGTTCTTGTTATGCCATTGCTATATGCGTCATTTTAAATGTTTTACCCCGTTTTAGGGGAACACTTCACTCACGCTTATTTGCGCTTGTCCTTGTGCGACATGGACTTGAATACGTTGACCGGGGACTATTTCATTTATCGAGCGAATAGCTTGCTGGGTTTGGGGGTCAATGAGCGCAGCATATCCCCGCTCTAATGTGCGTTGAGGGTTCAGGAGTTCGAGCCGCGTCGCTCGATGGTGCACGATGGCGTGTTGGATTTTCAGAGTATGCGCGATCTTCAGAGAAAGTTGTCGAGAAAGCGGTTCGAATAAAGCGCGTGCATGCATATAGTTAGGACGATTTGCACGCAAGCGAATTTGCCATTTTGCAAGATGACTCTGTGCAGTACGTACGGTATGGGTAAATGCTTGGGTGAGCCGGTTGGTGAGATGTTCTAAATGCTGGTATTTATGCGCTAGTTGTTGGCTAGGTCGCATAAGCCGCTGCGCTAGGTGATCTACACGTTGCAACTGTTGATCGATCAAGCGCATGCAGGTTTTTGTGAGCTGCTGATGCAGAGCATTGAGCGTGTTCGAAAGCGTTAGGCGCTCAGGTGCGGCATATTGAGCTGCCCCTGTAGGGGTTGGAGCACGTGCATCGGCTGCAAAATCGGCAATCGTGAAATCCGTTTCATGGCCTATGCCCGTCACGATAGGTAGTGGGCAGGCGGCTATCGCATAGGCTAGCGCCTCATCATTAAATGCCCATAGATCTTCGATCGAGCCGCCGCCTCGGCATAGGAGGAGCGCATCGACTTCAGCGCGTTGGCCTGCACAAGTGATCTGTTTCACCAATTGGGCTGCTGCCTGGGCGCCTTGTACTGGGGCGGGGTAGAGGATAACGCGTATATGCGGAGAGCGGCGCGCTAGCGTTGTGAGGATGTCGCGTAACGCCGCAGCTTGCAGGGAGGTAATAATTCCAATGGTGTGAGGATACGGAGGAAGAGGGCGTTTGCGCTCTTCACGGAAAAGCCCTGCTGCTTCAAGTTTGCGTTTTAGCTGTAAAAAGGCTTCGTAAAGACGGCCTAGTCCGGCATACCGAATATGCTCTACAGTAAGCTGTAAATCACCGCGTGGCTCATAGAGGGTCGCGGTTGCGCGTACTTCTACATGATCCCCATTTTGTGGAATTTTTTCTGCGTTGACCGTACGTGAACGAAACATGGCGCAGCGAATTTGTGCGCTAGCATCTTTTAAAACAAAATACCAATGCCCGCTGGCTGCTTGGGTGAAGTTAGAGATTTCTCCTGCAATCCATGTTTGATCAAACGTGTTTTCTAGCCAAGAATGGATGGCGCGTGTTAATACGCTCACAGGAATAACCGCGCCTTCCGCATGCAAATCTTTTGCGTAGGAAGGGTCAAGTGCCTGGTGCTTCGGAAGATTCCAAGAAGAAATCATAACGCTATAGGGATGATAGGTGATTGCAAAATGGTCTGTATGCAGAAAAACAGAGGGGGGCTCTGTGCTATCCCCTTGAAGAGGGCACCAGGCCATTACTCTTCAAAATAGGGTATCCAGCTTGATGCGTTTTATCACGTGCTGTGGCGTGTAGTGAGGCAAGTGTGCCGCCATAGGAGCGAAAGCGGTGCGCGGTTTGTGCGCTTTGTTGAGAAGGTGGGGAAGGCGGAGAAGAGGGCTCGTAAGATGGGAAAAAGCAAAAGAGCAATATTCCTGCAAATAGCGTGACAATAAGGACAAAAAGAATAGGAATGACGACAGGCCATAGCAAAGGCCACATTCTGAGTTTGGGAGGGTGGGAGCGTGGGTCAGATGCCATGGTGTTCTGGTAACAATACCGTCGGATTCCTGTGAGTATCTCCTAAAAGGAGAGGCTTTGTGATCGTGTGATTTCCTGGGTTAATTGGGAGATAAGCGTGTGATGCCTCCCAAATAAGGCTGTAATGCTTGCGGGATGGTCAGACTGCCATCGGCATTTTGATAATTTTCAATGAGGGCAACTAGGGTGCGGCCCACCGCAAGACCAGAGCCGTTAAGGGTATGAACAGGCTCCGGTTTATTACGTGCATTACGGAAACGAGTTTGCATACGGCGGGCTTGGAAGGCTTCCGTATTGGAGCACGATGAAATTTCACGGTAGGCTTTTTGAGAAGGCAGCCATACCTCTAAGTCGTAAGTCTTCGCGCTTGTAAAACCCGTGTCTCCTGCGCAGAGCAGCATTTTTCGATAGGGGAGTTCGAGTTTTTGTAAGATCGCTTCGGCGTGTTCTACCAGCTGCTCTAAAGCTTTATAAGATTCCTCAGGCTTCACAATATGTACCAGCTCGACTTTCTCAAATTGGTGCTGGCGGATCATCCCGCGTGTATCTTTGCCATAGCTCCCCGCTTCAGACCGAAAACAAGGCGTATGTGCGGTAAAACGCAGCGGGAGCGCATCGGCTTCTAGGATACGGCCTTGAACCAAATTGGTGAGGGAGACTTCCGCAGTAGGAATGAGGTAGAGCGGTTCCATTTCTTTATGGGCGCCGTCCTCTGTGGTCTCTTGCGTTTGCAGACGTGGAACTTTAAACAGATCTTCTGCAAATTTTGGCAATTGCCCCGTGCCTTGTAAGGCTGCTGCATTGACGAGATAAGGCGGAGCGACTTCGGTATAGCCATGCTCTAGGGTATGCGTATCTAGCATAAATTGCGCAAGAGCGCGGTGCAGGCGGGCGATAGGCCCACATAATACGGCAAAGCGCGATCCACTTAATTTGGCCGCCGTTTCTAAATCCAACCCTAGCGGCTGGCCTACGGTCACATGATCCTGAGGTTCAAACCCTTCTTGCTCAAAATTGCGCAGTGTTCCAAAGCGGGATACTTCGAGATTATGCGTGGCATCAGGTCCGACAGGCACGCTCTCATGAAGGAGATTCGGTATCTCGAGTAACCATGCAGTAAAACGTTTCTGTATTTCTTGTTGTTGTAAGGCGTGCTCACTGAGCGTTTGATTGATCTGCTGAACTTCCTGGATGCGAGAGGCTTTCTCTGCAGAGGTATCTGTTTTGAGGGCGCTAAGTTGCCCAATCTCTTTAGAAAGACTATTGCGCCGCGCTTGCAGACTTTCTATTTGTGTTTGTAGCGCGCGTTTTTGGCTTTCTAATTGTTCGAAGGCCTGGGCATCAAAGGTATAGCCGCGTTTTATTAACGCTTGCGCTATAGCATGAGGATCTTTACGGAGGCGCTCTAAATCGATCATGAGGAAACAAAAAAGAAAAAGTTCAGATGCAGTGTCTGGTGAGGGACTCTGCAAAAAGGGGAGTGTCTATGCTTTGTGGCGCGGTACAACAACCGTCGCAGTCTACCTGAATTTATACAGATAATGCATTGGCTGGCCTAGCTAATACGGTATTTTAAGCGATATTGCTGCGCATCAAAACAGTGCATTACATAAAAAAAGCGTAGGCATGAGGGGCCGCGGTTTGAGGGAGTGCGCCTTGGAACGGATTAAGAGTGAAAAAAGTGAAGAAAAAGGGTGAAGAAATAGTGAAAGTAAACATAGAAGGAGCATTTTGCTTTTCAGCGCTTCCATAATCCATATAAGAAAAATGATTCTCATTTTCAAACATTTTCTCTGTTTTTTCATCAATGAAGGAGCCCGTTTTTTATTAAATTAAGTGAACTGATATTTAAAGGCAGATAAACACTGACGATTCAAGATCAGGTAATTTAATCTCCGGAGATTGAAATGAGTGTCGCCATTAAAAATATAAGAACTATCTTGCCACAGTGTATGGAAAAACAAGCCTCTCTTATTGCAGCAGAAAAAAGCATTCGCAATCAAAATTTAGCCGCAAGAAGTGAAGCCTTAGCTGTAAAAAGTAATAACGTAATGAGTCTTACATCGATTGCAAAGAAAGCTGTACTTTTTGCACTATTGACCAGCATCAGAAAAGTAGGAGAGTCAGTGAATTCGGGGAACCCAGGATCAGGGCTGGTCCCCATACAAGTAGGGGAGCTGGTGTGTAATGGGAAGCCAGAATTTGGTAGGGTTACCTATGTAAAACAAGTGCATCAAGCCCCTGTAATGGATGCAGAAATGAGGGCGCAATTCAAGGAATCGCAGCATAATATTCTTGATGTATTATTTAAAATGCGCCCAAAACATGTTTTTACAGAAGGACTCAGAAATGATTTTTCGCTAGATACGCTAAAGAGAGTCCGTCCTATCGAAACGCATCTAAAAATAATGTGGTTACAATTTATATTTAGTGGCTATAAGCCAGGCGACGCTCTTAGCGAAAACCAAGCTAGAGAGCTTATGAGAGTAGATGGACTAGACATCTACTTTCATTTAGCCCCCGACGTGACACTACACGCGACAACTAACAAAGATGCGCAATACGAAGTTGACCAGTACTACCTTCATCATGCCAAGCGCA
This sequence comes from Mycoavidus cysteinexigens, assembly GCA_031963005.1. Taxonomy (GTDB): domain Bacteria; phylum Pseudomonadota; class Gammaproteobacteria; order Burkholderiales; family Burkholderiaceae; genus JASSUD01. The sequence continues at coordinate 149,610 of JASSUL010000005.1, read as the reverse complement.
TTGGAGAAACTGGAATGTTCAATGAAGAAGATAAAGAGGTGCTGCTTGACGGGGGAAAAGAGTTGGCTTTCGAGAACATGGAGCAATTTGCTCATTCGAACCCCAGGGAACCAGTCACTTTGATTTTTGGGGCAGGACATGATTTTCAGCCTTACTGTGGTAAAGATGGATATGCTCCTGATATGTTTGAGTACGAGAGTAGAACTCAAAAAATCACGGGCCGTACCTGAATTCCCGGACCATTCTAAAGTGGAAAAAAATGGTTTTAGGCTGAGGTTCAACTTGATCGTCGGTATTTACCAGGTATTTGCCACGTATCTATACTTTGAGTTACAAAAATAAGGTTTTGAAAGAGCCCTATTCTCTGCGCAGGAATACGTTTGTAGTTTTGAATGTATGAAATCTGTGATTGTGAGAAGTACTCTGATAGAATCACGATTTTTCAGGCGCTATAGAGTATCTTTAGTCTAAGAGGTCTCTGCATTGCCCAGGAAAATTAGGAAAGATGGCAGAGTGGTCGAATGCGCCAGACTCGAAATCTGGTATACGGTTCATCCGTATCGGGGGTTCGAATCCCCCTCTTTCCGCCAGTGATATGCATAAACCCCGAGCCGGCATTGCGCAGACTCGGGGTTTATTTTATGGCGAACCGCTATTTGCCACGGGCAATCAATTTGTTGAAGTACCAAAACAATAGAGGATTAATGAGACCGTTGAGTCGATTTAATACCCGCAATACCCAGCCTGTGGTAATCGCAAATTGCTTGGTCTTTAGCGCTTTGATAATACCCGCCGCAACCGCATCTGCACTCCATACTTGTGCAATTCCGGTGATGCGTTGTGTTTCAATCGGTTTATATTTATTCTCTTCTTCCAGCTGCGGGGTTTGGGTATCTGGCGGATAGGCTATAGAAACATGAATATTATGAAGCCGTAATTCCGCCTGTAGCGCTTCTGCTAGGCCACGTACCGCAAATTTGGTCGGACTATACGCCGTATAACCAAACAGCCCAATTAACCCCGCTCCTGATGAAATAAGAACGATATGCCCTCGTCGCTGCGCGCGCATTGCAGGTACTACGGCTTGAATCGCATGGAGCGTCCCAAGATAATTAATCCGCATAGTCTCTTCAAAGATCTCCTCAGGGAGCGCTTCAAAATGCCCTGGGCGAGCAATGCCTGCGGAGGTAATCAGATAATCGGGGGCGCCTGCAATTTGAATAGCCTGATCGATGGCGGTTTGGACTTCGATTTTATTGCCTACATCGGCGGCAAATCCTAGAAAACGTTGATCGTCTCGGACGCGCATACTTTCAAGTTCAGCGATTGCGCTATCCAGGCGTGCTTTTCCACGTGCGATGAGGGTGATCGCAACGCCTTGCTGGGCCAGTTGGCGCGCACAAGCAAAACCAATGCCGCTGGAGCCGCCCGTAATAATGGCATGTTTTGGCAATGAGTGAGACATAGCATTATCCGAGTTGTTTGGTGGCATCTTTGATCGTTTGCGCGATGATATCTGCGGCAAATTGGGCTTGTTCTACGGAATGATCCGCCATCATCTGCATCCTAAAGCGCGAGGTGCCAGAGGGTACGGCGGGAAATTCTACTAAATTGGCAAATACGCCGCGCTCTGCAATCAGTTTGGCTGCTAATCGTGCTCGACCTTCTTTGCCGATGAAGATCGGAATAATGGGAGAAGGGGCGCCCATCACCTTGATGCCATGACTCGCAAAGCGTCCGCGTGCAGCATGAATAGCGCTAAACAGGTTAGTACGGCGTAATTCGCCTTCTGAGGAGCGAATAATCGATAAGCAAGTGCGTGCTACCGCAATTTGTACGGGGGATAATCCATTAGAAAAAGTATTGGGTGGTGCGTAGTAGCGCAAATACTCTTTCATGGCAGGGCTATGCGAGGCGACGAATCCTCCCACGGAAGCAAAAGATTTCGAGAAAGACCCTATGATGAGATCGACTTTGCCCAGCATATTTTGCGCGCCGATTTGGCTCGTTCCTCCTGGCCCTGAGCATCCTAAATCATGCGCGACATCGACCAATAAAGTGGCATTGTATTCATTCGCTAGTGCTTGCAGGGCTGCAAGATCGGGCGAATCGGAATCCATGGAGAACAAGCCTTCGGTAATCAATAGAATACCGTGGCTAGTGTCTTTTGCACGAATCTGTGCCAATTTCTCGCGCGCATGCTCCACATCTAAGTGGCGGTAGTAACTCACATTATTGGTTGCGGCTTTAGCGCCTTCATGTAGACAATTATGTGCGAGCGCATCAATAACCACATGGTCATACTCGCGAACCAACGCCTTAATGACGCCATAACCTGCGCTCCACCCTGTTGGAAAAAGCGTTGTACATTCCATTTGCAAATGCTCAGCAAGCTCTTGTTTTAATTTTTTCCCATCGGAAATATTGCCGGTAAATGCAGAAGAGCCCGCGCTATGCGTGCCAAAGCGGCGTAAAGCATCCATCGCCGCATCGATAACACGAGGGTGCGAAGCTAGCGCAAGATAATCTTGTGAAGCAAAATTAATCCCTGAAATGGTGCTGCCATCAGCGCCGCTCCATGTGGTTTGCGCTTTAGGTGCGGTTTCCAATACTTTGCCATATGAGGCGAAACCTGTTTCTAGCCGTGTGCCCCACCAATCAAAGAAGCGATCTGCACGTTCTGGCAGAGATTGGGTTTTGAGATGAAAGTAATCTTTAGCGCTGCCTTGCAGAGCATAATCTTGTTGTTCAGTGAGTGCGCTGGTATCCATTGGAATAATTATTTTCTATATTTGAAGAATAAAAAAGGGTTTTCTTTGACCGAATAGCTATTGCGGTCATTGGCATAATTGACGCTATATAGATGATGCAGTATGAAATAGAGGTATTAAGAAAATAATTTATGCATGCTTAAATGATGAGATACAGATTAAATAATTAAGTAGAGGAGTTATCGTTCTTTTATTCAAAATCTTTTGCGTTGAATAAAATATTTTTTATGCGTAACTACCCTCAAGGCAGCGTATTTTACTTAATCCGCTACAAAAACCATTCAGTGCGCTCTGCTTTGCTTGTCAGATAAAGTAGGATTTCTGTGCACAGGTTTTATGCAAGAGTCAGGGTTTGTATAGGGGAGAAGGAGTCGGTATATCAGGATTTTCGAGTGAGATTGGTTCTGTAGGCTTCTGAACCGTATTCCGAGTCTCTTTGCAGGTATTTGTATTTTAATGAATAACTAATGTTATGCAGGTATTGAAAAAGACCGTGGTTATTATGTTAGGGTTCCTTTGTCACCCTAACCTACCAAAATGGGTAGGTGAAAGGGATTGATAAAACTCCACCCACCACTAGAAAAGACCACCAACCTATCATACTGGCTGGCTAGGAGGAGCGTAGTGTTTCGGGTATCTGTATTTTAATAAACACTCACTTTCCAATTAGGTTGTCTTTTTGCCAAAACCAAAAATCGGCCTAGACCAAAACCAGATAAATAATTCTCCGAACCAGACGAGGAATTTAGGGAATAACCTGGAGGCTAAGCTATGCCGCATCTCTTGAGCGACTTCGTACTTTCTGTTTCTAATGGCTTGTCGTATTTTATCAATCATTTTTCCAGCAGGGAAAAAGTATTTTTCACTTCGTATTATTTTTTCGTTGCTCAATGCCTTAATTATTGGAATATTTTCATTTTCAATACACTGATCTAGTGCGTCCTTTCCATCATATTTTTGAGTTGGATTGGCTCCATAGTACAATAAAATATTGACGATCTGATGTTTATTTTTATTAATGGCAAGGTGTAAATCAAGTATATAGGTATTTTCGGAAATTACTTCATTAAAATAATTTTTGTTTTGCTTGAGTAGTTCATTGATTATAAAAATAACTATATTAGGGTCGCCGGTTTGAATAGCTTTGCCCAATGCATTTATGCCATTATGGCGTTGAGTTAGGTCAGCTCCACATTGCAATAGCATTGCAATGTCACTCATATCTTTTGTATCAATAGCAACATGTAGTAGTTCAGATATATGCTCAGCGGTCAAGCCATCTTGCGTTAATGGTTCTTTAGAGCAAATTGTATTTTTTATCGACAGTGCATTGGCCAATTTTTCAATTAACTCAGGCTGATTAAATTTAATATTTTTTATCAATAATATTTGTAAATTAGATTTTTGAATGGGTAGGGCATTTTCCTCACAATCTCCATTTTCCATAGATATATTAGGATTGGCGATTTTTGGGAGAGATTCTTTTATATATTTCAGCTTTGTATTGGATGTAGTGAAATATTCATTGCTATTATTCTTTAAAGGAATTTCAGGAGGAGATATAGCCTCTTTGTGTAAGGGAATAGTTGTATCACTAGATGTAGATTTTGCTTTCTTTCCGTCTTTGATCTGCAGAGGTAAAGTATGTTCTGGGCTGAGTGCAAACGTTGTGGGAAAGTCAAATTCTAGCGCTCGTGCCATCTTGATATACATATATTCCCCTTCCAATGTGTTTCGTAAAGTTATGCTGCTTTGTCAAGAAGCATAACTCTTATAATTGTTTGGGATTATGGATGTTTTTTTATAAGAATACTACTCTTTATGCCTGAGATATTAAACCGCCAGATTGCTGGATGACGCCAAACTGGTTTTAGCATTGCAGGTAATAGGGCTAAGCACAGTAGGTAGCGCTTTAGGGCGGGTTTGGGGCCAATCTTCATTGTAATGTAGGCCTCGGCTTTCATGTCGGCCTTGGGCGCTTTGTACGATCAGTGCGGCGACTTGGGTCAGATTGCGCAGTTCTAATAAATCTCGGTCGATGCGAAAGTGGGCGTAATACGCTTGGACTTCCTGCTGCAGGATCGCGATTCTCTGCTGCGCGCGTGCTAAACGTTCATCGGTACGTACAATTCCAACGTAATTCCACATTAAACGACGCAGCTCATCCCAGTTATGGGCGATGACGACGGCTTCATGCGGATCGTCTACGCGGCTTTCATCCCACTCTGGTAAAGGCTCGTGGGGGATATTCGATAAAGAGGACGCCGCATTATGCGCATCTTGCTCGATAGCGGCTTGAATGGAGGATGCTGCTGCACGTCCCATCACCACGCATTCCAGCAAAGAATTGCTCGCGAGTCTATTTGCGCCGTGTAGGCCGGTATAGGCTGTTTCTCCAACGGCATAGAGTCCTTCTAGGTCTGTACGTCCTTCCAGATCGGTCACTACGCCGCCGCAAGTGTAATGTGCAGCCGGCACCACCGGAATTGGATCGCGGGTGATGTCTATGCCAAATTGGGCACAGCGCGCGAGGATAGTGGGGAAATGGTGCTGTAAAAAAGCGGCACTTTGGTGCGTGATATCTAAATACACAAAATCGATCCCGTGCTTTTTCAACTCAAAATCGATCGCACGCGCCACGATATCGCGCGGCGCGAGTTCTGCGCGCGCGTCGTGCCGCAGCATAAAGCGCTCTCCATTCGGTAGTTTTAAGATTCCTCCTTCACCCCGTACGGCTTCACTGATTAAAAAAGATTTTGCATAAGGATGGTAGAGGCATGTGGGGTGAAATTGGATAAATTCCATGTTAGCGACGCGACATCCGGCTCGCCAAGCAATGGCAATCCCATCTCCTGTGGCGGAATCTGGATTTGTTGTGTAGAGATAGGCTTTTCCAGCGCCTCCCGTCGCTAGTACCACGTACTGGGCGCCTAGCGTTAGGGTCTGTGCGGACGCTATATCGAAAGCGTAAAGGCCGTAACAACGGTTCGCAGAGGGATGCTGCGTCGTGTGCTGAGAATGGGAGGTGATGAGGTCGATGACGCAATGGGTTTCAAAGAGGGCGATCTGTGGATGCGCGCGTACTTTATCGATGAGTGCTTGAATGACCGCGTGACCTGTAGCATCGGCAGTGTGAACAATACGGCGGTGGCTATGCGCCGCTTCTTGTCCAAGATGGAACTCCGAGGTATTCGTGGCATCCATCGTAAAAGGTACGCTATGCGCTCTCAGCCAATCGATTGCTGCACGGCCTTGTTCAATGATAAAGCGACTACTGCCTTCTTCACACAATCCTGCGCCGGCTATGAGCGTGTCGTCGAGATGGCTTTGTATGCTATCGGCTCCATGTAGAGGCACCGCAATGCCTCCTTGTGCCCATGCGCTGGCTCCATCTCCTAGCTTTTGCTTAGAGACAATGGCGATTTGGTACGGCCGTTTGCCTTTTGGCTGGCTATTTGCCAGCTGCAAAGCAGTACTTAAGCCTGCTAAGCCGCTTCCTACTACGATGACATCGAAATATGGGTGGGTTTGGGGCATGGTTGCTGCGCTTTTATTTAGTTCGAAGAGTGTAAAAAGCGCTTATCTTAGCGGTTCATATGATTTTCTCAAAATGACTTTGATGTTTCCTCTTATTTCCTAAAAAAATAAAAAGTTGCATTTTTAATAAGCATGCAGCTCTGTCTGTGTAATGAGTAGCTCTACCTTATTTCTGAGTAAGTATTATTCTTAATTTAGGGTAAGCGATTTTTTATTTTTAAATAATAAGTGGTTATTGTTAAAGGTCAGTTATGGATATAGGCAGTTCTGGGGGAAATGGTAATCCATATGTTGCAACGCAAATTTATCAACATAGAAGTTTAACTGTGAATGACTATATAAATATCACTAACCCCAGTGTATTGGATGAAAATGTATTAAAAGAAATTAAATATGAGTGTTTAAGAGACGAAAAAGAAAATTTATATTCAAATAATAAAAAAAGAAAATTAGATGCAAGTTTTTGCGCGGATAAACTGCATAAAAAAGCAAAGATTGAGGGTAATAATGGTTTTGAGGAAAATGTTTTTGATAAAAATAAAATAAATGATGCTGCCAATTTTTCTGAAAATGCATGTGTGAGAGATTCAGAAAATGCCTATGTATATGATGAGTCTGGAATCATTATTGCGTATACTATGCCTAGTCATAATTATATTATTGATGGTTTAAATATAATAAAAGAAGAGGAAAGTAAAATGCGAGATAAAGTATCAGGTAATGTGAAAAAGGGATGTGGTGTGGTGAGTACGCCTGTGATCCCTAGTAACTGCTGGCTTGCATAGTATAGATTCATGGGTAGCGTTTTTTACTATAGAAATAGTATTCATGACGCTGAAAATCACGGAGAATAGGGAGTAGCGTATTGCATGTTCCTCTTTTTATCTTGCGGATTTAATCCAATCACTATGCAGCAAAGGCATCGCTTTTCTTTTTTCATAGCTAAGATCTCCTCCTTGTTTACTGCGCGCCGTTATGCCCTAGAACACCGTATTATGCAGATGTGGGAAAGTCGCGGTTTTTGGGCATGGCTCCTCTTTCCGGCCTCTTTATTATTTGCCTCGATTGCGGGTTTGCGGCGCTGGAATTTTAAGTGGGGGCGCCGTGCTGTTGAGCGCTTGCGGGTGCCTGTTATCGTGGTGGGGAATGTGCGAGTGGGAGGAACGGGTAAAACGCCTATCGTGATCGCATTAGTAGCCGCTTTGCGCGCAGCAGGTTGGCGACCTGGGGTCATTTCACGTGGATATGGCGTGCAATTTACCGGCACGCGCTGTGTGCAGATACAGGATGCGCCTCATCAAGTCGGCGACGAACCTTTGCTCATCGCGAAACGGACACAAGCCCCTATCTATATTGGTGTAGATCGTGTCGCGGCGGGCCATGCATTATGTGCCGCGCATCCTGATGTAAATGTCATTATTAGTGACGATGGCCTACAGCATTATCGGCTTGCACGTGATATCGAATTGGTCGTATTCGACGAGCGCTTGGGAGGAAATGGTTTTTTATTGCCAGCGGGGCCTTTGCGCGAACCATTAGGCCGACGCCGCGATGCCACGTTGCTTAATCAAAATGAAAGCATCTCCCCCAGAGTGAGCGCAATGCAGTTACAGCAACTCAGGCAACAAAGTGGACTTGGAGTCGATGCCCCTATTTTTGCCGCGCCTCTCAAGACGGGTTTTGCTTGGCGTTTAATCAATCCGCTAGAGCAGCGTGCGCTGCATACCTTTGTCGATCAAAAAGTAGGGGCTGTAGCGGGCATTGGCGCGCCTGAGCGTTTTTTTGATAGTTTGCGTCGGCAGGGGATAGCGCTTGTAAAGACACAGGCCTTACCAGATCATTTCGCCTATTCCATTACGACATTTTCACAGATAGATGCGCAAGTCATCCTTATTACGGAAAAAGATGCAGTAAAATGCGAAGCCATTCTCGCTGACCAGCCTGATGCGCGTCTATGGGTTGTCCCCGTTGATGCCGTGTTGGAGCCGCGGTGTATCGATCTTATACTGGATAAGCTGCGCAGTCTGGCGGAATAAAATAGAATAGACTTCTTTCGAAACCCCGTAGCGCCGTCATTCCTCCTCACCGTACTAGTTGTACTGGCATCAAAGGAATTCCTTGCTACGGGGTTTCGAAAGAAGTCTATTAGTAGAAACGGTAGCATAAAAACTTTAGCGGGGAAGCCTCAGTGGATAAGCGTCTACTAGAAATTTTGGTTTGTCCTATATGTAAAGGGATGCTTAGGCATGATCGCCAAGCTCAAGAGCTGATTTGCAGTGTAGATAAGCTCGCGTACCCGATTCGCGATGGTATCCCTGTCATGTTGATCGAGCAGGCGAGAAAGTTGGATCAGGATGTGCCTTCTGTTTAGTGTTTCTTCTAATCATCATAGAACCTGTTCATAATCATCAAAAGCGGGTTGTGTTGGGGTTCCTTCGTCACCCCAACCTACGAAAAATGCCCAAAAATGGTAGGTTGGGGCGACGAATTGAATTAAATAAGGAACCCCAACATTACGACCTCAAGGATGATTTTTGAAGATTATGAACAGGTTCTGAATATTTCTTTCTAGCCATCATAGAAAAAGCTTGCCTGTGCGAAGGCGCTTTTAGTCCAGGAGTCTTTGCGTGCAGGATGTCCCATTTATTGCAGTAATCCCTGCTCGGTTGCAGTCTATGCGTTTGCCTGAGAAGGTATTAGCGGATATTGGTGCTAAGCCGATGATCATCCATGTAGCAGAGCGTGCGCAGGCGTCTGGGGCGCAGCGTACAATTATTGCAACGGATTCTCCTCGCATTGTCGAATGTGCGCATCAATATGGCTTGGAAGCGATGCTCACCAGCGTAGAGCATCGTTGCGGAACAGACCGGCTAGCAGAACTCGCCACTAGATTAGATTGGGACGACGATCAGATTGTCGTGAATGTGCAAGGGGATGAGCCGCTGATCGACCCGCTTTTGATTCGAGAAACTGCTGCCCATTTAGCCGCACACAGCACCTGTGCGTTATCTAGTGTTGCGCATCCTATTCATAGGATGGAGGATATTTTTAATTCAAATGTCGTTAAAGTCGTGCTCGATGCGAGAGGGTATGCACTATATTTTTCGCGCGCGCCTATTCCTTGGGCGCGTGATGCATGGCAAGGCATTACACAGCATGGAGGCGTTGTGCAGTCTGATCATGCCTCCAACCCCAGCCCATTTCCGGTGTATCGTCATATTGGTGTCTATGCATATCGCGCTGCGTTTTTGCGTCGTTTTACCACATTAACTTGTGCGCCATTAGAGGCGGTAGAAGCCTTAGAACAACTGCGGGCTTTATGGCATGGCGAATCTATTGCTATGCATATAACGCAAAAGACACCTAGTACAGGTGTCGATACTGCGGTGGATTTAGAACGTGTGCGCGCCCTGTTTAAACAGGGCGATGCGTTGAATTAATCTGCTGTTCTCATCCTCGTCTGTAATGTGCGCTTCGCGCTTTTTTAAAATAGCCTATTGTTGGAGATCTCTTTTATGCGTCTGATTCTCTTGGGTGCCCCAGGTGTGGGCAAAGGTACGCAAGCCCAAAGTATTAAAGATAAATGGGGTATTCCGGGTATCTCTACCGGCGATATGCTGCGCGCAGCCATCAAAAATAATACGCCTTTAGGCCTGGAAGCCAAACGATATATGGAAGCAGGCGAATTAGTCCCAGATGCATTAATTATTAATTTAGTCAAAGAGCGTTTAAAAGAGCCTGATTGTGCTAAGGGCTATTTATTTGATGGATTTCCTCGCACGATTACGCAAGCAGAGGCGCTGAAAGAATCTCATATTGCGATCGACTATGTATTAGAAATTGATGTGCCGTTTGATGACATTATCGAGCGCATTAGTGGGCGACGCATCCATACTGCCTCAGGGCGCGTGTATAACGTGCATTCCAATCCTCCCAAAATAGCAGATCGGGACAATATTACCGGCGAAGCCTTGATTTGGCGGGATGATGATAAGCCAGAAATCGTAAAACGACGCCTGCAGGTTTATCTAAAAGAAACACAGCCGTTAACCCAATATTATCAACAGTGGGCCGAGCAAAAAAATACGGAAGGAAAAATAGCCGCCCCTCGTTATTCTTGTATCTCGGGGAAAGGGAGTGTAGACGAGGTGCGTGATCGTATTATGCAGACATTACAAGGCAGAGTTGAAGTCTGCGAGTAACATGGATGGCCAAAAGTAGGAGAGCTATATTGCACAGCTCTCCTATCCTTCTTAGAGCCTGTCAAAAGTTTTTTGGCAGGCTTTTTTCTATCTAAATCTTAGGGTGTGTCTACAATTGCCCTACCCTGTGCCCAGATATATGTAGGTTGGCGGTGACGAATTGAATCAAATACGGAACCCCAACATGCATACAGCAGATTTTTAATTTCTGCTTTTAGATAATCGTAAGCGGATCATCAAGGATGCCGCGGCGTGCATGTTGGGGTTCCTTCGTCACCACCAACCTACCGATTATTTTCACTGAAAATGGCTATTTTGCTAAGCGTATAGCGCGGCTGGCGGTATGTACTTCATCGACGAGCGCACCGACATGTTCTGGAGGGGTGATTGGAAGTACGCCATGGCCGAGATTGAATATGTGGCCAGGAGTAGGGCCGTAATCTTCTAGGGTTTTTCGGGCTTCTGCGCGTATTACCTGCTCATTGCTTAGCAGTATGGTGGGATCTAAATTCCCTTGTAAGGCCGTATAGCGTCCGGTATTTTTATAGGATAGTCGCTCACGTGCTTGGCTTAAGGAGGTGGTCCAGTCCACTCCAATCGCATCTGCTTGGCAAGCGGCAGTGCGTTCTAGCCATTGACCGCCGCCTTTGGTAAAGACGATGATAGGAGGGCGCGTGACCGGATCTGGATAGCGAGCGTGTAACTCTGCAACGATGCGTGTAGTGTACTGCAACGAGAAAGAGGCAAATGCCTCGTCAGATAATACCCCTCCCCAAGTATCAAAAATCATGACTGCATTGACCCCAGCGGCAATTTGCGCATCTAGGTAATCACAGAGCGCTCGCGCATTGATATCGAGAATATGGTGTAGTAGATCTGGGCGCTTGTAGAGCATGGATTTGATCGTGCGGAAATCGGCCGATTTTCCGCCTTCCACCATATAACATGCCAATGTCCAGGGACTGCCTGCAAAACCGATGAGTGGAAGCTTTTGGTGGCCATCTGCTGTGGTGAGTTCGCGCCGGATCTGTTTGATCGTGGTCATGACATAAGGCAGCTTTGCTTCGATATCCGGTACGGCAAGCGCTTTGACTTGAGCCTCATCACGCACGGGCGTTTCAAAACGCGGTCCTTCTCCTTCAGCGAAAGACAGCCCTAAACCCATGGCGTCGCCTACCGTGAGAATATCTGAAAATAAAATGGCGGCATCTAGAGGAAAGCGTTCTATTGGCTGCAGAGTCACTTGAGTCGCGGCGTCCGGATTTTTCATCAAGCCTAAAAAGCTCCCAGCTTTAGCGCGTAGTGCCCTGTATTCAGGTAAATAACGTCCCGCTTGCCGCATGATCCAGATCGGAGTGTATGCGGTAGGCTGGCTGCGCAATGCGCGTAAAAAGATGTCGTTAAGTAAGGGAAGAGGGTTTAGAAGGCGCGTCATAATGCAGCAGAGGAAAAAAGGGGTGGATGAAAAACGGATGGGCTTATGGCGTGTCCCACTTCGTGCATTTGTGCAGGTGGACAGCGTGGCCTTCAGCGTTAGCAATGAGTGATAGAGGATGCAAAGTGCTACGCGGCATCGCATTTTAAAGGGGTATCGATATCAAGACATTGCTTAGGCTCGATTCCAGCACAGTGCAACTCGGCGTCATAATCAATAATCAATGGTGCATGATCGCTAAACTTGATCTCTTTAAAAATAGTCGCCTGCGTGGCGCGCGATGCCATAGAAGGTGTGGCGATTTGATAGTCGATGCGCCATCCGACATTTTTGGCATAGGCTTGTCCGCGTTGGCTCCACCAAGTGTATTGCTCTGGGCGTGGGTCCAGTTGTCGAAATACATCGACGTATTTTTCCTCTTCAAATAGCGTGCTGAGCCATGCGCGTTCTTCGGGTAAAAATCCAGAGTTTTTTTTGTTGCCGCGCCAGTTTTTCAGATCAATTTCTTTATGGGCAATATTGATATCGCCGCATAAAATGACTTCCCGTTCCTCCCTTAACGCGCGCAGGTGCGGCATGAAGGCGTTCATAAATCGGAATTTAGCGTGTTGCCGTTCTTCAGAGCTCGATCCTGATGGAGCGTATACCGAGATGACCGAGACAGGACGATCGTGATTGGCGCAGTGAAAAACGGCTTCAACATACCGTCCTTCTCGATTAAATTCGTCTTTGCAAGCGCCTTCTTCAGGAATATGGGTAAAGCCTATTTGAACCGTATGGGGTAGGGCGCGCGTATACAGCGCTACACCGCTATACCCTTTTTTTTCGGCATATTGAAAATAGCCGTTATACCCCAAGGGATTCAGGAAGGTTGCGCTGATATCTTGATGCTGTGCTTTTAACTCTTGAATGCACACTATGTCTGCATTTTGCTCTGCAAGCCAGGTAAAAAATCCTTTTTGATGTGCAGAGCGAATGCCGTTGAGATTAGCGGTGATAATGCGCATTAATGTATCCGATTCGTCAATAGACCTCTTTCGCAGCCCCGTAGCGGCTCCTCACCGTACAAGTTGTACTGGCATCAAAGGAATTCCTTGCTACGGGGCTGCGAAAGAGGTCTAGGTTTTTGGAGTGGTCTGCAAATGCCATCGAAAAGTAGAAAAAAGCGCTGGAAAAGCATGGATTAAAAGAGATGCAATTCCAGAGGCAAGCCTTAATCCTGCTGATACGTCTCCAGCTTTGCTTTTAAAAGGCGATGCGCCTCCTGCGGATCGACCCGTCCCTGCGTCGCTTTCATAAGCTGGCCGACTAATGCATTGAGCGCTTTCTCTTTGCCTGCACGGAAGTCTTGAATGAGCTTGGGTTGGGCGGCTAGCACGGCATCGACTTGTGCTTCGATATCTTCGTTGGAAACCTTCTGCGCCAAATTTTGCGCTGCAATAAGTTGATCCGCTGCATTATCAGCATGGCTTGGATGGCTAAAGTCGGCCAGGTGGGTAGAAGCTGCGTCCCACATTTGCTGCAAGACCTCTTTCGCTATTTTATGAGAAATGCGCTCGTCTATTTGATAGGCGAGGAGTTTTGCAAGCTGGGTTGGAGAAATGGGGCAGGCATCGATACTTTGCGCATGGCGATTTAATTGTGCGCTGACTTCGCCGATGATCCAACGTGCGGTAAGCTGTGCATGTTTTTCGCCTAATTGCTCGACGACCGCTTGATAATAAGTCGATAACGCTTTTGAATCTATTAAGATCGTCGCATCGGCGTGTGACAGTCCATAGTTTTGAATAAAACGCTGACGCACCTGATCGGAAGGCTCTGGCAAATCGCTGCGCACCTGTTCAATCCATGCCTTATCAATATATAAAGGCAGTAAATCAGGGTCAGGAAAATAACGATAGTCATGCGCATCCTCTTTGCTGCGCATGGGGCGCGTTTCCTTGCGCGTTGGGTCATACAGACGCGTTTCTTGGCGTATGGATTCTCCTGCTTCGATAGCGCGAATATGGCGCTGGGCTTCATATTCAATCGCTTCTTCTAGAAAACGAAAAGAATTAAGATTTTTGATCTCTACGCGAGTCCCTAATGTCTCTTGCCCTTTAGGCCGCACCGAGATATTGGCATCGCATCGAAACGAGCCTTCTTGCATATTGCCATCACAAATGCCTAGCCACATGACTAATGCATGCAGTGTTTTTGCATAGCGAACCGCTTGGGCTGCACTACGCATATCGGGGTCTGTGACGATCTCTAGTAACGGGGTGCCTGCGCGATTTAAATCCACTCCGGTTAAACCCTGAAAGTCCGCGTGCAAGGATTTTCCGGCGTCTTCTTCAAGATGGGCTCGGGTTAAGCGGATCGTAGTGACATCGGCCGATGTTTCTCCAGGAACAGTAATGGTTCCACCAATGACTGTGGGATATTCGTATTGGCTGATTTGATAGCCTTTAGGAAGATCGGGATAAAAATAATTTTTACGCGCAAAGAGGCTGTAAGGCGCAATGGTGCCATTGACGGCGAGTCCGAATCGGATCGCGTGTTCAACCGCCTGACGGTTCATCAGGGGCAAGACCCCAGGAAGCGCAAGATCGATATGGCAAGCTTGCGTATTGGGCTCTGCCCCAAAGCGCGTAGAAGCGCCTGAAAAGATCTTGGAGGCCGTAGAGAGTTGCGCATGCGTCTCTAGACCAATGACTATTTCCCAATCCATTTTTATTCCATAACCAATGATTTCGCACAAGCGTAAGGGCAAAGGGCAGTATATTGCGGCGAGCACAGACTCTCGGAGAGAGCCCTAGCCTGCGCGCCATATCACCTATTGTGCTGAATAGGCTCAATGCATTAAAAAATTTAGATAAATTGAGCGGGCAGTTTGGTATGCCAATCTGTCAGCCGCTGGAAGGCATGCGCTATTTGCAGGATGCGCGCCTCGCTTAAATGCGGACCAATGATTTGCAAGCCTAAAGGCCTATTATGCGAACCAAATCCACACGGTAAACTTAAGCTAGGCAAGCCGGCAAGGCTGGCTGATAGGGTGTAAATATCCGCTAAATACATTTGAACGGGATCACGATGTTTTTCACCGAGATTCCAGGCGACGTCAGGGGCAGTCGGTCCCATTAGTACATCGCATTGCGTAAACGCATGCTCAAAATCGAGCGCAATGATACGGCGGATTTTTTGTGCTTGCTTGTAGTAGGCATCGTAATACCCTTGAGAGAGTACATAGGTGCCGGTCAGCAGGCGGCGCTTTACTTCGGGCCCAAAGCCTTGCGACCGCGTTTTTTTATACATATCCGAGAGATCGGTATAGTCTGGTGCGCGGTACCCATAGCGTACGCCATCAAAACGCGCCAAATTCGAAGAGGCCTCTGCCGGGGCAATCACGTAATACACCGGGATCGACAGCGCGGTATTAGGCAAAGAGAGGTCGACTAGCGTAGCGCCGAGGGATTCATACAGCTTGAGCGCATGGTGGATGGTGATGCCGACTTGCGCATTGAGTCCGTCGCTGAAATATTCCTTCGGTAGGCCAATGCGTAAACCTGCGAGCGGTTTATGTGGCGGGGCGGCATGCGCTGTAGAGGCCAGGGTTTCGCCTTGCCAAGTACTATCAAAATAACGCGTAAAATCTTCTGTAGGCAGTGGTAAGGTCGTCGAATCGTGGGCATCTTGTCCGGCCAGTGCACTCAATAGCAATGCGCAGTCCTGCGCCGAATGCGCCATGGGCCCCGCTTGATCGAGTGAAGAAGCAAATGCAATCATCCCGTAACGCGAAATACGGCCATAGGTGGGCTTTAATCCTGTAATTCCGGTTAATGCAGCAGGTTGACGGATAGAACCTCCAGTATCCGTGCCGGTGGCTGCTGGGGCGAGTCCGGCTGCTACAGCGGCTGCAGAGCCGCCAGATGAACCTCCAGGGATCGCTTGAGTATCCCAAGGATTGAGGACAGGGCCAAAAAAAGAATCCTCATTCGATGAGCCCATGGCGAATTCATCGAGATTGGTCTTGCCTAAACAGACCATGCCGGCATGGGCTAACCGTGTTACAGCTGTTGCGTCAAAGGGGCTGACGTAATGTTCCAGCATTTTAGATGCCGCAGTTGTACGCCAACCCTGCGTGACAAAAACATCTTTATGGGCGATCGGAATGCCGGTTAAAGGACCTTGCGTACCTTGTGCAATGCGTTGATCCGCTTGCGCAGCCTGCGCTAAAGTTAATTCAGGATCTACGTGTAAAAAAGCATTGAGCGCGCGTGCGGCTTCAATACGCGCCAAGAAGTGGTGCGCTAATTCAGTCGCAGAAAAATCGCGCGCATCAAGTCCCGCGCGCAGTTCGGTAAGCGGTTTGGAGTGCATAAATACCGTGGAGCAAAAAAGGCGAAGAGGATATCAATTAAAAGCCAATGCGTTTAGGGTCATTTGAGGTAACGAAGAGATTTTGAGCCTCTCTTTTTAGGGAGTGTCTCCAATTGCCCAAAAGAACTCATCTTTGAGGTCGTGCGGTGCTCGGGATCTCACTGTACTTGAGTACAGTTCTGGTCCTTGCGCTCCTGCTCCCCCAAATATGGGCCCTTTTGAACCATTGTAGACACACCCTACGTTATTTCCTTTTTTCGAAATGCATAAAGCTGCCTCCTTGATAGCGCATCGTAGATAAAAGGTACGATCGTCAAGAGAATCTATGCATCCGCCTAAAGCGCTTATTTGAAAAAGCGATTATTCGAGTACTTTAGGGACAAGATATAACCCATTTTCTGCTGAAGAAGAAAGTGTTTGATAGCACTCCCGTTCTACATTTTCCGTGACTATATCGGCTCGAAGAGGGAGGGCCGATATGTTTTGGTGATGTGCCGCCTGAATAAGTTCAAGGGGGTGAGCCAATGGATCGATGGTATCTGTATCGATGATTTGTATATTTTCAATGAGCGTGAACAATCGATTTAAATGCTCCACCATGTCAGAGGCTTCATTGTCAGAAAGCTCGATTTGCGCGAGTTCTGCAATACGGTGTACGTCAGGCAGCGATAAGGACATGAGACAAACTAAAAATAATAGTGAATTTGGAGATCTTATCTGGGGGCTAGAAAAGTGCATCCTAAGCCCTCTTTTGCGCTAATCTTGTGTAGTGACTAGGGTAAAACGAGGTCAAAAAACAGATAAAAGAGACTTGGTTTAGCATACTGGATATTGAAGAATATATCCAAGGATAGCGTCTCCCTAGAAACCTGTTTAAGTCTGTAAAAGCACCCTACTTACAAAAAAGAGGGTGAAATGCTGAAAAGGCCTTTGAAGGGCGCTCCCATAGTTTTTAGCCGGCTTTCTAGTTTGCTGTTGAAGGCGCCTAGAATGGATATGAATTCAGGGGAAATCGGTTCAGTAAAGAGCGAAGTAGAGCCGCTTTCTTTTGCTAAAAGTGGGAATTTTAAAACTATTTGAAGGGCTTATCGATACCCTTTACCGCTTCCAGCATTCTGAAAACATTCTAAAAATGCAATTTCTACAGCAGAACGTTAAAAATTATAAGGTATGATTGCGCACTTTATTAAATTAAGTCATTCTACCGATGTTTATATGCGGCATGTGTTTCGTATTCGGCAAGCTGATGGAAGCTAGTCTTTTATTGATCGGTGCATCCGCGACTGTTTAGGAGGGGAGCGCGCTGAATGATACGGTAAGCGTTGATCTATTTTTCCTATGCAGTGCGCACGGCTAGTTGGAAGAGGTATGCCTCTAAAAGTGCGCTCATTTTGTGTTTTTTAGTTTTTTTGTATTTATTCGCTTTTTGTTTTTTTATACTGAACTCTTTCCACTAGGCTTGGTTTTTATGCACGGTGTGCGGCGGGCCCGGCTTTCATTTTTTGGCTGTTTTTTCACATTCTTTGCATGATTGAAAACAGCCGCGAGCATAACAGGACCTACAATGTTCGGCTTTTTGCGCAGCTTTTTTTCCGATGATTTAGCGATTGACCTTGGTACCGCAAATACATTGATTTACCGGCGGGGTAAGGGCATTGTTTTGGATGAACCTTCTGTAGTGGCTATTCGCCAAGAAGGAGGGCCGAACGGCAAAAAAACGATCCAGGCCGTGGGTAAAAAGGCCAAGCAGATGCTCGGCAAAGTGCCTGGCAATATCGAGGCCATACGACCGATGAAAGACGGCGTGATTGCCGATTTCACGGTGACCGAGCAGATGATCAAGCAGTTCATCAAAATGGCGCATGAGTCCCGCATTTTCTCTCCTTCTCCACGCATTATTATTTGCGTGCCTTGTGGATCTACTCAAGTTGAGCGGCGCGCGATCAAAGAAGCGGCGCATGGCGCAGGGGCTTCGCAAGTCTATTTAATTGAAGAGCCGATGGCCGCAGCAATTGGTGCAGGACTGCCCGTCTCTGATGCGACAGGCTCAATGGTCGTAGATATCGGAGGGGGAACCACCGAAGTCGGCGTCATTTCTTTAGGCGGCATCGTTTACAAAGGTGCTGTGCGAGTAGGGGGCGATAAATTTGACGAAGCCATTGTGAACTATATCCGCCGCAATTACGGCATGCTGATTGGCGAGCAAACGGCTGAAGTTATTAAAAAAGAAATCGGTTATGCCTTCCCTGCAACCGAAATGAAAGAAATGGAAGTGAAGGGACGGAATTTATCTGAAGGGATTCCTCGCAGTTTCACCATTTCTGGAAATGAAATTCTGGAGGCCTTGACCGATCCGCTCAATCAGATTGTGTCTTCGGTCAAAATTGCGTTAGAGCAAATTCCCCCTGAATTGGGCGCAGATATTGCTGAGCGTGGCTTAATGCTGACCGGCGGTGGTGCACTGCTCAATGACCTGGATCGCTTGTTAGCAGAAGAGACCGGTTTGCCCGTGTTGATTGCAGAAGATCCTTTGACCTGTGTGGTAAGAGGATGTGGAATGGCGTTAGAGCGTATGGATAAACTGGGTAGCCTTTTCTCCTACGAATAAAGAGCCTATAGCGCGCATTTTTCTGTATCTTTGACCTGTATTTTTTACGGTATTTTGTACACAGTATTTTGTACGATTATGCAGGTTCCCCAAAAGGGTCCTTTTTTGAGATAGTCAGGAGCATGAGGTATCTTCGTCTGTATAGCACGATCCGAAGAGCTCAAGCCCTGTACGGCCACAAAGAAGGGCCCTTTTGGGAATAGGGACTGTTTGATTTCAAGGCACTCAACGTGTTTCAGACCCCTTGAACAACAGTATTGCAGATCATTTTTTAACTTATTTTCCAGTGCTTTATTCTGGCGCTCTCCATGGAACACAGTACGCCGCCTCTTTTTAAGCAAGGTCCTTCCGCCTTTGTACGCTTACTCATATGCGTGGCATTGTCCTGTGGACTTCTTGTTTCTGATGCGCACTATCGCTTGCTGGAGACGGTGCGCCAGGCGATCGGCATCGTCCTCTACCCCTTTCAACAAGCTGCGCTCTGGCCTCGAGATAGAGCGCTGGATATCGTCCAAATTTTTACCACTTCAGCCACTTTGCGGGCAGAAAACGAATCATTAACCGCACGTAATCTGAAGTTGGCGCTAGATGCGCAGCAAGCCGCCCAGCTAGAAATAGAAAATACCCATTTACGGGCTTTATTGCAATTGATGCCGCGGGTCGCTGTGGGCGCTATTGTGGCTGAAGTACGCTATGAGGCGCGCGATCCCTTTATTAAAAAGGTGATTGTTGATCGTGGCGAGCGCGATGGGGTGCAGATTGGTTCCGCTGTGGTGGACGATGAAGGGGTGCTGGGTCAAGTCACTCGGGTTTATCCTTTGCAGTCAGAAGTGACGCTGATTACCGACAAAGATCAATCCGTGCCTGTGCAATTAATACGTACCGGTATGCGTAGCTTAGTGTCGGGAAGTACACGGGGCGAAGGCCTTGTTATGCGCTTTGTGCCGGTTACCGCAGATGTTCAGCCAGGAGATGAGTTGGTCACCAGCGGATTGGATGGCGTCTTTCCAACGGGGGTTCCCGTAGCAAAAATTATGACCGTGCAACGCCTAACCGGTATCGAGTTTGCACAAGTCTCTTGCATGCCCGTGGCGCTGACGCGAGGGCCAAGGCAAGTGTTGATCCTGGCCTACAAAAAACCGGTGAATATGCCCCCCCATACCGATATCAACCCTTCTGTCGTTGCGCAGAATGCGGCCGATCCTTCTAATTCAGTACCTGCAAAGGGGGCATCGCAAACTCCTCCTGCGCCTCCCCCTCCCCCTAAAGCCTCTTTTACTGCTTCTGAGCAGCCAGTAACAGGGAGAAGGCCATGATCAAGAAGAACAATGCTCCCGAATATTTATTGCTTCCGGCAAATCCTTGGTTTATCGCTTTTAGCTTAGCGCTTGCGGTTTTTTTGAATTTACTACCTTGGGGACGTGTACTGGGTTTGCCAGATTACGTGGCTTTGGTTTTGTTATTTTGGAATCTCCATCAGCCTCGTAAAGTAGGGATGACTGTAGCCTTTAGTCTAGGGCTATTAATGGATGTGCATCAAGCCAACTTACTGGGTGAGCACGCCTTAGCATATCCCCTTTTATCGTATGTGGCGATCGCGTTACACCGCCGTGTGCAGTGCTTTGGTAGCCTTGGGCAAGCGTTTCATGTTTTGCCTCTTTTGATGCTAGCGCATATGGTGCCTTTTATCATTCGCCTATTTATGGGCGCGGTATTTCCTGGTTGGCTGTATATTTTTAGCGGTTTTGTAGAAGCATTGTTGTGGCCTGTGGTGCGTTGGATACTATTAGCTCCTCAGAGAAGGGCTGCCAATCCCGATGACACACGTCCTATATAGCTTGCATGGCTCATGCTTTTTAGTATGACGATATTTTTCCATTTTTTATTTTGATGAAGCCGCGTGACAGAATTTAAAAATACTGCAAAGCAACTGTGGCAGTTCCGGCTTCGTGTTACCACAGCAGGGCTTTTCGTTTTCATTTGTTTTGCGTTGCTCATCGCCCGCTTTGTATATCTACAGGTTTGGCATTATCGCCAGTATGCATTGCAAGCGAATGAGAATCGTATTTCTATTGTGCCCATTACACCTAGTCGGGGATTAATTACCGACCGTAATGGCATCGTATTGGCACGCAATTACTTTGCGTATACCTTAGAAATTACGCCTACAAAAATCCAAGGCAAATTAGAAGAGGTGATTGCGCAGATTGGCCAGGTGGTGCGCATTGAACCCTCCGATTTGCGCCGCTTCAAAAAATTTCTTGAAGAATCTAAAAACTTTGAGAGTTTACCTATTCGTATTCGTTTATCCGACGAAGAAGTGGCGCATTTTGCTGCCCAAAATTTTCGCTTTCCTGGCGTGCAAGTGCGTGCGCGTATGTTTCGGCAGTATCCATTAGGAGAAACGGCTGCGCATGTGATGGGCTATATAGGCCGTATTTCTGCGCGTGACCAAGAGCGGATCAAAGCGCTTTCTGAACAAAATGAAAAGGCGGCGACAGGCTATGATCACCGGCTGCGCGCGAATAATTATAAAGGCACCGATTACATTGGAAAAATTGGTATCGAACAGAGTTATGAAACAGAGCTTCACGGTATAACCGGCTTTGAAGAGGTTGAGGTGACGGCAGGGGGACGTCCTGTACGCTCTATTTCGCGTAGATCGCCTACGCCCGGCAATAACCTGATGCTGTCCTTGGATATCAAAATGCAGCAGCTTGCTGAGCAAGCCTTTGCAGGAAAACGTGGGGCTCTGGTCGCCATTGAGCCTGCTACGGGCGATGTATTGGCTTTTGTATCTGCGCCGAGCTTTGATCCTAATTTGTTTGTGGATGGCATTGACCAACAAACTTGGGATACCTTAAATAATTCACCTAATAAGCCTTTGCTGAATCGTCCATTGCGCGGTGCTTATCCCCCTGGGTCAACCTATAAGCCGTTTATGGCGCTTGCGGCATTAACTTCGCATAAACGTACGCCACAGTGGAGTTTTGCCGATCCTGGTTACTATGTAGTGGCAAAGCATGTTTTTCGGGATGATGTACCTGGTGGGCATGGCCGTGTGGATTTATATCAGTCGATTGTGGTGTCTTGCGATACGTATTACTACATGCTAGCGCATGACATGGGCGTGAATGCCATTGCACATTTTATGCAACCTTGGGGGTTTGGACAATTAACTGGCATTGATATTAAAGGCGAAGCCGCCGGTGTGTTGCCTTCTACGGAATGGAAGAAAAAAACCTACCATACCCCTGAACAGCAAAGATGGTATGACGGTGAAACCATCAGTATTGGTATTGGGCAAGGATATAACTCCTTCACGATGTTGCAATTGGCGCATGCTATGTCCACGCTTGCCAATAATGGTGTGGTGATGAAGCCGCATTTGGTGAAAAAAATAGCGCATCCACTCACGCACGAAACGCGTTTAACCGTTCCCTCCGCCAGTGCGAAACTGGATGTGAGCCAGGCACATATCGATTTTGTAAAACGGGCGATGGTCGGTGTGGTGCAAACGGGTACCGGAGCCGCTGCTTTTCGAGGAGCCCCCTATTGGGTCGGCGCGAAAACGGGGACGGCGCAGGTTTTCTCGCTCAGAGGCGGGAAATATCGTGCACATGCGATTGCAGAAAATAGACGCGATCATGCCTTAGTCATTGCATTTGGAGGATCGGTATCCGATATTGCGCATGCTTCGAGTACGGCCTCTGCGAGTAATGCCTCTACACAAACTCGGGTCATTCCCAAAAATATGAGTGAAGTGCCCGCTATCGCGATCGCCTTGATTGTGGAAAATGGAGGCTGGGGTGCGAAAGCGGCTGCGCCTATTGCGCGCAAATTGATGGACTATTATTTAATTGATCGCTTTAAACCGAGCGATCAAACGGCTGCAAATACACCGCAAACCGCGGCGGCGGCTACCGCTCGCGCATTAAGCGTCAATGCGCAGCAATCAACGCCAGCTGTGCCTGCTGCAGAATTTTTTATTCCTCCAACACCCACATCTCCTCATCCACAGTGAGGCTAGCCTCTTTGACAATGCGCTGGGGATCGGTTAACACCGCATTCCTCTAAGGCTTTGCACTGTGTAGCTTCAAGGCTGGATTTCTGAAGTATGCCTTTTGTACTGGGTGATCCAGAAAGTGTGGTGTGGGGAAATGCCAAGAGATATGGCTTAACCAATTTTTATAGATGATGGAGCACCTGCTGTGCCAACTGATTCCTATCTATGGCTCCGTACTGTTAAACGATTTCTAAACGGGGTAGATAAACCGCTTGCATTGATTGTTTTTCTGCTTATGGCGGTAGGGATGGTCATACTCTATAGTGCAAGTTTGGATGCGCCTGGTCGTTTGCAAGATCAGCTGCGCAATATTGCGGTGACCTTTATATTGATGTGGTCCATTGCGAATTTGCCACCTCAAACGTTGATGCGTTTGGCCGTGCCGCTCTATACGATAGGCGTTGCATTACTCATTGCGGTGGCGCTTTTTGGTCTCACGCGTAAAGGTGCGCAGCGTTGGATCAATGTGGGGATGGTGATTCAACCCTCCGAAATCATGAAAATTGCGATGCCTTTAATGCTTGCTTGGTATTACCAGCGGCGTGAGGGGGCGGTGCGTTGGTATTGGCATATTGGCGGGTTATTGATACTAGGGTTGCCTGTAGCGCTTATTGCTAAGCAACCCGATCTAGGCACGGCGATTTTGGTGTTTTCTGCGGGCTTTTTTGTGGTTTTTTTAGCCGGTTTAAGTTTTAAACTGATACTGCCTATTTTCTTGGCGGGGGTTATTGCTGGGGGATCCGCATTGGCTTTTCAGAGCACCATTTGTCAGCCTTCCGTCGAGTGGCCCATGCTCCATGATTATCAAAAACACCGTGTTTGTACGCTATTAGATCCTACTTCCGACCCATTAGGGAAAGGGTTTCACACGATTCAAGCGGTGATTGCCATTGGCTCTGGTGGCATGTTTGGAAAGGGTTGGCTCAAAGGATCACAAGCGCATCTTGAATTTATCCCTGAAAAGCACACCGACTTTATTTTTGCCGTCCTCTCCGAAGAGTTTGGTTTAATTGGAGAGTGCTTTTTGATCTTTCTTTATATATGCCTTATTGGGCGTGGTCTGTACATTTCCGCCCAGGGCGCGACTTTCTTTGCGCGCTTACTAGCTGGTTCACTCACGCTGAGTTTCTTTACTTATGCCTTAGTCAATATTGGTATGGTCAGCGGTGTACTGCCTGTAGTCGGCGTGCCTTTGCCTTTTATTAGTTATGGTGGCACGGCTTTAGTTACCCTGGGAATTGCCGCAGGACTGATTATGAGTATCAGTCGGGAAAAAAGGCTTATTCAGACTTAGAATCTGTTCCTAATCATTAAAAGTGGGTTGTGTTGGGGTTCCGTATTTAATTCAATTCCTCACCCCAACATAACCACCTCAAGGGTGATTTTTTGAGATTATGAACGGACTCTAAAACCTGGTCTCTGCGTAGGTATGGCCAGCCATACGCATGCTTACCTTGAACCCTTAGGATGTCTGGTACGTATAGTTTTTTAGCGTATATCCTTTTTCCTTATACGTGCGGTAGCGCTCCCTTGCTGCAGCCAATGCCTCTGGGGTTGTGTCGACCACTTCTAATATACGTTTAAATTGCATAAAGCAAGGAGGAAGGGCGTCACGGAGGTTCAGTAAGATGCACGCATTTTCAGGTACTTGATCAAAATGGCTCGCTAAAAGTATGGGGGTAACCCTTTGTAACGTATTCTCTAGCGTAGTGTGAGGCAAAAAATCTAGCGCCGAGAAAGTCCATAGATACTGATCCATTTTGGATAAAAGTGCTGCTTCCGCCACAATAATCAGTCGAGAGTGCAGCGGATTATCCTGCGCCTGAAACGCACGCCGGATTAACCGGCATGTGTAGTGAAGACGGTCATGAATATGCGTATGAAAATCAACTTGGGTCATTACTAAGTGTGCCAAATGATGCAGGAAAATACGTAAGGTAGTCTATTCTGAGCGATGCACATACCTTGCCGTTTTAGTCGTAGCTGGGGTGGTCTCTATCACGCTCTATTTTAACGTGAGTTATCTTGCCTTGACGTGACTCCTATTCTTTATAACCCCTTTATTTTAAAAAAATTCGTCCATGTTGATTCATCCCGAATTTAATCCCATTGCGCTACAGCTTGGGCCGTTAGCGGTGCGCTGGTACGGCTTAATGTATTTGATTGCCTTTTTATCCGCGAATCTCCTGGGGCGCTGGCGTGCGCGTTTACCGCACTATGCTCAGCAAGGGTGGGCGGCTCAGGATATGGATGATTTAGTATTGTATTGCGCGCTGGGAACGATTCTAGGCGGGCGTTTCGGCTATGTGCTTTTTTATCAATTCGGATTTTATTTAGAACACCCCCTCTCCATATTGAAAGTGTGGGAAGGGGGAATGTCTTTTCACGGAGGCTTGCTCGGCGTTACGCTGGCGAGCTATTTATTTGCAAAGCACCGCGCTCGCTCTTGGTTCTCTGTCACCGATTATATTGCGGTATTAGTCCCTGCTGGTTTATTAGCAGGGCGATTGGGGAATTTTATTAATGGAGAGCTTTGGGGAAGGGTGACGCATCCTGAGCTTCCTTGGGCCATGCTTTTTCCGCAAGCCGCTTATGACGATATGCTATGGATCAACCAGCATGCATCAGAAGCCATGCTCAAGGGTTTAGACACTTTCTTTGGGATTTGGCATGGTTTACCGCGCCATCCTTCACAATTGTATGAGCTGGTATTGGAGGGATGCGTGTTAGGAATAGGACTTTGGTGGTTTGCACGCAAAGCGCGCCCAGCAGGGGCAGCGTCCGCACTGTTTTTAATGGGGTACGGCGCAGCACGTTTTATCATTGAATTTTTCCGTGAACCAGATAGTTTTCTGGGGCCTCTGACGGTCGGATTTTCAAGAGGGCAGTGGCTTTCACTGCCGATGATGCTTATTGGCGTGTTCCTATGGATAAGGGCTTACCGCAGGGATATACAGTCTGATAGAACGATAGAAAAATAGGGCTTGAGCAATGATGGCCCCTATTTTTCTCTGATTTCCCCTGGTCTTCCCTGATCAAAAGGCCCTTTATTGAGGCAATTTCGGGAGTCAACTTCGGGGGGGCAACGTCAGGGTAGACCTTAATGCAGTACGTGAATAACACCTGAGACGGTAATACTCAGCGTTGTTTTGCCCTGTGCAATCGGAATATCGGTAGTCTCGCTGGCAATGCCAATGCTAGTAGCCGCCATCATCCTAGAACCTTGAATTTGATAGGTATTACGATGAATGGCAATGTCAGCCAGTGCATAGTGCGGATATCCAAATGCTTCAGCGGCATTTTGTGCATCTTTGCGAAAGGCGGCAATCGCCTCATTGACGAGTTGTGCATAAGCCGCTTGTTCTGCTTTTGGAGACAGCGAGAAGCGCACCTGGCTAATGGACATAATCGGAGCAAGCTGCCCTGCTAAACGTCCAATCGGAGTCATATCTTGGGCATCGGTACACTCGAGCAAAAGCTCAGTGCGACCTTGCCAGCCATTAGCGCGGCCTTTCGAATCTAGCTTGGGATATACGGTGAAATTACGGGTTTGGACAGAGACCTCTTTTACGCTTTTAGCAATGCCTAAGGCTTGTTCTGTTTTGCGCTTGAGTACCGTAGTGAGTACCGCCGGATCATCAGCCTGATGCTCATAGAATACCGTCAATTGCACTCGGTCTTGGGCGACTTCACGGCTGGCTTGTGCGCTGAGGGTGATTGCATGAGGAGGAGTGCTGGGTTTTCCTTTTACTTCGACGGGCTGATCTTTCAGATCAAAGCGCGGGGCTTCAGTGGCGCTAGATACGGATTGGTCTGCGTTACAGGCCTGTGCGGGATGCATAGACGTCAAAGCGACTGCAATGGATAAACAGCAGGAGGGGAGAATAAGGTGCAGTTTACTTGCATGGAGAGGGATAAAACGCGGCATACGGAGCTCCTTTACATGAAAAAATGCGTGAAGAAATACGCGCAGAAAGAATCTGTATAAAGAGGCAGCATCGCAGTTTTATCGGAGAGTGTCCATACAAGATATAAAAAAAGCATCGAGAGAGCGTCTCGATGCTTTTTAATGAATAGGGGTCCCTGCCGCAGTTGCCAGACCAGCATCCTGAACCGAAGGTCCAAGGTGTCGCAGTTAGAAGCACTTCTCGGTACGTCGAATTCTGTGACGCGCACGTCCATGCTACAAATTTCCACAACGGATGCACAAAGTATTGATTCAAGGAATATATGGCCTTGACAAACTAGGCAGGGAAAGACAAAACTTCAACTCGCTATAGGGTATGCGCTATTTATAGTGCATTTCTTCAATAGCGAGTGCACTACTATACAGCGGGTTCTATAAATTCTTCCAGCAAAATATCTTCATTGGGAGCCGCATGTTTTTCTAATGTAGATCCAATCTCCTGATTGACTTTTCGCATTCTACGCTCGATTTCCTCAGCAGGAAACACTTCACCTTGTCGTACACTTTCTTGTAGCTGTAAAAGCTCGGAAGTAATCGAAAGCGCTGCCATAATCGCAATACGATCCGTCCCACGAATGGCGCGTTCGCTGACCTTTTTCATCTCTTGCGCTACTTTTACTGCGCATTGTTGGAGCTTGGGGCCATCTTTGGCGGGGCATACAAATTCGTAAGTTTCCCCCAGTATTTCAACTCTAATTTGCGTGGTGCTCATGCCGTTTTCTCCTGGACATTGGGGGCATCAGAGATGTCAGAGACATCAGAGATATCGGAGGAGATATCTGTAAATTGGTTTGTCGTAGCCAATTCTGAAGATACATTTTCCGCCTGGTTGTCCGTTGAATGCGAGGAATTGAACACTTGCTCAGTGGGAGTCTCTGGAGAATCAGAAAGCACTAGTGTCGTCGAAGGCGTACTATTTTCGTCATCCGGCACAGGCAGTAGATGTAATGCAGGCTCAACCCAGCCAGTGTGCGATAAATCACCTAGTGTCGTTTGCAAAGCATGCTTCGCATTTTCAATGCGCGTAGCGAGTAAATGGCGCTCACTGCGTAGTGCTTCACATTCTAAGTTCAGGCGATCACGCTCGTTTTGTGCATACTCTAGGGCTACATTGGCTTTAGTAAACGCCTGTTGGAGTTTTTCTAATGCACGCTGGTAATGTTGGATACGCTCAGTAAGTTGCGTGAGGCCAGCTTCTAGCGTGCTGAGTTCATTTAATATGAAGTGGGGCATAGCAATACGGCGAAAAAGAGAAGCGTAAAAAAGCGATATCGAAAGATGACATTCTAACGTCGAATAGACCCAGCAGGGCGGGCATATTGCTTGTAAAAACTCCTAAAACAGTATGTGCATTGCTGCTGTATGTGAATCTGCTTATGCAGACCTTCCTTAACCGAAAAAGATTTTGGAGTGCAAAATACGGGACTGCAATGTAGAAGGGATCGTCCTATTTTTTACTGTGGACATATTGTCATAGATCGTACCGCAGGCTCTGAGAATACGCAGTACAAAGTGCTTGATATAGCAGCACTGGATATACCCTTTAGAAAGCGGCGCGTATAGATCTAATAGATGATGTTTTAGCATCAACCATCTATTTGCTACAACGGGTGAGCGCACAGCAATGGGATATAGTGTTTGTGGTGCCATTGGCGTGCGATGGGCGGGCTGTGATTCTGGGCATGGCATGCCGATGGACATTAAACCGGGATGCCAGTGGGCGCTCAAAGAAGGGGGCATAACAGCGCTGCGCATTAAGAACCTGTCAATAAAAAAGAGAATGGCTTATTTAGTCATTTCATTTTACGAAAGCCTGCGCACAAAGCGGCATGGCGCGTAAAAAAAACGTTTTATCTTGAAGTCTTTTGAGTGCAGGAGAGTGTGGGTTTTTAAGAACGCTCTTTGATGGATTTTTCTTTTTCCATATTTTGCTCAGAATAAGCGCATAGTGGATTGTTTTTGATTTTGTAGGGCCACACATGGCGGCTTTTTCTTTTTTATGGTTTCTAGGGCTGCGATGTGCTGTGGCTATCGTATTAGGCATCCTCCCTTTTGCTTTGGAGGGAGCATGGGCATCGGCATCGGCTTCTTTAGGGGCGGATTGGGCCCCGCATTCAATGACTTCTGCTGAAGAGGCCTCTGTACCTACCATTATCGTGCATGCTTCACGATTACCTGCAAAGAGCGATTCCTCCTTCTTTAACGAAGCTTTAGCGCAAAGTACCCATTTCGACACACAGGATCTGGACGATCGAGGCGCGGCAGATGTGGCCGAATTATTGCCTCTCGCGGCAGGTATGCAAATAGTGCGTGCAGGAGGAGTAGGCGCTGCATCAAGCATGTATTTGCGTGGTGCCGATGCGGCACAAACCTTGGTTTTGCTCGATGGGGTGCGCATTGATTCTGCAAGTCTTGGGCGCGCGCAATTAAGTTTGGCTTTACTCGATCATTTGGAGCAAGTCGATGTGGTCAACGGTAATGTCTCTGCGCTGTATGGAGGGGGTGCAGTAGGGGGAGTGGTGCAGTTGCGTTCTCGTCAGGAGTTGCCCTTATCATTTAATGGGGCAGGTGCTAATAATGCCCTGAGGAGTGCGCTTCGCATGCAGGCGGCAACGTCCTATGGCCGCTATGGTACACAGCATCAACGTTTGGGAGTGAGTAAAGAGTGGGGGGATTATGGAGATACCCAGTTCTATCTTGGTATTTCACGTATGAAAACGGCGGGTTTTTCGGCTATGGATCCTACGCAAGTCCCTGGTATTAATCCTGATCCGAATGGGGCCTCAAATCATGCATTGAATGTCTCTTTGCAGCGTCAATTTGACGAAGGATGGGAAGCCGGGCTTCGGTTGTATGACACGCGTAGTATTGTCAGTTTTGATCAACCTTTTGGTTTGTCGACAGACCAACACTTTTCTCATAATCGCTTGCGTGTTTTTTCCGCATCTGCACAAGGGCCTCTCAATAAACGCTGGGTGACGCATATATTGGTAGCGCATAGTGAAGATGGGAATATCAATACGCAGAATCACCAATTTAATAGTCAGTTTGATACGCGTAATGATCAATTGACCTGGCGTAATGAAATCCGCTTATCCCCCAGTCAAAAAGGGGTATGGGGGTATGAGCACTTAGATCAAAGTTTGAAAGCCAGTGTGTACACTACACCTGGCTCTACGCCTCCGACGCGTCGTGTGGATTCGGCTTTTGCTGGGTATGTGCTGGAGCATGGCGCACATGAAATGCAATTCCATGCCAGGCAAGATCAGTATAGCGATGTGGGCGTAGCCCGTAGCGTATATGCGGGTTACCGCTATTTTTGGTCTCCACAATGGCAGACCGCTTTTAGTGCGTCAAATGCTTTTCGCGCCCCTTCTTTTAATGATTTATATTACCCCGATTATGGCAATTCCAGCGTTCAGCCTGAACGCAGTCATTCCTTTGAGGCTACGGTGCGGCATCAAGGAGGGGCTACTTTGGGGGGGGATACTCTAGAGACCGATGCACGCTTGAGCGCTTTCCAAACCCGCTATCGCGATTTGATTGAATCGGTCCAAGTATCCCCTGGGATATATCGTGCGCGCAATATCGGCCGTGCAAAGGTTCAGGGCCTGGAGATGGCGGCCATAGCGCGCTGGCGTGAAAGCGAATGGCGAGTGACCGGCACAATACAAAATCCGCTAGAAGAAGCGCGTGCAGTATCTATGATGCCCAGGTTATCCCGCGATTTACCGCGCCGTGCACGGCACTTTGGAAGCCTTACTTTTTCCGCTCCTATTGCTCAGTGGCGTGTCGGCGGCGATTGGATGGTGAACGGTCGGCGAGAAGATGGAAATCATCCATTGCATGGTTACGCACTCTTTCATCTTCATGCGCGTCATGCCTTAAGTCCCAATTGGTTAATCCGTGCCCGTATAGAGAATCTCTTGAATCGCCATTATCAGCTGGCTTATGGTTATCAAACCCCTGCGCGAGGTGCCTATTTAGAGTTAGTATGGAACGCACAATAAACGGTACGCTGTATTTTATGAAGTGATGCTACGCAGGTTGTAGAAAGGCGAGTTATTGATCGGTAGAGCGCAAAAATTAGAAGTAGGTGGTACGTACGTTGGGGTTCGTGCCTCACCACCAACCTACCGTCCTTTGCCTTTTCTAGTGGTAGGTGGAGTTTGATGAATCCCTTTCACCTACCCATTTTCGTAGGTTGGTGGTGACGGAGGAACCCCAACATGATGACCACGGTCTTTTTGAATGCCTGCATAACATCAGTTATTAAGTACAATAAGTGGTAGAGCGCCTTCCTCTAAAAAATAGTGTCTAAAAACACATGAAAAAGCATGAGGATTTGACTCAAAAAGACAAAAGCAGTAAGCTTGCTCGCTTTTTATCAGTGCGTTAGTGGTCACTGCGCGTGGTAATTTTTTACTTCTCGCCTTTTGATGTCTATATTGGCTCGATGTGTGTGGGTCTGACCGGGTCCATAGGCATAGGCGGGTCACTTTATCCGTAAAGGCGATTCCAATTTTGGAGACGGACATTTCTGCTTTTCCTGCTGCACTGGATCTCTTTGCTTTTGCGCAGGCTCAACAAGCGTGTTCTGGTGAAATCCCTTTGGCTAACTTGCCCCGGGTGGCGCAAGAAGTGTTTCCTGGGATGTTAGAGCAACATGCTCCTTTTACCTATTCGCTAGTCGGGCGTTTTGCATTGAGTGAAGATGGATCTCCTCAATGGGGGCTTTCCTTGCATATAAAAGCGGCATTATGGCTGGAGTGTCAGCGCTGCCTTGCGCCTTGTGAGCAGATATTTGATATTCATACTCAATTTCGGATTGTAAAAACCGAAGAAGATGCCGATGCTGCGCCGTTAGAAGACGATTGTGATGTCATTGCAGGGTCCACGCAGTTTGACGTATTGCATTTTTTAGAAGAGGAAATTTTGCTCGCATTGCCCATTGTTCCTAAGCATGCAGATGGGGATCCTCAGTGTTATGCGCACGATGGTGCAGAGGCAGGTTCACTGTCGGAGGGGGCAAAAGACCCTATCGAGGATGTCCTTGCAAAAAATCCCTTTTCCATTCTTTTGAAGCTGAAGTCTTCTGACGATTCTTAGCGCATCTGTTTAGTGCGATTTCTAACGTATAACGTATATTCAGATCTATTTTTCTTTTTTTTGCCTAGCGTGTGCTAGGCGAGCTTTTATTTCCAGGAGTTTTGAACATGGCTGTTCAGCAAAATAAAAAATCCCCTTCTTGTCGCAATATGCGTCGCTCGCACGATGCGATCGACGGCCCAGCAATTGCCATCGACTCGGCAACGGGTGAATCCCATTTGCGTCATCACATTACCCCCAATGGATTCTATCGTGGTCGCAAAGTTTTGAAGACCAAAGCAGATGAGTAATAGGTGTCAGAATCTGTCCTTAGAACCTGTTTGGAGTCTCTCAAAAAGGTTCTTATCTTTCCGTGTACGTCCCACGCATTATGGGAGAGCATGGTTGGAAGCGGGAACAGATTCGCGAAGAGCCTGAAGTCCTATTGATGTAGAGTGCTTCTTGGCTCTACAAAAGCGGCTTACTAAGCCGCTTTTTGTTTGTCGCTTTTTGAGCGTGTTTTGCGCACGCTTTGTCACTTTATTTTCTCCATCGCTGTTGCGCATGGTCTTTGAACATGACTGTTACGATTACAATTGACTGTAGTGGGGGAGATATTGGCCCCCCTTCCACCGTTTTAGCGGCAGTAAATTTTGTGCGTGCCCATCCGGATGCCCATCTGATATTAGTAGGCATTAAGTCCCTCATTGAAGCGCAGCTCAAAAAACATAATGCGCTCCACCACACAGGTCTGTCCGTGCACGAGGCTAGCGAAGTTATTGCGATGGATGACTCTATAGAGGTGGCTTTACGGAAGAAAAAAAATTCTTCGATGCGGGTCGCTTTGAATTTGGTGAAAGAAGGCAAGGCACAGGCCTGTGTATCCGCAGGCAATACCGGTGCACTTATGGCGCTTTCTCGCTATGTGCTCAAAACATTAACGGGCATCGAACGTCCTGCGATTGCTGCGGTGATGCCTCGGTTACAGGGGTATACCACGGTCCTTGATTTGGGTGGGAATGTCGACTGCGAGCCTGAGCACTTGCTACAGTTTGCGGAAATGGGTCATGCTTTAGTCTCTGCGGTGGATGGCAAAGAGCGTCCTAGTATCGGTTTACTCAATATCGGTGAAGAAGAAATCAAAGGCAATCAACGTATTAAACGGGCAGCGGAATTATTGCGCGCCAGTGCGTTGAACTTTTACGGCAATGTAGAAGGCAATGACATTTATAAAGGCACGACGGATATCGTAGTGTGCGACGGTTTTGTGGGGAATGTGGCGCTGAAAACTTCTGAAGGGCTAGCTTGGATGCTTGCCCGTATCATCAAGGAGGAGTTTGCGGCATCATGGGCTTCTAAGTGTATGGCCGTGCTTGCATGGCCGGTATTAAAACGTTTGAAGCGGCGTGTGGATCATCGTCGCTATAACGGCGCAGCATTATTGGGGCTGCGTGGATTGGTTATTAAAAGCCATGGAGCAGCGGATGCATTTGCTTTTGAATGGGCGATTAAGCGCGGTTATGATGCATTGCGTAATGATGTGCAGCACAGACTTATTCAGGCGATAGAGGCGCGTAATACCCCTAGGGTACCTTCTTGACGCTAGAAACCTCGGGATCGAATTGTGCTATTGCACGAATTTGAAGTCCCTTATGCCTCATACCGCGGCGTCATACAGCGCGTTTTCATTATTTACAAGGATGGCAGTATGTCCAGTATGCCTTTCCCCCCTAAAACTTTCTCACCGTATGCACGTATCGTGTCTACAGGCAGTGTTTTGCCTCCTCGGCGCGTTACCAATGCCATGTTGGTAGAGCAACTTGCGCGCAAAGGCATTGAGACGAGCGATGAGTGGATAGTAGCGCGTACAGGTATTGCTGCACGGCATTTTGCTGAAGAAGGCGTACAAACGAGTGATTTGGCGCACACCGCCGCAGAACGTGCATTAGAGCGTGCACAAATAGATCCTCAATCTATTGATTTGATTATTGTCGCCACAGCCACACCGGATTGTGTTTTTCCCAGCACGGCTTGTCGGCTACAAAATAAATTGGGTATTCGCAATCATTGCGCCGCATTTGATGTACAAGCGGTCTGCGCCGGTTTTTCCTACGCGTTGGCGGTCGCAGATGGGCTGATCTGTAGCGGTGCGCATCGCCGCGCTTTGGTCGTAGGCGCAGAGACATTTTCGCGTTTGCTGGATTTTAATGACCGTACTACCTGTGTGCTTTTTGGGGATGGAGCAGGCGCTGTGATTCTTGAAGCGTCCGAAGAACCGGGCATTATGGCAACCGCCTTGCATGCAGATGGCTCGCAGGGAGATATTTTGTGTGTCCCTGCCGCATTGAATGCAGGTGCCATTGTTGGCCATCCCTTTATTCGGATGGAGGGGCAATCTGTCTTTAAAGTCGCCGTTAATGTGCTGGAAAAAGTGGCTGTAGAAGCGCTGAAACGCGCTGGTTTAGACGCTTCGCAGCTCGATTGGTTGATTCCCCATCAAGCCAATATACGAATTATGCAAAGTACTTGCCGCAAACTGGGTTTATCCCCACAGCAAATGGTATGTACCGTCGATCAGCATGGAAATACCTCAGCAGCCTCGATTCCATTGGCGCTAGATACGGCAGTCCGTGATGGACGTATTCAACCAGGGCATTATGTTCTGCTCGAAGGTGTGGGTGGAGGTATGACTTGGGGGGCTGCTGTTGTGCGTATGTAAATAGGCATAAATACGCTGCAGCGATTGTGCAGGAATAATACCCATACCCCAAAGGGCCAGGAAGGCAACAGAGACGCTATATACTGGCTCTTGACGATAAAAATTGCCAAAAACTTTGAAGATCAAAAATAGTATTTCTATTAGATAGGATATTCGCGCGTGAAGAAGTTCGCTTTTGTTTTTCCAGGCCAAGGTTCGCAGTCCGTGGGGATGTTAAATGCATTTGCAGACTGGCCCGTTGTCCGTGAAGTAGTGCAAGAAGCCTCGGAGATACTGAGCCAGGATCTCCGAAAAATGATGGCTGAAGGGCCCGACGAAGCGCTGAATCTGACCACCAATACGCAGCCTATTATGCTAACGGCTGCCTATGCGATGTATCGACTGTGGTGTGAGCAGGGCGGGCGAAAACCCGACTTAGTCGCAGGCCATAGTCTAGGAGAGTACACGGCGCTGGTCGCAGCAAAATCCATCGCATTTCAGGATGCATTGCCTCTGGTGCGCTTTCGCGCGCAGGTGATGCAAGAGGCTGTTCCTGTAGGCGTAGGAGGCGTTGCTGCCATTTTGGGCTTAGATACCTCTGCAGTACAAGCTTTATGTGCGACCGTAACCGATGCACAAGGTATAGGGATCGTTGAGGCGGTGAACTTTAATTCTCCGGCTCAGACCGTGATTGCTGGCCATAAAGCGGCTGTAGAGCGCGCTTGCGAACAAGCTAAGCTTCAAGGGGCAAAGCGCGCTTTATTACTGCCATTGTCCGCGCCTTTTCATTCTTCTCTTTTGCAAGAGGCTGCACAAAAGCTCGCAACATATTTAACGGATGTGACGGTGCACGCTCCTACCATTCCGTTAGTGAATAATATTGACGTGGCGATTGAATCCTCTCCCGATGCAATTAAAAACGCATTGAGTCGCCAAGCAGCCGGAGCGGTGCGTTGGATCGAAAGTGTTCAAGCCATGGCTGCAGCAGGTATAGAGGCCGTTATTGAATCGGGGCCTGGTAGTGTGTTGACTGGGTTGATCAAGCGTATTGATCCTACTTTACAAGCGTGTGCGCTAACCGATGCGAATGCGCTAGAAGCTGCACTGAAGTTATATTCATAAGCCGGTACAGTTAAGAACAGGCTCTTAGGAAGTACACTCTCTTTTTTCTATTTTTGCGAAGGCGTTGCACGATGGATAATCGTTTAGATCAACAGCTTGCATTAGTAACCGGAGCTTCGCGCGGGATAGGCAAGGAAATTGCTTTGACATTAGCCCGTGCGGGTGCGACGGTGGTGGGAACAGCTACTAGTGAAGCAGGCGTAGATGCCATTCATAAGGCACTTGCAGAAGAAGGTTTATCGGGACAAGGTGTAGAGCTGAATGTCGATGATCCTGCGGCCATTGATGCCTGTGTACAAAACTTGATCAAGGAACATGGCGGATTGGCTATTTTGGTCAATAATGCCGGTATTACGCGCGATCAGTTGATGATGCGCATGAAAGATGAAGATTGGAGTGCGGTGATTCAGACGAATTTGAGCGCCGTGTTTCAGCTTTCTCGTGCAGTGCTACGCCCGATGATGCGCGCTCGCTCAGGTCGGATTATTAATATCACCTCTATTGTGGGAAGCAGTGGTAATCCTGGTCAAGTGAATTATGCCGCTGCAAAAGCCGGGGTCGCGGGCATGACTCGCGCATTGGCGCTCGAAGTCGGTAGCCGTGGTATTACCGTGAATTGTGTAGCGCCTGGTTTTATCGATACCGATATGACGCAAGCACTCTCAGAAGGACAACGCAGCGCCTTGCTCGACCAAATCCCCATGGGCCGTTTAGGGAGCCCTGCGGATATTGCACACGCTGTGGCGTTCTTAGCATCCCCTCAAGCTGCTTACATCACAGGCACGACTTTGCATGTGAATGGTGGGATGTGGTTAGGATAAAGAGCAGCAGTACCGAATTTTGTTGCACTATTTTGCAAATAGAAAGATGTACGCAGAAGATGCGTAGATATTGAACTATTGCTTATTATGGCGCGTAGGGCATGTCTACAATGGCCCAAAAGAACCTCTCTTTGCGGATTGGATAAACATGGGGTGCGGTGCTCGGGATCCTCACTGTACTAGAAGTACAGTTCCGGTCCCTGCGCTCCTGCTTCCCCAGATATGGGCCCTTTTGAACCATTGTAGACACGCCCTAGCATGCGGCATTTTGAAAAAATGACTTTACGAAGTGATTTTCCATCAGCCAACCTCTGCTAGAATGCGCGCCTTTATTTTTTGAATTGACCGTTGGAGGCAAGGAATGAGTGATTTTGAAAAGCGTGTAAAAGCGATTATTGCTGAGCAGCTCGGTGTAGCTGAGGCAGAAATTAAAAACGAAGCATCGTTTGTAGACGACTTGGGTGCAGACTCTCTCGATACCGTAGAGTTAGTCATGGCGCTAGAAGACGAATTCGGTATTGAAATCGAAGATAAAGATGCCGAAGGGATCACTACCGTGCAAAAGGCGATTGATTATGCCCGCTCGCACGAAAAAGCAGGTGGGAACTAAAAGCCGTTAACCATTTCCCCAAATGGACTATCTTCAGGGTTCATCTTTGCGGATTGCAGTGTCTTAGGACTTATCGTGTTAAAGTACACGGCAATCCTACGCGCCTGCTTTTCCGAGGGTGGACCCTTTTTATAGTCTTGGGATAGAGGTCCAATTGGAAAACTTTGAACAGGTTCTGCAGATCAATAGACCTCTTTCGCAACCCCGTAGCAAGGAATTCCTTTGCTGCCAGTACACTGTACTTAATGTAAAAAAACGGGAAGAATGACGCCGCCACGGGGTTGCGAAAGAAGTCTAATGCAGCAAGCGTAGCGTTGCAAAGTTAGATTGGATGAAACTGAATCAACCGGATAAAGAGGGGATGCCGTGAATCGTCGCCGTGTAGTAGTAACGGGTTTAGGACATATTTCACCCGTAGGTAATACTGTAGAGCAAGGATGGGCGAATCTGATCGCCGGACGTTCCGGTATTGCCCCTATTACCAAATTTGATGCTAGCCTTTTTTCTTGCCAGTTTGCTGGTGAGGTGAAGGATTTCCAGATTAGTGAGTATTTGCCCGCCAAAGAGGCGCGGCATATGGATACTTTTATCCACTATGGTTTTGCCGCAGGCGTTCAGGCTTTAACCGATAGCGGATTAGAGGTCACCGAAGACAATGCGGAACGTATTGGAATCATCATAGGTTCCGGTATAGGAGGGCTGCCCTCGATTGAAAACACGCAAACCGAATTGCTGCAACGTGGGCCCAAGCGGATTACGCCTTTTTTCGTGCCAGCTTCTATTACAAATATGATTGCGGGGCATTTGTCGATCCGTTTTGGTATCAAAGGCCCGAATCTCGCGATTGTGACAGCCTGTACAACCGGCACGCATTCGATTGGTGAAGCGATGCGCATCATTGGATACGGTGATGCTGATGTGATGCTAGCCGGAGGGGCTGAAGCTACGATTTCTCCGCTCGGGATTGGCGGATTTGCCGCATTACGCGCTTTATCGGTGCGTAATGATGATCCCGCTGCGGCTAGCCGGCCTTTTGACCGTGATCGCGATGGATTCGTGCTAGGTGAAGGCGCAGGAGTGCTAGTTTTAGAAGAATATGAACATGCCAAAGCGCGCGGTGCCAAAATCTATTGTGAATTAATAGGATATGGACGTACTGGCGACGCTTACCATATGACCGCTCCCAGTAAAGATGGGGAAGGTGCGCGCCGTTGTATGGTCAGTGCCTTGAAAGATGCCGGCGTGAATCTGGATCAAGTGGACTATATCAATGCCCATGGTACTTCGACTCCTTTAGGGGACATCGCGGAAACAATGGCGGTAAAACATGCATTTCAATCGGGCAGGGTCCCCGTTGTAAGCTCGACTAAATCGATGACCGGCCATTTATTGGGAGCAGCAGGGGGCATCGAAGCGGTATATACGGCATTGGCGGTGCAAAAACAAATCGTCCCACCCACGATTAATCTAACCAACCCTGATCCCGAATGCGATTTGGATTACTGTGCGAATACCGCGCGTGAAATGCCGGTTGAGATAGCGATGTCCAATTCGTTTGGATTTGGTGGGACTAATGGGACATTGGTCTTTAAGCGCATCTAAGAACCTTATATCGGTTCTAAAACCCCAAAGCCTCAGGGCGCACTAAGCGCGTAGGACGGTCCTGTATTTTCAGTATCTTCTCTTTAGGTTTTCGACTTCTGACCCTTATTCCTTTCATAGCAATCCGCTCACTATGGATCTCTATGAGAGGCTTAAGGGAGCAAGGAGTGAATGAGAAAGATATCGATCACAGTATCGTCAAACGGGTTCAGCAGGGAGATATAGCCGCTTTTGAGTCCTTGGTAGCGAAATATCGTCGTAAAATCATGCGCTTGGTCACGCGCTTTGTCCCTCATGGCGATGAGGCGGATGATGTTGCGCAGGACGCCTTTATCAAAGCATACCGAGCACTCCCGAATTTTAGATTAGAGTCTAGTTTTTACACTTGGTTATATCGGATTGCGATCAATACGGCCAAAAATCATTTAATGACCTCGGATCGCACTGGGCTTGGGCATCTCAGTAGAGAAGATGCCGATCCTGCACAGTTAGAAGAATCCGAACGTGCACTCCAGGATTTCAACACGCCAGAGTCTGCATTGATGAATAAGCAAATTGAGCAGACATTGAGCGATGCACTGGCTTTTTTATCGGAAGAGCGACGCATGGCCATTATGCTATGTGAAATAGAGGGGCTCAGTTACCGAGAAATTGCCCAGATTATGCAGTGTCCAGTAGGGACCGTGCGTTCGCGTATTTCTCGCGCAAGAGAAGTCATTGCGCAAAAGCTTCGGCCAGTATTAGGTGCATCCCATGATGCAAGTGAGTAGTACCCATGTAATACCCTGATTGGCGGATTGGATAAAAGCCACACACTGATTTTTATGAGCTATGAGCGCTTGCATGAAACACATTCGTAATTTTTCGATCATTGCCCATATTGATCATGGTAAATCAACGCTGGCAGATCGCATTATCCAAATGTGCGGAGGGCTTTCTGATCGTGAAATGGAATCGCAAGTGCTCGATTCAATGGCTCTGGAGCGTGAACGGGGTATTACCATCAAAGCGCAAACGGCGGCACTCCAATATAAAGCGCGAGATGGAGAAACCTATAATTTAAATTTAATCGACACCCCCGGACATGTCGATTTTTCTTATGAAGTCAGCCGCTCTTTATCCGCTTGTGAAGGCGCATTATTAGTCGTGGATGCGAGTCAAGGGGTGGAGGCGCAGACCGTTGCAAATTGCTATACCGCCTTAGAGTTAGGGGTAGAGGTCGTACCTATTCTTAATAAAATCGATTTGCCTTCCGCGAATCCTGAAAATGCGATAGCAGAAATTGGCGATGTGATCGGTATTGATGCTACAGAGGCAGTGCGATGTAGTGCGAAAACCGGCGAGGGTGTTGCTGATGTGCTAGAGGCATTGATCGCACAAGTTCCTCCTCCAGTAGGCGATGCGCAAGCGCCATTAGCGGCGATGGTTTTAGATTCTTGGTTTGATCCCTATGTAGGCGTGGTCGTACTCACGCGGGTTGTGCAAGGCACGCTGAAACCGAAAGAGACCATTCGCTTTATGGCCAATGGCGCACAGTTTTTGGTCGAACGCCTTGGAAAATTCACGCCTAAAGCGTTGGATTGCGCTGTACTCAGCGCGGGAGAAGTCGGTTTTATTATCGCCGGTATTAAAGAGCTTAAAGCGGCTCGTGTTGGAGATACCATCACGCAAGCGCGCAATCCAACCAGTACGCCCCTTCCAGGTTTTAAAGAAGTGAAGCCGCAGGTGTTTGCGGGCCTTTACCCTATTGAATCCAATCAATACGAAGCGCTCCGTGAGTCGCTTGAAAAATTGCAACTCAACGATGCCTCCCTGCAATATGAGCCGGAATCATCCCAGGCGCTAGGATTCGGCTTTCGATGCGGCTTTTTAGGCTTGCTGCATATGGACATTGTCCAAGAGCGTCTTGAGCGCGAATTTGGAATGCAATTAATCACGACTGCCCCGACCGTGATTTATGAAGTGGTGCAGCGCGATGGCGAAGTAATAAAAATTGAAAACCCTTCCAAATTGCCCGACCCTTCAAAAATCGAGAGCATTCGCGAACCTTTAGTTCGACTGAATGTCTATCTGCCGCAAGAATATGCCGGCCAAATAATGAGCTTGTGTACACAAAAACGGGGTGTGCAGATCAATATGCAATATCACAGTAGGCAGTTACAGCTGACCTATGACATTCCCATGGCGGAAATCGTACTCGACTTTTTTGACCGACTTAAATCGATCTCTAGAGGCTATGCGTCTATGGATTATGAATTTAAAGAATATGCGTCTGCCGATGTAGTAAAAATCGATATGATGATTAATGGCACCAAGGTCGATGCCTTATCGCTCATCGTCCATCGCTCACAAAGCCAGTCGCGAGGCCGTGAGATCGCGGCAAAAATGCGAGAAGTCATTCCACGGCAGATGTTCGACGTCGCGATTCAAGCCGCCATTGGCTCAACGATTATCTCCCGCGAGAATATTAAAGCATTGCGAAAAAACGTTTTAGCAAAATGCTATGGAGGCGACATCTCCCGCAAGAAAAAACTATTAGAAAAACAAAAAGCAGGGAAGAAGCGCATGAAACAAGTCGGAGGAGTAGAAATTCCCCAAGAAGCATTTTTAGCTATCTTGAATTTGGGAGAGTAGCAAAAAACGCGATTTAAGTTACTGATGTTACGCACGCTGTAGGATGGCGAGTTATTAATCAGTAGAACGCAGAGATTAGAAGTCGGTGGTATGCATGTTGGGGTTCCTTCGTCACCCCAACCTACTGTCCTTTGCTTTTTCTGGTGGTTGGTAGAGTTGGATGAATCTCTTTCACTTACCCATTTTCGTAGGTTGGGGTGACGAAGGAACCCCAACATGACGACCACGGTCTTTTTGAATACCTGCGTAACATCAGTGAAGTTATTAGCGGGGTATAGGCTGCTTAAATGAAGGAAGCTCAGATATGGCTGATTCGAACTCATTCATGAGCGTTGAGCTAGGTAGACAATTATAGTCTGTGAGTGCATTTTCTTGGGAAATGTGGGATAAATGGTTCGGATTGAACCGGTTGCGCATTTTGAGATTGTGGAGTATTTCTACTAGAGTTTCCCGCCTGTGCAGAAGGTATTACTTCTCTAACAGGAATAATAGATGTGGATATGGCAAATCTCATAGTTTCTATATGCAATTCTTTTTCTTTTGCAATTTCTGAATCATTTTCATCATCACTTCCTGGAATGTTTTTTTTAAATTCTCGATAACTCTCGCTATATTTCTAACCTAGTGTGAAAAAATTGTGTCCGCTTGGATCGTTTATGCAATTTTCCATAAGGGAAGGTAGAGAATCCCTCCTTGTAAAGCTGGCTGGAGCTCTAGAGGGTTGGGTAGTGTTGCTACTATTTTTATTAAAAATAGAACTTATTTTGGAGCAAATAGTCATATATTTTTTATATATTTCTACTTGGTTTTATGCTGTCTAGAAAATAACTTATAAGTTATCTGGAAAATTGCAAAGAAAAACGAATTTAATTAAAAATACAAAATAACTATCACAGATAGATCTACGCTTTATTGTACATATTTTCGCATTTCGTGCCTACCTTCTCCTGCAAGGAGGTATAACTGTATATGAATTATATTATTTTTAGATATATTAATTTATGTACTGGAGTGCAATATGTCCTACATAGAAAAAACAAAAAATACAAGACCATTTCTATCTAATCCATCTAACGAGCCAAAAACGACCTTTAATAAGTTTAAAAATAGAATAGCCTCTTCTTTTGAAACACATGCTGGCAGTCTATCTTCTTTGATAGGGCGTAGAAATAAAGGCAGTGATAGCCCAATCCCTACATTTCAAGAGGTTGTTCAAACAGAAATACCAATAAACTACGATCAGCCAGCTACATCTTTTCAAAACAATACTGGATTAGCGTCGCAACAAAGTTATACCACTCAATATGAGCCTCATCTTCAACAACACACGATGAATAATCGTGTACACAATACCTATCAACACAATCTCTATACCCCACACAGTAGTAATGCGGGAGGAAGGCAGCAAAACGATGCATACGTACTGCCACCACCTATATGGCCACCAACGGGCCCCTATTCGAAGAACTATAAGCCAGCTGCAAATACTGAATCAGTGCTGCAACTAAGTGATACCACTCAACACGGGTCTCATCTTCAACAACATACGATTAATAATCTAGTACACAATACCCATCAGCACGATCTCTATACCCAACAGAGTAGTAATGCAGGAAGAGGACAGCAAAACGATAGTCAATCATACGTATCGGAGCCGCCTGCACACCAAATTACCCAGAGCGCCACATATGTACAGAGCACTCAATCTAAGAGTTCAAAGCAGGGTACTGGCTACAAAAAACTAGAAAGTAGCATCTATACTAGCTACAAAAAACTAGAAAATAGCGTCTATATTGGCTACAAAAGATTAGAAAATAGCGTCTATACTAGCTACAAAAGATTAAAAAGTAGCATCTATAGTGGCTACGAAAGACTAAAAGTTAAAATCTATGGCTACAAAGAACTAAAAAGTAGAGCTCCTTCGAATGAATTCGAAATTGACTGACCTTATCTCCAAAAAATTTTAATAAAAAATTCATCAAATTTCACAACAGTCCCGCAC
Source organism: Mycoavidus cysteinexigens (assembly GCA_031963005.1). Classification (GTDB taxonomy): domain Bacteria; phylum Pseudomonadota; class Gammaproteobacteria; order Burkholderiales; family Burkholderiaceae; genus JASSUD01. The sequence goes on along the minus strand of JASSUL010000005.1, from coordinate 106,088 downwards.
GTTCTAACAAGCGATGCGGGACTTTGGGTGGTGCAGTCACTAAAGGGAAATGCCTTTAAAGTAGTAGCTATATAAATATGGCATTGCGCTAATTAATAGCGAATTGGGTGAAAATGCAAAACACCGCCATCACGGCTTGGTCAGGACACTTTTTTCTGAGCTATTGAATGGAGGGTTTCATTTTGTCTAGGGAAGCGCCGAAATCCTGGATATTTTCGGTGGGCTGTGATCGGCTCGAGCGCTTGGTCTGCGAATTAACCGTTTGTAATGCTGGCTTGCGTTTTTTGCAAGAAAATCACAAAGAAGCGTAATTTTTGCGTGACAAAGTGGGTTCGATGGGGTAGACTGCGCAGCTTCTCAAAAACGGCAAACGTAGTTTGCTCTGTAAGTGAATCGAGCGGGGGTGCTTAGCTCAGTTGGTAGAGCGGAGCCCTTACAAGGCTTAGGTCGGGAGTTCGAGCCTCTCAGCACCCACCACCCTCTCATTTGCTTATAGTCCTAATAAGGCGGCCTTCTTTTTGCGCCTCCTATTAATGCTCCACTGTGTTAATGCCCCAATTAATGCTTCAATTAATGCCTTTGTTTTGCGCTCCTGCGGGGTTTTCTATCCAGTAGGTTTTTGCAATACTTTCACGGTGCATGGCTGATTTTCCCCCTATTTTTTGTATTATATTGAACTGATTTTTGAAGGTGGCTTCATCACAAGATGAGTGCGCGCTTTGTTAGAGCTTATCAGTCAACCTATATAGTTTTAGACTAACTGTCACTAGACCTTTTTCGCAAGCCCGTAGCAAGGAATTCCGACGCAGACAGCACACACAGTACGGCAAGAAGGAATAACGCCGCTACGGGCTTGCGAAAAAGGTCTAGTTAATAGATGATAGAAACACAGGCTCTAAGCCTCTGGCGCTTTTAGAGCGCCGTTTTTTTGTCCTTTTTCGATTTTTGCTTCCTATGCTTGATTTTTTTCGTAATCATAAACGTTTGATGCAGGTGCTGCTGGCGCTATTTATCTTGCCAGGTTTAGGGCTGGTAGGAATTCAGAGTACTCGCCATGCCTCTAGGTCGGGGCCCGATGTGGCTAGTGTAAACGGCACGAAGATTGATTATCGAGAGTACAGCGTAGTATTGCAGGAGCGTTTACAGCAAATTCAAAGCATGTTTGGTGCAAGCTTTGATGTGCAAACGATTAATACCCCAGCTTTTCGAAGCGCTTTGCTAGATAGTCTTATCGAGCAGCGTTTAATGACAGAAGAAGCGAAAGAGCAGCGCTTATATGTTCCAGATGAGGTGATCCGCAGTGCCTTATTGAATATTCCTGCGATTGCAAAGCTTCGTAAGCCAGATGGGTCTATCGATTTGAAGGCCTATAATCAATTATTAGCCGCGCAGGGTATGACTGCGGAACAGTTGGATGAGCGTGTGCGTTCAATATTAGCAGCAGGGCAGCTCAGCCAAAGTATTGCTGCAAGCGCTTTTGTTCCCTCTATTTTGGTCACGCCTTTTTTAATTGCTTCGCTGCAACAGCGCGAGGTGCAGTCAATGCACTTTTTACCGCATCCTGACCTTAAAAATGCGCCACCAACTCAGGAAGCATTACAAGCTTACTATGATAGTCATGTGCATGATTTTATACAGCCGGAACAGGCCGTCATCGAATATGTCATATTGAATGCAGCGCATTTTGCGCCGACTAAAGAGCCTTCTGAAGCTGCGCTAAAAAAATATTACCAGGAACACCTTGCAGAGTATAAAAATGAAGAGCGTGTGCGTGCTCGCCATATTTTGCTGATGCCGGCAGAAGGGGCCTCGGAGCAAGAGATCGCTGCTGTGCGTGCTCAGGCTGAAGAATTACTCGTGCAGTTACGTGCTAATCCTAAACAATTTGATGCTTTAGCCAAAAAATTCTCGCAAGATCCTGGTTCAGCCAGTAGAGGAGGGGATTTAGGCTATTTTGGCCGGCGTCAAATGGATCCTCCATTTGAGGCGGCAGCCTTTAGCTTACAGCGTGGGCAGATTAGTGAAATAGTCCAGTCCCAATATGGGTATCATATTATTCAGATGATTGACTCTAAACCCGCTGTCACGCTAGCTTTCCCGGAAGTGCGGGCACGTATCGTCGCTACACTGCAAAATCAAGAAGCTGCCCAACGTTTTTCGGAAGCCTCTGCCTTATTTTCTGATTTGCTCTATGAGCAGTCTGCGAGCTTAGCGCCCGTTGCAGAAAAATTTGGATTGACGCGTAAAACCGCGACAGTGACACATACGGCTAACTCGGCGTTATCGGCGAGTCATCCGCTCAATCAGGCAGCTTTTCTCAATGCGGTATTTAGTGAGGAAGTGGTCAAGGCGAAACACAATACGACGGCTATCGAGGTGGGCGAGCGTACCTTAATCGCAGCGCGCGTGGTGCGTCATACTCCTAAAGCACAAAAACCTTTACGCAGCGTAATACGCGAAGTGAAGGCCAAAGTGATCGCAATACAAGCGGCTGAGCGTGCTAAAAAAGAAGGGCGGGCTAAATTGGCTGCGCTGCAAGCGCAAAATGGAGTACCTCATGGAGCGCCCGCTGATTTTTCGCCTGCAATGATCCTTACGCGGGCTAATACCGGGTCTTTACCTGCCCAGGCGATTGATGCGATCTTTAAAGTGAATGCGTCTGCTCGTGTAGTGGGTGCTGCAGAAGCGCAAAAGGCTAGCACTTCAAAAACCATTGTGGCGCAAACCGCTAACGCGAAAGAGCCTGGGACAGAAAAACCGGCTGCTACAATACCACCGGTAGCAGCGCTTCCATCTGCATCTGAAAAAGGACAGGAAAACGCGGTGGACTTGCCCCAGTACATTGGTGTAGATCTAGGTCCGACAGGCTATGTTATTTATCGTCTGAATGCTATACGTAATCCCATGATCTTGCCTAATGTAATGGAATCTGCGCAGCAGCAACTGGGCCAAATTGCGGGGCAAATCGAATTAAGTGCTTATACAGCCGCGGTGCGCAAGCGTTTAAAAGTCAAAATCTATGGATTGCCTGCTGCACAGCAAGCCAATTAATTGGGCGGGCGGTAATAGGGAATATCATACCGTTACGCTGAATTTCCCTATATCATGAGTGATATATGCCTAAGAACCGATTTTAGCCGTGCATAAGGAGCCCCCCGCGCGCCATTTCTTGATGCACGGGGCTTAAGTTCTGCTGTAACGGTCATTTAATAATTTTCAAATGACTTCCCTTGCTTGCATCGGGTTTCGAGGGGGAAGGTGCGCTTTGTGTGTCCGGATGAGGGCCTGTATCTGTTGGAGGATGCGGTAGATCCGCTTCTTCTTCCTTGATCTCTTCGAGCGGAAAATGCATTCCTTCTCCGCTTTCTTGTGCATAAATCGCTAAAACATTGCGAACAGGAATCTCTATTTTGTGTGGAATACCTGAGAAACGCGCGCTAAATTCGATCCAATCATTGCTCATTTTGAGTTGATGCGTCGCTTCAGGACTAATATTCAGAATGATTTCCCCTTTTTGTACAAATTGTTTAGGCACGCGCGTGCGCGAGTCTACGTGTACCAAAATATAAGGCGTGTAACTGTTGTCGATACACCATTCATAGTGTGCTCTTAGTAAATAGGGTTTATTTGAACTAGCTTGCATATAAAAATAATCCGTTTGAAAATAGAGTCTGTAGAATTTATTCAAAGTCTTAATTATGCCCTGTCTTTGTCAGAACAGTTTCTGACCTCCTGAACAGTGCACATACCTATCTTTTTGTTGTGAGGAACCTTTGGTAATGCTGCCTATTTTGCCATCTTCTCAGCCTGCCATTTTGGTATTAGCCGATGGTACCGTCTTCCATGGCCAGGCCTGCGGCGCACTTGGCCACACTGTGGGAGAAGTGGTTTTTAATACAGGGGTCACAGGCTATCAGGAAATTTTGACAGACCCAAGCTATGCGCAACAAATCGTTACATTAACGTATCCGCATATAGGAAATGTAGGGATTAATCCTGAAGATGGCGATTCCGATCGCATCCAAGCCGCAGGGTTAGTTGTGCGAGATGTGCCGAATAGAGCTTCCAATTTTAGGATGCATACCACGCTGCCTGCCTATTTGTGCGAACAAAATATTGTGGCGATTTCTGGAATCGATACTCGCCATTTAACTTGCCTTTTACGAGAAAAAGGCGCGCAAAACGGCTGTATTATGGCTGGTGAAGCGGATGTAGAGAAGGCTTTGGCGCTCGCGCGTGGATTTAGCGGATTGGCAGGAAAAGATGTAGCGCAAGACGTGACCACGGCTACAGCATATACTTGGAAGCAAACAGAATGGCGCTTGGGCAGTGGCTATGGACAGCTTGAAAATGCGCAATACCGTGTTGTCGCTTTTGATTATGGAATTAAGCACAATATTTTGCGCAAACTCGCCTCCCTGGGTTGTGAAGTGACGGTGCTGCCTGCAAAAGCTACTGCACAGCAGGCGCTGGATTATCATCCGGATGGCATTTTCCTTTCTAATGGCCCTGGAGATCCTCAAGCCTGTGATTATGCTATTGAGACGGCGAGCGTGCTTTTGGAGTCTGGAATACCTATGTTTGGGATTTGCTTAGGACACCAAATTATGGCGCTGGCCCTCGGAGCAAAAACCCTAAAAATGAAAAATGGGCATCATGGGACGAACCACCCTGTGAAGGATATACAGCATAATCGCGTGATGATTACCTCGCAAAATCACGGCTTTGTCGTTGATCCGGCTTCTTTGCCTGCGAATACGCGTATTACCCATCATTCTTTATTTGACGGTACGCTTCAAGGTTTTGAGTTAACAGATCGTCCTGCTTTTTGTTTTCAAGGTCATCCGGAAGCGTCACCAGGTCCTCATGATCTAGATCCTTTATTTGCCCACTTTATCGCGTTGATGCAACAAAAATCTGCATAGGTTCGTCTATTCGCGCTTAGAACCTATTTAGTATTTCCCAAAAGGGCCCTCTTTAGGAAAATACTAAACAAATTCTTAAAAATAGCGCTTTTCTATCTTTTCTACTCTGACTATGCCAAAGCGCACTGACCTTCACCGTATTTTAATTATTGGCGCTGGCCCCATTGTGATCGGGCAGGCTTGTGAATTTGATTACTCAGGCGCACAGGCTTGTAAAGCATTGCGCGAGGAAGGCTATAAGGTCGTTTTAATCAATAGCAATCCTGCAACGATTATGACCGACCCTGATATGGCGGATGTGACGTATATCGAGCCTATTACCCACGAAGTGGTCGAACGTATTTTGGCTAAAGAACGCTGCGACGCGATTTTGCCCACGATGGGAGGGCAAACTGCGCTCAATTGCGCATTAGACCTTCATCGTCATGGTGTTCTTGAACGCTATGGTGTTGAGCTTATCGGTGCTTCTCCTGAGGCGATCGATAAAGCCGAAGACCGTCAAAAATTCAAAGAAGCGATGACCAAAATTGGTCTGGGTAGTGCCGAGTCAGGAGTCGCTCATTCTCTAGAAGAGGCTAAAGAGGTCCTGCAGCGTATTGCCTCTAGAAAAGAGCGCTATGATTTGGTAGGAGATGCTGCCAGCGCAACTGCTTATCCGGTGATTATTCGTCCCTCTTTTACCTTGGGTGGCTCAGGCGGAGGCATTGCCTATAATAAAGACGAATTTGAGGAAATTTGCCGACGGGGCTTAGAGATTTCGCCTACTAGTGAGTTACTCATCGAAGAGTCTTTACTGGGGTGGAAAGAGTTTGAAATGGAGGTGGTTCGCGATAAGCAGGATAACTGCATGATCGTGTGCTCCATTGAGAATCTCGACCCTATGGGTATTCATACCGGCGATTCGATTACGGTAGCACCTGCACAAACGCTCACGGACAAAGAGTATCAATTGATGCGCAATGCGTCCCTGGCCGTATTGCGTGAAATTGGGGTCGATACAGGGGGCTCTAATGTGCAGTTTGCGATTCATCCGAATACCGGGCGGATGGTCGTCATAGAAATGAATCCGCGAGTTTCTCGTTCTTCCGCATTAGCCTCCAAAGCGACGGGATTTCCCATTGCCAAAATTGCAGCCAAACTGGCGGTAGGCTACACGCTCGATGAATTAAAAAATGACATTACCCAAGGGCAAACGCCGGCTTCTTTTGAGCCTACGCTCGATTATGTCGTGACCAAAATTCCGCGTTTTGCTTTTGAGAAATTCCGTGAAGCCGATCCACGTTTAACGACGCAAATGAAATCGGTCGGCGAGGTTATGGCAATAGGGCGGACCTTTCAAGAATCGTTTCAAAAAGCCTTGCGGGGTTTAGAAACGGGGATTGATGGAATGACTTCTCGCTCTACTGAGCGTGAAGAGATCGTTACGCAGATTCGAGAAGCCGGTCCAGAGCGGATTCTATATGTAGGTGACGCCTTTAGATTAGGTCTGTCTTTGGAAGAGATCTATGCGCTTTCCCATATCGATCCTTGGTTTTTAGCACAGATTCAGGAAATTATTACTAAGGAACAGGCACTCGCATCACGCACTTTATCTAGTCTTTCAAAGGAAGAGCTACGGTATCTGAAGCAGAGTGGATTTTCCGATTCACGTATTGCTACATTAACCCAATCGTCACAAGATGCCGTACGCGCGATGCGTATTGCATTGGGGGTGCGTCCTGTTTATAAGCGGGTAGATACCTGTGCTGCAGAGTTTTCAACGCAAACAGCCTATTTATATTCCACCTATGAATTGGTCTGCGAGGCACGTCCCAGTACGCGGCAAAAAATTCTGATTCTCGGTGGTGGTCCGAACCGTATTGGGCAGGGTATTGAATTCGATTACTGCTGCGCCCATGCTGCATTAGCGCTGCGTGAGCACGGCTATGAAACGATTATGCTCAATTGCAATCCCGAGACGGTCTCGACCGATTACGACACCTCGGATCGCTTGTATTTTGAGCCACTCACATTAGAAGATGTGCTCGAAATCGTCGATAAAGAAAAGCCCACAGGGGTATTGATACAGTATGGCGGCCAGACACCGCTTAATTTAGCACGTGCGCTTGCTGCTAACGGTGCGCCGATTATTGGAACTAGCGTTGAAAATATTGATGCTGCAGAAGATCGCGAGCGTTTTCAAAAAATACTCCATGACTTGAAATTGCGTCAGCCGCCAAACCGTACTGCTCGTACAGAAAAGGAAGCCTTGGCTTTGGCGGATGAAGTGGGCTATCCCCTTGTTGTGCGGCCTTCTTATGTTTTAGGCGGGCGTGCAATGGAGATCGTGCATGAATCGCGTGACCTTGAACGGTATATGAAGGAAGCCGTGCGCGTTTCTAACGATTCTCCGGTCCTATTAGATCGATTCTTAAACGATGCAATCGAATGCGATGTGGATTGTATCGCTGATGGAGAAACGGTCTTTATTGCCGGGGTGATGGAACATATTGAGCAGGCAGGCGTGCATTCAGGAGATTCAGCCTGTTCATTACCGCCGTATTCCTTATCCGCTTCGACCATCACTGAGCTCAAACGTCAAACAGTAGAGATGGCTAAAGCATTAGGCGTGGTAGGTTTGATGAATGTACAGTTTGCCATTCAGCAACGCGATACGGCAGATGGACAGACCGAGGATGTCGTCTATGTGTTAGAAGTGAACCCACGCGCCTCTCGTACTGTGCCTTTTGTCTCAAAGGCCATAGGGTTGCCTTTGGCGAAAATTGGTGCGCTTTGCATGGTCGGCCACACATTAGCCAGCCAAGGGATACAAAATACTACGCAACAAGGTGTACCATCTTACTTTTGCGTGAAAGAAGCGGTTTTTCCTTTTTCTAAATTTCCTTCCGTCGATCCCGTACTGGGCCCTGAAATGCGTTCTACAGGGGAAGTGATGGGCGTGGGTCGGACTTTTGGCGAAGCTTTATTTAAATCACAGCTTGCTGCAGGATCCCGCTTACCTGCTGAAGGCACGGTTTTACTTTCCGTCAAAAACACTGATAAGCCTGCTACGGTTAAACTGGCGCGACGCTTACATGAACTAGGGTATGCATTAGTAGCGACCCGTGGTACCGCGGATGCGGTGGCAAAAGCCGGCGTGCCGGTACGTACTGTCAATAAAGTGAAGGAAGGACGCCCGCATATCGTAGATATGATTAAAAACGGCGAAATTACCCTGGTCTTTACGACGGTGGACGATACGGCAGCCGCTATTGCTGATTCGCGTTCTATTCGTACCAGCGCTCAGATGCATAATCTGACGTATTACACGACCTTACCAAATGCGCAAGTTGCGGTGGAGGGGTTAAATTACATACAGAATTTAGAGATTTATTCCCTGCAAACGCTAAATCGCGAGAGGGGTGTGTAGAATGGATGCCATAAAAGCGTAGTGATATGGGTTTAAGGAATTTTCCTCGGACTACCATATAAGGAATACAGCAAGACTTTTTAAGAGATTTACACCAATTCTCTTAGGCAGCTAGGTGAACGACCTAGCTATGATGGCATATAGATCGCGCACGCTTATATTTAAGCGTGCGTAGGATATTTTCTTGTTTTATTTATAAAGACTTATGGGCACAATACCTTTAACAAAAGCGGGTGCAGAGCGACTCAGAGAGAAGCTAAAGCACTTGAAGACCACTGAGCGTAGAGCAGTAGTAAAGGCTATTGAAGAAGCGCGTGCGCACGGTGATCTCTCCGAGAATGCGGAATACTCTGCTGCAAAAGAAAAGCAAGCTTTTATCGAGGGCCAAATTCTTGCGCTCGAGTCTTGTTTATCCGCTGCACAAATTATCGATCCGGCATTGATTGAAGCGGATGGGCGTGTAGTATTTGGTGTGACAGTAGATTTGGATGATTTAGAATCCGGTGAAAGTGTGACTTACCAGATTGTCGGTAATGAAGAAGCCGATATTGATGCAGGCTTGGTCTCTGTGAGTTCGCCTATTGCTCGTGCGCTCATTGGCAAATATACCGGGGATATAGCGGTAGTACAGGCGCCTAAAGGAGCCAGAGAGTACGAGATTACCAAAATCCAGTATCTATAATACGGTAAAGAGGATTTTTAAAGGCATTGCTAAGAGGTAGTCCGTAAAAAAAGGATCCTAAATAGGATCCTTTCGTAAACGAGGGCATGAATTAATCTTTTATGCTCTTTTTGATGCTGGTTTGCCGTACTTTTGCCCGTTTGAGACTACCACTTTGTGTGACCCTTTGATTGCCGAGGACGCGTAGTTTCTTACGCATAGTCCGGCGCAGAGAAGAAGGTTTACGCTGAAATACGGTGACGGTTCGCGGCGCTGCACCTGCACGGCGAGGGGATGTAGGAGTCGATAAATGGTCGGAACTCTCCGCCGGAATAGGCCTCCAAACTACAAAAAGCTTGCCAATATGCTGTACGGGATGCGCTCCAAGACGCGTACACAGCGTGTGATAAGCGGTTTCCCTTTGCGTGCGGTCATCCTCAAACATACGAATTTTAATCAATGCGTGTGCATTCAGATTGCGGTCGATTTCCTGTAAAACCGCATCCGTCAGGCCTTCTGGCCCGATTAGAACGACAGGTTTTAAAGCATGTGCTTGCGCTTTGAGTGCAGCGCGTTCAGAGGGACTCAGTGGGGTATAAGAAGACATTATTTGAGCCGAAAAACAAAATGAAGGAAAAGAGAGAAGCGGATTATCTCTCAGAATGTGCTGAAGATCCTTTAAAAATTGTATTAGCTATAAAATTGCTTTGAGAAATCTATCTATAGCGATGGATTCTTAGGAAAAATGCCCGAGATATAGTGGCAAATACGGTGACAAATACGGTGGAAAACACAGTAGCAAATAGATGACAAAGAGAAAATTTAATACTTCCTGGTTACATGAGCATATCAATGATCCTTATGTCAAACAGGCTAAACACGATGGGTATCGAACCCGTGCAGCCTATAAACTCAAGGAAATAGATGAGCAGGATGATTTGATTCGTCCTGGACAGGTCATTGTCGATTTAGGCGCAGCGCCAGGGAGCTGGAGCCAGTACGTCATCAATGCCTTGCGTCATAAAACTTCCGGTCATAGCAAAAAGGGGAGCGTGCCCGCATTTAACAAAAAAGGCGCTGCGGTTTCTGCAATACAGCAGCAGCCAATAGCGCCAGAAGCGCAGGATGTGCCTACAGTGGTGCCCGAAGAGGCAAGTGCCTTACCATTAGGTACGCTGATTGCGTTGGATCTGTTGCCGATGGAGCCTTTGACAGGAGTACATTTTATACAAGGTGATTTTCGCGAAGACGCTGTGCTGGAAATATTGCGAACCACGCTGGAAAATCGTCAAGTAGATCTTGTAATTTCGGATATGGCCCCCAACTTATCTGGTATTGCCGCAGCAGATACGGCGGGTATGGAACATTTATCCGAATTAGTGCTTGAATTTGCGCAGGAATTCTTAAGTCGCCAAGGAAGTGTCCTGATAAAGTGTTTCCATGGCAGCGGTTATAGCCAAATTGTTGAGCGCTTTAAGCGTTATTTTTGTGTGGTTGCGCCGCGTAAACCTAAAGCCTCGCGGCCAGGTTCAGCAGAAGTATATATTCTAGCTAAAAAGCTAAAGATGCATCAACAGTAAACGCTATCCAGATATAGGCCTTCTGAGTCTGGGACTGGATTAGCATCTCATTTTTCTATTTTACGAGAAGCGGTTTGGAGTATCCAAGCCATTTCTGGATAAGCGGCTTACGCTGTATATCCGATCTATAAAGGAGTCATGCTTTGAACGGCACGATGTTTTCAAGAGCAGCGGTATGGATTGTCATTGCGATGGTGCTATTTACCGTCTTTAAGCAATTTGATAAGCCACGCACCCTGGAGATGGTACCGTACTCCCAGTTGATAGATGACGCCAGAAATGGCAAGCTGAAATCCGTGGTTATACAAGGCCGTACTTTGACTGCTGCTCCGACAGCGGGAGAAAAATACCAAGTATTTTCTCTGGACGATCCCTGGATGGTCAGTGACTTACTAAAATATAACGTGCAAGTGACCGGTAAAGCCGAAGAGGGACCTAATTTCTTTGCCTCCATACTGCAGTACTTAGGCCCAACCCTGCTGATCATTGTTTTTTGGCTGTACATGATGCGCCAAATGCAAGGAGGGGGCGCTAAAGGAGGGATGTTTTCCTTTGGGAAATCCCGCGCGCGTTTAACCGATGAAAACCAAAATGTAGTCACTTTTGCGGATGTTGCAGGGTGTGATGAAGCAAAAGAAGAAGTCTCTGAGTTGGTAGACTTTTTGGGTGATCCTCAAAAATTCCAGAAGTTAGGCGGGCGTATTCCTCGTGGAGTCATGTTGGTAGGGCCGCCAGGAACCGGAAAAACCTTACTGGCGAAGGCCATTGCAGGAGAAGCAAAAGTCCCATTTTTTAGTATCTCAGGCTCAGATTTCGTTGAAATGTTTGTCGGTGTAGGGGCTGCGCGCGTGCGCGATATGTTTGAGCAAGCTAAAAAGCAAGCTCCATGTATTGTCTTTATTGACGAAATCGATGCTGTAGGCCGCCAGCGTGGCGCCGGCATGGGCGGCGGGAACGATGAGCGTGAGCAGACCCTCAATCAAATGTTGGTTGAAATGGATGGCTTTGAGCCTAACCTAGGCGTGATCGTCATTGCGGCGACCAACCGTGCCGATGTGCTAGACCGCGCATTATTACGGCCGGGTCGTTTTGACCGCCAAGTGTATGTGAATCTGCCCGATATCCGCGGCCGTGAGCAGATTTTAGGCGTGCATCTGCGCAAAATCCCGTTTTCATCCGATGTCGATGCATTGATCCTCGCGCGTGGAACGCCTGGTTTTTCGGGTGCGGATTTAGCGAATCTCGTCAATGAAGCCGCGCTTTTTGCCGCACGGCGCAATAAACGTACGGTGGAAATGCAAGATTTTGAAGATGCTAAAGACAAAATCTATATGGGCCCTGAGCGTAAATCAGCCGTGATGCGTGAAGAAGAGCGCCGTAATACGGCCTATCACGAAGCTGGGCACGCCGTGGTGGCCAAATTACTGCCTCATGCAGACCCCGTACATAAAGTCACCATTATGCCCCGCGGTGGCGCATTAGGCGTGACTTGGCAGTTGCCGGAGCATGATCGCGTTAATCTATATCGCGACAAAATGCTCGAAGAAATCGCAATTTTGTTCGGCGGACGTGCTGGAGAAGAAATTTTCTTAAATTCTTCATCAAGTGGAGCGTCTAACGACTTCGAACGTGCGACCAAAATGGCACGAGATATGGTGACCCGCTATGGGATGTCAGAGTCTTTAGGGACAATGATTTATGTCGATACGGAGCAGGATTCTCTGCTCGGGCGGATGTCTTCAAAAAGTGTCTCTGAAGCCACCCAGCAAAAAGTCGATGCGGAAATTCGTCGCATTATCGATGAACAATATGCATTAGCGCACCGCCTATTAGAAACCAGCCGCGATAAAGTAGAAGCCATGGTCAAGGCTTTGCTCGAATGGGAAACCATCGATGCCAAGCAAATCAATGACATTATGGAAGGCAAAATTCCCGAGCCACCCAAGCACTTAAGTCAGCCTGGAGCTACTAAAAATACCGCCTCTTCACCCCCACCTCCTACCGGACCGACAGGAGAAGGGGGCGGCGATTCACCAAACAAAGCGCCTGAAAATAAAGCACGATTGGTTTAAAATTTTTATTGCCAACTAGGATGAGAGCCTGTCTTTATAGACAGGCTTTCTTTTAGGAAGTTCGTTAAAACGTCTTCTGCAGTGCTCTCTTTTTCGAATGAAGGTGAATTTGTCTTAGTCATGGTATCTGCCTTCATCTGCTTTTTTAACAGATGAATGGCAATATCTTTTTTTACATTTTGTATATTTTTTCGACAACCTTTTGAAGTATATTCGGCAAAACCCTCTATATAGCCTCTTAGTCAAAGCTCTTGCATCAAAGTCATGATCATTTTCCTATTTGGTTATATTCATTAAAAAAAATTGAGATTGACTAGCTTTTCGCGTACTTGCATTATTGCTTGAATCTCTTCTGGTAAAAGGCAAGTTGCTTTAACGATGCTATCCATGCTCATTTTTGCCCGCAGCATTTGAATAACAATTCATTTTTTTTCATCTCGCATTCCTTTAATTTGACCTTTAATTATTCCCTCAGATCTAAGCTGTTCTGCGATGGTCATAATTTGTCTTCCTTCTTTTGGATTGCTTTTACAAATTTTATCTATAAATTGCTGGTGATTCGCGCATTTTCCTTCGTTAAGTAGATAATGAAAAACCCGTTTTTGTCTGTCTATGTTAGTTTAAGATAAGGGTAAGCGTGCGACGCTTCCTCCAAGCACCAGCTTGGTTTTACATGGAATTACGTGATGCCTAGTTGTGCTTGCCCACTGAGATCAATGCGCAATGACTGGGCCGCTTATTAGGCCAACTATCATGATGATCGCGCCTGATTACGTATGGTTAGCGGTAATCCAATAGATATGCGTTGGGGGATAGATAGGCTATTGCGGTATATGCAAGAAGCGCTAAGTCATGCGCCGTGCGAGGGAGCAGCATTTGCTTTTTGCAATTGCAGAGACAATCAGATCAAGCTATTAATTTGGGATCGTACTGGCGTCTGAATGTGTCAAAGGTGGCCTACACCAAGGGGCGTTTTATCTGGCCCAAGGTGGGTGAAGCGAGTCATATGCTGGCGGTAGTTGAATGAAGCACTGAGTCTTGACTATTGGGTCAGAGGCACTGCATTTCGTTATCGAGCTGTAGTACAAAACAAAATGGCCAAAAAATGAAAAAAATTAATACTGAGATACAACACGTTACGCAACCTAATGCCAATATATTCACTGAGTTAGGTTTCACAAGCGCTGATGCTGAAAATTATCAAGCAGAATCGAGCAAGTTGATTAATGACGCTAAAGCCTTGAAGGAACAGCTATTTAGCTTAAATGAACGAAATGACCCCAGATCAATTAGGACAATGCAAGCTGTTTCAGCCAAAACGTGATCCTGAAAAAATACAATATTATTGATCAGATAGCCAAATTGTAGATAGTAAGGACACGGCTTTCCATACTATCTACAATTTAAATATTAGGTCTCTGCTGAGTTATGTTATTAATTTAAAGAGCGGTTAACTTAGTTTCTGACCGTCATAATTTTTTGACTCGACCTGCAAATTGTCTGGTACTAAAATTTGAGGGCGAAAAAATGCAGAAATTATGTTACTAAACCGCTCTTCGCGATCCTGTTCGCTTAAGTCTTTCTCCAGCAGATGATTCAAAATGTTCTCTTGATCTTTTTCATCTAAAGATCTAATAGTATTAATTGTTGCCAGAGCTAAAACTTCTTTTAAGTTCTGGCCATCTTCTCCCATTGCGTAGCAATAGTCGAATGGCTTACCATTGCCAAACGCATCGACTATGTCCGAATTTTCGTTGAAACGAGCGTTTAGCTTTTCTATCCCTTCGTCTGATATACAAGCGATATACTTTTTAATATCGCTTGGTGCGCTTGGGAGTGCTAAGTCATGAAGAGTAAAAAAGCCATTTTTAAATTCTTCAACTTTATCTATTGGAATATTAAATGCAAAATTGCCAAAAGTACTTGTTTTTTTAAGAACATTCTCCGTTGTCCCTACTGAGAAAAAAACAAATTTCTCGGTTCTACTCGCTTGTCTATCCTCCTTAGGAGTATTGTCTGCAGGAAATTTCACTCCATCCTTTCGGAGATTTGATCTTGTTTTAAGCAAAATATCTCCATTAGCATCTGTGATTTTTTCAACTACGTCCTCCTTTGTTGTATGAACTGCATAAAATTTGCATTTAGTAAATTCATTATAAAAACTTTCTTCATTAATGTTCAGCATTCCAAGTGATAATAGTTTTTGTAGTCCTTGTTTTGCTATCCTTGTTTGTTTATTTAAATCTATCTTCTTGTCTTTAACTTTTTTGGGGGTAGCTAGATCCGAATCTTGTATCTCCTTCTCCGATAGTGATAGATCTGATTCTGATTTCGATTCTGATTCTTTATCTAGTATTACTTCTTTCCCTGATTTTGATTCTTTCTGTAATTTTGCTTCTTTCTGTAATTTTTTGTCGAATAAGTACAGAGCTTCCTGTATTTCTGTACCAGAATATATTTTATCTATTAATGCTATTTTATTTATCGCACAAGTTTCTTGAAATAAAATATAATTAAAAGGGCTATAATTTTTACTAGGTTTATCTCCAAAATTATGCGCGTGGGCTAATTCTCCTAGCCTCATCATATGTGTGTACGATCTCATAAAATTTACATTATGATTTTGATCGGTTTTGTTGTCTTTCGAAGAGAATGGTTGAAGGGTTGATTCAGTCTTGCTATTAGATTTTTTTTTGGCTCCATGACTGCTTTGGGATTGAGAGTTATCCGGGCTTTGATTAATGTTTGTATTATTATTTAATTTTTTTTGAGACAGTTCAGGAAGCATTTTATCACCTATATATTATTCAATAGTTTTTCATTTAATCTCGCAAATATTTAAGGGAAGTATATTTAATTGCAAATTACTTTTATAAGTAAGATGCGAATTTTTATATGCCTATAAGAAATTTTTATTAAGTAAATAATTCAAGAAAAATCTGAATTATTTTTCAGAAGAAAATGCAAAATATATTATCTCTATCGCCTTTAAGTAGTTAAATAGATAGGTTTGATACTTTTTGATTGTTTTCGTGATGGCTATTCAGTTATCTAACATCTGCGAAAGAGTATGTAAGATCGGGCAAAGAGAAGCGATTCATTAGCTGCACATTGACAGCTCTAAATTCTTAGTCAATCTAAAAGATAAACAGCGACCCGGCCCCACTTTGCTGCTAACTCGATACATGATGTAACCATTCTTTGCGGCTTTGTGTTTGCTTCTCAACGATGCTTACCTCTCTTCAAATACAAGAGAATCTTTTAATTATTTTCGATCGTGCAGATGGTTCCGGCGAATGTTTATAAATTAGGGAGGTGCATAGGGGGAGAGCCATTAGACAAGGGTGTGGAGAGATGGGGATGAGCTAAATTTTTAGCGGATGGGCGAGATTCAGCGCAAAGAGTGCGTGATAAGCGCGATTACATGGCAAGCTTTAAGCAGAGTCTTGCAATGCTTGCGCGTGTAGATCAAATAAAAGATCTAGTGCATCGCGAGGGGAAAGGGTGTTTGGATCGGCATCCCGTAGTTTTTGTAATATAGGATGTGGCAAAGCAGCAGGGGCTTTGGCTTGAATGGAGGGAGTGGTAGGAGTGTGTGCTTCTATATCGTAAGGCGTGAAAAAATCGAGTTCTTGTTGCTGCGTATGCGTTTTGAGGGTTTGTTTTTCTAGTGTCCGTAAGTGTGCTTTCGCATCTTGAATAACACGGGAAGGGACTCCCCCAAGGGCCGCGACTTGTAATCCATAGCTTTGATTGGCGGGCCCTGGTTTCACTTCATGTAAAAAGACGATGGAGTGTTCGTGTTCGATTGCCCGTAGGTGGAAGTTATGGGCTTCTGGAAAAGTATGGGGAAGTTGCGTTAACTCGAAGTAATGGGTCGCAAAAAGGGTGTAACAGCGATTATGTTGCAGTAAATGTCGCGCAATAGCCCAGGCTAGTGCAAGGCCATCGAATGTGGACGTGCCGCGGCCAATTTCATCGACGAGGACTAAGCTTTGGGCCGTGGCATTATTTAAAATCGCCGCGGCTTCGGTCATTTCCACCATAAATGTGGAGCGTCCACCTGCAAGATCATCAGCTGCGCCAATGCGCGTAAAAATCTGGTCTATGGGGCCGATGCGCATTTTTTTTGCTGGGACGTAAGAACCTAGATAGGCCATGAGCGTTAAGAGCGCAGTTTGGCGCATAAAGGTGGACTTTCCTCCCATATTCGGTCCGGTAATCAACAGTAAACGCTGTTGCTCTGAGAGTGTGCAGTCATTGGGGATGAAGTCGGATATTTGGTTTTCTACTACCGGATGTCGACCCGCTTCAATCTCCAAGCCCCCCCTATTTTCAGTGAATTCGGGCGCAGTCCACTGAAGGGTCTGCGCGCGTTCGGCCAATGTCGAGAGTACGTCTATTTCTGCTAGCGCCGCTGCGATTTTTTGAAAGTCCATTAAAAAGGGCAGTAACGCATGTAATACTTGCTCATAAAGCTGTTTCTCGAGCGTTAGCGCTTGGTCTTGCGCAGAAAGGGCCTTGTCTTCAAAGGTTTTGAGTTCTGGAGTGATATAGCGTTCGGCATTTTTGAGTGTTTGGCGTCGCCGATAATGGGCGGGGACTTTATCTATTTGTCCGCGGCTCACTTCAATATAAAAGCCATGTACTTTATTGTACTCAACGCGCAAATTGGCAATGCCGGTTTGTGCGCGTTCTCGGGCTTCTAAGTCTAATAAAAACTGTCCGCAATTTTCAGAGAGTGCGCGCAAGGTATCGAGTTGCTCGTTATACCCTGAAGCAATGACCCCTCCATCGCGTACCCATATCGCGGGTTCAGGAGCAATGGCGGTGGTGAGTAAGGTGATGGCGGCTTCAGGAGCATTCAGGGCTTGGGACAGATCCGCTAGTCGACGCGAATGGGCTATTTGAGCCGTCAGTGCGGTTTGGATATCCGGCAGATGGATTAATGTATCGCGTAATGCCGAAAGATCGCGTGGTTTTGCGCGTAATAAGCCTAGCCGCCCTGTAATGCGTTCGATATCGGCTAGCAGTTTGAATGTTTTGCGTAATGCAGAAAGGGCACTCTGGGAGGCGGGGATGCCGAGAGTGGTCTGCGGAGCGAGCCAGGCTTGTAATGCCTCGTGGCGCTCGCGTGCAATCTGTGCATCACGGGGAATATGGTGAATCCAATGGCGCAGAAGGCGGCTGCCCATGGAGCTAGAACAGTGATCTAATAAAGATAATAGCGTTGGCGCGGCAGTGCCCCGTAATGTTTCCGTTAATTCAAGGTTACGACGCGTGGCAGGATCCAGACGAATATAGCTGGATTCACGCTCGACCTGCATGCTGCGCACATGCCGCAGTTGCTGCTGTTGCGTAGTACTCACATATTGCAATAACGCTCCAGCGGCACTACAAGCTGCGGCTAAAGGAAGACGGTTTTTAGCAGAACGGCTTGAAGGAGGGGACGCCGAGAGCGCCAACTGCGGATCGAAGCCTTCTAAATGGGTCGCGCCTAGTTGTTCACATAAGCGTGTGCGGCCTGCTTCAGCGTCAAAATGCCAGGCCGGTACACGGGTAATTGTACCGGCAGTGCTACTGAGCGTGGTGATATCCAGGTATTGCGTACGCTCTTCTTCCGTATATTGGGCGATCAGCGTTTCTGCAGGTCTAATGCGGGCTAATACCCCCGCCACTTCTTCGGGAAGTACTTCGCTAAGGCGTAGCGCACCGCTGGCTAAATTGAGCCAAGCTAGGCCCACACGATAAAGAGGGGAATGCGATTTTTGTGCAGAGGAACTCGTGCTATAGAGTGCCGAGATCGCTAATACACAACTATCTTGTCGATCTACTAGGAGCTCTGCATCGGTGAGGGTGCCGGGGGTCACGATACGGACAACCTGACGCTCCATCGGTCCTTTAGTCGGCGCCGATTCGGCGATTTGTTCGCAAATCGCTGCAGATTCCCCCAGCTTCACCAGTTTCGCTAAATAGGGTTCTACAGAATGGTAGGGCACCCCTGCCATTTTAATCGGCTCTCCTGCGGAGTTCCCGCGCTGAGTTAGGGTGAGATCTAATAGCCGTGCGGCTTTTTCCGCATCTTCAAAAAAGAGCTCGTAAAAATCGCCCATTCGATAGAACAGCAGTGCAGCAGGGTGTTCTGCCTTAATCCTTAAGTACTGGGCAATCATCGGCGTATGCCCTGCATGGGGAGCACGCGTACTGTTTGCGGTGGAAGGAAGGGAAGCGGAGGCGATAGGGGCAGATTGTGCGGGCATTACGAGGCGTTTCCTAGCGGCGTTGCATGATTAAAGTGTGCTCTCCCTCTTGCGAGTGGGTCTCTAGCAACGTATTGCCGGTATGGCGTGCAAAGGCGGCGAAATCACTGGGTGCACTGGGGTCCGTCGCGACGACCTTGAGGATTTGCCCACTTTGCATGAGGGCAAGGGCTTTTTTCGCCCGCAATATGGGGAGAGGGCATCGTAACCCTCGTGCATCCACTTCTTGATCGATATGATTGATTGTCATAACAATCCCTTCAAATTTGAGGTCGTAATGTGGGGTTCCACATTTAATTCAATTTCTCACCCCAACCTACCATTTTTGGGCATTTTTCGTAGGTTGGAGTGAGGTACGAACCCCAACACAACCCACTTTTGAAGATTGTGAACTGGTTCTTAGCGTAGGTTTAGCTGGCTTGGCTTGAGCGCTAGCAAGCCGCAATTTTATAGCGCGGGTGGGGTATACCCGGAGGCCGTATCGGCGCCTTCGCCAAAAAAATATTGCTCAGTCTGCTTGATCAGGTATTGTCTCGCACGCGCATCGGCCAAACTGAGCCGGTATTCATTGACCAACATCGTTTGATGCTTAAGCCAGCCTTGCCATGCTTCTTTAGATACCTGGTCATAAATGCGCTGACCGAGTGCACCTGGTAGGGGCGGAAAATCTAGTCCCGGGGCCTCTTGGCATAGTTTAACGCAATGCACAATACGTTCATCGGCATGGTCAGAAGAAGAGTCAGAATCAGTCATTTTGGCAGGCCTCTATGCGGAGCGTGTTTATAAAATAAGGGAAGTACGTTTTATATGCTTTTTGTGCCATATTGTGAGGCATTCAAAGCGCATCGAGAGCGCGGAGGATGCGCCTTCCTTTTGGGGGAGGCGAATAGGCTAGCCCCCGCTAGGCTTGTAGCGGCTGGAGTGCATGAATGCATTCCTTGACCAGCGTAGGCCCTTGGTAAATCAAGCCAGTATAGATTTGTATCAGCTTAGCACCAGCCTCTATTTTAGCGCGTGCATCGGCGGCAGAGAAAATGCCGCCTACGCCAATAATGGGAATAGCATCGCCAAGTTCTGCATAACACTGTCGAATCGTAGCATTCGATTTTTCAAAAACAGGTCGTCCGGAGACTCCTCCTGCTTCTTGGGCATGAGGGAGTCCCGCTACAGCCGCACGATCGACCGTAGTATTGCTGGCGATGAGGCCATCAAGGCGATGGCGCAATAAGGTTGCGCAGAGGGCTTTGATTTCATCGCTGTTCATATCTGGGGATATCTTGACGACCAGTGGCGTGTATTTCCCATATTGATCTGCCAGACGGGCGCGCTTTTCAGTGAGGGCATGGAGAAGCGCGTCTAAGTTATTGTCTTCTTGTAGCATGCGTAATCCTGAAGTATTCGGCGAAGAGATATTGATCGTGATATAGCTGGCATCCCGATAAACCTGTTCTAAACCGTATAAATAATCCTCTGCCGCTCGTTCTAACGGCGTGTTCGCGTTTTTGCCGATATTAATACCCAATATCCCTTTAAATCGGGCTGCTCGCACATGGTGTAAGAGGTTTTCTACGCCCGCATTATTAAATCCCATGCGATTGATTAAAGCATGGGCTTGGGGAAGTCTAAAAAGGCGAGGGCTGGGGTTGCCAGGTTGAGGCTGAGGGGTCACCGTACCTATTTCAAGGAATCCAAATCCCAGCGCAGCCAGACCGTCAATACAGACGCCATCCTTATCTAAACCTGCCGCAAGCCCAACCGGATTTGTAAAGTCTAGTCCCATCAGACGAATAGGCGAAGCCGGCGTGTGTTGGGTAGATAAAGAGGTGGAGGCTTTAAATAAGCAACGGCTCAATCCAGTACGCTCCGTCAAACGTAAAGCAGAGAGCGTCAGGTCATGAGCGCGTTCAGGGTCTAGGCAAAAAAGCGGCTTGCGTAGCCAGGGGTAGAGGGTATCGAACACGATGGATCATCAAAGATTAAAAGTAGGCGGTATGCATGTTGGGGTTCCTTCGTCACCCCAACCTACATTTTTTTGCCAATTTTCGTAGGTTGGTGGTGACGAAGGAACCCCAACATGATAACCACAGTCTTTTTAAATACCTGCAAAAGAACAGCGGCAGAAAAATAAAGATAGAAAATAGACGCGCAGTCTATTTTTGTCCTACCAAACAAGCCCATTCCTCATCTTGCCCCCAGATAGAAAGGGAGATCCAAGGTTGATAAGCCTCGATCAGCATAGTTGCTTGATCGATTAAAACGCCGGAAAGTACGATTTTTCCGCCAGCAGCGAGCTGAGCGCATAGGGTTGGAGCAAGGCTAATCAGCGGGTTGAGCAAAATATTGGCGATAACCACATCATAGACTTTGTCCGTTGCGTGCTGGGGTGTCCATGCGGCGCTAAGCTGAGGTAATGCCTCGGGTAAGCCATATTGTACGGTCACTTGGTTTTTTTGCGCATTGTATTGCGCCGCTTCTAGCGCTTGGGGGTCGATATCGATCCCCACGAGCGACTGCGCGCCACATTTGCCTGCCAGGATGGCTAAAATGCCTGAGCCACAGCCATAGTCGAGTACCGCATCGCCGGTTCGGATATTTTCTTCCAGCCAACGCATACATAGACGCGTAGTAGGGTGGTTTCCTGTGCCAAAGGCAAGGCCTGGATCCAGTTTGATGAGTAGGGCATTCGGATCGGGGAGATCCTGATGTTCAGACCATGAAGGGATAACCCAGATGCGTTGACCAATTTGTAAGGGCACATACTGCGCTTGAACATGATCGACCCAATTGGTGGGTGCTAAGGTACGCACTTCATGATAGGGCACGGTATCGTATCCCACTGCCTGCGCTGCGACCGCAAATAGTGCCGACGGCTGCAAAGCGGGATCAAATAAAGCACTTAAACGGGTATGTTGCCAGCCACGATCAGGCATATGCCCTGGTTCGCCAAATAAAGGGCGTTCATTGCCCGTACCTGCATCGGCATCTTCACTCGATACCGATAATGCTCCCAGCGCTAATAATGCGTCGGAAAGGGCTTGCACATGGACTTCATCGATTTCAGCAATCAGCTCGAGACAGGACATACCTAACGGGGGCAAGTGAAGCAAAAAGTCAGCGTGGTAGAGCGCTGTAGTAGAAAACAGAGAGAAATCACGCGCTAAGAACCCGTTTGGAGTCTCCCAAAAAGATTCTTAGAGAGCTGCTTGAGCGAGTTTCTTCTCCAAATAATGAATACTGGTGCCGCCTTCGACAAAATGCGCGTCCAACATCAAATCACGATGTAAAGAGATATTCGTTTGAATACCTTCAATCACCATTTCTGATAATGCAATGCGCATGCGTTTGATCGCTTGCTCACGCGTTGTGCCGTAAGCAATGAGTTTGCCGATCATAGAATCGTAGTGAGACGGCACTACATAGCCTGAGTAAGCATGGGAATCGACACGAATGCCTGGTCCACCTGGTGCGTGGAGTAAAGTGATTAAGCCAGGAGAAGGCGTAAATTTAGTAGCATGCTCCGCGTTGATACGGCATTCAATCGCATGCCCTTTAAAAGTCACTTCTTTTTGTTTCGGGATCTTATGTCCTGCCGCCGCTAAGATCTGCATTTGCACGAGATCAATGCCGGTAATCATTTCAGTTACAGGATGCTCTACCTGTAGACGCGTGTTCATCTCAATAAAGTAAAACTCGTTATTTTCATACAAAAATTCAAACGTCCCTGCGCCAAGATAGCCCATTTTTCTGCAAGCATCGGCACAGCGCTCGCCGATTTTTTCGATGAGGCGGCGAGGAATATGGGGGGCAGGAGCTTCCTCAATCACTTTTTGATGACGGCGCTGCATGGAGCAATCCCGTTCACCGAGCCAAATTGCGCCCTTATGCTGATCTGCCAACACTTGGATTTCAATGTGTCGCGGATTTTCCAGAAACTTTTCCATATAAACGCTGGGGTTCCCGAATGCGCTCGCTGCTTCTTGGCGGGTCATGCTGACCGCGTTTAATAGCGCCGCTTCGGTGTGCACGATACGCATCCCTCGTCCACCTCCACCGCCTGCCGCTTTAATGATGACGGGGTAAGTAATTTTGCGCGCAATCTGGATAATTTCTTTAGGATCTTCCGGTAAAGCGCCCTCTGATCCAGGTACGCAAGGCACGCCTGCTTTGAGCATGGCTTGTTTTGCAGAGACTTTATCGCCCATTAGGCGAATTGTTTCAGGCCGTGGTCCAATAAAAGTAAACCCAGATTGCTCAACGCGTTCTGCAAAATCGGCATTTTCTGATAAAAATCCATAACCGGGGTGGATCGCTTGAGCGTCCGTCACTTCTGCTGCGCTAATGATGGCCGGCATATTGAGATACGATAATGCCGACGGAGCCGGACCAATACAGACGGCTTCGTCTGCTAAACGCACGTATTTTGCTTCTTTATCTGCTTGTGAGTAAAGCATGACGGTTTTGATGCCGAGTTCACGGCATGCGCGTTGGATACGCAAAGCAATCTCGCCACGGTTGGCGATAAGGATTTTTTCAAACATATGTAAACACACCCTAGTGCAATCGCGCATTTGCAGAAAAACGCGGGCGATATTTTTAGCCGATAATAAATAAAGGTTGTCCAAATTCGACAGGTTGGCCGTTTTCAACACAAACTTCTTTCACCACCCCATCTTTATCAGACTCAATTTCATTGAGCAGTTTCATTGCTTCAATAATGCATAGCGTTTGACCTGTTTTGACGGTGTCGCCCACTTGAACGAATGGGTTCGCTGTTGGGGAAGGAGAGCGGTAAAAGCTTCCTACCATCGGGGAAGTCACTTGGTGGCCGGTAGGCGTGGCCACAGCCTCTACAGCAGCTGGGCTGGCTCCGTTAACCGCATGCGTATTCGGCGCAGGCATAGCGGCAGCAGGGGCTGACATATAGACTGGAGGAGCATTTTTCACGATCCTGACCTTGCTATCGCCTTCGGTCATTTCGAGTTCTGAAATATTGGATTCGGATACGAGGTCCAATAATGTTTTAAGTTTGCGCAGATCCATGAATAAACCTTAATGGGCCTTATATTATGTGATTAGTTAGGTGATTAAGCTGTGGAGCAATATTTGTTCTTCGTGCAATGCGCCGAATAAAACACTTCATTGTTTGCGAGGGTGCCCTAGATGATCCAACGCAAATTCCAATGCAGATCGATAACCTCGCCACCCGAGGCCGCAAATGACGGCAAGTGCCAGCTCAGAAAAAAAGGAAGTGTGTCGGAACGCTTCGCGGCGATGGATATTTGATAAATGCACCTCAATAAACGGAATATCGACTGCAGCAAAAGCATCACGTAGTGCAACGCTAGTATGTGTGAGCCCGGCTGGATTCACGATAATCGCATCAACCTGCTCTTCACGTGCAAGGTGAATTCGATCAATTAACGCGCCTTCATGATTACTTTGGAAGGTGCAGAGCTCGGCGCCGGCATCTGCTGCCTGCGCACTGAGCGCTTCATTGATGGCATGCAATGTCATGGATCCATAGACTAAAGGCTCCCGACTCCCTAATAAATTGAGGTTAGGGCCGTGCAAAACTAGGATTTTCAACGCTTTTGTATCTGCTGAACAAGAAGACATATCCCAACTTTTAAAAAAATTGGACGGACTTTACCGTCAAAAGATGAGAGTTGTCCAGTTTTAACTCAGTTTTAGTAGGAAAGGGGGCAGGATATCCTATCTATTCAGCTTTTTCACGCGCGGCAGACAATGAGGTTTGGGATATGTGGGGAAGTATCGTGCTTTTTGATGCATGCTAGATGCTAGATCGAATAGATTTTGCGTATAATACGGAGCTGTCTGTGTTGTATCTGTGTAAATAGGTAGGCTAAAACCAGAAAGCGCGCGCGGCCTTAGTGATCTCAATGAGCGGATTATGGAATGGCTGGGCGCTTTGTGTGCCTGCCTGCTTTTTATATCTTTAGCCTATAGCTATAGGCTAGTACCAGAGAATGATTGTGAACCTTGCCGCTTACTTTCCTGTGTTCCTGTTTTTGCTCATTGGCGCTGGAGTGGGAATAGCTTTGATGTTCTTGGGTAAACTCCTGGGACCAAATAAACCCAATAGCGCGAAAAATGCCCCTTACGAGTGCGGCTTTGATGTATTCGAAGACGCACGCATGAAATTTGATGTGCGGTATTACTTGGTCGCCATCCTCTTTATTATTTTTGATTTAGAAACGGCTTTTTTATTCCCTTGGGGAGTCGCGTTAAAAGATATCGGCTGGCCTGGTTTTATAGCCATGATGCTATTTTTAGTCGAGTTTTTATTAGGATTCGCCTATATTTGGCGGCGCGGTGGCTTGGATTGGGAATGAACTCCCAGAATTGGTTCTAAGCGCGTAAAAGTATGCAGGAAAGAATAATGAGTATCGAAAAGGTGTTTAAGGAAGGTGGTTTTATTACCACGACAGCAGATAAGCTGATTAACTGGACACGAACAGGTTCATTGTGGCCCATGACATTTGGACTTGCCTGCTGTGCCGTTGAGATGATGCATGCGGGTGCAGCACGCTATGATTTGGATCGCTTTGGTGTTGTATTTCGTCCAAGCCCTCGTCAAGCGGATGTCATGATTGTTGCTGGTACCTTATGTAACAAAATGGCCGGTGCGTTACGCCAGGTATATGACCAAATGGCAGAGCCAAGGTGGGTCATTTCGATGGGGTCTTGCGCAAATGGGGGGGGGTATTATCATTACTCTTACTCTGTAGTGCGCGGTTGTGATCGTATCGTGCCAGTAGATATTTATGTACCCGGGTGCCCGCCCACAGCTGAAGCGCTGATTTACGGAATTATTCAATTGCAAGCTAAAATTAAACAGACACAAACCATTGCCCGTTAAGGAGACGCTGAATAAACCGGGAGCGGCAGGATAATCAACTACAGCCTCGCTTTTTTAAATTAAGTATTAGTTGTACTGGCATCAAAGGCATTCCTTGCTCCCGATTTATTCAGCGTCTCCTTAATTTTGGTGTTTTTTGTGATGTATCGCTGGTGTGTGCTTGATCGGTAAGCGCTCTCTTCATTTTTCGATTCTTTCAGTTTGGCTATGACGTCTTCGCTTCAAACCTTACAAAACCGCTTAGAGCTTGCCTTAGGCTCTCGCCTGCAGTCGGCGTACATCGCTTTTGGTGAAATGAATCTTTTAGTGCTGGCGCAGGACTATCTGCATGTGGCTCGCTGCTTGCGTGACGACCCGGATTTGCATTTTGAGCAACTTATGGATTTATGCGGGGTCGATTATTTGACCTATGGTCAAGCAGGCGCATCCACGCTTTCTTTAGACGGTGCGTATTCGGAAGACCAGCGTTTCGCCGTCGTGCTGCAGTTGCTTTCTTTAAAGCATAACTACCGCTTGCGTTTAAAGGTGTTTATCCCTGCTGGAGCGCTTCCTCTATTGCCATCGGTCGTAGAGATATGGAATGCCGCTAACTGGTATGAACGCGAAGCATTTGATTTGTTTGGAATAGTTTTTGAAGGACATCCTGATTTACGCCGTATCCTGACCGATTATGGTTTCATCGGGCATCCTTTCCGGAAAGATTTCCCCGTATCAGGATATGTAGAAATGCGGTATGACGCGGATCAAAAGCGCGTGGTATACCAGCCTGTAACGATTGAACCACGCGAACAGACTCCGCGTGTGATTCGTGAAAATCGGTATGGAGCGGGCTTGCAACAAGCTCATTCTGCAAAGTAATGCAACGCGCGTCGATGTTTTCATTAAAAGGGTTTAAAAAGGGTTTCTAAAGTGGCAGAGCTTCGCAACTACACGCTTAATTTTGGCCCGCAACACCCTGCAGCGCACGGCGTGTTGCGCTTGGTGTTGGAGTTGGACGGCGAAGTGATCCAACGGGCGGATCCCCATATTGGTTTGTTGCATAGAGCCACCGAGAAACTTGCGGAAACCAAAACCTATTTGCAGTCCCTGCCTTATATGGACAGGCTCGACTATGTGTCGATGATGGTCAATGAACATGCTTATGTGATGGCCATCGAGCGTTTATTGGGTGTCGATATCCCTATCCGCGCAAAGTATATTCGCGTCATGTTTGATGAGATCACCCGCGTCTTGAATCATTTGATGTGGTTAGGCGCGCATGCGCTGGATGTGGGTGCAATGGCCGTTTTTTTATATGCGTTTCGCGAGCGCGAAGATTTAATGGATGTTTATGAGGCGGTATCAGGTGCGCGTATGCATGCGGCCTATTATCGACCAGGTGGCGTGTATCGTGACCTCCCTGAGACGATGTCTCAATATCAATCTTCAAAAGGCGCAAACTTACGTACTAGCGCTGAATTGAATAAGCTCAATAGGGCGCGTCAGGGCTCATTGCTAGACTTTATCAAAGATTTCACGGACCGCTTTCCTCAGTGCGTGGATGAATACGAATCTTTGCTAACGGATAATCGCATTTGGAAGCAACGTCTAGTAGGCATTGGCGTTGTGAGTCCTGAGCGCGCTTTACAGCTCGGAATGACGGGGCCGATGTTGCGGGGCTCAGGAATTGAATGGGATCTGCGTAAAAAACAGCCCTATGCGGTGTATGACCAGTTAGATTTTGATATTCCTGTTGGAACCAACGGGGATTGCTATGATCGTTATCTCGTTCGTATCGAAGAAATGCGGCAATCGAACCGTATTATTCAACAATGTATTGCCTGGTTACGTGCGCATCCTGGTCCGGTGATTATTGATGATCACAAGATAGCGCCTCCGAAACGGGTCGATATGAAAACCAATATGGAAGAGCTTATTCACCACTTTAAGCTCTTCTCCGAAGGGATGCACGTTCCAGAAGGCGAGGTGTACGCGGCCGTCGAACACCCTAAAGGGGAATTCGGTATTTATATCGTGTCGGATGGAGCGAATAAACCCTACCGCCTAAAAATTCGTGCGGCCGGTTTTGCACACTTGTCTGCATTAAATGAAATGGCGAAGGGGCATATGATTGCGGATGCCGTGACGATTATCGGTACACAAGATATCGTCTTTGGTGAAATCGATCGTTAAACCATAAATAAGTATCCTAGAATCGGTTTATTACCTTCCAAAAGGGTTTCTTGCTTCTCTATTCTCCAGTATCAAGGCTTGAATAGAGAGGGAAGGGGCAACGTAAAAACTCTTTTTTTATTTGTGAAATGCTTTCTGCACAGGCTTTGAAAAAATTGGATGAGGCGGTAGCCAAATATCCGCCTGAACGACGCTCATCCGCTGTGATGGCTGCGCTTGCGCTCGCACAACAAGAGCTTGGATGGGTATCGCCAGAAGTGATCCAATGGGTCGCTGAGTTTCTGCACATGCCTGCTATCGCAGTGCAAGAAGTGGCGACGTTCTATACGATGTATGAAACGACACCCGTCGGGCGCTATAAGATTACGGTTTGCACAAACTTACCCTGCGCACTCTCAGGCGCAAACGAAGCTAGCGCATATCTCCAGAAAAAATTAGACATTGGCTTTAATCAAACCACTGCTGATGGCCTATTTACGCTCAAAGAAGGCGAGTGCATGGGCGCTTGTGGGGATGCGCCGGTGATGCTGTTAAACAATACCCAAATGTGCAGTCGCATGAGTCGGGAAAAAGTCGATCAATTACTGGCTGATTTACGGGCAGAGGCGCTTGCGCACAATTCCGCACAGCATATTGAGCGCGGCGCTGATGCATTGACTTCTGCAGATGCGAAAAAAGACGCATCTCCTACTCCAACCTCTTTGGGAGCGGCCTCATGACGACGTGTTTGCATGGACGCCATATTCAACCATTGATTTTGAATAAGCTAGATGGAGAGAACTGGCGTTTAAAAGACTATGTAGCACGTGGAGGCTATGCACAGCTCAAACGGATTTTGCAAAATAATATTCCTGCAGAGGACATTATTCAGGCGATCAAAGCCTCAGGATTGCGTGGACGAGGTGGAGCCGGTTTTCCAACAGGGCTGAAATGGAGCTTTATGCCACGTCAGTTTTCAGGCCAAAAATATTTAGTCTGTAATTCGGATGAAGGCGAACCAGGTACATTTAAAGACCGCGATATTTTGCGCTATAACCCGCATGCTTTAATCGAAGGAATGATTATTGCGGCCTATGCTACAGGCGTGACGGTGGGGTATAACTATATCCACGGAGAAATCTGGCAAGAGTATCAGCGCTTTGAAGAGGCGCTTGAAGAGGCTCGAGCAGCCGGTTTTTTAGGTAACGCTATTTGCGGTTCGACTTTTTCTTTTGAGTTGTATGCGCACCATGGATATGGAGCGTATATCTGTGGTGAAGAAACGGCGCTTCTGGAGTCGATTGAAGGGAAAAAAGGGCAGCCGCGTTTCAAACCGCCTTTTCCAGCTAGTTTTGGTTTATTTGGCCGCCCAACGACCATTAATAACACGGAGACTTTTGCCGCCGTGCCATTTTTGCTCGAAATAGGCCCTGAGCAGTATCTGGCTTTAGGTAAACCCAATAATGGCGGGACAAAAATTTTCTCTGTGTCAGGGGATGTGAATTTACCGGGTAATTATGAAGTCCCTTTAGGGATTTCTTTTCCTGCTTTACTGGAACTGGCTGGCGGAATGCGCAATGGCGCTAAACTGAAAGCCGTTATTCCAGGAGGATCTTCCGCGCCGGTTGTCCCCGCGAGCGTGATGCTGGATACCGACATGGATTATGACTCGATTGCGAAAGCGGGGTCGATGTTAGGTTCCGGTGCGGTCATTGTCATGGATGAATCGCGCTGTATGGTCCGCGCCTTATTGCGCTTATCCTATTTTTATTATGAAGAATCCTGTGGCCAGTGCACGCCTTGTCGAGAGGGAACGGGCTGGCTGTATCGGGTGGTCAAGCGCATTGAAGAAGGCCAAGGCCGTCCTGAAGATATCGATCTTCTGGACTCCGTTGCGGAAAATATTATGGGTCGCACGATTTGTGCGCTAGGGGATGCAGCAGCGATGCCTGTTCGAGGTATGCTCAAGCATTTCCATGATGAATTTCGATACCATATAGAGCACAAACGCTGCCTAGTGCAGTCTGCTTCGGTATGGTGCTAGATTCGGTCCTAAATTCGTTCTTTTCCCATCCTGCAATGGCTAGGCTTTGACCTATTTGCATACAAGTAGGGTCCTCATTTTCGGTTTTCGTAGTGCTTTAAATGCAATAACTACAGCCTATGAGGGCACTTCCTTAATCTTAAAGGTTTTCAATTAGGTTTTTCTGATGGTTGAGATTGAAATAGACGGCAGTAAAGTCGAAGTCCCTGAAGGCAGCATGGTGATCCAAGCTGCCAAAAAGGTCGGCTCCTATGTGCCGCATTTTTGCTATCACAAGAAATTGTCGATCGCTGCGAATTGCCGGATGTGCCTAGTTGAAATTGAAAAAATGCCCAAAGCGATGCCGGCCTGCGCCACTCCTGTCGCAGCGGGTATGGTCGTGCGTACCCAATCGGAAAAAGCGGTGCGTGCGCAACGTGCGGTGATGGAATTTCTCCTAATCAATCATCCTTTGGATTGTCCTATCTGTGATCAGGCTGGGGAATGTCAGCTGCAAGATTTATCGATGGGATATGGCGCTGCTAAATCACGCTATACCGAAGAGAAGCGGGTTATTTTTTCTAAACAAGTCGGCCCACTTATTTCGATGGAAGGGATGACGCGCTGTATTCATTGCACTCGCTGCGTACGCTTTGGCGTAGAAATTGCGGGGATGATGGAACTGGGCATGGTAGGTCGAGGAGAGCACTCCGAGATTACGACTTTTGTAAGTCAATCTGTCGAGTCCGAGTTATCCGGCAATATGATTGACCTATGCCCCGTAGGCGCTTTAACTTCAAAACCTTTCCGATTCCGCGCACGTAACTGGGAATTGACCCGATATCGTTCGATTAGTCCGCATGACAGTTTAGGTTCGAATTTGATCGTCCAAACCGGACAGGGCAAAGTCGTGCGTGTGCTGCCGGATGAAAACGAGGCACTCAATAGTTGCTGGTTATCCGATAAAGATCGCTTTTCCTATGAGGCACTGTCTAGTGAAGAGCGTTTAGTCCAGCCTTTGCTAAAAAAAGCGGCTGATGCGGCAATAGACCATGCCCATCCGGATACAAAAAATCCCGCGAATTGGATTGCGTCTGATTGGGCCAATGCGCTGCAATACACCGCGCAAGGGCTTAAGAGTATCATTGAAAAAAAGGGTCCGCAGGCACTGGCTATTGCGGCTAGTCCCCATAGCACCTTGGAAGAACTGTATTTATTAAAGTCTATAGCCGATCATCTAGGTACGCCTTATATCGACTTTCGTTTGAGGCAATCCAATAGCCAAGTACGCTTACCGGGTGTGCCTTGGTTAGGGTTGCCTGTTGCGAAGGTCGATCATCTGCGGGCTGCATGGGTCATTGGTGCATTTTTGCATCAAGATCATCCTTTATTAGCTGCGCGTTTGCGTCAAGCGGCAAAGAACGGAGCGCAGGTCTATTTACTGAATGCCGTCAATGAGGATGCGCGTATTCCTACTGCGCACTGCAAGGTCGCCGCTCCATCAGCGTGGTTAAAAGAATTGGGCGAAGTGGCGTGTGCCCTAGCGGCATTGAAAAAAATAGCCACGCCTTTAGCGTTCTCCATGCTGACCCCCTCGTCGACTGCGCAGGCTACCGCTCAAGCGCTTTTAGGTGAAGAAGAGGGCGCTGCAGATCGTGTGATTTGGTTAGGCAATGCCGTTGTTTCTCATCCGGATTTTCATTTAATTCATGCTGCGGCGCATTGGATTGCGCAGCAGAGTGGTGCGACCTTGGGCTTTCCTGGCGAAGCAGCCAATACCGTCGGCGCCCATTTGCTGCAGGGATCTCCCGAGGCCCAGTCTGATATTGCTACAGCAAAAGCAGATGGCCAGACTGCCGTCGATGCGGCTCCTGCATTATTTGAAACACCGCATCAAGCCTGGTTGCTCTTTAATGTAGAACCTCAATACGATGTGGCGCATCCTATGCAAGCGCTTGCGGCATTAGCTCAGGCAGAGATGGTAGTAAGCCTTTCGGCATTTTTGCCTTCGCCACCGCAGACTACGCAATATGCCGATGTGTTATTGCCCATTACGCCTTTTACCGAGACGGCTGGCGCATTTGTTAATACGCAGGGGACGTTACAAAGTTTTAATGGCGTCGCAAAGCCACTAGGTGAAGCGCGTCCAGGTTGGAAGGTACTACGGGCGTTAGCGAATTTACTCGAATTGCCTGGCTTTACTTATAACAGTGTAGAAGAAGTGCGCGCGGCTGCGCTAGAAGCGATAGGGTGCGAGGGTAGCGATTTCTCAGGCCGTTTATCGAATGCGGCAGATCCCGATAGCATGGCGTGCCTAATGCGTGAAACGCTCCCTACGGTGTTCTCCTTCCTTCCTTCTTCAAAGTCTTCTACGCAGGCTACTGGCCCCGCTCTGGAACGTATTGCCGATGTTCCTATTTATCATGCGGATCCTATGGTACGTCGTGCGCCTTCTTTGCATCGTACGCAAACAGCAAAACAGGCTTATAACGCGCGGCTGCCTATAGCATGGTTTACCAAACTAGGCTTGGCATCAGGCGATAGAATTCGTGTACACCAAGGCATATATTCAACGATTATGCCCGCAGTATGTGATACAACATTGCCAGAGACCGTGATACGTTTATCTACCGCCACCCCCGCTTCAGCACACCTTGGGGGGTTATTTGGCGAGATACGCGTGGAGAAAGTAGAGTAACAAAAGAAATAAATACGGGAACAAATACGGAAATAAGTGCAGGAATAAATGCAAGGGAACATTGATGCTTCAATAGGAGCGCGATGGAGGACAGATGGTCGTTGGAATGGATCGCTTTTGCTGCATCCTTTTGACGCGTCAGCATCCTATAACCTAAGCGATATATCGATCTTCATTTTAGGAAAGTCTATTTAATGAGCGGGTTTCAAGCCATTCATACTGCTGGCGAGCATTTTTTAGGTGCCGCATGGCCTGTGGTCTGGACAGGTGCGTGTATTCTGGCCGTTGTGCTGGTGCTTTTATTGAGTGTAGCCTACTTAATTCTCTGGGAGCGTAAGCTAATCGGTTGGATGCATGTGCGCTTAGGGCCCAATCGCGTCGGTCCGCGAGGCTTATTACAACCCATTGCAGACGTTTTAAAGCTCTTGCTCAAAGAGGTCATACGACCTACGAAAGCCACTCCATGGTTGTATGCCGTGGCTCCCATTATGACCGTAGCACCAGCCTTCGCAGTTTGGGCGGTGATTCCGTTTCAAGCGGAGGTCGTTTTAGGGAATGTGAACGCAGGGCTCCTGTATGTCATGGCTATTTCTTCGATTGGCGTCTATGGCGTTATTCTGGCAGGCTGGGCCTCGAATTCAAAATACGCATTACTGGGCGCTATGCGAGCTGCTGCGCAGATGGTGTCTTATGAAATCCCTATGGGGTTTGCATTGGTCGTCGTATTAATGATTTCTGGCAGTCTTAACCTCTCCGAGATTGTCCATGCTCAGCAACGGGGTATATTCGCGGGATATGGGCTGAATTTCCTATCCTGGAACTGGTTGCCGCTTTTACCGATGTTCATTGTGTATTTTATTTCGGGTATTGCAGAGACCAATCGCCACCCGTTTGATGTGGTAGAAGGCGAATCAGAGATTGTGGCTGGTCATATGGTCGATTATTCAGGAATGGCGTTTGCGCTTTTCTTTTTGGCCGAATACATCAATATGATCGTCATTTCGACGCTCACCGCGACCCTATTTTTAGGGGGATGGGATGCTCCATTTGGTTTTCTCACCATCATTCCTGGTTTCTTTTGGTTAGCGCTTAAAGTGTTCTTTTTGCTTAGCGTTTTTATCTGGGTACGTGCAACCTTTCCTAGATATCGCTATGATCAAATTATGCGCTTGGGTTGGAAAATCTTTATTCCACTCTGTGTCGTGTGGTTAGTGTTGATTGGTGGTTGGTTTATGTCCCCTTGGTCTATTTGGATTTAGGCCGGTATATAAAGATTCCTCTTTTTTTGCTGTCTTGCGTATAAGCATTACTCCTCATGATTAGTAAGCCTGCATTTTTTATCGGATCACAAGTATGTTGCACCGCATTAGCAATTTTCTAAAAAGCTTCTTTCTCATCGAGTTGCTCAAGGGAATGGCTTTGACGGGCAAATATCTCTTTTCCCGCAAAGTTACGATACAGTTCCCTGAGGAAAAAACCCCGTTATCCCCTCGTTTTAGGGGATTACATGCGTTGCGCCGTTATCCCAACGGCGAAGAGCGTTGTATTGCCTGTAAATTATGTGAAGCAGTGTGTCCCGCCTTGGCGATTACCATTGAATCTGAATTGCGTGCGGATAATACGCGTCGCACCACACGGTATGATATCGATTTAACCAAATGCATTTTTTGTGGTTTATGTGAAGAGAGCTGTCCGGTAGATTCGATTGTCGAAACGCAGCTGCTCGAATACAACGGGGAAAAGCGCGGCGATTTATATATGACCAAGGAGATGTTATTAGCCATTGGTGATCGCTACGAAGCAGATATTGCAGCAGCGCGTGAAAAAGATGCTAAATATCGCTAAGGAGACGCTGAATAAACCGGGAGCGGCAGGATAGTCAACTACAGCCTCGCTTTTTCTATCGTTTTTTCTATATTAAGTACTAGTTGTACTGGCATCAAAGGCATTCCTTGCTCCCGATTTATTTAGCGTCTCCTTAAAATATTTTAAGATGTATTTTTAAAAACGGTACCGTACTCAAGCATGGACATAACCTCTTTCTTATTTTATCTATTTGGCAGTGTGCTATTACTTGCGAGTTTGCGTGTAATTACGGCGCCTGATTCGGTACAATCCGCCCTTTTTCTCATTCTGGCTTTTTTTAATGCCGCTGCGGTGTGGATGTTGTTGCAGGCAGAGTTTCTCGCTATTTTGCTAGTGCTCGTGTATGTGGGCGCGGTGATGGTGCTGTTTTTATTTGTGGTCATGATGCTGGATTTAGATGTTAGCGTCCTGCGGCGTGATTTCCGGCAATTTATGCCCATCGCTTTTGGTGTGGGTGCGTTGATGATCTTTGAACTCACACTGATCTTATGGCGTAGCTTTGGTCATACTGAAGTGGCTGCCAATCCGCAAGTAGGCCCTATACAGTCTAATGCCCATGCAGTGGGGCAGTTAATTTACACGCAATATATTTTTGCTTTTGAAGTGGCGGGATTAGTGCTATTAGTGGCCATTATTGCGGCTATAGCCTTAACCCTACGTCATGGAAAAGATCGTAAGCGTATAGAAGTTTCTGAACAATTAGCAGCACAACCGCAGAATCGTGTGCGATTGGTAAAAGGGATGCGTGCGGATCATTATTCCTCTCGCTAACGACTATCAAACATCCCATGAGGGATGCAACGCATGGTCTGTATTTGGTTTGTATTTTTGCTCTGTATTTTGCTCTGTCTCCCTCTGAACGCGCGCAATACTTCTCAATGGAGATACGCGCGCTCCTAAGCAGGATTTTCACTGATGCCTACTCTTGCCTACCCGCTTATTTTGGGCGCTGCGCTGTTTGTCATTGGGATCGTAGGGATCTTCTTGAATCGGCGCAATATGATCGCGATTCTGATGTCTATCGAGCTCATGCTTTTAGCGGTAAATACCAATTTTGTGGCTTTCTCTCATTTTTTGGCAGACGTCCATGGTCAGGTTTTCGTCTTCTTCGTACTGACGGTAGCCGCTGCCGAGGCAGCCATTGGATTAGCGATTTTAATTACGCTGTTCCGAGCACGAGATACTGCAGATCTGAAAAATTTGGATCAATTAAAAGGGTAATCCCTATCCTATCGACCCGTTTTCTTTCTTATTGACCCCCTTCAAAGCGCTTTTTTTGTATGGCCCATACGCTAAACCCTGTTGTGCTGTTAATGATTGCTCTAGCCCCTTTGGTTGGAGCGCTGGTTGCCGGGTTTGCGGGCAAAGCGATTGGTCGCACTGGTGCGCATTCGGTGACGATTTTGGGGGTTGCGCTGTCTTTTGGCTTATCCGCCTGGGTTTTATTTCAGGTGATGCATGGAGCAAGCTATCACGCTACCGTGTACGAATGGATGCAGGTCCTGTTGCCGTCATCGAACGCTCAAGGGGAAGCGACGATACCGACTCCTGTTTTGCATTTTGAAGTGGGATTTCTCATTGACTCACTCAGTGCATTGATGATGTGCGTCGTGACCAGTATTTCGCTCATGGTGCATATCTATACGATCGGTTATATGCGCGATGATCCAGGATACGCGCGATTTTTTGCCTATATTTCCTTATTTACCTTCGCCATGCTGATGCTGGTGATGAGCAATAATTTTCTGCAGCTTTTCTTTGGTTGGGAAGCAGTAGGGCTCGTATCGTATTTGTTGATTGGTTTTTGGTATACCAAGCCCACAGCCGTATATGCAAACCTTAAAGCCTTTTTGGTGAATCGCGTCGGGGATTTTGGATTTATTTTGGGTATTGGATTACTCGCCATGCAAGTGGGCTCGCTGCGGTATGAAGATATTTTTGCGCACCGTGACCTGTTAGTGCCTTTAACTTTTTCAGGATCGCAGATCAGCGTGCTCACAGTAGCTTGTTTGTGCCTGTTTATTGGCGCAATGGGGAAGTCCGCGCAATTTCCTTTGCATGTTTGGCTGCCGGATTCTATGGAGGGCCCGACCCCTATCTCCGCACTCATTCACGCTGCAACGATGGTGACTGCAGGGATATTCATGGTCTCTCGCATGTCTCCCTTGTTTGAGTTATCCGAAACCGCGCTCTCTTTCATGCTGGTTATCGGCGGCATTACTGCGCTTTTTATGGGGTTGCTGGGCTTAGTCCAAAACGATATCAAACGTGTAGTGGCCTACTCAACGCTGTCCCAACTCGGCTATATGACAGTAGCCTTAGGCGCTTCTGCCTATTCTGCGGCGCTTTTTCATTTGGTGACGCACGCATTTTTTAAAGCATTATTATTTCTCGCTGCCGGTTCGGTGATTATTGGCATGCACCATGAGCAAGACATGCGCAAAATGGGCGGGCTGAGCAAATATATGCCTATTACCTGGATCGTCTCGCTCATAGGTTCACTCTCACTGATCGGCACGCCTTTATTTTCAGGTTTTTATTCAAAAGATTCGATTATTGAAGCCGTGCTCGAGTGCCATTTGCCGGGTGCAGGATTTGCAGCTTTTGCCTTATTAGCCAGTGTATTTGTTACCGCACTCTATTCATTTCGGATGGTATTTTTGGTCTTTCATGGCAAGCCCCGTTTTGAGAATCATGCGAGTGATCATCATGCAGCCGATGCGCATCATGGCCACAACACGCATGACCACAATACGCATGGCGGCCTACCGCATGAATCTCCTAAAGTGATTACTTGGCCTTTGATCCTTTTAGCTATTCCTTCCATTGCACTGGGCGCTGCCATTATTGGCCCTATGCTGTACGGTGATTTTTTTGCCCATGGCGTCATTTTCGACCGTGTACTCTATATGGGAGCAAATCATCCTGTAATGCATGAATTAAGCCAAGAATTTAAAGGATGGTGGCCTATGGTATTCCATGCATTTCATGGCCTACCTGTGTATTTGGCCATGGCAGGGGTCGTGACAGCATGGTTTTTATATCTCAAACAACCGCATATTCCCGCATGGTTACGCACCCGTTTTTCTTGGATCTATTCGGTGCTTGATCACCAGTACTATATGAATCAACTTAATGAATTTATATTTGTACGCAATGGAGTCGCTTTTGCGACCACATTATGGAAAGAATGTGACCAGGCGGTTATTGATGGCATAGTGAATGGTAGTGCACGGGTAGTGCAATCCTTCGGGCGCTTAGCACGTGCATTCCAGTCTGGCTATCTTTACCACTATGCACTGATGATGATTCTCGGCATCGTCGGCTTGCTCACTCTCTTTTTGTGGATGGGCCGCTAATTACCTATGATTTTTTACCCATGATTTTTTGAATGGATGACGAAGTTTAATCGCAGTGATGGGCCGCAGTGGCCTGCATATATCCATGGCATGGATATTCCACTTCGATGCTTCAATCCTTTCATATTGGCCTTTTATTGAACTTGTTGATAAGTTCTTACAATGCGTTCGTTAGAACAGATTCTTAGAGCGCATCCAAAACGAACCCTCCATTTTTATGCACGCTTACCCTCTACTCAGTTTGGCGATTTGGATGCCGATAGCCTTTGGTGTTTTGATTCTTGGGTTAGGCGCACTTCCTATTGGTTGTGTCCAAAAAACCTTTTCAAACACGCATCGAGCAATACCTATTGAGGCTTTGCGCTGGGTAGCACTGATTGGCGCTGTGCTCAGTTTTGCCGTGACCCTGCCTTTATGGGCATACTTTAATATCCATACAGCAGATCTGCAGTTTGTGGAAAATATCCCCTGGATCAAATACTTCAATGTTTTTTATGCATTAGGGATCGACGGCATTTCACTGTGGCTCATACTCCTTACGGCATTGACTACGGTGATTGTCATCATCGCGGCTTGGCAAAGTGTTACCAAGCATGTCGCCTTGTATTTATCCTCCTTTTTGATCTTATCGGGTCTGATGGTCGGCGTTTTTTGCGCGCAGGATGGCATTCTTTTTTATACGTTTTTTGAAGCTACGCTCATTCCGATGTATCTGATCATTGGAATATGGGGTGGGCCTCGTCGCGTATATGCTGCATTTAAATTTTTTCTTTATACGCTATTGGGTTCTTTGTTAATGCTCATAGCGCTCTTGTATCTGTATACGCATTCCGGCAGTTTTTCATTATTAGCTTGGCAACCTTTGCCACTGGCTTTATCGACACAAATCTTATTATTTATCGCCTTTTTTATGGCTTTTGCGGTCAAAGTGCCCATGTGGCCTGTGCATACTTGGTTACCGGATGCCCACGTTGAAGCGCCTACAGGCGGTTCAGTGGTGCTGGCCGCGATCATGTTAAAACTCGGGGCTTATGGATTTTTACGTTTTTCCTTGCCGATTACCCCCGATGCAAGCCGCTTCCTAGCGCCTGTTATGATCGGACTCTCGTTGATTGCGGTGCTTTATATTGGTCTAGTGGCGATTGCTCAGCAAGATATGAAGAAGTTGGTCGCCTATTCTTCGATTGCCCATATGGGGATGGTGACGCTGGGTTTTTTCCTGTTCACCCCATTGGCCTTAGAAGGCGCTATTGTGCAAATGGTATCGCACGGCCTGGTTTCTGCCGCCATGTTCCTTTGCATTGGCGTGCTTTATGACCGCATGCATAGCCGCAATATTGCAGACTACGGTGGTGTGATCAATGTTATGCCCAAGTTTGCAGCTTTCTCGGTATTTTTTGCGATGGCTAATGCAGGCTTGCCTGGGACTTCAGGCTTTGTGGGCGAGTGTATGGTGATTTTGGCTGCGGTGCATAGCAATTTTTGGATAGGGTTGCTCGCGGCATCTACGCTGGTTTTAGGCGCTGCATATACCTTATGGATGGTGAAGCGTGTGTATTTTGGACCGATAACCTCAGAACGTGTTGCTGCGCTCACTGATATTACGGGGTGTGAACGCGGTATGCTCGCCATCTTGGCGATATTGGTCTTGGCATTTGGCGTCTATCCCAAACCAATTACGCAGGTGATGCAAGAAGCCGTTGGAAAAGTGGCGTTTCAAGCTCAACTGTCAAAAGTAGGAACATAGCGCTGCGTTCCTGTACCCTGTATCAAGGTATGCACCCGTAGGGCATGTCCTCAATTACCCCAAAGGGCTCATCTTTGCGTATTTGATAACAATGCGGTGCGGTGCTCGGGATCCTCACTGTACTCAAGTACAGTTCCGGTCCCCGCGCTCCTGCTCCCCCAAATATGAACCCTTTGGAGCAATTGAAAACACGCCCTATTGCACGCCATTTTCTTTATCTAGCGCTGTCCGATTTTTTCTTTTCTTCTTCTTATGTCGACTTCACTGATATTGTTGCCTGATGCTTTTCTGTTGCTTGCAACCATCGTTGCTTGGATCAACGATATGGTTTGGAGCGAGAAGAGTGAGCGAGGACGCTCTATAACGTATTCCATTATCGTATGGGCGGCGCTGATCGCTGCGCTTGGGTATACCGGCCTTCTTGTCGGTGGAGTAGGGACACAGTATGTGTTTGACCACATGGTGCGTCTGGACCCCTTTGCTTTTGCGGTGAAAGCCTGTTTATGTGCTGGATTTGCATTTTCTTTAATCTATGCTAAAAATTACCTGCAGGCTTTTGGATTATTTCGCGGGTCTTTCTTTTTGCTAGCCATTTTTTCATTGATTGGCCAGCTGGTGATGGTATGCGGCAATCACTTTTTGATACTGTATTTGGGGCTAGAGTTAATGTCCCTGGCGCTGTACGCGATGGTTGCGCTGCGCTCTGAATATAGTGAATCAAAAACGCAAAACCCGTGGCTTTCCAGCATGATGATGCAATCGACCGAGGCTGCGTTGAAATACTATGTGCTCGGCGCATTAGCTTCGGGATTCCTATTATTTGGGCTGTCGATGGTTTATGGCGCCACAGGATCATTAGACCTAGTTGATGTTGCCACGCATATTAAAACCCAACTCCCGTCTTTGATTGCGGCTAGTGGAAATGTAGATATTGCGGCATTCAGAGAAATGCCCACGCTGTCGGTGTTATTGTGCGGCTTAATTTTTATCGTAGTCGGTGTCGCATTTAAATTGGGTATAGCGCCTTTTCATATGTGGGTTCCTGATGTCTATCAAGGAGCTCCCACACCGATTACCTTGCTGATCGCCGGTATTCCCAAACTGGCCGCATTAGCTTGGGGGATGCGTTTTTTAGTCATCGGATTATTTCCGCTAGCTAGTGAATGGTCATGGATGTTGTCCATCCTCATTGTACTTTCTGTCTTGATTGGCAATGTAGCCGGTATTGTGCAAACTCATATTAAGCGCTTGTTTGCGTATTCAGCGATTGCGCATGCCGGGTTTATTGCGTTGGGCTTGTTAGCTGGAGGCTGGCAGCATGCAGAGGGAAGTGGCAGTCCAGATGCCGGCGAAAATGTCGTATCGGGCCTGTATCCTTTAGCGGGCAGCGTGTATGACGCCTATGGCGCTACTTTTTTTTACGGTGTGATCTATCTCATCACAACACTGGGTGTTTTCGGCGTGCTACTGGCTTTAGTGCAGCGTACAGATTCCTCTTCAGAGGAGGGCGCACAGTCTAAAACGCCCGTGTATCAAGCGGTGGAAGATTTAGAAGGGCTTAAGGGCTTAAGTCAGCGTAACCCTCTACTTGCCGCGGTGATGTTGGTATTGATGTTTTCATTAGCCGGCATTCCTCCCACCGCAGGCTTTTATGCAAAATTAAGTGTTTTGACTCAAGCCGTCTACGCAGGCTGGGTGGGTCTGGTATGGTTGTGTGTTATGGCTTCTTTATGGGGAGCGTTTTATTACTTACGCATCGTCAAGTTAATGTATTTTGATGCGCCAACGGATAAGACCCCTTTTGTGATCCCCCGCAGCACCTATGCTTTATTAGCCCTTAATGGGGCAGTAGTCTTCTTTTTAGGCATTATGCCTGGCCCCTTGCTTAATGGATGTGCTAGGGTTATGCAGCATATGGTTGGCATTTAAGGCCTCTTTTGCAACCCCGTAGCGGCGTCATTCCTCCCTTTTTTACCATTAAATACCAGTGTACTGGCATCAAAGGAATTCCTTGCTACAGGGTCGCAAAAGAGTTCTAATGTATCGCTTCGGGGCGATTTTGCTTCCTTTCTTATTTCAAGCGTCGTGATTGCATGTCTTTGGCTACAAACTTCACGCTTTTCATTGCGAGCATAGCCGCCAATTTGCCCTTTATAAATGGGCGCCTTTTCGCGCTTTTTCCACTTCCTCATGGGCTTGCTCAGCAAGGGGGGAAGCCGCATTATCTGCGTGTATTGGAATGGTTATTGGCCTACTTTTTAGTGGGGAGCATAGCCCGTGCGCTAGAAGCCAATGCGGGGCAAGTGGTCTCTCAAAATGGCGAGTTTTATGTTGTCACAGCCTGCATTTTCGGCGTTTTAGCATTTCCTGGTTTTATATTTTGTTATTTGTTAAAGCGCTCTAAAAAACGGCACTTCACACATGCTTCCAAAAATAGCCCTAAAGCACCCGAAAATGGCGTGCTTTGAATTAGATCGTGCAAAAAAGCGACAGCATAAAAGGGGAGCAGGGCAATAAGCGGTATAATAGGCATCTTTTGGGTGCTCCTTTTGGCACCGCACGGCCTCAAATCGGGGTTGTATAGCTTGTTTTTAAGGCTCTGTACGAGCTTGAGATATTGTTTTTTAGAGCGTTCTACTTGAGAATGGCGCGCTTTGTAAAGAAAATGCGGCACACACTGCGTCATACAGAATAAAAGAACGTTGAAAAGCAATCTAACACCCTATGCCTAATAGCGAAGTCGACCGACCTCAAAAGGCGGATCTGCCAGAAGAACCTCTTTCAAGCGATTTAGTCTATACCGGTTCTTTCCTAACCATGCAGCGCGATCAAGTGCGCCTACAAAATGGGGTCCTTGCGACGCGAGAATATATCAAGCACCCCGGTGCGGTGATGATTATTCCGCTTTTTGAAAAAGGGCAGCAGCATAGCTTAGCCAATCATTGGAATAAAGAACCCATAAAGCATTTAGAAGCCTCTACGGCCTTGCCGGATTCTGAGCAAACGATGCTTTCGCGTCATGTTTTAATAGAACGTCAATACCGTTATGCGGTACAAGAGCAAATTATTGAATTTCCAGCCGGTAAATTGGACCTGCATGAATCTTCCCTAGCGTGCGCAAAGCGTGAATTGCGCGAAGAGACCGGGTATGCTGCAAAGCAATGGCATTATTTAACCCGCATTTATCCTTGTATTTCTTATTCCACAGAATGGATTGATATTTACTTAGCGCAAACATTAACTCCAGGCATTCCTCAACTGGATGTAGAGGAATGCTTAGAAGTAGAAAGTATCCCGTTGGCACAATTGCTGGACTGGGTGAAATGCGGAAAAATTAGAGACGTTAAAACACTGATCGGTGCCTTTTGGCTGGAAAAAATACTACTTGGAAAATGGGATGGGCAGCCTGCCTGAGCGGTTG
Source organism: Mycoavidus cysteinexigens (assembly GCA_031963005.1). Lineage (GTDB taxonomy): Bacteria > Pseudomonadota > Gammaproteobacteria > Burkholderiales > Burkholderiaceae > JASSUD01. Next base: position 63,036 of record JASSUL010000005.1, on the reverse strand, counting down.
CGCAAATCCCTATTTATGAACCCCTTGGCAAATCCGAAGCTATTTCGGAAAGGGGCTTGCCTATTCTTCTTCAATTTAGATATGCGTTTATGGTATTGAGCCGTTTTTCATCGATTTTCAGTGCATGCACTGGGACTTATGCCCTATTGTGTTTAGTGGGCTGTGTATCTGCAGTGGACCCTAATGCAGTGAATTACCGTAGTCAGCAAGATTCTAAACCGAATGCTACGCTGCGACTTCCTCCGGATATGATAGGCTCTGCACCTGCTAACACTGTGCGTGACGCGGAAGACGTTGATATGTCAGCCTCTGGCATACGAACCGCACCCAGTGCGTTGAGCGATCCGTATACCACTACAAAAACCTTTCCCGTCGCGGTGCCGCAAAAAACCGAGCATAAAGCGCCGGCACAATATGCGTTAGAACGTGATGGCGCACAGTATTGGTTGGTCGTAAAGGGACAAACCCCTGAAGCATTGCTTCCTAAAATTGAACAATTTTGGCTCGAACAAGGTTTTGAATTAATTCATCCTAAAGAAGATTCCGCTAAGAGTGCATCTCAAAATGCCGTAATAGAGACGCAGTGGCGTGAAGTGAGTCCCTCTGTGCGCCAGACTTTTATTCGTGGTAGTCTGTCTAAATTACTGGGCAACCGTTACGTTACACACCAAAAAAATAAATATCGCACACGTGTTGAGGCGCGTTTAGGCGTATCTCGTATGTCCTCTGCCCAGGGGGCGAAGGTGCGCAATGGGCATTTGGATTCTCCCTCCACGCTGATTTTTATTAGTCAAACGGCTGTGCGAGAAGTGCTTACCGGTTCTGCTGCACAAACTAGTCGCTGGGAATTAGCCTCCCATGATCCTCTTTGGGAAGCGATCTATTTGCAACGGCTAATGCAAACTTTAATGCGGCAGACCACATCGCATTCTGTGCCTCAGGACAAAAAACACGCGCAGGCCAATCTAGCTTCTTCGGCTATAGCGAATGAGGGAAATACAGAAACTGCACAAGCTGCTATAAAGCCAGAAAAGAAAACTATTGCATCATCAAGCATGAGCATTCTGGACCTAAATCAATCTTTTGCCCAAGCATGGTTTCAGACCGGTTTGGCATTGGAACAATTAAACTTTACGGTCGAGGATCAGGATCGAGCAAAGGGCCTGTATTACGTGCGCTATGTAGATCCTATGGACCAGAGTATTGCGCGTCAGGGCTTTTGGGGCCAATTGTTTCACGGACGAAAAGAAAAAAAGGCGCGTGCTTACGCGATCAATGTGCGCGAAGTAGAAGAGCAGCATACGCAAATTACTGTACTGACCGCCGCGGGTGAGAAGGATACCTCTTCGCAAGCAAAACGCATTCTAGGGCTATTACATAGCGTGGTACATGCTCCGTCTTAATAGTGATGATGCGCGTAAAAAGTGCCCTGCTGCATTAAGGCCAAAAAAAGCCTAAGAACCTATTTATTATCTCCTAAAAGGGCCGCTCTTTGCGTATTTGGTAACTATGGGGTGCGGTGCTCGGGATCCCTACTGTACAAAAGTACAGTTCCGGTCCCTGTGCTCCTGCTCCCCTCAAATAGGAACCCTTTTGGAAGATACTAAACAGATTCTTATAAGGTACTCACACAACTTCACTTTGATCGTTTGTCGTAAACCGTAGAATGCATCGCAATGTATATTGCACTCAGCGTTTCTGGGTGCAGTGCCTATTTGTTGCTTTTTATATGAACTTCCTGATACTGAATTATTGATATTTTCCTTTTGCAACGTGTTTGCGCTTGCTGTTTATCTGCCTATCGCGCATTCCATTTAATCCATAGTGTTTAACTAAATAAATATAGCTTCCAATTATATTTACCTAACTGAGGCTGCTTTGAAATCAATGCAATCAAACCCTGCTGAGCCTAATTTAAATGAAGGCGCGATAGATGGTGAAAAAAACCATTCATCGTCAGAGGATTTTTCCCCCCATGTTTTTTGCGCTGTACCTACGGTTCCTCAGTCGCCTCCTGCAGGCGCACGCGAGCACCATGGTTTGCGGCGAGGTCCACGTAGTCTGATTGCACGTCGGCGCATGGAGCGTGAAAAAACGCTGGCGCGTAAGACAGGGAAGACGGCGGATTATTCCGAGCACGCATCCTCTTCCCCAATGCAAAATACTCCCAAAGAAGGGGCGTGGACGAATTCAGCGCCATCGCGCAACACTGCTTCCACTCCTCTTTGGGATGCTGAAAAACCCCGCACTCAAACGCATCGCAATGGTAGTGCGAACCGTGGTTTATTTAACCGGCAAGCCAGTAACCCTCGTTGGCAAGAAGGGGCATCTACCGAGCCACATCGCTCTAGAGCGCCTGCCTCTCCTTTTGTCGCAGAAGAAGAGCGTCCTAAGCTACAAAAAGTACTGGCAGACATAGGCCTAGGGTCGCGTCGTCAAATGGAGGAGCTGTTAGCTGCAGGACATATTTCAGTTAATGGCGAGCCTGCGCATATTGGACAGCGTATCGGTGCTGCCGACAAAGTGCGCGTTCAAGGTGAATTAATCCGCCACACAGCAGCGATGAACCGCCCGCCGCGCGTTTTGCTTTACCATAAACCTATTGGTGAAATCGTAAGTCACGACGACCCAGAAGGACGTCCCAGTGTTTTTGATAATTTGCCCATGCTGAGGTCCGCAAAGTGGCTAGCCGTAGGACGTTTGGATTTTAATACCGAAGGGCTGCTATTACTCACGACCTCTGGAGATTTAGCAAACTGTTTAATGCATCCAAGTTATGGGGTAGAGCGTGAATATGCAGTGCGCGTGATAGGTTCTTTAAACGAGCCCTCACGTCAGAAGCTGCTCGATGGCATCATGCTAGAAGATGGTGAAGCGCGTTGCTTAACTGTTGAGCAAGGGGGAGGGGAAGGCACCAATCGTTGGTACCATATTACGATTGCCGAAGGCCGTAATCGTGAGGTACGACGCTTATTTGAGGCGGTAGGTTTGCAAGTAAGTCGCCTTATCCGCACACGGCATGGCTCGATACATCTGCCCCGACACTTAAAGCGCGGGCGCTGGAATGAATTACAAGCCAATGATGTCGCTGCATTGTGTGAGAAAGTAGGCCTACCTGCCATAAATGCAGGACAAAAAGACCCTGTAGCGCAACGACATCGCCCAGAACGTAGAGGTAGACCTGAACACAACCCCTTTATGCCTGAAAAAAAACGTCAAGATGGTCGACCTTTGCACGCATCCTGCATGTTTCCTTCCTCTGGATCGGCTCTCTACGATACGCCTTCATCTTCGTTTTATCCTCCTGCGGCTTCTCAGCGGCCTCATTTTAACCATGATGCAAAGCGTAGTAGGCAGCCTGATCCCATGCAAACCGCATTGGGCTATGGTGCGCAACACAGAACACGCCGTGTAGAACAGGATGCAGCGGCTTATACTCCTTCTGCTCGTCGCTTATCTCCAAATGGGGCAGCTGCACACGAACCGCGACATCCTTCAACGCACAGCAAATCCGCTTATCCAAGGCAACAACGTAGTTTCGTAGGAGAAAAAAAGCCTTACTCTACTACGAGACATACTGCCCCCGCACGAAGGGGCGCGGAAGAGGGTGGCTATGCAAAAGCATCTCCTACTTGGGATTCAGCGCGTACTAACCCGCGTGAATCTACGCGTCCTCGTGCGTTTATGTTGAATAATCCCCATTCAGGGGGGAAAGAGCAAAGTCAGGGCATGCGCACCCCTGCCTCTGCTCCTTATCGACGTTCAGACTCTGCAAGGCAAGGAGATATTTTTGATGCACCATCTCCGGCTTCCGCAGTGAAGCCTCATCGCCGGATACAATCCAGTTAAATCGAAATGTACTGAAGATAAGGCAAGGAAGGCATATTAAGAGCGTTATGCTGTATAAGCTACGCTCTAATCGTGATCGCCATTGCGTTAAATTCAGTAATTTTAGAGGTGGGGGCGGCATAGTTCGTTCCCCTTCTTTGGAGAAGATGCTTCGCTATTGGATGGCGTCTAACAGTAAAGCAGAAAGCATGGAACTTTTCTGCTGCTTTATTGTCAGATTCTATTAGGCATGTTCCCAATTTTTTTAATCTATATATATTTTTGAATTTTCTTATGAATATCCCGTCATCTACACCAATTGCTCAAGGCTCCTCTAGCGCTGCCTCTTTTTCTGGGGCGAGCAATGTAGATGCACAAACTAATATTCATGGGCAAGTAAGGTCTTCCTCAGGAGTAGATACTTCTCACTTTGTAGACCCCTCTCAAAATTCCCCGAATTCGAGCACGGCTTCTTCCGCAGCTCATGAGACCTCGTCTTGGAAATACTTATTAGGCTTGTTTCCTATGGTGGCGTATTTTGTCGCCGCCGAATTCGCGGATCTTTATGTGGCTACGGCGATTGCTATTGGCTCGGTCATATTGCAAATGATTTGGCAGCAAACACAAGATCAGCATATTCCTTTTGCGCTGTGGATTCAATTAGCCGTATCAGTTGTGATGGGAGGAGTTGGATTTTTCTTTCAAAATCCATTACTTATCAAATTGATCCCCACTATTACCAGCATTTTAATAGGTGGAGTGTTACTGCTGTCAGAGTGTTTTGGAAAGAATGATTTCATAAAACATATAATCAAATCGGCAATAACTTTATCTAAGGATAGTAGGGCCAAATTGAGTCTATCCTACGCAGTCCTTTTTATAGGCTTAGGCGCATTAAATACCATTATTGCGTGCACTGTTTCTAATCGAACATGGCTTCTATTCTCTTTGCTGGGAGCGCCTATATTGGCAACTTTTTTCGGTGCCAGTGTTTTCTTGCGGCTGCGAGAGCGAGAGCGGCAGGCACAGTATTCATCCATGGCAAATAATAGTAATACCCATATCCATGATGCTAACGCGATAGCTTAAGATCACTTGATTGCTCAGAGTGGGTGTGTTTCTAGCTAGTAGCTTTAAATTTAGCAAAGTGAAAGGTATGGAACTTTTCTGCTGCTTTATTGTCAGATTCTGTTAGACATGCCTCAAATCTCTTTAATCTATATATATTTTTGAGCTTTCTTATGACTGTCTCATCATCTGCACAAATTTCTAATAACTCCCCTAGCGCTGTACCTTCTGCGGTGATGAGCAATATAAAGGCTCAAACTCTCATTGTGCCGGAAGATAATCATATAAAGGTAAAGGCACTCAATACTTCAAAAATAACATCTGCATGTTCAAATAGTTCCGATGAATTTATTAGATCTCTTTCGAAACTCCGTAGCAAGGAATACCGACGAAGACAGTACAAAAGTACTTTGATCCGGAATGACGCCGCTATGGGGTTTCAAAAGAGGTCTATTGCACTTTATTTTGGCGCATCTTATTTTGGCCAGACCTCTAATAGCGTTAATGGGCAAGTAAGGCATTCCATAGGAGTAGGTATTTCTCCCTCTGCATACCTCTCTAAAAATTGCGATGCCTTGCTCAATAAATTTTCTGTGCCTTATGCTAAAAAGACGTCTCATCAAGCTAATGGGCGAGTAGAGCATTCCACAAAAATAGAGACTCCTCGCTCTGCATCCCGCTCTCAAAATTCACAGAATTCGAACGCAGCTTCTCTCGCAGCTTATGCACCCTCGTTTAGGGAACTCTTATTCGACTTGTTTTCTATGGTGGCGTATTTTGTCGCCGCCGAATTTGCAGATCTTTATGTGGCTACGGCTATCGCTATTGGTACGACCGTATTGCAAATGATTTGGCAGCAAACGCAATATCAGCAGATTGACTTTGTGCTATGGATTGAGTTGGCAGCACTTATTCTGACTGGAGGGGTTGGATTTTTCTTAAGTCCGTTTTTTGTGAAATTGAAGCCCACTATTTTCAATATTTTAATGAGTGGAGCGCTACTACTATCAGAATGGTTTGGAAAAAATGGTTTGATAAAGAATATATGGGAAGGGGAGATAAAAAACTTATCTGAGGATAACTGGGCCAAACTCAGTTGGTCCTTCGCCGGCTTTTCAGTAGGCTTGGGGGCATTAAATGCCCTTATTGCGTACACTTGTTCTAATCGAATATGGGTTCTATTTGCTTTGTTAGGTACGCGTGTATCGACAGTTTTTTTCTTGGAAAAACAGTTTGCATGGGCTAAGGTGTGGAATGCGTACGCAGCAAATAACAGTAATATCCATATCCATGATGCTAAGGCGCTAGCTTAAGGTCACCCGCTTGCTCAGAGTGGGTGTATTTTTAGCTAGTAGCCTTAAAATTGTGCAGGTGAAAAAGAGTAGAATAGTATAAAGGCACCTTAGCGGCGCTCCTCTCGCCTCGTAGACTCTGCAAAGCAAGTGTATGCTTTTGACGCACTCCAGAGTAAAGACTCGTTGCTGGATACAATCGATATTAATATGACGAAAAGAAGAGAAATGGCATAGGGTGATTGTTTCGGAAGGGGGAAATGCTACCGTGATGAAAAAATTTTAAATTTGATAGGGTAGAAGGCATGGTACTTTTCTGCTGCTTTATGGGCGGATTCTATTAGACATGCGCCGAATTTTTTTAATCTATATATTATATTTTTAAGTTTTCTTATGTATGCCCCATCATCTGTGCAACCTTCTAATAACGCATATCAGTGGCCTAACACAGGCTATACTTTGGAGAGGGGCGTAGTCCATTCGCCTGCGGATTCGCCTGTGATACCATCTAGTGAAGCTAATCCGCAAATGTCGCGCGGCATAGAAACGCACAGGGATTCCTCCGTGTCCTATTCGCTTCCGTGGGGGCCACTCGCATTGAGTTTTCTGTCCACAGCAGCATTGATTATGCCCGGCCAATTTGCCGTTTTTTGTCTGGCAGCAGCTATGCCTATTGCCCTTGGTATCACCGTATTGCAAATGGTTGCGCAGAAAAGACAAAATCAGTCTATTAATCCTAGGCTGTGGCTTGATTTGATGTCAATTATGGTGATGGGGGGGATTGGGTATTTTGTTCAAAATACGTTCATTGTTAAATTGACATTTACTATTATCAATGCTTTAACGGGTGGGGCGCTATTGCTGTCAGAGTGGTTTTGGAAGAATGCTTTGATAAAGAGTATCTTTCCAGGCCTAGTTCCACTTAATCTTAATGAGCAGAGTTGGACCACACTGAATCGATCCTTAGCAGGCGTTTTGGGAGCCTCTGCTGCATTGAGTGGCGTTATTGCATATACTTGTTCTGATGGAATATGGTTCTGCTCAACCTTGGGTCTGGCTATATTCCAAGCTTTGTTCCTGAGTAATCAGTTTGACTGGGCGGTAGATAAGTACTTTCTCCAGCCGCTACGGCGTGCACAATTCGCGTTCGCATGAATAATTGGGTGATACGCTCTCGATAGGGATGTGGCCTCTTTTGTTTGCATCACGGATAGCTTAAGGCCACTCGGTTGCTCAGAGTGCGTGTATTTTTATTGCTAGTAGTCTTAAAACTGTATAGAATTACGCTCTTTCGGCAAGATGTTATCTGCTTTTCCGAATAGGCAGGAATTGGCCTTGAGTAGGAAAGTTCTCGGCACTCTATATCTACGGGCATAGAATGCCGCCATAGTGACGGGATGGGCATCAGGCCCATTTTTTTTTGCCAAATGCATACGAATACCAGGATATTTAAGCGCATGGTGAAGTGATATTGGAAAACCACTTTACATGTGGTTGCCACTGGATCTTGTTTGCGCCTTTGAGAATGAATTTCTAAAAGAGAAATGCTGTGCAATTGCGATGGTTAGAATGCATCCAGACCACAGTTGAGGGTTTGGGCTACGAGTTGGTCGATTTTAAGTTGGTTGGCAGAGGGTTGTTTCAGGTATTTATCGATACCCCTTTTGTGATGCCGGCTTCCTCTGAACCTCATGCCGAGGGATCGGCGGGTCCTTGTATCACTATCGAGGATTGCGAGAAGGTGAGTAAGCAACTGAGCTATGTATTTGAGGTAGAGCACATCGATTATGAGCGCCTTGAAGTATCTTCTCCCGGTTTAGATCGGCCCTTGAAGAAGCACAGTGACTTTATCCGCTTTGCGGGATGTGAAGCGAAGGTGACGCTCAAGAAGATGGTAGATGGCTGCAAGCAATACCGCGGTATTTTGCAAGCGCCGAAAGAGGATGCCGAAGGCGTGTTGATTTTGAACTATATGGGTCAGCAGGGCCCCGCTGTGTTGCATTTTACCTTAGGTGAAATAGAGCGGGCTCAATTGGTAGCGCAAGTTGATTTTAGGAGCTCTAAACGATGAGTCGCGAAGTGAAGATGTTGGTTGACGCGCTCGCTCGCGAAAAGAATGTGCACGAAGATGTTGTGTTTTCTGCACTAGAAGCGGCTTTGTCATTGGCAACGAAAAAGTTGTACAGCGAAGACGCAGATATTCGTGTATCGATTAACCGGGAAACCGGAGAGCATGAAACTTTCCGCCGTTGGCTGGTAGTGCCTGATGAAGCAGGTCTACAAGAGCCCGATAAAGAAATTTTACTCTTTGAAGCGCTTGAACAAGATCCTCATACTCAAGTGGGGGAATGCCTTGAAGAGCCAGTCAATTCCATTGAATTTGGGCGTATAGGTGCACAGGCCGCCAAACAAGTGATTCTGCAAAGAATACGCGATGCAGAGCGTGAACAAATCTTGTCGGATTTTCTCCAACAAGGTGATCTGTTGATGACCGGGACGGTAAAACGTCAAGATAAAGGCAATGTTATTGTCGAGTCCGGTCGCGTTGAAGCGATGCTGCGTCGTGAGCATATGGTTCCTCGCGAGAGCTTGCGCGCTGGAGATCGTGTCCGTGCTTATATTTCTAAAGTAGATCGTACTGCCCGTGGTCCACAAATTGAGCTCTCCCGCACCGCTCCTGAATTTTTAATGCACCTCTTTAAACTAGAAGTGCCTGAGATAGAGCAAGGGCTTTTAGAGATTAAAGCCGCTGCACGGGATCCTGGCATACGTGCCAAAATCGCGGTTGTGGCTTATGATGATCGTATTGATCCTGTTGGAACCTGCGTAGGGATGCGTGGTTCTCGTATTCAAGCCGTGCGTGGAGAAGTGGGCGGTGAAAATATCGACATCATTATTTGGTCGGAAGATCCCGCACAATTTGTAGTGAATGCGCTGGCTCCTGCTTGTGTGCAGTCGATTATGGTCGATGAAGAACAGCATTCTATGGAAGTCGTTGTCGATAACAATGAGCTAGCCGTAGCGATTGGCCGCAATGGACAAAACGTACGATTAGCCTCTGAGTTAACCGGTTGGCAAATTAATATCCTGACCTTAGACGAGTCCGCAGATAAGAAAGAGCAATTGCGCGCGCAGGTGCGTGAAAACTTTATACGTGAATTGGATGTCGATACCAATGCTGCTGATGCGCTTATTGATGGGGGATTTTATGGGCTGGAAGAAGTAGCCTATGTCCCCATAAATGAAATGCTAGAACTGGATGTTTTTGATGAAAGCACTGTGCTTGAACTTCGAGACCGTGCGGTTAATGCCTTATTAAGCCAAGCCATCGCGCAAGAAGAGAAAGTAGAGGGGCTTGAATTAGATTTAAAAAATCTAGAAGGTATGACGCCAGAGTTGATGGCGCAGCTTGCCAATGAAAATATTACAACGCGAGACGCATTGGCTGACTTAGACGCCGATGAGTTGATGGAAAAAGTATCGTTAGAGGAAGAGCTAGCTAAGTCGCTGATTATGAAAGCTAGAGAACATTGGTTTCATAATTAAATATAAAAGAGTATGTGCGGCTCTCCTGTAGTAAAACAACCTTGTGATTTGATAGCTAAGGGAAGTTGGGGCGATTTTTAAAAGGTTATTAAGAAAATGGATTTTTAAGTTTAATGAAATCCAATAGAGATAATAAACCTGATTACAACTTACTGCCTCAATGATTTTTATGCAGATTAAATCATAAATTTATTGAACCATAATGAGAATCCTTTCTTATTTTTAGAGAGGGTGCTTTTCCGCATAAGCGGCATAGGGTCTCTATTGACCTGACGCTGCTGCCGGAGAGCCTTAAGAGGTGTGAATGGCGAGTAACAACGTAACTGAATTTGCCACAGAACTCAAAGTGTCAGTAACCATCCTGCTCAAGCAATTAAAAGCAGCAGGTATTGAAAAACAGCATGCTCAAGAGCTATTGTCAGAGAGTGATAAAGCCCGTCTTTTAGCCTATCTGCATCGTGCCCAGAAAGGAGAAACGGGTGAGGAAGGTAAAATTACGCTCACGCACCGGAAAACTTCCGAGATCCGCCAAGCTGATTCAACTGGCAAACCCCGCACGATTCAAGTAGAAGTACGTAAAAAACGGACATTCGTGAAACCGGATGACGTGCTTAAGAGTGGGGCATCATTACCGTCTGATGCTGCAAGCGATTTGCTGCATAGGCAACAGACTTCTGTTGCTAGCGCAGCGAGCGCTGCACTTTCTTCAATGCCGGCATCGACTTCCAATGTGGCCGTTGGGCAGGATGCGCTCAACGCGTCTTCTGACGCTTCTCAGAAACCGATACCAGTGTCTGAATCTTCTGCTGCTGTAGAAGCTTCGAAGTCAGTGGTATCAGAGACAGATCGCTCAGCAACCTCCGAGGTATCGGCAGAGGCATCCCGCGCACAAAATTCCAGTACGCAAGATACTACTGTGGTTGAAGCTCAAAAAGCTTCCGATACGCGTGAAGTAGAGGCCTCTTCTAGTAAAGCTAAGGCGGTAGAAATATTGTCGGATCCATCCTCTAGCGCTTCTAAAACAGTGCCTGCGGATGCTCCAAAAGCAAAAGAACCAACGGCTAATGCGACAGAAAATGCGCAAAATCAAGTAGTCGATCAAGTAGTAAATACGGTGAAAACACAGACTCCTTCTACGAAACCGGTTGCTGAAAATGTTTCCGCGAAGACGACTTCCGCTGCCTCTCAAGACAGCATGCGCAGTAAATCTATTGGCACTCCCGTTGCAGCAAAACCACCGGCTCAAAAAACAGCTGCTGAATCTGCTGTAGATCGAGTCGAACGTGAGAAATTGAGCTTGCAACGTCGTCAAGTCGCAGAAGAGGAAGCACGCGCGATACGCGAAATGATGAATTCAACGCGTAAAACCGTGCGCGTTGCGGCTCCTAAACCGGCAGAGGCTACCCCTGCTGTGCCCGCTCCAGCTGCAGAAGTTGCCAATGCCCCATCGTCGGCTTCGGCGAAAAGCCGTACTGCCGGCACGGGTACGGGCGCACGTGAGAATACGCGTACGGCGGCAGCTCCTAAAACGGCACAGAGCACGGAATCGGCAACGGATAAGAAAAAAGCCGGTAAATCCGCGCATTCCCCGCAATGGCAAGACGCGGGAGGCGGAAATAAACGTCGTACATTAAAAACGCGAGGCGGCTCTTCTGATTTAGATAATGAAGGCGGACGCAGAAGCGGTCATAGACGCCATAAACATGAAGTCGATGCGCGCGCTGCATTCCAAGCGCCGACGGAACCTGTTGTGCGTGAAGTGCATGTGCCAGAAACGATTACTGTGTCAGATCTTGCGCATAAAATGGCGGTTAAAGCCTCTGAGGTCATTAAGAAAATGATGAGCTTGGGGCAAATGGTCACCATTAATCAGATTCTGGACCAAGAAACCGCCATGATTGCGGTTGAAGAACTCGGGCATACCGCAATAGCGGCAAGATTAGATGATCCCGAAGCGTTTCTGGTTATCCCAGAAGTGAATCATGAGGCAGAGAGTCTGCCACGCCCTCCTGTAGTAACGGTGATGGGTCACGTGGATCATGGTAAAACCTCATTGCTGGATTGTATCCGCCGCTCTAAGGTGGCTGTAGGTGAAGCAGGGGGAATTACACAGCATATTGGGGCATATCATGTCGATACGCCGCGAGGAGTGGTTACCTTTTTGGATACACCTGGTCACGAGGCATTTACCGCCATGCGTGCTCGAGGAGCCAAAGCTACGGATATCGTCATTTTAGTCGTTGCGGCGGATGATGGTGTGATGCCGCAAACGAAGGAAGCGATTGCGCATGCTCGTGCTGCGAATGTACCGCTGGTCGTTGCGGTGAACAAAGTAGATAAACCCGGAGCAAACCAAGATCGTGTCAAGCAAGAACTTATAGCAGAAGGCGTCCTGCCTGAAGAATATGGTGGAGATGCGCCTTTTATTGCGGTTTCTGCAAAAACAGGGCAAGGTATCGACGAATTATTAGAAAGCGTTTTATTGCAAGCGGAAGTTTTAGAGCTGACTGCGCCTGTCGACACTCCTGCCAAAGGCTTAGTCATCGAAGCCCGCCTTGATAAAGGGCGTGGTTCAGTGGCTACCGTCTTGGTGCAATCCGGTACATTGCGTCGCGGAGATATCGTATTAGCCGGTACAGCCTACGGGCGGGTGCGTGCGATGTTGGATGAAGATGGTAAGCCGATTAAAGAAGCTAAACCGTCTATTCCTATAGAGATTCAAGGTTTATCCGAAGCGCCGGCTGCTGGGGAAGAAGTCATCGTGCTATCCGATGAACGGAAGGCACGGGAAATCGCCTTATTCCGTCAGGGTAAATTCCGTGATGTGAAGTTGGCCAAACAGCATGCTGCGAAACTGGAAAATCGCTTTAATGCGACAGCGGAAGGCGAGTTGCAAAACTTACCGCTCATTATTAAAGCCGATGTGCGTGGTTCTCAAGAGGCGCTTACGCAGGCATTTGTGCAACTCTCAACGGATGAAGTGCGCGTACAAGTGGTGCATGCTGCCGTCGGGGGGATTAGTGAGTCGGATATCAATTTAGCGATTGCATCCAAAGCGGTGGTTATTGGTTTTAATGCACGAGCAGATGCCCTAGCGCGTAAGCTTGCTGAAGCGAATGGCATTGATATTCGCTACTACAATGTGATTTATGACGCCGTCAATGATCTGAAGTCTGCGATGTCCGGCATGCTAGCGCCTGAGAAGAAAGAAAATGTCTTAGGAACGGCGCAAGTACGACAAGTCTTCCGGGTTCCCAAAATTGGGGCCATTGGCGGATGTATGGTGCTTGATGGGGTTATCAAACGTGCGGCCTCTGTACGGGTATTACGCGATAATCTAGTCATTCATACCGGCGAGTTGGACTCTTTGAAACGCTTTAAAGAGGATGTCCGTGAAGTAAAAGCAGGCTTTGAATGCGGTATTTCTGTGAAGAATTTCAATGATATCGCTGAAGGCGATCAGTTTGAAATTTTTGAGATCGTTGAAGTCGCACGCGTACTGTAGCCTTTTTCTCGCAGTATCGATTGAGCGCCCGAAGCAGTGTATAAGTATGCTTCGGGCGTTCTTGTAATTTGAAGACCGGAAACCGGTTTTACTGAAGGACAAGAGGGGACTATGCCTAAAAGACGTAATGCTCCTGGGCGCAATTTGCGCATAGCAGATCAAATACAGCGCGATCTTGCTGAATTGATCCGCACGGAAATTAAAAATCCAGCAATTCATTCTATTACGGTGCATAGCGTTGAGCTAACGCGCGATTATGCCCATGCCAAAGTCTATTTTACGTCGCTATTTGGTGCGCCAGACGTGCTACAAGCCGCACTGAATCAAAGCGCAGGGCACTTACGTAATCTGCTTTTTAAGCGCTTGCATATTCATACGGTACCAACATTACATTTTATTTGGGATAAGACTCCTGAAAATGCCATACATATGGATGCGCTGATTCGCGAAGCGAATGCACCCTATGCCTCTGAGCAAAGTACACTTGACGATACGGTATCTCAAGACAATGTATCTCAGGACAAAGAGACCGACTCCATTTAATTTATTCGCTGATAGTGTGGATATCTCTCCTTTTTGCGCTGTCATGCCGTACAAACCCATCTGATCGTGAACGCACCTGTTTTATCTCAAAAATCGACACAACTCCTGCCGGAAAAATCGCGCACACGTTGTGCTGTAGACGGTGTACTGCTGCTGGATAAACCGTTGGGCTTATCCAGCAATGCAGCGCTTGGGCGCGCGAAATGGATTTTAAAAGCGAAAAAGGGAGGGCATACTGGCACGCTAGATCCTCTAGCATCCGGTTTATTGCCTCTGTGTTTTGGAGATGCGACGAAGTTTTCGCATGATGCGCTCGATGCGTATAAATCCTATGAAGCATTAGTCGTATTAGGTTCAACGACGAGTACCGGAGATCGTGAAGGCAGCATTTTGCAAACGCGCGAAGTAGCTGTAGAGAGATCGACCGTACATCAAGTGCTGGAAACCTTTCGAGGCGATATCTTGCAAATTCCCCCGATGTATAGCGCACTCAAAAAAGCAGGAAAACCCCTTTATGAGTATGCTCGTGCAGGCTTGACTGTAGAGCGTGCAGCACGGCCTGTGACGATTCAAGCCTTGGAGTGGTTAGATGAAGCGCAATGCCATGCCGCCAAGCAGTGCGTTACATTGAATCTGCGGGTGACGTGCAGCAAAGGAACCTATATCCGGGTATTAGCAGAAGATATTGGAGAAGCGCTGGGCTGTGGAGCGCATTTAGGGGCGTTGCGTCGTACACGGGTTGCTGCTTTTTCATTGGACACTGCGGTGACGTTGGATGCGCTAGAAGCGATGGAGCATCCACAGGCGAGTCTATTGCCCATTGATACCTTGCTGCCCCATTTGCCTAGGTACAATCTACGCACAGATTTAGCACTGCGATTCTTGCAGGGGCAGCGCTTACGCTTGGACTCTGCAGGGGACGTTAGCATGCCCTTGATGCAGGCCTGTTCTCGGATATATGACGAAGCGGGGCAATTTTTAGGGGTAGGTGATTACTCCGAAGGCTTGCTGGTTCCGCAGCGAGTGATTGCGATGAATAGGATATAAATATGGGCATTAAATTAAAAAACCAAATGATTTTTATCTCTCTGATAGCCGTGTTTGGCGCGCTCACAGGCTGTCATAGCAAGCCCTTATTAGAGTCGATGACCCTTGGTATTACGCCTTACCGCGCTGCAGTTGTACAGGGTAATTTTGTTTCACAAGAAGCTGCCGCCAAAGTGCGTATAGGGATGACTCGTGAGGCCGTGAGAAATATTTTGGGTACTCCGCTCCTCATCGATCCTTTTCATCCTAATCGTTGGGATTATGTTTTTTATTTTAAACGCGGACAAACGGATATTGTGACGCAACGCCATTTCATTGTGCATTTTAATAAAGAGCGTGTGGCCGCATATAGCGGCGCGGAAGACCTTCCTTCTGAATACGATTTAATTCAAGCGGTGGATGGAGATCGCAAAAAGTAAAAGACCGGATGAAAAAACAGGGATTTTCCATGCTTGTCTACTTTGCCTTTTTCGTATTTGAACTTTTTAAAACCTTTTAAAGTCTTTTAGAACCTTTTAGAGTCTTTTGTATCGATGTCCTCCTCTTCACTCCTTAAACCTCGTATAGCCCTTTCAGGCATTTCAGGTCGTATGGGCCGTGCGCTGATAGAAGCGATTTTGCAGAATCCGCAAGTACAGCTCAGTGGGGTATTAGCGCGTCCTGCTAGCCCTTTAATAGGGCAAGATGCAGGCCTGTTTATGGGGCAACAAACTGACATTATCATCTCTGATGCGGCAGATCGTGTTTTGGAACAATCGGATTGTTTGATCGATTTCACACGCCCTGAGGCAACGATGGAGTATGTGAAAGTGGCTCAGCGCTTAGGAACTAAACTGGTGATTGGCACCACAGGATGGACGCCAGAGCAATATGCAGAACTACAGCATGTGAGCCAAACATTGCCCATGGTGGTATCGCCGAATATGAGTATTGGCGTCCATATTCTTTTCAAGCTGATCGAACAAGCTGCGCAACTTTTACCTGCGGAATATCAAACCGAAATTATCGAAGCCCATCATTACCATAAAATGGATGCGCCATCTGGAACCGCGCTCAAAATGGGACAAGTCATTGCCAAAGCGCGTGACTTGGATTTTCAAAAAGAAGCGGTGTTTTCCCGTAATACGGCAACGCAGCAGCGAGGCATGCACGAGATCGGATTTGCCACGGTGCGTGCTGGGGGCATTGTGGGCGAGCACACGGCTTTATTTGCAGGGATTGCCGATCAGCTGGAGATTACACATCGATCGGCTAATCGATATGGCTACGCACAAGGCGCCTTGCGCGCAGCCCTTTTCCTGATGCAAAAAACCCGAGGGCTGTTTGATATGCAAGATGTTTTAGCTGTCGCTCTTTAAACCTGCCGCTTTAAATTCGCCGCTTTAAGTCCGCCGCTTTAAATCCGCATATATCGCTTTCTCACGCTATTGTTTACTCGTTTTGATCCTTTGATTATGCAAGAAAAATATTCCCCTACAGAGCTTGAATCTACACTACAAAAACACTGGGATGACCATCAGGTTTACCTTGCACGTGAAACGCCTGTAGAGGACTCGCATACTGCGTCATCCTCTCAAAAAGGCGAGAAGTTTTATTGCGTGTCGATGCTGCCCTATCCCTCTGGAAAGCTGCATATGGGGCATGTACGCAATTATGCGATTAATGATGCTATGGCGCGTCAAGCACGTATGCAAGGTCGCAATGTGCTTATGCCCATGGGGTGGGACGCTTTTGGAATGCCCGCTGAAAATGCGGCTTTAGCAAATGGTATGCCGCCTGCGCAGTGGACTTATGCCAATATAGCCTCAATGAAAAAGCAAATGCAGGCTTTAGGTTTAGCAATCGATTGGTCGCGTGAGGTTGCGACGTGCGATCCCCAATACTATAAGTGGAATCAATGGCTATTTTTAAAGATGCTCAAAGCGGGCCTTGCCTATAAAAAAAATGGAGAGGTCAATTGGGATCCCGTAGATCAAACGGTGCTGGCGAATGAGCAAGTCATAGATGGCCGCGGCTGGCGCTCAGGCGCGCTCGTAGAAAAGCGGGAAATCCCGATGTATTACTTGCGCATTACCCAATATGCCGATGCCTTACTTGAAGAGCTCGATGGTCTGGGCTGGCCTGATCGTGTCAAAGCCATGCAACGCAACTGGATGGGCAAGAGTACCGGCGTTACGGTGAGTTTTCCGTATCAATTAGAAGGTCAGTCTCAGCAACTGCGCGTATTTACTACACGAGCAGATACGCTTTTTGGCGTGACATTTTGTGCCATAGCAGCAGGACATCCTTTAGCGACGCATTTGGCGAAAGACAATGCCCCATTGCAAGCCTTTATCGAAGAATGCCGGCAAACCGGTACGGCAGAAGCCGACATCGCTACCGTAGAGAAAAAGGGGATAGGGACCGGTTTTTATGTGCAGCACCCTTTAACTGATCAGCCGGTTGAAGTATGGATAGCGAACTATGTCCTTACGCATTATGGTGAAGGCGCAGTCATGGGCGTGCCAGCTCACGATGAGCGTGATTTTGCTTTTGCTAAAAAATATCAGTTGCAGATTCAACCCGTCATTACTTGGCCGAATCAGGAATACACGACCGATACCTGGTCAGAGCAATATGGCCATACAGAAGGGGGGATGTGTATACACAGTGGATCCTACGACGGATTACCTTGTGCACAGGCCCGTGACGCGATTACGAAAGATTTGACTGCACGCGGTTTAGGCGAAGCGAAAACCACTTGGCGTTTGCGTGATTGGGGGATTTCACGGCAACGGTATTGGGGGACTCCTATCCCGATTATTCACTGCGCAACGTGTGGGGATGTGCCGGTTCCTGAAGCAGATTTGCCCGTAGTCTTGCCAGAAGGGTTGATGCCTGATGGGAGTGGAAATCCGCTGGCTCAATGTGCAGAGTTTGTGCACTGTACTTGTCCCCAATGCGGGGCGCCCGCGCGCCGTGAAACGGATACGATGGATACCTTTGTAGATTCTTCCTGGTATTTCGTGCGTTATACCTGCCCAGACGCCGAACAGATGGTCGATGAACGTGCCGCATATTGGTTGCCGATGGATCACTATATCGGAGGCATTGAGCATGCGATTTTGCATCTCTTGTATTCGCGCTTCTGGATGAAGGTCATGCGCGATTTACAGCTTATTACGATTGCAGAACCGGCTACGCAGCTGCTTACTCAAGGCATGGTGTTGCAAGATACGTTTTATCGCGAAAATACACAGGGACATAAAACCTGGTTTAACCCCAGCGAACTTATCTTTACTCGAGATGAGAAAGGCGGTGATATGGCCGCGAACCTGCGCGCTGATGGTCTGCCTGTGCAGCATGGGGGACTGGAGAAAATGTCCAAGTCCAAAAATAATGGAGTAGATCCGCAAGCGATTATTGATCAGTATGGCGCGGATACGGCCCGCCTTTTTGTCTTGTTTGCTGCACCACCTACCCAGAAACTAGAGTGGTCCGGTTCTGGCGTGGAGGGCGCACACCGCTTTTTGCGTAGGCTTTGGAGCTTTGCCTATACGCATCAAGCCCTATTACGCTCGTTGGGAGAAGGGGCTTTAGATGATCCATTTTCTTTAGTAGACAGTGATTCGGCGCTGTCAAAAACACTCAGGCGCGATATCCATAGCTTGCTCAAGCAAGTGGAGTTTGACTATCAACGCGTGCAATACAATACTGTGATTTCTGCGTCGATGAAGATGCTCAATACCTTGGAAGCCTTTCAAAATGCGTCCTCTGAGGCTAAAGCGCATGAGGCACACGCTGCAGTATTGCGAGAAGCGTATAGCATTTTGCTGCGCATACTGTATCCGATTGTTCCCCATGTCACTTATACATTGTGGGAAACTTTAGGATACCGTACCGCATATCGCTTAAACTTGCTCGATGCCCCCTGGCCTCAAGTCGATGAGGCCGCGCTGGAGAGCGATAGCATAGAGTTAGTTTTACAAATTAATGGAAAAGTGCGCGGTCAACTTCAGGTAGCCAAAGACGCTACACGGGAAATGATAGAGCGCAGTGCGCTGGAGCATGACGCATTTCTTCGTTTAGCATCAGGCCAGCCGGTAAAAAAAGTGATTGTTGTGCCCGGCAGGATTGTGAATATCGTGGTGTAATGGGATGATGTTTTTTATACGATCCGTTCAAATTCCGCTCATACGCGACCTATTACGCATCTTGTCCCACTGGCGCATCGCGGGCGGGACAGTGCGTGCGGTGTTTTTATCCTTTTGCTTGTGTGTTCTCTGCACAGGTCTGCTGAGCGCATGCGGTTTTACGCTCAAAGGGCATCATGAATACGCATTTAAACGCTTGTATATTGTGCAAACGGGAAGTGTAAGCCCGGCCATTGCCGCACGATTGCGACGGCTTATTGAAGCAACAGGGAAAACGATTATTGTTGATAATCCTAAACAAGCGGATGCCTTTTTAAATCTATCGATCGAGCGTAGCCAAAAAGTATTGAGTATTAACTTAGAAGGGCTAGTCGAAGAGTATGAATTGGATCTCACGGTTCAATATGCGCTCAGCGATGCGCAGAGCACGATGTTTATTCCGCTCAGTATTGTCAATGTGAATCGCTCAATGACCTATAGCGATCGATACGCCCTTGCTAAAGCAACGGAATCCGAGTTTCTCTACGCGGATATGGAAAATGATGCGGTGGATCAGTTGGTGCGTCGTTTAGCGGCAGTAAAAAGCTTAGATTCTGATGCGCCTGCATTACCCAGCATTCGTCCGAGAATTCCGCTTCCTCCTTCTCCGTTGTAATTCCAGCGTGCTCTACGATGAAAATATCTCCGACGCACCTTGCATCCCATCTGAAAGAGCGCTTTGCAGGCTTATATATTGTCCATGGAGATGAACTGCTTTTACTCCAAGAGGCGGCCGATCAAATACGCATAGCTGCACGCGATGCGGGGTATCGGGACCGCCAGGTTTTTGATATAGAGCGCGGTTTTGATTGGATGCAAGTGCAAGAAGCAAGCTGCGCCATGTCGCTGTTTGGAGATCGCCGATTTATAGAATTGCGTTTTCCCAGTGCCAAGCCTGGCGTAGCAGGTGCAGCAGCCTTAGAAGCATTAGCCCAGTCTATCGATGAGCACACGGCATTTTTCATTCAACTTCCCCGTGTAGATGCCACTACACAAAAAAGCGCTTGGTTTACGGCACTAGAGCGTGTCGGTGTAAGCATACAGATCGATAAAGTTTCCTACCCTCAACTTGCAGGCTGGATTCGGCAGCGCTTACAACAGCAGGGGCAATATGTTGAAAAAAATACCGCAGGGCAACAGGCATTACAGTTCATAGTCGATTGCGTAGAAGGCAATCTGCTCGCTGCGTATCAGGAAATTCAGAAGTTGGGTTTGCTCTATCCTAGTGGAGAGCTCACCGCAAAACAGCTTAAAGAGGCGGTGCTCGACGTTGCACGTTATGATGTATTTCAATTAAGTGAAGCCTTCCTCGCAGCGGATATACGCCGCTTGACTACGCTATTAGAGGGTTTGCGAGAAGAAGATATCTCCCCCGTATTAGTATTATGGGTACTCACAGAAGATATTAGAGCGATGCTGCGTATTCAAAAAAGCATTCAGGCAGGATGCCCTTTGGCGCAAGCATTACGAGAAAATCGAGTATGGGGCGCGCGTGCACAGTTGATGGGTTCGGCGCTCAAACAGTATTCTACAGAGGCTTTGCAGGCAAGCTTATCGCTAGCAGCTCAGCTAGATAGGCAGATCAAAGGGATTCCTTTTTTACGCATGATGCCTACGATAGCTAGCACGCCGCCTTCCCATTTTGCCGCTTCCTGCGATACAGGTCGCAATACAGGTCGCAATACGGGCCACGATACAGGCCACAATACAACCTGCAATACAAAGCGTCCTCCTTTCTCTACTGCGCCTTACGCGGGGCTGCCTGTGCCAGGCATATGGGAAGGTTTGTTTCAATTAGCTGCAGGTTTATGTCACCTATTTCGACGGTGATTGGTTAAATACATTTGAAAAAATATTGATATAAAAGATCCTATGCTCTGGCTAAAAACGCTTCATATCATTTTTATAACGTCTTGGTTTGCGGGGCTTTTTTATTTGCCCAGGATCTATGTCAACCTGGCATTAGAAACAGACCCTATGGCTAGGCAGCGTTTAATCACCATGGCGCGTAAACTGCTACGATTTATGACACTACTGGTTGTGCCTGCATTGGGGCTAGGAGTGGCGATATGGTATCAGCTGGGCATGGGGCCTTATCAAGGGTGGTTGCATGCTAAAGCGATGATCGCAGCACTGTTAGTGCTTTATCATATCGCCTGTGTACGCTGGCTTCGAGGGTTTGAAAACGGCAGTAATACGCATAGCCACCGCTATTACCGGATGGTGAATGAACTTCCCACATTAGGTTTATTTGCAGGGGTATTTTTAGCGGTGATGAAACCGTTTTAGCAGTAGGTTGGTGGTGACGAATTGAATCAAATACGGAACCCCAACATGCGTACCGCTGACTTTTAATTTTAGCTTTTAGATAATCGTAAGCTGATCATCAAGGGCGCCATGGCGCGCATGTTGGTGTTCCTTCGTCACCACCAACCTACCATGCTCGCTACTCGGTTTCGAAAGAAATCTGATGATAAAAATAATTGCTATTTACTGAGCTTCTGCGCATGACTGCTTCTGATCATCCTCTTATTTTTCAAAGTCTTTACTGGGCACTCCCATTTTGTGGAGTGCTGCTCTCGATTGCGCTATTACCGATGTGCGCACCCCATTTTTGGCATGCCCATACGGCTAAAGTGGTTCTATTTTGGTCCGTAGTGATATTGACGTCATTAGGCATTGGGCATGGGATGGACGCTGTCCGCGAGCTATTTTTTCATGTGCTGCTGGTAGAGTATCTGCCCTTTATCCTATTACTGACCGCTTTATATACCGTAGCGGGTGGGATTCGCCTGCGATGGCATTTTCCAGGGACTCCGGTAGGCAATACGGCATTGCTGGCGATGGGAACGGCGCTTGCCAGTATTATTGGTACCACCGGCGCTGCGATGTTATGGATACGCCCTTTACTATCCGCTAATGTTCACCGTGAGAAACAAGCGCATACGGTGATCTTTTTTATTTTTCTGGTGGCAAATATTGGTGGAGCGCTTACACCACTGGGAGATCCCCCCTTATTCTTGGGCTTTTTGCGAGGAGTCTCCTTTTTTTGGACCACCGTACACCTTTGGCAACCCACCCTTTTTATTAGCGCCGTGTTATTGGCGCTGTTTTATGCGCTAGATCGATATTACTTTAGCCGCGAACCGGTGCGATCTACGGCAGTAGCGCATCCGACTCCATGGAGCAGGCCTTTCACCTTACAAGGAAGGTTCAACCTAGGGCTTTTATTGATCATTTTAGGGGTGGTGCTATGGAGCGGTTTAGAGCCTGCTGCGCTATCGGCCCAAAATATCTCCCCAGATAAACGTATTGGGGCCGATTTTTTAGCATGGATTCAAACGCATACAGGAGTTGTACTGGCTGCCAGATCGTTGTGGCGTGATGCCATATTGGCTTTCGTCATTGTGATTTCTTGGCGCTATACACCCAAAATTTTACGTCGGGATAATGCCTTTTCTTGGTTGCCGATTAAAGAAGTCATGCAATTATTTGCGGCCATTTTTTTGACTATGGCGCCTGTACTGGCCATGCTTCAAGCCGGGGAGGCGGGTCCGCTAGCGTGGGTAGGGAACTTGGTCAATGATGCCCAAGGGGTGTCACAACCCATACGTTATTTCTGGGTGACGGGTCTGATGTCTTCCTTTCTAGATAATGCTCCAACGTATTTAATTTTTTTTAATGTTGCAGGAGGAGATGCCTCGCGCTTAATGCAAGAAGGGGCTGCTCTTTTGGCAGCAATATCCGCTGGAGCCGTATTTATGGGGGCGAATACCTATTTAGGCAATGCCCCTAATTTGATGGTGCGCGCTATTGCAGAGCATCATGGCGTACGGATGCCTAGTTTTTTTGCCTATATGGTATGGTCTGTAGGCCTTCTATTTCCGCTTTTTGCATTGACTGCTTGGCTCTTTTTTTAGAGTTTCCTCTGTCTAGGCTGTATCTAAAGCCTATGTTTTATGAGTTTTATGAATTCTTCGATCCCTCTTTTAGCATTAGCCGCATTACTCGTATTGGGGCTTTTTGTTTTTCTAGCGCACATGGCCTTGCGGCATAGGCAGGCTAAGATTTCCATCCCTATGACTTTGGAAACGCTTTTGCTGCACAGCGAGCGTTTGAGTGCGCAACAGGAGGCGCAAATCGCCGCTTTGGAGCGCTTAGAGCGTAATATGCGTACGGAAATTGCAGAGACCGCACATCTAGGGCGCAGCGAAGCATCGGCAAGCTTAGCCCTGTTACAACAAACCGTTTCTTCACACTTTACGGGACAGGCGAGTTTGCATAGTCAGTATGTCGACCGTATTCATCACAGTTTGTCTGAGATGCGTGCAGTGCTTGAACAAAAATTAAAAGATATCGAAGCCAATAACGCGCAAAAGCTCGAAGAAATGCGCCGCACGGTCGATGAGAAATTGCATGCAACGCTCGAGCAACGCTTAGGCGAATCTTTCCAACTGGTGTCTACGCGCTTAGAACAGGTACATCGCAGTCTGGGTGAAATGAATAGCTTAGCAGCCGGTGTCGGTGATTTAAAAAGAGTGCTCACCAATGTAAAAACCCGAGGTCTATGGGGAGAAGCGCAGCTTGGCGCTTTACTGGAGCAAATTTTGACGCGTGAACAGTATGCTATGAATGTGGCTACTGTACCCGGGAGCAGCGAACGGGTCGAATTCGCCATTCGCTTACCTGGCCTGGGGAGTGATGCGAATACTTCTGGGCGGCAACGTAGGGATGCGCAGAGTCAAAAAACGCAGGTCGCGCATACCTCACTGCATCCAGACCATGCGCAAACACCGGAGACGCATGCCTCTGCATCCATATCGGAAGCAATCGACAGTGATGCGCTGCTAGAAGAGTGGGGCACGCCCGTCTGGCTCCCTATTGATGCCAAATTTCCCTCTGAAGACTATGAACTTTTGCTGGTAGCCCATGATCAAGGGGATGCTGCTGCAGTAGAAGAAGCCTCTAAAGCATTAGAAAACCGCATCAAGCAAGAAGCAAAAAAGATTGCTGAAAAATATCTCTCCCCTCCGCACACGACCGATTTCGCGCTACTATATTTACCTACCGAAGGCTTATATGCTGAAGCGCTACGTCGTCCAGGGTTAAGTGATACCTTACAGCGCATATACCGTGTGACTTTGACCGGTCCTACTACATTGACCGCACTGTTAAACAGCCTACAAATGGGGTTTCGTACATTAGCGATCGAAAAACGCTCTAGTGAAGTATGGCAAGTATTAAGCGCGGTGAAAACCGAGTTTTCTAAGTTTGGCGATGTGCTCTCGCGTACCAAGTCGCAGCTTGAAACGGTGACACGTTCCATCGACCTAGCGCAACAACGCACACGCGTGATGCATAAAAAATTGCGCACCGTAGAAGCTTTGCCAGAAGCACAAGCGAGGGGATTGCTCGGAGTGGAGTTGGAAACGCCTTCCCCAGATGATGTATAACCCCTAACCCTATGCCACGGGATTGCGGTATGCTTTTGTATTAGACTTCTTTCGAAACCGAGTATCCAGTATGCTAGGTTGGTGGTGACGAATTGAATCAAATACGGAACCCCAACATGCACGCCATGGCGTCCTGAATGATCAGCTTACGATTATCTAAAACCAAAAATTAAAAGTCAGCGGTACGCATGTTGGGGTTCGTGCTTCACCACCAACCTACCTTTATACTGCCATAGTAAAAGATTTTTTCCTTGACCTCTGATGCCTTTGTCCTCTCTTTCCGTTGCGCCTCCTTCCAAACTGATCATTGCTTCTAGAAAAAGCCGCTTAGCGCTATGGCAAGCCGAGCAAGTGCAAGGCGCATTGCAAAAATGCTATCCGCGCATCGCAGTGCATATTGAAGGGATGCTCACCGCCGGCGATCAAGTATTAGATCGCCCCCTCTCTGAGGTCGGCAATAAAGGACTCTTTGTGACGGCGCTAGAGGCGGCTTTGCTAGAAGGGCAGGCAGATCTTGCCGTGCATTCGTTAAAAGATGTTCCTGCTACGCTTTCTGAGGACTTTACGCTAGCGGCAGTGTTGGAACGCGGTAATCCCTTAGATGCTTGCGTATTTTCTGCTACTTTTTCCCACTGCAAAACAGTATCGGATTTACCAGCAGGGAGTGTGGTAGGGACTTCTAGCCTGCGTAGAATGGTCTGGCTGCAAGCGCGTAACCCGCATTTGCAAGTCCTCCCAATACGGGGGAATATTGATACGCGCTTGGCTAAGCTGGATGCAGGGCATTACGATATGCTGATACTCGCTGCCGCTGGCCTCCAGCGCTTAGGATTGCATGAACGTATTCACACCATTTTACCTGCCGATGATTGTCTCCCTGCGCCTGGGCAAGGCGCTTTAGCGATCGAAATCGCTGCGCATCGTACCGATTTGCTTGAGTTGCTGGCGCCCTTACATGATTATCGTACCGCCTGGGCTATTGAAGCGGAACGCCATGTATCACATCTATTGCAAGGCAGCTGTGATGTGCCCTTGGCTTCTTTTGCTCAATGGTGTGAAAAAGATTCTGAAAAGGCGTCAACGCTAGGGAATACGCTGCTCTTACGCGCACGTATTGCTAAGCCGGACAGTCAAGACATGCACAGCGTACAAATGCGCGCAGAGGTGACCTCTTTAGACGAAGCCAAAACATTGGGGAAAAGTGCTGCACAGGCCTTGATAGAGCAGGGCGCATTAGAGAGTATTCAAATGTTTATACAGCGCGCAGCAGCCCGAGTGAGCACTTAGTGATGTCTATACAGACGCCGATCGAGCAAAAAAAAGCGCTAGCCTCTATGTCCAGCGCGGCCTCTAGGTCGCTTGCAGCAATAAAAGGCCAAGCCCTGCCGCCGGTGATCCTAACGCGCCCCATCGGTAAGTCGAAAGATTTAGTACAGGCGCTTTCAGAATATGGATTGGAGGTGATAGAGTGCCCACTCTTTCGCTTGAGTGCGGTTGAGGACATCCAGCCCTTACAACAATTTTGGGCACATATAGAGCACTATGCACTGGTGATTTTTGTGTCTCCCAGCGCTATTGACTATACTTGGGCGTCTCAACCCGCTGCGCAGCACATACCTTTGGCATCCTCTTCATTGTCAGTGACAAAAGTGCATTGGCCTCTGAATATACCTATTGGTGTGATGGGACCTGGTAGTATTGCTGAATTGGCGCACCACGGTGTGCATTGCCCCCCTTATCAGGTGATTGCACCCGCTACGGTGGCCACCTATGCTGCTAGCACATCAGGGCACACAGCGTATTACGATTCAGAAGCTTTTGCCTTAGCCTTGGAGAAGACTCTGGGATGGCAGGCCTTACGCGCACGTCCTGTGTTAATTGTACGGGGAAATCAAGGGCGCGAATGGCTCTCAGAGCATTTACGCGCTCAGGGAGTGCAGGTTGAAATCCTGTGTGCTTATCAATACCATCCTCTTGTGCCTTCGCAGGAGCAATGCAACGCGCTATGCCGACTACTAGATCAAGAGGCGCCCAGTCCGCTTCCCTATTGGGTCATCACCAGTTCTGGGAGTATGCGCCATCTCGATGCATGGGCGCGTAAACAGCTGACAGCCCATCACTACGCGCGTTTTAGGCAACAAGCTATTATTGCTACGCATGCTAGAGTAGCTGCTTGTGCACAAGCATTAGGGTTTAGTAAGGTAGTGAGCGCTAGCGCAGATAGTGCTTCTATCCTTCGGGCAGTATTGCAATGAATAGACTTCTTTTGAAACCGAGTATCCAGTATGGTAGGTTGTGTTGGGGTTCCAAAATCACCCCAAAACGCACCCCAACCTACGAAAAATGCCCAAAAATGGTAAGTTGGGGTGAGAAATTGAATTAAATACGGAACCCCAACATTACGACCTCAAGGACGATTTCTGGAGATTATGAACAGGTTCTAAGAACCTGTTTAGTACATACCGGCGAACCTTTAACCGATTTTCTCTTTTACTCTGTATGCGCCTTTCAACCGATTCTTCTGATCCGCCTTCTGCTTCTGTCGGTGCTTCTAGCCCAGAGACGCCTAGTAAACCTTCATTAGCGTCCACCTCGTCTATACCAACGGATACGAAAGGTTCCGTGCCTCCAACCGGCCGCCAAGGTCGCCGCGTACGTTGGAAGCGGTATGCGTTTTATCTCATATTATTGTTAGTGAGTATTGCTGCCACGGCCTATGGCGTGATCCTTATTAAGCATGCCATAACGAACGAGCGCACTAAGATTGAAAGACGCTTTGAAGAGAATACGCA
Organism: Mycoavidus cysteinexigens; assembly: GCA_031963005.1. GTDB lineage: Bacteria > Pseudomonadota > Gammaproteobacteria > Burkholderiales > Burkholderiaceae > JASSUD01. The sequence continues at coordinate 35,790 of JASSUL010000005.1, read as the reverse complement.
ACACTGGCAAGCTGCACAGATCCAAGGGCAACAAACGCTAGAAAAAATACAGAAATTGAATCAGCAATTGACGGATCTCAGTGTGCAAGTGGAGCATATTCAAGCTCAGCAAACGGCATTCGACGCGTTTTATCAAAATTTCACGCGTGATCGTGCGCATTTGACCTTACTGGAAATACGTCGCGTTCTTGAAACGGCCAATGGGCAATTAAGTCTTACTGGAAATGTGTCCTTAGCGCGTTTTGCCTTGCAAGGCGCACTGGCGCGCCTAACAGGCTTGCAATCTCCCAAAGTGCAGGCCGTACGCGCAGCACTAACGCAAGATTTAGTAGCTTTAGAAGCGATTCCTGTGGTCGATAGCAATAGTATGGCTGCGTTACTCGATATGGCCTACGCGCAGATCGACGCTTTGCCTTTAGCGGGCGAAGTACGTCAAGTTGCCGCTGCTCCTCTTCCCGCCCAAGAAGAGCAGAGTGCGCCTGCGCAGACCGAGCACAAAGCTACTTTTAGCCTCAAAAACACCTGGAATGGGTTGTGGGATGGGTTTATTCGCGAACTACGCACCTTGGTGCAGGTACGACGTATCGATGATGCCGATGCCATGCGCATATCCCCGCAAGAAGGCTATTTTTTGCGTGAGAATATCAAGTTGCGCCTTCTCTCTGCACGCCTTGCCGTGTTATCGCGCCATGATGGCGTTTTAACCACCGATCTTCAAGCGATAGACAATGTACTAAAACGATATTTTGATCCGGCATCTGCTAAAACCCAGCTTGTGCGCAGCGCTATTGAAAAGGTTCGCGGTATGCCCAAAAATAGTGCGTTACCTAGCTTAAAAGCAAGTCTAGACGCTATTGGGGAAGGAGGAGAGTCGCTATGATGCGTGGTGCAATAGGAATCGCTATTCTATTTGCGTTGGCTGTTGCATTAGCCGTCGCAGGGCGTTTGGATAGCGGGTATATCTTGATCGTTTATGAACCTTATCGGATCGATATCTCGCTGAACTTTTTTATCGTGGCGAGCGTATTTGCCTTGCTATCCCTATATTGCATTGTGCGTCTGGTATATGGCCTGAGCACGTTGCCAATGGGGTTGCGTAGCTTTCGGACGCGCATTAAAGAGTCTAGTGCACAAACTGCACTCCAAGATGCGCTACGTTACGCGTTTGCAGGGCACTTCGCAGAAGTAGAGAAAGCAGCCCATCGCGCCGTTTTAAGTCCAGCGCAGCATGATGCAGCAAGCCTAATTGGAGCCCATGCAGCCCATTTTCGGCAGGATGCGCCGGCACAAAAAGCATGGTTAGACCGTGCAATATCGGCTAAATGGAAAGATGCACATGCCATCCATTCTGCGTATTTATATGTAGATGCACATGAAGGGCAAGCGGCATTGGATGCATTGGACAAAGCCTCGACGGCGACTTTGCGTAAACCTTATGCCCAGCATCTTGCATTGCGCGCGCATCTACAGCTCGCACATTGGCCAGAGGTATTGCGTTATATCGCGCTTTTAGAGCGGCAATCTGCATTAAAGCCTGCATTGATAAGTGCTTTACGTCAGCAAGCGGTCGATCAATTATTGGAACAGAATCGTTATGATGCACAGGCATTACTGCGATGTTGGAATAGCTTGTCGGTTATTGAGCGTAGCGCGCCTACGAATGCAGAGCGTATTGCCCAATTATTAATTGGTTTGGGCGACATACGTGCTGCACAAAATATCTTGGAGAAGGCGCTAGAAAAAGAATGGATTCCTCAACTCGTGCGTTGTTACGCAGATTGTGCAGGGACGAATGCCGTAGCGCTTATTGAACGCGCAGAGCTTTGGAGAGCCCAGCATCCCCACGATGGAGAGCTTTTACGCACATTAGGGATATTATGCGTACAACAACAGCTATGGGGAAAAGCGCAGGCCTTTTTAGAAGAGGGTTTGACGTTTGCACAAGCCAATAAGCGGCTTTTAGGCGATATTCATGCGGAGCTTGGGCGTTTACATGAGGCGCTAGAGCAGCACGCTGCGGCACAACGCCACTATCGAGAATGTGCTTTAGGTATGTTGGCGCAATAAAATCAGCGTGCTTCCCCCCATTTTTATATACAAAAACAATTTTATTTCCCTTACACAAAAGGACTTGGCATTACCATGAATTTCAATGATCTCCCCGCAGGAAATGCTATACCGCATGAATTTAACGTTGTGATTGAAATTCCCGCGCATAGTGATCCGGTAAAATATGAAGCGGATAAGGAACTGGGCTTGCTGGTCGTAGATCGTTTTGTCTCTACGGGAATGCGTTATCCTGCAAACTATGGTTTTATTCCACAAACCCTCTCTGGAGATGGAGATCCCGTGGATGTATTGGTAATCACTCCTTTCCCGCTGATCTCAGGCTCATTGGTGCGCGCACGCGCGCTAGGTATGCTTTGCATGACCGATGAATCTGGTGTCGATGCAAAAGTATTGGCCGTTCCACTCGATAAAATTTGTCCGATGACCGCTGCATTGCGCTCTATAGAGGATGTGTCAGAACATACGAAAGCGCAGATTCAACACTTTTTTGAAAGCTATAAAGCATTAGAAAAAGGCAAATGGGTAAAAGTAGAAGGGTGGAAGGGCATCGATGCCGCACATCAAGAAATTCGAGAAGGGGTTCAAAGCTACCAAGAAGCCAAAGCGCTGGCAGTGGCCGTATAAAGCAGCCATACGCGGGTCTTTATACGACCTATTTTAAAGATATTAAAGGCGGTGATTAGGTGAAAGGCGAAACTCCTTACACACTTAATCGCCGCTGTTTTTTTAGGGAATAACAGATGGCCCTTCGCATTGCACTACGTATCGCACTAGTCCAAATGAATCCGGTGATTGGAGATCTCGCCGGCAATAGTGACAAAATAGTCGAAGCCGCGCACAGCGCGCACGCGCAAGGTGCGCATATATTGCTGACTCCAGAACTCGCTTTGTGTGGTTTTCCACCTGAAGATCTTCTATTACGTCCTGACTTTTATAGACAAAATGCCTATGCACTGGAAATGCTTGCGCAACGCTTAAAAGTATTCGAGGGGCTGGAAGTGATGGTCGGCCATCCTTATTGCTCTAGTCTAGATATTACCCCTACATCCACCATACATCGCTCTTTAGAAAATGCCCCCATTGATACGTTTAACTCGGTTACGCGCTTAGTCAATGGCCGTATCGAAGGTCGTTATGACAAAAGAATATTGGCCGCCACGCAAGTATTCGATGAGTATCGCTATTTTGTAGCAGGAAACACGCCTTTGGTCTTTGATGTTCAAGGAATACGGTGCACGCTGCTGATTTGCGAAGATATTTGGAACCCTATCCCTTTACTAGAAGCACGCGCTCAAGGCGCCCAGCTGGCACTGGTATTGAACGGTTCTCCATGGCATCAAGGAAAACCTGCGCTACGCCTTGAAAAAATACGCGACATGGTGCGCCAGGCAAGGGCTATTCCAGGACCACTGGGGCTGGTATACCTCAATGTGGTAGGGGGGCAAGATGAACTGATTTTCGATGGGGGATCCTTCGCACTGGACGCACAAGGTGAAGTGGTGATGCAGTTGCCTCAATTTAAAGAGGTGCTAGCTTGGCTGGACTGCCAAATCGGCTCAACCGAGAAGGGCGCTTCTTTTATAAAGGCGTCGGAGAATACCTGTGCACAGGATCTACCTACACAGTGCAAAAATGGCATTGCGCTTACGCAAGAGGAGCCTTTGCAGCAAATAAACTACCTAGATTTGCGTGGAGAATGCACAGTACTCGGGGACGATATCGCACAAATTTATGAAGCGCTGGTGCTGAGCGTTCGCGATTACTGCCATAAAAATGGATTTAAAGAAGCATTAATTGGGCTATCGGGGGGAGTAGATTCTGCTCTGACATTGGCGATTGCGTGCGATGCACTAGGTGCTGAGCAGGTGCATGCCGTGATGATGCCTTCAAAATATACGGCGCAAATCTCGCTAGAAGATGCGCGCACCTTGTCGCGAAACTGTGGAGTGCGGTATACAGAGTTGTCGGTGATGTCTGCGCTTCAAGCTTGCACCGCAACGTTATTGCCCGCTTTATTTGCCGATGAATCCCAGACACATGCGTCTACAGTCACAGAGGAAAATCTTCAAGCACGCATCCGCGGAATGTTTCTCATGGCGCTTTCTAATCAATCTGGCGCATTAGTGCTCACTACAGGGAATAAAAGCGAGATGGCAGTCGGATATTGCACCCTCTATGGAGATATGGCGGGAGGGTTTGCAGTATTGAAAGACGTACTAAAAACGACGGTCTATGCATTATGCCGCTATCGTAATGCCTTGTCGCAAGAAAAAGCCTCTAGGAGCGCATCAGCGCCCATCTCTTCATTGATACCGGAGCGTATTTTGACACGCCCCCCCTCTGCGGAGCTGCGCGATAATCAAACAGACCAAGATAGCCTTCCCCCTTATGCGGTCCTTGACGATATAGTGCAAAAAGTCATGGAAGAGCATGCGGGCAAAGCAGAATTGCTCGCTATGGGCCATACCCCAGCGCATATTGAACAGATTCTTTCTTTATTATGGCGTAATGAATATAAACGATATCAAGCTCCTGTAGGGCCACGCGTAACACGCAGAGGGTTTGGGCGGGATTGGCGTTATCCGCTATCCTTTAGGTAATCAAAAGCGTAGATGGGAAGTGATTATTATATTAAAAATACAAAAAGGCTATTTTTTAGCCTTTTTGTATTTTTAAATAGACAGAAATAAAAATGTGAATATTATTTATATTTGTCAATATTTGTATTTTATTACGTTGAATTTTTCATATCATTTCCAGCATTCTTGATGAGAGACCCTTGAGTGGCAACCAGATTTATTCTAAAGCCAGTTTCAGCGGTAGCTTTTAGCATTGCCATTAATTTATCACCTAATCCAGCTAGATCGCCACTAACATCACCCAAATCAAAATTTCCTCCCCCCCCTCCACCACCACCTCCTCCAGACATTCCAGGGATTTCTTCATCCGGAGAAATCCCTGAAAAATTAACTTTTGTTGGATCATAAGCGAGTGCCATATCAGTTACTCCAAAGTAAATAAATTTTTAATGCTAACTTCAATTAGCTAGAAAAAATAAATTGAACGCTATACGCGTATTGAGTAAGAACTGATTTCTTCATTTAAGTTTTTATAAGATGCATTATTTTTATTGCTTTGAAATCGTATTTCCCTTTCTTTTTTTAAACTTTGTGCTTTTTCTTGAGTTAACATCCCTTTATTTGCTAGTTGAGCTAAGAGAATGTCATGTATGAATTCAATATCTTTTTCGGATGCATTATTATCTTCAATGACCTCATTTGCGAAATGTTCCCAACTTGGATCATTTTGTAAATGAAGCGTCAGTGCTAATGTACTTTTAACATCTATAGAGTCTGGCATACTATTTAGAAGATCTCGTAACGTATTAATCGCTGTTGCAAGGTCCCCCTTTGCCATTTGAATATTTGCTTCAAAATAAGCTATCCATGGTTTATCATGCCGCAAAATACGTAAAGCTTCGTATACGGATTCGATATCATTCATATCAATTCCTTCAATGGTATTATAATTAGCTGTCGCTAATCCGATACAAGAAGCTAGGCATTTTATTGCGCGTGAGTCGCATTCCATATAATTCATTTTTTTACCTATTGTTTTATGGTATAAAATTTTCAAGAAATAATTTTTTGTTAATGAAAGGATAGGTATATATGCTTATTTTTTCTATAAAAATACGAAAGAAAGAATAAATATGCGAAATAACTGATTTTTTTATAAAAATACATCATTTTTTTGACAAATTTCTGATTATATTTCTTCTGAAAAAATAAGATTTATCTGTAAGTAAAAGAGAAAAATTATAGGGTGTTAAAATTTATTTTTTTACTTTATAAAAAATGTTTATATTCTTCAAAATATGCAAAATATAAATTTTCGCAAATTAGGTTATTTCTTCGCATTGTTGATGAGTTATTAATAGATGATATATTACAGTGGAGACAACTTATAGACGAATTTGCGGAATTTGAAATTTATCATAAATATTTTGTATATTTATCTTGTAAATTAAAATTTATAAGATATTTTCAATAAAGAAATTAATATAAAAAATATATATTTTGCATTCTCTGGAGAAATGGTATGTATAAAGATTTGGAAGAGGTTAAAGAAATACTTAATGCTTTGCCGGATGCTGGATTAACGGAAGAGAAATCATTAAAGTTATATCAGGCCTTTGGGAATGCTGCAAAGAATATTGATCGTGAGGCGGGTAATAGCAAAAATATCGAAGATAGTGTAGCGCTTACAAAAATTCTTCAAGGATTGCTTGCTGCTTCACGATTAACGCAACGTATTCGAGAAGAGACTAGGTGATAGCATATTGCGCTCATAATTAGGATTATTAAATTAATTTTTAATAATGAAATTTGTGTATTCATAGATTTAAAATAATTTTTTATAGTTGAGTGTTTTTTTATAAAAAACTTTTGAGGAGAATAACATGAGTGGAGTAAGCCCAACTGGAGGAAGTGATCCAAGTCAAGGAATAAATTTGATGAATACAGCTTCAGGAGGGATAGGGGGGATGCTAATGGGCTTGGTCGGTCAGCTTCTAGGTGGTTTAGGCGGTTCTGGTTCTTCAGATGCAAAAGAGTAAACTATTCCGTTTCTTAAATATTGAAGGCTAGAATTTGTCAATTTAGTTAGTTTTAAAAAAATGCAATGGGATATATGAAAATATATCCCATTGCATTTTTTTAAAATAAATACTGAGCAAAAAGAGTGTAATATAAATTATTTCTTTTTGCTCAGTATTTTAATTTTTTTTTATTATGAAGCTAATTGTATCATTTTTTCTGAACAGCCTTTCCAATACATTAATTGGCTTTGAATGATATTAGTTCCAATGCTTCTTAATCCTGTAGCAACCATTCCAGCTATGCCAGCCATTTTTATCTCCTTTTTAATGGTATATTTGATAAAAAAAGATATTTTTTTAAAAACGACTATGAAAAATATCTATTTTTCAATTTTTTGCCTTTATAGCTTGCTTACTGAATATATGCGTAACAATTCGTTCGGCAGCTTCCATGCTTTTACATAACTGAATAATATTATCGTTATCCTTCTCACTTTTTATTATCTTTTTTTCCTCCGTTAATTGATTAATGGTTTCTGTAAAAGATTGGCACAATATAGTAATGTCTTTCTGTGAAAGCTGGCGATTAGAAAGTACTCCCAATTCATCAAAAGCATTTGCTAGAGCTTCATACATCGTTATTCTCCGAATGGCTATAAATCAGTGTGTAGAGAATGGCATAAGGCTTATTCACTTTGGTCGTTAGTATATAAATGCTTTACACCATCTGGAGTTTCAAAATATTTCACATTGCCATCTGACAGGAGTCCAGAATAAGCCGGTGCGTTATTGGGTTTTGCGGCAGTGAGTTGTGAATCTATTTGCTTGATATTGCTGCTCAAATCAGGCGCTAAACGCGCAAGCGCTTGTTGAGCACTGGCTAAATCCGCAACGACGCCAGAGACCTGAAAAACCCCGTTTCCTAGGTATTGCACTTTAATATTAGGACGGTTTAGCGATTCAGCGATATTTTGTGCAACGCGGCTTGCAACGTCATAATGCAGCGTAATGCGGCCTTGACTGTTGAGTGTGTCCGCGATTTGACGCACCGCGTTATCTTCTGCGCTATTGGCTACAATGCCATTGAGAACGATGCCATCGCCTTGCGCAACCATTTTTAATCCGGTGATACGCGCCTGATTTAAAGCGCGTTCTATCTGGTTAGGTAGCGTATTCACTGTGGATTCATATTCTGCGCGCGCACGCTGTTTAACACGGTTTAACATGCCGATATTGAGCGCTATAGCGCTCAATATGACGATGCCAGTCAACAACAATAGACGTTTATATCGTATAGGTACTGTTGCTGACAGAGGTCCCTTTGCTGCGTTGTCTTGCGGATCTTCTTCTGCGACAGGAAGGGGGAGCAATAAGCTGAGCAACTCGGCATCGCTTGGCCAATCCTCTCCAACTTGTCCTACACAGAGCACCACCTCGCCAAATCTTTGCGGCACCCAGTTTGCTAGCATCATTTTGCTAGATAGTGTTTGAGAGGGAAGCAATGAAAGATTCATATCGGTTTCGTTCTCTAAAGAGGGCGATGCGTCATCTAGAATCTCTAGCTGTACTTCACCGTTTTCATCGAAAGAAAGTTGCATACTGGGTGCGGTCCAATCGGTGAGCCGAATATCTGCTGCATGGTCTGCTCCAATACGCTGTGAAAGTACGTCTAACTGTAACTCAGCGCCTGCGTGTAACCCGGTGAGAATGCGAAGAAGTTTCATGGTGTGCGAAAGAAAAATCGGGCCCTATTTTTTTGTAGAGTGTTTTGCAATCTCAGACGCAAAATAGCCAGAAAATGGGCAAAAAATTTTTTAAAAATACCCTGTTTTTTATATCTAATTCGCTATAGTTAAAACGACTTTCAGTCATTTTTATAGGTGCATATTTCGCATTAAGAACGTGCTTTTGTACTCATCTGTTTGGTGGTATGACTGAGATTTTCAATGCGATGCATCCTATGTGGGAACAACTTGCTAGGCGCTGCAGCACTGATAATAGAGGGTGCCGCCAATAGACAAAAAGTAGAGTGCGCTGTACTCGAAGAAGACTCAGAAATATTTTTACTATTTTCAATAAGAAATAGGCGCGCTTTTTCTAAAGAAAATGGTGGGTTATTTTTTTCTGCATCCGTATTTATTGAGGCTATATGCTGAGCATTCGCCATTTTGGCATTCAGCATATGCAATTCAGCGCGCAATGATTGCGTTGTAAAATTAGATCCTTGTTTTTGTTCTTGAGAAGCGTATTTGGCACGAATCTGTATGGCAATGTATGCTTGCACATAATATGACATTCTAGAATCATGCGAAGCATCTGGCGCAAGCCTAGCGAGTTTTTCTTCAAATGCGAAGCATATTGGCGAGGATGCCAAGCGTGTTGAAATTTTAGAAGTCAATTTCTCCGTAAAACGACGTGACTTCGAAACTCTGATTGGCTTGGTATTTTTTTGTTCCTGCTCAGAAGAGGAATGGTCTTTTTGATTATCTTTTTGATCAAATTGCTGATTTTGATTGGTATTTCCTAAATTATCTTTTCCATCTAAACGTTGAATAATTTGAGTGGTTTCCTCGCTCTCATCATCTTGATTGTCATCGTTGGTATGGGTATTGCGTGGCAATACCTTTTTTCTCACTAAACGAGGACTATTAGGGGAATTTTTTGTTTTATAGTTCGATTTATTTTTTGAATAAATAATAGTTTTTGAATTTAAATTGTTCGGTTTAGAGGGGATGGCGACTTTATTGCACCATGCCAAACACTGTGCTTTGTCGAGAGGCTGGTGTGGTGTGGAATGTCTAAATTGATATCCTTTATAATTCACAGGGTGTTGATGCGGTATCGTTTTTTTTAAATCGCGAGCATGGGGGTCGATATTTTGCTTTATATGTGGATTGATTTTCATAATGGTGTAAAGGCTATCCCCATAGTATCATTGGCAAATCGTAGTAATTGAGAAGCTTCCCAAGGTGCTAATAAAATAAGCGTGACAATCACTGCAAATAGTTTAATGCCATAAGCAATACTTGCATCCTGCAAAGAGGTTACTGCTTGTATAAAAGATACCATTAATCCAACACCAGCTGAAACAATAATGAAAGGCAGCGATAAATATAAGCATAATAAAATGGCCTGCGCGGTGATTTGTATAATATTATCGAGTTCCATGTATTTGCCTTTATATATTTGCCTTTCTATATGTCTTTTTTAAAATTTTTATTAAATATATTTATAATATTCAAAAAAGGGTATATTTATTTTTTTGTAAAATAATTTTTTACCGATAAGTCATCACTAATCCATGAATAAGCGCAGACCAACCATCCATAACCACAAACAATAATAATTTAAAAGGAATGGCAATATTCACAGGGTTCACTTGATTTAAACCCATAGCCATTAAAAGATTAGCAATAATAATATCAATAATGGCAAAAGTGATATAAAGCAGGAATCCAATTTTAAATGCATCGGTAAGCTCGCTGAGTGCAAACGCTGGCGCGAGTACAATAAAATCATTTTCAGAAAGCGAATCTGCGGCTTCTTTAGGCCAAACAGATTGCGCAGAACGTAGAAAGAACGCTTTTTCTTGTTTACGGGTATGCTTTTTTAAAAAATCCCGAAAAGGTTCACGTGCGATCGTCATGGCGTCTAAGACCGCGGCAGTAGACTGAGAGGGTTGTCCATGCGCTTCAATTTTTTTCATCGCAGTCAGCGCTATAGGAGCCATCACATAGCAAGACACAATAATGGCAATGCCATTAAGCACCATATTAGGGGGCACCTGCTGTACACCCAATGCATTGCGTAAAAGGCCCAATACCACTACCACTTTGGTATAGGAGGTGACCACCATCGCCATGAAAGGCACCATCCCAATCAAAGTGAGGACTAAAAGAATTGCATTAATATCACTAAACTGAATCATCGATCTTCGCCATTTTTTGAATGCGGACTCCAAGGTGCTCGCCGATAGCGATCAACTCCCCAGAACCTATAGTTTTGCCGTTCGTGATAAGGCGTACAGGAGCATGTGCAAGAGATATTGGTAATTCCATGATATGGCCTGGACTGAGTGCGCAAAGCTGAGCCAATGGTACTGCGACCGTATCTATTTCAAATCGCACAGGCACATCCAGTGCCGCTAAATGGGATAATTCCTCATCCTCTTGCATGGCTTGTTCACTATGCTCAACAGAGGACAAGTCTTCTTGATCATTTTTGTGCACAACGATTTTTTCCTTTATGACTAAGTTTTGGCCCTCTAATGCAGCAACGCCTCTCAAGACTTGCGCACCGGATAAGCCCCATGTGAGTTCCAGATGCGGCAACGAAGGGGATGCATCTAATAGAGGGCGATATTCAGGCGACACACCGCCAACCAAAACATCTCCAGATCGTAAACGGCATAATGTACTGAGCTTAAGATACTGCGCACCTATAACCGCTCGACCAGCAAGATGAATCGCACGCACGAATGGAGGAAGCGCAAGCGCTTGCTCAGAGAGCCGCTGCTCACAATAATCCAGTAAGCCTGCATCGATAGTGTGCAGCGTGATGGCAAAGGGCAGAGCGGGTTGAGCGGGCTGCGTAGCCAATTGATCTGTCCATTGACAGTGCAATACAACACGGCTACTACGATCAGAGTCGGGTGTTATAGGGGCTGAGCTGGCTTCGCATGGCGTCAAATGATCAAATTGCAGACCGTGTAGCCCCAGCGCATCTAATTTTTGCGCTACAGGTTCTAGTAAAAGATCCAATAAAGCTTGATGCAATGCATCATCTGATGGGGCAGATCGCTGAGCAAGTAAGTACAGGGCAGGCCAATACTGCGTTTCAAAGTGGACTTGTGCTTGACCTTGCGCATGGGTAATGCGCAAAGAAACCGTTTGACCTTCCCGCGGTTCTACTATGGGCTGCGCAAGGGCATCCTGAGATTGCTGTGTGACGACATCGACCACGCGCACTCCAGTATGTGTGCTAAGAAGATGGGCCAAGCGTATGTCCGATGCCAAGCGCGTTATGCGCGCAATATCCGGCCTCACCCTAGGCAAAAACGGGCTTAGGTGAAGTTCACAGAACTGCGGTGACGAGCGATCTACCAAATCTTGCTGCAAGAGAGTGCCTTTTATAAACCAGCGCTTATAGTGGTGTTGTATAAACAAGTGCGCTAAGTTATACAAAAGGACTCGATGTGAAAATCGGAAAGCCACGCAATATAGGTAGAGATTTTAGCCTATGAGAAAGTGATTGAAGATGCGCTGGTCTATATTGCAGAATATTATGTAAAAAATAGAATTTTTCTTAAAATTGGTGGGGTTGACTTCTGGAATTCAATCATTATATTTTTATATTATTGTTGAGTTTAGTTTATCTTTATAATTTTTTGAACTTCCTCTTGGTGATAAATTTTTTAGCGCCCCATTCTTTTTTTTGTACTCAGTGCTTTTTCATGAATTAGAGCGTCATAGATTAGAATTTTGTAATCAATTAATGCATTATTTATGCTGTGCCTTATTCTACGTTTAATTAGTTTTTTGGGTTTTTTTTGTTTTCTTCATTTGAATAATTATTTTTTATGAGGATTTCTATATTGGATTTTTTAAATTCTGATAATGTGAGATTTATTTTTTCTGTAGGAATGGTTTTTTCTATTGATGAAATATTGTTTCTCTTTTCATGTTTTAAAAGTTTTTTCCATATGGTATGCGCTTCTTTTATATTCTGGGCTGTAAGATCTGTTCTTAATATGTATTTTATATTTCCTCTTTTTTTGCGGGATTCAATGTAGGTGATTTTGAAATAGTTTCTGGATCAGAGTCTAAATTTGAATTAGGGGGCTCAAAAGCTGTTTCTAATAAAAGCATAGGGCGATTATTAAAATGCGATTGATTTTGTGATGTAAGTTGCGTTGAAGGATAAAATGAATCTACTGCAGGTGGATAGAGATTTTCTAATTGTAAGAAATTCGCTGTTTTGTTATTTTCTTTCTTTGCAATTAATTCTGCAATAACTGAGAATGCAATTTCTATTTGTTGGTTAATTAAATTTTGAAATTCTACTTCTTCCTTATCTGATAGATCAAATATATTGTTTTTTTGTTTAATTTTTAAGAAATCATTTAATAAATTTTCTGCAACTTTATTTTTATCATAAGTCTGCAAACTGAATTTTCGTATATCGTCAGGGAGAATAATTTCGCACAGTCCTAATGCTTTCGCTTTCATTGCACAGAGCGCCATATGTTGGTCATTTAACTGTTCTTGACTTGCTACTAATGGCTGCGGAGTCTCAGTAAGCAGTGAATGCTGTGGCATAAAAGGCTCGGAGAGCGGGAATGGAGTGATGCTATGTTTTGGAAGACGAGAATTGGCCAATGAGGTAGATTGAGAAGCCGATTGTGCTATGTTTATCTTTGGTAATTGTTGACTCATCGGTGAAGAAGGTTGAGCAGACGGCATAGTATGACTAACGGCCATATCGTGAGGCGGCCAAGCAATAGATTGTTCCAAAGAAAGGTTTTTTGGTGTTCTGTTATTCCATTCTGAGCCATTCATGATGATTATCCGTCTTTTATATTTAAAGTCTTTAAATACCTCTTTTTTCTTTTGACTTTATTAAATGCTATATTACGGAGTACATCGACTTTTTTGGCGTAAGAATGTATGGCGAAACGAAATGTGTTTTATTGCTATATTTAGTATTATTTGCTAATAAAAATATTAACCTTACTATCCATTTTCTATCGTTTATCTACTACAGCAGGCGTGACTGTTTTAATTTTTTGTATGAGCTTCGTGGTGGAGCGCGCATATTCAAATGGAATACTTCGCGCTTCGCCTCCCCAACTATGGACTAGCGCCGTTTCTGGAAGGCTTTGCATATCATAGTCCCCCCCTTTCACAATCATATCTGGACGTAATTGCTTAATTAATGGCAGCGGGGTGAGTTCATCAAAACACACGACAGCATCTACGCTTTCCAGTGCGGCGACCAGTGCCAAGCGATCTTCTTGAGTATTGATGGGGCGTTCAGGACCCTTACTCAGTTGACGTACGGAAGTATCGCTATTCACTCCGACGATCAAACATCCTCCTAATGCACGGGCACGCGCCAAATAACTGACATGGCCGCGATGCAAAATATCAAAGACGCCATTAGTGAAAATAATCGGCGCAGTAAAGTGCGAGCGTTGCTCTAAGAGCTGGGATAGAGAGAGAATTTTTTTCTCAAAGGCAATAGACATAATCTGCCGTGAAAAGAAAGGGGGAAGGGCAGGTTAGGGCTGTATAGTCGTGCTCAGCCCTAACCTAGAGTGCGTTAGCCATTCAAAATGGCTTTATTCATGGTTGAGGCTGCCTACTCCACCGTGTTCTATAGACCATTTTGCGGGTTCATGTAAAAAACGCTCAACTTCAGAAAGGGTTTGCGTATCAAAGTATTGCGCTTCTTGGGCTAATTTCAATACATCCCACCATGTGGCAAGCGCATGGAGCGCGATATTTTGCTCGGCTAGCAGTGTGCGGCTTTCTTTGAAAATATCGTAGTGAAACAGCACAAAAACATGCTCCACTACGGCGCCGGCATTGCAAAGCGCTGCGCAGAAATTGAGTTTGCTGCGGCTATCAGTAGTTAAATCTTCCACGAGTAAAACCCGAGATCCAACCTCAAGTTGCCCTTCAATCTGTGCATTACGGCCAAACCCTTTGGGCTTTTTTCGGACATATTGCATAGGAAGCATGAAGCGATCTGCTAGCCATGCGGCAAAAGGAATCCCTGCGGTTTCTCCACCGGCTACGGCGTCAATAGCCAATTTGCCCGAGGCATCTTGTATGTTTTGCTGGATTAAGGATTGCGCCATACGCATCAATGCCTGGCGTTCTGATACAAAAGAAATCAGTTTTCGGCAGTCGATATATACCGGGCTAGCCCATCCTGATGTTAAGCGGAAAGGCGTTGCAGCATTAAAATGGACGGCTTTGGTATCTAATAAAATGCGGGCCGTAGCTTCAGAAATGGAGTGAGTATCCGCGTCAGTCATAGAGAAAAATCCTATTACAGTGAGGTGTGCAATGCACTATGGTATAGAGGAAAAAGTGAGTAGGGCGTGTACACTCGCGGTTTTTCTACTAGAGAAGGTCTGCATAGCCCGGGGGCTGCGTCATGCCTCCTTGCCGTACTAGCATCAAAGGCATTCCTTGCCCCCGGGCTATGCAGACCTTCTCTGTTGTATTCAAGTAGCAAGAACGCGTGTTTTTTGCATCTAGTATGATGGGCCGATTATAGCGGTCCCTTGTTACGGATGTATAACGCTGCTTTGCGAGTGCTTGTATCTTTCAATAGCGCATTTTGTTACCGTGCTAACCCCATTTTCAGTACACCACTTTTACCAAATTCTTCATGGATAACCAATTTAAACAAAGCGCACTGGCTTACCATAAACTGCCTCGTCCAGGGAAAATCTCGGTCACGCCGACGAAGCCCCTTTCTAATAGTCTAGATCTTGCGCTTGCGTATTCTCCTGGCGTGGCGGTGGCGTGTGAAGCGATTGCAGCAGATCCCCAGAGTGTGCAGGACTACACCTCACGCGGTAATTTAGTCGCGGTAGTGACCAATGGTACCGCAGTGCTGGGTTTGGGCAATATTGGTCCGCGCGCCGCTAAGCCCGTCATGGAAGGGAAGGGATGTTTGTTCAAGCGCTTTGCAGATATCGATGTTTTTGATATTGAACTGGATGAAAACGACCCCGATAAACTTATCGATGCCATTGCCATGCTGGAGCCTACGGTGGGGGGGATCAATCTCGAAGATATTAAAGCGCCCGAGTGCTTTTATATCGAGAAAAAGCTGCGTGAGCGCATGCATATTCCCGTCTTTCACGATGATCAGCATGGCACGGCCATCATTGCCTCTGCCGCCGTTCTCAATGGCCTGAAAATTGTAGAAAAGCATATTGGAGAGATAAAACTCGTATGCTCAGGAGCAGGAGCTGCGGCAATCGCTTGTCTAGATTTACTCGTTGATTTAGGGGTAAATAAAGCCAATATCCTTGTTATAGACTCTAAAGGCGTTATTCATACACAGCGTGAGGGATTAGACCCCAGTAAAGCGCAATATGCGGTTGCGACCGAAGCGCGCACGTTGGCCGATGCCATGCAGGGGTGTGATGTCTTTTTGGGATGCTCGACAGCGGGGGTTCTAAAGCCTGAAATGATCCAAACGATGGCGACAAAACCTTTGATTCTGGCCTTGGCAAATCCAGAACCCGAGGTGCTGCCTGAAGTCGCTTTGGCGGCGCGCTCGGATGTCATCATTGCTACTGGGCGTTCGGATTACCCCAATCAAGTGAATAATGTGCTGTGTTTCCCCTTTCTCTTCCGAGGAGCGCTCGATGTAGGCGCTACCCGGGTGACGGAGGAAATGAAGCTAGCCTGTGTCAAGGCAATTGCAGAGCTTGCGCAAGAGCGTGATCACAGCGATGAAGTGGCGCAAGCTTATGTAGGACATACCCTGGAATTTGGTCCGCAATATTTAATCCCCAAGCCCTTTGATCCACGCTTAATGATTAAGATTGCTCCTGCTGTTGCGCAAGCCGCTATGGATTCGGGAGTGGCTTCACGTCCTATTCAGGATATGAAAGCCTATAAAGAGGAGCTCGAAAATAGGGCGAATCGCAGTATGATGGTAATGCGGCCTGTTTTTGCCGCAGCAAAAGCCAAGCCTGCGCGCATTGTATTTGCCGAAGGCGAAGATGAACGCGTATTACGCGCTGCGCAAAGCGTCGCGCATGAAAAAATCGCCCGTCCAATCCTTATTGGTCGCCCCGCAGTCATAGAAGCGCGCCTTGAAAAAATGGGCAGTTCGCTTGCGCAAACCGGTTTTGAAATTGTGAATCCCGAAGAGGATGCACGCTATACCCGTTGCTGGACGCTGTACCATGAATTAGGTGTGCGTCAAGGCGTGACACCCGAAGTAGCGCGGGCCGCTTTACGGCATTCCAATACATTGATCGGCGCTATGCTGCTGCATATTGGCGATGCACAAGGGCTTATTTGCGGAATGGTGGGGGGGTATCATGATCACTTGAAATATATCCAACAGGTGATCGGATACGCTCCTGGCGCTGAAGATTTTGCAGCGATGAATCTCTTGATGTTGCCTAATCGCAATCTCTTTATCTGCGACACCTACGTGCACGAATGTCCTACTGCGGAGCAAGTCGCCTCCATGGCTATTCTTGCGGCGCGAGAAGTAGAGCGTTTTCACGTTACCCCGAAGATTGCATTGCTTTCTCATTCCAATTTCGGAAGCGTGCCTAGCGCTTCTGCACGGAAGATGGCGCAAGCTCGCGCCTTGATTGCACAGCGTGCTCCTGAGTTAGAAGTGGAAGGTGAAATGCAAGGTGATGCTGCACTCTCTGAGGCTATTCGCAAAGCGGCTTTCCCTGGTTCTAAGTTTGCGGGAGAAGCCAATTTATTGATTATGCCAAATGTAGAAGCAGCGAATATTGCTTACAACTTGCTGCGTGCGAGTAGTAGTGAAGGGGTAGCTGTAGGCCCCTTCTTACTCGGCGCGGCGAAGTCTGTCCATATTCTGAATCCTGGAGCGACTGTGCGTCGCATTATTAATATGACCGCAGTAGCTTGTGCAGGACAGCGTGCTGAATAAAAGGCCCCTAGGGAGCCGCTGAATAAACCGGGAGCGGCGTCATGCCTTCTTGCCGTACTTAGTTGTACTGGCATCAAAGGCATTCCTTGCTCCCGATTTATTCAGCGGCTCCCTAGAAATCAGTTTCAATATGCTGTACGCTGATTTCTAGATGGGCTACATGTTCTTTTATTTGTGCCATCTTTTATAAAAGCGTGCCCTTATTACCCAAAAGGCGTTTCTTTGCAGCTATTTGGTGCCTGAGATTTTGAAAAACTAAAAGATACAGGCCCATTTTGGTGTATTCGTTATCCAAAATAAACATTCTTTTGTGCAATATAGGGCATTGCTTAGTTTCTGGTTTTCTACAAGCTACGAGAAATTCAATAAGGAGAAAAATCCATGTCTGATTTAAAAACGATACTCGGCGATGTTGAATCCATTTTGCAACAAACCGCAGATGCAACTGGTGAGCGTGCATTAGAGCTGCGCACCAAAGCATTGCATTTATTGAAGCAAGCCAAAGGCGGCTTATTGCAGAGCCAAGCTGCATTAATTGAAAAAACCAAAAAAGCAGCCTGTGCAGCAGATGAGTATGTGCATGAACACCCATGGAAATCGATAGCCGGTTTCGTGGCATTAGGCGCAGTTATCGGCTTGCTACTAAATCGCAGATAAGCAGTGGAAATTTGTCTGTGCATAGCTATTTTTCTATGCATGAAGAACACAGTTAGCGTAGTGAAATTGAGGGTATACAAGAAGATTTAGAATATTTAGCCTGGTAATGGAACAAGCTTTCCATCGCAACTTGAAGTCGTAATATATTGAAAGCCCATGGCGCGTTTGAACATGGGCTTTTTTATATGGCAACTCCCTATTTCGCTTATGATGATACCCCTATTGGCTATATAGCCATATGGAAGTCAAAAATAGAAAGGTAATGCTATAGAATGCGTATCAATAGACCCCTCAAACGCAGGAAGAATAGGTCAATTGCCATTTATAGCGTGTCATCCGCGGCCTGCAAGCTAAGCCTGTTAGCGTCCTACTGATGCCGATATTTTGCCTTGCGCTTGAACTGGCCTATATGATTGACAAGCGAAGATATCTCTTGATATCTTTGTGAAAAAGGAGTTGGTATGTCACAAGTCACTATCGGCAAATGGGGTAAATGCCTCGCAATTCGGATCCCGCTAGATATTGAAAAGATTGCTCACCTGAGTCAGGGTGAGCTCCTAGAAATCAATGCTTTTCAAGGAAATATTGTCATTCGACGACCCACTGCTCAAGCTCATGCTAGGGCAGCAGCTGAAGAAATCATTGCTGAACGCAAAAGATATACGCTTGACAATAAGATAATCCAATCCCTTATTGAAGAGGGGCGACGTGGATGAGTGTGGTGCTCGATACTTCGATGACGATTACCTGGTTTTTTGAAACGGAAACTTCTGATCTATCCCTTTCTTTGCTACAGCGCGTTACAGAGGAAGGTGCTCATGTACCTTCTCTGTGGCGATTAGAAGTAGCCAATGTTTTTCGTAATGCAATACGCCGCGGATGTTGTGACGAAAGTTACGTAGACCGTTGTCTTAAGCGGCTTGAGCTGCTTCCCATTATGATTGATTCTGATACAGATAAACACGCATGGGAGCAAACATATCAGTTAGCGCGTGAGCACAACTTAACGCTTTACGATGCCGCCTATCTTGAATTGGCTATGCGCTGCAATAAGCCTTTGGCTTCGTATGATATGGCACTAATTAATGCAGCCCATTCTCTCAAGTTAGAAGTTCTGAGTGCGGAACTGTAGAGGCGCTGAACTTGCATTTATCTAGATCGATCTGCAGTCCATCGGCATAAACCCACATTGTTTTCAACTGATCAGTTCTGGATCATGGAAAACCAATGATTAGAACGCATTTATTGATTCCCCACATGTCTACTGCTTTCTCTGCGCACGCTTCTCTCCATAATCCGGAATCTAACTCCTTTGCGTTGGTAGCCGGAGAGGTTTCTGGAGATTTATTAGCTTCGCGTCTACTCCAAGCGCTAATGCCGCAGTTGCCTGCAGCCAGCGAGTTTGTCGGAATTGGCGGGGCGCATATGCAAGCAGCGGGTTTTACGGCACAGTGGTCTAGTGAGCGTTTAGCCGTGCGCGGGTATGTGGAAGCACTTCGACGCTTGCCGGATATTTTGCGTATACGCCATGCTTTAATCCGCGATCTCTTGCATATGCGGCCTCGCGCTTTTATTGGCATTGATGCCCCCGACTTTAATTTGGGTGTAGAAGCGCATTGTCGACGCGCAGGTATTCCCACCGTGCACTTTATCAGCCCCTCAATATGGGCGTGGAGAGGAGGGCGCATTAAAACCATTGCGTGCGCAGTAGATTTGATGCTCTGCCTATTTCCCTTTGAGCCGGCCATTTATCAACGCGCAGGGGTGCGTGCGCAGTATGTAGGGCATCCCTTAGCCGATGATATTCCCATGACGCCTAATCCTCTGCAAGCGCGTGTACAACTCGGTCTCATCCGCTCAGAAAGCGATACCGCGCCAGCGGCTACGCAAAAGCTGATCGCCATATTGCCAGGCAGTCGTCAGGGAGAAATCAAACGCATTGCCCCTGTATTTTTCAAGGCCATGGCGGTGTTGGCGCAGCGAGAGCCTTCTTTAAGCTTTATCCTTCCGGTAGCGACACCCAGTGCACGCCTGCAATTACAACCTTGGATAGAGGCCTACCCTCAACTAGCATTGACGCTCGTTGAAGGCGCTTCACATTTAGCATTAGAAGCGGCAGATGCCGTATTGCTAGCTAGTGGTACGGCAACCCTAGAGGCGGCTTTATATAAAAAGCCTATGGTCATCTCTTATCAAGTTCCTTGGCTAACTGCACAGATCATGAAGCGTCAGGGATATTTGCCTTATATTGGACTGCCCAATATTTTAGCGGGCCGTTTTGTAGTCCCCGAATTGCTACAGCACCATGCCACGCCAGAAGCTTTGGCTGATGCGGTGCTTTATCAATTAGAAAATGAAAGTAACCGACGTGAACTACATGAAGTATTTACACAACTTCACCATACCTTAAAAAATCAGGCCGCTGTACGAGCTGCGCAGGCCATTATGGAGCTAGTAGGGGATGCTTCCTAGAAAAGATGAGATGAAAACCGAACTGCAGATTAAAAATAGGGCTCTGCTGTGCGGAGTCGATGAAGTAGGCAGAGGGCCCTTGGCGGGGCCAGTTGTTGCCGCAGCAGTTATTTTGGATCCACAGTGCCCGATCGCGGGTTTAGCAGACTCCAAGGCATTAAGTGCGAAAAAGCGCGATGCACTCTTTGAGTGCATCGTAGCGCAAGCACTGGCATTTCATATTGCCAGTGCATCGGTAGAAGAAATTGATCGATTGAATATTTTGCAGGCGACTTTTTTGGCGATGCAGCGTGCCGTAGCCGGTTTGTCTGTGTGCCCTACGCATGTTCAAGTGGATGGAAACCATAGCCCCTCTTTTTTGTGGCCTTCCGCCTCGGAGCCTTTGTCCTGCGAAGCGATTGTGCAAGGCGATGCGCTTATTCCTTCCATCAGTGCCGCTTCTATCTTAGCCAAAGTGACTCGGGATCGTTTAATGGGTACTTTGCACTTGGATTTTCCTGTTTATGGATTTAACCAGCATGTGGGTTACCCCACAGCGGCACACCGTGCTGCGCTGCAAAAATATGGCCCTTGCGAGCATCATCGGCGCTCTTTTAAGCCTGTGCAGTTGAGTCTTTCTCTGATGCGCTAAAAGTACAAAACGCCCCCGAGTCGTGATGTGTTAGAATCGCGCCTTTTTTCACTCGGCCGCTTTGGTGTAGCTACGAGGTGTAGCTACAAAGCGCTGTTTAGCCTTTTTCCAACTATTTAGTTTTTTCAAGATCTCCTGGGAAGGAAGGAATCACGCATGAACATTCATGAGTATCAAGGGAAGGAAATCCTCAAGAAGTATGGGGTACCCGTGCCTTTCGGCATATTTGTATCCGCACTAGAAGACGCACGCACAGCAGCGCAAACGCTGTGGGACCGCGGCACCAGAGTGATTGTGGTTAAAGCGCAAATTCACGCAGGGGGCCGTGGTAAAGGCGGTGGCGTGAAGGTAGCGCGTTCTGTAGACGAAGCAGTGAAATATGCTGAAGAAATCTATGGCATGCAGCTTGTCACCCATCAAACAGGCCCTGAAGGCCGAAAAGTGGGGCGTCTTTTGTTGGAAGAGGGCGCAGATATTCAAAAAGAACTGTATATCGGTTTGGTGGTAGATCGCGCCACGCAAAGAGTCGTCATTATGGCTTCCAGCGAAGGTGGAATGGAAATTGAAGAAGTCGCAGCGAAAACCCCTGAGCTGATCCACAAAGTGGCCGTAGACCCTGCTCAAGGTTTAAGCGATGCAGAAGCCGATGAACTCTCCACCAAAATTGGTATTCCTGCTGCTTCGCTTCCCCAAGCGCGCGTTGCGCTGCATGGGCTGTATAAAGCATTTTGGGAAACCGATGCGTCACTTGCAGAAATCAATCCTTTGATTTTAACGGGTGATGGAAAGGTTATTGCGCTCGATGCAAAATTCAATTTTGATTCGAATTCGCTGTTTAGACATCCTGAAATTGTGGCCTATCGCGATTTTGCTGAAGAAGATCCTGCAGAGGTTGAAGCTTCCAAATTTGATTTGGCGTATATCTCTCTTGATGGCAATATTGGCTGCTTAGTAAATGGCGCAGGGCTGGCAATGGCCACTATGGACACCATTAAATTATTTGGTGGCGAGCCTGCAAACTTCTTGGATGTAGGCGGTGGAGCAACAGCAGAAAAAGTGACCGAAGCCTTTAAAATTATGCTGAAGAATCCGAACCTCAAAGCGATTCTAGTGAATATTTTTGGCGGCATTATGCGTTGCGATGTGATTGCTGAAGGCGTCATTACCGCTTCCAAAGCAGTTCAACTCAAAGTGCCCTTAGTCGTGCGCATGAAAGGGACCAATGAAGATATCGGCAAAAAAATGCTCGCTGACTCTGGTTTGCCGATTATTTCCGCAGATGACATGGCTGAAGCAGCACAAAAAGTGATTGCTGCTTCTCAAAAATAAATGCTTCCAGATAGAAAAGGTCAACGATGTTTTTGTTAGATAGAAAAAAGATCAAGGTCGTCACGCAAGGGATTACCGGAAAAACAGGCCAGTTTCATACACGCGCATGCCGGGAATATGGTCGTGGCCGCGAAGCGTATGTCGCTGGTGTAAACCCTAAAAGAGCGGGGGAAGATTTTGAAGGTATCCCTATTTTTGGTACCGTCAAAGATGCTAAAGAGCAAACCGGCGCCAATGTCTCTGTGATCTATGTTCCACCCGCAGGTGCTGCGGCAGCGATATGGGAAGCGGTAGAAGCGGAATTGGATCTCGTTGTTTGTATTACCGAAGGCATTCCTGTGCGCGATATGATCGAACTCAAGCACAAAATGCACGTCGCGAAGACGAAAACACGATTGCTAGGCCCTAACTGTCCAGGGATTATTTATCCTGGTGCAGATGGGGTAAAAATTGGCATCATGCCAGGACATATCCATCGTCCTGGGCGTATTGGGGTAGTCTCCCGCTCTGGAACCTTGACCTATGAAGCGGTCGCACAGCTCACCGCGTTAGGGCTTGGGCAATCTTGTGCTATTGGTATTGGTGGTGATCCAGTGAATGGCATGAAACACCTCGATGTGTTGAAGCTTTTCAACGAAGATCCAGATACCGATGCGGTAGTGTTCATTGGCGAAATTGGCGGAGATGATGAAGAAACCGCCGCAAAATGGGCCAAAGAGAACATGCAAAAACCCGTAGTAGGGTTTATTGCAGGGGTTACCGCTCCTGAAGGAAAACGTATGGGCCACGCAGGCGCCATCATTTCCGGAGGCAAAGGCACCGCTGATGAAAAACTCCAAGTCATGCAAGCATCGGGTTTTACCGTAACTAAAAATCCCTCTGAAATAGGGAAATTATTGAAGGCTGCTTTAGCTGCATAGTTTTTACGGCAGTACCCTCTACTCTCTATAGCTAGTTTTGGCTTATTTTTAAACTAGTTATAGAGAGCTTCTCTTTCTTTTCTAGAACTTCCCTACTATTTTCCTCTGCTTCCAACAGTATCCTTTATCGGGTTTGCAATCTTGTGGCCAGATGCGATAACGCATAATGTGCGTTTAGCTGCCATGATTTTTGCCCCTTTTAAAGGCATTTTTGGAGCGTTGCAGAGGCATTGTCAATGCAATATTGACATACACTTATGTATCCCCCTTTGAATCAATAAAAATTGCGCAAGCGCTCCATTTTTGCCATGACTCACCTTTATATAAATAATAGGAAGCATCATGCTAGAGTGGCTAAGCGGTCTTCATGGAGGCGCTATTCTTCAAATAGTAGGCCTTGACCTCTTATTAGGCGTCGATAACGCGATTCTCATCGGATTAGCCTGCAAAGGGCTTCCTGCTGAGCTGCGCCGCGCAGGTATTCTATGGGGAACGGCAGGTGCGCTAGTTTTGCGCTTTATCTTTGTAGGCGTGGCAAGCTGGCTTTTATATATTCCTTTGCTCTCTGTAGTAGGCGGTCTACTGCTATTTGCGATTGCTATACGTCTTGGGGTCAAAAAAAATGAAGCGGAAGTGCACACAGTAGCTCCATCTAAATCGCTTCCACAAGATGCCTCTCCTAAAAAGCAACTTTGGAGTGCCATACGCCTTATTATGGTCGCTGATGCATTAATGAGCCTCGATAATGCCTTAGGCCTTGCTGGAGCAGCCCACTCGGCACCTGAAGATCAGCGCTTTTTCTTAATCGCATTTGGCCTATTGCTGAGTTTGCCCATTATCCTCTTTGCTAGCCAAGGGGTATTGCAAGCCTTGCAGCGTTTTCCTTGGCTGGTCAACGTAGGCGCGGCCCTTTTAGGATGGATTGCTATGGGACTCATCCTCAACGACCCCGTGATCCAACGCTTTGGCGCGCTTACATTTAGCATTGGGGCGCCATTACTCCAAGGAGCAGCGGCCCTATTAATTTTAGTTGCCGTGGTGCTATTTAAAAAACGTGCCGCTTAAATATTGTATCGACGCTGCATCAAAATTTCTCTCTTCATCTTGTTAATAAAAGCACAAAGGGCTCACCATAGCCCTTTGTGCTTTTATATTTCAACCTTCTCGTGCAGTGAATATCCTAAAGCGCCTCGGCCTTTTCTACACAGGATATTTCATAAAAAAATAAGATCATTCTGTTGTATAAACAAGACAAAACTGTCTTCTTATTCATAAAAATCCGTCTTTTTACCCATTCCATTTGGCAATTTTGTTACATTTGCGCCAGCCTTTTTAGAGCCTTAGCACAAACCAGCTGTGAGCAATAAAGCGCAGAAAGCTATTGCTAGCTTCTTTGGTCCACTCCCTCTAAGCCAGGCCCCGTTTTTTCTCTGTTATTTCTCAGTATCCATTTTTCTCCTTATTAAAAGGCATATGAATGAAGAAATTGCTTATTGCTCTTGCTGCCTGTGCAGCATTCGCTAGCGCAGCTCATGCTGAAAGCAGTGTTACCCTCTATGGTTTGATTGATACCGGTATTGATTACGCTACGGAAACAACCTCTATTGCTTTGGGCCGAGATCCAAATGGAAATCCGATTCCTGTATCTATTTCACGGGGGCATGCCTATAGAATGTCTAGCGGAGTGATGCAGGGTAGCCGATGGGGTCTACGCGGTGTCGAAGATCTGGGCAATGGCCTTCAAGCTATTTTTACGCTCGAAAGTGGATTTGACGTTAACAAAGGTAGTGCTTCGCAAGAGGGTAAATTATTTGACCGTCAAGCATTTGTAGGTTTGGCAGGGGATTTTGGCTCCATTACGGTGGGTCGTCAAAATGACTCCATCAATGATTTTGTGGGTCCTTTAGCGGCAAGCAGTCGTGGTGCAGGAGATTTTGCAGCGCATCCTGGTGACTTAGACAATTTAGATGGCTCTTACCGCATTAATAATGCGATTAAATATACCAGCGCAAATTATGAAGGTTTGACCTTCGGTGGTTTGTATAGTGTTGGTGGAACCGCTGGAAATTTTGCGCATAACCGAGTTTGGTCTGCCGGTGCAAACTATAGTAATGGCCCGTTAGCTATAGGTGCCGCCTATTTGACCGCTAAAAATTCCTACGATTCTTTATTTGCTTATAATTTAGATGATCCAGTAACTTCACTCAACAATATCAATGTAGCCATTGATGGCTTTGGTGAAACAGCGCTCTCATCACAGATTGCTACCGCAGGTGCTACCTATTCTTTTGGTGCTCTCACCGCTGGCGCAACCTATAGTAATGTGCAGTTCAAAGACTATATAGCGGTTACTCCAGTAGGAACGACCTTCAAGAAAGGGGTGCTCAATTCGGCAGAAGCCAGTTTGGGTTATCAATTCTCGCCACAATTTTCCGGTATCATTGCTGCGAATTATACTAAGAGCAATAGCGTAGCCGGCAAAAAAGGGGCGAGTTATAAGCAGGTGAATTTGGGCCTGGATTATTTATTGTCCAAGCGTACAGATATCTATGTCTTAGCAGCGGGACAAAATGCAAGCGGGACCAATTCCTTTGGTACTGATGCTGTGGCGCAAATCAACGGTTTCTCGCATTCCATTAATGGTAAACAGCGCGTTGTACGTATTGGTGCCCGCCATAAATTCTAAAAGCTGTTGAGTAATGCATTGTTCACACAATGCTATATGGCCTTGCTACTAAAAAATGCCCATGGTTTTTCTAGCCATGGGCATTTTTTAGTAGCTTTTATTTTTATATGTGTTGTTTTCACTGATATAGTAAGCTATTGCTGCATTTTTTATAGCGAAGTAGGCAAGTTATAGACAGATGACAGAATGACGGCTTTGCACAAGCACAGTATGCTGTGGGAAATACGAAAGAAGTACAAAAAGGGCTGTCTAATGGGATAAGATGGGATGAGATATCCCCTAGATTTGGATCTGGCTTAAGGTGAGATATGCGCAAAAATATACAGAAACGCCAACGGCAAAAAGGCTTTACGCTGATTGAATTGATGATCGTATTAGCGATTATTGGGGTCATTGCGGCCTACGCGATTCCTGCTTATCAAAACTATTTAGCACGCAGTCGAGTAGGAGAAGGCTTAGTTTTAGCCGCATCCGCTCGCTTAGCCGTAGCAGAAAATGTGGCGAGCGGCTCGCCGCTAGAAAGTGGGTATGATGTTCCTCCTGCTACACGCAATGTACAGTCGATACGTATTCTTCCTGGAACAGGAGAAATCGTCCTGACCTATACACCCCATGTAACCTCTCCGGGTGCAGAGACATTGGTATTGGTGCCTTCGACGATCGATGATCCCGCCAATCCCAGTAAACGTGTTTCATTAAAGCCAGAGGTAGTGCAGCTTGGCTCGGTAACCTGGGAATGTTTTTCTGCTGACAAAAAGAAATCGGCGCTCTCAGAGCCAGGCCCAGGCCCACAACCTAGTGTAGCCGCTACGCTTCCCGCTCGCTTTGCTCCGCCGGAATGTCGCCATTAAAACGGGCGGGTATCCAGAGAAATACGGGGATAAAACATAATGGCAGTATATTGGGGTTTCGTATAGCTCGAAATACGTTTATCCCAATTTGCGCAATAACTATAGTTATAGTCGTTAAAAATATTCTAAAATTCGCTACTTTTCATTTTGTAGATGTAACCATGAGTAAATGGATTCAAGTAGCTATCTGGCTAGTGCTAGCTCCTCGCTTATCTGTAGCCGGTGAAACGCATGTAGCGCCGGTTGTGCAATCCCATAGCATGCCTGAGAAAGTCGCTATTTGTATAGGTTGCCACGGCATCCCAGATTACCGTATTGCTTTTCCCCATACTTACCGCGTGCCTGCTCTGGCAGGGCAAAACGCACAGTATATTGAAACGGCATTGCGGCAATATAAAAGTGGGCAACGAAAAATGCCGACGATGCAGGCTATTGCAGAATCATTAAGCGAGCAGGATATCGCTGAAATCGCCGCCTATTATGCTGGCGCAGGCAAAGGTAAAAACGTGCTTCATGCGGTAGTACGGCGCTCTAGTCCTACCCGTTAGTCCTTGTGTCTGGCACCAATAATCGTTAATAGCTTCGAAACTTTGGATGCTGTAGGTCTATTGACGACACTAGATCCCCCAAAAAATTATTATGGCTTTTCCTCTTTTCATTTTGTACTACTTATGAAAATTCCCACAGTGCGTATGCGCGCTACCTTTCGAGCAATCCGTGCGCTCCTTTCTAGCACGCTGCTATGCACTATGCTTCTTGCTCCATGGTCGAATGTTCAAGCCGCAAATTTAGCGCAAGGTCGCGTATTGATCGAACGCAATAATTGTGCGTCATGTCACGGAGCAGACTTCAATCATCCCATTAGTGCTGATTACCCTAAATTGGCAGGGCAGTATGCCGATTATTTATATTATGCGATGCGCGCTTATCAAGCAGGCCTCTCTCATTTAGACGGCCGAGAGCATCCTGTGATGAAAGCGCAGCTACAAAGCTTATCCGAATCTGATTTACGCGATATTGCGGCATACCTGGAGTCACTACCTGGGCAAATGCGCACCAAGCCATAGTTGTTTACTACCGCAAAAAGCAAAAAGGCTGTCTAGATCCTATCCAGACAGCCTTTTTATTTGTATGTCCAATATGGACATACTCTTGTAGGGTATGGGCAATCTGCCCTCACTACTAACTTATCTATGGCTGCTTAAATGGGGGAAGGTCAGGGTAGCTTTGATACTCTCTCTTATTGATACCGCCATGCGCAATGCGAAGCGAAAGATAAACCTTATAAAATAGCGGATGATGGCGGTCATAACTAATGACTACGTTTTTCTTATTATATTTTCTCTTCTGAGATAATTTTTTTGATATAAAAATATTAATTTATCTAAATTGCACACAGATCAGAAAGAATATTTATTTTAACCCCAATACGGGATAAGAGAAGCATGATTAGGCGAAGGAAACTTTTTCAAAAATGAAGTGAGTGCTAGGCCTTTCAAGGAGAATGTAGTTTTCCGAATAGACTCCTCTCCAAAAAGACAAAGCGATCATGGATAATCTTACCGAACTGTATTGCCTGATGGATGATTTTTGCCAAGTATTTGAACCGGAACTCAACAGGCAAATGCTTGCCAGTGGGAAGCACAAACGCTTGCGAGTTACCTGTCTCTCTTTACATCAAAGGAAATAAGAATGGGAAGCAACATATCTACATATTCAGAATATAGTAAACCCAATAATTTATATCGCATAGATGCCCAACAGTTAGTTGAAAATACCAAGAGTCATAAAGCAGAGCGCCATCATATTCCTCTACCTGAGAATACGATAACTAGCAGAAGTGAGTCTGTATTATCTGCTTCTAATCTAAACAGGTCGTTCTCCAATTTACTCAGAGTATCACCAAAACCCATAGCAGAAATGGAGTGCACAAATATTTCTTCTAACATGGATAAATCATTACCCAAATTACCTGTTGAAATGTGGTTACAAATTCTAAAGGACTCCGTTCTTAATGAGACGGATCGTGATAATTTTGCAATGGTGAGCAAACTTCATTACCGCATTTATAAATCAGTAATGAATATTACTATATATTTTTTATATTCTTCAGCCGCAAGTAAAATTTTTACAGATAATGATTTAAAAATACTCCAGGAGCAAGCGCATAATGGACAAATTACTGAAGCCAGCTTCAGTAATACAAAAATGTTTAAAAAAAATGATCCATCATTAGAAAAATTAACCAAAAACTTTCTTTTAGGAAGGTTAAAAAAAGGTAATTTTTGCAAAGCTTTGCAACTACTTAATTCTAATTCTTTAGAAGAGCACAAGTATGTACAGAAAGGCCGGCTTGGAAGGATACATAGATACTGCCCTAATCTTACTCGAAAAGACCTAGTAGAACTTGATATTTGTAATCCAAAAGAAGATGATGATAAATATGGCGTATCCATACAACTTGGTTATCATATTCTCAAGCATATAAACACATTTTTTACTCAAGAAGAAGAAATAGATGTAGACGCTGCCTTCGAAATTGGAGCTTCTTATATAGATAAGGAAATTATATATTGTTATAAAATGGGCCGCCAGGATGTGGTAGCTCTAAAGATTAAAAGCAATATGTTTTTGAACATTGAGGAAGACCGTGCAGTATGGAAGGCTGTTAGGTACGATCAAAAAGAGTTGCTCAGACAACTTCTTGAAGCAGGTTTTACTCCTAATGACCATTATGCAGAAGGAGGCCCAGTAACTTCTGCCGTGAAGAGAGGCAAACTCGATCTACTTCAACTATTGCTCGAATATGGAGCAGATGTGAATTGGGAAAAACTTTCCCTATCTCTCAAAGAATTATTAAAAACTGCAGAAGCAGAAGGCGATCCGAATATAAATAAGATTAAAGCTTTGCTGGCTACTAAAAACGCTCCGATAGATTTGGTAAGATTATCTCCAAAGAGTTAGTAAATACCCCCACTAGGCTAATTTCAACTGAGAAGCATCAAACTTTCATCATGGCGATTATAATGAATATTAAATCCTCCTTTAAGGAGCTTTTAAGCTAATTCTTCTTTCCCGGCATAGACTGCACTCCCTAATGCATATTTATCAGCATGTATAAACATCTTGCTTTTAATTTTAAGATCTACTATATCATTTTCATTTTCTTGATAAGACTCTATAATAGATTTTCCTATGGAAGAATGATGGATGCTCAAGAAAGCATCTAGGTCTATATCTTCTTCTTGAGAAAGAAATACATCTAAATTTTCAAGAAAAAAACGCCCATGTAGATGATGTATATCTAAAATTTTATAAGATATATTTCTTGGTTCGCCAAATAATTTATAAGGTAAATCATTGGAACTTTGAAAATTAAGTTTTAATATATCTTCTAAAGATATGAATGGAGCATTTCGCCGTATATATCCGCTTTAATCTATATTTCCAGAGTAAATAGCAAGTAGATTTATGGCTGCAATAGGATTTCCTCTTTTTATTTTTTTAAAAAAATTATTTTAATAATATTGCATATAACTGTGTCGCCATTCATCAATATAGTATTTTGCTAAATCTGAACATAAAAAATTATAAGTAGAATCAATATTTATATCTACTGATTTCATAATATTGTAATTTTCATGACTTGTTTTCGCAAAATTACGTTTATCCTCTAAATTTAAAGAAGAATAACTCATGATCTGCATCCAAACTTCAGGAGGCAATAGTGGTAACGGCTTTTTATCAAGATGTGATTCTATATCTTCATTATTTCCATGCTTGGAAACTATACAATTTTCAATTGTAATACTATGATTTTTTGATTTACATTGCTCTTGGCTTATAAGCGAATTTTTAGGATTGCTAAGAGTTTGCATGGAATCAACTATCTTTTTTGAAAACGATAGTTGATTCCATGCAAACTCTTAGAAACATATCAAATAATTTGTGGCAGGCGGAGTCCAAGTATTATAAAAATTCCAAGCAGTACGAGAGCATGCGAAAGGAACCAATGGTATGGTTGGCCAAGTAGTGCTAAATGATTGATTTAATCCTTTTAGCGCGATGCTTTATATAAAAAGCATCGCGCTCGAAGATCACTGAAACAATGCTAATGCCTTCTCGCGTTGACAGGCGTGATCTACTATGGGTAACGGATAATCTACTCCAAGCGTAAACCCCGCAGCATTGAGTGTTGTTGGGTTTGCGAGCCATGGCGCATGAAGATCTTTTCCTTCTAGGATCTTTAGCTCTGGGCAATAGCGGCGAATAAACTTGCCCTCTGGATCAAATTTTTTTGATTGGGTGAGTGGATTAAAAATACGGAAATAGGGCTGGGCATCGCAGCCGGTACTTGCAGCCCATTGCCAACCACCATTGTTAGCGGCTAGATCGAAATCAATCAGCTGTTTGGCAAAGTAATGTTCTCCCCAACGCCAATCTACTAATAAATCCTTGACCAGGAAACTCGCAGTGATCATGCGCAGTCGGTTATGCATATATCCCGTCTGATTAAGCTGGCGCATGGCTGCATCAATGATAGGATAGCCAGTTTGTCCTTGGCACCAAGCGGCAAAGAATATCTTATCGTTTGGGAATGCTAGTGCATCGTAGTTCCGTTTGAAGGCATGGTGCACTACATCTGGCCGGTGCCAAAGAATTTGCTGATAGAACTCACGCCAGATCAATTCGGAGAGCCAGGTCTCGGCTCCACGACTTCCTTTATACCAGGCGTAAGCCGCTAACCCCCGAATCGATAGCGTACCAAAGCGCAGATGTACTGACAAATAAGACGGCCCTTTTACTACGGGAAAGTCGCGAGTAAGGTGATAGCGATCAATGCGCTCCTTGAAATTCTCAAATAGCGCTTCACCGCCTATAGTGCCAGCTTGTATAGGTAAGTCAGCCAATCCGGCAGGTACAAAATGGAGTTCTTGCAATGATGGAAAAGGTTGTGTATCTAATGGGGCTAAGTGATGCAAGTAGCGCGTAACGGGATAGGGGCGTAGATAGAAATCATTTAACTTGGCAAGCCATGCGCGTTTATATGGCGTAAATACGCTATACATACTGTTGGATTGAGTGAGAATTTCATCTTGCTCGAAGATGACCTGATCTTTGAATGTGTGTAGCACGACTCCCTGCTCACAAAGCGCCGTGGCGACCTCGGTATCGCGCTGGAGTGCATTGGGCTCATAGTCGCGATTGGTGTAAACGGCACTGGCTTTAAATTCGGCAACTAACTCTGGAATCGCAATAACCGCATTTGCATATCGTATGACAAGATCACTCTTTGCTTGTTGTAATTCATCTTTGAGTGCACGCAGCGATGCATGAATAAATTCAACACGACGATCTGCACGGGGTAGCGTAGCTAAAATGGAAGTGTCAAACACAAAGACAGGGATAACCTGGTCGTATTCTTTCAGAGCATGGTAAAGCGCAGCGTGATCAAAGAGCCGTAGATCGCGGCGAAACCAAACAAGCGCAATGCTTTTCTCTCTATCTGCGGATAGGGTATCCATGCTAAATATCTCAACTTTGCTGTTAGTCTTTTTGCCATATTCTCACGAAATGGGTCCGGTTTTAGTCACTTCATAAATTATCTCTTATAGATTTCCTAAAAGACCTGCCTTTCTCTATTTTTATTTCTTGCGCTTACTTTATTTGAATAGGCCTGTTTTTGAGGGGAAGGTCACTCTTACTCAGCATCACGCACATAAAAAAACCTTGCACGGTGGCAAGGCTAAAAAGAATTTCTGATGTAAATAGGCGCAATGAATAGGACGGAATGCAAAGAAATAGAGGGATTACTCCCCCTATTGGCGCAGCTCTTTACTCTACCTTATTTACGATGAAATACGCCAACTAATAAACTGACCACGCTAAAAAATAGAAAAATGAAGAATAAAAATTTTGCAATTGAAGCCGCTCCTACTGCAATGCCAGTAAATCCAAACAAAGCAGAAAAGAGGGAAATGACAAAAAAGATAATAGCGTAGCGCAGCATTGTATTAGCCTAATATTTAGCGATTCTCATCAAAAAAAGTTTTCACTTCTTTTTCGGCTTCTTCACGTGTTTTGCCATATTGCTCTTGAACAAGCCCTGCTAGCTTCTCAGCGCTACCTTCTACCTTTTCCAAATCATTATCGGTAAGATTACCCCACATGACTTTTGCTTTACCAACGATTTGTTTCCATTTACCTAAGGCTATATCTTTATTCATAATGTATTCTCCTTGAAAAAATGGGAAATCTTGCATAAGACAGCAAGTCATACTGTATAATGAAATACTATATTTTAATATTTTGATATATTCAATATAAATTCTAAATTTAAAAAAGTCAAGCAAATTGTAGATTTTTATATTTGTCAATTTTTTAAAAAAGGCCTTTTTCATTTTTTTACTTTTAATAAAGCAGTTTTTTGATCTTTAATAAAAGTGAGTATTTTTTAGAGGATTTTTCGATTTTGTCCATCTGGTCTTCCCCTGATTTTAAAGCAAGGTCATGTATATGTTATTTATAATGCAATCTCTTCCTGTTAAAGTACATCCATAATTGGTCAATCCGTTATTGCTGCTTTATAGCAAATAGCGACCGAATTAGATCAAGGTGCGCTACATCACACATTGATGTGTATACTTCATAGATATCATTTCAATTCAAGTTGAATAAAAATAGTGAGATGAAAAATTAACCATGCTCAAATTAACGGAAAATATGCTTGCATTTAATGCTATCGGCTTGCATTTTTGGTGGCTGTTAGCAGGGGGACTCGTGATAGTCGAATTGTTTACGGGTACTTTTTATCTCCTCATGATTGCACTGGGCTGTCTCGCTGGAGGTGTGGCGACCTTACTAGGTTTTTCGGTCTCTGCGCAACTGATGATTGGCACAGTAGTTGCACTGGGTGCCGTATACTTTTTTCGCCGTTCTCGTTTGGCGGTGTCAAGGAAGCATAAGCAACAGATTTCAGACAACAATCTTGATCTGGGGGCATTCGTGCAGGTGAATGCCTGGCAGGGGCGTCGTGCGCGTGCACTGTATCGCGGCGCGCAGTGGGATGTAGAACTGGCAGCGGGCGAAGCCGGCTCTGGTCAATGGTATGAAATTAAAGCGATGCGCGGTAATCTTCTCATTGTCGCCGCCAAACGCTAGTTATTAGTCGATCTATAAGGAAGAATAATGTCAATCATGCTCATCATCTTTGCCGTAGCAATTGTCATTGCCGCGCAAGCGATAAAAATTGTGCCTCAACAAAATGCCTGGGTCTTGGAACGGCTAGGTCGTTATCATGCGACGCTGGAGCCAGGTGCAAGCGTTGTACTTCCTTTTATCGACCGCGTCGCTTATAAGCACAGTTTAAAAGAAATTCCGCTGGATGTGCCTAGTCAAATTTGCATCACGCGCGATAACACGCAATTGCAAGTCGATGGTGTGCTCTATTTCCAAGTTACAGACCCAATGAAAGCCTCTTATGGCTCAAGCAACTATATTGCTGCAATCACACAGCTAGCGCAAACAACGCTACGCTCCGTCATTGGTAAACTAGAACTCGACAAAACCTTTGAAGAGCGCGCGATCATCAATCACAGTATTGTGGAAGCCTTAGACGAAGCAGCGGGAAATTGGGGCGTTAAAGTGCTCCGTTACGAAATCAAGGATCTTACGCCGCCTAGAGAAATCTTACATGCGATGCAATCGCAAATTACCGCTGAACGTGAAAAACGCGCCTTAATTGCCGCTTCTGAAGGCAAGCGGCAAGAGCAAATTAACCTTGCCACCGGCGCACGGGAAGCTGCGATTCAAAAATCGGAAGGGGAAAAACAGGCGGCCATTAACCAATCGCAAGGCCAGGCAAGCGCGATTCTCGCGGTAGCCGAAGCCAACGCGCAAGCCATTGCAAAAATTGGTCAGGCTATCCAGTCCTCTGGTGGGATGGAGGCGGTGAACATGAAAGTAGCGGAACAATATGTGGATGCATTTAGACACCTTGCGAAGACGGGTAATACCTTAATTGTCCCGGCGAATTTGAGTGAAGTGAGTACGATGATTGGGACCGCATTATCTATTATTAAGCAGGGAAAGGCGTAACGTCTTTAGAAGCAGATAAGTCACTCCCAGAAAATTGCTCTATAAATTCCAAAGCGTGCAACTCAGCAATGCTAGAAAAAGATATCAAGCACTTTATAAATTGAATTTCTGTGAATGACTTACTCTCTATCGAATTTTAGCTGGATGGCAATATTAGTATCCCTTAGCGGTCCATCGAATAGTCTCTCCCCGTAGCCAGGCCCCCTTTAGCTCTAGCTTTAATTTAACATCTGTTTCTGATCGTGTGCCTTTCAATTCATAGATATATGCGCTGTGTTCAACACTAATGATAGTTCCATGTATGGTTATGGAATCCTTTGAAGTGAAGGGAACTGGGAATTTGACCTCTAGTACCGTCTCGTCGATATGTGGTCCGAAAATGGGAGAAACAGGCATAACCACCGATCCCCACTGTTCAATCATTCCTGTGTTCGTATGGCGTCGCCAGCCACCTTGCCCCACTCTTGCCCCTTCAACTCGTTCAATCCCTTCAAAAACAGGGGTAATGTCCAAAGCCGCATTCCGATTGGCGGCATACCAATAATTATTTAGTGTATTTGGAACGAGCTCTACATATTCTCCAGAATTAACGGATATGGACCCCTTCTCATGGTTGTTGCCCAGCTTAATACTCTTATTACTGCCCTCCATGGCTTTTATAAGGCATCGCTCATCTTGAGCCGCGGATCTTGGAAATGCACCAAAAAATTTGAAGCTTAAGCCTGGAGATAAGGTATTGGCAGCAGGCAACGTTACATGCAGATTGGGTTGTTTGAGGATGATCAGTTGGGCGAATGCATTCACTCTAT
>JASSUL010000004.1:0-166770 GCA_031963005.1 Mycoavidus cysteinexigens | reverse complement strand
ATCAGTGCGAGACGCAGATGCCGAGAAAAGAGGAGGAGTACTTACCGTATGCGCAGAGTTTGCGCGCTCCGTCTGGGTAATCAGGCGTGGCCTTTGAAGACGTGTAAGAAATTCTTGAAAAAAAGCAAGATAGAGCGTATAGGGGCGCCAAAGAAAGCTCCATTGGGGCCAAGGAATGGCGATGAGTAGGGTCCGTATGCGATTCAACATAAGGGTGAAGTTCAGCGTGGGGATGAAATTAGCGTCCGTCATATGAATAGAAAGCGCTTTTTTTTACTTTTTAATAGGCTAAATGTGTCGGGATCGTTAAGCTTTAAGGCTGTATAGTCCCAAAGCGAGAGATTGATCTGTGCGCCGTTATTGAGTAGAAAGTCGATGAGACGGGAGCGTTTTTGTTGTATGGCTCGATATAAAGGCATACGCCCTTCGCTATCTACTTCATGAATGTAGGCGGGATTCTGATTGAAAGCCCATCGCGCTAACCAAAGCCCTTCCTGCTCAGAAGGGGCATAACAGGCCGCATGTAAGAGGGTCGTGCCTGTGGGAGTGCAGGTCGGGTCAAACCGGATGTGCTGCGCTTGCCCTGCTTGTAAGAGATAGCGCGCCATACTCAGCAGATTCACGCCATGATCTCGAAGGGCTTGGGGGGCATGAGGTGCAAAATGAGAGGCAGTGATAGTGGAGACGGCGACCTCTGCAGCTGTTTTGCCTAGGTAGGAATTTGGGTTATCCTGACTTCTCCCTTTTTTAGCAAGCAGCACGCCTTGGTTTATAAACTTCTCGACCATCTCCAGGCATCCAGTTGCCGCCGCGATATGCAAAATATTGGCAGGCAGCCGATGAATACCGGCTTTACGCAATAAATAATCCGCAATGGGAATATCCGCATTTTGAACCGCTAGTTCTAATGCTTTTCCGGTATCCAAAGGCGTGGTAGCAGCGTGTTTGCGCATAAATTCCAATACAGACTCTACCAATGCGACCTTTTTACTTTTGACTGCTTCGACCAGTACATCGGGGATATCTCGCTGTACTGGCATCCATCGCAAGCAAGCGAGCAGATGCGCAGGGTTTTCTCGTACCCATGTTACCCACTCATTCTGCACACGATGTCTAGCATCCGGATCATCAGAATATACCTCTCCTGCTTGCACGATACCCGCACGTTGTAGATGGTGAAAAGTAATCGGTGCATGTGGCCCTGCCAGCTTTATTAGCCTCAGAATATTTAATCCCTCAAAGATCTGCTCGAAATCCCTTTGCCCATATTTGACCGCATCTTTTGTCAACTCGGCATACTCTTGACGCGTAGAGACCCATTCTGGATGGACCCAATTAAAGTTGTATTTGGATACATAGCCCGAATTTCCGGTTTTTTGTAAAAAAAGCTCGTCTTCAAGGTTTTTTGATTGACGGGCGAGTTCAATCACCGTATTTCCTTGAATACGTACAGTGGCATCGGCTCCATGTTCAAGGAGCAATTCCATCAGGCGATACTTTCTTTCTTTAAAAGCAAGATGGAGAGGGGTAAATGCGTTTCTATCTTGTGTAGGCGTATGGATACAACTAGGATCCTGTTCAATCACTAATCGAGCAATCCTTAATCCCAGCTCAATATCTTCTGCATAACATACTGCATGTAACAGGGTCATATCTTTAGGCTGATAGTGGGGATTAAATGGAACGCCCTTGTCTATTAAGTAGAGGGCGATATGGAGTCGGTCCATTTCATTTTTCCGGAACTCTGCTGAAGGGCTGAAAAAATTCCAAGATATAAGCGAGGATACGGCTATGTCTGCCGCGGTTTTTCCATAATCTTGAGAGTTAAGGCGATCAGATCCTATGTGATTAAGCAGGACGTCATTTTCTACTAGCCACTCAATATTTTTGAAGGATGGATTGATTACTATCACTTGATGCAGAATATCTTCTGGCAACCAGCGGACACTCGCCTGTACTTCTTTACCCACTAAATAATCTGCAATGGGAATATGAGCTTTTATAACCGCATTTTGTAATGCGCGCGATATATATAAATGCTTTTCTTCTTCATTAGAAAGCGTTGCTTCTGTATTGAAAGGCGATATATAGTGTTCATTGAGGAAAGCAAATATAGCTTTCACAATCGCTAAATCACCATGGTTTGCGGTCTCAGCTAATAAATTGGGAATGAAATTTCGTGCAGGTACCCATCGTAGACACACTAAAATACATGCAGAGTTAGCTTGCACCCACCTTAAAAAATTCTGCGGCGCAGTTTCTCTTGTCTGATCATGTACAGGAAATTTCCATATATCTGTATAAATACCTGCCTGTTGCAGATCTGCAATAGTCATCTCCGCTAAAGCATTTGGATTTTCTTTAATGCGCTTTAGTAAATTAAATCCCGAAAAAATCTGTTCAAATGTTTTTTGCCCATAAGTGCGGGCATCTTTTACTAAGGCTTTAAACTCGGAAAGCGTAGATACCATCTCTGGGTAAAGCCAATCAAATTTTCGATATAAAGCCAACCAATTCGCATTTGCCCATTTCTCATTAGAGGATTGCGTCATGCGTGCTATTTTATTAGATTCTAAATTTAATAAAGACTGGTTAAAAAGTAATTTCATTACTTCTAGTGGTATCCACAGCTCCTTGTAAGAGAGATCGTTTTTTGAGAGGCCGGTTTCTTCCAATAAAAGTTTTTCTTCTGCTAAACGCTTTTCTCCTGATAATCCATTCAGTGCTAAAAAAACGACAAGACGTTTAACTTTTTTTCTTCTAACTC
Organism: Mycoavidus cysteinexigens; assembly: GCA_031963005.1. GTDB lineage: Bacteria > Pseudomonadota > Gammaproteobacteria > Burkholderiales > Burkholderiaceae > JASSUD01. Next base: position 164,003 of record JASSUL010000004.1, on the reverse strand, counting down.
TTCTAAAGATAGATTGGGTAAAGTCTCCACCATACCTTCGATAATGGGGGGTGGTATAGGTGATGCAGGGGGCGATGTAGGAGATAGGGCATGAGCGGAGGATGGAATCGCGTTTATAGTAGTCATACTGCATGCCCTATGAATAGAAACTAAGATAATTCATATCGTATTGGAAACAGGTCCTAACCCGATGCCTAAATGGATTTTTAGATTTACCGTGCTTAAAGGGTATATCGCCCTTTAAGGAATGGGAATGGCTTTACCTCGTTATGCATAGAGGATGGCGTTACTGTGTGCAATAGTGTGCGCAGTGGGAATAGGTCATTGAACGTATAAGGAGTAAAGACCAGTATGCAGCGTATGCAGATAGAGGAAAAGAAAGCCTCTATTTTGCAAATAGATTGAGGAGAAATCTAGGTTAGATCCAGTCACGGGGAGCTTAATAGGCGTGGTCCTAACAGCACTAAGTGGGGGAGGAGGAGTAGGAGGGTTCTTCATTGGGAAACACGTGGAATCAGAGCAATCAAGAACAGCAAGAGAGAATTTAATCCAGAATCATCAGAATGAATTAGATGATCTAAATGCGGAACATGAAAATGTATTACGTGCTAGAAACACGCAACATCGCAACCAATTAGATGAGCAAATTGAACAACATCAAAATTCATTAAATGAGCAGATCCAACAAAGTCAGAATGCACTACATGGACAAGATATCCAATATCGAAATCTAATCAATGTTTTAACTCAACAACATCAGGATGCATTAACTGCGCTGAATACAGAACGTGATGAGGCACTAAATGTTTTGAATGTGGAACATCAGAACGCAATACAGAATGCATTAACTGCTCAGGGTATAGAACATGCAGCCACATTACAAAATGCATTAACGACTTTGCATCAAGAGCATGCGGGTTTATTAAATCTTTTAAATGTAGAGCATCAAGAAGCAATATATTTCTTAACCGAGGCTTATCAAGATTCATTAAATGCTTTGCAACAAGAGCATGAGGGCGCATTAGCTGCTCGAGATACAGAGCATGCGGCCGCATTACAAAATGCATTAGCTGCTCAAGATGCAGAGCATACGACCACATTACAGAATGAATTAGCTGCTTTGCATGAAGAACATGATGGTGCGTTAGCTGCTCGGGATACACAGCATGCGACCGCATTACAGAATGCATTAGCTGCTCAAGATGCAGAGCATACGACCACATTACAGAATGAATTAGCTGCTTTGCATGAAGAACATGATGGTGCGTTAGCTGCTCGGGATACACAGCATGCGACCGCATTACAGAATGCATTAGCTGCTCAAGATGCAGAGCATACGACCGCATTACAGAATGCATTAACGGCTTTGCAAAAAGAGCATGATAAAAAAATAGCTGATTTGAAAAAAGACCATGATGATGCAATAGTTTTGTTAAAGTTAAAAATAGAAACTTTAGAGAAAGAAATAGAAGTTTTAAAACAGGAAAAAGGAAATTTACAACTAGCAAAAGAAAATTTACAGCAGGAAAAAGAAAATGCATTGATTGAGCATCAAAATGCATTTATTTTACAAAGAAATTTATTAGATTCCAAAGATAGGGAATTGGCTTCCCAAACACAGGCATTGGCTATACAGCAAGGGATGATAGACCAGTTAATTCATCAATTAGATTTTCTCAGACTTAGCTATCATAGTGTATCAGCCTCGCCCAATAACTCCATGTCCCCTGCCTCAAACGATGGGTCAGAAACTCCTTCAGAATTAGGTGGAAGCTTTTACGCAGAATCAGTTGCGGGTCATTCAGAAAACGATGAATTTATAACGCCTTCTTCCGCAGACGCTAGCGTGGATGATCTAAATGCACCTAATGATGAATTTGTCGATGTAAGTGCTGTAGCCTAGTGTGTTTTTACATCACCTAATTTTGTATTAAATATATGGCCTATAAAAAATTAACATAAAAATACCACAGTAATATTTATTGGGAGCACACTTTCTTTCATACAGGAGGGTGTGCTCTCTTTCTTTGCCTGAGATGGTTTCTCAGCACGTGAGGGAGCTAAATGACTATCTGCGCAATATCCCCATTGATCAAATCGGTGTAGAGGGCCCTTTGCTCAAACGCTGTTTAGCCAAATGCAAACTCTTCTTTGGTGCGCGACAGCATATTGTTGAAAAGGTGCGCAAAGACTATGGGAGTCACTTTACGTGGGCCTATGGCGAAACTCCTGTGGAATTCAACAAACGCCATACGACCGAGCACAAGTCCAGTTTCCTTGGCGACGCGCAGTGGATGGCTTGTATTTGGACTATGACCGCCTTTTTGGCGCAGGGATCGATGTACGAGAAGGCGCACGCGGGAAACATCGACTTGCGCAAAATGAGAAGGTGCAACTACTGAATTTGCTCGATGAGCAAATGGAAAGTCTCAAGCTCGGCTTTTTAGATTGATTAGATACCGAACTCCATCGCTATGGCACTGCTTCTGCAGATGCCATCACCGGCCTCGATGCCTTGGTGTCTACCGATCCTTCTATCGGCGTCGTCGGGGGCGTAGACCGAGAGAAGATGTCCTGGTGGCGCAATGCTAGCTATACCGCAATTAAAACCGGCCAGGCAGGAAATTTGACGCTTCAAATGGAGCAAGCCTGGCGACGGTGTATCCGCAACGGCGGAGCGCCAGACTTTATTTTAGCCGGATCGGCTTTTTTAGATGCCTATCGGCAAGAAATACAGGTGGTACAAAATGCGCAAGCGGCATGGCCTAATCACTCTGCGCCTGTGTGCAGGGAGCGTCATTATTGAGGCAGCACTCAGAAAGCAAGCGTTAGCGCAGCCTTATCATGAACTCACAAATTCAGCTATACCTATATATAGCTGCCTTCTTTGTCCTGCTACACAAGAACATCTCTAATCCGGTTAGATGCTGTTAAATAATATCAAGGACCCCTATTCACTTATCAATAATCTCCCTTGTATATGCAAATATTTAAGGGTATGTACATCATAAATTCTTACTGCTAAATAATTAGCTTCTGCATATTATCCATCCTCATCTCTACTTAGCCAGTAAAGCATCCATGCGAAAATTTGCTGCATGGCGGCCACCTTTATATTTGCCACATCCCGGGCTATTCAAAAATACACGGTAAAGCGCAGCCAGGCGTGAGCTTCATTTCACTAAAACGCTCACTTGCATTCGTTAAGGTAATCAAAATTTCGCAAAAATTATGCGCTAAGCAGCTGCATGACGGCATATTTCTAATTGGCTGCATTGAGCTCTAAGCAGTCATTTCTAAATAGCTCCTAGTACGGTAAATCTGTCTGTTGTGATTACATGCAGGTGCCAGGAACGGGCATAAACCATCGCTTCATACGGAGAAGATTATCGTGACGTCTGCTGACTCTAGCCCTATATTTGCCCACGCGGCGCACCCTGAATTTTCCGTTCAATTCAGTGAAAGTGCCGGTAAGCCAGCTGTTTGCGCACAAACCTCAATTTTTTCTTTCGACTCTAGTGACAGCGATGTAGTCGAAATCATTGCGTGTATGCGGACAGCGACCTCACTTAAAAGCAAAGGGCTGCTTGACGAAGCAACTAGCTACCATTTAGCCATTGAGGGCAGTGCTTGGCGCGTGCGACTGGAACTAGCGGCTAGCGTTGCCCTAGGAGTATCTCGCACTGATGCGATTAATCTTGGCGCTGCTTGCGAATTGATCCATCAAGCATCGCTTGTTCACGATGACGTGCAAGATCAAACACCGATGCGACATAATCAACCCACCTGTGCGCAGCGCTTTGGCGCAGCTACCGCAATTTGCGTTGGAGATCATTTACTTGCCTCTGCTTTTGGTTTGCTGGCGGAAATTGGCTCAGCTAAGCTGATCAGATGTTTTTCGGCACGCTTAGGGAGCATGATTAGCGGGCAAACAGAAGAGTTCCATCCTGCCCTGTGGCGCACTATCTCGCCCGCTCATTACGGCAATATTATTGACGCTAAAGCAGGCGTGCTAGCAGCATTACCCACTGAAGGGGCACTGTTATTGGCTGACCAACCAACGGTTATCACTAATTCAGCCATACAAGCTGCGCGCTTGCTAGGCACTGCCTATCAAATCAATGATGATATTGATGATCTGCAACAAGATCTAGAGCGCGGCACGCTGAATGGAAACATAGTCCACTATCTCGCGATGGCCGCACCAGAGGATCGCGCAGCGCTGCTAACTGTGCTGGAACGTGCGCCTAATTGCGCTGAGGCAGTGGCCTGGATGCCGAAAATGGACGCCGCTGTGCAGCGTTGCAGCGCGCTTGCGGTCAATATGCTTAATGAAAGCATTGCGCTAGCTGCGGCTGCGCCGCCATTACAAGAAATCTTAACAGCAACTGCCACTAAGCTGTTGCTTCCCCGTTTATCAAGCACCCAACCATGAAATACGATCTGCTCAATATCATTAATACGCCTGAAGATTTGCGCTCACTTAAAACCAGCCAGCTTAAGCAATTAGCGGGAGAATTAAGAGCATTTTTATTAGAAAGCGTATCAAGCACTGGCGGACATCTGTCGTCCAACCTGGGTACAGTGGAATTGACCATTGCATTGCATTATGTTTTCAATACGCCGGAAGATCGCATTGTCTGGGATGTCGGTCATCAAAGTTATCCGCATAAGATTCTGACAGGCCGCCGCGAAGCGATGGCAACACTGCGCCAATGGGAAGGTATTTCGGGTTTCCCGCGGCGCGTTGAATCTATTTACGATACTTTTGGCACTGCCCATTCAAGCACTTCTATTTCAGCCGCTTTAGGGATGGCGCTAGCAGCCAAGCATCAAGGACAAGTGCGTCACTGCATCGCCGTCATCGGCGATGGTGCAATGACCGCAGGCATGGCATTCGAAGCGATAAATAATGCGAGTGTAGATAGCGATGTGCCGCTCATCGTGATTTTGAACGACAACGACATGTCAATATCTCCACCCGTGGGTGCGCTCCATCGCTATTTAACGCGCTTGATGTCAGGCAAGTTTTATGCGAAAGCAAAAAAAAGCATGCAGAAAATGCTCAGTGTTATGCCAGCGGCATTAGACATAGCAAGCAAGATGGAAAAACATGCCAAAGGTATGCTGATGCCTGCGACACTATTTGAGGAATTAGGATTTAACTATCTTGGCCCCATTGATGGGCATGATCTTAATGCGCTCATTCCGACTCTGCGCAACCTTAAACAACTGCAAGGCCCACAATTCTTGCATGTGGTTACACGCAAGGGACAAGGCTATAAGCCGGCAGAAGCCGATCCGGTGCTCTATCACGGCCCTGGAAAATTCAATCCACAAGAAGGTATCAAGCCAAGCAAGAGCAATCTTCCCACCTATACGCAAGTCTTTGGTGACTGGCTGTGCGATATGGCCGTGCAGGATGAACGCGTAGTCGGTATTACCCCGGCGATGCGCGAAGGCTCAGGCCTAGTGGCATTTGAACAGCGCTTTCCCACACGTTATTACGATGTAGGGATTGCTGAACAGCATGCAGTAACATTTGCAGGCGGGTTAGCGGTTGAAGGGATGAAGCCGGTGGTGGCCATTTATTCCACCTTTTTGCAGCGGGCTTATGATCAATTGATTCATGATATTGCGCTACAAAATCTGCCGGTTGTCTTTGCTTTAGACCGCGCGGGTTTAGTCGGCGCCGATGGCCCAACGCATGCCGGCGCTTATGATTTAGCCTATTTGCGCTGTATTCCGAATATGGTAGTCATGGCCCCCGCAGATGAAAATGAATGCAGGCAAATGCTGTATACGGCTTTTATGCACAATGGGCCCGCTGCGGTGCGCTATCCACGTGGCGCAGGAGTAGGTGTAGAGATCCAGCAAGCGATGACAGCGCTACCGCTAGGACAAGGAGAAATCCGGCGTGAATCCAGCGCGCTGCCAGGACAGCGCGTGGCATTATTAGCTTTTGGCAGCATGCTCGGGCCAGCGTTGACGGCGGCAGAATCGCTAGATGCGACAGTGGCAAATATGCGTTTTGTTAAACCACTCGATGAAGCGCTTCTCAAAAACTTGGCAGTCAACCATGATTATCTAGTCACCATCGAGGAAGGATGCGTGCAGGGGGGCGCAGGGTCGGCCTGCGTAGAGGCATTACTCACTGCTGGCATGCCTTGCCAGATTCTGCAATTGGGCCTCCCTGACCGCTTTATCGAACACGGTGACCCAGCGCAGCTATTAGCTTTATGCGGCTTGGATGCAGCGGGCATTATTCGTTCGATTGAAGAGCGTTTCGGCTTATCCGCATTTAAAATTGTTAATTCGTCTAAATTAGCGGCATAAAACAATAAGAACCTTTTCAAAATCTCCAAAAATGACCCTTAAGGCGGTAATGTTGGGGTTCCTTCGTCACCCTAACCTACCATTTTTGGCATTTTTCGTAGGTTGGGGTGAGGTACGAACCCCAACATCATAGTCTCGGACCTGATTTTTCGAGATTTTGAACAGGTTTTAAGGCCATTTGCCTTACTCGTAAATATTTAATGAGAATTCGACGCCTGGCTTGATGCTGTGGCCAATACCGTTGGCATTTTAAAGTGTACTTTTTCTTCAACACCCGGCAAAACTTCTATGTCGGTAGCACCTAGCATGCGCAGATGTTCCACCAGTTCCTGCACCAAAATTTCTGGCGTGGATGCGCCTGCCGTGATGCCGACAATATCGACACCAGCTACCCAAGCTGGGTCAAGGGCTGCGGCATCAGCGATCAAATAACTGCGTACTCCTTGCTGCTGAGCAAGCTCTTGCAGCCTGCTGGCATTAGAGCTATTAGATGCGCCGACCACTAAAATGAGATCTGTTCGCTTGGCAAGTTCGCGTACCGCCTGTTGACGATGTTGCGTGGCATAGCAAATATCCCGTGTGTCTGGTCCGATTGTTTCGGGAAAGCGCTGCTTCAGTGCCGTGATCATCTCGCCGGTATCATCCACACTGAGCGTCGTTTGCGTAACATAAGATAAGCGCGCCGTAGCTTCTACTTGAAGGTCAGCAACTTCGGCTAAAGTAGCAATCAGATGAACTTTGCCGCTAACCCGGCCCATCGTACCTTCTACTTCAGGATGGCCGCGATGGCCAATCAATATCAGTTCATGGCCACTATCAACGTATTTTTGTGCTTCTTTATGCACTTTCGAAACCAGTGGGCAAGTGGCATCGATCACTTGCAATGCGCGCTGCTTTGCCTCTTCCTCAACGCGTTGCGCCACACCATGCGCACTAAATATCGTAATACTATTGGGGGGGATTTCATCCAAGCGCTCAACAAAGATCGCTCCCTTCGCACGTAAGTTATCAACCACATGCTGGTTATGCACGATTTGGTGGCGCACATAAACCGGTGCGCCATATTTTTCAAGTGCTCGCTCAACAATCTTGACGGCCCGTTCAACGCCCGCACAAAAACCGCGGGGCTGAGCTAATATTATTTTCATTGTAACCGCCTTCAAAAAACAGGATAGCGTTCTCACCATACATCCATAAATAAACTGGTAAAGAACGCTTTGGTCAGCAATTTTAGTAAAAATAAAAAGAAACGAATAATGTGAAAAACGAAATTTTGTTTGTGCCGCCGAATAATAAGACGTAAGCAAAATAAATTAAGTTACAGACTCACCTCCAGCCTTATCGATAACCTTTGTCAGCATTTAAAAAATACGCAATCACGGCCTTTTGGGCATTGATGAAATGCGTTCTAGCGATATCAGTCAAATCTACGCGCCGCATTCGGTCAACTCCAATTTCTAGCATCATCTGCTGAATACAAAATACACAAAAAAATCATCATCAATATTGATGTATCAATAGTTGTGACACAGCTTTTTGCCTAAGCTCAAAAGGCCATGTCACCAGCAGCTTTTTTGGGAAGAAAAATGCCGTTTTTAAAAAACATCTGGTATGTAGGCGCATGGGCGAATGAACTGTCATCCGATAAGCCGTTTGCTCGTACGATTTTAGGTGAGCAGGTGCTGTTTTACCTAGATGCGGAAGGGAAGCCTGTAGCGCTCTCTAATATTTGCCCACATCGTTTTGCGCCGTTGCATAAAGGACGGTTAGAGGATGGCGTCATTGAGTGCCCATACCACGGCTTGGCATTTGGTTCGAATGGTCGCTGCGTACGCAATCCCCATGGTGATGGACATATTCCTTCGGCGATGAAAGTACACAGCTACCCTGTTGTGGAGCGTTATAGCGCGATTTGGATTTGGCCAGGAGACCCCGCCTGCGCTGACGAATCGAAAATACCTGACTTTGATTTTCTCAATCCAGCACATCATTTTATTGAATGCCGTTATATATATATGAAGGCGCATTATCAATTACTCATTGATAACGGGTTGGATTTGAGTCATTTGCAGTTTTTGCATAGTAGTAATCTAGGAAGTGACAAAATTGCGCGCGAAAACGCAGAGTGTGTACAGAAGGGCGATACGATTTGGTCCCATCGTTTAACCTACGATGAAGAAATGGAGGGTGTGCTGGTAGATCGTAGTTTTACGGTGCGCTGGGATCCGCCTGGTTTATTGGAGGCGAATTATGAGAAGAGTGAAGCGGGGGATCGATCTAAAGTGATCACCGCTGCAAAAAGCGGGCTTTTCCCGACCCCTGAAACAGAAGCCACGACGCATTTCTTTTTTGCCTTTAGTCTGCCTATGGAGATGCGTGAGGCAGGCCGTCAAAAGCTAGAGCGGATGGCTAAAGCTTTAATGTATCCATTTGAAAAAGAAGATGTGCCAATGGTGGAAGATCAGCAGCAAATTATTGGCGATAAAGACCTTATGTCGATGCGGCCTATGCTGTTGCCGATAGATGAGGCATCGATTCGTTCCCATCGCGTGATGGATCGGCTGCTAGCTGAAGAAATGGACGCACCACTTTTAAAGCAAGCTTAATGTCAAATATCGTTTGAAAAAACACGCTTGCTTTGCCTGGGACAAATTTGGGGAAAATTGGTGAGGTAACGCCTTCGGCATATCTCCGCAGCTTAGTCATGTGTATTTTTTCAAATTTAAAACGTCGTGAACGGCTTGTAAAAGAGTCCATAAGTTTAAATCGATATTTTCCCTTCTGAGTAACTCTCTTCTGAGTAGCGCTGGTTGTGACTGGAATATAGAAGCAGCGTCACATCTCAACGTCTTATCGTGCTGTTTATTGCAAACCGCATCGACTAAGGTAGGAATGACCTCATTTAAAAAGAGGTAATGCGGGGCTAATGCGATGGCCGCCACAATTTTAATTTCCTCATCTGGACCATTCAGGGCTTCTTTTAATAAGGCTTGGATGTCCTGGGGCAAAGGCTTTACCAGAGTACTTAGCACAAGCAAAGCCTTACCTCTTAGCGCATTATTGTACAGCTCATTGCCTACTACCTTGTTCAGGGCTTCTTTTAATAAGGCTTGGATGTCCTGGGGTAAAGGCTTTACCAGAGTCAGAGTACTTAGCATAAGCAAAGCCTTACCTCTGAGCGCATTATCGTACGGCTCATTGCCTATTACCTTAATGAGGATGGGAATGACTTTATCTAAAAAAATGCGGCGGCGGACCAATGAGAAAGCTGCATAAATTTGAATTCGACTATTTGAATCATTCAGGGCTTCTCTTAAGATGGGCAAGGTGTTCTTAGGTAGATGTTTTCTCAGTTCATTGAGCATAAATGCAGCCGTGCTCCTGAGTTCGTCATCGTACCGCTTATTGCCCACTGCCTCCGCTAAGATGAGAGTGACTTCGTCAAAAAAGAGATCGTGGCGGGCTAATGTGAAAGCTATGTATATTTGAACTCGATAATCGGGGTCGTACAGGGCTTCTTTTAAGAGGGAGAGCACGCCCTGCGGTAGAGGCTCTGTTAGCCTGCTGAGCACAGATGCAGCGTTAGCTCTGAGCGTATTATTGTAGTGCTTATTACTTACCACCTCTACCAAGACGGGTATTACTTCATCTAAAAAGAGGTTGTAATAGGCTAAGGTGCTAGCTGCTTGAATTTTAATTAGGCCATATGGGTCATTCAGTGCTTCCCTTAAGGTAGATTGAGCATCTTGAGGTAGAGGTTCTGTCAGTCCATACAATGCAAACGCAGCGTGACCTCTAAGCGCATTATCGTACTGCTTATTACTTACCACCTCTACCAAGACGGGTATTACTTCATCTAAAAAAAGGTCGTGCTTGGCTAATGTGTACGCTGCATAAACTTTAACCCCGCTATCTGGATCGTTCATTTTTTCTTTTAAGATGAGTTGAGCGTCCTGTGGTAGAGCTTCCCTCAGTTGACCAAGCATAAACGCAGCCTCGCCCCTCCATGGATCATCGTACTGCTTCACTGATTTCACTAAGATAGGAATGACTTCATCCAAAAATAGCTCGTGATGGACTAATGTGATGGCTGCTTGAATTTGAACTCGGTTATCTGGGTCGCTTAGAGCTTCTTTTAAGATCAGCTGAGCCTTCCACGGTAGAAATTTTCTCTGCCGCCCTAGTCCATACGCAGCGTTACCTCTTAACACGTTAGCGTACTGCTTATTGCCAACCGCTTCGACTAAGATGGGGATGACTTTATCTAAAAACAGGTTGTGGCTGGCTAGTGTGATAGCTGCGTGAATTTTAACTGGGCTATCTGGGTCGTTCAGGGCCTTTTTTAAAATGGATAGGGCGTTCTGAGGTAGAGGTTTTGTCTGCTTGCCCAGCCTAAGCGCAGCGTGACTTCTCTGTGCACTAGTGTATTGCTTATTATCAACCGCCTTCACTAAAACAGGAATAACTTCATCTAAGAAGAGGTTGTAGCAAGCTAATGCGATAGCTGCTACAAGCTTAATTGGACTATTTGGTTCGCTCAGCGCTTCTTTTAAGATGGATGAGGTGTTCTGAGGTAGGAGATAAGGCCGCAGGTCCACTATACCCAACACAGCGCTACCTCTCAATGTATTATCGTACTGCTTACTACCAATCACCTCTACTAAGACGGCAATGACTTTATCTAAGAAGAGGTCGTGATAAGCTAAGGTGGCGGCCGCTTGAATCTTAACTCGGCTATCTGGATCGTTTAGGGCTTCTTCTAAGATGCGTCGGGCATCTTTAGATAGAAGTTTGTCTATTTTGCCCAGGCCAAGCGCAGCATTACTTCTCAGCGCGCTAGTGCATTGTTTATTACCAACCGCCTTTACCAAGATGGGAATGGCTTCATCTAAAAAGAGGTTATGACAGACTAGTGCGACAGCTGCTGGAATGTGAACTTGGCTATCTGGATCATTTAGCGCTTCCTCCAAGGTGCGTTGAGTATCCAGAGGTAGGGCGCTGTGCGCCTGCCCACCCAGCGTAAGCGCCGCCTCACCTCTAAGTGTACTGGTGTATTGTTTATTGCCAATTGCCTCTACTAAGATAGGAATCGTTTTGTCTAGAAAGAGTTCATGGCGGGCTAATGCGGTAGCTGCATAAGGCCTGAAGTGTTTATCATCATTTTGTAGAGATCCCTTTAAAGCTAAACGGGCAGATTCAGGCAGAATGGGCAGCCTGCCTAACGCAAAGGCGGCATCGCGTCGATAAACTAATGGAACTTTTTTATTTTTTATCGCATTGAGTAGCGTTGTGATTGGCGCCTCAGATGACTGGGCATAACGGGACAATATAATGGCAATCTCAATCTTAATGCATGCATCTTGATTTTGCTCTTCAAGCGCAGCTTCTAAGACTAAGTATGCTTCTTCATGCAGGATAGATTCCTGGCTTAATGCATAGACTGCGTTAGCTCTCTCTACTGCTTCATACTGTTTGTTTTCATTCCTCACTGCATCTAGTAGGATTGAGATAGCTTCGCTAGATAGTCGGCCTCTGCCCGCTAATGCAATAGCCGCTTTCAGTTGAATTTTTCGATCTTGTCCGCGAAGTGCTTCTTCTAAGATTGAGCACGTTTTTGGGGTTAGGATAGATTGCTGACACAAGGCAACGGCAGGCGTGGCTCTATAGCTTGCCTCATATTGCGCTGTCTGAAGCCATAAGCCATCTAGGAGCACTTGTATATATTCATTGGGTAGCAGTTCAAAATAAGATAATGCGATAACCGCTTGAATTTTTACCCACTGATCTTGATCTGGCTCGTCGATGACTTCTTTGAGAACTAAGCGGATGTCTTCCGGTAATACGGGTTGCTGTCCGAATGTAGCGGCAGCCTTAGCTCTATCCGACGCATCATAATTCCCCATCTCGTTTTTCAACACAGCAATCAATGTTTCAGCTTTAGATTGAGGCAATAACTTGTTATTTTGGAATTTTTTAAGAAAATCTAAGACGGATTGCCTAAACTCATCAATTATTTTCTGATAAATTATATTTGTTCGCGTATTTGTTCGCACTAATGCATTAATTTCCTGATTTCTGTTAAAAAACGCTATATCGGTAACTTTGTCAGCTTCTGTTATGTGACTTCGCGGAGCATCTTTCAGATCTTTGCGCGACGGGAAATATTCTGTATCTATCCTGGTACTAGGAGATTGATGGGGCGAAGCATGGATACTCCCTCCCCCTGCTCCTTCATCTGAAAGCTTGCTTTCTACTTGAGCCTCCAAATTTTTTTCATGGATTATTTTACTTTGGCTGATCTCTTCAGATGATTTTTGAGTGCCAGCTTGATAATATGAAGATGAGGCTCGGGCTGCTAACATTAATCTTCCCCCAATGTTTAGGCAACAGAATCCGCATTAATACAGCGAAAATAAGAAATATCGTATGCGTAATTTAATGGATATTTGAAGGGCTCTTTTTTAGAGCACAAAGTAATCGGAAATTTAAATCCCTCACCCCGACCCTATTTTCTTTTATATCTCTGAGGCGAGTCCTCAATGAAGCTATTCTGTTAAAAGAATAATTTGTCGAAGCACAGAGATTGGCTAGCTGTTTTATCAACAAACTATATAGCCAAACGGTAAATAGTTTTCCCAGCGCGCTTCTTGCATTATCTATCGCACGTTATTCCTAAGCATTTTGCTTTGCATTTTGCTTTATCTCGCGATAGATACTATGTCCACACAATGCGCAAACCACCTACCATCACTATTATCCTCAAAGGAAAATCCTATTACTGAGGAGCGGCCTGATGGTGTTTCTAATAAGCCGATGGCTGCTTTGGCGACCGTAGTCGATCCATATTCAGCTGTTGAAATACCATTTACCGCTACGGCTACAACCACCACGCATACGCAGCGCGCAGTGCTTCATGTCGAAGAAAAACGCCAAGTTCCGGCAGTGAAACTCCTCCAAGATATCTTTGTACAGGCCAGAGAGCGAAAAGCTTCCGATATACATATAGAACCTAGAGAGCGTGATTGGCGGATACGTTTGCGCATAGATGGGCAATTGCATGAAATCTTGTGCCCTCCTATGTATTTGCAAGAGCCATTGATGACGCGCATTAAAGTACTTTCTCACCTGGATATTGCCCAACGGCGTGTTCCTCAAGATGGCCGGCTTAAGCTCAATACGGGTTTGCATGCCGGTATGGAAAAGTGGGAGGAATATCGCGTTAGCGCACTGCCTACTGTATTTGGTGAAAAGTTGGTTTTACGCCGACTGGATACGCTTCCTGCCGCATTAGATTTAGACCAACTCGGTTTTGAATCTCCACAACGGACCGCCCTGACGCAGGCACTAGCCTCCACACATGGGATGATTTTAGTAACAGGCCCCACTGGCAGTGGAAAAACGCGCTCTTTATATTGTTTTTTACAAGCGCTGAATCAAGAATCACGTAATGTCTGTGCCGTGGAAGATCCTGCGGAAATACAGTTGGCAGGGGTGACGCAAGTCAGCGTATGTGAGAAAGCGGGTTTAACTTTTGCAAACACGCTACGCGCTTTTTTGCGCCAAGATCCTGATGTGATTATGGTGGGCGAGATACGCGATGCAGAAACGGCTGATATTGCCATCAAGGCAGCGCAAACAGGTCATTTAGTCCTTTCTACATTACATACTAATGATGCGCCTTCCGCGATCACACGCTTGTTAGATATTGGCATTGCGGCTTTTAATTTAGCGTGTGCGATTCGCATGATTACCGCACAGCGTTTAGTGCGCAAACTCTGTTTAGCTTGTCGGGCACCTGTCCAATATTCAGCGGCTTCCCTTCGGGCTGCTGGTTATACCGCACAAAATCTCCCGCAAGCTCCTCTGTATCGCGCTGTAGGCTGTTCGGTGTGCTACGGAACTGGATATCAGGGGCGTGTAGGGATACATCAAGTCATGCCTGTTTCTGCCGCAATGCGTGAAATCATCATGGCGCGGGGCGGTACACAAGCCCTATCTCAACAAGCAAAAAAGGAAAAAGTCGCTACTTTGCGGAACGCAGGCCTGCAAAAAGTTACGGCGGGCATCACTAGTTTAGAAGAAGTTTTGACTAATACGGAGCATGCACATGATGAGTACTTCTGAGCAAGACTCGCAATGTGCACAGGGAGGGAGTTTCTCGCAACCTATGCATGTCAAAATGGCCAAACAAACTACAACAACGCCCTCCTCTAGGCCACTCAACGATACCGAAAATAGATATGGCAAACCCTTATCATCCACGCATGTAGCGTCCCTCTCTCCTAAGGCTGCTTACTTTGCTTGGCAAGGCTTTAATGCAAAGGGAGGTTCCGTGCGCGGCATCCATATTGCCTATAGTGAAGAAGAAGTTCGTAATGATTTAAAACAGCAGCACATTATCGTTTTGCGTTTGAAACAAAAAGGATGGGTTAAAGCGCGTGCGCTACGTGCCACAGAAATCACGCTTTTTTCGCGACAACTAGCCAGTCTTTTAGATGCGGGTATTGCTCTGCTGCCTGCACTTCAGGTCATAGCAGCAAGCCAGAGCCGCCCTGCATTAGCCAGTATGGTGCGCGGTCTTGCACGGGATACCGCACAGGGTTTGTCTTTCTCTCACGCGCTAGCAAAGTATCCGTACAATTTTAATGCAATGTATTGCCAGCTTATTGCATTAGGAGAAGCATCAGGCGCCCTCGCCGCTTTGTTGCGGCAATTGGCCGATGAACGAGAACGCTTTGCCGCGCAAAAATCGAAATTGCGCGCGGCACTGAGCTATCCAATAGGGGTACTTGTCGTGTCATTCGCTATTATCGGAGGCTTAATGATAGGCGTAGTGCCAACTTTCGAGCATATCTTTAATGATTTTGGCGCGAGCTTGCCTGCAGCGACTCAAGTAGTTTTGACGCTTTCTAAGGCGATTATTTATGGTGGGTTTCCCACAATCGCTATGCTATTAGCGGGCCTTATTTTGTTACGCATAGTTTTACGTCACTCTAAGCAATCGCGCGATTTTTGGCAGTGGATGTGCGATCGTCTCCTTTTAAAATTCCCTATATTAGGCCCCCTTTTCAAGGCGCTAGCGATTGCGCGCTGGAGCCGCGCTTTAAGTCTCTTACTCCATGCAGGTACTCCATTAGCCGATACTTTTGACATTTTAAAAGGGGTTACGAACAACACGGTTTTTTATCATGCAACGCAAGAGATCGAACGGCGCGTTTTACGTGGGGAGCGATTAACGCAGGCTATGCAAGCTACCGACTGTTTCCCCGCTGCAATTTTGCAACCTATGGCTATAGCGGAGGAATGTGCGGGACTAGAAACCTTGCTAAAAGATCTAGCCGCATTGAATGACCGACAGGTAGATGAGCGCATCGCACGGTTAACCAGTCTCGTAGAACCTTTGATTATGGTGTTGTTAGGAGGATTGATTGGAGGACTAGTGATTGCATTGTATTTACCGATTATTCATTTAGGCAATGTCATCTGATATGTTGGTGGATTAGGCAGGGAAAAACCGTCCATTTTTATTACTCTATTCCTGTCATTGGAATTTTAAAGAAGATCGCACGAAATTTTTATGTCCCTTTTTAATACTGCGCCATTTTGGAATTTTTCTGACACGCTTCCGTTTATCGGCGTGATTTCCATTGCCTGGCAATATGGGTTTGCTGTGGTCATGGGTATGCTCATAGGGAGCTTTTTAAGTGTCGTGATTAATCGCTTGACGCCAAAAGAAGAAAGCACCGTCAATAGGCCTACTTGGCTTATATTGATATACCCCCCTTCTCATTGTCCACAATGCCTACATCGACTGCGATTTTGGGAAAATATTCCCATAATCAGTTTTTTAATACTACGTGGTCGATGTGCCGCATGCAAAGTCGCTATTAGCATGCGTTATCCCTTTTTAGAAATAGCGAGCGTAGGCTTAGCGGTTTTAACATTATGGAATTTTGGGGCCACATGGCAGTGGCTGGCTGCTTTGAGTTTGCTTGCGGGATTATTCGCTTTAGCGTGTATTGATCAGGCCAGTTATATATTGCCCGATACATTGACGCTACCTTTGTTATGGGCGGGTTTATGGGTGAATGCAAACCGAGGATTCACGACTCCAAAAGCTGCCATATTCGGCGCAATAGCAGGATATGCATTACTGTGGTGCGTATATTGGATTTTCTTTCTAGTGAGAAAAAAAGAAGGCTTAGGATATGGGGACTTCAAATTATTAGCCGCGATAGGAGCGTGGCAAGGAATACATGCATTGCCCCAGATCGTATGGATGGCTTCTTTGATGGGAGTGCTAATAGGAGGAATAGGGCAAGTGTACCGGCTAGTTAGCAAGCAAGCTATAAGGCCCTATTTGGCCTTTGGTCCTTTTTTAGCCTTTTCCGCCGCATTTACCCTCTTTATGCCTGGATTTTTGGAGCGGTATTTGTTTGGGGATTTGTTTGAGTATCTGCTTGAGTATCTTGCTGTCTAAAACCCAGATGGGTGCGTAGGCTATGTTTTAAATCTACAAGCAAATCTTGTGTATTTTCTAAACCGATATAAAAGCGCACCAAGATGCCTGCATGTGGCCATCGGGTAGTCGTGCGCAAATTAGAGACGGTGTAAGGAAGTGCCAGGCTATGCGCGCCTCCCCAGCTCAGGCCAATTTTAAAAAGATGCAAGCCTTCAATAAAGGCATCTATTTGTGTTTGCGTAATGGTGGCATCAAACACTACCGAAAAAAGCCCCCCTGCTCCTCCTTGGGAATCACGCTTCCAATGTGCATGTCCTGGGCAGTCGGTAAGCGCAGGATGTAAAACTAAGGCAATTTCAGGGCAGTTTTTAAGCCACTGAGCAATCTCTAGAGCGCTGCGACTGTGTGCCTCGAAACGGGCTGCTAGGCTCGTTAAACTGCGTAAAACTAGCGAGCAATCGTCGGCAGAGACATTTAAGCCCATGCGCATACGCGCTACTTTCAATTGATTATAAAGGGCGCGATCCTTGGTGACCGTAGCGCCCATGAGCACATCGCTTCCCCCAGATGGGTATTTGGTTAATGCATGCATCGAAATATCACATCCATGCATAAAGGGTTGGAAAGCCAACCCTCCTGAATACGTGTTATCTATAGCTGTAATAACCCCGTGTTTGCGTGCAGCAAGCGTTAGCGCAGGCACATCAGGTACCTCCATCGTCACCGAGCCTGGCGCTTCAATCCATAAAAGACGGGTATTTGCTTGTATCAATCCCTCTATTCCCGCACCGATAAGCGGATCGTAATACCGTACTGAAATTCCTAAGCGCTCAGCAAGCCAATCGCCATGCTCTCGATTAGAGACATAGGCATTGTCTGGAACCAGCACATCGTCTCCTTGCCGGACCAACCCAAAATAAATATTGGATATAGCGGACAAGCCGCTCGGTTGCAAAAGCGCATATTCGCCTCCCTCTAGAATCGCGATGCGCTGTGCCAATGCGGCAGTAGTCGGAGTACCATTAATTCCATAGCGCCACTGCGTATCATCTTCCCAATTACCAGAAGATCGGAATGTTTTTAAATCGGGAAAGACCACGGTAGAGGCACGTTCCGTAGGCAAGCACAGCGATTCCCAGCGCGTTGTTTCTCGCGTTTCTGGATGAATCAAAGCTGTAGTGCGTTGCATGGAGGAATCTGTTGTCATGACTATCGTTTAAAAAAATGAAGGGAGCTAATTTAAAAGTGGAAAAGCGCAGTCATAAGCATACCTGATAAGTCACTACCAACTATAACCAATACTATTTAGCGGCTTGATCAGGTGCCCTACGTACGTAAAATTAAACGAAATTATGGTGAGTTTTGCGTGGGCGAATCCACCTCATTACGTACAACTCCCTCTTTCCTGAAATAATTCATCAAAGTTGAGTTTTTTTATATAAAGCAAAATGAGTTGGGCGGCAGAAGAATAGAGAGGGATTGATTTAGGAGATGAGAGGCGGAATCGTCGGGCGATAAGCCTGCTAGAATAAGATTAATCTGCTGAAATTAGCAGAACATCTAGAAAGATGTATTCAAAGCCTGTCTCATATGACCGCTTTATGCTTATCCTAAGCTGGTATTTTTGACTTCTTCTTTATAAAAAATAAAGGTTTTTAATGTCGGCGAAATAGTAGCGATTCCATTTCGCCAATTTTTTCTACAATGTAGGAACCTAGCTCAGTTGATAGGTAAATGCGCTATCTATACTACCAGAAGGACGAAGATATTTGGCCGCATAGTCTTTGTAAAGAGAGTTGGCACGTACCTCCGAAGTAATGCGTTCGCTATTTCCAGATTTTACAGTGTAGTGTAGTTGGGAATGTCTTGCCAAATTTTCTTTCTTTATGTCGATTAATTCTAACTTGATAAGATTTGACATGATCTCTTCCGACCCGTCATTATCTTTAAACTTCTCATCTGCACAGTGCAGAACTGTATTTCCTTTATTGTTCTGCATATTTATGGCTTCTATGAGATTTTTTTTTGCTTGCGCACCTTGATACAACTGTTCTACAGTGAAGTCTTCTTTAGCTAAAGCTGCTATATTTAGGTATCCTTTAGCAAGCGGGATGAAGAAAAAAAATCTTTTATTTTATGTAGAGTGAGTATTTTATTAAATATCTCTATTTTTTCTTGACTAGAAATTTCTGGGGTATCTTTTTTAGCTAAGTCTTTTTTGATCTGGTCGATATAAGGGAAATCTTGTATGGCTGAAATGGCTTTGTCTAAGCTTTTTTGGGCCTCGTTGATATACGAGAAATAACTTTTGATGTCATCTGAAGTTTCTATTCTTACATCTCGGTTTTTTTCTTATTTTCTATCTCATGAATAAAAGCAAATGCTTGACAGTAATAATCTGTAATATCAGACAGTGCTTTTGCTGCCTCTTTATTTAGTACCTTTACTGCCTCTTCATTTAGTTTTTTTACTGCTTTTTCATAATTTATATTAAGCCCTGAGGCAGATCTCATATTAGCTAATGCTGAATTGTAAAATCTTATAGAATTAAAAAGCACTTCTGCCATTTTTTCATCTAATTCTGGATATAGTTCTCTAATTAGCACATTAATAGCATTTAAATTATTAGTTTGGGCTGCTATATGAAAAACTGTATTCCCTTCAATATCTCGCTGCATAACAGTTTTTGGGTCTTTCCGGATCAGCTCTTTTACAGTAATTAAATCCTCTTCTTTAACTGCCTGGTGCAATTTTGGCAGGTGAGGGTCTTGCTCATTAGTGGCCGTTTGATTAAGAAATGAAATAACTGGACTGGTCGGGAGAGTAGCATCGGTAGGCGTGAGGTTCATTATTTGAATTCCTTATATATAGATCATCAACTTGGAACTGAGTTTACTTTATAGAAAAATCCTATAAATAAACCAGGACTATACAATCTTACTATGCATAAATCAGCCCTCACTATTTATAGCAACCTGTACTCCCCAGATGGTGTGAAAGATGCGTTGTAATCCTGTCTAAAAAGTTTGAGCGTTGTAGTAGTCACGGCAGCTTCTCATGCCATTCATACGCAGTCAGATGCCATTTGCGGTATCCACGTATATATACTCAACTTGGTGAGCCGTGAGTCGCAAGCGGATAGCTCGGCTCATGCGCATTCCTGCTTCAATGGGATAGATATTTTATCCGCGCGCTAGATTTAGCAATCTGGCCTATTGGTCGAGTCACAGGGTTTCTTATTTAATTAGGCACATCCCCCCCTCCTTTGCTCCAATGTGCCTATCATGCGTGCTCTTCCTAAAATCGTTTGTTCGCTAGCTCGATTATTAGTACACCATCGTCCGCCTTTTTTTACCGTATTAGCCAGCATAGGCGATAAACTTCAATCCACCTTGCTTCCATCCCGCTGCCTCATCTGCCAATACTCTACGACGTATACAAGACTTTGCTCGCATTGCGATGCGCAATATTTTAGTATCCAAAAACATCGATGTATACGCTGTGCATTACCGCTTGCCTATTCGAGTGATCTGCGCGATCTGGACTCAGTGCCTGGCAGAATCGAAGAGGGAGGAGGTGTATTTTCTCCCCTATCTGCTGCCGATATTTCTCCTATGCGCACAATATGCGGGTCAGTATGCGGAGCATGTCTAGCACACCCTCCCGCTTTTGATGACACCCTCACTCTGGCTGATTATGGTTGTGCGCTAGGTACCTTAGCTGCAGGGTTAAAATTTCATGCGCGTTTTGCGATTGCTCATGAATGGGCTATGCGCCTTGCGCATACGGTACGCACCACCTGGCCTGCAACAGCGTGGCCTGATTGTATCGTTCCTGTTCCCTTATCGGCACAACGGCTGAGTGTGCGGGGATATAACCAAGCATGGGAAATCGCAAGACCTCTTGCGCGAGCGCTCAAAGTGCCTGCACAGGCTAGTTTACTCAAACGTATTCGGGATACCCCTCCACAAATGCACCTCAGTAGAAATGCGCGCCAAAGCAATCTTCGTCAAGCTTTTGCACTGACCTTTTTGAATCGCTCTCTTGCTGGCCAGCATATTGCCGTAGTAGATGATGTAATGACCTCAGGCGCGACATTAGCCGCATTAGCTAGCATACTCAAAGAGGCAGGCGCGGTGCGCGTTAGCAATCTCGTTGCTTTGCGTACGCCTAAAGAAGGGATATCAGAATCTGTTTAGTATCTTCCAAAAGGATTTCTATTTGGGGGAGCAAGAGCACAGGGACCGGAACTGTACTTTTGTACAGTGAATACCTTGCACCGCACCGCATTTTTATCAAATATGCGAATAGGGACCCTTTTGGGAGATAATAAATTAGGTTCTAAGGTTTCCAGGGTTTTGGGGATTTAATTTCATATCTCCTAAAAACCCTCTAGAATGCAGGCCTTTTGATTTGTCTAGAACTATGACTTGAAAGTGCTGAAAAGCGTATGAGCAAGTCAAACGTCATAAAGGGATGTTGGGTATAGGGCAATAACGCTATGCTCTGAATGTTTTAGCTTATCAAAATAGGTTTTTCTACTTTTAGGAGATGCAGTATGTTTATTAGTCAAGCCTTTGCACAAGGGACTGAAGCGGTAGCGAAAACCAGCACAGAATCGGGTTTGCTCAATTTTTTGCCTTTGGTTTTAATGTTTGCGGTTTTGTATTTCATCATGATTCGCCCACAAATGAAGCGCCAAAAAGAGCATCGCTCTATGCTCACCGCTTTGGCTAAGGGAGATGAAGTCACCATTAGCGCAGGCATGGTAGGAAAAGTGGCTAAAGTCAATGATCCTTATGTAGGCGTAGAAATAGCCGATGGTGTCGTGGTGACTGTGCAAAAAAATGCGATCACTGCCATTTTGCCAAAGGGTACTATCAAGTCGCTGTAATTGTGCGTAGTGGTGCCCGCAGTGGTGCCATTAAAAAGGGCTTATATGGAGGTAGCTCTTATATTCTCTCTTCTACCTATATCGTAAAAAAGGGAGAAACTGGGGGGCTCATGGAGTACCCTATTTGCCCTCATATTTGCCCTTTTTAAGCATCGGTTTTTTTATCTCATCTAGGGATACTTCATCCCCAGACAAAATACTGATCTAGCCCATGAATCGTTATCCTCTGTGGAAGTATGCGTTAATGCTTGCAGCCTTGCTATTTGGCATTGTATATACCCTGCCAAATATGTTTGGGACCTTCCCTGCTATCCAGATATTGGCTTCCCAGCCTTCTAGTGCATTGGATGCACGTACTCTACAAACGGTTGAAGAAACCCTCGCTCAACATCATCTGCCGGCGCAAACGATTCGATTGAATGCGCCTTCTCGTACAGATTCTAGATCTGCCCATGCCGCTAATATTTTGGTGCGTGTGCAAGATACCGATACGCAGCTCATCGCCAAAGAGGCGTTGTTTAAAGCGTTAAATCCTAATCCTGCTAATCCTGCTTATATCGTCGCCCTGAATCTACAAAGCGCCTCCCCTACTTGGCTAGAGGCCATGCATGCTTTGCCCATGTACTTGGGTCTAGATTTACGCGGTGGTGTACATTTTCTTTTGCAAGTGGATATTCAAGCGGCAGTGAATAAAAAGCTGGATACCGCATTAACCGATGCTCGTGCCGCCTTACGTCAACGCAAAATCCATGCGGTGGTTCGGCGTACAGACAGAAGCATTACCGTACACGTGCAGGATGAAAAATTAGCACGCCTAGCCGGACGCGTATTGGCAGATCATCTACACGATTTACAGTGGCGCAAGGCCCCGGAGGTAGAGACTGGCTATATGTTAACGGGGACGATGACCGATATTGCTCAGCGCGCAGTAGAAGACGCTGCAGTGGAGCAAAATCAAATGATCTTGCATAACCGCGTCAATGAACTCGGCGTGGCAGAGCCTATTATTCAGCGTCAAGGCACTGATCGCATTGTTGTAGAACTCCCGGGTATTCAAGATACCGCCAAAGCAAAAGATATTATCGGACGCACTGCCACATTAGAAGCGCGACTAGTCGATACCCGCGCGGGGGCTCAAGATTTTTCCAAGCCTACTCCTGCGGATGATGATGACTTTATGCAAAACACGGGCGCGTCTATTCGCTTGAAAAAGCAAGTCGTTTTTACGGGGGATCGCATCATCGATGCCTCTGCCGGATTTGATGAAAATCAACATGCTGCCGTTAAAATTCGCCTTGATGCATCAGGCGGACGGGTATTAAAAAGCATATCGCGCGAGCATATCGGCGAACCCATGGCCATGATCCTTTTCGAAAAAGGAAAAGCAGAAATTTTAACTATCGCCACGATCCAATCTGAATTAGGCGATAGCTTTCAAATTACCGGTTCTCGCACCACACAAGAGGCCAATGACTTAGCGCTTTTATTGCGTGCAGGCTCCCTTGCGGCACCCATGGATATTATTGAAGAGCGCACGATTGGCCCCAATTTGGGTGCGGATAATGTCCAAAAGGGAATGGATGCTGTGCGTTACGGTTTAGCTGCCATCGCCTTATTCATGGTTGTCTACTACCTCGTTTTTGGCATGATTTCTGTACTGGCTTTGGGCTTAAATGTGCTGCTCCTCATCGCTATTTTGTCCCTTTTGCAAGCCACGTTGACTTTACCGGGTATCGCTGCGATTGCCCTCACACTGGGTATGGCGATTGATTCAAATGTGTTAATCAATGAACGCATTCGTGAAGAGCAACGCAATGGAGCTTTGCCGCAGACTGCGATATCAGCAGGTTTTAGTCATGCCTGGGCTACTATCGTCGATTCGAACGTCACCACACTCATTGCCGGTTTAGCATTATTAGCATTAGGCGCAGGGCCGCTTCGCGGTTTTGCCGTAGTGCATTGCATTGGCATTTTGACATCGATGTTTTCTTCGGTTTTCTTTGCGCGAGGACTAGTCAATCTCTTCTATGGGTCGCGCAAAAAATTGAAAAAAGTGATGGTTGGTTAAGAGGCCTGCCACAAGCCTTAAATAAACGTGTGAATGGCTCTTTTTATACAACTTATCTATTCTTTGGAGCGTTGAATGGAATTTTTCCGTATCCGCAAAGACATTCCATTTATGCGGTATTCGCTGATATTTAATGCGATTTCGCTACTCACCTTTTTAGCCGCGGTATTTTTTTTAGTGCATAGAGGTTTACATCTTTCCGTGGAGTTTACGGGAGGCACGCTAATGGAAGTGCACTATCCTGAAGCAGTCCGTCTGGAGCCCGTGCGAAATACGCTGCATACGCTGGGTTATGAGCATGCACAGGTACAAACCTTTGGTACATCGCGCGATATCCTTATCCGTTTACCGCTCCAAAAAGGCCGTACCGCTGCGCAACAAAGCGCAGAAATTTTGCAAGCGATCCACAAGGAGCAAGCTGCTGCAAAGCTCCAACGCATCGAATTTATAGGTCCTCAAGTAGGCAAAGAATTGACTACGGGCGGATTGATAGCGCTGCTCTGCGTGGTGCTGGGGATTGGAGTGTATTTATCGATACGCTTTGAATGGAAATATGCCGTTGCAGGCCTCATCGCAAATTTGCATGATGTCGTTATTATTTTGGGCTGTTTTGCCTTCTTTCAGTGGGAATTTTCGCTCTCTGTGCTGGCCGCCATACTGGCTGTGCTGGGGTATTCGGTCAACGAATCCGTGGTCATTTTTGATCGTATTCGTGAAACTTTTCGTAAGCAAAAAGATTTGAGTGTCATGCAAACAGTCGATCATGCGATTACACGTACTATATCTCGCACGCTGATCACCCATGGTTGCACGCAAATGATGGTGCTAGCCATGCTGTTATTGGGTGGCGTTAGCCTTCATTTTTTCGCAGTTGCGCTCACTATTGGGATTTTATTTGGGATTTATTCATCCGTTTTCGTCGCGGCTGCTTTAGCAATATGGTTGGGCATTAAGCGTGAAGATCTCATTCGTCCCATCAAGACACGCATAGATCACAATGATCCCAATGCGGGGGCACAAGTTTAAATTTGCGCTCTGAGGCCTAAGCGTTACTTATTGTGTGCAACGCGTAAGCCTCAGGAAATGCGCAATATTGCATGCGTTACTTACCGCTTTTTAAGAAACGGCAGCATACGGGCTAGTATATGATCACGATCAATGAAATGATGCTTGAGTGCTGCGGCAATATGCAGGGCTAAAGCACCTAGCAACATATAATTAAACGTGACATGTAAAGTCTTCAGCAGGGATTTTAAATCTGGGTTAGGCGCAATAATAGGAGGGAGTGGAATCAATCCTAAGTACACCACAGGGCGGCCTGCTGCAGAGCTATAGAAATACCCCGTTAAAGGAATAGCCAGCATCAGAAAATACAGTAATGCATGCACACTGTGTGACGCGTAGCGCTGCCAATCGGGTACTGTATTAGGCAGTGCGGGGGGCTGGTGGGTTATTCGCCATGCTATGCGCACGATGACTAAAAATCCTACAGTAACCCCGATCCATTTATGCCAAGACACATACTGCATTTTGTCCGGCGAGGTTTTGGGGATGCCTTCCATAACCCAGCCTAACGTAAAACCCCATACTAGCAATAGGGCAATAAGCCAATGCAAAATGACGGCTAGCGAGGTATAGCGCTCGAAATTTTTTGACGCCAAAACATTCCTCCTTCAAAGTAGGTAGCAAATACATGGCAAATACGTAGCGTATTTATGCTGCCTAGTTTGCCTTTGATGGCGTGCGAAAAGCTAGGCGGTAGATCTTAAAGGCCCGTTCGTATTTTCTGTAAATTTCCTATAAGTGGATATAGCTTTAAGCTTACTTATATACTTTTTGGTAAATTCTGATTGAGATTTGAAACACCTATTTTGATATTTCACCTAGCTTATAGGATATGTAGATGAAAATAGCAGTATTACCGGGGGATGGTATTGGCCCGGAAATCATGGCGCAGGCCGTGAGAGTGCTAGAAGCGCTTGGGATCGGGTGCATCTTTGAAACCGCATTGGTAGGCGGAGCCGCCTACGATGCTTTTGGAGTGCCCTTGCCAGAGGCAACGCTTTCGCTTGCGCGCTCAGCAGATGCCATCTTATTTGGCGCAGTAGGAGACTGGAAATACGATACCCTACCCCGCGCATTACGACCTGAACAGGCGATTTTAGGATTGCGTTTAGGGTTAGGACTTTTTGCGAATCTTCGACCTGCTTTGCTTTATCCGGAACTAGTGCAAGCCTCTTCTTTGAAGCCGGAGATCGTGCAAGGATTAGATATCCTGATTGTGCGCGAACTCAATGGAGATATTTATTTTGGGCAGCCACGCGGTGCCCGTACCGCAGTAGATGGACTTTTTGTTGGCGCGCGTGAGCACTTTGACACGATGCGCTATAGTGAGCCAGAAATACGTCGTATTGCACATATTGCATTTCAAGCGGCAAAACAGCGGCGAAAAAAATTAGTCAGTGTGGATAAAGCGAATGTCTTGGAGACTTCCGCATTATGGCGTGAAATACTCAGCGCAGTGGCGCATGAATACCCTGAGGTAGAGCTGACGCACTTGTATGTAGATAATGCTGCCATGCAGCTTATTCGCGACCCCTGTGCTTTCGATGTGATTGTGACCGGAAATTTATTTGGCGATATTCTCTCCGATGAAGCCGCTATGCTCACAGGATCGATCGGCATGCTGCCTTCTGCATCGCTAGACGCCAATCAAAAAGGATTATACGAACCCTCCCATGGTTCAGCACCCAATATCGCAGGGCAAGATATTGCTAATCCACTCGCGATGATTTTGTCAGCGGCAATGATGCTACGCTATTCTTTCCAACTTTTAGAACCCGCAGCGCGTATTGAAGCTGCAGTGCAAAAAGCACTCACACAAGGCTTCCGTACAGCAGATATCTGGACTCCAGACATGCAAAAAGTCGGTACGCAAGCGATGGGCGATGCGGTTTTAAAAGCGTTATAAAGGTTTAGGCTATATGTAAATGGGCTATCAAGGTGGTGACATGCTTTCTTAGCAGATCACTGTTTTATCTGCATTAAGACGATGTTATTCACATAAATCCCTGTTTTTTGCTGCTTACAGCGCGTTGTTGGTTTTTTTCACTTTTCTCTTTTGTTTTTTTATGAAAACCGTTGGCTTTATAGGATGGCGTGGCATGGTGGGCTCTGTCCTCATGCAGCGCATGCACGCTGAAAAAGATTTTGCTGGCATAGAGCCTATTTTTTTTAGCACTAGCCAGATCGGCGCCCCTGCCCCCATCTGGGCACGGAACGCGTCTTCTTTGCAAGATGCAATGGATCTCAATGCCTTACAAGCTTGCGATATTTTAGTGACTTGCCAAGGCGGAGCCTATACGGAAGCGATTTTCCCCCAATTACGCGCGCAGGGATGGCAAGGATATTGGATCGACGCCGCATCAACTTTGCGGATGAAAGAGGATGCGGTGATCATCTTAGATCCTGTCAATGACGACGTGATTAACCATGCCCTTGCACGAGGTATCAAAAACTATATCGGTGGAAATTGCACGGTCAGCCTCATGTTAATGGCTTTAGGCGGACTCTTTCGCGAAGGCCATATCGAATGGGTCAGTTCCATGACCTATCAAGCCGCTTCAGGAGGCGGTGCGCGCCATATGCGTGAATTACTCCAGCAAATGGGGACGATACATAATACCGTCGCGGATCAACTCCATGATCCTGCAAGCGCGATTTTAGACATAGACCGTCAAGTATCGCAGACGCTCCAAAGCCCTGATTTACCCACACAAGCCTTTGGCGTTCCGCTCGCAGGGTCTTTAATTCCTTGGATCGACGCTGATTTAGGTAATGGAATGTCCAAAGAGGAATGGAAAGGTTTTGCGGAAACCAACAAGATTTTAGGATACGGCACAGCCGGCCAGCCGGCACCTATTCCCATTGATGGTTTATGTGTGCGCATTGGCGCAATGCGCTGCCATGCGCAAGCGCTAACCATCAAACTTAAGCACGATCTCGCACTCTCAGATATCGAAGCCTTGCTCGCCTCAGGCAATGATTGGGTCAAAGTGATTTCTAACACGCGTGAACATACCATCAAAGCACTCACTCCAGCACACGTTACCGGCACGCTACAAGTCCCCGTAGGCCGTTTGCGCAAAATGGGGATGGGAAGTACGTATCTCTCTGCATTTACCGTAGGAGATCAATTACTCTGGGGAGCTGCCGAGCCTTTACGTAGGATGTTGAAGAAAGCATTATAGGCAGGAAATAAGGTATCTCGCCTTGTTGGCTATCTAGCCAATGAATTCGCGTTGTATACGTCCATTACCTTCACAAAGTGGAGGTAATGTCGCCTATTTCACCACGTTTCACCCTATTAGCAAAACGGGCAATCACATCAGCGATTTCCACCTCGCCCCATGTCCATTTTTCCGAGTCAGCAATGGTTTGCGCGTCGGGTTCTAAGCCTGCAAGCCACTGACTTGCCAGTGCATTTTCCATGGACTCGCGGCGTTCGCTTTATTCGCGTTTAGTCAACATCATTTATGTCCTCAATTAGTGCATTTTCATTTTAATGTAAGACACTTTTACTAAATTTGCCATTTCCTTCAAATGACTGCAGTCGATTGATATAGTAGTGTGATAAATGAAATGGAAAATGCGCTAATGTCTTCGTTTTGCAAAAAATGCTTTCGTTTATCTAACATATTTTTTGTGTTTTTTGTATTTAATAGAATGTATTGGAGTCAACTGATCTAACTATTGGCGAGGTATATCATCATGTATAGTAGTCTTTCATGCACATCCATACAATTCGCAGCTACTCAATCAGAAACTACACAATCTAGTCAAATAAATTCTTCGTTGCCTATAGACAATCAATCTTATCCTAAAAGCAGCCAGCATCCTTTAATGTCTATGCCGAAAAAGCAATTGCCAATAGTTAAACCTACTTCAGTAAAAAAAAGAGCTTTTTCTTCTGTGGACTCAGAAAATATTATCCTTAAAAATAAAAAAAGCAAAACTCTTATTTATCCAATAAATTCTTCAAAATCACAAAAAATAGAGAAATTTGAATCAGAAGAGAAGCATTATGTTTCAAGTAATTTAAATGAGAATAAAAATCATTCTATTCAGCTTATACAAAAAGAAGTTTTGAGGCCTGTACAGTTTTACGAGTACTCATTTAGAAGTGTAGCATTCCCTCTTTTTTCTCAAGAGCAGAAAAACCAGTAGGTTTCAATTTCTCCTTGGCGTGGCGCTATTAGCGATAGCTGAGGTGGTAGGCTAGAGCGAGAGAGATAAAGCATTGGATACAGTGTTATCGAACTACGGGGGAGTATTGAGGCTCACACGAAATGGGAAACCACACACAGTCTGAGTGCTAACAACTCAAAGAATTGGAATCAGCGCTGCAACAGAATTAAGCAGCTCAATGGTGGTTTTGCAACTATGTGCTTACCCGGATTCCTCCTTATAGCAATTTGTGCCATTTTTGCTTAAACAATAGTGCGGTATGCGTTGGGCTCTAATAACAGCAAAATCTAAGAGTAAGTCAAAAGATTTGCCCATCTATACTTAATGTTAGAAAAACAGCTTTAAAGGGATCGCTATGGGGAACATATATTGGGATGAGGCAAAAATGAAGGATGCCGCTGAGAGTCCTGCCATCTTAGCGTTTGGGGATTCCTGGTTTTGGTATCCGCATAATAATCTCCTAAATCCTATTAATCATTTTTCTGGGCAACCGACTATTTTTTGCCTGGGCGCCAATGGAGCAAAGGCAACCCAACTTGCTTCGGGGTTTTTCTTTGCACAATTCAAAGCTGCGGTTAAAGGATATCCCTCTGCTTCCATCGTACTATTAAGTGCAGGGGGAAATGACTTGGCAGGCTTTGATAATCTGCAAAAAATCCTTTTGCCTGATTGTTCTGCAGCCACTACGCCTGAAGAATGCTTTAGTGAGGGAATGCCTGATCAGTTACTTGATACCCTCTGGCAAGCCTATGAAAAAATGATTTTATGTGTGCTAGCGTATCAAAAGAAGATGAAAGTGCTGGTCCATGCTTATGATTATGCAATACCTACAGGTATTACCTATTTAGGCTTAGGTCAATGGTTAAAAGCGCCGATGGATGCATGTCGCGTTCCGTATCCAGAGGATCTGTCGCCTAATTCATTCAGATGCCGCCTCATTAAACAGATCGTCGACAATATGGCGAAAATGTTAGACAGGCTGGCGCAGGAATTTCCAGAGACGGTTATTCGTGTCCCTAGCCTAGGTACATTGCAAGCAGATGAATGGGCTAATGAATTACATCCCACATTAGAAGGTTTCGATCACTTAGGAAAAGCGTGTTTTAGCCCCATAGTTAAGCAGATTTTATAAGAGCGATAAAGACCCCCTATTCTGCTATTCCCCTACCCTCTTTTTTCCCCATGGGACTTCAATCTCAGACGAATAGATTTATAGGTATTCTGTCGCTAGCTCCATTGGTGGCTTTTTGCTTTATTGGTCTCTTATAAACAAAGTAGAGCGGATGGAATAAAACAATTGTATTTAATGCAACTTCACTCTCGGCGATGTGGAGCGGCGCAGCCAATGTGCAACGGTATCCGCTACCATCCCTCGGAATCCATATAATGCGGGAGAGAGGCGCCTTTTAGGCGACGAGTCAAGGCACCTAATAAAAAATCCGCTTGCTGATGTGCAGCTTGTGCGCGAGGAGGGACGGTTGAGTTTCGCTCTGGCCATGAGCAGCTCGCACAGTCCCCGAAGGCGAAAATATCCTCGTCATTTTCCGTTTGTAGCGTTGGACGCACGATAAGCTGACCTCGTGGATTCGTTGCAAGTCCATCCAGCTGGCTGAGTATGGATGGCGCTTTAATGCCTGCCGCCCATATGGTCAGGTCCGCTGGGAATGTTTTTCCGCTTGCGGTCACCAAGGCTTTATCGGAAACACGAGCGACTTGCTCGCCCACCCTTATTTCGATATAGAGTTTAGCGAGTAAAGCCGTGATGACAAGCTTGCGCTTGTGCTGCAGTATCGAGCCCCAGCGCATATTGTTGAGAACCCTCTACCCCGAAAAAATGAGTGACGCTGCCAACGGCCATCACGAGGGTGTCATACCTTAGTTCGCGAGAAGGGAGTAACTCAACGCCATCGGCGTCATAGACCGCATTGAGCATAATGGTTTTCGCCGTACGGTTAAGACCGATGAGTGCACCTAGCTGAAATTCAAAATGATGCCAATGTGCCTGCGCAGCATATTCCAGCTGATGCTTAAATGGATCCATGCTGCCCGCAGCCACTTCATAGAGAAGTGGCTTCCAGATATGCGTTGAATTACAGTCAACCAGCACAATTTTGTGCCGTTTGACGACTACCAAAGCGGTCCCCTAATCGGGTTGCAAGTTCAAGTCCACCTGCGCCGCCGCCTACGATCACGATCCTATGCATAATCTTTCCATCCTAAACTAACGGATTCCCAGCTTGTGCGAAGCACTGCGTCTAAAGGATATAACGATGCAGCGCAACGTGCCTATCGCTGGCGATAGCTACCGTCTCAGACAGCAGCGTCAAGCGGGATGATTCAATTTGCAGAAAAAGAAGAGTAGAGACAGGAAGCAAAATTACCAGAAGCGTTTCAATGGAGCTTTAACTGGGTTCATTACACTACTGAACTTATAAACGGTGTATTAGTTAAATCGCTGTTGACACTGTTTCGCCCAGGATATCGCTTATCACATTGGTCAATTACACATTCATCTGTGTGATGGTCTTTTGCATGTGTTGAATGTGCTATGCCTGATATATCAACAGCAGTTTGTGCTGCCGGGCCAAGGCTCGCAAGAAACGACTCTTTTTTTTCTGGCGGAAGGCGGTCGATAATAGACAATGGCTCATGAGTTGTTGTAATCATTGACGGTCCAGCATACCGCTCTTTTTTGAAAAACTGATTATGTAGTTTTTCATATTCCCCAGAAAAAGATAATACACTATTCCTTCTTTTTGTTTTAGGAGTATCCTCTTTAGGAGTATCCTTTTTGGGTCCAAGAACTGCTTTATAAATTTTTTCTCCCTCATCATTGTATGCAATTCCTTTGAATTCAACATAAAATTCGGATGCGGGTTTAACTAAAACTTCATATTCAAAGTGATAACTTGATAATGGATTTATATTAACGCCTTCAGCGCCAAATATATATAATATTATCCCTGCTATTTCTGGGTTGCTATTTGTAATGAAATTTTTAGCGAAACCATTAAATTTATAATTAAGAGTACATGATAATGGAGCCGGATCAGAACATAACTCTCCCTCTTTAATAATATTATGATCTCTTAAACCTCGAAACAAAAGCCCAGGCACACTAACCTTATATTTTTTTAAAATATTTATGCTATTTAAAACAGGAGTTAAGAGTTTTATTTTTTCTTTTTCTGAAGTGGATGAAGAGCGAATCTTTTCAACAAAATAGCTAAAAAAACGAGTTGAACTATATTTTCTAATATTATTTAAATCATTTAAATAATTTAACTCCTTTAGTTTATTTAAATTAATTAGCTTAAGTGACTTAGGTGGCTTAAGTGACTTATTTAACGCATATAACTTATGTGATTTATGTGATTTATGTGATTTATTTAACTTATGTGATTTATATAACTCATTTAACTTATTTAACTTATTTAACCTATTTAAATCATTTAAATCGTTTAATTTATGTAAATCATTTAAATTATTTTGATTATTTATATTATTTGACTTATTTAAATAATGAAAATAACTTGATTTAGTTAAATAATTTAATGGCTTACCAGGTATTTTGTTAATTTGTTTCCTTGCATATTTACAATATTCTGCCAAATCCCTGTTTCTGGCTAATTTTGTATCTGTTTCCCATTTATACTTTGATAATGTTGAATTTGAGGGTATTGAGCTACTTACAGAATTTTTTGTAGATAAAAAGCTTGATATGATCTTGCCTAAGGCTAAGATGCTAGCGCCCAAAAGCACCGGTAGTGTTATCCAAGGCCAAAAAGTCAGGCAGGATGCGCTAACAGCAACACTAATAACTACAACGGCTGCCAATTTGAGAAATTTCGTTTTCTCAACAGGCTGAATGAAATTTTTACTGCTCAGCAAATTGTCAAGTGGAGTGCTCTTTGAAGATGCTGTGCCAAAAGTACAAAAATTTGGAGAGAATGAACTGAGAATATCTATTGACATGATGGACTTTTTCTTTTTTAAAAATGATAGTCAGAACTCAAAATATTTGAGATTATCTACTATTTCTGGAAATAGCTATAAACTATCAAAGTAGCGTCATATGCATTATTAAATAACTGATGTTATGCACCTCGTAGAACGACGAGTTGTTGATAAGTAGAGCGCAAAGAATTTATATAGAGCTTTAAGTGCAATGCAAAATGGTTAAGCTTACTACTCCATCCACCATCGCCGATAAGCCCGTCGCTGTCGCTTGACAAAAACTGTTCAACAAATAATCGCTGTACAACTCTAACTGCAGGACGCTGTGAGGTATTTGAAGAAGTTTGTGCATCGATGCCGACTGCACTGCTAGACATACGAAGAATGCTAAGCGTATAAAAAATTTTCGAAAGAACAGAAAGTAATATAAAAACAAGAATTTTCTTATTTTATCAAAATTTAAGGCAACGCATACCACATTTGCAATTTCTGTTCAAACGATAGCGCAGCATATGCTGGGCTGGGGGAAGGAAGTACCAGGGTTTGGTGCCCTGCGATAGATAAAATGGGGGTGAAACGCCCTGCGGTTTTTCCCATTCAGCCCCATTTTTGTAAATGGGGCGCAAGACTAGTTAGGCTGATTTTAGAAGAGCGATAAAAGAACCCTTCCCTACTCTCTTTTTTGCAATGGGATTTCAATATCAGACGAATAGATTTATAGGTATTCTGTCGCTAGCTCCATTGCTGGCTTTTTGCTTTATTGGTTTCTCATAAACAAAGTAAAGCGGATAGAATAAAACGATTGCATTTAATGCAACTTCACTCTCGGCGATGTGGAGCGGCGCAGCCAATGTGCAACGGTATCCGCTATCATTCCTCGGAATCCATATAATGCGGCAATATGCCGTCGGTACAATGCCATGTACATAAAACGAGCAAATAGCCCCTCAATCAGCATATTGCCGCCGATCACTCCTCCCATCAAATTCCCTACGGCATTAAAGCGGCCCAAAGAGATCAGCGAACCAAAATCACGATAACGAAAATGCGGGAGAGAGGTGCCTTTTAGGCGACGCGTCAAGGCACCTAATAAAAAATCCGCTTGCTGATGTGCAGCTTGTGCGCGAGGAGGGACGGTTGAGTTTCGCTCTGGCCATGAGCAGCTCGCACAGTCTCCGAAGGCGAAAATATCCTCGTCATTTTCAGTTTGTAGCGTTGGACGCACGATAAGCTGACCTCGTGGATTCGTTGCAAGTCCATCCAGCTGGCTAAGTATGGATGACGCTTTAATGCCTGCCGCCCATATGGTCAGGTCCGCTCGGAATGTTTTTCCGCTTGCGGTGACTAAGGCTTTATCGGAAACACTAGCAACTTGCTCGCCTACCATTATTTCGATGTGGAGTTTGGCGAGTAAAGCCGCAGTTGTTTTTGAAACCCGCTCAGGTAAAGCCGCTAAGATGCGCGGCGCCGATTCGATGATAATAATGCGGATATCCCGCTCAGGGTCAAGCGGATGTAAGCCATAGGTCGCCAATATTTCAGCGGTTTGACGCAATTGAGCCGATAGTTCAACCCCCGTTGCCCCTCCACCAACGATAATAATTTGAATAGGTGGTTGTGCTTTTGATTGATCGGCCTGTGCACGCATACACAAAGCCATTAAATGCCGATGGCAAGCTTGTGCCTGCGCTGTGGTATCGAGCCCCAGCGCATATTGTTGGGCACCCTCTACCTCGAAAAAATGTGTGACGCTACCAATGGCCATCACGAGAGTGTCATACCTTAGTTCACGAGAAGGTAATAATTCAATGCCATCAGCGTCATACACCGCATTGAGCGTAATGGTTTTCGCCGTACGGTTAAGGCCAATAAGTGCGCCGAGCTGAAATTCAAAATGATGCCAATGCGCCTGCGCAGCATATTCAAGCTGATGCCTAAATGGATCCATACTGCCCGCAGCTACTTCATGGAGAAGCGGCTTCCAGATATGCGTTGAATTACAATCAACCAGCACAATTTTGGCTGTTTGACGACTACCGAAGTGGTCCCCTAACCGGGTTGCAAGCTCAAGTCCACCGGCGCCACCGCCTACAATCACGATCCTATGCATAATCTTTCCATCCTAAAAGCAAGACTTGCTGACTGTACTTAGAGAAAATCCTTGATATTGCTCACAAGGGTTGCCTTGATGCAATTCATCACCACCAACCCAGCATACTGGATGCTCGGCTTCGAAAGAAGTCTGCTATATATAGGGAAGATACATCAATCATTAGTTCCCATATATTTTTAAAAAAATTTCCAAATGATATGTGACAATATTAACTATTCAGTAGTTGGAAAGATTTTTTTATAAATCGCAGTGTAGAGAAAAGAATAAATTGGTGGAATTACTAAAATTAGTCCAGAAAGAGAAAAAATAATAAGTAGAGAGATATATATGTAAATATTACATGCCTCTATAAAGCCACATATGGCCATTAAGATTATAGAACATAGGTTGATGCCTGAAGCGATCCCTCTAATTTCTGAGAGAATATGTGTTTTAAATGCAAGCCATATTCGTGCAGGAAGTAATCGATAATCTGAGCCTGAAAGTGCCCCATTTTTTTCTAAAAAATCGACTATTTCAATGCAATTTCTTGCTGTAGCTATATCTAAGGGAGTTTCATTAGAGCTATTAAGTACATTGACGTTTGCGCCATAGTTAACTAGCAACTGCATTATTTCAAGGTTAGTATTACAATTTAGCCCATATTGAAAGGGAGTGATAGGCACATTAAAAATAGGTACATTTTTATGGGGGTTTGCGCCCTTTTCTAGAGCAGTGTTAACTATAGCCGTATTTTTATTGAATATAGCTATGCATAATAAATCATCTAAATACTTTTTATTCCAATCTATGGTTGCTCCATTCTTTATAAAAAAGTATGCGCCCGTATAATTTTTTATTAATAACATTTTATCTAATGGACTTAACCCATTTGCATCAGGGGTATTAATGTCGAATTTCAATTTTACTAGTAATGTAAAAAAAGATTCATCAAAATGATCGAAATGCATAGGGTTTGTGATTACTCTATTTATTTCATCATATATTTCTTCATGGCAAAAAAAATTGCTATCAAGTATATCGTTTAAAATATAAGTTGAATTTAGATTCCATCTATAATTTAACATTTTATTTATAATATACTGGGGAGGGATTTTTAGAAAAGCCTCTGCATCAGGCTTTTGATCTTGAGTACAAAGTGTGAAAAATTTTTTATAAAAATAAGCAGCATGTACGGGGTGTATTACTGTAGAAGGTAGGCAATTCTCTTGTGCACTTTCAGAGGAATCAGACCAAACTATAGCCGGCATTTTTTTGTGGTCGAGGAAGCCCATATTTTTTATGTTTTGAATAGTCATTTTTGGATAGACTATTTCTTTTTCAAGTGACTGTTTAGTAGTTATATATGTGGTCTTTATATTTTTATGTGCAAATAGCTTTGCTGCTTCTAAAAGGTTGCCTCTTAGGTGCGGCGAAGAAACCATCTTTTTTGAAAACCACTCTATGAGAAAAGACTGTTCTAAAGAAAGTTTTGTACTTAATGGAACAGATTTTTTTCGTAAATAAATTTTATCTAGTTGAAAAAATAGTCCTGGCTGAAATATGGAAAAACTCTCTATCTCTGGCTTAATAGATTGATCATTTTTGCTTAATTTTAATGCTGGTGCTGAGGATAAAATGGATAGAATTTTTGAGTTGAAAAATGTAATCACTTGGCAGTAAGCAAAATAATTTACTTTAGCAAAACAACGTAGCGTATCAAGATCAAGGAATTCGAAAATTATTGCCACTACTTCCGGAGGAATACTATGAATTAAATGCTTTATGCCGTTTTGAGGAGCAGGAATAGGTCTTGATGCAGAAAATTCCTCATCAAAATATTCTTCAGAAAGTAAGGAGATATATCCATCGACAACATCAAAATTATCTCCATTGGACGTTGGACCAAGAGATGCTGCTGTCGGTATTGCGCTAATAGGCATATATTTCCTTTCTAGTCTATTTTTTTAGGGCATGCCGCTATAGAGCTATGCTACTTTTTCATATAGCATGAATCTTATAGTAATTTCGAATTATGGAGATATTTACATAAGAAAGCTATCCATAAAACCTGAGATTTTAGACTGCCGAATTGTTGGATGACACCCGCCCAATTCGCATACCAATGCTCAGATTTGGCCATTTAATATCATTTCAAAAGCCAAATTTTTCCACTTTAGAATGGTCTGGGAATGGGGGTACGGTCACTTGATATCACTCACGAGGGTTGCCTTGATGTTGAGGAAGCCTCGTTTGCGGCGGTGCGCATTCCTGTTTCTGTTAACAGCGGGTACAAAGAGTTCGGATAGCCGTAAATCGTGCGCAAGGGCTGAAATATAGAGGCTGGAAATGCGCTACTGCGATTGCATATGCGCTATATATAGAGAGGATACATCAATCATTAGTTCCCATATATTTTTAAAAAAATTTCCAAATGATATGTGACAATATTAACTATTCAGTAGTTGGAAAGATTTTTTTATAAATCGCAGTGTAGAGAAAAGAATAAATTGGTGGAATTACTACAATTAGTCCAGAAAGAGAAAAAATAATAAGTAGAGAAAGATATATGTAGATATTACATGCCTCTATCAAGCCACATATGGCCATTAAGGCTATCGAACATAGGTTGATGCTTGAAGCGATCCCTCTAATTTCTGAGAGAATATGTGTTTTAAATGCAAGCCATATTCGTGCAGGAAGTAATCGATAGTCTGAACCTGGAAGTGCTCCATTTTCTTGCAAAAATTGGACTATTTCAGCATGCTCATTTTTTATAGCTGCTATATCTAAATTTATAGCTGCTATATCTAAAGGAGTTTTATTCATATGATCTATTACATTTACTTTTGCGCCATATTTAATTAATAACTCAATTATTTCAAAGCTAGCATTATTATTCACTGCATGTTGAAGTGGAGTGAAATATTTAGAAAAATAGCGTTTTTCTTCATGGATGTTTGCCCCTTCCATTAGAGCCTTTTCAAGTATAGCCGCATTGTTCTTGGATATAGCCATGAGTAACAAGTCATCTAAATACTTTCGATGTATGTCTGCTCCATACTCTATGAAAAGGAGTATGAGCTCAGTATTCCCCCTGAATATCGCATTATCTAATGGACTCAATCCATATTCATTAAGGATATTAACGTTAAATTTCCCTTCTAATAGTAATTTAAAAAATTTTTCACTAACACGATTGCAATGCATAGGGTTTTTGAGTATTCCATTTATTTCATCATATATTGCTTCATGATAAAACATCCTGCTGTTAAGAATGCCTTTTAAAATAGAAAATGTATTTTGATTATCTTGATCATTTGGATTCCAGTTATAAGCTGATATTCCATTGAGAATATACTTTGGATGAATTCCTAGATAAGCATATATATCAGACTCTTCACCTTGATCGTATAGCGTGAAAAATTTTTTACAAAAAAAAGCAGTATGTACTGGATGTATTACAGTAGAAGGTAAGCAATCTGTAATTGGCGCCTCTCCAGAGGAGTCAGACCAAACTATAGCTGGCATTTTCTCTGGATCGAGTGAACATATTTTTTGTATATCTTGAATAGTGATTTTTGGATTAAATAATAGTCTATTATTATTGATGAATAGCTTTGCTGCTTCTGCAAGATTCCATCTTCTCGAAATAGACTTCGGAAAAAGGATCCTCCTTACAAACTGTTCTGTGAGGAAAGACTGTTCTAAAAAAGATTTTTCGCTTTGTGGAACAAGGTTTTTTAGTAAAAAACTTTTATCTAGTTGAAAAAGTGGCCCTGGCTTAAAAAGCTTGCTTATAGAAGGGGCAACACCTTTCACAATAGTTCGGTCACCAAGAGATTTTATAAATTCATATTTTTCCGTCGCTCTGGCCAATATTTCTTTATTTTTTTTCTTTCCATATATATTATCGTTAGTAATTTCTGGAAAAAATCTTTTTACATCCTCATTCAAATCTAATGCTAGCACTAAGGATAAAATAGACCGAGTTATTGAATTGAAATAGTCACTAACTTGGCAGTAAGCCAAATAATTGACACTAGAAAAACAAAGCAGCGTACCTTGATCACAAAATTGGAAAACTATTCTCCATATTTCCGAAGGAATATCATCATATTCTTTCTTTTTTGCGTCATATACTTGCGTTTTATTTTTAATCGTTGCAGAAGGCTGCAGGGGATTTGAAGGAGTTTGTGCATTGATATCGAGAGAACAGCTAGACATATGCAAAGTTTCCCAAGAAAAAAATAAGAATTTACCTATTGCATAACAATGTAGGGCGCATCACTACGTTGCGCATCTGGCAAGCTCGCTAACCTCAACGCCAGCCAGTGATACCGCTGCTCATATAACGCTTCCAGTGTTAATTCTTGCCACTTCGCGATTTCCTTCGCCGCAACACCATCATGTAATAACAGTATGGTCAGTGTTTAGGACTTATTAGAGAGGATACATCGATTATTAGTTCCAATATATTTTAAAAAATAATCCTAAATAGTATTTGGCTTTATAAAAATCTATAACAACACACCCCACAGTTGCAATTTCTGTTCAAATGACAGCATAGCGTATGCTGGGCTGGAGGAAGGAAGTACCAGTGTTTGGTACCCTGCAGTAGATAAAATAGGGGCGAAGCGTCCTGCGGTTTTTCCATTTAGACCAATTTTTTGTAAACGGGGCGCAAGACTAGATAATGTTGCCAATCTATTGGGGGTGGCGTTGCGTATCGCCGTATCTAAACTTCCTTTTCGTTTGCACTCTGCAAGTACATCCCATATTCCAAAGCCATGCGCTTGAATGCGCTCAAGTCGTGCTGCGTAAGCTAAGCTAGACAAAGGCTCCTGTAATAAAGCACCTAATAAATTCCAAAATTGATTTCTCGGATGTGCATAGTATTCGGTGGCATTCAGTGATGCCACACCGGGGAAACTACCCAGAATAAGTACTCTGGTGTCTTTATTTATGACTGGTGGAAATCCCATTAATTGCATGTATCTCTCTCTGTCGGAATATAGATATCAGTTATTCCCTATATCTAAAACATTGCTATTTCAAACTGCATTATACGAAGCATGGAAGCAGATTTAAAAGAGTAAATTTTCTACTATCAAAAATTAGCGCATATTAATAAGCGCCCTATTTTTAACCATATTTTCTTATTTAATTCGTAGAAAATTTCTTCTTTTTTAATTTTTTTATTTTCATGACCAGTTTTATTACACTTCCTCAGGCGTGCACGTCGCTGCGTACGTCTTACAACTATTTATCACAATTTAAGCCGGTTATTAATTTTTTTAGAAATGCATCAGATATAGAGTCCAATACAGAAATAAAATTAAAATACGAAACCTCTTTTGCAAAAAAAAATATACGCACAGCGGCTCAAGTATACGCAACGAAAAATGGAGATATCACTCTGCTCTCTCCTGCTCCTGCCATTAAAAATTTAGTGTTGTCAGGCGGTGGTGCCTCTGGATGGATTATGCCGCACGCATTAGCGCAGATGGATAATACCTTTGATCATATTGCAGGAACTTCGGCAGGAGCGTTAGTTGGATCGATGTTGGCATCTGGATTAACGGCAGTAGAAGTGGATCTTAATTTAGAAATGATCTCTTTGCCGAGTTTGTTGG
This sequence comes from Mycoavidus cysteinexigens, assembly GCA_031963005.1. Lineage (GTDB taxonomy): Bacteria > Pseudomonadota > Gammaproteobacteria > Burkholderiales > Burkholderiaceae > JASSUD01. Next base: position 123,311 of record JASSUL010000004.1, on the reverse strand, counting down.
AGGTCGTGCCTCATTTTGGTGAATTATATCCTGAGATAACGCTCATTCCAGAAAGATTGTATCCAAGCCTTTCCAGTTTTCTGGCTTATATAGGGCGTATGTTTATTTTAAAAACATTTGCAAAGGGATGGCAAAGGACCGCGCAAAGTATGGTGCAAACGATGGATAAATGGAGTTCAGAATCTATTTCTAAACATTTAAATAATCAAGAAATATGGCAAAAAATCAAGGATGCGCATTCCAAAGGTCAGATCAGTACACGCGAATTAAATAGGCTTATTGTATTGAAAAATGCCAAATGGTTTGATAGCCCTACTGAATTATATACGGCTAGAACAAAGTATATGATTACATTTAAAGATTTGGCAGTATTGCACAGCATTGAACCTAATATTTTTAAAAAACTGACCTTAATTAGTTCTAAAATAGATCAAAATTATGGTGAGCTCGGACCCTCTCAATTAGAAGTCAGTAAGAAAATTTTTAGTGTAGACAATACCCCAAACATGCCTATTGCTATAGCAGGTCGGGCTAGTATGTCTATTCCTTTTTATTTTCAAGATACTTTTTATTGCCATGAGTTTTATAAAGATGGTGGCCTGGTTAGTCGCATTCCTGCAGAAATTTTCTTGCCAGAAAAGCATGATGAGAATAATTTAGAGAATTCCCATCAGTATGCTGAAACAGCAGTTTTTATATTTGGTAATGATAAATATAAAAAAGAGATCGATCAGGTTTTATATAAAAAACCTGTTCCAGGGCCTAGTAAATCTATAGAGAATCGTATTGCGCAATGGTTTTCAAATTATCCAAAACATTCTGAAATGGCGGCAGAAGATAATCGTAAATTGTATAATGCTGGGCTTGGTGTATATATTATCGATAATGGTAGTATTGATACATTTGATATGTTTGCACCAAAGGAGGAATATGATAAGTCTAAAAAATTAGCGAAAGCTTATATGCAAAAGCAATTAGAGATGCGTAAAAATCAAGCATACGCCTTATCATTTCGCTCTGTTGTTGATGCTTGGGAATCCTTAAATAAACAGCAGAAAATAAAGGTCAGAGAAGCCGGCCATCCTGAATTAGAGCCGGGGTTTTATGATTTACCCGAGTTCACACAGAATGCGCAGCGGGCTTTTTATGTACTAGCTCAAGCAAGTAGGCACAATTTAAGTAGGAATGATGCTGCCGATATGGCAAGAGTAGCTTAAGCTTTTAGGCTTTAACAGCATGTGGCGTAGCGTTGGTGCAATTGCATTTGAATGCCACGCCTCGTGCAGTTTTATAGATGCACTATAGAAGTAATCTATCGCATGCATCTTGCTTCAATGAACCTTATTGAGCAGTGGCAAATAAAAGATAGGCAGCACTGATATTCATTGTAGTAACTATCATTATAAAATTAGGAAGATATTTTACAAAGAATTCAGATCCGGAGTAGGATGCAAATATTGCTGATGCTATTACGGGCATAGAAAGTGTAGCACCCATTGCAACGCTTTTTCCTAATATATTTAAAGTGGACTCATTATTTTCAATCTTCGTAGTCGGAGAAATTTCTTCAGAAGAAAAATGCGTTGAAGGTAAAGAATTTTGATTTCTTAATGGGTGTGATAAAAGATTGCTTGTGCTAGGGCTAGGTATAGATAACATCGAAATCTCCGTAGGATAGAATAAGTAGCTTATTTTATCCCATAGAATTCTTCTTATTGCTGAGTATGGCGGTAAAGGATTCTGTATCAGTGATGTTATTATGTATGGAAAAGCGAAGTATTATACCTGGCAAGGTCCTTTTTAAAAGGCTGTGAGAGATTTATCAAAAAAAATATTAGTAAATAATAAGATTATCCTATACTCATTTATTGAGAAAAATAAAATAAAAATAAGAAAGTCCTATTTTATTAGGGTTAGCTATTTTAATTTGGTGTTTCAAATTTCAATAGGATGAGTCTGTATTATTTCTGTATACGATTTGCAATATCGATTGCCGCAGTGAGCGCTTCCATAAAACTCCCTGGGTCTGCATGGCCGGTTCCGGCTAATTCCAATGCGGTACCATGATCTACTGAAGTGCGGATAAAAGGTAAACCTAAAGTAATATTAAAAGCATGGCCAAAGGTGGCATATTTTAGAACCGGTAAACCTTGATCATGGTAGAGCGCCAATACGCAATCTGCAGTATCTAAAAGCAGTGGCTGAAAAAGCGTATCGGCCGGATAAGGTCCGCGCGCATCAATGCCTTGTTCTTGCACCGCTTTTAGTGCGGGGAGGATGGCGTCGATTTCTTCGCGGCCACAGTGCCCGCTTTCTCCTGCATGGGGATTCAAACCGGCTACCAAAATAATCGGAGCGGGCAGCCCAAAGAAATGCTTGAGCTCTCGATGCAATAAGGTAAGCGTAGTGAAGAGCAATTCTTGCGTAATGGCGCTAGAAACGGCTTGGAGTGGAAGGTGCGTCGTGGCTAATGCTACGCGTAGAGGGCGCGCTACAGTATGGTCAGTGCGCTGACGCGCAATGGCAAGTTGGTCTTTGCCAGCCAGCATCATGACGACTTGTGGAGCGTTGGTTTGGGCTGCAAAGTACTCGGTATGACCTAAAAAAGGCGTATCTCCGGCTAAAAAGCGATCTGCCGCAGTCTGCCTCCCTGTATTTACCTCTATAGAGAGAGATGGATGAGCGTTTTTTATGCGTATACGTGCATCATGTATCGTGCTCTTTTGTAAAGGAGCCGTGACGACCGCGCTAAAGCGCGCACGGTTGCCCTTTTTTTTATGATTAGGCTCTGTTTCGCATGAAGAGGTTGCGCCTGCTATTGCATAATCTAATAGATCTAATACATAAGGCGCATGTGCTGGATCAAGTTGGCCTGCAGTGCAAGGGGCGCGCAAGGGGATATGTTCTATGGTTACACGCTCTGTAGCCTCAAGTTGCGTCCAGTCTAGGCCTACCGCAGTAGCGCGTGCTCGTATTAATGCGGCGTCTCCTAATACGACAAAGCGGGCATGACTAGGCCAGGTAGAGGCTTGAGTAAGCAAGCCCCATTGTAGGACTTGGGCGGTTAATTCAGGGCCGATACCGGCGGGTTCTCCGGTCGTGATCGCAATGATCATAAGGGCAATTTATATTGAATGGTGGCACTTTGACGCAAGCTATGGAGCCATCTTCCATAGGCTTGATCTGCTTTACGCATAGCGATGGCCTGTCGTGCAAAGTCGCGTTCTCGAGCTAGCATCTGGTCTTTCGTATTGAGCGTGCGTCGGTCTAATACTTCGATCAGGTGATAACCATATTCCGTATGGACTAATGGACTCAGCGTGCGAGTGGCCAGCTTATTTGCCGCTTGTGCAAACTCAGGAACCGTATCTTGAAGGGAGAGCCAACCTAAATCCCCCCCCTGTGCAGCAGATCCATCTTCTGAAAAAGTGCGTGCAAGCTGGGCAAAATCCGCGCCCGCAAGTATTTTTTTACGAATATCGAGGAGTTTTGCACGCGCGTGTTGTTCTGACGTATGCGGGCTGATGCGAATTAAGATATGGCGAATATGCACTTGCTCTATCGAGGCAGGTAACCCCGAGTGTGCCATGAATTGCGCTAATTCCTCTTTAGATCCAGGATTAGATAAATATTGATCTACGTCTATGTCGGATATGGTGATTTTACGATCCACTTCCTTTTGACGCAGTGCCTCAATGGCCAATTCTTCTTGCATATCGCGTTGTATTGCCGCCCAAGAAAACCCCGCGGTTTCGAAGGCACGTCGATAAGCTGCTAAGGAGAGATGCTGATTGCGGGCTACTTTTTCTAAAGCCTGCGCCACTGCGGTATCGTCTGACGCGATGCCCTCTTCTTGTGCTGTCTGGAGTTGCACACGCTGGAGGATCATATGATCGAGAACCTGCTTACGAAAGACCGCTTCCTTGGGCAGCGCGGAAGAAGGGGCATTTTGTTGCTTCATACGATATTGGATCAGACGTATGCGCGCACGAAGCTCTCTTTGCGTGATGACCTCTTGGTTCACTACGGCAATGACACGGTCTAGCTCGAGGCCATCCGATTGGGGATTCTTCAGGGTATCCGCATTGGGTTGCGATAATTCCTGGGCCTGGGCAGGAGCGTGCAAGCTGCTAATAATACTGATCAGCGCAATAAGCATAAGCCCAGTAATACAAGCAAGTAATACACGCCCTAAAGTTTTAATTGGCTTGCGCATAATCATTTTTCCTTGGAGCAACAAAAAGGGATTTTATTCGTATTCAGTAAAGCGAGAGACAGGTATTTGCGTAGAAGGAAGCCGCATATATCCTGGGATACTAGCGACAAACTGTTCTATTAAGCCATTATCGATTCTAGAGAGGCCTTTAAGTTCAAGTTGCGCAAGAATACGCGAACCTAAGGGCCTTGTAGTCACAGGCGTACCGCCCCCAGGTTGATCTGTTGATCGAATACCGTTGGCATAGCGCTGTAATCCTACTCCAAATGACCAGCATGGCGCATTGTATTGAAAACCCATTAATCCATCTGCAAGACGCCGACCGTCGACATCATAGTTGACCCGCCCTATTCCATATAATTTGCGGCTTATGGGCCATTGGGCAGACATAATCACTTGGCGAACAGGCTGATCGCGTAACGCAGTATTAGGACGGGTATAGCGGTACGCGGCATTCCATACTTTATGGTTTTCAGGGCTCCATGCAACACCCAAATTCGAGCGAATCAGTTGGTGCATATCGGGGTTGTATTGAAACCCCGTTTCTGAAGCGAGGCCTGCGCCTATTTTAAAAGAGGCGCCCAATAGTAAATCAGAGTGATTCCCAGCAGAAAGGGATTCGGAGGGGATTAAGGTCGTGCGCTGCTGAGCAAAATAATATTGCTGAGCAATGACAAAGCGCGCTCGTTCATCCCCATCTTGCGCACGAATAAAACGAGTGGTCATCCCTGTGGTTAAACGGTTTGCATCTGCAAAACGGTCATTACCCACAAAGGTATTTGCCGTATAAATTTCTGCAAAACTAAAGTCGGACTCTACCGTATCGAAAATAGGGATCGTATTTTGTTGGCGATAAGGGGTGTAGACGTAATAAGCGCGTGGCTCCAAGGTTTGAATAAAATCTTGTCCAAAAAGGGCCACCGGACGTTCCAGAATAAACCCGGTATCCAAACTGATGCTCGGAACCGCAATATAGGCACGTCTAGATTGCGCGCCAGTGATGTCATAGGCCGCGAAATGTCCTTGAAGCTTGGGGGTGATGAAATAAGCCGACTCGACGATGGGATAGCTAATAGCGGGGTTAAACACCGCTCTTTGCCCTTCTTCTGCGTCCATGCCTATGATGCGAAATCGCGAAATATCGAATTCGGCGCTCGCATCCACTCCTTTATGCCCCGTTGCCCCGCCCCAGTTATAGCGCTGAAATTTTGCATTAATCTGCGGTTCACGCGCATAGGGTGATAAAGAAGGCGGTAGCGTTTGCCAGTGCTGTCTGCGCGCGACGATACTCCATGGCCCATTTTGCCAGGTAAGCCCGACCTCTTGGGGGTAGAGCAACTGCATGCCGTTAACAAATAAATTATTCCCCCAAATATCTTGCGGATAGGTATTGTCAGATACGCGATTGTAATTGACATACGCGCCTAAACCCTGCCCAAAGGTTTGTTTATGCTGTACGTACATCGCGTATCGACGATGTTTTGCCATCGCGTCATACGGCAAATCTTCGATATATATAGAGCCGGCATAAGTCGGTGAAAGATAGCGATACTCTGCACCTAGCATAGGCCCGCGCCGTTTCAACATTCTAGGATACAAGGTGAAATCGCGATTAGGCGCAATATTAAAATAATAAGGAATCGTGATATCTATGCCTGACGTGGAGTTCAACTCGACACGCGGAGGCAAAAAGCCCGATTGGCGATCTGTAGTGAGCGGGAAAGAGAGGTAGGGGCTCGCAAATATAGGAACATTTTTAAAATATAGGGCCGCATCGCGCGCCACTGCGCGATTATTACTTTGATCTAGATCGATAAAACGGGCTTTTAAATACCATGCAGGGTTAGGCCCTTTACACACCGTATAGGTTCCCTTTTCAATGGTGGCACGTTCAGGTCCTAAAAGATTGATTCGTTGCGCTTCTCCCCGCCCCTGTGTCGCATTGAGATAATACGTTGGGGAAAGCATATACCCCTGCCTTGCCTGCACATTTAAATGGGCCTCAGGCCCTGTCAGGGTACTCCCTTGATAGATTAATTGCACATTGCCCCATGCATCGGCGCGATCCGTATCAGGGTCATAGCGCAATATATTGGCTTTCACGATCGAGTCGGAAGAGCGTATTTCCGCGCGGGCATTTTTGGAGCGGATTAATTGCACTTTTTGGCGTACTTGCCCCTGAATTTCCCCTCCCGATAAAAAACGGGCCGCTTTATCACCTGGTAACAAAGGATGTTCGGTCAGTGCGGGATCGATTTTGAGCTGCAGTTTTGCATCACGCGAAGGCGTGGGAGCCGTGCGTTGTACGGAAGGTTCAGAGAATGCTAGTGTAGGAGGCTCTTGCGCCATGCAATACGATGCATAGCTGGATGCTTCCATCAAAAACACCATCGACGCGACATGCGCTAGTAAGCGCTGGGAGCGCGTACGGCGCATGCATAAACGGGGAGAGTACACGGAAGCAGACAAAATGAACGAATAAGAAAAATTCCTCGTCTACATACTGATGTTGGTATGAAGACGGTTAGGAAAGAAAGAAGCGCATTTTAATAGTATTTGAATGGCGTATAGGCCATTTCAAGTAATGCTCCATACTACGCACTCTATGATCTTTGTGATTTGCCTTTTCTGAAGCCTAGACAAATCCTTGATCTGTAGATAGTTTGCGTCTTTTTGCAAAGCGTATCTTGCCATATTCTGCTTCCTGTTCCGATGCCATTGTTACAAAAATACGATGTAGCTATCTCACTGACATAGGCGTGATAGCTTTTTTTCATTATTGATTACCTTATTAGTGTCGCTCATGCACGCTCCTTCCTCTCCTTTGACTCCTCCTGCATGCTCGGATGGCTCATCCTTTTGCTCAACGCATACATCAGATGCGCGCATGCATGCCTTGTGCAAATGGCTTGGCACGCATGCGCAGCGCTATGCGTTAGACGTCGCGAGTTGCCAAGCGGTTTCTAATGATGCGGGCGCGCGACGTTACTTTCGTCTATGCAGTCATGCATCGTCCTCGGATCCTGCTAGTTTTATCGCGGTAGATGCGCCTCCTCCAGAGAAAAACCCGGAATTTATCAAAATTGCAAAGCTTTTTTCAGCGGCAGGGGTACTGGCGCCGCAAATCCTTGAACAGGATATCGAGCAAGGATTCCTGTTGCTCACGGATTTAGGTAGTGTGGTTTATATAGATCGTCTTAAAACTTTACAAAGCACGATGCTAAGCCGTGTGCAAATAGATCCTCAAAATCCCGTTGCAATAGATGCATCAGGAGATCCGGCTAATGCCATACGCGCGCTTTTTGATTCCGCGCTGGATTCGTTAATCCTCTGGCAACGCGCAAGCGTGCCCCATACCTTGCCCGAGTATGACGCCGCGCTATTACACAAAGAGTTGACGCTTTTTCCTCAATGGTATTTAGAGCGGCATAGAGGCATTACTTTGCATAGGGCACAGAGCGAGCGCTTAGAAAAGCTTTTTACGGTGCTGATTGAAGAAGCGCTTGGTCAACCTCGTGTTTTTGTCCATCGCGACTATATGCCACGTAACTTAATGGTATGTCCTGGTGCGACGGGGGTATTGGACTTTCAAGATGCCGTATGGGGGCCTATCACCTACGACGCGATTTCTCTTTTTCGAGATGCGTTTATTAGTTGGGATGAATCTTTTGAAAAAGCGTGCTTACAGCGGTATTGGCACCGTGCTAAGGCAGCGGGATTACCCGTTCTAGACGATTTTTCTACCTTTTATCGTGCGCTGGAATGGATGGGGTTGCAACGTCACCTCAAAGTATTGGGGATCTTTGCACGTCTATGCCACCGAGACCATAAACCGCATTATCTAGAAGATGCTCCGCGCTTTTTACAATATATACGTCAAGTGACACAACGTTATCCCGCACTTGCTGATCTGGCGCATCTTTTAGAGGAATTGGGCGTGTTGCTTTAATAGACCTCTTTCGAAACCAAGTAGGCAGTATGGTAGGTTGGGAGGAATAACGCTGCTACAGGGTTTCGAAAGAAGTCTAATTTATCGCTCTATCAAAATTGCTTTCATTATTTAAAAAAGTACTTTATGCCTTTTACTCTCTCCCCTCCTTTCACCGCCATGATTTTCGCCGCAGGTCGTGGCGAACGCATGCGTCCTCTTACCGATACTTGCCCTAAACCTTTACTGCAGGTCGGTGGTCAGCCTTTGATTGTGTGGAATATTCAAAGGCTGGAACGCGCAGGCTTTCGGCGCATTATCATTAATCATGCGTGGCTAGGTGAGCAATTTGAAGCGGTATTGGGCAATGGAAGTCGCTTTGGTGTCGAAATTACCTACTCTGCAGAACCCTATCCTCTAGAGACCGCAGGTGGCATTGCTTATGCGCTGCCGCTCCTAGAGCGTGCAAGTAGTAGCCCTATTTTTTTGGCGGTAAGCGGCGATGTTTTCAGTGATTACGATTACACCCAGCTTTTACCGCGTTTGCATGATATGGCGCGTTTAAATACGCCTAGCATGCACTTAGTGATGGTTCCCAACCCCGATTATCACCCTCGAGGCGATTTCTATTTACAGGGCGATCGCCTTTACGCGCATGCGCTTACCCCTCATCAAAAAAGCGATACCTTTGGCAATATAGGGCTATACGATAGAAGGCTTTTTGAAAGTTTGCGTAGCACCCCTCCTACCGCATATGCGCTGAAATCTTATTATCACAGTGCCATGGCGCAAGGCAGAGTGACTGGCGAGCGGTATGGTGGAAATTGGGAAAATATCGGTACCCCTGATCAGCTTTATGCACTCGATACACGTATTCAACAAGGTATGGCAAGGACATAGACTCAACCATCGACATACTAGTTGCGATGCGAAATCGATGGTTACCCTCAGAGTGCAAATTTTTTAGGCAGCGAGGGTTTTTTTAAAGGGTCAAAATTGCTCCATTGCCCGTGCTGCCAACGACCATTTGCACGTTCAATATCTTTCGCCTTGGTTTTTCGCAGCACCGCGAGGGCCTCTGCTTGATTGTCGGGGGTGACATGAATCGCAATAAGCACACCCGATTGATGCATAGAGGAAGAGATAGGCCCGTGCTCAGAGTCATGTGTTCGGATCATCGCCCCTATCAATGAACCCAGGTAAGCACCTACCGAGGCCGCGATAACCGTAATCAGCAGAGGAAGCTTAAATACCGTACAAAGCATGGCCCCCATGCTTGCGCCCACGGTAGCGCCAAGTAAGAGTCCCATGCGCGCACCTTTATAAACCTTCTTTGAATCAGGATCGACAGATCGATCTCCACCACCGGCACGCAGATGATGTTGTCCAGGAGGATTGACAAAGAAAAGCGTCACATCCTCTTGTGCAAATCCCTCTGCGAATAAGTATTTAGCCGCTTTCTGGGCTTCGGCAAAAGTATCAAAACGTCCAGCAACGATGAGTGACATAAATCGCTAATGTCTGCACCTTGCTCTACAAGAGAATCTATTCAGCACTTAAAAATACGTTGTTTCCCTTAAGCAATAGGTAGTGTAGACATCTCCCCCCTTTTGTAAAAAATGGGTCATTACTACTCTGAATTCACTGCAGAATCTATATATTGACTTTCCGTCAAGATAATACATTCCTAGCATCAATGCTACTCCATTAAAAACTGTAGCTTTACTCGGAAAAGTAATATGCTTGATCGGTTTCTGATGCCTTCAATTTGCTCAAAAATCTTCACTATATTATGCATTCTGGCAGCGCTTTTTTGCTGGTTAAGCAAAAAAAAATCAACATAGGGAAATTCAAATTTCCCTATGTTGATGGAAGAATATATAAATATTATTTTATTTTTTAAGCGGGAGCTATCTCTTGCGAGTCTATTTCAGATAAATTGCTTTCAGTTTCATTTTTAATAGTTATATATTGCATGGCATAAGCCTTGCCTGCGTTATCTGTTTCATCAACTTCATTTAAAATATTATTTTTTAGAGATGTTATAAATGTTTTATTAATGTTTCTTAATAAATTAAATTTGATACTAATATTCCTGTCAAATTCATCTATTAATCCATTAATTATACTTGAATAATTTTCCTTTGTTAGTGATGTTTGTGCATTTTTATTTTCCTCATACTCATTTATCAATTTTTTTGATTCTGCCTGTATTGAATTATTCTGCTCTTTTACTTGGTTTAATAAATTTTCTCTAAAAAGTATATGCTGATCGAATATTGCTTTGTTAAATTTGTCAGTATTTTCTCTTTTAGATTCATCTTTTGGATGAATAATATCTTGTATATCTGATGCGTATCTTTGAAAACTTTCTTTTATGATTTTTAGAAAAGCTTCAAAAATTTCAAATGCAAACTTAATTGAAACATCAATGGTGTTATTTATTTGTATTTGTTGGTGAAAACTTTCTGCATGTGAAAGTTTTTTAACTTCAATTTTATAATTTTCAAATTTACTATTCGGCTCTTTTAATAAATCATCTAGCATGCCTGGATAATTCTCAAAGCACGCATTCAGAATTTTTATTACACTATCTTTTAAGATGCTAAATTTATCGTTAAGGATACCTACTGCTTCACCTTCAAACAAAGTAACCGCATTTAACTCAGAATTGGAGGCATCATTTTCAAAAACAGGATCTTCTGGTTCTTCCATTTCTGGAATATATTCAACTGATTTATGGGATTCTTTTGAAAAGGAATTCTCTGAAATCTCCATAATAGGCGAAGATGAATAGGGCATTATCCTTGATAATATTGTATCTGATGGTGATCCGAACTCGGATCCTTTTTGGGCAATAGGTGAATTATTTAAGGACTGTCTTCTTATCTCTGTAGGAGATAGAGCTGGACTATTATTAGCTGTTTGGTTCCACCTTGGGCTACTTGTCTTGGAGTGCGTTACAATTGATGCTAGGGACTGTCTTCGACTTGAAGGGAAAGATTTGCTATTCCTCCTATCCAAATCAATAGGCTTATATTCATTTAGCTTATATTCATTTAAAATATAATTCAAACGTGTTTTGTCAGCGTCGATAGATAATAATTTTCCTGGATATTGATCTAATTCTTTTTTCAAATCTTTATTCTTTTTAGCAAACTCTTGAAGGGTATCTTTAAGAGTAGCTGCTTGATCAGGCTCTGATTCTATATTTTTAACATCTTTTTGACGCCCAGCATGAATGGCTGCGCCTGCAATTTCCATTACTATTGGGGTCCATGCGCCTGGACTATTTGGAAAACATAATGGAAAACATAAGCAAACTGAAATAGCCAATGCCAGCCCGCCTACATGAATAGCATTTTCTATTAATGTGTGAAGTGTTTTTTTTGTTTCTTCTGAAAGGAAGCTAGCATTAATTGTATTGCTAATTTCTGCTTTTATATCATTGGCCGTTTTTGTTTTTTCTTCTCTTTCTTTTTTTATTAATTCAATATCATTATTTATGCTTCCTTTTAAAATACTTACCCATTCATGTTGATTTGATTTTAATCTATCAAATTCCGCTTTGGCTTGAATATCATCGTATTTCGAAATTTCTTCATGAAGAATAGATGAAATTTTACTTTCTAATTTTTCTATTTTTAATTTTTCTGTTTCTAATTCTTCTGCTTCTAATTCTTCCGCTTTGAATTCCCCTGTTACTTCTTTAAATTTTTCAATAAAATAGAAATTTAACTTTTTTGTTTTATCTTCTTGGGAAGTAGCGGAGCCACTGATTTCATTATTTTTGGGATGTAACCTTTTATAAAGCAACTTGAATTTTTCTAGGTTTAAATATGCTTCTTTAATGTCATCACTATTGTAAGAAGTGGTGCTTTTTGCTTTATGTGAGCTATTTGTTATATTATTATTGATTTCTGTATTTTCAGATTCCACATGCGACCACGCACTAGGCCATGAGCTTTGCGTAGGCGTGATAGGTGGCGTGGTGGTAAAAAGGTTAACGCCGTTAATGCCTAAACCAATATTGCTAGGAGCCATTCAAAAAAACCTCATTTAAAAAATGAATAATAAATTCTAAAATGTAATTTTATTATTTTGTATATGTTTAATCCAGATTACATGATTAATCTGCCTATGCTAGGATAAGATATAAAAACATTGCCTTCCGAGCGATAAAATACAAGATGCGTGAGATCTTACCTGTAAATCGATATCAGATAATATTGAAAAATCTCAATTTGGCTTTAAGATAACTCCTTATCTTTGGAGATATCTATCTATTTACAATGCGGGTAAGTCTGCGCGAAGCGCGCCTATACAAGAGAGGTGCTTTAATTGCTTTTAAGTATTTGAAATTATGGCGGGAATGCATATCCGCCTGGGGATCTGGTTGAGAAGGAAATTAAAGGATAGCGAGGTAGTTAGAACGATGTTCAATTAGCGAGCGTATACCAAATTTTTGAGTTTTCCATCTATGATTGACCTGATACTGCACGCAATAACATGCTCATCAGAAATATATTTAAAGACAAGATAGATTGGTCCGCGCATGTGTTTTACGGGGGCTCAATAGGCAATGTAAGGTGGCTCTTTTTTTTCTGGATGTGCCTATGCCTATTGCCGGTATTGTCTTTTAACGCATCATATTTTCCGATTTTTGATAGAGCGGTCTCCATACCATTCGGTTGAGGATCATCACAAATAGAACCATCGTGAATACGCCTAAAATCAGATGAGGGTAGTCCCCTGCTTGTGTTTTTTGCGTGATATAGGCGCCAAGCCCATGTGCAAAGAGTTTGGTATGCCCCCACTCAACGGCTTCAGAGACAATGCTGGCGTTCCAAGCGCCTCCTGAGGCCGTGATTGCGCCTGTTAAGTAATAAGGGAAAATACTAGGCAGCATGACTTGTTTCCACCATTGCCGGCCCCGTATTTGAAAATTTTCGGCGACTTCTCGAAAATCATTGGGAAAAGCGGTTACACCGGCGATGACATTAAAGAGGATGTACCACTGCGCTCCTAAAATGATCAATGGTGAGAGCCAAATATCGGTATTAAGACGAAAATGCACAACCAAAATAACAAAAATGGGAAAGAGTAAATTTGCAGGAAATGCCGCTAAAAATTGCACTAAGGGCTGCATACGTCTAGCTAATGTAGGACGCATACCAATCCATACCCCTAAGGGAACCCAAACGCACGATGCTAAGAAAATAAGCACTAAGACGCGCACTAAGGTGATACCACCCAGCACAATCACCTCACCGATATCGCTCCAGGTAATAGGCTCAGGTGGCGTGATCTGTTTTGACCCCAGCAAATAACCGAAGCACAGCGCGGCTAGAAGCACAGCGATAAAGCGTATTTTTTGTTGTAAAGGCTTTGCGCACAGTACTTTAAAGACAGACCGGCGAGAAGGCATCATATGCTCTAAAACTCCGGCAACACTAGATTTCCTTGCTGGACGCATCTGGTCATAGACGTGTTTGGCCAGAGAGGGAACGTTCAATGCCCGTAAAGACCATCGTTGTACCGTAGCTGGGCAGCGTAACGGCACACGGGCTAACATGGTAAAAAATGCGCCAAAAGGAATATATAAACGCCGAATAAGCCGAGTTTGCTGGATCAGATCAAAGACCCAAGATTGGGGAGCCTCCTTGGCACTGGTATTTTCTAACCGAAATTTATCTGCCCAGGCAACTAATGGGCGAAATAAAAATTGGTCATAAGCCATAATGACGATCACCATGGTTAATACCACCCATCCTATCGCCATAAGATTTTTTTGTACGATGGCCTGCGCAAGATACGCTCCCATTCCAGGAAGCTCAATCGTGTGTGAGCCAATGGTAATCGCTTCAGAAGCCACAATAAAAAACCAAGCTCCGGACATCGACATCATCATATTCCAGATCAATCCGGGCATCGCGAAAGGAACATCTAGTTTCCAAAAACGTTGCCAAGCGCTTAAATGGAAACTGCGTGCGACTTCCTCCAAATCGGATGGAATAGTTCGTAGGGATTGATAAAAGCTAAAGGTCATATTCCAGGCTTGCGCCGTAAAAATAGCGAAAATCGCCGCGCACTCTGCGCCGGCTACACGACCTGGAAATAAAGAGAGAAAGAAGAATATCGTAAAGGAGAGATAGCCCAGTACGGGAACGGATTGCAAAATATCCAGTAGAGGAATGAGTATTTTTCCCGCCCAGCGATTTTTAGCGGCTAGGGTTCCATACGTCAACGTAAAAAGCAGCGCAAGGGCCATCGCTGCAAATAAGCGTAGGGTCGTGCGCAATGCATATTTAGGCAATGCCGTTGGACTCAATGAGATGGCCTGCGCTTGTAAGCTTTCTAAAGGCGCGAGGCTTTGATGGACCCCGTTCGCCATCACGATAGCGATCCCTATTAGGAATATAAAGGCGAGCATATCCCAACGATTGGGCAATAGGCGTTCCACCCAGGCGCGCGATATCCAGAGCATAAGCCCCTGTGACATAGATCTCTCCTGTTACGAAATACGATTGCGTATTGTGGATTAAATACCGGATTAAATACAGGGTTCAATATTGGGGCTAAAAGAATTGCTGTCCATCCTTTTTTATGGCCTCCAATCACACTCTTTCAGGCATTGGGTGCCATTTTTGAAAAATCGCTCGCATGATATTCAAAAAATCGGGCCATATAGCGTGCCATCAAATCCACTTCTAAATTCACCTTATCCTGTGCTTTCAGGGATTGAAGCGTGGTGTGCTTTAATGTATGGGGGATGATATTGATCGAGCACTGTGTCCAACGCGCAGCCTCTCCTTCCCTTCCCTCTTCGTCTTTAACCCGATTCACCGTCAAACTGACCCCATTGACCGTTAAAGAGCCTTTGGCGGCCACATAGCCTGCTAATGGGGTCGGGATGCGTAAGCACAATTCACGCGATTCCCCAGACGGTACCATATCTACGACCTCACCCACCCCATCGACATGTCCACTAACCCAGTGCCCCCCCAATGGATCGCCTACGCGCAGTGCAGGCTCTATATTTACGGGTCCAAGCACATCTAACCCCACGGTACACGCTAAACTTTCTGAGGAGACATCTACGACAAAACGTATTTGCTCTTTAATCCCTGACTGTATTTCTTTTTGTTGATGGAGGATAGGGGTTGGCTGCGCGGCAATTTTCTCGAAAGCAATCACGGTCATACAGGCGCCTTGTATGGCAACACTATCCCCTAGTTTTAAATCGCTAAATAGAGAGCAAGGCGCTTCAATCGTCACTTGTACACCGCTATTCGATGTGGCATGGGCCTTTGATACCTGTGTGATCGTGCCTAATGCGCTGACTATGCCCGTAAACATAAACTGAAAAAACCTTTCAAAAAATGGCGTGTGGTCATTATTTTTACTAACTGATGTTACGCAGGTATTGAGAAAGCCCGTGGTCGTTATGTTGGGGTTCGTGCCTCACCCCAACCTACAACAATGGTTAGGTGAAAGGGATGCATCACTCTCTACCAATCACAAAAAAAGGCAAAGGACCGTAGGTTGGGGTGAGGCACGAACCCCAACATGCCTACCACCTACTTCTCATCTTTCCACTCTACTAATCAATAACTCGCCTTTCTACAACCCGCGCAACATAAGTTAATAAAAAAACAGCAACCTTTTAAAACCGTGTAGTGGGCTAATAAATATCAATAACCGCCGTGCGCTATTTTAAGCTAGCTTACTGTGATGTAGTGCTGAGCAGTCTTTCTATTTATCTGATATTGTCCTATTTTATCTCTTCTCCTTTTCTTGCCCAGGTTTTCTTATGCTGTCCAATAACGAAGCGCTTTTTGAACGTGCTCAAAAAGTGATGCCCGGAGGGGTGAATTCCCCGGTACGTTCTTTTCAAGCTGTTGGCGGAACGCCGCGCTTTGTGAAAAGTGCGCAGGGTGCTTTTTTTGAGGATGCGAATGGCGATCGGTATGTTGATTATATTGGATCATGGGGCGCATTGATTTTAGGGCATCGCCCCGCTTGTGTATTAGAAGCCTTGCAAGAGGCACTCACTTGTGGAACGAGTTTTGGTGCGCCGACAGAAGCAGAGATTGAAATCGCAGAAGAAATCATCAAATTGATGCCTTCGATCGAACAAATTCGCTTGGTCTCTAGTGGAACAGAAGCGACGATGAGTGCATTGCGCTTGGCGCGTGGCTTTACAGGCCGAGATATTGTGATCAAATTTGAAGGCGGGTATCACGGCCATGCGGACCATCTTTTAGTCAAAGCCGGCTCAGGGCTACTCACAGGCGGTAACCCTAGCTCAGCAGGAGTGCCTCACGCTAGTACACAACATACGCTGGTTTTGGATTACAACAATCCTGAGCGCATTATTGAGACCTTCAAAGAATTAGGCGATCAGATTGCCGCAGTGATTGTAGAGCCCGTCGCAGGGAATATGAATATGGTGCGCGGTACGCCCGCATTTTTGAACACCCTGCGCAGCCAGTGTAGCCAGTACGGGGCTTTACTGATTTTTGATGAAGTGATGAGTGGTTTTCGGGTGGCTTTAGGAGGCGCTCAGGCACTCTATGGCATTACGCCAGATCTAACCTGTCTGGGGAAAATTATTGGAGCGGGCCTACCGCTGGCAGGTTTTGGAGGGCGGCGTGATGTAATGGCCCATTTGGCTCCGCTGGGCACGGTGTATCAAGCAGGGACCCTCTCAGGCAATTTATTGGCTGTCCGCGCAGGCTTAGCTGCTTTAAAACATATTCAACAGCCCGGATTTTATGCCCATCTTGATGCACTGACTAAAAAGGTCTTGGAAAGTTTGACCCATGCGGCGCAAGCCCATGGCATTGCTTTTTCAACCGATCATTTGGGAGGAATGTTTGGCCTCTATTTCAGCGAACAGGTGCCGACTTGCTTTACGGATCTACCCAAGATGGATATTGCCCAATTCAATCGATTCTTTCATTTAATGCTTGATGAAAGAGTGTATTTTGCGCCTTCTGCGTATGAATCGGGATTTGTCTCTAGCGCCCATGAAGGTGAGGCATTGGAGTTTACTGCACGCGCGGCACAACGTGTTTTTGCTGCACTCGCTCAATAATATTAACCATCTATTTATCCGGCCTTTCCATGCTCTTAGATGATGCACATCGTTATATGCAACTTGCGTTAGAAGATGCGGCACGCGGTCTCTACACGACCACACCGAATCCACGCGTAGGTTGCGTTTTGGTAAAAGCAGGCCATATTATCGGCCGAGGCTGGACACAGCCAGCAGGCCAAAATCATGCAGAAATCGAAGCCATTCAAAACGCACGCGCTCAAGGCCACGATCCCCAAGGGGCTATGGCTTATGTCACTTTAGAGCCTTGCAGCCATATAGGACGTACCTCCGCCTGTGCGCAAGCGTTAATCGATGCCGGTATTCAAGGTGTGGTAGCGGCGATGGAGGATCCTAATCCGCTAGTACGAGGCAGAGGTTTTGCATTGCTGCGTGATGCAGGTCTTGCTGTGCATTGTGGGGTACTTGAAGAACAAGCTCGTGAACTCAATCTGGGCTTTATCACGCGCATGACCCAGCAGCGCCCTTGGGTGCGCGCGAAAATGGCGACAAGTTTAGATGGAAAAACCGCCTTACCGCATGGCGAGAGCCAATGGATTACCGGACAGGTAGCACGCACAGATGGCCATGCATGGCGTGCGAGGGCATGCGCCGTATTAACGGGCATTGGCACGATCAAACAGGATGATCCGCAACTCTCTGTCCGAGAGGTCAGCACAACACGCCAACCTCAGCGTATTGTTATTGACCCCCGCCTGGAAATCTCGCTCACTGCGCGTATATTACGCCCCACCTCCCCTTCTGATGCCCCTACGCTGATTATCTGTGCATCCCCAGGTTTCTTACATACCCCTAAAGCGCATGCTTTACATGAGGCAGGTGTAGAGCTCATTGCGTTTCAAAAGACCGTACGCACACTAGAGCGCCATACGGGTGAACGCCCTCTTTCTTCTCCTTCTAGGGAGGCTAGTGCAACGAAGGCGACCGAGCCTCCTACGCCCCGCGAATGGGTCCAATTTGGTGAACATCATGCAATATGCAGTACTTTAATATCGACTCAAGGCCCACTATCCCATATCCCTTTACCCTCGCTATTAACCTTATTAGCATCGCGTGGAGTCAATGAATTACACGTTGAGGCCGGCGCGCGCTTAAATGGCGCATTTTGGCAAGCAGGATGTATAGACGAATTACTGCTCTACATCGCGCCTACGTTTTTGTATCAGGGTATGAGCTTATTAGATCTTCCTAGTTTAGCGACGCTGCCTGTTGAACCGCATCTCACTTTTCAAAGTGTGGTGCATTTAGGGACCGATTTACGTGTGATAGCGCGTGCAAACCGTTCTGCATCTGCTGTAAGAAAGAGTGGACCCGTTGTGGCATAGTCTGAGAATCTGTTGAATGGAGAGATACAAGGTGAGTTTATTACAGGAATTTAAAAAATTCATAGTACGAGGCAACGTCATAGATTTAGCGGTTGGGATTATTATTGGTGGCGCTTTTTCTAATATCGTGAATTCTGTAGTTCGAGATCTCATTATGCCTATTGTGGGGTTGGCCACAGGAGGCATCGACTTTTCCCAAAAATTTATTCGACTTGGACATTTTCCAGCGAATTTCAAGGGAAACCCGCATTCTTTTCATGATTTGCAAACTGCCGGTGTCGCGGTGTTTGGATATGGGAATTTCATTACGGTATTGCTTAATTTTCTGATCTTGGCGGTCATTATTTTTTTCATCGTCAAGCTCATTAATACCTTGCGCGCTCAGTTGGACGTAGCGTCTGAGGCTGCAGCACCCAGTGTTCCCGAAGATGTTGTCCTGCTGCGCGAGATTCGCGATGCGCTGCAGGCTAAGTCTAAATAAGCATACAATTTCACATTAGACCTCTTTTGCAACCCCGTAGCTTGCCGTACTAGTTTGTACTGGCATAAAAGGAATTCCTTGCTACGGGGTTGCAAAAGAGGTCTATTTTCCTCATTTTGTTTTTGATTAGGAGTAAAAAATATGGGATTTTTACAAGGCAAGCGTTTTGTTATTACCGGCGTTTTATCGAAGCATTCCATTGCTTACGGTATAGCACAAGCTTGTAAACGCGAAGGCGCCGCATTGGCGTTTACTTATGCTGATGAGCGTTTTAAAGAGCGTATTACGGAATTTGCGCAGCATTTTGAAAGCGATATCGTATTGCCTTGTAATGTCGAAGACGACGCACAAATCGAAGGACTAGCCAATGCACTGCAAGCGCATTGGGATAGTCTCGATGGCTTTGTGCATTCCATCGGATTTGCGCCTCGCGAAGCCATTATGGGGGATTTTTTAGAGGGCCTATCGCGTGAAAGTTTTCGTATAGCCCATGATATTTCCGCTTATAGCTTCCCGGCTTTAGCAAAAGCATTGTCGCCTCTTTATACTCCCAATGCCTCAATATTAACGCTGACCTATTTAGGCGCAGAGAAGGTGGTACCCAATTACAACACGATGGGTTTAGCCAAAGCGTCTTTAGAAGCGAGCGTACGTTACCTCGCTGGATGCCTTGGAGCAAAAGGGGTAAGGGTAAATGGTATTTCTGCAGGCCCTATTAAAACCTTGGCGGCTAGTGGGATCAAAGACTTTAGATCCATCCTCGACCATGTCGAAAAGAATGCACCGCTTGGGCGCAATGTCACCACACAAGAAGTCGGCAATACCGCGGCATTCTTACTGAGCGATCTAGCCAGTGCTATCACGGCAGAAATTCTGCATGTCGATGCAGGCTTTAATGCGGTGGTCAGTGGTTTTGAGAAATAAATGGATGATTTGATCGCTAGATGTTAAGCCAATAGGTATACGCGATATCAAAGAGATGAAGGGCGCTGACTTACAACGAGTCAGCGCCCTTTGTTTTACTTTTTTATTTTAGAAGGTTCAAAGGCTCGTTTTGCCGTTGCTGGGTTCTGCGGACGCGGAAATTCACGTAGTCGTTCCAAATCGCGCAACGCTGCAGGTGCAAAGTACAGGTACAGCCCTCTCGTTTTCTTCGCCCCCACGTCTCAAGCCAAGCAAGAGCATTATCCCCTGCCACATGCAGACCTGTTTCCTGATACTCCTCCCAAGCCCTTAAGGTTTCTTGCCGGAACGTCTCACGCTTTTCCTCACGCCCAACATACCGTTTAATGGCTTCGCACATTACCCAATGCGTAGAGCAGTGCCGAATATCAGCAAGATGCTTGATGCGTTTGCGCATGTCATTATCCAGCTTCACGGATACAGTTTGAGCGGTAGTAGCTGGCATAGCGTCATCTTCAATGTTAACAATAGGTGTTACTTTAGAACACCTTAAATATATAGTGCCACATTATGATGAGCAGCTAGCCGAGGAGCCAAGCGATCCCATCCAGTACTTTGCAAAGATGGGATCGACGGATGCTTACTATTTTTCTGGCGTAATAGGACGTGGAATGGGCGTAGAGGCTGTATCCAGAGTTTGCTCTGATGGAGCAGGAATCCCCTTCGGTGCTGGCAATTCGGGGGCTTTGACTACTTCTGGCAAAGGACTGGGTAATTCATTATTCACGGTTTCTGCAGGAGCGGCAGCAATAGGTTCTGCCTTTTCTTTTGCTGGATTAGCCGTAACAGGATCATCAGATAGGGGCTCAGATGCTTTTTCTTCTGCAGAGGCCGTGAGTTTGGCTCCATTTTGATTTTGGGTAATTACGGGGAAGGATCGTGACGTTGGCGCACTACTCTGCGCGGCATCCTCTGAAGCTACTTTATCTTGGTTTCCCTGATCAGAGGATGATGAAGCATTATCTTCACTAGGTGCGGCGGCAGGGATTGCTGCGTGTGTTAATGGCTCAGAAGTCACCGTGGGGCTTGCCGTTACAGCATCTGCCGCATTGATATTCTGAGGAGGAGGCGATGCGGGTGCGGATACTGGAGCAAGGTTAGGATCAGAAGACCATACCGTTGTCGACTCTTCGGCCGCAGGGGGGATTGACTGCGACTTGGGGGTAGACGTTTCCATACCTGTATCAGAGGCATTTGTAGAAATACGGGTATCTGTGCTGAGATCTTTGATATTAGCAGCGGGGGTATTAGCAGCGCTTATATCCGCATTCTCCTTATTAGGCGTGGTAGTCACATCAGGCTTATCTTGCGCTGTGGACTTAATAGGCATAGTCACAATCGCGGGTCCAGCATCACTCTGTATTGCTGCCGGCGCTGCTGCGGTTATCGGTGCGGCAGCGGGAACTACTGAAGGAGCTGAAGCAGCAGGAGCCACTGGAGCTTTGGCCGCGTTTGGAAGAGGCATTGGGGTAGCAGTGCGCACAGATGCTGTTGTGGCTGCGCTTGGCAAAGGGATCTCTTCTGCATTCAGCGCTTGTGCGGGCGCTACGCTGGCCTGCTGGCGTGCGGCAGGAATAGCCGCAGCCTTGGGATAATTGGATGCAGGGTCATTGTATTGATTAGCAAAATGCTTAGGTGTCGGACGCGCTACTCTCGCAGGCGTATTTGATTGCGTTAGCAATTCATCAATATAGGTTTTCCACACTTCCGGACGTGTGATCGTGGTGTGTCCATCCGTTTGTGCACTGCGCTGAATTTCAATGACTCGATTGCTAGGAGATTGCTCAATCTTGGGACGCATTTGTTGAGCAAAGTTTTCTTGTAGCGCATCGTCTTCAAAATAGAGTGCATAGACTCGCGCTTTAATCGTGCTCAATTCAGGCTCAAGATTGGGGGTTTTTTTAGAGGCTTCTAGCGCATAGAGGGCATCATTGGCATCCCATACTTTATAAGCACGCTCAATACGATCCTTCACCATCTTTTCTACTTGCTCAGGG
This sequence comes from Mycoavidus cysteinexigens, assembly GCA_031963005.1. GTDB lineage: Bacteria > Pseudomonadota > Gammaproteobacteria > Burkholderiales > Burkholderiaceae > JASSUD01. The sequence continues at coordinate 101,280 of JASSUL010000004.1, read as the reverse complement.
GAATTGGCCGCTTGTTGTAAATTCGATCCACTGCGCTCGACTAAGCTGGAAAGGGCAACAATATTCAGCCACTCTTTAGGCTGCTTGACATAATTTCCTTCTTTCCAATCGGGGTCGGTATAGATAGCCTGCGTGGCCATTCTCTGCCAAAGCCCTGCACGTCCCCCTTGTGCTATGGGAGCGCTCGCTATGGGCATGAGTGCATCCATCATATCTGGATAGCGCTTACCCCATAGCCAAGCTTGCGATCCGCCCCCTGCTACACCTAGTACCAGTTTTAAGTGACGAATGCTTAACCCATCGGTCACTAAACGGTATTGCGCCTCTACCGCATCGCTTTCACTGTAACGCGGAAAATGGACGCGCATTCCATCGCTAGGCTTACTAGAATGGCCATGCCCTAAGGTATCAGGAATAATAATATAGTAACGGGAAGCATCTAACGGCTGACCAGGCGCAAACAGTGCTTCACGCATAGCAGGTGTCGTGAAAAACTGCCCCGCCTGCGGTGCCGTTTCTCCCGTAGTGTCATGCAAGAGTAAAACCGCGTTCACGCACTTCCCTGCATCATCAAATTGGGGTTTACCAAATGTGGTGTAATGCAATGTCAAAATGGGAAGCGAAGCCCCGCTTTCAAAAGTAAAGTTACTAGGAGCAAAATCACCTGGCTGGGGCTCTAGCGCAGAGCTAGGCTGAGAAACTGTGGCACAAGCGGAAAGCAAAGCTGCCGCTAAAAAAAGGGTGCAATACTTTGGCATACTCAACACTCCATCACCTTCTTGACAAATAGGCACTGCGAAATATGCACTGCGAGGCACTGCGCCACGCACAGTAAGACACATAACGTGTGCATATCAGCAAAAAAACAGGGGGAATTTCCCCCATGCATAAAAAGGATGGAGTGTAGGAGATTTATGGAAAGACGCTGCTCCAAAAGAGGAAGAGCGCTCTGCTAGCGGCTTTAGCATTCTCCGAAAAATGGCGTTTATGGATCCGATGCAATAGTTTATGTCCGTAGTTTATATCGGTATAGGATTGCGCAATGTAGGGCATGCCCTCGCCTCAACCTGCGCGTAGAGTTTATCGACACGCCGCATCACGGCTTCGGTCATCTCGATCGGGCGTCCCCACTCGCGTTGGGTTTCTCCTGGCCATTTATTGGTGGCATCGAGTCCTATTTTGGAACCTAAGCCGGCAATAGGCGAAGCAAAGTCTAAGTAATCTATTGGAGTATTGTCGATAAGGAGCGTATCGCGTTGCGGATCCATACGGGTAGTGAGCGCCCAAATAACGGATTTCCAATCTCGAATATCGATATCTTCATCGACCACGATAATCCATTTGGTGTACATAAACTGGCGTAAAAAGCTCCATACCCCAAACATCACACGCTTAGCATGACCGGGATAACGTTTTCGAATTTGGACCACCGCTAGTCGATAACTACATCCTTCAGGGGGAAGGTAAAAATCAATAATCTCGGGAAATTGCTTTTGTAGGAGTGGGATGAATACTTCGTTCAGCGCTACTCCCAAAATAGCCGGCTCATCGGGCGGCTTACCCGTATAAGTCGAATGATAAATGGCATCTCGACGCATCGTGATGCGCTCAACCGTCATAACCGGAAACCATTCGGCCTCATTGTAGTATCCCGTATGATCGCCATAAGGGCCTTCTAATGCGTATTCATAATGCGCAGCAGGTCCTTGCGTGGGACGAGGCGGCATCGCGATTACACCCTCCAAGTCTTGCTGGGCAGCCACATAGGCTTTAAACCGATTAGTATCATCGGATATATAAGTGCTTGCGCTATGACCTTGTGGATATATAAAGCCTTCTAGAACAATTTCAGCGCGTGCAGGGACTTGGAGATTTTCTAACCCAGGGGTCAGGCAGCGGGCCAGTTCTGTTTTAGCGCCGCGTAGTAAGCCTGCAAATTGATATTCGGATAATGTGTCAGGAACGGGAGTGACCGCGCCTAAAATCGTCGCGGGATCGGCACCTAACGCCACGGCTACAGGATAAGGTTGTCCTGGATAGGCCTTTGTAAATTCTAAAAAATCTAATGCGCCTCCCCGATGTGGCAGCCAGCGCATAATCAGATGTCGAGGTCCCAACACTTGCTGACGATAAATGCCGAGATTTTGTCGCGACTTTTGAGGGCCTCGGGTAATGGTGAGTCCCCACGTCTGTAAAGGCGCAACATCGCCTGGCCAGCAAGTTTGAACGGGCAAACGCTGTAGATCAACATCCCCCTTTTCCCAGACACATTCCTGACACACAGGAGCGCGCACGACTTTAGGGGCCATATCCCAAACCGCCTTGGCTAATCGAAAAAGCCGCCCTATTTCTTTCAGCCCTTTAGGGGGTTCTGGCTCTTTTAAAGCCGAGAGCAAAATACCAATTTCTCGCAACGAACCTAGCGTGTCGCTTTCTGTATGGGCGTGAGCGGCCTTATCGGCTGCCTCTATCCCAAGACCGAGCGCAACGCGATGGGTTGTCCCAAAGAGATTCCCTAAAACGGGCATCGTGTAGCCAGTGGGCTGCTCAAACAATAATGCAGGGCCCTGTGCCTTGAGTACGCGATCACATAAAGCCGTCATTTCTAGTATCGGAGATACTGCGTCCTGGATACGTACCAATTCCCCAGCGGTTTCTAGCTGGGCTATAAAGTCCCGCAAATCCTGATATTTCATAACTCAATACAGCCTATAGGAGGGTGCTTGCTCGTCGATTTTTGAAAGCTGGTAAAATCCAGCCTCGTTGATAGGAACGAATCTTAATTCAAGGACGGAGGTCACAGATTTAAAGGGAATACAAAACGGGAATGCAAAACTATAACGAATTACGCGCTCGCTTCTCACACTGCTGCTTACCTGTTGCAGTTTACCCACATTGGTCAGACAGGTATTTAGGTATTCGCAGCGTCGTAATACGCCATATAGCGCATGCATTAACCACGTTGCTCTGCAATACACTTCCACATCGATGAAAGACTGTGGGAACTTATGCAAGCAAAACCGATTCTAAGTAATATGTTAATAAACATGGAGAACTCTCTATGAATTCTAGAGTTTTTTGGCAATCAGATTGGCTCATTTCGAATGTAGTGCGTACATTTTTACAGCGCAGCAAACGTTTTGGCCAACATTTTTTGAGTGCAATAGGCTTAGTCGCGTTGACTAGCCTGCTAGCATTATGGTTACGTCCTCAATGGCGTGACCCTTTTGCAACCAGACTCTTCCCCTTCTTTACAGTCACTAGTGAATTCAGCCCTGCTTTTGAATCCGAAGAGAGCCAAAATCTAGAAGCTTCTGTTGACAATACCCCTCCTCTCCTCGTTGCGGAGCCCTCTTTAAGTGCATTAGTACGCTCGATGTCTTCTGAGCGCATTGATGCTGCTGCGCGCGATGACCGCGTGCTGACTTCCGAGCATGATCAAGCATTAATCACCGGCTATTTAGCTCGCCGCTATCGTGTCGCACAAGCGCCTATGCAGCATATCGTGCGCGTAGCGTTTGAAACGGGGCGTGAAACCGGCTTAGATCCTTTGTTGTTACTCGCCGTGATTGCGGTGGAATCTAGTTTTAATCCGTTTGCTGAGAGCGGCAGCGGCGCGCAGGGACTCATGCAAGTCATGTCCTCCTTGCACGTAGATAAATTCAATCATTTTGGTGGAATTTCCACCGCAATAGAACCTTTTGCCAATATTAAGGTGGGTGCTATCGTGCTTCGCAACTATATTGCTAGTACGGGGTCTCTCGCTGGGGGATTACGACGCTATGTAGGTTTTACTGCTCGAGGAGATGGAGGATATGGTACGCGTGTCTTGACGGAACGCACACGCCTACAAGAAGTTGTATACGCACATGTCCCTGGAAAGCAGATCACTTCACAGTCCACTAAGGGGCGTAAAACCGCCCGTAGTTCGGTACGCTCAGTACGCACACAAACTATTGCTAAAGTAACACCCGCGGCTTCTTAGAGCCTGTTCACAATCTTCAAAAGTGGGTTGTATTGGGGTTCCCACATCACCCAAAAACGCACCCCAACCTACCATTTTTGGGCATTTTTCGTAGGTTGGGGTAAGGAATTGAATTAAATACGGAACCCCAACACTACGACCTCAAAGGTGATTTTTTTGAGATCGTGAACCGGTTCTTAACCTTTTTTTAGCGCCTGACACTAAGGAAATGGGGTAAGCACGATAATCATTCGCCCAGTCTGTATACTGGGCGAATATCTATTTTTTAAGCTTTTTTATTGGATTACACGCCCTATGGATAGCTCCCACTCCTCTTTTATTCCTCCTCGTTTTGAGCGAGATACCTTTGGAGAAATTGAAGTCCCTGGAGATCGTTTGTGGGGGGCGCAAACACAACGTTCTTTGCAAAATTTCCATATTTCGCATGAAAAACAAGCGATTGAACTAATCCGCGCATTGGCGATTGTTAAGCGCGCTAGCGCGCAAGTGAATGCCGATTTAGGTTTGCTCGATACCGTTAAAGCAAAAGCGATTATCGCCGCAGCAGATGAAGTATTGACTTTGCAGCACCGTCAAGAATTCCCCCTGGTTGTTTGGCAGACGGGATCGGGTACACAAACCAATATGAATATGAACGAGGTACTTGCCAATCGCGCTAGTGAATTATTAGGAGGAGAGCGTGGAGAGCAGCGAAAAGTCCATCCCAATGATGAGGTGAATCGCGGGCAATCTTCCAATGATGTGTTTCCTACCGCGATGCATATTGCAGCAGCAGAAGGCATAAGCCGCCATCTATTGCCTGCGCTTCGTACCTTGCGAGAAACCTTGCACGCTAAATCGCAAGCCTTTGCCGATATTGTCAAGATTGGTCGCACGCATTTACAAGATGCAACGCCCATTACGCTGGGGCAAGAATTTTCAGGTTATGTCGCGCAATTAGATCAAGGTATACATTATATTGAGGCAGCGTTGCCCCACCTCTATGAATTAGCATTAGGGGGAACGGCAGTAGGTACAGGCCTTAATGCTCATCCAGAATTTGCAGAAAAGGTGGCGCAAGAAATTGCACGACTCACTGCCCTCCCCTTTATTACTGCTCCGAATAAGTTTGCGGTTATGGCCGCAGCCGATGCCCTAGTACATGCCCATGGCGCGTTCAAAACGATTGCAGCCAGCTTAATGAAAATTGCGAATGATATTCGCTGGCTTGCTAGTGGCCCACGTTGTGGCTTAGGAGAGATTTCTATTCCTGAGAATGAACCTGGTAGTTCGATTATGCCTGGTAAGGTTAATCCAACACAGTCAGAAGCCGTCACGATGCTGTGCTGCCAAGTATTTGGGAATGATGTGGCGATTAATATCGGCGGGGCGAGCGGTAATTTTGAGCTCAATGTATTCCGTCCTATGATTGCGCATAATGTATTGCAATCTATTCGGCTCTTAGCCGATGGTGCTCGTAGTTTTGAATCGCATTGCGCACGGGGTATTGAACCCAATCTCCCCCGTATTGATATGCTGCTCAATGAGTCCTTGATGCTCGTCACGGCCCTGAATCCCCATATTGGGTATGATAAAGCGGCCCAGATTGCTAAAAAAGCGCATAAAGAAGGGACTACACTCAAAGCCGCCGCATTAGCACTAGAATATGTCACCTCGGAAGAATTTGACGCGTGGGTGCAACCGCAAGCGATGGTGGGTAACAAATAAACTGTATCTTAGAATCTGTTTAGTGTCTTCCCAAAGGGCTCCTATTTGGGGGAGCAGGAGCACAGGGACCGGAACTGTACTTTTGTACAGTGAGGATCTCGAGTACCGCACGACCGCAAAGAGGGGCCCTTTGGGGGGATAAATAAACGGGTTCTTAGAAATATATATTAAAATGTGGTTATGTTAGCCTGCGAAATGGTATTGCCTTTTGGCCTATTTGTTAAAAAAAACCCTCCTTTTAAGATAGCGGCAAAAGAGGAGAAAAACGATGAGTCAGCCCGCATACCATTTCGATTCGCTAAAATTTATTCATACTCTTGAAAATGCTGGTGTAAAACGCCAACATGCTGAAGCAGAAGCGAAAGCGCTATCCAAGATCTTTTGAAACCATATGGCTAGCAAAGCAGATTTGCATGCTTTTGAAACGCGCCTTAACATAAGGATCAAAAGTGTGGAGCAACATGGTGGAATCATGCAGCATCAAATTAATAATTTGAGTAAGGATATGCAGGCTGGGTTCGCGCAGATAGAGAAGCGTTTTTTAAAGGTAGAAGAGCGTCTCTTAAAGCTAGAAGAGCGCATCTTAAAGGTGGAAGAACGCCTCTTGGCACTTGCCAGCGATATTGAAAATTTAAGCTTGAAATTGACGATACGTTTAGGAGGTATGATGTGCGCAAGCTTTAGCGTGCTGGCTTACTTATCCCAGCGTATTCATTAAGTATTACCATACATGCGTGTGCACACTGGCTAAGGCATTCCTATACTGTCCTCAGTTTGCGTAGCAGGACGCTATCCTCCTATTTTTTTACTCTTTCTAAAGCATGCAGCCATATCACGCTCTCTTACGCGATATTCTAGAAAATGGTAGCGTGAAAACAGACCGAACGGGTACAGGTACGCTCAGTGTCTTTGGCCGACAACTTCGGTTTGACCTGAGACAAGGATTTCCACTTGTCACTACCAAAAAAATCCATTTAAAAAGCGTTATTCATGAGCTGTTATGGTTTTTAAAAGGCGATACCCAACTGGATTATTTACACGCCCACGGCGTGAGCATTTGGGATGAATGGGCGGATGAAAAAGGGCAGCTTGGACCGATATACGGCCATCAGTGGCGTTTTTGGCCCCGGCCAGATGGAAGTACGGTCGATCAGTTATCCGATTTAGTCACTGCACTTCAAACACGCCCTCACTCTCGTCGCCTCCTACTGACCGCTTTAAATATAGCGGATTTCCCTGATGAAAATTCTTCCCCTGTGGAGAATGTCCATGCAGGTCGTATGGCTTTAGCGCCATGCCATTGCTTTGCGCAGTTTTATGTCAATGAAGGGCGGCTGAGCACTTTACTATACTGCCGTAGTCAAGATGTTTTCTTAGGAACGCCTTTTAATATCGCAAGCTATGCCTTACTTACGCATATGTTGGCGCAGCAGAGTAATTTGGAAGTAGGCGAATTGATTTGGACAGCGGGCGACTGCCATCTTTACCGTAATCATCTGGAACAAGTCGATCTGCTACTTTCCAGAGCATGCTATCCCCTTCCCCAGCTTACGATCACTCGCAAACCGGATAATTTGTTTGATTATCAATTTGACGATTTTCAAATAGCAGGATATCAATTTCATCCTGCCATTCGTGCGCCTATTGCTATTTAAAGCCGTATTGCCCCTCCCTTCTCTTCTTCTTATGCCCTTATGATCACGCTTTCCCTTATCGCTGCCCGCGCGCGTAATGGGGTTATTGGCAAAGGTAATACGTTGCCTTGGCATTTCCCTGAAGATTTGGCTTTTTTTAAACGCACGACATTGGGCCAACCTGTCATTATGGGACGACACACCCATGAGTCGATTGGTCGAGCATTGCCTGGGCGGCCTAATTGGGTGATTTCTAGAAATTCAGAGCGGGTTTTGGCAGGCTGCGCGCATGCACTTAGTCTTGATGCAGCGCTGACAGAATGTGCAGCAAAAGGGTATACCGAAGCATTTTTAATAGGGGGCGCACAGCTTTATGCGGAGGGATTACCCAAAGCACAAAAATTGATCATGACAGAAATTGATCATGATTTTGATGGAGATGTGTTTTTTCCGGACTTTCCAAAAAGCGCTTGGCAAGAGGTAGGACGAGAAACCCATCATAGTGCTTTGCCTAATGATTTTGATTATGCATTTGTCTACTATAAACGCACTCACGCGGATTGATTGGCGATATCGTCTGCAAAAAGTATCCTGAACTTTTTAAAACCTGTTCACGATTATCAAAAGTGGGTTGTGTTGGGGTTCCGTATTTAATTCAATTCGTCACCCCAACATATAAGCCTCAAGAGTGATTTATTGACTCTGCAACAGGATCATCTAAGCGTAAGAAATGCGTACGGTAGTAGCGTAACTCATCGATTGATTCATACACATCGGCCAAAGCCGTATGGCGTGCCTCTTTTGCAAATCCCTTTGCCACAGAAGGTCGCCAGCGTTTACAGAGTTCTTTGAGGGTACTGACATCTAGATGGCGATAATGAAAAAAAGCCTCTAATTCAGGCATCCACTTCGCCATAAACCGCCGGTCTTGGCAGATAGAGTTTCCACATAAAGGCGATTTACCCGCAGGCACATAACGCTGCAAGAAAGTCAGTATTTCAGCACTTGCCTGTTCTTCCGTATAGGTAGAGGCGCGCACCCGCTCTATCAGCCCTGAGCGGCCGTGCATTTTTTGATTCCAGGCATCCATTCCTTCAAGTGTTTCATCGGATTGGTGTATCGCGATCGTAGGGCCTTCCGCAAGTACCTCTAACAGGTTGTCGGTGACCACCACCGCGATTTCTAAGATACGATCTGTCAAGGGTTGTAGCCCTGTCATTTCCATATCAAGCCAGATCAGGTGGTTTTCGTTAATGGATGCAGGAGACGAGAGATTCATAGGGGAGCTTCAAATGTTGTATAAAGTTTTACAAACCCTGACCTACTATTTCAAGGATAGGTGAATGAAAGCCGTACAGGAAATAGGCTTAGTGGTAGCCGCATACGGGCGCCACTATGGCGTCATGCCGCAAGAAGCACCCATAAAAAGCGATGGTTCAATAAACATGATGCTGCGTTGTTTTGTACGCAGCAAAGATGGCATTGCGGTCGGGGATAGAGTGCACTATACACGCTGTTCTCCAGACCAAGGGATAATCACCGCGACTTTGCCGAGGCAAAACCTGTTATATCGATCTGAAGGGCATAAATCTAGACGATTTGCCGCCAATTTAGATCAAGTACTCATTATGTTAGCCGTCGCTCCCCGTCCCAACGAGGCATTATTGGGACGCATGGTGGTTGCTAGCCAAGCGCAAAATCTCCCCGTATTGATCGTTCTGAATAAAGTGGATTTAGGAGCCACCCTATCTACCGATTTGCAAGCGATCAGGGAGATGCTCGAAGGGTATAAAGGGCTCCCTATCCAAGTGCTAGAACTCTCACTGGCTACAGAGAGCAAACTCGCCTACGATACCTTAACCCCTTACCTTGCTGGCCGTACAACGCTGCTGATTGGGCAATCCGGCACAGGAAAATCCACACTCATCAACCATTTTGCTCCCTACGCAAAGGTATTAACGCAGGAAATTTCTCAAGCCTTAGGAACGGGAAAACATACAACCACGGCGACCCATTTATACGATTTGGGGATCTTACCTACTTCTTCAGAAGGGCCGGCATCCAAAAATGCGATGCTGATCGATTCACCGGGATTTCAGACTTTTGGTTTAGATCATTTACAACCAACAGATATAGAGCGGGTCTTTGCCGAGTTTCAACCTTGGATTGCGCATTGTCGCTTTTATAATTGCAAGCACTTGCAAGAACCCGATTGCGCTGTCCGTGCTGCAGTACAAGCAGGACAAATAGCGCAAAAGCGCTATGCGTTGTATCAAACGTTGGTAGTAAAACCCTAAATAGTCACTCGGGAAAAAATGACTTTTTCAGGGGCGATAAATAGCGGCTCTTTGCATATGCGCAGAGCCTGCTGTATTTGCTTTACTATTTGCTCTATTTGGCTGTTCGAATATGCAATTCTCGCAACTGTTCAGCATCCACGGTACTCGGAGCCTGTGTTAACAAACACTGGACACGTTGTGTTTTAGGAAATGCAATCACATCGCGGATCGATTCGGCGCCTGCCATGAGGGTCACGATGCGATCTAGGCCAAATGCGATACCGCCATGTGGAGGAGCGCCGTAAGAGAGTGCATCTAAAAGGAAGCCAAATTTAGCGCGAGTTTGCTCTGCATCTAAATTGAGTATAGAAAAGACTTGGCTTTGCAGCGCGGCACGATGAATACGAATAGATCCACCGCCAATTTCCCAGCCATTAATGACCATATCGTAGGCGCGTGCTAGACAACGGCTTGGATCTTGTTCCAGATACGCTTCGTCTTCTTGCCTTGGAGCGGTGAATGGATGGTGTACAGCGGCAAAACGCTTGGCCTTAGCATCATATTCAAACATCGGGAAATCGATGACCCATAGGGGACGCCAACCTTCGGTCATCAGGCCTTGTTCTATGCCAAATGCGCTATGTCCAATTTTAAGACGCAATGCCCCCAAGCTATCATTGACGATCTGTGCCTCATCGGCACCAAAGAAAATAAGGTCTCCATCTAGAGCGCCAGTACGCTGCAAGATCGCATTGAGCGCTTCATCATGCAGATTTTTCACAATGGGGCTTTGCAAGCCTTCTCGGCCTTTCGCCAGGTCATTGACCTTAATCCAAGCTAAACCTTTAGCACCATAGATACGTACATACTCGGTATACGCATCGATGTCCCCACGAGATAGCGTTCCTCCCTGTGGCACACGTAGCGCGGCAACTCGGCCAGTAGGGCTATTTGCAGGAAGGCTAAAAACTTTGAAATCCACTGTTTTTAGTGCATCCGTCAATTCCGTGAGCTCTAGATGCACGCGTAAATCAGGCTTGTCTGAACCAAAACGGCCCATCGCTTCTGAATAAGGCATGACGGGGAAAGGATCCGGCAAATCTACTTCAATGCCTGTTTTAAATATCGCGCGCACTAAACCTTCAAAGTGTGCTCGGATATCGATTTCATCGACAAAAGACATTTCACAATCAATTTGCGTAAATTCTGGCTGACGATCTGCGCGCAAATCTTCATCTCTAAAACATTTGGTAATTTGGTAGTAGCGATCAAAACCCGACATCATCAACAATTGCTTAAAAAGTTGAGGAGACTGTGGGAGAGCAAAAAATTCGCCAGCATGTACGCGAGAGGGAACGAGATAATCCCGCGCACCTTCAGGCGTACTTTTGGTGAGCATGGGCGTTTCAATATCGATAAATCCAGAGCTATCTAGATAGCGCCGTACTTCACTGGTTACACGGTGACGCAAGCGGAGATTGTGTTGCATGGGAGCGCGGCGTAAATCGAGCATCCGATAAGTCATGCGGATGCTTTCTGAGATATGCTCATCGTCTAATGCAAAAGGAGGAGTGACAGAGGCATTAAAAACCGTTAATGCCTGGCATACTACTTCAATCGCCCCCGTGGCCAGATCAGTATTGGCTGTCCCTTCTGGGCGCCGGCGCACTTCCCCTTTCACTTGCAGGCAATACTCATTACGCAGACTTTCTGCCTGTGCAAAGACCTCTGGAATACTAGGATCAAAGACAATTTGAACCAGTCCCTCGCGATCACGCAAGTCAATAAAAATAACGCCACCGTGATCTCGGCGACGATGCACCCAACCACAAAGTGAAACGGTGTGTCCTAACTGGGCTTCGGTGACTTCACCGCAGTATTGCGTTCTCAAAAGCATAATAAAGAAGGTTGTAGGCAAGAAAAATAAAAAAGGACCGATAAAAATAAAATCGCGCCCAAGCCATATTCAAGGGATGGGCGCTTAAATCCGGTGCTCAAGGAAATGCGACAGCACCACTGTACAAAAGTCGCGCTGTTGCTCAAGCTAAAAAAACGTATATCTTACAAAGAATGAGAACCAGCTTCATTCTCAGATTGCTTTTTTTGAAAATCGATAGCTTTCTTATTATGTTTTACCAATAACATTTCAAACATCTCTGTAGATGAAAATTCATGGTTTTGCGGAAGCGACTCTTGAAGCTCTACCCAAGTTGCATATAAATTATCTAATTCCTGTAATGAAATATTCAGCTGCTTTCTTAATATCTCGACTTGTTTTTCGAATTCTTTCAGAAATTCCGCTTTAAAATGAGCTAAAAACTCTTTTGTGTTCATGTCCTCCCCCTTTGCCTTGGTACTTTTTTGTACTTTACACAGCTTCACTGTTTTAAAGTGCAGCACAGGTTCGTTTAGTGACACTAGCTTTCTTATACGCACCTATTGCAATTATAGAATGCGGTAATTCCTATACGACGTACTACTAAAGGGACTCCGCTTTTTTCCTCCATTTTGCGCTGACTTTAGAAAAATGGAAAGAGTGAAACCCCCTTAGCCTTCGTTTTCTTTTGAGATTTTGTCTTGCGTAGAGTGCATCAAAATATGGGATGGACTTACTACTCCTAAAGACACGATATATTTCAATGCAGCATCTACAGTCAGATCCAGCTCAATGACCTCAGAGCGCGGTAGTAAAAGCAAAAAACCGGAAGTCGGGTTAGGGGTGGTCGGAACATATACGCTAACGTAACCCTGTACAGCCTGTTCGGGGAGGTGCTTCTCGATCGTTTGGCTAGGCGCTCCTGTTAAAAATGCGATCGTATAGAGGCCTTTTCGAGGATATTGAATCAATACGGTGCGCCGGAAAGCATTGCCATCACTGGAGAGCAAGGTATCAGACACTTGCTTCACGCTGCCATAGAGTGCTCCAATGATAGGAATACGCTGCAGAAATGCTTCCCAAGTCCGTACTAGTGCTTGACCAATAAAATTTTGCACTAATACGCCCACGGCAAAAATACATGCCAAAGAAATGATTGCCCCTATGCCAGGGATATGAAAACCCAAAAGCACCTCAGGCTGCCAGGCATCTGGCAGGAGCATGAGGGTTTTATCCATCAAGCTGAGTACGATATCCAAAACCCATAGCGTAATCGCGATGGGTAATAAAACCAGTAAGCCAGTGAGTAGATAGGTTTTTAGCGTGGTTTTTTGGGAAGTCATGAGCCAACAGGAGAAGAGGCAGAGGAAGGAGAAGCAACATTCGATACGGTGTTCGCTGTTGAGGCAGCAGGTTTGGCAGACTCTGGAGCGCCCTGCCCTCCTTCTGCATGCTTCCCGGAGCCATTTTGTGCTTTAGAAGCCGGCGAAGGGATAGACTGCTCATTGACCTGTGGCTTACTAGAAGCCGCAGGAGCAGAAGTAGAAGCAGGATCTGCGCCAGCCTGCCGGAAATCAGTAACATAATAGCCCGTACCCTTCAACTGAAAGGCTGCAGCGGTCAATTGTTTTTCAAATGTGTCTTGATTGCAGGCAGGGCACTGTGTGAGCGCGGCTGCATTGATTTTTTGTAAAACATCTTGCGTGTGCCCGCATTGCGCGCAACGATAAGCGTAAATAGGCATAATTTCTTATTACTTCATAGTATAAAAAGTAGGTTGGTGGTGACGAATTGAATCGAATACGGAACCCCAACCTACCTACTCGGTTTCGAAAGAAGTCTAGTATTTTATGCTAACACACAGACCACTGACCCCAAACGGACAACCGAAGTCAAAAACTAAGATTATAACGACAAGCTAGGCCACTTCCCTATCCCTATCGCTATGCAGACTATTCCTATCAATACCAAGCCTTGCAATATACGTAACCCCGTACGGTAAGCACGTGCCTTTTGTTCAAGGCGTACTACGCGTATTTCTAATTCCCGTGAAGCCGGCCCTTGTGTCACTAATACATCATGCACCAACCTGGGAATTTTGGGGAGCATTTGACTCCACTGAGGCACTTCGTATTTAAACCGCTCTATCCACCCTTTCAAGCCTACTTGCGTTTTAATCCAGCGCTCTAAATAAGGTTGCGCGGTTTTCCAAAGGTCTAATTCGGGATCTAAATCACGTCCCAGGGACTCTACATTCAATAATGTTTTTTGTAAAAGGACTAATTGTGGCTGAATATCAATAGAAAAACGGCGTGAAGCCTGGAAAAGGCGCAAAAGGACCTGCCCTACGGAAATATCCTTAAGGGGTTTATCAAAATAGGGTTCACACACTGCACGAATCGTTCCTTCGAGCGACTCGACCCGAGTAGAAGCAGGTGCCCAGCCAGATTCAATATGCAAGGTTGCTACGCGATGGTAATCCCGTTTAAAAAAGGCCAAAAGATTTTGTGCCAAATAGCTTTTATCGAAATCCGACAAGCTGCCCATAATGCCAAAATCTAGCGCAATATATCGGCCAAAACGCGCAGGCTCCGTGCTCACCTGAATATTACCGGGGTGCATATCGGCATGAAAAAAACCATCCCGAAAAACCTGCGTAAAAAAAATCTCCACTCCTTCCCGTGCGAGCTTTTTAATATCTACCCCAGCGGCTTGCAGGCGTTCCACTTGGCTAATGGGAATTCCTTCCATCCACTCCATAACCAAGACTTTTGGCCTGCACCAAGCCCATATCATTTCAGGGACGCATAAAAGCGGTGAATGCGCAAAATTGCGCCGCAGGGCGCTAGCATTTGCGGCTTCACGCATGAGATCGAGTTCGTCTTGCAAATAGGTACTAAATTCTTCGATCACCTCTTGAGGCTTTAAGCGACGACCATCTACCCATACCTTTTGCATCATCCAGGCGGCTTTGCGTAAAAGCGCGAGATCGCGCGCAACAATGGCACGCATACCTGGGCGTAATACTTTTATGGCAACAGGCCGCCCCGATGGTTTTTGCGTATCCCCTTGCGGCGTACTGTGTTTAAGGTAGGCGAAATGCACTTGGGCAATGGATGCACTGGCTATAGGCGTAGAGTCAAAGGAGGCAAAAATATCTTGAATACGCCCACCCAATGCCTTTTCAATGCGTTCTATTGCAACTGAAGGAGGAAATGGAGGGACACGATCTTGTAATTTCACCAATTCTTGCACTAACTCAGGCACCAACATATCCCGTCGGGTCGACAGCATCTGCCCAAATTTCACAAAAATAGGCCCTAAATACTCGCAAGCAAGCCGCACACGCACCCCTGCTGGCCGAAGACGCGCGCGTCTAGACGTAAACAAAGCGCTCAATATAGAGAGGCTATGGAGTAAAAAACCTCGCCACCCCTGTACTTGATTATATTCAAGTACCACTTTGGCTAAATCAAAGCGAATTAAGGTAAACAATAAAGAACAAAAACGAAGCAATGTGTGCATGAAGTATGCGGGCAAAAGAGGAAGCAATGGGGATGATCATTATCGTCAACTGGTATGCAGATGGACACCATATGTCGAAGTTAGAAAATTCAGATTTAAAATTCAGATTTAAAACTTTCACTAAAAAAGTATCATATTATGAGTAAAATATTTTCATAAAAAATACGTGAATATGTATATTATTTCGCGAATCTATGCATAGAAAAAATCTTTTTAAATAAAATAAGTGACTTTTGCCTTGACACTTATCTGATATGAGCACTATACCAAATTCAATGTATCTTTTAAAAAATTTGATACCGCTTCGAAATGTTGCTCCATCGCTTCTCACAACATCCGCGCCTGAAAAATGTGAAATAGAATCTAGTAGTGCTTCATTAAAAAAATCTAATGATGCGCATGGAATATTACTGAATTTATATAAGCAAGCGCAAAAGATTGATCCGAACGTGCCTATTACGCAATTTTTAGAATCCATCATGGAAAACTGCGAGGATATTAAAAAAGAGGCACACCTTTTAAAAGCCCAGCATAATTCCTATACATTTACGATGAGCTCTAAAAAAGCAAGACGGTTATTTCAATCTAAGGAGTGGGCAAAAGAATTAGCGCTTTTCTTAGAAAATCCGTTAAAGGGAAAATCGCTTTCCTCTGAAGAGCATACGCCTGATGCTTTTCTTAATTTACTGTTAGATCAATGCAAAAAAGAGCACCAGGCAGGCAGAGGAAAATGCATACAAACGGATGCCTTGTTTCAGTATAGTATTCGCTTTAACAAAAAAATATTGACGGTATTTGTACGTTTTGATGAAACACGAAACATTACTGATATTCGCTTAAATAAAAAACTTGCTCGCAATATACGCACTTCTTCTAAAGCAAACGCAGACGCGCACATTGCTTCATCTAGTAGCGCTAAAAACACATTGGCGCAGACATGTATGCAAGCAATGGACCCTATTTCTCAAAATGCATTGCACTTTGAAAGCGCATTATCAACTATATTGAGTGAATCTGACGCCGATATTCTTAATAATGCTTTCGGTGAAAATATAACTACCATAAACGATAATACATTATCTGGTATGCCTCACCCGATCGGCGGATTCACACCGACATGGGAGTTATCAGATTATCTGTACGATATGGAATCACTCCTTGAGACTCCTTCTGTACAAACCGATTTACCCTCTGATACACCAGCCCAAAAAGACGATGCTTACTTCGAGAGTATCATGCATCTTCTTGAGACGAATTCACCGATCATGACATGGAAGGCCCCTTCCTTTATAGATTGGGATAATTCTCCATTTCCTGAGGTGTCAAACGATCGGCTTACGGATTCACCGATCTTAAAGACCACTATCTAATGCAAATATTTCTGCCTGATCGCTATACGAAAAGATTTCGGCATATCGACCCCAGTTAATAACCGCATCTAATGTTTCTTTTGACGCACTCTCTGATAAAAAGTCAGAGAGTTCTTGTTCAAAGAATACGCGGGGGACATGTTGTCCAGGGCGAGCTTGCAATACGGAATGAATACGAGAAGCTAAGGGCACATGGTGTAATAACTGTGCAGCAAATTGCTGTTTACGTTCTTGCGTTCCATTTTGCGCGAATACCTTGCCTGCATGAGTGAGCAGAATATCGCCTTCTCGGATGTCGGCAAAATTCAAATGTTGCAGCATTTCCGCCACGGGGAAAAGATCATCGACCTCTAAATGCAAAGTACGTGCAATTTCAGGTAAATCAGCACGCCCATTGTAAGGAGGCGCTTCTAGTGTCTCAATAAGACCTGCCATCAGGTTCGTAGACACTTCGGGTAACCAACTTCCCAGTTTCAATACTTTACGCTTAGCCCCTGTTTTCGGGCGTGCCGTCATTTTGGCATAGATCATATCCACAAATACCCGAAATGCTGGATCCAAACGGTCACGTGGATGCTGGAAAGGGACCTCGATATCGATCATGACCCGCCCTGGATTAGACGATAGTATTAAAATACGATCGCACATAAACACGGCTTCCTCGATATTATGGGTTATGAGGAGGACGGATTGGATCAGCAGGCGATGTTCATTCCAAAGCTCTAAAAAATCGGTCCGTAATGTTTCTGCGCTCAGTACATCGAGTGCGGAAAAAGGTTCGTCCATTAACAGCAAAGTCGGATTGACAACTACCGCACGCGCAAATCCCACGCGCTGACGCATACCGCCTGATAATTCACGAGGATAGGCATTTTCAAACCCATCCATGCCGATCAGATCGATGGCGGCTAGTGCGCGTTCGCGACGCTCCGCTACGCCTAAACCTAATGCTTCTAACCCTGCTTCTACGTTTTCCAAAACGGTCAGCCAGGGAAACAAAGCAAAGGTTTGAAAAACCATAGCAATACCTTGTGCCGGACCCGATACGGGTTTCCCCAGATATTCAACCGTCCCACCTGTTGGCGCAATAAGCCCAGCAATAATGCGTAGCAAAGTCGATTTTCCTGAACCAGAACGGCCCAGCAAGCCCACGATTTCCCCTTTTTTCAGGGTTAAATTTACCCCATCAAGCACCAAGCGTTCATCTTGCGCTTTATTAAAGCCACGTTGCACGTCGGTGAGTCGCAAAATTTCCGTGTTTTCCGTATTTTCTATCTCGTCTTGATGAGGCGTCATTTGCGGATCTTGCTCATGAGTGGGAGTATGGTCTAGCAGGTGAGTTTTGAGGCGGGTCATAAAAAAGCTAGCGTCCTTTTGGATACAGCAAAGTGGCTAAAATATGTCTTTTATATTAAGAAGGGCAAAGAGCATCAAAATGGAGATATTCAAAGAATATCTCCATCATTTAGGCATTTTTTGAGTTTGCCGCATTGCTTTGTACTAACATGCAAGGTTTATACGCCTTTTTGGCAGGTATTTTTTACAGATTGCATATGCCTTCTCCTTCATCACAGACTGAATCACCCTGTTCAGAATCCATCCAGCCCGTTGCAAAGGGTCAATCTACCATACATCCAATGCGCCGCTCGCGGTTTAGCCTATGGCTAGGTTCCTGCGCATTTGCGCTTTATTTAACGCTCTTTACAATAGTGTACGGCGTGATATGCGTGTGTAGTTTTCCGCTCCTGCCTCTATCGCTACGGTACAGGGTGATTGGTGTGTGGTGCCGCATTACACTGTACATGTTACGGATTTGCAATGGCATTACCTACGATGTTCAAGGAATGTCTTTATTACCCGATGGACCCGCTGTTTTACTCTGCAAGCATCAATCTGCCTGGGAAACCTTTGCATTATTAGCCCTTATGCCGCATCAGCTCTGTTTTGTCTTTAAACGCGAGCTGTTATGGATCCCCTTCTTTGGCTGGGCGCTGGGCATGCTTCACATGGTGCATATCGATCGAAAAAAAACGCATACTGCATTCCAGGCCGTTCTTGTACAAGGGCGTAAACGCTTAGCAGAAGGCGCGTGGATGATTATGTTTCCAGAAGGAACCCGCATTGCACGCGGCAAAAAAGGACGCTATAAAAGCGGCGGCGCGCGCTTTGCTATCGCAGCAAAAGCCCCCATCGTGCCTATTGCCCATAATGCGGGCCGAGTATGGCCTCGTAATTCCTTTTTGAAATACCCAGGTCATATCACGATCTCAATCGGGCCCGTGATTCCTACTATAGGCATTACCCCTGAACAAGCCAATGAGCAAACCGCGCAATGGATTGAGGCGGAAATGCACAAGCTTGATCCCAGCGCATATGGATTGGCAGATGCAGTAGCAAATACCGTAGAACATACCGCATGATTCATGCGTAATTCACATTCCTGAATGCGCAAAAGCGTAATGCCCTGCAATTCCTAAAAATAATACTGCCCCGAGCCAGATATTATGCCTAAATGCGGCAAAACAGCGCTCGGGTTCTCGAGTGCGTATTAAACTAAAGTGATACCCCCCGCAAAGTGTCGCCAGCGCCCAACCCAACCAAAAAGGCCAGGTATAGTGCAAAATCAGGCCTAAAACTCCATACACACCTAAAAAGAGGCCGTAGCACGCCATAATGGCATGCACATCATGGCGACCAAACGTCAACGCTGAAGTTTGAATACCCAGCAAGATATCATCCTTGCGGTCTACCATCGCATACTCGGTATCATAAGCGAGCGACCACGCGATATTTGCGCCCATCATCGCATACGCAATCCCAGGCACTTTTCCTTGCATAGCCGCGAAAGCCATCGGTATGCCAAACCCAAATGCGAGGCCTAAATAGGCTTGCGGCAAAGCGATATAGCGTTTTGTAAAAGGATAACTTGCCGCTAACGCTACCGCACACCCCGCTAGTATCTGGGTCAGCCTGTTGAATGGAAGGATGAGCATCCCTGCGAGCAAGGTCAAAAAAAGAGCGATTCCCAATGCTTCATACACCGTAATACGCCCTGTGGTCAGAGGGCGATCACGTGTACGCGCAACATGTCGATCAAAATTGCGATCCGCATAATCATTGATCGCACACCCTGCAGAGCGCATTAATAGTGTGCCGACTATAAACACAAAGAGGACGTGCCACGAAGGACGCCCTTGCGTTGCAATCCACACAGCATTTAAAGTAGGCCAGAGCAACAGCCAAATACCGACAGGCTTATCTAAACGCACCAGTTGAATATACCAGCGCATACGCAAAACACTACTCCGCGCACTATTCTGCATAGCGCGAAGTAGTGCATATCGACGGGGGTGCTCGCAACGCGTGTTCTTACTCATTGATTTAATGAAGCACGTAGCATCCAAGCGGTTTTTTCATGGATCTGAAGACGTTGTGTCAAAAGATCGGCAGTAGATTCATCTTTTGCATCATCGGCTATGGTAAACGCCGAGCGTGCCGCACGCGCTACGGCCTCATGCCCTTCTATCAATTGACGAATCATATCTTGCGCATTAGGCACATCCGTCGCCTCAGGAATAGAGGACAATTTTGCAAATGCACTATAGCTAGCCGGCGCGAAAAAGCCCAATGCGCGAATACGTTCAGCCAAGGTATCAACGGCCTCTGCTAATTCGACATATTGTTCTTCAAACATCACATGGAGTGTCTTAAACAAAGGACCTGTCACATTCCAATGAAAGTTATGCGTCTTGAGGTACAAAGTATAGGTATTCGCCAGCACGTGGCTGAGCTCCTCCGCAATACGCGCAAGTGATGCAGCATCAATTCCGATATTCACACTCTGACTGGTATCTTTTTGCAAACTCATTGTGGTCCCCTTTAAAAGCATAGCTCATATAAAAGAAAAATGAAGAGACAATATAACGCGAAAGCCCTTCCAATGGGTGAAATGCTACGATATGCAATGCCATTTTCTCGATGAAAATACGCTAGGATCTACAATGTATCTGATCACTCAGAAAACCCTCATATGCCATCAAGGCGCACTCTTATAAAAATCTGAAATGACCATGATGAAACTCCCCTATTTTGTTATAGCTTGCTTGATAGGGATTTTCACAAGCACTGCAAAAGCACAAACTGCAGACAAGCTTTTAATCAGCGCGGGTTGGCTACATTTTGCACCGCACCATAGCAGCAACCCCTTTGCAATAACCTGTATTTCAGGTATTCCAAAATATGCCGTATTAGAAAATACAGGAGCCTTCTTACGCGAATCCGAGGGCTTAGGGGTATCCGCCACCTATTTCTTCAATACCCACCTCGCTGCTGAATTTGCGCTCCATATAGGCCCAGAATGGGATCTGCATACGGCTGGCGCATTACGCGATTATAAAAAGATCGGCGTAGTGCGCTCGTGGACCCCTATGCTTTTACTGAAATACTACTTTTTTGAGGATACGGCTCGGCTACGCCCCTACATAGGATTCGGTGGCAGCCTGACAAGGTTTACTAATGCACGGATTACCAATGACCATTTCAACGAACTATTCGATGGAGAAACCAGTTCGCTGTCCTTGAGCCACGCATGGAATCCTGTTTTCAATGCAGGATTCCTCTATCGATTAAAAAAACAGTGGTTTGTTGGAGCCGCCCTATCCTACATCCCTACGCATACCACCGTCACCCTCACTACCCCTACTTCCCCTTACAGCCAGTGGTACGGTGCAGTCATTACGACACAAGCTAAAATCCGTCCACAACCTCTGACGACTTATTTGCATATAGGACATCGATTTTAAAGCGCTGTTTTTTTCTATTTCTATTTTCGCCCGCATAAGTGCGTGGTGTAAACGCTAGAAGATCACAAAATCGTGTTTTTATGAGTGGCGGACCTTCCCCAACATGCATACCATTGCCTTTCTTAAAACTTGCCAATTGACCATTTTCTGACTAGTCTCATAAAGAATTCAGATTTAATAAAGCTATAATCTGCTTATTGCATAATTTCCTCTTGAAGAAGACATCGATATGTCAGCAAACCCTGCATCCTCAACCACCAGCCATACTCCACAATCGACTGATTTCAATGCGAAGTTGAGCAATGGCCCTACTCTTACCAAAGAACCCGAACGCAGTGGGAATATCGTGTCCTCTTCTGAACAAAATGGAGGACTTCCCAAGTTGCCTCCCGAGGCCATGCTCCAAATCTTTACACACTGCGACCAAATTACCTTGTCTCAGGTAAAGCAAACAAATTGGGGAAACTATCATTTTGTTAATTCAATGACAGATTTGCAGATAAACCGTTTTTTACTTTCTTCGGTAGCGGAAGAAATCATTGACGAGGAAATTCTGAAGCAAATGCGTCAAGCGAATTTGAATCCAAAAACCTCTAAACAAAACCTTCGAACAATTTTTGACAAAAAAATACTTAAAAAAGAGTTTCATCCAGAAAGTGGTTCTTGGCACCCAGTAATGAGGATAGAAGGAATTATCAAACTTTTCTTCTTCACACGGTGCATGAGAGGTGGCCTTCTTGAGACGATGGAGTTTTTTTTATCCACTAAACAAGCTCCATTTTTATCCATTAGACAAGATCTATTAGATCTACCCATAACGCGACGGCATTTGATAAAGCTAGGTTTATATACTCCCAAAGAATCGGATGATGTGGTTTTTCTCGATCAGCCCCTAGATCCCTTGCAGATAAAGATTATAACTAACCAAATACCTCGACTTTTCTTCCAATCGACAGATCCCGATACACGGAGTTTTCTGAAGATCCCGCTTGACCGTATTGCTGATGGAATTGTTAAGAACTATCTAGCTGGTCGGCATGATGTAGTACAAAATATGTTGGACAGTAAAATGTTTTTCGATATTTTGGAGCCTTCCGATCGCTATAATCCAATGCTCTGGGCTATTTCAAACAAGAATGAAGATTTAGTTAAAAAATTGATTAAGGCAGGTTTCAACGTAAATGGGGTTTATGGGTATAAGACTGATGCAATGAGTGCATTATGCCTTGCTGCACAAGCAAACTATTTGCCTACAGTAAACGCCTTGCTTGAGTCTGGCGCAGATGTGCATAAGCGGAGTCGTTTTTCTGGAAAGAACGCGCTGGATATTGCCATTAATAGGAGCAGCGACGAAATAGTCCAAGTTTTGCTTGATCAAAAACGCAGCTGTCGTGAATGGTTGACCAGCGCTATGATAAGGCTAGCTGATTTTGCGAACGCAGAGGAAAGAATTCCTGGGCGAAGTACTGTCTACCTTACCTTGCTATATAAGGCGGGGTCCGAATTACTTTCTCCCTATCTAGCATGGCTCCTGATGTTGCCAATATGGTTTACGCTGCCCATCCAGTTGGCAGTTATATACAATCTTAGAGCGGTTTCCACAGTGCTTAGATTCGAGCGGAGCAACCGCCATTGGTAAGAAGGCAGCTTCATGCAGATGCGGGCAAAGATGGTTCAAATAGAATGACTTAAATTGTCGATACCAAATTTGATGCAAAACCATACGGACTGAATTTTTTCGGGGGGCAGCTTGTTTCCTCTCTATTAAGTCGTCAAATATTCCTCTCGAGCACCTAACCAACGTTCTAAATGACGCGCAACCACATGAGGCGCGTGGCGCAATAATACCATCGCGGTGCGCTTGGCCGCGTCAAGCAGTGCGCTATCTTTTTGGAGATCGGCGAAGCGTAGCAACATGGCGCCAGATTGGCGTGCACCTAACAGCTCACCTGGCCCGCGCAAATCTAAATCGCGCTGGGCAATGGCAAAGCCATCGTGCGTCTCATGCATTGTGCGTAGACGGGCGCGGGCGGTCCAAGAAAGGGGTTCGGCATATAGTAAGACGCATACCGAAGCGGCTTCTCCTCGCCCTACTCGCCCGCGTAATTGATGCAATTGGGCCAATCCAAAGCGCTCGGCATGTTCGATGACCATGAGCGATGCGTTAGGGACATCTACCCCCACTTCAATCACCGTAGTAGCGACCAACAGGGCGGTATGCCCTGCGATAAAGTGCTCCATGACTTCGTGTTTTTCGTTGGTGCTTAAGCGCCCGTGTATCAAATCGACGGTGAGTTCAGGTAGCGCCTCGGAAAGTACGGTGAAGGTCTCTATAGCCGCTTGTAGTTCTAGTACTTCACTATCCTCAATGAGTGGGCAAACCCAATAAATTTGCCGACCCGCAAGCGCTGCGGCTCTGACCCTTTCTATGACCTCAGCGCGCCGCGCTTGGGTAATGAGTTTGGTACGTACAGGACTACGGTTAGGAGGAAGGGTATCGATGGTCGATAGATCTAAATCCGCGTAATAGCTCATCGCTAATGTACGAGGGATGGGGGTTGCACTCATCATCAGTTGGTGTGGATACTGCATAGATGCGTCGTTGGCTTTATCCTCTGATGTTTGCGTACGCTGTCCTTTTGCTTGCAAGGCTAAGCGTTGTGTCACGCCAAAGCGATGCTGCTCATCGACAATGGCTAAGCCCAGATAGTCAAATTCAACCCCATTCTGGATAATGGCATGGGTCCCCACTACCAGTTGTGCCTGGCCAAAAGCGATAGACTCTAGCGCATTACGCTTCTCTTTAGACTTCATTGCGCCGCTTAAACGCACAATATGCACGCCCATAGGGGCAAACCAAGCCACCAATTTACGATAGTGCTGTTCCGCTAAAATATCGGTTGGGGCCATAAAAGCTACCTGATACCCGGCTTCGATCGCTTGCGCGGCGGCTAGAGCGGCAACAATGGTTTTGCCGCTGCCCACATCGCCTTGTAAAAGACGCTGCATGGGATAGGCCGCACTTAAATCGTCTTCAATTTCGCGCTGTACACGCTGTTGTGCTGACGTAAGGGTGAACGGTAAAGACTGTAAAAGGCGTACCACTAGAGAAGAGGGGTTTCCCGTCGGATCATTGCACTTCGGCATCGCAGGCGCCGCACAGGCTCGCCGCTTTGCGTGCGCTTGCTGCAGACTCAATTGTTGCGCGAGTAATTCTTCAAATTTGACACGCATCCAAGCAGGATGTGTGTGCTCTAGTAACGCGTTTTCTTCTACCCTGGGTGGAGGGTTATGCAAAAATGCCACTGCCTCTGCTAAAGGAGGCAATGACAAAGTGTCTAAAAACTGCAAACCCCATTGTTGTGCCTCTTGCGCAGTCCATAACGCAGGAAGCGCAACGCGTGTCAATGCGCCTCGAATCGCTTTAGACAAATAGGCTTGGCTGACCCCTGCCGTAGAGGGGTAGACCGGCGTCAGGGTCGTCGGAAGTGCCGCGGTGGCTATTTTTTCTTCTGGATCTGCTGGAGTAATGAGCTTATAACTGGGGTGCACCATTTCAATGCCCTGCAGACTACGTCGAACCTGCCCGCGCGCTCGTAATCGTGCACCTGGTGCCAATTGTGTAAGCTGGCTGCCATAAAAGTGCAAAAAACGCAGCATCAGTCTATCCCCCTGCTCGTCTTGAATATGCACTAACAATTGACGGCGGCCGCGGTACTGCACCACTTGATCTACGACTTCTCCTTCGACTTGCGCGTTGCTGCCTGCCTGTAATGCACGCACCGGCGATAAGCGTGTTTCATCTTCGTAACGCAAAGGAAAGTGCAATACGAAATCGATATCCCTAGTCAAACCTAGTTTGGCTAATTTTTGTGTCAATACAGAGGGGCGTTTTGGTTTTTTGGGAGCGGTTGACATAAAAGGGGGCGTGGCAAAAAGTAAATATCTATGCTGTGTATAGGCATTATTTTTTCAATGAATCTGCACACACAATGATTGGCACGTAAAATACTGTGCTTTTAGCGCTATTTCTCCACGTTTCTCGGCATTGTATGTTAACGCTTTCTGACTTTGATTTTCATTTGCCGTCTGAGCTTATTGCCCAAACTGCACTGCCTCAGCGCAGTGCAAGCCGTTTGCTGGAAGTTCAAACCACGCAAAACACCGTCGATTTAGTCGATCGCCTGTTTACGGAACTTCCTCACTGCATCGCTCCCGGGGATCTATTAGTTTTTAACGATACCAAAGTTCTCAAAGCGCGCCTACATGGGCATAAGGCCAGCGGAGGTAAAGTAGAAATTCTGATTGAGCGTGTGCTGGGTCCTCGCAGCGCATTGGCACAAATTCGGGCCAGCCATGCGCCTGCTCCTGGCAGCCGCATACGTATAGCAGAGGCATTTGAGCTCATAGTAGGGGAACGCACAGAGCGTTTTTATACCCTACATTTTCCAGATACCTGTTTGATGCTGCTCGAGCGCTACGGACACCTTCCCCTGCCTCCTTATATTACTCACACTCCAGATACCTATGACGAAACGCGTTACCAAACCTCCTATGCAGCTCACCCTGGCGCGATTGCTGCTCCAACAGCAGGTTTGCACTTTGATGACGCATTGCTCGCTCAATTAGACGCACGCGGCATTCAACGCGCTATGCTTACCTTGCATGTGGGATATGGCACTTTTGAGCCGGTGCGAGAAGAAAATGTCTCCTTGCATAAGATGCACAGTGAGCGCTATGAAATCCCTGCATCGCTTCCCTCCATGCTGGCGCGTACCAAAGCAGCAGGCGGACGTATTATCGCAGTAGGGACCACCACCTTACGCGCCCTCGAAGCCGCAGCGGCCACACTAGAACCAGAATCTTATCCAGATGTCGAAACCTTTCTATCCGCACTGCCAACAGGCATAGCGGAAACAGAAATATTTATTACCCCTGGATACCGCTTCCGTGTGGTGGATCGGCTTATTACCAATTTTCATTTGCCTAAATCCACATTGCTGATGTTAGTTAGCGCCTTTGCAGGCATTGCGCCTTTACGGGCCAGTTATCAGCATGCTGTGGCGCAACGCTATCGTTTTTTTAGCTATGGCGATGCAATGCTACTCACTGGCACCTCTTCTTTTTTTGCCGATGACGCAAAAAACTAGCCTGCATACTAATTAGTAATACCGCATCGATCCTGTTCACTTTATGTGGTTATGCAGCCTCTGATATTGCGGCGCAAACACCCCATCTTCTTTTTGCTTTTTATCTTCTGCTCGTATGTTGACCTTTGAACTTTCTCATACCGATGGCCATGCTCGACGAGGTCGCATCACCCTTCGCCATGGCGTCATTGAAACACCGATGTTTATGCCCGTGGGGACCTGCGGAGCCGTCAAAGCCACCTCAGTCCAGGAATTAGAGACCCTGGGAGCGTCGATCATTTTAGGCAATACCTTTCATCTATGGCTACGCCCCGGATTAGACGTTATTAAGCGGTTTGGAGGATTGCATGACTTTATCGGGTGGAATAAACCAATCTTGACCGATTCAGGAGGCTTTCAAGTCTTTAGTTTAGGGGCATTACGCAAAATTGCCGAAGAAGGAGTTACTTTCGCCTCGCCCATCAATGGCGACAAACTCTTTCTCTCGCCTGAAATCTCGATGCAGATTCAAACCGTTTTGAATTCCGATATCGTGATGCAGTTTGATGAATGCACTCCGTATCAAACCAACGGCGTCCCGACAAGCAAAGCCGATACCGCCGCTTCGATGCAGATGTCTTTACGTTGGGCACAACGCTCAAAACAAGCCTTTCACGAACAAGACAATCCCAATGCGCTCTTTGGCATTGTGCAAGGCGGGGTATATGAAGATCTCAGAGAGGTTTCTTTGGCCGGTTTGGCAGAAATAGGCTTTCCAGGATATGCGATAGGAGGGCTTTCAGTAGGCGAACCCAAAGAAGATATGCAGCGCATACTCCACACCATCGCCCCCAAACTTCCTGCACATGCCCCCCATTATTTAATGGGAGTCGGCACCCCTGAAGATTTAGTTGAAGGAGTAAGTTGCGGAATAGATATATTTGACTGTGTAATGCCCACCCGCAATGCCAGAAATGGCTGGCTCTTTACGCGCTTCGGAGACCTCAAAATCCGCAACGCACGCTATAAAGAAGACACCCGCCCTTTAGACGAAAGCTGTAGCTGCTACACCTGCACCCACTTTTCTAGAGCCTATCTGCATCATCTACAAAAAATAGGCGAAATATTAGGCTCTCGTTTAAATACGATACACAATTTGCATTATTACTTGCAGCTCATGCACGAAATGCGTGAAGCCATTCAAAATAATCGTTTCACGCAATTTAGAAAGCAGTTTCAGGCAGATCGAGCACGAGGGGTTTGTTAGTGCCATGGAATATGAGTTAAGAGAAGGATTTCTTCTAAATATGATGTGTCTTGGTTATAATTAGGACTGCAGATTGTAAACCTAACATCTGCATTACATAAAAACGCTATGCATAGTGCATTTAGCTTCTACCATAAGATAGTCTATTTTCCATAAGAGAATGCATAATGATGGCTGCGACTGCGCCTGCGCCTGCTACTAAACCAGCAACTCCAATAACGACTGCTGTTGAACAAGCACCACTAGCTGTCGCTAGTGGTGGCGGTAGCATATCGCCAACGAATTCTATTATCCTTGCCGATTTTGATCCAAACAATGAGGGCCCTGGTACCTCTACTCAGGCTGAATCACCTAACGCTGATCAGAATGCGCCAGGAAGCCGTACATTTCAGGCAGCTTGTGCAGAAATTTTATTAAGTATTGGTACAACCATAATTTCAGGTATAACTTTTGGTTCTGCTGTTACATTGCAGGTACTCAAATATAATTTCATTTTGCCTGCCATTCTTGTTATCGTTACTAACGTGCTTACAGCAATCGCTGTGGGTCTTGTCCTCTCTTTAGCTGCTGCCTACTTTATTTATAGGCCACAGTCGAGTTCAGATCAGAAAAATATAAGTATGCCGGCTTGAGAATTTTTTTTACTTAGCTTTATTCACTGATGTTATGCAGGCATTGAAAAAGACTGTGGTCATCATGTTGGGGTTCCGTATTTGATTCAATTCATCCCACCATACTGGCTACTCGGTTTCGAAAGAAGTCTAATACCAATTAAAAACACCTTATGCATTTTCTTTGCATAAGGTGTTTTTAATTGGTATGGGTACTTTACCTTGCTTCAATATATATTAAGAAACGGTAGAGCCATTTTCAGAACCCACTTTATTGCGAATCCATCCCTGCACACTGCCCAAAGCGGTTTCTAATTTTTCTATCTGACTCCCTCCTCCTTGCGCGCGGTCGCGGCGGCCGCCGCCTTTTCCGCCTATTTGGGGGGCGATAAAGCTCATGAGTTCTCCCGCTGAAAACTGTTTACTGGCTTTGGGCGTAACGCCGGCTAGTAAGGTAATAGTATTGGGAGCAGGAACGCTGGCGAGTACGATAATGGCGTGATCGAGTCGGTTTTTAAGGTGATCTAGTAGGGCTTGCAGCGTGCTGGCATCGGCATCGTCTACTTGGGTGACTACCAAAGATAATGGAGTCTTTATCTCGTTCGTGCTGAGATCTATTGAGACAGCTTGTCGGGCTAATGCATCGCCTTGTAGAGTGGCCCATTTAGTTTTGCATTGTGCTAGTTCTGTTTCTAGGTTTTTTTGTTGAGTTTGGAGTTGGGTCAGACGCTCAAGTAGGGTGTCTGGTTGGGCTTTGAGCGTGGCCGCTGCCGTATTCAGGATCTGGGCTTGTTGGTAAAGTTGCTCTAGAGCTAATTCACCTGCCACCGCTTCAATACGCCGTATGCCTGCAGCTACACCACTTTGGCTGGTGATTTTGAATAGGCCTATATCTCCAGTGCGTTCTACATGGGTTCCACCGCATAATTCACGAGAATGGCCGATATCTAGCATACGCACGGCGTCGCTGCCTACGGTCTCATAACGCTCTCCAAATAAGGCGATCGCGCCTTCTCGGAGGGCGGCCTCGTGGGACATCAGTCGGGTTTGTATGGCGGTATTGCGGAGAATTTCTGCATGGACTAATGCTTCGACGCGCTGGATTTCTTCTGCGGTAAGCGGTGCGGTATGCGCAAAATCGAAACGGAGTTTTTGAGCATCGACTAGAGAGCCTTTTTGCTGTACGTGTGTTCCCAGGATTTCGCGCAATGCCCAATGCAATAGATGGGTTGCGGAGTGATGGCGTGCTATGGCTAAGCGTTGCTGGGCATTGACTTGCGCGTGTATAGGCATACCTATAGTCAATATGCCCTGCTCTACTATGCCTTCATGGGCAGTGGCTTGAGGAGTAATGGCACGTGTTTGTTGGACTTGAAAACACACCTGCTGCGTGCTTAAGGAACCCATATCGCCGATCTGCCCGCCAGATTCTGCATAAAAAGGCGTGTAATCGAGAATCACACTGCCAACTTGGCCTGGCTCGAGTTGGTCTACAGGCTCTCCCTGTGCGTATAACGCTAAGATCCGCGCTCCTTCATATTGCAAGGTGCTATAGCCTTCGAATTGCGTAGGTGCACCGCGATATTCTTGCGCGACACCCTGGATAGCGGATGCAGCAAAATGGCTTGCGGCGCGGGCTTTTTGACGCTGCATCGCCATTGCGTTGGCAAACCCTTGTTCATCGACTTGAATATTTTGCTCACGGCAAATATCCGCAGTGAGATCAAGAGGGAACCCATAGGTATCATGGAGTTTAAAGGCGATATCGCCGGATAAGACCGGAGACGTTTTAGATAGGCTTGCCAAAGCGGTATTAAGTAAAGTAATACCTTGACTCAATGTACTGAAAAAGCGTTCTTCTTCCTGGCGTAAGACGCTTTTTACACGCTCCTGAGCATCGGTTAGTTCAGGGTAAGCGGTGCCCATTTCGCTGACTAGGGCGTCGACGAGCTGATAGAGGAAGGGCGTAGTTTGGCCCCATTTATATCCGTGGCGCACTGCGCGTCGCAAAATACGACGTAATACATAGCCACGCCCTTCATTGCTAGGGAGTACACCATCGGTCACTAAAAATGCGCAGGCACGCAGATGATCTGCAATGACCTGTAAGGAGTTCAGCACAGGTCCTGTAGGATGTGCCGCCAGGCCGAGTTGGCGCGTCGCAGCGCGAATTAAATGTTGGAACAAATCAATATCATAATTGCTATGTACCCCTTGTAAAACCGCCGCGATGCGCTCTAGTCCCATTCCTGTATCTACGCAGGGTCGTGGGAGGGGGGATAATTGTCCGCTTTCATCCCGGTTAAACTGCATAAATACGATATTCCAGATCTCGATAAAACGATCTCCATCCGCATCCTCAGAGCCCGGGGGGCCACCAGCTACTTCTGGGCCATGGTCATAAAAAATCTCTGTGCAGGGGCCGCAAGGGCCGACATTTGCCATTTGCCAGAAGTTATCACTGACATAGCGTTCTCCGGCTTTATCGCCAATACGCACAATACGCTCTTTCGGAACTTGTATATCAGATGCCCATAGCGCATAAGCTTCTTCATCTTCTTCATACACCGTCACCCACAGCCGTTCTATGGGCAGCGCTAAAACCTCGGTCAGAAATTGCCAGGCGTATCGAATGGCCTCTCGCTTAAAATAATCTCCAAACGAGAAATTGCCCAGCATTTCAAAAAAGGTATGGTGCCGCGCGGTATACCCTACATTTTCAAGATCATTATGCTTGCCTCCTGCCCGCACGCACCGCTGTGCGCTGGTTGCACGTCGGGATGCAGCTAAAGGTCCGGTAAGCGTAGCGCCTAAGAAAAAATCTTTAAAAGGCACCATGCCCGCATTCGTAAATAGCAAGGTAGGATCTTGTGCAGGCACTAAGCTGGAAGAAGGAACTATTAAGTGCTGATGACGCTCAAAAAAAGATAAAAATTTCTGGCGAATATCCGTAACATTCATGGGAGAGAAAAATGAAAAGAAACTACACTGGAAAGATAAAATCAAATCGTCGCAAATAGCGAATAGGCGCTAGACATATGCCATACGCCATATGCTAAGCACTTGGAAAAATGCTTAAACCTTATGACTTCTATAAAGTACGGTATACCCGCTAAAGAAAATGTTTTTGATACTGCTACATTAGATATCGCAGCGTTGCCCAAAAATGCCTGTCATCTACACATTGCCCCTGCCTCTTTCCCGCTTTTACGACCACGATGCATTGAATCCACGCGCTTTGCGCAGCATCAGCATCAGGCGTTAATAGGGATAGATCGTTATGGGGATTGTCTAGTACATGCATTTAATGCGCTAGACCCAGAGAATAGCAATTATCGGATCATTGCAGGCAAGCCATATCTACAAAATACCATACCATCGCCCCTTTTTTGGAGAAGGCGGTATGCTACGCCAGCAGGTGCCTCTATTAGCCAAGCTGGATTACACCCCCCTGTTAAATACTCGGTGCTTGTAGATCCTCATCATACGGTATACGTGCATGAAGCCCACGTAGCGCATAGTCTATACGACACGCTACATCGCCTAAATACCCTATGTCCCCAGCAAATGGGGCCCATTGCACAGATCGATATTGCTGGAAATGGTCGATTTATCGCGATTTTACATGCAAATGGCGCTTTATATCGACATGACCGTTTGCATGATGCGGTGGAATCAGTACCTATCCCTCAAGGCGATAGGATAGCCACTTTGGCGATCAGCGACGATGGCACGCTCTACGCAAGTTCTACAACCCATATTTACTGCTTTAATATGCATGGCGCTGTGGATAGTTATGTACAACCTGGCGGTAATGCGCCCCATTTACTAGGATTGTCTGCCGATGAGCGATTTTTAATCACTGCTCGATATACCACTTCATCCTGTAAGCATTGGGCGGAAATTCTCATTCAAGACAGGCAATATCCCGAATGCGCTTTTATGGTAGCAAGTAAATTTGCCTGCATTCCAATATCAACAGAGGAGCAACGACCTCCTCTACCTTGTAGTATCGCCTTTTCAAAAAACTTAGCCTATATTGCATTAGCTTATGCGCAGGGGGGTGTAGAGATTTTTGATTTCCACGCAGGACATACAATGTCCTTAGCGACGCAGCAAAACACCAAATTATATAAGAGCGCGAATCCCTTGCTATGCCTTGCCTCTACCTACAAACCGCTCAATAGCCTGACCTGTTTCCGGGTAAAACTCCCCTGCTCTCCTCCATTAAGCGGCTTGCTGCCGCTTAATTTTTCTCACGATGTAGATCAATTGCATCTAGTGTGTATACGGGAGGATCGCACGCTGCAATTAGCCACTTTTGCACTTCACCTGCCCGCTTAGCCTTATCCATATTACGTTTTTTTATAATATGGGCTGGTCATTTACTACATATTGCATATTTAAAAATAGGGTTAAATATATCGTAAATTTTCTATGAATCTTACTCCTCTTTTTCCATATTCTATTTCTAAAATATTAAATGGAGTCTGACCGTTTTTATCCTTTACTTTATTTAGTGAACTATACTCTGTAGTTAACATTTTAATAAATTTAACCATCTGAATAAAGAAATCGCGATCGCTATTTTGCTCTTTTATAGAAATTTCATTTTCTCTATTATCTTCTTCATTATATATATCGGCTATCAGAATAAATCTTCTGAAGTTCATGCTTTCAAATAAAAGATGTAAAACATTTTTTTTATCTTTATTTATTGCATATATTTCTGCGCCTGATTGTATTAATTTCAGAAAAATTTCATGTTCATGAAAATATCGAATTTCTTGAACTAAAATCATAAGAAGCGTGTTTTCTTCTTTATCTTTTATATTTGCAGATTCGCCATACTCAATCAATTTTTCTGTAAATTCTTTATGTCCATGTAAAACAGAGAAAAATATAGGACTTCTCCCATCATAATTTTTCTTTTTGCAGTCTACGTTATTTTCATGAAAATAACTCAGTGCTTTATCATTCCCTGTTTCTGCTATAGCATGGATAATATTTTCACCTTTATAGTATGTTGCATGCAGATCTATATAAGCAGCCATCGCACGCATCACATCATCGTTTTCTGGGCTTGATATGATATCTATAAAAGGTTCTTGATTAGTAAAAGGATCTCGATAATGTAGGCATACTTTGCTTCTGATCATGTCATTAAAAACATCAATGTTTTCTCTGAATGCTTTAATAAGCATTTTAGAATTTCCTATTCTTCTGAAATTATCTATCTTCAGAAAATCATCTGGTATTTTTTTGAAGTAGGAGAAATCTGGATTTTCTTTTATAATGCTCCAAAAGGCGGATTTCGACGTGATATATAAATGCTGGGCCTTATTGAGTGTTATTTCTTTTAAATCGCTTATATTCAGAAGATTTAATTCTACTAAATTGGCAAGCGATTCATTTTGATTGAACCCATCTTTTTGCATTCCCCATAATTTATATACATCAAAAGGCCTTTTATTGGGTGACATTATCAAACTATCTATTTCTTTCCAAAGCATTGCATGCTGCATGTTCCTAGTATGAAAAAACCAAGCTGCTATTTTACTGCTAACACGGCCTGATGCATTGCCAGACAGATTATCTTTGAAATTAAAAAATGGTAATAAATGCGTATTTCTAGCGACAAATCCTAACCTAAAAAATAACTTACAAGTGTATTGGAGGTTTTTTATATCCGCAATCCAATTATTTCGAGAGGAATTATTCGGAAGAAGACTCTCTATAATATGCAGCAATACTTCTTCAGGCAGATTTGTTAATAATTTTTCTTTTTGAATTGTCACAGCTGTTGATGTAGCTGGTTGATCTTTATGCGGACATGTATCACGATGGATACGCTGATGAATATATTTAAAAATCTGCCCTACCGACAAGCAGTTTATTAAATTAGTGTACAAAGTGACTCCCCTTCCTTGGACTTGCTC
Organism: Mycoavidus cysteinexigens; assembly: GCA_031963005.1. GTDB lineage: Bacteria > Pseudomonadota > Gammaproteobacteria > Burkholderiales > Burkholderiaceae > JASSUD01. Next base: position 67,156 of record JASSUL010000004.1, on the reverse strand, counting down.
AGCCTATTAGTGATTTTTCTTAAAGATAGCAAGCAAATAACTATAAAAATCTACTGGCGAGCACTTCGCTGCCCACCATCGATCGCTGTGATCAATCATAGGCAGTCTTTTGGAAGCGGAGTCTGATATCGTCCTATACGAACCCCCAAAAATAGTACAGATATCTCTTTGAATTATTATATTTTCTATTTAAATATTTTTATATATATTCAAAGCAATATCAAATTTACTATTTTCAAATAGTGTAGGTTTTTTATTTATTCAGAGATAAAAAATATGTATTTATATATTTGATTTGTATCACGAAATGAACCTCGCATTATCCTACTGCACGTCGTGCATTTTGAAATAAGCGGAACCAAGGGCTGGCTTCTTTCCATTCCGCAGGGTGCCAACTCATTTGTATGGCGCGGAAAACACGTTCTGGGTGGGGCATCAGCGCGGTGAAACGTCCATCCGGCGTAGTGACTCCCGTGAGGCCCTGTACAGAACCATTGGGATTCAAAGGATAACGCTCAGTGGATTGTCCATAGTGATCTACAAAGCGTAGTGCAATTTGCTGGTTTTGCTGCAGGGCAGCAAAATCGCCTCGCTGGGAGAAATTCGCATAACCTTCACCGTGCGATACGACTACGGGCAAACGGGACCCTTCCATGCCATTCAAAAAGAGAGAGGGAGATGGAGGAATATCGACCAACGAAAGGCGTGCTTCAAACTGCTCAGATAGATTGCGAGTGAAGGCTGGCCACGCTTGTGCACCAGGGATTAATCCAGGCCAACGGGTAGAAGCATGGCCTTCTGTATGTATTTGTAAATCTCCAGCAAGTGCGCTTAACATCTGGCAACCATTACAAACGCCTAGCGCAAACGTGTCACCCCTAGTAAAGAACGCAGAAAATGCCTCTAGTAAGCGAGGATTGAAACGGATGGTTTTAGCCCACCCCTCCCCTGCTCCTAATACATCTCCATAAGAAAAACCGCCACAGGCCACTAAACCGATAAAATCGTTCAGGGATTTATGGCCTGCGAGTAGGTCACTCATGGTCACATCATAGGCATCAAATCCTGCTTGGCAAAATGCATAGGCCATCTCGGAGTGTGAATTGACTCCTTGCTCACGCAAAATCGCCACACGGGGACGAGCCCCTGTGCTAATAGCAGAGGGAGTCCATAGAGGATCATTGAGATCAAAGGTTAAATGCACGGATAACCCTGGATCCTGGGTATCTTCTAGGGCCTTATATTCACTATCGGCACACTCTGGCGCATCGCGCAACTGAGCGATACGCCAACTCACCGTACTCCATAGGCGTTGCAGCTCCACACGAGGGGCGCTGAAGATTTTTTGCGTATCGCGGTATATGTCAATCGTATCTTGGGTATTGAGCGTACCTATTACATGGCTGCAGGCGCCTAAACCTTGCTCGCGTAGTATGGCAAATACGGCGGCACGATCTTGAACCCGTGTTTGAATGACCGCGCCTAATTCTTCTGAAAACAAGGTTTGCACCGTGCGCTGAGCACGCTGACCGGCTACTTGTTTTGCCCAATTTTTGGCATCTCCATAATCGGGCTCTTGGGCAGGATCTAAAACTAGCATATCTATATTCAGTGATATGCCTGTATGGCCTGCAAATGCCATCTCGCACACCGTAGCTAGGAGCCCGCCATCTGAGCGATCATGGTAAGCCAGGATGCTATTTTGCGCACGTAGGGTTTGAATGGCTTTAAAAAAGCCTTTGAGGTCTTCTATACCTTGCTGTGCATCGATATTGGGAGTCACATTCCCTACTTGGCCCATCACTTGCGCTGCGATGCTGGCTCCTAAGCGATTTTGGCCTCGACCTAAATCAATGAGAATCAGCTCTGTTGATGCAGCCGCATCGGTGTTAGAGGAAGTCAGCGCGATTTCTGCTGTGATGGGTTCTTGATGCCCTGTATGCAGTTGCGGTGTTAAATGGCCTCGCACATCTAATACCGGAGCAAACCCCGATAACACGACCGATAAAGGGGAAGTGATTTCATGCTCTGTGGATTCTGCCGTAGAAGGCGAATGCGTCTGTGCCGTTGGCGTTCGCCATTGGGTACGCATGGAGAGCGAATCTTTACCAACAGGAATACTGACGCCAAGCGCTACGCATAGATCACTGAGCGCTTTGACTCCATCATACAACGCCACCTCTTCCGCATCTTTTCCACAGGCAGCCATCCAATTTGCGGAGAGCTTAATATCACTGAGTTCGGTGATTGGCGCTGCGGCTAAATTGGTAATCACTTCTCCTAAGGCTATACGTACAGAAGCCGCTGCATCAATAACGGCTAACGGAGCGCGCTCTGCCATGGCCATAGCTTCACCGCGGTATCCTGCATAATCCATCGCCATGATGGCGCAATCGGCCACGGGAACTTGCCAAGGGCCAACGAAAGGATCACGTACCGATAAACCGCCTACGGTACGATCACCTATCGTTAATAAGAAAGCCTTACTAGCCACGGTAGGATGTTGCAGTACAGCATGAATCAGCATATCCAGTGCAAAATCATCTATATGAATACCAGAAGGTCGATATGAAGGCTGCTGATGCAGTGCCCCAGTGTCTATTTCTTCTTTGCGCGATGCCGACCGTTGGACCGTGCGCTCCATGCGCGGAGGATTGCCTAATAAAACCTCCATCGGCATATCGATGGGGGGAGCGTCACTGGTCGTATCGATCAGTTGTAGTTGACGCTCCTGCGTGGCTTCTCCCACAATGGCACAAGGACAGCGCTCGCGTAGACATATGGCTTCAAATACAGGCCAATCCGCAGCAGCAATAGCGAGTACATAACGCTCCTGCGCTTCATTACTCCAAATTTCACGCGCTGATAAGCCGCTTTCTTCAAGCTGGATGTTTTGCAAAACAAAGCGTGCACCTAGGTGAGCGCCTTCTACTAACTCTGGAAAAGCATTAGATAATCCCCCTGCACCCACATCGTGTATGCTCAAGATAGGATTATGTCCGCCTTCCTTTTGCCCCAATACGCAACAGGCGTTAATGACTTCTTGTGCACGGCGTTGCATTTCCGGATTGCCACGTTGTACAGAATCAAAATCCAATTCTGCCCGATTAGCCCCTGAAGTTAAGGAACTCGCAGCTCCCCCTCCTAAGCCAATGCGCATACCCGGCCCACCAATTTGGACTAGCAGCGTGCCAGCGACAAAACTAGATTTATGGGTGTCACGATCGGCAATATTACCCAACCCTCCGGCGATCATAATGGGCTTCGCATACCCGCGATGCTGACCGTCTACCCACTGTTCATAGACCCGAAAATACCCTCCTAAATTGGGGCGGCCGAATTCATTATTAAACGCGGCAGCGCCTATAGGACCCTGCAACATAATATCTAATGGGGAAGCCAAATGCGGCGGACGACAATCAGGCGGAATAGCCGTATTTACCTCGGAGTCTACCTCGGAGGATAAGGAAGGAGCTTGCCCATTAGCCTGTTCCCACGCCATTTCCATTTCAGGCAAATGCAAATTGGATACCGAAAATCCACTCAATCCCGCTTTTGGCCGAGCACCGCGACCTGTAGCGCCTTCATCACGGATTTCTCCACCGGCTCCTGTCGCCGCGCCAGGAAAGGGGGCAATGGCCGTGGGGTGATTATGGGTTTCTACTTTAATAACACTATGCGTCAGTTCGGTATGCGACTGGTACAACCCCGTCTCTGGTGCAGGAGTCCATCGCTCAATCTGCGCTCCTGTAATCACCGCGGCATTATCGGAGTAGGCTACTTCAGTGTGCTCAGGATGCTGCGCGTGTGTGCGTTTGATGAGGCTAAAAAGGGAATCTGCTTGGGATTCACCGTCGATGACCCAACGTGCATTGAAGATTTTATGTCGGCAATGTTCGCTATTGGCTTGCGCAAACATCATTAATTCCGCATCGCTAGGATTTCTTCCTAAACGTGTAAAAGCGTCATATAAATAATCTATTTCTGTATCACTCAGTGCCAAACCCCAGTTCAGATTAGCTAACCGAAGCGCCTTTTTACCTTCTTGCAAAAGGGGAACCCGCTGCATTTCTTGAGAAGGAAGAGGATCGAATAATGCGTAAGCCTCTTGATAGGTCTGTACTACCGTTTCCGTCATTTTATCGTGCAAAGCTTGTGCTAGCACGCAAGTAGCTGCGGTGCTTTGTGCAGAAACAGGTGCCGCATGAGTATTGTCAGGCACATACCGATATATCGTATAGACAATGCCTCGTTCAATACGGATGATCGAAGACAAACCACAGTCGTGCGCAATATCCACGGCCTTGCTAGCCCAAGGAGAAATCGTGCCAATCCGTGGGATAACCATCCATTGCAATTGCGATAAGCTGCCAGTAAGACTAGTTGGCGCTGAGGCGACTGCGTTTAAAGCAGAATGCGGCGTATTTTCAGAAAAAGCGGCTTGTTTTTGAGTACCTGCCCTGGCAAGGTCTTGCGGGGTATCTGGTGTTCCATTGAGTTCATCCTGTGCATTGAGGAGTACTCGCAGACGGCCTTGCTCTGTACTACTTAGCGCTTGTGTAGTCTGTATAAAGTAGACGTAGCGGGCATGCAAACCACTTACGCTTGCATCCATCGCTTGCAAATGCTGTTTATATCGCTCCAAACGGAAAGCGGAATGCGCAAGCGTGCCAAGTAGGTAGGAGCAATGAGGCATGAAACACCTGAAGGACAAGTGAAAAAAGAGAGAGAAACTAGAAAAAAGTCCGAAAAGTCTCAGAAACGTATTATACCTGTCGATGCATCCTTCTTTGTTTAGAAGGAGCTCAAAAATGCATAAAAAAATAGGTCATTTATATCCCTTACACAGGGTTACCCCATGTTTTTGGCACAAATCACGCTCTAATCGTTTCTATGTCATGCATACCTAGCTTTTTGCATAAGACAAACAAGACCTTTGAAGAAGACCTCCAGCTCTTTTTTTAGACTCCTCTAATTTCTGCGCGCAGCAGAAAGCCTAACAATGCACCCTGCATCCTTCCCAAGGCGTTTTTTTGGAACGCCTCCTAATTCATTGCTAAGTAAAGAGCGGGATGGGAGTGTTATCCTATTTTTCAACGGTTGAGCCTATCCAAAAGCAATAGGTTTTTTTGAAAACCTTTTGGGGATATTGGGGTTGGATTTTAGATACATATAGATAAGAACTATACAAACAAGAACTGCTGCTGCCCTAGCCAAATCTAGGGTTGTGCAATGCCCTAAACAAAGTGCCTTAAAGGCATCCTAGCGATGCCTTTAAGGTCAACAGGTTTATTTTCTATGAAAGTTATCGTGATTGGCGGAGGTATCGCAGGGGTCACCACGGCCTACTGGTTGCATAGACATGGACATGCCGTGCGCTTAATCGACCGGCATACCACCGTCGCACAAGAGGCTACTTTTGGCCAAAGTGGTTTACTTTTGCCTACACCGCTCGATGCGGGACTTAACATTGCGGATGTGCGCGGTTTACATCAGCAGCTTGATTTGGTCAGTATGCGAAAAGGATGGATAGCACGCCACCGCCCTTTTGCTAAGCAATATATCCAACATGATGCCCAACAAAGGATGGATCATTTTGCTGAGCAATATACGGCCTTAAAATCGCTCATTGATATCTCACGCGAAGCCATATTGCAAATCGAAGAGTTGCATCGTTTTGATTATGAGCAGCGTACAGGAGCACTGCATGTTTTTAAGACGCAATATGATTTGCAGTGTATTCGCAGCGCGCTTTTACTTTTAGCGCAACATCAATATCCTCATCGTTTATTAGACGGTGAAGCTTGTCATAAAGAAGAAGCGACTTTGAATCCCGAGCCTTTTGCGGGAGGAGTTATTTTGCCCAAAGAGCGCAGCGGAAACTGCCCGCTTTTCACAAAACGATTAAAACGCATTCTGGATGATGCCGGCGTGGAAATGCTCCTTGGGCATGAAGCACTCGATATCCGTACAGACGATGCACAGGCCTATGTCGATATAGCACCCAGCCGCCTAGCCCATAAAGATGCGACTTCTGCCACATCATCAGATGCCTCTATGGGAACTACCTTGCAGGCAGATGCCGTGGTTATCGCGGGAGGGGTGCACAGTTTGCCGCTTTTAAATCAATTAGGTTTACCGAAAATGCCTTTGCAGGCAGTGCGTTTTCATGCGGTCACTGGGCAAATTGCCAACGAAGAATGCGCGCCTACGCTCACGGTTGTCGATGCGATACAACAAACCACACTAGTGCGGCTCAATAATCGTATGCGCATTGCCGGAGCGCCTATTTTGAGCCATCCGCGACAGCGTCAAGGGCGCACACAAAATGTGCGTGATGAAGCACTATTAAAAATTGAACAAACCGCATATGACTGGATGCCAGGCGTTATAAAGCATTCAACAAGCCAAACGTGGAATGATAATCGGCTTGTCTCCGAAGATGGCCGCCCCGTTGCCGGTCCCCTTGCCATGCCGCGTGTATTTATTAATGCAGCACATGGCCCAAATGGTTGGGGCTTGGCTTGCGGTTGCGCCAAAATTATCGCCGATATGATTAGTGGACAACCCACAGAGCTAGATCCAGAGGCCTTAGAAGCGATTTCCCCTTCTAGGTTTTATCCAAAACCTGAGATAGTAGAAGAGCCTTCCTCAAATGCCGATGGAATAGAGGAAAAGGGTGAACCGGAGGACGAACTTGAATTAGATCAAGAATCTCCTGAATCCCTCAAAAAAGAGCGCGAATGAGAAGGCCCTACTTGGTCTCTGATCTCGGCAAAAAGCCGATGATCAGGGCCTTGCGATGTAAGATCACTGTACTTTAGTAGCATTCCGGCTCCTGCGTTCTTGCTCTCACAAATAGGGCCCCTTCCTAAATCCAACCGCTGTACTACACTAATTTCCTTTGCACTCAGACCTGCAGCAAAATACAGAATCGTTTGGGCTCGCTCACTTTCTCGCTTATTTTTACTTTCTCTCACAAGCACCTGCAGCTTGATCCGTTCTGCCTAATTTAATTTCCATTCTATCTGTTTCACCTGCGAGCTAAAAAAATACAAAGCAGGATGAACTTAGTCTCAATGCTAAGCAACCAAGTTATTTCTTATCTTGCCGATAAATCATACATTATCTTAAATGTGGATTAAATAGCTTAAGCTAGTGCCATCAAATTTTTACCTAAGAAAAAATATGAGGCAAAGAGCTTACTGAACAGCGAAGCGATATTGAATTCAAAAACCTTGGATAATTTGATCAATCTCCTGCTTAAACGGAATAATTTTCTGTTTCTATTATTTCGTTGATATCGACATTTTTTCGCTTACGCATAGGTATTTAGTCAGATAAATTCCTATTTTGCAATATGAGGCGCTATCATTTAATGGCAGCTCATGCAACAAATATCCTTTATACAGAAGAATATTTGGAGAAATAATTATGGTGCATAAATCAATAAATACAAAAGCTGTAAATGTAAGCTTGAAATCATTGAGCTCAAATGATATAGGTGAACCAAGGCATACTAAATATATAAAAGGTTTATTGAATGGTTTTTCAAATATGCCTTCTATTTCTAGTGTATCGCAGAGTGCAAATTATAATAAATTAACAAGTAAAATTAGTGCATTAACCAATTTTCAAGAAAATAAAAATGCTTTGGTAAATATTTTAAATCCATTGAGCGCAATTAATTATTTTGAAGTCGAATCATTTAAAATTGCATCATTTAATCAAAATCATGAAGCCATAAGAAAAATGTTGCCAAGAAAAGGGCACCACATACGTGGGGTATGCGCTGGCTATGTATATATATATGAAAATATTGATCTTCATAATTTAAATAAAAACGCTGAAATAAATGAGAGAGAGGTGATAAATTTTCTAAAGAGCGATGGAATCTATCTTCATGCAACACAAGCTCAGGATGTTTATATGCAGCACAGAGATTTTTTGGAAAATAATGACTCGCTTAAAGCTGCGGCTTTATGTTATGGAATTGATTTGGAGAATATTTGTCGAGTTAATGCTCCTTCTTACGATTTTTTTAATAATATTTTTATGCGTAAAGAAAATAAAAATACTGAATTATATTTTTTAAATTTGCAATCAAAAAAATGTGATTCAAAACGAGAAAAGAAATCATGGGGCCATGCAATTTGCATAAAAAATATAAAAGAAGATGGTTGTGTAATTTTATTTGACCCTAATTATGGTGCATATAAAATTCCTAAAAATAATTTTGTTAATTTTATAGGTAAGTTCTTGTCTTCTTATTATAGCGAAAAAAAATATGAGATGCCTTTGGATTATATTTTGGTTAACAAGGCTTCACTGAGTGTACGGTCAGATAGTATTATTATTCCAAATAAAGGAGTTTATCTTAAAGAGAATTCAATTAAAGAATGCAGAAAGATTATATTTCTAATGATGCAGAATAATTTTAATGGCATGGAGAATTTTTTTAAAAAAATAGATGAAAATAAAAATTGTAATGATTATTTTATAAATAATATAAGAGATCATGTTGGGTATTTGGAGGATGCGGGTGAAACTCTTATAAATAACTTTAATAAATTTGAAAAACTACTAATCTTTAAAGACTCATTCCTAAAAAACAATGAAATTTTATCTGAAATTCATTTTTTGAAAAAAATTTTAGAAGATTGGCAGATTGCTTGCGAGTATTTATATGAGATATGCAAAATAATTTCTGAAAATAAAGATGAAAAAAATTTTAATAAGCAAAGTATATTTAAGCTATCTTATGCGTCAGGCGATGGCATTAATTCCAAGTTTTTGGAAAATTATATTAATACAAAAATTTACGCTTTTATGGATAAATTAAAGGAAATTGGAATTAAATCAGAAAAATTGATTAATGCAATAAGAGCGGATAGTAAATATAGAAAACTTTTAATTAAAAAAGAAAAAGAAATTGAAAATACAATTTTATTATCAACGTATAAAAGAAGGCCTCCTAAAGAATATGATGAAAGATTTTTCGATGAAACGCAACAAGAGATTATTGATATAATTTATTATAATAAAAATAATGGAGCCATTCTAGATCAATTTTTGAAAAGCAAATTTGGAACAAGTTTGAGCGGGACGGAGGTGTTAAAGATGCTATTTGATGATGATTTAACTAAGGAGGTCATTACAAAATTTGCAAATAAAGAGCAATTTAGTATGGATAATTTTATCCATAAAGAAATGGCTGACAGGTATACTAACTTTCTTTCGAAAAAAGCGAAAGAATCTAAAAATGAAGATTTAATATTAAAATATAAAAATGATACTCCCAAAAAATATGATGAAAGATTTTTCGATGAAACGCAACAAGAGATTGTTGATATAATTTATTATAATGGAAATAATGGAGCCATTCTAGATCAATTTTTGAAAAGCAAATTTAAAACAGGTCTGGGTGGGATGGAGGTGTTAAAGATGCTATTTGATGATGATTTAACTGAGGAAGTCATTACAAAATTTGCAAATAAAGAGCAATTTAGTATGGATAATTTGGTCCATAAAGAAATGGCTGACAGATATACTGATTTTCTTGCGCAGAAAGCGGAAGAGGCTAAGAAAGAAGTTGAAAATAAAAAATTAATATTAAAATATAAAAATGATATTCCCAAAAAATATGATGAAAGATTTTTCGATGAAACACAACAAGAGATTGTTGATATAATTTATTACAATAAAAATAATGGAGCCATTCTAGATCAATTTTTGAAAAGCAAATTTAAAACAGGTCTGGGTGGGATGGAGGTGTTAAAGATGCTATTTGATGATGATTTAACTGAGGAAGTCATTACAAAATTTGCAAATAAAGAGCAATTTAGTATGGATAATTTGGTCCATAAAGAAATGGCTGACAGATATACTGATTTTCTTGCGCAGAAAGCGGAAGAAGTTAAACTTGGTTAAATACTGCATATATGGTTGAATGCGTTTGGCTTTATGCATGGACTCATTGTCTAGCACGATCACCAGCGGCTTATTCACGCGCTGTTTTAGCCAAGCTAAAAAGCCAGCAAACAAACCTGCGGTCATGAAAAGCACTATCCCTTCACGGCATCGAGCTCGCTGATGCATATTCATACATGTAATAGAAAGGTGTGACCATGCAAAAAATGCGCACCACTGAGCCAGCATGCCATACCCGCAATGTCTTGGACAAAGTGAGCCTGTTGGGAAACTGTAGGAAATCAGAAAAAAATCACAGATCCACTTAATTTTCCAAATAGGAATGGCCTAAACGAAGAAAAGCGCTGTTAAAATCCGTGCCTTTTAAGTATTCCTTTTTGCTCTTAGAACCCGTTTACTATCAAACGCATTGGATTGCGTCCAGGTATGTCTTTAACCTCTCTTCCCATTTGGCATAAATTAAAAGCTCACTATAAAGCTATTCGCGATGAGCACATGCGCGACTGGTTTAATACGTCACGTGATATGGTCCCCACACGGGCACAGCGCTTCACGTTTGAAGGGGCGGGCATTACCTTGGATATATCCAAAAACCGCATCACCGACTACACGCTAAATCTCCTCTGCGAGCTCGCGCGGGAAACTGGGGTAGAGGCCCAGCGCTTGGCACTCTTTCAAGGCGATATGGTCAATCCTACAGAAGGTTTGGCCGCACACCATACTATGCTGCGTAAAGAATATGCTTCTTACGCCTCCTCTCCTTCCCCATCCACGGTTACGCAAACAGGTGCCATGCAAACCTATGAGCGCATGCGGCGTTGTGCGGAAAAAATTCGTGATGGGCAGTGGTTAGGCGCGACAGGCAAGCCTATTCAGCATATTGTGCAATTAGGGATAGGCGGATCGCATTTGGGTCCCAAAATGGTCTGCGATGCACTGCAGTATTTAGGATCCTCGCATCTGAGCGTGCATTTTGTCTCTAATATGGATGGCACGGACTTACAGCGCGTTTTAGCACGGGTCGATCCAGAAACCACGCTGATATTGGTTGTCTCTAAAAATTTTCAAACGCCAGAAACTTTCATGAATGCGCATACTGTGCGGCACTGGTTGGAGCAAGCCATTTCCGCGCACCCGCATTTTCAATCTGGCGCTGCGGATCAACATGAGACACTACAGCAAGCCTTACGCCGCCATTGGATCGGCATTTCTGCCAATCGCCAAGCGGCGCTGGATTTTGGATTTTCTGAAGATCATTTTTTTGAAATGCCTTCAACCGTCGGAGGGCGTTATTCACTGTGGTCTGCAGCGGGTCTTATTATTTTGATTTTTCTGGGATCGACGCATTTTGAAGCACTACAAGCCGGTGCACGAGATATGGATGCGCATTTTTTGCATACGCCGCTTGAGCGCAATCTCCCTGTTTTGCTTGCGGTACTCAGTATTTGGTATCGCAACTTTTTCCAAGCGCAAACGCACTTAATGGCCCCTTACGCTCAAGCGCTGGCAGACTTTCCTGCTTATTTACAACAGCTTGAAATGGAAAGCCTTGGAAAATCGGCACGCCTTAATGGGGACTGTGTGGGTGCCTTTGTCGATTACGATACTTCCGCCGTCATTTGGGGAGCCGCTGGCACGAATGGTCAGCATGCTTTTTTTCAGATGCTTCATCAAGGAACAACCCTCATCCCTACCGATTTCATCGCCTTATTAACCCCTCTTCACGATTTTAAAGAGCACCATACCAAACTGCTGGCTAATTGCTTTGCACAAAGCGCAGCGCTGATGCAAGGGCAAACTCAAGAAGATTTGCGTAGTACCTCTACGGATGAAAAAGCGCAAGATGCGCATCGTCTCTTTCCAGGAAACACCCCTTCTAATACCCTCCTCCTAGACGCCCTCACGCCCCATACCCTTGGAGCACTCATTGCCCTTTACGAGCACAAGGTTTTTGTACAAGCCGTCATTTGGGATATCAACCCATTTGATCAATTTGGGGTAGAGCTCGGTAAAACATTAAGCAAGGATATTGAGCGTCAATTAATCACTAAAAACGACTTGTCAAAACAAGGGCTTGATGCAGGCACGAAGTGTTTAGACTCCTCTACACAAGCGCTGATTGCTCGTGCAAAAGCAAAAAATCTATAATTTTCTTCAAAGCATGCCATTTTATGCATGCATGCATGCCAAAAAATTAAATGCTCCCCTCCCCTTGCCCCAAATTGAAATTATTTTAGACTGCGATGCGTTTTAGAGAGAATATATAGCTCGAAATTAATATTTTCATAATATCAAAATAGAGAAATTTGAATGCATAGTTTAAAGCAGTCCTTTTTTGGATATCTTTTTCCATAGGCAACGCCCCTGCTTCGAGTAATTTGCGTACTACACCAATTTTTCCTGTTTGCGCTGCCCAGTGTAGCGGCGTTTCTTTAGCCCTACTCTTTGCATTTACATTAGCCTTGTGATACGTCAATGTCGCTACCATCTTTTCATGCCCTTTATATGCGGCATGATGCATTGCAGTCCAACCTTGTTTATCTTCGATATCTATATCTGCATGATGATCTATGAGCCATTTAATGGTCTCTACATCATTATTTTTTGCAGCAATATGCAATGCAGTTAAACCTTGTCTATCTCGATGATTAATAGGAATGCCTGCTGCTATTAGATATTTATAGGCTGCTGCAAATGCTTTATCTACTGCATAATGCAGTGCGGTGCGACCTCTATAATCTAATATATGCATATCGATTTTTTTATCCATCAATTTTATGAGGAATGTTAAATCAGATGATTGCGCCGCATAATGCAAGACAGCTTGGCCACAGTAATCCAAAGCGTCAAACTGGTCCATTGTATCCATAAGAAGTTGAACATTATTAGCATGCTTTTTATGAGCCGCATGCTGCAATGGCGTACATCCCTCTTTATCAATCAGGTGGGGATCGGCGCCATTTTTCAATAAAAGTTCTACTCCATTTGCAAAATCATGTTCTGCAGCATAGTGCAAAGGAGTCATTCCATCGTAATCTTGTATATTGACCTGAGCTCCCCACTCAATCAGTTTCGTAAGTTGAGCAATATTTCCATGAGCGGCAATATGATGCAAAGGGGTTGCGCCAAAATGATCACGTGCATTTCTAAAAACGCGCACGACATTTGCATGATCTATCACTATCTGTGAATCTTCACTGGCCTGGTCTGCATTGGAGTTGTCTAGCTCTTCAAATACTTGCATGACTCCATGATCCAAATATTGGTCAGGAATCAGTAAAAAAGTATCTAGATCAAATGGTTCATCGCGAACTCGCTCTATGATAAATTTTTGAGAAGTTAAATACTGTACTTGCTTCTCGGTCAATTTAGTATTTAATAATTTTTCTATATTCTTATTTTCAAATAATCCTGAATTAATGACATCGTTAATGGTTCTTTTATTTAAATCTTTTTCTAACAATTTTTTAACGCAACGTATATTTCCATGTTTCGCTTCGTTAGAGTATACAAATTGATACAGATAAATGACTGCATCAAGTTGATCGTAAGAAGGACCTGCATGTAAAAATCCCCCCATTTCCCTTACATTTATAAATAATTTTGGATTTTTGGAAAAAGGTAAAATACGATTTGCTATCGTATAAGCTTGATAATTTACTTCTCGGAATTGATATATTTCCCTAAAGCTAAAATGCTGTAGGATAAGCATCCATATTTCTACAGGAAGCTTTTCAAAAGGTGAGTGAGGTTGTTGCGCACGCTGTACTGAGAGTGCGCAAAATAGGGATAGCGGATCTTTATGATTTTTTTCTGTTACCAATTCCTCTTCAATAGGAGCAATAGGGTCATTATTTATTACCCAATTTGAATAAGATAAATCAATATGCCGATTCATCCAAGTATTTTTATCCGGATGAATCGAAGAAAGATTGTAAGACATATATTTCCAATAGATATTTATAATATTGGAATATATGCCTTATTTACAATACAGAAATTTAGACAACAGGAATTTTCCCTTAAGATTTTCCCGAATCCTTTTTTAGTATATCTTTGTTTTTAATACTTTACTTTTTAATTTATTTTCTTTCAAAATACACGTACAAAATAATTCTTCACAAAGCTCTGCATACGGTGCGCCAATAAAATCTTAGCAGCCTCAGCATGTAAATTCAGCATGGCATACCGCAACGCAATATTTCCCTTTAAGTCGGGTTGTTCAGGGGATGCATTCACCTTGAGCAGTCTACGTATAATCTCTGCTTTTCCTGCTTTCGCTGCAATATGTAACGGAGTACGACCTTTTTTACAAACGACATGCGGTGAGGCGCCATGGAATATCAATAGATCTACTGCCCATTCATGTCCATTGCTGGCTGCATAATGGAGAGGAGTCCATCCCTTATCATCCGGCATATTCGTGTATGCGCCGTATTCAATAAATAATTTCATCGCAGGCAAACTACCGTTTTTGGCAGCGTGATGTAAAACACTTAAACCTTGTCCATCTGGTTGATTCACCTTTGCGCCTGCACTCAAAAGTGGAACATAAAATGCGTTAAATCTTCTTATTGCTGCGTAATGTAATGGCGTCTCGCGCTGTGCACTTTGTATATTGACGTTGACGTTTTTACTAAGCAGGGTCTTAAAATTTTCAATATCATGGTGAACCACAGCATAGTGCAAAGCACTTCTACCCATCATATCTAGATGATCGCAGTGTGTCATGGCATTGAGGAGCGCCTTTGCATTATTTTGGCGAAAATGTGCCATAGCATAAAGTAAGGGGGTGCCTCCTGTGTAATCTACGCTATGTGCATTTGCGCCATTTTTTAATAACAGCGGCACTAAGTCGGAAATTCGTGCCTGCGCAGCGCGATGTAGCGCGGTACATCCATCGTAATCCTCTATATCTATCTTGGCGCCTAAACGTAGCAACCGCGATACGGCATCTAGATCTTCTATGATTGCAGCGGTATGCAAAGGAGTATGCCCTGAAGCATTTCTTACATTTAAATATAAGCCACTTGCAACCATATCTTTAATAGCTTGCTCGTTATTGTCTCTTATGGCGTGCAAAATACCTTTATCGACATAAAAATTGTCGAGTTTTAAGAAAGCATCCAGATTATATTCTGCGCCACGTACACGCTCTAGGATGCAACTTGAAGAAGTTAAGTAACGCTGCTTTTTAGGAGTCAGTTCTGCATTTTCTAATATTTTTACTTGTTCATCATTAAATAAAGATGCATTAATTAAATCGTCTATTGTGCGCTCGGAATCTAATAATTCTAATGCTGTTTTAACAAATTCCATATTGCCATATTTTGCTTTATTTTGAAGCAATAATTGATTTAATATATATACGGCACGATAAAATGTTTTATTTTTAATATTTGCCATAAACCCATGCATTTCAGCATGATTAGCAAATAAATTGGATCGAGGTGCTACTGGCAAAAGACTATTTACAATTTCACAAGCGTCACGACTTGCACCTCTGAAAAGATAGAGATCTTTCAATGAAAAACGCTCTAAAACCTGCATCCATAGCTCAGACGGAAGCACTTTGCACAACTTTGTAAGCTGCGCTTGTGTCTCTGTGGTCACAGTATATAATTCAGAATTGGGATTTTTCTGAGGCTGTAGGGTGTCCTCATTTTGCACGACGTCTTCTTTAGCTAGCCCAATATCAGAATCCACTGCTACAATTCCTAATGCATTTTGTGAAATCTGTTGGTTTACTTTTTTTTCTAAAGATGCACATTTAGCAGAGAAAAAAGATTGGATACTAAGCAAATTATTATTTATAAACATATATTCCCTAAGTAAGTGTACTTATAGAAAATATATGTTTTTCACATGACATAAAGATCTGGAATATTGGCACTTGCCCATTCAGATTTTACTGAAAGTGATATTTTTAATAAAAATTTATTAATATTTCATATTTTTATATGAATATAGATTACCAATTTTTAAAACTATTCTGAATTATTACGAATAATTCACTTATTTAGGAAAATTACTGTACTAATAATTAGTAGCGCAAAATTAGTGAGTCTGGACCTTACTTATAACTCCCCAAACGTATCGTTTTGAGCGATACTCAGTACTTTCTAAGGATCAGTGTACCCTCCTTTTTTTACATTCTTGTCATTGCAACATGCGCTACGCCACCCACATTAAGCGATTTTTATATAGCCAGTATTTCTATGGCGGACTGCGTATTGCTGCAGGGCTCTCGCTGCCACCCGTATTGATGCTATTAGTCTTTCATAATCGAGATCTGGGGTTTACGCTCTCGACGGGTGCTCTAGCAGCCTGCGCTGTCGATATGCCAGGGCCACTGAAGCACAAGCATAATGATATGTTGACGTGCTCTTTTATCAGCTTCTTATCGGCACTGCTTACTGGCTTAGCGACGGCATGGTCTTTGCCTCTCTGGCTTATCGTTGTCCCACTGACCTTTATATTTTCTATGCTGGTGGTCTATGGCTTCCGGTGGCCGCAAATTAGCTTTGGGGCTTTATTTGTTATGGCTGTCACACTAGATAAGCACTTTAGCTATGAAGCGGCGGCACTCAATGCATGTTGGGTTTTAGTAGGGGGGCTTTGGTATACCTACTGGAGCACGTTAGTGAGCCGATGGCAGACGGCACGTCTTGAGCAGCAAGCTATTGCCGAAAGTGTTTTAGCCACTGCGCAGTATTTACGTGCACGAGCACAGTTTTATCGCTTAGATATCGATTTAGATGAGTGCTATGCAGAGCTGATTACGCGGCAGATCGAAGCCATTAATTTGCAAGATGCCGCGCGCGATATCGTGTTGCGTAACCTACCTGAGTTACGTTCAAAAAATAAGGATAGCCGACGCACCCTGCTTTTTAATTTATTCATTCATATCGTTGATTTACACAATATGATCGTCGCCGCACATGCGGAATATGCATTAATGCGCGCGACCTTTGGTGTGTCAGATATCCTGAGCTTTTTCCATGATTTCCTCATAAAAAGCGCTCGCGATCTTGAAGAAGTGGGACTTGCTGCGCTACAAAATCGCCCACTTGAGCGCCGTAGTCATGTTAAAGCGGAATTACGCGCCCTAGAGTATGAAATTGAGATGCTGCGCCGCAAGCAATTTCCTGCGCAACACCCCGAAGCCTATGCTGCACTCGTAGCCGCATGCCAACGCTGTAAGAGCGTCTCGAAACGCATCCAAAAAATGCGGGAACATACCCGCTTTGCCGATAAAACCTCCGGGATGCAAGAACCCGCTGAGATGATTATTAATCAAGCGCTACATCGCTTTTTAAAATATCGAGAAGCCCCGATAGGGCAATTTTTCTCTAACTTTAAGCTCGCTTCTCCGAGCTTTCGCCATGCTGCGCGCGTCAGTGCTGCCGTGGCCTTGGGGCTTTGGTTAGGGAAATTTTTACCCTTGATTAATAGCTACTGGATTTGCTTAACCTGCATCATTATTATGAAGCCAGGCTTCTCGTTAACCAAGCAATACAATGCACGACGCTTAATAGGCACGTTTATAGGATGTATAGCAAGCTTAGTACTGATTGCTTTTGTAAAATCTCCCATCATTTTGATGGCGCTTATGTTTACCTTCTTGGTCCTAAGCTATAGCTTCTCCTTATTTCATTATTTGACTAGCGTAGTCTTTGCCTCTTCTTACGTGCTTATTTTGTATAACCTATTAGCGCCAGAAGGGTTTCGCGTTATTGGAGAGCGCGCGCTAGATACGGCTATTGGCTGTGCGATTGCTGTTGTTATCAGCCATTTATTCCCTTACTGGGAATATCGCGTAATGGGTCCCTTAATTCGTGAAGTCATCCGCTCCACAAGGCAATATTTCAAAGCCATCACAACATTGCACGAAAAATTAGGTGTCCCGCAAGCCAATGGTTCCGATCATGCCACCCAAAAAGCACAGGCGGCCTTATTTGCAGAACGCGATGTAGATTGTCGGCTGACACGTAAAAATATGCATATTGCGTTTGCCAATTTAGGAAACGCTTTTTCACGCATGATGCTCGAGCCTAAAGCACAGCAAAAATGTGTGGCCGAACTCAATGATCTTTTAATTCAAAGCCATGTCCTAGCAGGGCAGCTCACTGCCGTGGCTCCGCTGATTGCCCAAGCGCAAATTACCCAGCCGCAAATCATGCAGCAAGTCCTCACCGCCATTGATGAGCATCTCGCGCGTGCAGAGCGCAGCATAAAAACCCCTGCTCCATCTCCTGCTGAGATGGTAACCACCATGCATTCAACGGCCAATGAATCGGCCTCACGGATAGTATCCCCCGCTACAGTGACGTCTTCTACTGGATCCGATACAGACCTGAGCATGGAACCACGTACCCAACACACAGCCAATATTTTACGTGCACTAGATAATATGGCATTACAAAATAACGCCTCACCGGCCCCAGGAATAACCGCTGAAGCGGCATCAGATCTCGCCAACGAAATTAAACTATTAGCACATCAATGCAAACAAATGCTCACCGCGTCCGAGAGCATTCAAAAGGATGTGCAAGCTTTACAGATAATATGTTCCGCTTCTTAATATTTCTTAAAAAAGCCCCTTTTCAGGGGTAATAGCCATATAGATGAAGTGTCATCTTGCCCCATTTATACTAAATTATCAGTGGGAGCGTTGCTGGGGAGATTCAGAGACTTTAATCATATTCGAGCGGTTTTCAACTCAACCGATTATGTACCTCCCTACGTCATCTTTGATGTGGGTGGTAACAACTATCGCATAGTGGTCATCTTTCGATACAGATTTAAGAAGATGTTTGTTCAGAAGGTTATGACTCACCGGGAATATGACGATTGGAATAAACGCTATCGTAAAGGAAAAGTGTAATCATGCAATCTCAATTCAACATGCAAGCGATTCAAACATCGTGGCAAACTTTTGATGCCATGACACACGTTCATCCTATCCGTAGCGAAGCAGACTATGACCATATGGTTGCTTTGATGAATTCGTTGCTGGATGTTGCTGGGGATGATGAAGGGCATCCTTTATCGAACTTACTGGATCTAGTAAGTGATTTGGTATCGAGATATGAGCAGGTGCACTATCCCATTAAGGCCGTTGAACCTAAAGAAGCATTAAGATTTTTGATAGATGCTCGCGGGCTTAAACAAGAGGATCTATCGGATATAGTCCCCCAAAGCAACCTCTCGGCGATTCTAGCGGGAAAGCGAAAAATTAGCGCGACCTTAGCTGGCAAATTGGGCAAGTTTTTCGATGTAAGCGCTGCCCTGTTTATTCCAAAGCTTTGATGATGTGTGATTTATATACATAGGTTTACCATATGAGCAAAGGCCGCTGCATCATGAATATGCAGCGGCCTTTGCGTATGGGAAGAGCGCGTCATGCAATGCGTTCCATAAACATTGACACATTGACCGTGTAATTTGACTGAATAGCGGGTTTGCCAATTAGCATGGATACCAAGGCTACACCGTTGTACACAATAGATGCTTTTACTGGATTCAGTTTTTGTTCAACATTGTAGAATCACTTTCAAGAAAATAATAAATTAAATATCATATTCTATATTTAAGTTTTGTAACTTTAAAGCTATTTCTTCTTTATCTTTTTTCTTCAGGCTGTTATGGCTTAATGATATATATATTAACGTTTTTGGCAGATTATCAATTAAGGTATGGCAGCCTTTAGGTCCAATATGGGCTTTATCTAGATACAATTCTTTAACCTGGATATGTTGAATATATTTACTTAATATAAGCGCACCCTCTCTTCCAATCATATTTTTTCTAAAGATAGTTCGTTTATTATTTTCCCTGATAACGCTTCACCTAATTGCTCCATATCATCGGCGCCAATATAATTTCCATCTAAATATAAAAATCCTATTTCATTCAGCGCCGTATTATTTTTTATAATTCTCACTATCCCATTTATTAAATTGCCTGTAGAAATAGGTAACTTTCCTCTTATGTATTCATTTATGGCTACATCTCTTGCATCTATGCATAAGTGTTGTATATCTGTTTTATTTGAAAGTGCATCAAGTATAATTTGATGCTTTAATGGCGGGGTTGCCTTATGAAAACCTACCCTATTATCTTCATTTATGGCATTGAGCTCTATTTGCACATATTTTTCTCCTTGTATTATTTTTTCTATGCAATAAGAGAATCGGCCAGCTTCTGAGGTGTAATCTTCTTCCTAGTCCAACATCTGAGTATCTTGAGTGATAAAGTTAATGCTATTTTTGCACCAATTAAGCTGACCTTCTATGTCTTTTTCATCTAAATATTTTTTTGATTCAAAAAATAATTTTAAATTTCTTAAGAAATTATTGTCTTTTCCCCATTCTTCATGACATTTATAATCCATTGATTTTATTATCTCATTCCTTAATGAATGGGAAACCAGAAGAAATGGAGCAAGTTGTTTCGCAGATTGTATGGTTATATAAGGCGTCACTGCATCCATAAATGCATAGTGAAAAATTATATTAAGAATTTCCAATGGCAGGATAAAGGAAGTTTCATTTATTGACACCGGTACAGCAGTTTTTTTGTCATAAATAGGTGTATTTAAATTGACGGGCTGCGAAATAGAAAGCTGTTGTAAATTTTGATTGAGTGATAGAAGAGGATTTATATTTATAGATTGATTTTTTATTAAGAAGCGAACAGAAATAGAGGGTTTTAATATATTTTTATAGTATTCTGTATTCTAAAAGGAATTTTGCTTCTTGCTCTATAGATTATAGTATGGAGAATTTGCATAGAGGAAAGGCCAGCTCATTGCGCATGAGACCCACTGATACGCGGTGAATTTTATGCTCAAGGAGTGCTAATTATTGGACAAAGAAGAAGGGGTAGTGACCACATGGCCCGTCAGATGATAATTTCTGACGCCTTATGCGGTCACTACCCCCTTTGGGCATGCAATGCAAGCGCAGCGCGCTACAGCGTTCCGTAACTATGCAGTCCGGATAAGAACATATTCACGCCTAAAAAGGCGAAAGCGGTAATAAACAAGCCAATAAAAGCCCACCAAGCCGCTACAACTCCTCTTAATCCTTTAATCAAGCGCATATGTAACCAGGCTGCATAATTTAACCAAACAATCAGCGCCCAGGTTTCTTTAGGATCCCAACTCCAATATCCTCCCCAAGCTTCTGCGGCCCAGAGCGCTCCTAAAACCGTCGCTAAAGTAAAAAAGGCAAAGCCGACCATAATTGCCTGATACATCAGCGCATCGAGCACGGTGAAATCGGGCAACCTATTGGAGGCTATTCCATAGTGTTTCAGTAAATAGGCGAATGCCAGCATGGCAGCCAGTGCGAAGCTACCGTAGCCGACAAAGTTGGCAGGAACATGTATTTTCATCCAACCACTTTGTAAGGCAGGAACTAGAGGAGTAATCACTTGTGCATCACGGGCGATCGAATACCATACTAAAAAGCCCAATGCAGCAGTAATGACCAGCATAACAAAAGCGCCGAGCGCATAAATTTTTGCTTGCGCTATGCGCCAGTGGGGTGAAGCTGGCGCATGTTGGGGTGATGCCTGACATGATGCCTTGTAGGAGCCCTCTCCTGCTTGATGCATTGCAAGCTGATTCAGTGCAGTGGATTCAAAATAGAGGTAGAGCAGAGCTGTTACTAAGCAAAATAATATAAAAACTTCATACAGATTCGAAATGGGAATATGACCTACATCTGCACCGATCAGATAAGACTCATACCATCGCACCCCTAACCCCGTACTCCCCATCCATATAGCTGCCCAGCAAAATCCTCGCGCTAAACGACTTGGGCCTAGCGCTTGAAAGAGCATTCCAAGCCAGTAAAAAAGCGTGGTGAGTAAAAATAATACCCCCATCCAGAGTAAGGCCGATTGGCTAGCAAGCAGGTATTTCAAGATAAATACAGTCTCTGCACGACTTAGGTCGTGCTGATAAACGAATACCGCCCCTAGGGTTAATACACTCACTCCCAGCACCGCAATGCGCAATCGAGGCCAACTTATTCCCAGCGCACTGAGCACGCATACCGCTAAAAATAAGGCGATATGTTCATAGCTATCCATGGCATGAGACGCCTGCATCCAAACCCAAAGCGCACTGCATAGCAAAGCCAAGTTATACAAGGCGCCTGTCCAAGTGCAAGCACGTCCCCAATCAATGGCTCTCCGAAAGAAAGCATTCAAAGTCCCCCCTGCGGCATTTTGAACGGCAGGTTTTTGATCGCGCTTTGCAGAATCGGGTAAACGAACAGTCATAGTAATCGCGTGTGAGTGGCATATATGCCCGTTAAGAACCAAAATTACGAATTTATTGATTCAATCAATCAGATATTTTTTAGGGCTACAAGATACCGTACCGCCACAAATAGAAAATAATAGATACAGAATACAGAATATGTTGAAAACCATAATAACTGCGTTCAATTATTATATAGATGAATTACAAAAATATCCTGATTTGAAATATAGCTTTTAGCTAACCTAGCTATTTAAAAAAATAGCCTGTATTTATCGAAATAATGCTTTAGTTTTCTCTCATACAATTTTCTTTACCTTGTTGTTTAGCAGCATCAGACCAAAAGCATTTTTGATTCTAGATGATTTTTAAAAGACGAGAGAAAAACTATGACGACATCTGCCATTCATCGTAGTGAAGCATTAAATATATACAAAAGTACTGCAATAGAAACGCATAAAAATCCTAACAACATTCCTAAAAATGCACCACAAAAGCTCGATGCATGCGAATTTTCCGATACTTTTGCCCATCTTAATTACTCAATAACTACCCCGATAAAAAGCTTATTTTTCAACATATACACGCATCTATATAATTTTTTTAATACTATAATTCAGAAATTATATAATTTCTTTAATACTAAAGAAGATAAACCTAATATTAAAGAAGATAAACCTAATCAAGATGTTGAGTTAGCGACTAGAAAAAGCTTCACAATCTACTCAGGAGAAAACATCACTGCCATTTCTGAAGAGAGTTATTTTACAATAACAGATTCTTCTCCTTTGGAAACTGACTTAATACCTGCAAAACCCCATCATAAAATAGAAGAAAGTCTTCTTGCTAATATGCAGAAAAGTGAAAGGCGTACTTTTATTTGCGATCCGGTTACACATGATATCTATCAAAGCAACCATCGGATAGAGAAAAATACGCCATCATTGTATGAATTTCAGACTGAAAAATTTTATCCTGCAACGCATCTATTTTCACGATCTTCTATAGATATTATGGCAAGCTAAAAATAAATCGCTAGGGTATTCCCTGGTGAGGACAGCCAAGATTTTGCAGAGTATTTAGCCTTCGTTGTCTGATTTGCCTTCTATAGGACTTCTGCGATTCTCAAAACGCGCTTTCGATAGCGCTACTGCCTCATGCAATTTTTGTTCCAGTAATTGTCGAGATGGCAGGCCAGTCATATATTCGGCAACGTGGATACCACTTTGGCCTAGTTCCAGAAGTTCAATCTGTTCACAATTTTTGCCTGTGCATAGGATGATACCTAGTGGCGGCGCTTCATCCGGTTCTTGTTCATATTTTGCAAGCCAGCGCAGATAAAGTTCCATCTGACCTTTATCTGCCGCTTTGAATTCTCCTAGCTTTAGTTCGATGGCTACCAGGCGTTTGAGACGACGATTGTAGAATAACAGATCAATGTAAAAATCAGCGTTGTCGATCTGTAGTCGTTTTTGACGAGCGATAAAACTAAAACCCGTACCCAGCTCTAGCAGAAAGTGTTCCAGTTCGCGCAGGATAACGTCTTCAAGATCTTTTTCAAGATAGCGATCATGCAGCCCTAAAAAGTCAAGGATGTAGGGGTCTTTTAGCACGAGATTAGGACTTAAGACTTCTTGGTTTCTCAATGCGGCTAGTTCGATTTTTAGTAACTCGTCTGGCTTGCGCGAAAGCGCTGTGCGCTCGAACAACATAGAATCAAGACGATTTTGTAAAGCGCGGGTACTCCAGCCCTCACTTTTGCACATCTCAAGGTAGAACTCGCGTTTGAGTGGATCTTCAATATAGATTAGGCTGCGCAAGTGGGTCCAACTCAATTCTCTACTCAGCGCGTAGACAATCTTCTCAGCTGCAAATATCTCAGCAAAACGCAGCATATGGCGAAGATTTTTGGTACTGAAACCACGTCCATGTTCGGCTTCCAATTGCTGAGCCAGTGTCTCAATGATTTGCCTGCCATATTCAGCCCGCTCTCCCTTGAGTATTTCGGTATGAATACGCCGCCCGATGCGCCAATACAGCAAGGTCAGAGTCGAATTGACGGTGGCAGCCAGTCCTACTTTGGCTTCGCGGATCAAATTGCGGATATCACCAACAAGCTCAGTCGCGATATTGCTCATTTGCGCAGTTTGTAAATCCAGTGATGGCATCTTCATTTTTGCAAGTGCTTAAGATTTTCATTGATCTCATGAAGATCAAACTGCTGTGGGTCAAATTCATAACCGAGCTATTCGATTAATTCAGATCTTTCTTCACAAAGCGCTCTGACCAATTTTTCCAGCATTTAAGTGAGTATAAAGTTTATATATTGGTATTAAACATCTCAGGGCGCAGATTATCCATGCGGTAGGCTGCGCTGCGGGCATGGGCATGGAGGCCTTCTCCATAAGCTAACTCGACAGCGATATCCCCTAATATCCGAGCACCTTGTTCGCTTACTTCGAGCACACTGGTACGTTTGAGAAAATCATAAACCCCCAGAGGAGAGGAAAAACGGGCGCTTCTTGCGGTAGGTAGCACATGATTGGGGCCTGCACAGTAATCCCCTAAACTTTCACTGGTATAGCGCCCGATAAAGATGGCTCCTGCATGATGGATAGTCTTTGACCATTGACGCGCGGATTGTGCAGCGATTTCTACATGCTCGGGGGCGAGTCGATTAATGATCGCGCACCCTTCTTCCATATTGCGCACGGCAATCAAAGCGCCTCGATTTTCTAGCGCGCGATGAATAATGGCTTTGCGGGGTAATTCGGGTATTAATTGGTCTAATGCGTGAGCAACCTGCTCGATAAATGCGCTATCTGGGCTTAATAGAATGGCTTGCGCATGCTCATCGTGCTCAGCCTGCGCGCATAAATCCATAGCGATCCAGTGTGGATCTGTCGTGCCATCACATAACACGACGATTTCAGAAGGCCCTGCAATCAAGTCTATGCCTACATTGCCAAAGACCCTGCGTTTTGCAGCAGCTACATAGGCATTCCCTGGACCTACAATCTTATCTACTGCAGGAATCGTGGGAGTGCCATACGCTAGCGCGCCAATAGCCTGCGCACCACCTATAGTGAATACGCGGTTCACGCCAGCCAGAAAAGCCGCTGCTAATACCAAAGGATTTTGATACCCATCTGGTGTAGGAACAACCATCACGATATCTTGCACTCCCGCCACTTTGGCAGGCAATGCATTCATCAACACCGAAGAAGGATATGCAGCGCGCCCGCCTGGCACATAGATCCCTACGCGTTCAAGTGGAGTGACTTTCTGTCCTAGTGTGGTGCCGTCTGGCTCTGTATGCTGCCAGTCAAAACTCCCGCATGCTTGCTTTTGGCGCTCATGGTAGGCCCGAATGCGTATTGCTGCCGCTTCTAAGGCATCTCGGGTTTTAGGGGTTAAGCGCTGGAAAGAGGCTTCTAGCGCATGCGCCGGGATTTCTAGCTCTGATACCGAATGCGCATGTAGGCGATCAAAGCGGTGCGTATATTCCAAAACGGCCGCATCTCGCCGTGCTTGCACGTCTGCCAGAATCCCAGCGACACAACGATCAACTTCTTCATCATGGCTGAGTGCTTGCGCCGATAAAGCGGCAAAATCCGCTTCAAAATGCGGATCGTGTGTCTGGAGTCTACGAAGATTTAAGGATGTAGCAGGCATTTTCAGGAGTAAGGGAAAATGAAAAAGGAAGTGCTCCCTTCAGAACACCCACCTTGGTGATGGCCACAAAGGATCATGCATCGATAGACTACATGCTTTCACGTGCTTGTAGTACCCCTTCTAGAGCATCAAGTATGGGTCCAAGTGTTGCGCGTTTGAGCTTGAGGGCGGCCTGATTCACAATCAGACGTGCAGAGATAGGCATGATAGATTCCACTTCGACTAAATGATTCGCGCGCAAAGTAGCGCCCGTTCCCACTACATCGACGATAGCATCTGCTAAGCCTGCTAAAGGGGCCAGTTCCATCGAGCCATAGAGTTTAATCAGATCCACTGGAACGCCTTTTGCCGCGAAATGCGCACGCGCAGTGCGCACGAATTTTGTGGCTACCCGTATTCGCGCACCTGGACGCGTTGCACGGACATAATCAAATTCAGCAGGGGCAGCAACCGACATACGGCAGCAAGCTATTCCTAAATCTAGAGGTTGGTATAAACCCGCCCCATCATGCTCCAACAGCACATCTTTGCCTACGGCTCCAAAATCTGCTGCACCATACTGCACATAGGTTGGAATGTCGCTTGCACGCACTAGGATCACCTGTAAACCTGGCTGACTAGTCTGAAAAATGAGTTTGCGAGACGTTTCTGGTTCGCCGTGAATATGCACATCCATAGCGGCAAGCAGCGCGCGTGTCTCTTGAAAAATACGCCCTTTAGCCAACGCAAAGGTGAGTTGCGTCTGCGCAAATCGAGTTGCGAAGCGGTTTTCAGGCAATGGGGCTGTGTTTTCTATTGTGTTTTCTATCATTACCGCCTGCATTATGCATGCGCCTCATTGCGCGCGACTTCATGAATGCTTGGTGATGATAGAGTAGGCATCGATCCGATGCGTTCTACCTGAGCACCTACCGCACAGAGTTTCTTTTCCATTGCATCGTAGCCGCGATCTAAATGATAGATGCGATCGATAGTGGTTTCTCCCCGTGCAGCTAATGCTGTAATCACTAGGCCAGCAGAAGCACGTAAATCGGTTGCCATCACATTAGCTCCCGATACAAATGGCATGCCAGTGACCCAAGCCTTATTTCCTTCAATGATTATCGACGCTCCCAAGCGAATCAGTTCTCCTACATGCATAAAACGATTCTCAAAAATCGTTTCTGTCACACATGCTTGTCCTTCCGCTACACAATTCAATGCCATAAACTGCGCTTGCAGGTCTGTGGGAAATGCGGGATATTCAGACGTTCTAAAACTGACTGCTCGGGGGCGATCGCGCATAATGGCATGGATGGTATCGGTGCCCACCTCTAAAATCAGCCCTGCTTCACGCAATTTATCTAATACAACATCGAGCGAGGTGGGGTCGACATTACGTAATGTGAGTTCTCCACCTGTTGCTGCCACGGCACAGAGAAAAGTTCCGGCCTCAATCCGATCTGGTGCAATAGTGTAGGTGGCTCCATGTAAACGCTCTACACCTTGAATAACCAGACAATCAGTGCCTATCCCTTCAATACGCGCACCCATAGCCACTAAAAAACGAGCGAGATCCGTCACTTCAGGTTCTCGCGCCGCATTTTCAATAACCGTTTCCCCTTCTGCTAACGTAGCGGCCATCAGGATATTTTCTGTTCCCGTCACCGTAATCATATCGGGGATAATGCGATGACCTTTGAGGCGGATAGGTTTTGCATTATCCGTCGGCGTACTGTAAATATTGCCCCCTGCAGGGAATGCACCAGGAATATGCGCTTCGATATAGCCATGCTCAAGATGAATATCTGCACCGAGTGCGCAGAGGCCCTTGATATGCTGATCAACAGGGCGAGATCCAATCGCACAGCCTCCAGGCAATGAAACACGCGCAGCACCAAAACGGGCGAGTAAAGGCCCTAGCACCAAAATCGAGGCGCGCATGGCTTTAACACGGTCATAGGGTGCAGTGAGTTCCAGCAGTTTTTGAGCCTGCAAAGTGACGGTCTGACCGGTAGCTCCTGGTGTATGCGCTATCAGATCGATATGCACTCCCATATGACCTAGTAAAGCTAGCATCGTGCGCACATCTTGCAAATTCGGCACATTATGCAAGTGCACAGGATCAGCCGTCAGAAGGCATGCACATAATATGGGGAGCGCTGCATTTTTGGCGCCTGAAATAGCAATCTCGCCAACTAGACGATGCCCACCCTGAATACGGAGTTTGTCCATGAAACAGCAAGATATAGAAATAGAATAAAAGGAACCCTGTTTACAGAGTAGTAGATACAGGGTAGTAGATAGTAGGTACAGACAGAGTAATAGAAGGGTTATCAGTTAAGGTCAAACCCCCACCGCATTTTTTTATAATGCGGCATAAAAGACTAAGCATGAATCGATACGCGCCACTCTTCAGGAGTGAAGGTTTTCATACTCAATGCATGAATTTCACTCTTCATACGTGCGCCCAACGCGGTATAGACGATCTGATGGCGCTCTACCCGACTCTTTGCAATAAAGGTGGAGCTTATGATCGTAGCATAGAAATGTTGTCCATCTCCTTCTACCTCGATATGCTCACAGAGCATGCCAGAGGTAATGTACATTTTGATATCGTCTGGTGTTGGCAGCATGGAAAATCTCTATAGATACATTAAACGCATATGCGTAGGTCTTTCCTATTTTTACTCTCCAGTATCTCTCAAAAGGGCGCGGGCCTCTCTTTGGGAGATACTCAATAGGTTCTAAAGGCATGCAGCGTATATTGAATAAGCACAATACCTCGATGGAGATATCCTTAAAGCGCTGCTTTAATTTCGCAACTTATGGCCCTTAGCTAATAATCGCAGTGTAAAAATGACTAACACCAGGCAAAAAGCCGCACTAATGGCTAAACTTTTGAGCGGATCGACATCCGAAGCTCCTAAGAAACCATAACGGAAACCATCGATCAGATAGAAAAAAGGATTAACGCTTGAAATAGCATGCCATACTGGCGGCAAAGTATGCGCCGAGTAAAAAACACCCGATAAAAATGTCATCGGCATAATCAAGAAATTTTGAAATGCCGCAAGCTGATCAAATTTCTCAGAGTAAATCCCAGCGATACACCCTAAGGTTCCCAGCGCTGTGGCACCTAAAAACAAAAAGGCAAAGATATACCATGGCGCGGCAAATGTTACCGGCACAAGCCATACTGTGGCGAAAAACACGCCTACGCCAACGCACGCACCCCGCAAAATAGAGGCGAGCACATAAGCCCAGAATATTTCCCAGGGCGCAAAAGGAGGAAGCAGGATAAAGACAATATTGCCTGTGATTTTCGACTGAATCAGCGACGAGGAAGTATTAGCAAAAGCATTTTGCAAAATACTCATCATAACTAGACCAGGCACCAAAAAAGCGGTGTAAGAAATGCCAGGATAAATGTCTGCATGATTCCTCAGCGTATGCCCAAAGACGAGCAAATACAGCAAGGACGTAATAATAGGTGCAGCAAGCGTTTGAAACCCTACTTTCCAGAAACGTAAAGATTCTTTATAGAGTAATGTAATAAAACCCTGCATTACTTCATCTCCTTCGTCGCATCGACAGCTTTATCTTTTGCACTTACCCGTTTTTTAGGCGCCGATTCTTTACTGGAAGTGGCTGCCGTCTTTCGCGCAGGTGGCGGCGATTCTTTTGAAGACGTGGAAGCCGTCGATTTGGATGCAGACTTGACTTTGGTCTTGCTCACTGAGGTCGAGTCTGTAATGGGTTGATCTTTAGTAGAAGAAGCCGTATTGGCTTTCGCTTTCGCCTTCTCTTGTCCTGTTGTCTTTTCAGTCGAAGTACTAGCATGCTCTTCCGAGCGAGAAGATGGACGCGAGCTACCGCCTTGCGCGGCATTTTTCATGACCTGTAGAAAAACACGTTCCAAGTCAGCGCGGCGAATTTCTACCTCCTCAAGCACGCACCCGGCTTGCCGGCATTGCGCTAGGATGGCCTCAATTTCGTCAAAAGCATTTAATTGCAATACATGGGGCTTAGCCTTGCCTGGCACGCTTACTGCACTGCGCGCCTTGTGATTAAGCTCTAAAGGTTTTAGGCTTTCAGGCAATTGGCCAGCGCTCAATGTGAGTACCAACTGATTACTAGCAAAACCCTTTAATAGCGCAGCTTTATGATCTAGCGCAACGACTTTACCTTGCCGGAGCATCGCAATACGATTGCATAGCTCTTCCGCCTCTTCAAGGTAATGCGTAGTCAATACAATCGTGTGTCCATCTTTATTGAGCTGGGCGATAAATTTCCACAATGTCTGACGCAACTCTACATCTACGCCTGCGGTGGGTTCATCGAGCACAATCACAGGAGGTCGGTGTACCAAGGCTTGTGCAACTAATACGCGCCGCTTCATCCCACCGGATAAAGCGCGCATATTGCTATCCGCTTTATCTGTCAGGTCTAAGTGATGCATGATTTCATCAATCCATGCATCGTTACGTCGCAGACCGTAATAACCGGATTGCAAACGAAGGGTTTCACGCACAGTAAAGAAAGGATCAAACACCAATTCTTGGGGAACAATGCCCACCCTACGGCGCGCTTCCCGATAGTTTTTTACAACATCAAAGCCGTGTATACGCGCCGTACCACTGGTTGCACAGGTGAGCCCCGCTAAGATGCTGATAAGTGTGGTCTTCCCTGCTCCATTAGGGCCTAGCAAACCAAAGAATTCACCTTCTTCAACATTGAAGCTAACCTCTTTGAGAGCCGAAAAATCTTGGTAATTTTTCTGAATGCGATCAATTTGAATGGAATACATAGCGCGCAGGAGAAAAGTGAAAAAAGATCCGCAGAGTGTTTAAGAGTATACCTGCTAATGGCCTATCCTATAGCGATTACGCATACGCCCGCAAGTATGCCTGCTTTCAAGCCGCTTTTGCTCCAAAGCACAGCGCACTGGCCCCATAAGCCTGCGCTAGGCTCGCTAATGCAGCAGGGATATTACATACTTGTATAACCCGCCCCTGTTTTTGAGCGGCTCGCTGCCAGCTTAAGAAAACCGCTAAAGCAGAAGAATCAAAGTGCTGCAAAGCACCACAGTCGACTTGCTTTACGCCAACACTGAGCTGCCCAAGCCCAGCCTTACATACCGCATGGGCACAATCATAGGTCAATCTCGCACCTACTTTAAAAGCATGCGTATTCATGACTAACGCCCTGTTAAACGCTTATTTTGCTGCTTTAAGCTTTGAATTAGCGCATCGATACCATCAGGTCTAGATAAAGTGTCATTAAACTGTTGGCGGAAGTTTTGTACTAACCATACCCCCGCTACACTGATATCGTATACCGACCATAATTCTTGTTCTTTAGATAAACGATAGGCGACTTCAATGGGTTGTCCCTGGTGAATCACCTGGGTTTTGATAACGGTATCATCCGCATTATTCGGTGTAGTAGAAGCGAGAACTTCGATATTAGCCTGACGGTTATTCGCTAACGCTCCAGCATAGGTATAAATCAATAGGGTTTTAAATTCCTCTATCAATTCTTTTTTCTGCTCAGCGTCCGCTTTTTTCCAGTGACGGCCTATTGCCAAACGCGTGGTTTTTTCAATATTCGTGTAGGGGAGAATTTCTTTATTGATAAGCCGAATAAGCCCCTGTGTATTATTGGGCTGTATCGTAGGATCTTCTCGTAACGCTGTGACCACACATTCTGTCAGGGTCTTGATTAAACCATCTGGCGCATCCCGTTTTACTTCGCTTCCCCATGCCAAAGACACGCAGAGAAAAAGGGAGGCTAGTATCGTGCCCAAAGCCGCTAACATTCCCCCCACTTTTTTGAAATAGGATGTTTTTTCTTGTTTTTTAAGATGCAGCATGAAGTCTCCGTTTCAAAAATGTTTTCAGGACTTGTCCACGATCTCCGCAAAGAGCTCATCTTCGCGTATGGGCAAAAATGCGGTGCGGTGCTCGGGATCCTCACTGTACAAAAGTACAGTTCCGGTCCCTGCGCTCCTGCTCCCCCAAATATGGACCCTTTGCAAAAATCGTGAACAGATCCTAAAGAACGCAATAGTGTAAGCCTTTTTTACTGAAAAAAACTTTGCAACTGAGCTATGGCTTTCTCAGGATTTTGCGCTTGCGTAATGGCGCGCACGACCGCTGCACTACCAACTCCCGTATTTAATACGGCTTCCAGCACAGTATGGTCAATTCCTCCAATTGCGACTAAAGGCATATGTTGTTTACCAAGCAAGCGTACATAATGGGCTAAACGGTCCAGCCCTTGTACGCCCGTAGGTATGCATTTTGTCGTAGTGGGAAATACCGCTCCTAACGCGATATAACTAGGTTTTATTTGGTAGGCACGTAGTATTTCATAGTAGCCATGGGTTGAAATCCCCAACCGCAGGCCAGCAGCAGCAATACGCTCTAGATCCGCTGCGTCTAAATCTTCCTGCCCAAGGTGCACGCCATAAGCGCCAAACTCAATGGCATATTCCCAGTGATCATTGATAAACAGAGGCGCATTGTACGCGCGAGCAACTTGGATCGCGCGCTGGATATCCAAAATATCCTGTTTACCTAGCGCATCGGCTCCGTTTTTTGGGTCTGTACTTTTTTTAATACGCAATTGCACCGTACGCACTCCCGCTGCAAGCACGCGCTCGACCCAATCAGCGTTGGGTACTACGGCATATAAGCCTAAGCGAGAAGGACAGGAGGCAAAAGGAGACGGTAACGGAGACATTACGGTAGACAATACTGTAGGTTGTCCAGGCAGGTTCGGATAGGTAGATAATTGCTCAGGCCAACCAGCATCAGAAGTTTTGCGTTCAGAGTCAGGGGCCTTTGTATTGACGCTGATATCGACGCGGGTATTAACATTGGATGCAATAGGCCTTTTTTCGGTGGCGATTTCCCGCCATGCATAGGCCAAAGTAAGCGCATCGAGCGCCGCAAATCCACAATCTAAAAATGCGGCAAGGGCTTCTTGCCATTGCGTGGTACACGCACCTTCAAAATGATAATGCTGGGCCGACTGTGTTGAGGAGGTACAGGGAATATATAACGTCATTGCCTGATATAGCAACGAAGCGGCAGTCTCTAGAGGCGGTGCCACATCCAAGGACATATCTCCATGGGCGGTCTTGATCCCCGCTTGTGCTACTGGTTGCGCTTCTGCTTGTGTTAGCGCAACGTCTGCAATACGGACTTCTAAAACTAGCGCCCCTTCGCGCAAAGCGGCCTCGCGCGCTTGAGCGGTAATGGTATCGCCTTCTAAAATTAACCAATCGCCCGGTCGTACTTTTTCTGCAACCCCAGGCCATTGGGTATAAAGTTGCAATGCCTCATTTTGCGCCACGCTATGCGCCGGCCATATTCCCAAGTGTGCGCGAATATGCTCCGCGGCTTTGACGCTTTCCGAGTTCAAAGGCCAAAAATGTATCTGCATAGCACACTCTGATGAAGCCAATTTCAGTGAAATAAAAAGGAAAATGGGTCCTTTTTATAAAAAGGACCCAATCCATTACGTACGATTTTTTCAGCATCGGTTAAGAAGGGATTGGAGATATTTCCGTATGTTGTTGCCAAAAAGGAGTTCCGACAACAGGGGTACTCGCTTGCGCTCCCTCTCGTTTAGGCGCAGGACCAGCCAGATAAGCATGGCGTCCCGCTTGAACCGCTAAGGAAAAAGCATGTGCCATGCGCACAGGAAACGTGGCATGCGCTACCGCTGTATTGAGCAGTACACCGTCAAACCCCCATTCCATCACTTCACCCGCATCCGAAGGCACGCCCAAACCCGCATCGACAATCATAGGTATGCTGGGCAAACGCTCACGCAATAGACGCAAACCATAGGCATTGATGACCCCCTGACCGCTACCAATTGGCGCTGCCCACGGCATCAATACCTGGCATCCTACATCGACTAAACGCTTTGCAATGACCAGATCTTCTGTGCAATACGGTAATACATAAAACCCTCTATCGACCAATTTTTGCGCAGCCAAAACGAGTTGGACCGTATCGGGCTGTAAGGTATAGTCATCGCCGATAAGTTCTAGCTTAATCCAATTGGTTTGGAGCATTTCACGCGCCATCTCCGCCGTGGTCAACGCCTCTTGGACCGTATGACAACCCGCTGTATTGGGTAATAAGGGCAATTGACGCTCTACCAGCGCCGCAAGAAAATGTTGTCCAGCGAAATCTTGCGCGCTAGTGCCTTGTCTTCGCAAGGCCACCGTCACCATGCCAGGTGCTGCTGCCTCTAACGCATTGGTAAGAATTTGCAAAGAAGGATAACTCGCTGTGCCTAAAAACAGTCGGCTTTTTAGCGGCGTATCGTATAAAACCAATGTATCGGGCGCCTCTGCTTCTAGTTCCATACTGTTAACCTCCCCCTACTGCTTTGACAATCTCCATCTGATCTCCCGCTTGCAAGCGCGTTTCCTTATAGCTTGCACGTGCAATAAACGCACCATTCAATGCCACAGCAAAAGGCGGTTTTACATCAAATGTCTGTAAAGCGTCTTCTAATGTAGCGTCTTCTGCTACGGTGACTGTAGTTGCATTGATAAGAATATCCATATTATTCCTCCATTCCACGTAGGCTGGGGTGACTAAGGAACCCCAACATCAGCCCAATTATCAGCGCAAACACGTTGGGGTTCGTGCCTCACCCCAACCTACGCAGGCTGCAGACTTAAAGATACAAGGTTAGAGGTCGGTATTGATTCAAATGCATCACTGCTTATGTGTATTTGTATGCGTATTTGTATGAATATATTGGCCATGCTTAAAAAGCGTAGGCCAGCAATGACGCTGTGTCCAATTATTCCATACGTTTTGATCTGTGCCACGATCGACGACTCCCGCTAATATAGCCTCTACTAACGAGAGCGTATGATCTGCAACCTCGGGGGCTAATAAAAAGCCATGCCGGTACAGGCCATTGACTTGCACGGTATGCGCACCATCCCAAATGATCGCGGGACAATGATCCGGAAATGCAGGGCGGCACTGGCTATTTAGCTCCAAAATGCGCGCTTCTCCAAAAGCCGGATGCACTGCAAATGCAGCGCCCAGCAACTCTAATGCCGAGCGCACGGTCACTGCAGAGAAATCCTCACTTTCTATCTCGGTGGCCCCGATCACATAATGCCCGTGAGGACGAGGTGCAATATAGAGTGGATAACGAGGATGCAGTAAACGCACAGGGCGTAAAAGTTGAACATCAGGGGCAAACACACGCGCTACTTCCCCGCGTACGCCTCTTAAAGTGGGCAATGCGGATTTTGCGCCTAATCCTCGACAATCGATCCATACTTTCGCCTTAGGCCAATCTGCTTGATGAAAGCCTTCTATGGGGGTTCCCCAATACTGCTTTACACCGCGCTGCTCCAAACCTAATTGTAAGGCCTGTAGGAGTTGGCGATTGTCCAATTGCCCATCATGGTTGAGCAAGAAAGCCTGTGTAAATCGCCCTGTCAGTGCAGGCTCAACCGCGTTAATAGCCTCTTGATGATTTAAATAGTGAAAACCCTCGTTCAAATAGGCCGTTGGGACATTTGCACGGATTCGGTTCGCAAAGAGGGTCGATTCTGCGCGGTCTGCTGAATGCCAAACTACGAGTGTACCTGTAGTTTGAAAAAAAACGGGTTCAGGTAAATCGGCCAAAATGGCAGGCCAGCGTTGCAAAGAACGCCACCCACTTTCGACAATGTGCTTAGGCGATAACGCCGCTTCAGCCAATGGAGCGAGCATAGCCGCAGCAACCCAAGCTGCAGCGCCTAATACCTGTTCTCGATTGCTGCGCTCGTAGAGCGCAACCCGCAAGCCTTTTCCCGCAAGTTGCCAACTGATAAGACGGCCCATGAGACCAGCGCCGAGCACTGCAACATCAACATGCATACAAAAATATCTTAGTTGACCTGAATATAGTTAAACGCATCGATTAATTGCGCACTATTACATACGCCCAATTTACGCATAGCACTTTGTTTTTGCGTATGAATAGTTTTCACACTACGTTTTGTGGCTGCCGCAATTTCATTCACGCTCATGCCTTGGGCAAAAAATTCTACCACTTCGCTTTCCCGTGGAGTCAGTGCACTACTGGGCATCTGCTGCCTAGGAGATCCCAAAAACATATGCTGGATCAAGCGCTTTGTCGTAGAGCTATCTACATATCGACACCCCTCTAGGGTCTCTCTAATCGCCTCAGGTAGATCCGCTAACGCAGTATGTGTACTCACAAAGCCGGCACATCCTGCCGCCAAAATGCGCGTTACGATGACAGGATCTGCCTCGCTGGCCAACACAATGATTTTGATATGCGGATACGCACGTGCTAGCGTCTCTACAGAGCTAAGGGTCGCGTAGCTGAGCGTTTCATTATGCAAAGCGCCATAAATCAGCACATCACCATGCGCAGATTGCAGATTTTCAGCGAGCGCTTCTTCAGAGCATCCTATTTGTAGAATCTCAATATCGGTACGATCTTTACATGCTTCTTGCACCACAGCGAGTGTCGTGGCGTGTTCATCTGCAATGAGAATCCGTGTGTTTTTTTCTAGCATGATGCAATCGCTCCCATAGTTATTTTTGTTGAGTTTTGGCTTAAGAAAACGGCCATTGCCTTTCTAAGCTTTTCAACTTTTAAACTCTATGGGATGCATCCCGTTCAAGCTGTAGAACAGTCTGACAGATGAAAACCTTGCGCTAAAAACACGGTATTCATACCGTATAAAAACAGGTTAAATACAAATACAAAAACAGGATAAATACAATAGGCAATATCTATAAGGAAGGTAACTTCAATCCATATAGCTCCCCACCCTGGGTTTGGATGACGATCTTATCCCCTACCCTAATAGGTTGCGCGCTAATTGCACGACGGCCTATAGAAAGGCTAGTAATAACATCTCCCTCTGCTAGGGATAAACCGTACAGCTTCCCTGCCTGATTCGCCACAAATACCTGCTCTGCTGCGATCAATGGCGCAGTCAAATGTTGATGATGCAATTGTGTATTTTTCCAATGCAATTGACCTTGCGTCGCATCATATAACGCGATGTCATCCTGATCATCGACCACGATCAAATGCTCGGCACTTTGATCTAATCCTACCGCGCTAGAAAAGGGTTTATCCCAGATCATCTCGCCATTTTGTGCATCAAAGCAAGCCAAGCGCCCTTGAAAAGTCACTGCACATGTCAGCCGGCCTATCAAACTGGGGGTCCCTACGACATCATTAATACGTTCCACTTCGGTAAAACCCTGTGGCCATGCAACAGGGGTCTCCCAATATGCTTGCCCCGTTTGTAAGCTAATTGCCGCGATCGTGCCACCTGGAAATCCGGCGATCAATGCAGTAGGGCCAGCCCATCGCATCCCAAAGTGGGTATGCAAAATCAGCGGTAAAGCAGGGTGTTGAAATACCCACCGGGGCGCCCCTGTTTGCGCATCAAATGCATGAATGCGTCCATCAATCGCGCGCACTAAGACATAGCCATTTCCTACTAAGGGCGGAGTAAGCAATTCACCCTGTATTTTATCCTGTATATCGGCTTTCCACAGTAACTCACCTTTTTCATCTAAGGTGTAGAGGATGCCATTGAGGCTTCCTGCTACCGTATACTGGCCATCACTCCCCACCCCAGCGGATAACGGTGTAGAGAGCTTCTTCTGCCAGATTATGCGTCCTTGATGGGCATCGACTTTAGTAATATTTCCATCACGAGTCGCTGCATATATCGCGCCATCTACTGCAATAGGCTGAAAAAACTCCCCTCCACTTCGCCCTAATTCGACCTTCCAAGCGGGCTCAATAGATCGCATGCGTGCATTGTCTGCAGAGGGGATATTAGTTCGCTTAGGATTCGTAGGTGCTTGCGTACTCACACAGGCCGTCAGCAGACCTGCTATACCCATCGATAAAAGCAGAGTCCTATATACAGCGCGGTGTTTTTTCGGGAAAAGGGTCTTTATAAAAGACATATCGTAGAAAGATCGCTAAAAAAGGCGTCGAAGAAATAACTACTAAAAAGAGAGGATGAGCCTAGTAAAATCCGAGAACGGCACACTCGATTATACGGCCCCTAAAGTCTCTATCTTGAGCTGAATAAAGCGCCCTGCAGGGTCTTGTGCACCAAGGGCGTTATAGGCTTTTTCATAAGCTTGTCGCGCCTGATCTATTTTGTTTTGCGCACGCAAAAAATCGCCGCGGCGCTCTTCATAGAGCGGTTTAAATGCCGATAAAACGGGTTTATCTAATAACTTCATTCCCGCTTCATACTGCTGGCGTTCTAGCAATAATGTGGCTAAGCGCAGGCGCGCTATTTGTCGATACTCCCGATTTATGCCGTGTTTCATCGCCCACTCTAGCTGTGCGCTAGCTTCCTGAAGCTTTCCATAAGCATACAATGCCTGGGCAGCAACTAGTGCAGACATTTCTGCATAAGCGGTTTGACGAAAGGTCGTATGCAAGGTGTGCGTAACGCGCGCAATATTGGCTTCATAGCTTAATGCTTCCTTTTCAGGGGGCGCATTTTCCGCATTCGACACTGGGCCCGCATCGATGATTTGTTGCAATTGCGCATACAGTTCCTGCGCCGCTGCGGCATGGCGCTGTTGCCGATTTTCTAGCTGATGGCTAAGCCATATTAAACCTATACCTACAGCTATCGAGATACCTAATACCTTTGCCCAACCTTTCCAAGAGGTGTTTAATGCACCATGACTAAGCTTAATAGCATATTGGCGGATAGAATGAATCACTAAAACCTCTTACTAAATAAAGTGTACAGCAGCCTGAAGCTCTGAGAGCCTGTTCATAATCTTCAAACGCGGGTTGTGTTGGGGTTCCTTCATCACCTCAACCTACGAAAAATGCCAAAAAATAGTAGGCTGAGGTGACGAATTGAATTAAATACGGAACCCCAACATTACGACCTCAAGGGTGATTTTTGAAGATTATGAACAGGCTCTCAGAATCTATTCCCCAAAAAGGAGAAACTAAGCCACCTGCGCTTATGCCGCGCTTTCAAGAAAATATTTGGCCAGATCTTCTACTTTAACTTGCACTTGCGTAGGAGCGACCGATGTTTCTTGCGTAAAACCCGCTTGTGAATCAGAGGTACGGTTTTCCGAAGCACGGAGCATTTTAATACTGACACAGCCCTGGCTTATTTCATCCTCTCCAACGATAACCGCATAGAGCGCTCCGCTAGCATGCGCACGTTTCATTTGTGATTTAAAACGGGCCATTTCGCCATCGGGACTGCAGTGTACGATGACACTCATACCGATATCGCGCAATTGCTCCGCCAATAGAGGCGCTTGTAAGCGCGCGGCTTCGCCATAGTGGACTATATAGACCGTGCACTCTTGCATTTTTAGCGAACCGTCTTGTTCTTTCAACAGCGCTAAAACACGCTCTACTCCGAGTGCCCAACCGCATGCAGGGGTAGACTTTCCTCCCAACTGCGCAATCAGCGGATCATAGCGCCCTCCCCCTGCAATGGCACTTTGTGAGCCCAAACGGTCGGTCACCCATTCGAAGACGGTCAAATTGTAGTAATCCAATCCACGAACCAAACGAGGATTAATCGTAAAAGGCACGCCATTGGCTTTAAGCACACGCTGCAATTGCATAAAATGATTGCGGGAAGCCTCGCCCAAAAAACCGTCTAAAGTGGGGGCATTCGCAATGATCGATTGGAGCGCAGGGTTTTTACTATCCAATACGCGTAACGGGTTTGTGTACAAACGGCGTCGCGCATCTTCGTCTAGTTCATCGATATATTGCTCAAAATAAGCGATCAATTCCTTTCTATAGGCTACACGTTCAGAGAGTTCACCCAGTGAATTCAACTCTAGACGCACGCCAGTCAGCCCTAAGTTTGCCCATAAACGCTGCCCAAGCAAAATAATTTCTGCATCGATATCCGGACCTGCAAATCCCAGCGCTTCTATACCAAACTGATGGAACTGCCGATAACGCCCTCGCTGAGGGCGTTCATGACGAAACATAGGTCCAGTGTACCAAATCCTTTTAGGGCCATCGTATAAGAGGTTATGTTCTAGCGCAGCTCGAACAATCGCTGCCGTATTTTCCGGGCGCAACGTCAATGCTTCGCCATTGAGCGCATCGGTAAAACTATACATCTCTTTTTCGACAATATCCGTGGCTTCGCCAATACCTCTAGTAAACAGTGCAGTATGTTCCACGATAGGCGTACGCAGGCAGCGATAACCATAGGTTTGTGCAACATCCGCGGCCATTGTCTCAAAATGTATCCAGAGTGCGGCATCATCAGGCAGCACATCATTCATGCCTTTGACACCTTTTAGACTCATTGTGCCGGCAGATTTTTCGGGGTGAGTTTTACTTTCAGTCATAGGAGGAGGAAAAACAAGCCCGCTTAAAGCAGGATGCTTTAAGCATATACGGAAGATTAGCGCTCTTTCGCAACCCCGTAGCAAGGAATTCCTTTGAGCCAGTACACTAGTACTTAAAAAAAGGAAGGAATGACGCCACTACAGGAGTGCAAAAGAGGTCTATTGTATTAAAAATAGGAAGAGAGAAGGAATAGCAATGAAAAAAGTCTATCAGCATACAACGCTATGGCGAACAGAATGCGAGAAAGATTCTCTATCTAACGTGCTCAAGGGTCCCGTAGGTGCGTTGTACATACGCATCGACCAATGCCTGAAACTCTTCAGCAATAAAGTCCCCTCGCAAAGTGCAGACTTTTTTTCCATCGATAAATACAGGCGCAGAGGGCTGTTCCCCCGAACCTGGCAAGCTAATACCAATGTTGGCGTGTTTAGATTCTCCAGGGCCATTCACAATACAGCCCATGACAGCGACCTGCATACTTTCTACACCAGAGTACTGTGTGCGCCAAGTAAGCATTTGCTCACGCAAATAAGTCTGAATCCGCGAAGCTAGGCTTTGAAAAAAAGTACTCGTCGTTCTACCGCAACCTGGGCACGCTACCACCATGGGCGTAAAGAAACGCAACCCCATCGTTTGCAAAATTTCCTGGGCAACACGCACCTCTTCTGTACGTGCACCACCAGGCTCAGGCGTTAAGGAAATGCGCAGCGTATCGCCTATTCCTTCTTGCAGGAGAACGGCTAAGGCTGCAGTAGAAGCCACTATGCCTTTTGAGCCCATACCCGCCTCGGTTAATCCAAGGTGGAGTGCATAATTACACTGCGAAGCCAGTAAGCGATAAACCTGGATCAGCGTTTGCACGCTACTCACTTTGCAAGACAAGATAATCTGATTCTCAGGTAACCCCAGCGCCACCGCCTGCGCAGCAGAATCTAGCGCAGATTTAACCAATGCATAGACCATGAGCTGATCCGTGCTCCAAGGAGAGGTACGCTGCGCATTCTCATCCATTAAGCGCGCTAATACCGCTTGATCGAGGCTCCCCCAATTTACGCCGATACGCACAGGCTTATTGTAGCGGCACGCCGCTTCAATCATCTGCGCAAACCGCACAGCATGCTTAGCCCCTGCACCCACGTTACCAGGGTTAATGCGATATTTCGAGAGCGCCTGCGCGCACTCCGGATAACGCTGTAAGAGTAAATGGCCGTTATAGTGAAAATCTCCCACTAACGGAACCGACACATTCATACGATCCAGTTGTTCACGAATAGCAGGCACTGCCGCCGCCGCCTCTGGTGTATTGACGGTAATACGCACTATTTCCGAGCCTGCCTGCGCTAAGGCTTGGATTTGAATCGCCGTTTCTATCACTTCTTGCGTATCGGTATTGGTCATCGACTGGACCACTATAGGCGCATCACCGCCTACGGTCACCGTCTGGGTTCCCCAATGCACATGAACAGGTATTGAACGGCGGCGCACAAAAAGGCTATGAGAGAAAGGGGCAGGAAAATCCTGCATGAGAAAGACTCCTAGCCTTATAGAATTTTTTAAATTCTTAAAAGCATCCAAACAAACAATTTTTAAAAATGGTAAAT
The DNA here is from genome assembly GCA_031963005.1 of Mycoavidus cysteinexigens. Classification (GTDB taxonomy): domain Bacteria; phylum Pseudomonadota; class Gammaproteobacteria; order Burkholderiales; family Burkholderiaceae; genus JASSUD01. The sequence continues at coordinate 25,291 of JASSUL010000004.1, read as the reverse complement.
GTACTTTAAGTATTTCTTAGAACCTGTTCACGATCTTCAAAAGTGGGTTGTGTTGGGGTGACGAAGGAACTCCCAACATTACGACCTCAAGGGTGATTTTTGGAGATTATGAACAGGTGCTTAGGAAAGATTGAAGCGAACGACATCTTGTTTCGTCGCCAAATAACGCGAAAGATCAACCGGTTTACCGTCTAAGGTGACTACATCTAAGCCGGTTTTACTGCCTGCCGTCACTTTAAAAGGAGCCCATCCTTGCACACTGCGCTGAGCGCCCGCTTTTAACAATCCGGCATATATCAGCTTACCATCCGCCTGAGACACACTGATCCAGTTATCTTGTGAAACCTGAAAATGCACTACGGCGAAATGCGTTGCTGACGATGCTGCTGCAGGCGATACAGAAGGTGCTGCCGGCGATGTTGTAGCTACCGCTTGCGTAGCAGGCGTTGGCGCTGCAGGCTTAGGTGCAGCAACAGCTGGAGCTGGTGGTTGTGTCGCAACGGAAGGGGGCGGCGGCGTGTTAGACGACATGCCAGGCAGCGTACTAGCTGCATGCGCTGTCGCAGTAGACGCTATGCTGGAGGACACAGGTTTAACACTTGCAGGAGAAGAAGCTACAGGAGCTGCTGGCGTGTTTAATGCCGCGGGAGTAGGCAGACTCTCTGCTTGCTTTTCCTCCGTCACAATCTGCTCATTGGAAACGGTTTTGAGCGACGATTCATGATACCCATATACCAGCAATCCAACGACAGCAATGCAGGCTAGACTCAACCCCAAAAGGGCGGCAACACGGCGGGCTGAAAAACGCGTCAAAAAGCCCTCTTTACTTTTTGCAAGATAATGGGTCGTCAGAACATTTTTAGATAAAAGTTCACGATGCATTCCAAGACCCGCTAAAGCATCTTTCAGAGGCCCATTTGCGTTACGCAATTCTTCGATAAAAGGCATAGGGTCAATCCCTAGCATTTTTGAATAAGCACGTACCAGCCCTAATGTAAACGCGGCATCGGGTAAAACAGAAACCTCTCCCGCTTCGAGCGCGCGCAACTTAGAGACAGGGACTTTAAGCTGTGCAGACACATCGTCAAGTAACCAATTTTTCTCTTCACGCAGTTGAGCCAGGCGCGCACCCACTACGCGCGCGCAATTGTATCTCTCCTCACTCTCAGCGGGCTGCGTCTGCGTGGTTTCCTCATTCTGCGATGCTGCGCTATCCAGAATAGCTGGCATTTCTTCTGCGTCTTGCGTCTGCGCATCTACCACAGAATCAACGTGTTCCTTGTCAGTAGCCTCAGAAGCTAGATGAGATGAAGATGGCTGCGCCTGAACCGGCACGTCAGAAATCGGTGTAGCAAGCGGTTCCTCTGGCTTTCCTACTTCATCCTCATGCTTAGGCACAGACGTAGAGTCAGCGTTTAAACGCGACAAATCATTCATTCCCCAATTCCTTTGATCGGTGTTCATCAAAACGACAAGCTCAGAGCAAAAAGCCTATGTTTTTAAACCAGTTTTTAGCAATGTAAATCCATCTACATATCCGCTATAGAGCGATTTTGTTGATCTATTGCGTATTTCAAAGGCTGGTATTTTCCTTTATAGGCTCTGCGTGAGCAGGCATGCAATATGCTTTAATGGGCTTTTGAATAAGTCCTTGTTGTCCAGACATGTTAGGCATTTTTATTGCACCACATTGAGGCATATGCATAATGCCTGCAGTCTGCCTGTTTTGATGTAAAAACGGGCCAGAATAAAAGAGCAAATTAGCGTCGGAAGGCTCTGCATTCACAGCCTCTGCATCGAAAGTAGGGACATCAGATTGGAAATAAGAGGGGTAGACTTTGTCTTGCGAAACACGCTGATTGCTTGGCTGCAGATCTAACAGATGATCAGAATACCAATAGACCGCCAGGTCTTTCTGCAATGCTTGATTAAGGGCTGCTTCGGCATCCAATACGTCCTCCTCTTCAGGGCCTTCTAATGCCTCAGCCATAGATTGGTATGCAGCATCCCACTGCGCATCCTTTTGCCAAGCAAAAGCAGCGAGTTCTCTATGCGCATGAGCTGTATCCAGAGAATCCGGCAATGGCACCGTAGACTCATTTGCTGTGCGGTAGGCGCAGGAGGCTGTACATAAAAATGCGCCTAAGCAGGAAGCCACCATCACAGCGCGCGCCAGCGAACGTCTCGACACCAACAATCGATAGAACACGATCATGCCTCTTCCTTTTTAGGATGGGGGTGTGCACCAGCACGCGCCTGTTTAAAAGATGAAGAGGGAAAGTGCACGAGCGGTTGTGTCACAGGCTGCTCCGGCTTCTCCGATAGCGTAGCAAGGGAAACCGGCGGTTTACGCTCCATCCGCTCGTGCAAACGCGTACGATCTTGCACCTCTCCGGCTAACTGACCACATGCGGCGTCAATATCATCCCCCCGTGTTTTGCGTACTGTCGTCACGAAACCTGCATCGATCAAAATCTGTGCAAAACGCTGCACGCGCATAGTGCTAGAACGCACAAAGCCCGACTCAGGAAAAGGATTAAAGGGAATCAAATTAATTTTGCAAGGAATATCGCGCAATAGCGCAATAAGCTCGTGGGCATGCGTGAGATCATCATTTACCCGCTCTAGCATGCAATATTCAAAGGTAATGAATTCCCGTGGCGCCACGCGCAAATACCGCTGGCACGCTGCCATTAATTCATGCAAAGGGTATTTTTTATTCAGAGGGACTAATACATCCCGCAATGCGTCGTTAGGTGCATGCAAAGAAACCGCCAGCGCAACAGGGAGTGTTTCTGCTAAGCGATCCATCATAGGGACTACCCCAGAGGTAGACAGCGTAACACGGCGGCGCGATAAGCCATAGGCATGGTCATCAAGCATAAGACGCATTGCTGTGACTACAGGCTCAAAATTCAGAAGGGGCTCGCCCATCCCCATCATCACCACATTCGTAATAACACGTTGCTGGGCAGTATGTGACCCTGTTTCTGCGGAGGCATTTCTGCTCGCATCATCGTGCTGTGCTGCAAAAGCGAGATCGCGGGAATGTCGCAATGCAAATTCAGCCATCCATAACTGGCCGATAATTTCTCCCGCGGTTAAATTGCGGCTAAATCCCTGCTTCCCTGTCGAGCAGAAGCGGCAATTCACCGCACAACCTGCTTGAGAAGACACGCATAAGGTCCCCCTATTCACCTCAGGGATATACACCGTTTCAATCGCATTGTTTTGCCCGATATCGAGCAACCATTTACGCGTTCCATCGGTGGAAACATGATCCGTAATAGCTGACGGTGCAGTGATTGCGGCATGGGTTTTGAGTTTTTCTCGAAAACCCTTCGCCAAATTGGTCATATCATCAAAATGAGACACCCCGCTTTGATGGATCCATCGCTGCAGTTGCGTCGCACGAAAAGGCTTTTCGCCCAAACCTACGCAATATTCTAGTAAGCCTGCAGCGTCAAAATCCAATAAATTAACGGGGTGTTGCGTCATCTTAGAAGCACCGCAAAAAAGAAAAAAGGCGATTACATTTAGGCATTACGCGTATGCACATCGCTGGTCGAGAAAAAGAAAGCGATTTCAGTAAGTGCGTTATCCAGACTATCGGATCCATGTACGGCATTAGCATCAATGCTGTCAGCGAAATCAGCGCGTATCGTGCCAGGTTTCGCTTCTTTAGGGTTTGTTGCGCCCATCAAATCACGATGTTTAGCAACGGCATCATCCCCTTCTAGTACCTGTACCATCACCGGCCCAGAAACCATGAAATCGACCAATGCTTTGAAAAAAGGCCGATCTTTATGCACGGCATAAAACTTTTCTGCCGCTTCACGCGAAAGATGGAACATCCGAGCAGCGATAATACGCAAGCCTGCCTTTTCAAAGCGACTATAAATTTCACCAATGACATTTTTTGCAACGGCATCAGGTTTAATAATAGATAAAGTACGTTCCACGACAATAACTCCCACAAACACAGAATGAAATAGGTGCTTACCCGAAAGCGCAAAATCAATGCCAAAAAACACATTGACTAGGTAATCTGCTATTCTAGCATGCACCTACTTTGCCGCCCCTCTTTAATGAAGGGCACTGTGCAAAAGCGCATTCTGGTTCTAGGGTGTGTCTACAATGGTTCAAAAAAATCCATCTTTGCGTATTGGTAAAAATGCGGCGTGGTGCTCGGGATCCTCTCTGTACAAAAGTACAGTTCCGGTCCCTGTGCTCCTGCCCCCCAAATATGGGCCCTTTGGGGCAATTGTAGACACACCCTATATTAACTATATTCATGCACATCGTCTTAATAGCAGGAGAGCAAAAGATGAATGATTTCCGTACTTATGGCCTTCAACACGCTAAGAGTGTGACCTCAGGAGTACGCAATCAGGTCTTACGTAATACTTACTGGCTTTTAGCGTTATCGCTGCTTCCAACCGTATTAGGAGCCTGGATTGGCGTAAAAACAGGCGGCGCTATATTGGGCAATATGAGCCCTGCCATGAACCTCATTATCTTCATGGCCATAGCCTTTGGCTCTATGTTTGCTATTCAGCGTTATAAAAATAGCGGCATCGGCGTAGCCATCCTGCTAGGCTTCACTTTCTTTATGGGGCTCATGCTCTCTGGCATACTCAATGTCACCCTACAATTCACAAACGGCCCATCATTAATCATGCTTGCCTTTGGAGGCACCAGCGCCGTTTTTGCCACGATGGCATCCATCGCCACCTTTTCCAAACGCGACTTCTCCGGACTAGGTAAATGGCTGTTTATGGGCGTCATTGTTCTAATAATCGCCTCACTCGCCAATATATTTCTTCATCTGCCTGCATTAACGCTGACCGTTTCTGTCCTGGCTATCCTCATTTTCTCGGCTTACATGCTCTTTGATGTACAACGCGTCGTCAATGGCGGAGAAACCAATTACATCCTCGCAACACTAGCGATCTATCTAGATATTTATAATGTGTTTGTTCATTTGCTCGCCTTATTAGGTATTTTTGGCGGCAATAAAGAATAAAGTCATTATAAGCATTACTTGCTGTGAGTAATAAAAAGGGCTTAGCAAAATTTATGCTAAGCCCTTTTTATTACTGCCTTGCAGCTTCGCTGCTCATAGCCAGCCTACTCTTCTTGGGTTTATATCCTTTAGAAATAAACACGCTAAAAAGCTAAGCACTTCAAAATAAGCGCTGGTCACTCTACTCTGAAGCCCTTAAATATAGAGACCTTTCCAGAAAATGGAAAAACTCCTCCGAGTATTTCTTGCAAATACTCAATCACTCCCATTACCCGTACACATCTATCGCTCTTCTGTTACTTCTTCCTGCTCAAATACCGCGATAGATTCGACGTGGCACGTATGGGGGAACATATTGATCACTCCTGCTTGCTGTAATACATACCCTGCTTCATGCACTAATAGTCCTGCGTCGCGTGCTAGTGTGGCGGGATTGCACGAAACGTATACGATGCGTTTGGGCATTGCGCGGCGGGCGTTTTCGGATAAGTTTTTGCATGCGGCGAGCGCGGTGACGACGGCCAGTGCGCCATCGCGTGGGGGGTCAATGAGCCATTTATCAAAGCTCCCCAGTTTTAAGAGTTCTTCGGTAGTGAGTTCAAATAAATTGCGGCAAGTAAAGGCGGTGCGTGTGCTTAATCCATTGTATTGCGCGTTTTCAAAAGCGCGTTGGGTTAATGCAGCACTCCCTTCAATACCCAGCACGCTCTTTGCATATCGGGCTAGTGGGAGGGTGAAATTGCCTAATCCGCAAAACAGATCTAATACCTTTTCATGGGCTTGAGGATTTAAAAGGCGTACAGCGCGATGTACCATCGCTCGGTTGATCGCAATATTGACCTGAGTAAAATCCGTGGGCTTAAAAGGCATTCGGATATTGAACTCTGGCAGCGTATAAGCGAGCTCGTCCTGTATTGATTCGGATATTTGTTCAGATATCTGCGCACATGCTTGGCCGCCCTCTTCTAGACTTATAGATTCTAAAAAGAGCGTCTTTTTATACTCCGTCCATGGAATCGCAGAGTCAGGGCCTTTAGGTTGAGCCCAAAATTGCACTTTATGCTGCTGAGCAAAGGCATCTAATTCCAGAACATCGGCTAGGTTGGGCGCTTCCAATATGCGCAAAACTAAAACTACCGTTGCGGGTTCGCCTACTGCAAGCTCAATCTGGGGCAATTTATCGCGAATAGAAAGGCGTTCAATCAATCTGCGCAAGGGCACCAATAGTGCGGAGACAAAGGGCGGCAAAATGTCGCATGAGGTCATATCTGCGACAAAGCCGCGCCCACGCTCATGAAAACCTACCAGCACCCCTCCTTTTTTAGGAACGTGACGTACCGCCAATCGAGCGCGTGCGCGGTAGCCCCAAGTAGGACCTTGTTGAGGGCGTAGTAAAGTTTGAGGACGTAACTTACCGAGATGCCATAATTTATCTTCCAGCGCGCGTTGCTTCATGGCTACTTGAGCCTGAGCATCAATATGCTGCATAGCGCAGCCTCCACAGATGCCGAAAAAAGGGCAACGCGGTGTCACTCGAGAAGTACTTGCACGCAGTATTTTGTCTACGCGTGCTTTCTCAAAAGTGGGCTTTTTGCGGTAACTCGTATAAGTAACACGCTCACCAGGAAGCGCCCCCTCGACAAAAATGACTTTGGCAGAGACTCCCTGCGCATCGACTGTACGTCCAACGCCTGCTGCGTTCTCAAGATCGAGGGAATCAATCTCTATAGCGTGATCTTCCAATATGCTTTCTGCGGTTTGCGCAGGAGAGAAAGACTTTGCGGCGATTTTAGTGGGAGAAAAAGGGACACTGTCGGAAATAATCGAGGATTTTTCAGCGCAATCAGACATTAGAGTTTCAATAAAAAACAGCAAATAGAGAGAAAATTTCTTCTATTTGCTTTCAAACTTTTCAATGGAGGGAATTACGTTTAGTAATTGGGCATTATAGGAAAAAAAGACCTGTTTGATCTCCAAAAGTAGGTTGTGTTGGGGTTCGTACATCACCCCAACACAACCCGCTTTTGGAGATTAAGAACAGGGCTCTACTACAGAGATCTTTCTGAAGCGCTCCAGGCTTGCAAATATTCGCGCCAATGCGCCTCTGGCTGCGCGGTAAGCGTCTCACGTATAGCACTGAGCTCACTCTCATAAGCTTGTTGGGAAAAATGGCCTCGCATCAGTTGAAAGCGAGCATATAACAGATAGGTATTCACCACATCGGTTTCACAATATTGCCGAATTTCTTCTATTTTTCCCGCTTGATAAGCTGGCCATACTTGGCTGCCATCCATCCCGAGTTTTCCGGGAAAACCTAATAATTTCGCTAATAGATCGAGTGAGGCATAAGCTTTAGGCTGATAAAGCGCCAAATGATCCATCAAATCTAGATGGCGCATATGATAGCGGTTCAGGTAATTGTTCCACTTAAATTCGCGGTCTTCTTCGCCGATATCCCAATACCGTGGCGCAGCAATACCGTGTAATAGCGAGCGATAATGCAAAACGGGTAAATCAAACCCTCCCCCATTCCATGAAATCAGCTGCGGGGTATATTTTTCAATAATACGAAAAAAAGATTGGATCAAGGTGGATTCAGAGTCTCCTACTTTTCCCAAAGAGCGCACGCGAAAATCCTTGTGGTCACGAAACACACAAGAAATGGCCACAATGCGTTGTAATGGCAAAGGTAAAAAATCGGATCCGGTTTTCTCGCGGCGAGCATCGAGTGCTTCCTGCACAATCGCTTCATCCGAGGATTCTGTGCCATCCCTTTCATCCGCATGCAAAACGCGCAGCCCTTGCGCATCTGGAATCGTTTCAATATCAAATACCAAGACTGGCGTCATTACTCAGCGCCCTATTTAATAGAAAATGGTCGATGCCTATAACAGCGCATCCTTCTGAATACCACGTGTTAAAAAATACCGCTTTAACCACTGCAATGCTTCATAGTGCAATTGTCGGACTTGCTCTGGCTTAAGGTTCATTTCTTCGGCCAATTTTTCTAGCGTTAAAGGATCTGCTTGTTCTAATCCAAAACGCCGTTTAATGACATAGCGGTGCTTTTCTGGCATCCGTTTTAGCCAAATATGCAGCAACGCTTCTAGTTCGCGATAGCGGGCTGTGGCTTCCGGTGAAAAGTCGGTATCTTCAGGCAGAAAGTCCAGCAAGCTCGCAGTAGAGTCGGAATCCAGCGGGGCATCTAGCGATGTTGTATGCTCATTGAGTGTGAGCATATCAGCGACTTCTTGCTGAGTTTTTCCCGTTAAATCGGCTATATCTTCAATGCGCGCTTCAGAGGAATAGTTAGCTCCTGCTTTATGGAGCTGCTTTTCAATATAACGCTTTGCGCGTAATACTTGATTGAGTTCACGTAGGATATGCACAGGAAGGCGCACCGTACGTGCCTGATTCATAATAGCGCGTTCAATATTTTGTCGAATCCACCATGTGGCATATGTCGAAAAACGAAAACCGCGCCAAGGATCAAATTTTTCAAGGCTATAGATAAGGCCAATATTCCCTTCTTCTATTAAATCGAGCAGCGTTAATCCTCGGTGCAGATAATGCTTGGCAATGCTCACCACCAAACGCAAATTGCGTTCAATCATGATTTGGCGCGCAGCAAATGCCCCTTCTTTGGCCTGCACCGCATACATATGCTCTTCTTTGGCCGTTAATAAAGGTCCCGCAGCGCTGATCTTCGCCAGATAGCGTTGAACCCCATCAGTGGCCATTTCTATTTGTAATTGCGAAGTATCTATTTGAGCGTCGCTCTCTGTATTTTCTTCGTCTTTAGTCGGCTCAACAAATGTTAAAAAATCTAATTCTTCAGCCGACTCTGGCAGTATAGCTTCCTCTGCGATGTCCTCTTCATCTAACTTTTCCTTTTCCGCACGCTGCATTCCATTCCTTTAATTTAACTGCGTTTATCGTATAGGATCGGGTACTGCGTTTAAGAACCTGTTTAGTATCTCCCAAAAGGGCCCCTCTTTGCGGTCGTGCGGTGCTCGGGATCTCACTGTACTAGAAGTACAGTTCCGGTCCCTGTGCTACTGCTCCCCCAAATAGGAACCCTTTTGGGAGATACTAAACAGGTTCTAAGGAATATCAATATGGTGTTATGGAGTTAAAGGAGTTTGTGATGATGAAGAAAAAGACGCACTAGAATCAGGGAGATATTTCAGCGGATCTACAGGCTTACCTTGCTTGCGGATTTCAAAATGCAACATAACCCGTGCCGCATCGCTATTTCCCATTTCGGCAATTTTGTCGCCTTTTTTAATAATATCGCCTTCTTTGACATGCAATTTGTGATTATGCGCATAGGCACTTAAAAAGAGATTATCGTGTTTGATAATAATAAGGTTACCGTAGCCTCTTAAACCATTACCTGCGTAGACAACACGTCCGCCTGAAGCGGCTTTTACCGCTGTTCCGAGTGTACCGCCAATATCGATCCCTTTATTTTGACTTTCGTTGAAGGTATTTAAAATAGGACCGTTCACAGGCCAAGTAAAATGAATATTGGCTAGCGCTGCACTGCCAGAGGATCCCGAGACAGCAGCACCGGAAGCAGGCGTGTTTTCCACAGAAGTAGCCGATGTGCCTGTTGTGGCGCCAGGAACACGGGTCACACTAACAAAAGGAATAGGCGCAGTTCCCAAAGCCTGTGCTTGGGTTGGAGTATTCCCATTTTGTTCTGTAGTAGGCGCCCCCCCTTGGCCCATAGGAGCGACACGCAAAAGCTGGCCTACCTCAATTTGCTTAGGATCTTGCAAATTATTCCAAGCCGCAATAGCTTGGTAGCTCTGGCGATTTTCTACCGCAATACGGTACAGCGTATCGCCCGTTTTAACGCGGTAATAGCCTGACGGCACCCCTAATAGCCCGCCTGAGCTAGCCGAACGCTCAAGAACTGGCGCATTATCGAGCCGCGATGAACAAGCATTCAAAATAGCTAGCGGCAAAAGGCTCGAGAGGGCAAGCATCATAAACCGTCGGCTTTTGGTGCGTACTTGCAGGCATGGATGAGGCGCCTGTTTAAATTTTTCTCTACATATCTGCAACATGGTCATGAGTCCTAAATCACCCCAGATTTTAGAGGCACGAAAAAAACCGTATCTAGTATAGATTCACGCCATTGGGTGGCGGAAGTACGTTCAGTTAAAACTAGGCTTTGCATTTTATGCCCTATTGGCGCTATGCAACGCCCCCCGATTTTAAGTTGTTCCAATAAAGCAGGCGGAATTTCAAGCCCTGCAGCTGCTACGATAATGGCATCAAATGGTGCTGCTTGTGCAAACCCTAAACGGCCATCGCCGTGATGGAGTCGGACATTTGGAATGCGTAAAGGGCGCAGATTGTGTTTAGCGCGTTCAAAAAGCGGACCAATGCGCTCAATAGAATACACTTCCTGCGCTAATTCACTTAGTACAGCCGCTTGATAGCCGCACCCTGTACCAATTTCCAGCATTTTAAGCGGCTTTTTTTTTAGCCATCGATGCGCCATAAGGCGCTCCAGCATTCTGGCGATAACAAAAGGCCTGGATATGGTTTGCTTATATCCAATACTCAACGCAATTTCTTCATACGCTTGCTCTGCCAATGCAGGATCGACAAATAAATGTCTAGGGATAGCCGCCATGGCTTTTAAAACCCGTGCGTCGGCAATGCCTTGTTCCTCAAGCCGCTTAATCATGCGATGACGAAACGGCAAAGCAATCAACTTCAGTCGCGCTTGCTTCTCCAGGCGCACACTATCCGTTTGATAGTGGCTATGCGCTGTATTTCTCGTTGTGTTTACTGCTTTGTTTACTGCTTTGTTTACTTTACTTAGCTGCGTCAGCGGTATTTTTTCAAAATCGGGTATGGCAATGTCCCATTGCGCAGGTATTGCCGATATTTCTACACCCCATTCACTCTCTTGCGAATCTAATGCAAGCTGTGCCAAATCGAGCGGATAATATTTTGAAACAGATCCCTTGGCAGGGAGTACGCTCACGATCTTTGTACTTCCGTCCGATGTGGATATAGGCTTTGCATGATTATTGGCATCCCTATATACCGCATCTTCAGGCTGCTTTGACTTCATGAATCTTGCCTAGCAAGACTGGCCCAATCACATAAAGTAGGCATTAATGGGCTATGCGTTAAGTCAAGCTGTAACGGGGTAATCGACACTTTTCCCTGTGAGATGGCATGAAAATCGGTACCGTCGCTGAAATCCCGCGCATCTCCTGCGCGCCCAATCCAATAAACAGGATCCCCTCTCGGACTCATTTGGCAAGACAGTGATTGTGAAGGGTGCCGTTTGCCCAAACGCGTTATGCTCCAAGCATCAAGCGCTTCATACGGCTTATTCGGAATATTAATATTTAATAAAAAAGGAATTTTGGTAGAAGCCAAAAAAGGCTTCTCGAGATAATGCTGTACTATTTTTGCCGCTATACGCGCGGCTGAATCTAAATGAGACCATCCTTTTTCCGCCAATGAAAAAGCAAAAGCAGGCACTCCAAACATGAACCCTTCTGTTGCTGCCGCAACCGTACCCGAATACAGCACATCCTCTGCCATATTCTGACCATCATTGATGCCAGAGACTACTAAATCAGGCTTATAGCCCTCTATCCCCATCATCGCCATATGGACACAGTCGGTCGGCGTACCGTTGACATAATGAAAGCCGTTACTTGCCTTAAATAAAGACAGAGGACGCGATAGCGTAAGCGAATTAGAAGCGCCGCTACAGTTTCGCTCTGGCGCAAATACCGTCACCTCTCCCAAAGGGAGTAAGGCTTCATATAAAGCCGCTATTCCTGGTGCAAGATAGCCATCATCATTACTAAGCAAGATTTTCATAAAGGGAATTGTAACCGAGGATGTAGTTTGTACGCAGGAGTCATCACTGAGAGGGAATCTATTTTTAGCTTGTACTCTGAAGGATTCACTCTACAGAGAAATGCCTAAGTATAGATCCCCACCTTTTTGGAAGACGCAGACAAAAAGCATAGAGCAAGCGCATATACCGCAAAAATAATATAAAAAACGAGAAAAAACATAAAGGCGAGCTGCCCGCTATAAGGTTCGCCGGTCCAAGACTGCACGCGCGAGCGTGCCTACGTCTACGTACTCAAGCTCCCCCCCCACTGGCACTCCTCGTGCCAAACGTGTGACACGTAAACCTTTAGGTTTCAGCATCTGCGCGAGGTAATGAGCAGTAGCTTCGCTTTCACTAGTGAAATTCGTCGCTAAGATCACTTCTTCTACCACTCCATCGGTAGCACGTTTGACCAAGCGATCAAAATGCAAATCATAAGGACCGACTCCATTGATAGGATTAAGATGCCCCATCAAAATAAAGTATAAGCCTTGATAAGTCATGGATTGCTCTATCATCAGCTGATCTGCAGGAGTTTCCACTACACATAACACGGTGGGATCACGTTGAGGATCCAAACAGGTTTTACAGATCTTTGCTTGCGAAAAAGTATTACACCGCGCGCAGTGCGCAATATTGCGTACAGCGTACAGTAATGCCTCTCCTAATCGCTCTGCACCCGAGCGATTATGCTGGATGAGATAATAGGCCATACGCTGAGCCGATTTTTGGCCTACGCCAGGCAAAGCTCGGAAGGCTTCGATCAGCTTAGATAACGCATTTTCCATAAGATACCCAATACTATAATGCCGCTTTGGCACATCCTATCGCTACACATCCATAGACCAAAATCCATTTAAAAAGGCTCTTATTTCGGACACGGAGTCATTTACTCCTTATCATCCAAAAATAAGAGCCCTTTTGGCATTAGACCTCTTTTGAAACCCCGTAGCGGCATCAAAAGAGGTCTAATGCATTGCAATGGGCACCTACCCTATTTTCAAAATCTATGGTGCCAAATAATGGATTTTTAAAGAGGCAATTTAAAGCCGCCTGGAGCACCCATACCGCCCATACCCATATCTTGCCCATTGGTAATCGAGCCGACTTTCTGTTGCACAATGGCTTCAATCTTCTTAGTCGCATCATTAATAGCAGCAGCTACGAGATCTTCTATCATTTCCTTCTCTTCCGTCATCAAGCTAGGAGCAATCCAGACACGACGTACTTCATATTTGCAGCTCAGTTCAACAATCACTAAGCCTGCACCTGATTCCCCTTTGACAACTGTTTGAATCAGCTCTTCTTGAATCTTTTTCATTTTTTCTTGCATTTGCTCAGCTTGCTTAATAAGGTCAGCAATTTGGTCTTTAATCATCTAGTGCTCCAGGAGATATGTAACGAACCTTGATAGATTCATCAATAAAGTAAATAACAATATGGCTTTTTCTTTAAATTGGCCACATGGGGCTATGCCCCACAGTATTTTTCATTTTTATAAAGCTTGGGTCCTAATTTTGCATCCGAACTTTGCTATAGAACATATAAAGTATGCACTACAGGATAGCATGTCCAAGTATACCTAATTAGAAGATTAGTACTCGCTGCGACTTCATACCTCTACATTAATAGCCGATGCATTATGCATCAAAAAATACGGCTTCAAATAGCGCGCACAGAACCGGGTACTAAGCTGGCATCCAACAGATGCTGCAGATCCTGCACCACGGGATTTTTTTGTATAGACTCTAAAGCCTCTTCCTGGCGTTGCGTCTGCGCTTTGGCGATATCTTGGGCTGCAGTGCAGGTTGCTACGCCGATCTCGGTTTTAATGATGAAAGTCTGACCAAAATGCAGCGCCAAAGCACTCTGAAGCTTCTCTACGCAATGTTTTTGCGCCAATTGCGGCAAAGAAACGCGCAGCGTAAGCGTTGCGCCCTCTATATGTATTAATTCACTGTGTGCCGCTAATTGTTCGGTTAATCCTCTTAGCTTGAGCTTTGGGACTAATAAAGGCCATTGGGCCGTATTTTCAAGCAGTACGGAAGCGGTATTTTGAGGCACAGGCATGGGTGTTTCTGCACCGTGTACGCTCAAGGAGGAAGGGGTTTTAAGGTCAGTAGAATGTCTATCTGACATCGATATTTGCTGAGACGCAGCAAAAGCAGCGGATGCTGGCGTCTCGAAAACAGGCGCAATGCCTAATGCCTCTGTTTCTGCAGCGGATGGGGATGCAGCGATATCGGATATTTGTATTGGTGCATCCTGTACATTCTGCGCAGGATCGCTCTGACGTAATACGGCGATATCTCTCTGCGCAGTAGCCCCTTCCTGTTGATGGAGTTTGGGGTGGTCACGCAAACTCGGCACTGGTTTATTCGGCGGAACTGGCGTTAATCCCTCTGTACTCGGATAGAAAGCGAGCATCCGCAGTAAGGTCATTGTGAAGCCGGCATATTCATCTGGCGCAAGCCCCAATTCACTACGTCCTACCGTTGCAATTTGATAATACAACTGCACTTGCTCCGGCGTGAGCACGCTCGCTAGTTCTGCAATATCCTCTGCGTCGACCGACATCTCATTGACAGCGCTAGGCGCATACTGCGCCCAAGCTACACGGTGTAAAAGACTCGCTAAATCTTGTAGAGCCACACCAAAAGAAGCACCGTGTGATGCCATCTCCTCTGCCACTTTGAGCACAGCAGGGCCTTGCCCTGTCGCTACGCTTTTGAGCAGATGCACTAAATATTTATGATCCAAGGTGCCAAACATCTGCTGAAGCGCTTCTTCACTGAGCGCGCCAGCGCTATAAGCAATCGCTTGATCAGTTAGCGAAAGGGCATCGCGCAAACTCCCTTGCGCTAAGCGCGACAGGATATGCAACGCCCCAACGGTGTATTGCATCTGCTCCACCTTCAAGATAGCCTCAAGGTGAGCGGTAATTTGCATTGCTGTCAGCGGCTTTAAATTAAACTGCAAGCAGCGCGAAAGCACGGTGATTGGAACTTTTTTAGGATCGGTTGTTGCCAGAATAAATTTAACGTGAGGAGGCGGTTCCTCCAGCGTTTTAAGCATTGCGTTGAACGCATGCTGAGTCAGCATATGCACTTCATCGATCATATAGACTTTAAAGCGCGCAGCAACAGGCGCATATACGGCTTGCTCAAGCAATGCCGTCATTTCATCTACGCCACGATTAGACGCTGCATCCATTTCAATGTAATCGATGCAATGCCCCGCCTCTACCTCTAAACAGGCTCTGCACGCGCCACAAGGCGTGGCAGTAACCCCTTTCTCGCAGTTCAGCGCCTTCGCCAAAATGCGAGAAAGCGTAGTCTTGCCCACTCCACGCGTTCCTGTAAAAAGGTAGGCGTGATGTAACCTATTTTGCTCCAGAGAATGCACCAGTGCCCTAACGACGTGTTCCTGCCCCACTAAGGAAACAAAATCTCTAGGGCGCCATTTTCGTGCAAGCGCGATATGCGTCATCTAAGAATCTCGATACGAATGAGAGGAAAGGCGAAGGAGTCTGTGAGGTAGATATGCCATTACCGTAAAGCCTATAGCTATACAGAATGTATAAAAAGAGAAGATGAGGACGAGCCCGACCCCCGGCACTGGCGACAACAGCTGTGGCTGCTTCGTTCCCGACCTGACCAGATTCACCGCGTCTCCATGCGAGGAGGCCCGTCGACGACTATTTTACATGGGTTTTAAAAAATTGGGGTAAACTTTTTATTTATGCCTACGAAAATACCAAGCAACCCACACACGCAGGCCTATTATGGAGCCAACATAGTATGAGGACCCTATTTTATTTTTCAGATTTCTCTCCACTCCTTTTCTATTGCACTCTGTTTAGTGTAGGATTGCATTTCTTGCATTTAGCGCGCACACTCTTTTTCAGAGACAGCGAAGTTTCTTCCAACAAGGTAACGCGAAGTTATCCATTTGCTACACCTTTATCCCGCTCACAGATCCATTAAAAGAGGTGTAAAGGTAAAGTCCTGCTTGATGCAGGCCTTGAGCAAAGGCATAGCTGTGTTGGGATACCCTGAAGCTAATTTAAATTTCATACTCTTTTAGACCTTTACTGTAATGAGCAATCCTATCAAGTCAGTGAGCGACGCCTCTTTTGACGCCGATGTACTACAATCCGGGACCCCTGTCTTGCTAGACTTTTGGGCGCCTTGGTGTGGCCCTTGCAAAATGATTGCAAAAGTTCTGGAAGATGTTTCCAAAGAATATGGCGATCGTCTGCAAATTGCGAAAATCAATAGTGATGAGAATCAGCTGATCCCAACGCAATTCGGCGTACGGGGCATTCCAACCCTGATTCTTTTTAAAAACGGGGTCATGGTCGCTCAGAAAGTAGGAGCACTATCTAAACCACAACTTACTGCATTTTTAGATAGCCATCTATGAATTTATCGTTTTATGCTCTAAGATTATGTCTTTGCTGCCAATAATCTTAGAGTGTTGCTTTCCTCGGGTATTTCCCTCGGGTACGATAAGTATGCAAGCTGTTCTCTAATAAAAAGTATTGCAGTAACCCACTGGGTTTAGGAAGTCAAATACGGGAAGTCAAATACAGAAAGTCAAAATACGGAAAGTCAAATACGAGCCAAATACAAATATCTACTTGTTCTTGTATAAAAAACCGTATTTAATGCTGCGCACTCGATGTGCAAGCGGAGCCCAAGCAGGGATTTGAACCCATTTCTTTTATTTTTGAGTTTCAAAAAATTCCCTTCCTAGTTTCCTTTGCTTCCTTTTTCCTTGCGTTTTCTTTATATTTTCTTTGTATTTCCTTTTTTAACTACTCCGACTATGTCTATAGACTAGGAATAGCCCAGTATTGAATGTGCTTTTCCAAGCACCTCTCTTCCTCTTCCAGGCCTCTTCCATTTCTCTATCCCTCTCCTTGAGAGGATCTTCCCTATGCATTTATCTGAACTAAAATCCTTACACGTATCCGCACTGATTGAAATGGCTAATGGCCTAGATATCGAAGGTGCAAACCGTTTGCGCAAGCAAGAACTCATGTTTGCGATCCTGAAAAAACGGGCCAAAATGGGCGAAATGATTTTTGGTGACGGCACACTCGAAGTATTGCCAGACGGCTTTGGCTTTTTACGCTCACCAGAGACTTCCTATTTAGCCAGTACCGACGATATTTATATCAGCCCATCCCAAATACGTCGCTTTAATCTCCACACAGGCGATACGATTGAAGGAGAAGTACGCACCCCCAAAGACGGGGAACGCTATTTCGCCTTGGTCAAGGTAGATAAAGTCAACTATTGCTCTCCAGAGGTTTCCAAACATAAAATCATGTTTGAAAATCTCACTGCCCTGCATCCTGATGAGCCACTGATCTTAGAACGTGATGTAGGAGAAGAGGAAAATATTACCGGCCGTATTATCGATATCATTTCACCTATCGGTAAAGGGCAGCGCGGCTTATTAGTAGCGCCCCCCAAATCGGGTAAAACCGTCATGCTGCAAAGTATGGCGCATGCGATCACCAGCAATTACCCAGAGGTCAAATTATTTGTTTTACTGGTCGGTGAACGCCCAGAAGAAGTGACCGAGATGCAACGCTCCATCGCCGGTGAAGTGATCGCATCGACTTTTGATGAACCTGTTACTCGCCATGTACAAGTGGCTGAAATGGTCATTGAAAAAGCAAAACGCCTAGTCGAACTCAAACACGATGTGGTGATTCTGCTCGACTCGATCACACGCTTAGCTCGAGCCTATAACACCGTCATCCCCTCTTCCGGTAAAGTATTAACAGGCGGAATTGATGCTAATGCCTTGCAAAGACCTAAACGCTTTTTTGGTGCAGCGCGTAACGTCGAAGAAGGCGGCTCGCTCACGATCATCGGTACTGCGCTCGTTGAAACAGGCAGTCGAATGGATGATGTGATTTATGAGGAATTCAAAGGCACCGGAAATATGGAAATACTTCTGGAGCGCAGGCTTGCTGAGCGACGTGTCTTCCCTGCCATCGATGTAAAACGCTCTAGCACACGGCGTGAAGCGTTACTGATCAAGCCAGATATTCTTCCAAAAACTTGGATATTGCGTAAATTTATCCATGACATGGATACCGTTGAAGCCGCTGAATTTTTACTCGATAAAATGGGTCAAACGAAAAATAATGCCGAATTCTTCGAATTGATGCGTCGCGCAAATTAGTACAGTACATTGAAAAATAGGCTATGTCCTATAAACGCTTTATAATGCGCGCTTTTAGCGCTGCATTTTTTTATCTGTATTTTTTATTTCTCTCCCTTGTTTTCACTAGTTTTAGAGTTTTGATATGAAAAAAAACACTCATCCCGAATACCGTGACGTGCTCTTCGAAGATACTACCGGCGAAGTGAAATTTATTATCCGCTCTTCTGCCAAAACCAGCCGTACTATTGAGCATGAAGGGATTACTTATCCTTATATGCGCCTCGAAGTTTCTTCTGAGTCCCATTCTTTCTACACGGGCACTCAAAGCACCCAGCATATTGCCGACCAAGTTGGAAAATTCCAAGAAAGATACAAATTTTTGTCTAAAGCCACGCCTAGCGCTGAATAGTTTGATTAGCCTAATCCAGCGATCTATAGATCGCTGTAAGTCTTCATTCCATCCTCCTTTTTTGCGTGCCTTATAGAGCATGACCTCCCCAGCGGTTCGCCTTACTGCCTCAGCAACGCGGGCTTTGCCGCGCTGGATTTTGCTCGCACTCTGTGCCGCTTACATCGTCTGCGGACTTTTTGGCCGCGACCCGTGGAAGCAAGAAGATGCAACAGGGTTTGGAGTCATGTGGACACTCTCCCAAGGCGGATGGCAAGACTGGCTTTTACCTAACTTAGTTGGAAAACCGCTTCCATCTAGCGGCCCCCTTGCATATTGGCTAGGGGCAGCGAGTATTCGCGCCTTTGATACTTGGCTCTCACCAAACGATGCGGCTCGCATTACCACGGCTTTGCTATTTTGCATCAGTGCCGCATTTATTTGGTGCAGCGGATATTTATTAGGCCGCCGCAAAGAAGTCCAACCTTTTAAATATGCGTTTGGCGGAGAACCTTCTGCTAAAGATTACGGCCGAACCTTAGGTGATGGCGCGCTTTTTATTTGGCTCGCATGCTTTGGCCTGGCTGAACGTATCCATGAAACCACTCCTGAATTAACCCAATGCGCATGCATTACGATGTTGCTATACGGGGTGATTCGTCGCCTAGATAAACCTATCCAAGGTACTGTATGGTCTGCATTAGCCTTAGGCCTACTCACTTTATCGGGACAACCCGTCCTGTTTTTTGCTGCATTAATAGCCGTCCTTCTTTTTGCGTTTATCACCTACGCTAAGCGCCGTGAGGCTGCAAAGGATGTCTTTGTATCTGCCTCCACATCTGCCCCCTTTACCTACCCTGCCACTGCCTCGGCACCTCATACGCAAAGTCTCACACTACAAATAGTCATCGCCTGCGGCCTCTTAATCGCTTTACTTTTTAGCTGGCCACTCGCTGCTTATTTCGCATTACCCGAAGAAGCGCCGTTCTATCTACAAGCCTGGAGCTTGGATCCTTTTCGCTCTTTTTCTGGTCCTTTACTTGCAGATACGCGACATTCTGCGCTGACGAACCTCCTCTATGTTTTAAAAAATCTGCCGCTTTTTGCTTGGCCAGCGTGGCCCCTTGCGCTCTGGTCATGGTGTAGCTGGCCTCATCATCGGTCTGCCGCACATATTGCTTGGCCACTCGCACTCATGAGTAGCTTGCTTGCTGTCATTTTGCTACAAACCCATCAGACAAACCGGCTCTTTATCCTGCTTTTGCCCAGTCTATCTATCCTTGGCGCATTCGCACTCCCCACACTCAAGCGAGGTGCGATCAATGCCATGGACTGGTTTGCGCTACTGAGTTTTACTTTGCTGGGTAGTTTCGTCTGGATGGTCTGGATTGCCGCACAAACGGGTTTTCCAAGCCCCATCGCACATAATCTAGCGCGCTTATTACCTGGCTTTTCTCCAGAGTTTCGTGCAATTCATCTTCTTTTTGCATTATTGACCACGGCCTGCTGGGTTCGTTTAGTTTTCTGGAGATTGTCGTGCGCGCCTAAAGTGCTATGGCGTAGCGTTATTCTGTCTTGTGCCGGCACCACGTTGATGTGGGTATTACTCATGACATTGTGGGGACCATTC
Source organism: Mycoavidus cysteinexigens (assembly GCA_031963005.1). Taxonomy (GTDB): domain Bacteria; phylum Pseudomonadota; class Gammaproteobacteria; order Burkholderiales; family Burkholderiaceae; genus JASSUD01. Next base: position 5,178 of record JASSUL010000004.1, on the reverse strand, counting down.
ATCAACTACAGTCGCACTTATCGCGCAGTAGCACACGATATTGCGACTCATCTGCCCACACAATATCGTTGCATCACCCCTGTTCGGCTAGGCAATGCGCAGATCGCCTCCTTCGCTTACTTTGAAAATATGCGCTTTGGATTTAGCGAGACCACACCGTGCGATCTGCTTTTACGTCAAGATGACAACGACTACAGCACGCCCCAATCCCCCGCTCCCTATCGCTGGAAACTGCTGTGGGAAGGGCGCCGCTCAACGGATCGCAGTGAACACTTCCGCTTGTATATACGCACGGTACGCTCATCGACACCCCAAAATACGGCGGCGATCAAACCATAAAATTCTGCTGCTCTGAGATCCATAACTTGAGTATGCGACCTCAAAATCGCTCTATCATTTGCTATATATCAAAGAGCAATTCTTAAAAAATACTATGTCTCGTATATTGATCATCGCGCCAAATTGGATCGGCGATACCATCATGGCCCAGCCGCTCTTTCGATTGCTTAAAGAACAAGCTCCCGATGCTATTCTCGATGTATTGGCACCTCCTGGACCTGCTGCGGTATTAAAGCATATGCCAGAGATCCGCCATATTCACCCCACGCATTTCTTCCATAAAAAATTGGAACTCTTCGCACGTTGGAAATGCGCTCGGCAACTACAAAAAATAGGCTATACCCACGCCTATATCTTACCCAACTCGGCTAAATCCGCCCTGATCCCCTGGATGGCCGGCATCCCTATACGTATAGGCTATACCGGAGAGCAGCGCTACGGCCTACTCACTCAACGCTTTCCCAATCACCAACGGCACCGCCCACGCCCTTTCATGGTGCAACACTATGCAGCGCTTGCGGGCATCCCCCTGGCACCCATAGAAGCCACCTCCACCGAAAATGTGCTTGAGCAATTACAACAACAACTGCCTCTACCCCAGTTACAGGTTCCAGCAAACGATGCGTCTTCGCGCGCGCTCTTACAGCGTCTTGGAATAGATGGCTCCCGCCCTCTGCTGGCACTGTGCCCTGGTGCAGAATATGGTCCTGCCAAGCGTTGGCCTCCCGAACATTTTGCCGTACTTGCTCAGCATTTAACAAAGGCCTTTCCTGCGCTCCAAATCATTGCGCTAGGCATTGCAAAAGAAGCTCCTTTAGCCGCTACCCTCTGTGAAAAAGCCCCTCATGTACACAATCTCTGCGGAAAAACGACCTTAGAGGAAGCATGCATCCTGCTTGCTAGAGCCAGTGCAGTAGTTGCGAATGACTCGGGCCTCATGCATGTAGCAGCCGCTCTACAGCGCCCCCTGCTAGCACTTTACGGTCCTACGGACCCACGCCACACGCCGCCACTGACAACGCGTAGTCGTATAGCTTGGTTACATTTAGCCTGCAGCCCTTGTTTTGCGCGAACCTGTCCTCTTGGACATAACCGCTGTCAGTGGGAACTGACTCCAGAGCAGGCTTTTGAACATCTAAACTTTTTATTGCAAGACACGATGCATCCTAGTAGCGCTGAAAAAGCCCAGTTTATCGGTTAGGGTGCACTTCACCCTATGCGGGTAGCCCACTTTTTTCGTCTTCCTGTGCACGCTTATACAACGCTTTCATCTCTTTTATACGCGACTCAATTTGCGCCCGCACGTAAAAATCTAGTCCAGGTGTTTTACGCGCGGTTTCTAATTGCCCTATCGCAGATGGCCAAGCTCCTTCCAACGCATATTGTTCCGCCAGCGCGCGCTGTTGACTCACGCTATCGTCTAATGCTGCACTAGCCTGCGCAACATATCTCCACCATATACTCTGATAGGGCTCGAGGCGCGCCTGCGCACGCGCTAAGGTTTGCGCGGCTTTATACTGCCCAGCAGTAAGGTGTGCTTTGATATAGGCTTCTTGTGCGGCACGTGAATCCGGCCAACGCTTTGCGGCCGCTTGCGCCAGCGCCAACGCCTTCATTGGATCGGCCTGCGGGCCAAGGCGCGTCAACTCGACATCTAATATATCTAGGCTAAGTGCATGCCGATCCAGCAGGGCATTACCAGAAGTTTTGCAGTTTGAAAGAGAAGACCCTACGCGATGTAATCCCAAACGAAATAGGCACTGAGCCTGTTCAAGGCTTTTGCGTGCACGCGCTATTTGATGCGTCTGCAAATACGTTAGCGCCATACCATAAGCATCTGCAGCGCGGTTCGGCGTAGTTTGACTGTGCAATGCATTTTTAAATACTTGTCGAATACGCACATATTCGTGCTCTGAATGGGCTTGTTCCACTATCAACTGCGCCCGCACAAAACCATACTCTGGATCCTGCTGAGGCTGACGATAACGCGCACGCCTAGCACGCTCTGACATATCCGCAATACGTTCCTGCGTTAAAGGATGCGTGCGTGTATATACCGGCACACTAGACTCACTAGGAGAAGCCTTTTCAAGGCGCTCAAAAAAAGCAGACATGCCATAAGGGTCATACCCCGCGGTTTCTAATAAAAGAAATCCAATGCGATCGGCTTCATGCTCCGCCACTCTGGAAAATTTTAACTGGCTATCGACTCCATACGCTTGCGCACTCGCCATGACAGCGCCACCGACATCCATACTCCCCGTAGCAGCTCCTGCCAGTGCCCCTAACACCATGCCAGCAACCGTGGCATAGGTAGAACGGGTACCCACTCCACGCTTTCTTGCGCTATGGCGCTGTAAAGCGTGTCCCATCTCATGCGCTAACACGGAAGCCAGCTCAGACTCGGTTTGTGTTTCCGCTATCAGACCCGTATTGATGCCAATAAACCCTCCTGGCAATGAGAAAGCATTGATCTCAGAGTCACGCACCGCAAACACCTCAAAATCAGGCGCGATATGCTTAAAAGTTTGGCTTAATTCGATAAACGCTCTACGCTGCACACGCGTACCCGATCCCGAATACAGAGGAGAATAATCGCTCGCAGCAACCCCTCTTGAGGCATCTAGTCCCTGTTTAGCAATACGCACCGCAGCGGCAGCCAGTTTTTGTGCAACGGTAGAAAAATAATCGCGTACGCGCGCATCTCCCAAATAATCAGGGTCACGCCGAATATGCATCATAATCCGCCGCCCCCAATCCTGCTCTGCCCAAGGAGTCAACACCCCTTCAGAACCATCCCCTAACACCGGAAGCGGCCCCACTAAATTTCCAGGCGCGATGCCCTCTTTGAGGATCACGCCGGTGTTTTCTTTGGCTACATCAGTAGGAAACGCTAGTGGACACGCAGTCAACGACTGCGTACATGAAGGCAAGTTTTGCCTATTAGCGCCCTCGACCTGCACAGGCACTTCTGCCGCAACGCCACTTCCTACTATCAGTAAGCAAATACCAATGACAATACCGTGTGCTCGAAACACATTCACAATCCTCTACGCATTACTTATGCCAATAAGATAAAAAACTATACGCTTACTTTATTCGCGCACGCTGCATATAGTGTTTGCAAACACGCCATAAAGCATGCAATACAATAGGCAAAATAGCCGCACTAATGCCCGCTAATACAATGACATTTAAATATTGCTTTACAAAGGGCAAATTACCAAAAAAATAGCCCGCGCACACCAAAACAATGACCCAAAATAGTCCACTGGATATATTAAACAACTGAAATCTAGAATAAGGCATCGCACATATACCCGCCACAAAAGGCGCAAAAGTGCGTATTACCGGCAAAAATCGCGCTATAACAATCGTCTTTCCACCATGACGCAAATAAAAATCATGCGTTTTTAAAAGCGCTTCTTGATCTAGCCAACGCCGTTTAGCCGTGAATATTTTAGGCCCTACTCTTTTTCCTATTTGATAATTAACTGTATTACCTAATATAGCCGCCACAATGAGCGAACACACCAATATCGGAAAAGACATCATCCCTGTTGCGCAAAATGCCCCTGCGACAAAAAGTAAAGAATCGCCAGGAAGAAAAGGCGTAACCACCAATCCCGTCTCTGCAAACACAATACAAAATAGCGCTACATAACCCCACGCTCCATACTGCTGAATAAAATTGCCTAAAAAATGGTCAATATGCAAAAGCATATTGAGAAAAGCTATGGCTAACTCTGAAAAATGATGAACGCCTTCCAAAACACACTCTCCCTGGGTATATCACTTATTGTGCATCAAAAGCACCCTACTTCTACATCTACAAAAAATGCGCTGACCTAATAATTACCACAACATAAGACAGAGCGCTAAAAATACAGGATATACCGAAAATAAAACTAGAACGCACCCTGAATTTACTAAAGTTTCTATAAATAATTATCCTGACCCATTTCACCCGCATTACCGCCCTATAGCAGCAAGAATCCTCTAATAGGTCTTCCAGACAATACAGAAGAAGCGCTACAGGCATTACGACTTCCCTGCAAGGATAAAAATGAGCCTTTACAAAACCGATACTTTTCTTTAGAATCCGGGGTTTTCTGGGGGGTATAGCTCAGCTGGGAGAGCGCTTGCATGGCATGCAAGAGGTCAGCGGTTCGATCCCGCTTACCTCCACCAATTTAAAGCCGCATCTTTGGATGCGGCTTTTTTTATTGGCGCAAACCCCACGATGGGACGGGGGTTGCGCGGTTTTATGATAATAACTTCAGCCTGACAAAATCCAAAAATAAACAAGTTTGTCCCCTATTTCGCTCTCTGTTCTCAAAAAAGTTCTCAAACCAGGTTTGTTTTAGTCACTGCATAAACCAATAATGGCAAGGGTTTGCGCTGCGGGTAATAGAGATGTTTGGAGAGGGAGTTGGTACGCGTTGTAGGATCAAACTAAAAGCGCTAAATCCTATGCAATGCAGAACTTAGCTCTCTTAGCCCTCCCCCATTTCCCTGTCCAGCTTTTTACAGTCGGTTTACTCTGACCTGCAGCCATAAAATCGCCCCATCGTATTAAGTTAACGGACGCTATAAAGCACAGCCGAATTAAAATTAAATACCTTCACTTATGGCAAGTAGCGTTTTAGCGCTAGAATAAAGTCCATTACAAAATGTCTTATTTTGGAGTGCGGTAGATATTCCCTCATTCTTCATCCTGTGTAAGAAGCCTATCCCTCCCTATATATTGGACAAGTGCTAACTTAATCTCTAGTTCCAAGTGCAACACTTAATTGTTATTAAAGTATTGCGATGAAGAAAAGCTATTTCCACCTAAGC
>JASSUL010000026.1:0-2477 GCA_031963005.1 Mycoavidus cysteinexigens | reverse complement strand
CCGGACATCGTAAATGCTGCTTTGCAAACGGCATTGAAACGCAAGTATTCCTTTGCGGTCATCGAATGTTTACTAAATCATAAAGCCGATCCTAATGAAAAGGATCAAGACAACAATGCTGCCCTACATATCGCATTGAATGAAGGTGCGCCGCTCGATGTTATACGGCTTTTGCTGCGAAAAGATGCGAATCTGGAGACAGAGAACGCACACAGAAAGACACCGTTGCAGACATTGATGGGAATGGATGATGCCCAAATAGCCTCAAGATGGCGTGATAGTTGCCGCCTAATAGGCGTTGCTTGGGGAAATGGCGAGCCGGAAGCGTTGCTTGCAGCGAGAAAATTTCGTATAGATTTAATGGAATGCTTATTACAAGGCGGAGCAAATCCAGTGCAGGCAATGCAAAACAGAACCGTGTGGCGAGTTTTACTGGATTACAGTGCTTTGTTTAAGAGAGAGATAGTCGTTCATTTCAAGACGCATTTTCAAGTAGAAAACTTTAATCCCTTGTGTAACGAGGAAGATCTTCAGCTACTCAAGCTAGCAAAAAATCATCAAAATGAAGAGTTGACTGTTTTTTTAGGCAGTAAGATGGAAAATACATGGGAACGTGAGATAAAAGTACACTATTTCCGTAGTTTCTGTATTTATCTAAATAGACTGTGGAAGCGGTTTCGGGTGTGGCGACTGGGTGGCCTATAAGCGGATTAAAATGCAAAGCGCACGATAGACTTCCTGAGATACAGAGTCCTGCCCGCATGGTGGATCGTGGCTGGGGAGATTTTGGAGCGAATGTGCAAAAGACTAAAAGGGTTTGTGGAAAGTGCGTATAACCTAGTCCAGGCCAAGTTCATTCTTAAAGAGTATCCTTTTATCGACAAGCGAGATTACTTTCTCCTTTAAGTCCTATTTTAAAGTGGAGCACTTTAATCCATTGCGTAATGCCGTAGATCTCCAAATATTTAAGCTAGCCCAAAGTTGCAAAAATACGGAGTTAATTGACTTTTTAAATCATAAGAGGCAAAGTATACGGAAGCGTGAAATCAAAACGACGTATGTTTGTAGTTTTTGGGGGAGGTTAGGCGGGCTATGGAAGAGTTTCCAATTATGGCGCCTGGCGGTATGGTAGTGCTGCTTTCTTGCATGCCAATTGTATTATCGATGCCTTCGTATGACGGTTAGAAAAAGAAAAAAGAAAAAACGTAGTGTATCGAGGCTTTCAATATAAATAGATCGTAGTAAAAAAAGTGTTCTTCTTTGGCGATGGGATTTATTTTATCTCATACAAAACTACTCAATTTTCTATCATGGACAATGCAATATCTGGGAATAACAGTACTTGTAGAAAGTCTACGGTAGGCGATTTTTCAGGTTATACGCTATCTGATAAAAATACTATAAGCAAGCAGATTATCTCTGCAAAAGAAATCGATAGCGGCTCAAGATTACCTATTGAAATACTGGTAAAAATCTTCATACACTGCTCGCTGCAAGATATGGGAAGTCTTGTATTAGTCAATCGCCTTTACTGCTCAGCTGTTTATGATGCGTTATTGAGTACTTTATTTTTAAATAAGATCAGGACAGAGCGGAAAAAAGAGATAACGAAGGTCCTAATCGAAGAGGGGATAACAGAAACTCCGATTGAACAGAAAATAACGAAGATTCTAATCGAAGAGGCGGTAACTAGGGCCGATGTCAAACAGAATATAATCCAGTTTTTTGCTTCTGATGAATTCAAATATGCTTTTGCTGGTAATTTAGAATTTTTTAAAATACATCCTACTGCGCACTACGTTTTTCATGCATTATTCAAAAATTCTCGCTTAGATCGGTTTTGCGAAGTAGATCTATTGCATGCTGGAAAATTACTGCTGAATTTTGACAAACGATATGTAGAAAGAATGCCCAGTAGTTTGATAGATATGGGGATTTGTACGCCGACTAAAATAATACCTGCTTTAGATTCGAATGTGTCTACAGAAGACATAGATCTTTCTACACCATTTGATGAGGATCAATGGGATTTGATCATTAATGAAATACCTACTTTTTTTACTTATCCTCAAAAACTTAATATAAAAGAATTTCGTAAAATTCCTCATCAAGTGCTTAAAGAGGGGATAATTAAGCAGGCTACTGGTCAAACAGATCGGTGGTTAAAGGCATTTTTAAATGCTGGCATGAGAATTAATCATTCTGATTTTCAGGAATATGTGCCATCGATGCTTAGGATGATAAAAAATGGCTTCATTGATAGATTTAAGCTTTTACTTGCACTCGGGGTAGATAAAGATTTATATATTTCGGGTTGCGGCAGTTTTTTGAATTATGCGTTGCAGATACGCTCTATTTCAATCGCGGAATACTTGATTAAAATGGGCGCTGATTTGAATGTATTAGATAAAGATGGAAATGCCGCTCTGCATATTGCATTTTATGCAAGAGATTTCTCTGAAATTGAAATAGGTGCC
>JASSUL010000028.1:0-34876 GCA_031963005.1 Mycoavidus cysteinexigens | reverse complement strand
CTACACCGAAATAGGCCGCCAGCATATAGGCGATAAAAGGGTCGTTGCAGGCCTTTTTAGAAGCGGCCTTACCGGCAGCAGGGGCGGGGATAAAAGGACCAAAGGGACCTTGCGCATACAGCCGCTTGGGGGTTTCCTGAGTAGAAACCGATGGAGTAGGCGACATAGAACTGACTGGCTGCAATATCGTCCCCCCTCTTTCTGCCTTGATGATTGAGATTTCTCTGATGTCTAATCAGCATCTTTATAAAGAAATACCCAACAGCAAAACATACATCAATCCCCTGATTCCTGTGACTTTCTGGGGTTATATCAGGATTCAAAATCACCTTTGTAATATAACGTACTCAAGTATGTGACGACACAGAGTAAAAAAAGTGTGCGGGATCGCAATTAGGAGCGTGAATACGCGAGCACATAGATGCTGGATAGTGTGCGCCCAAGACAGCAGGGCGCGAACTTGGGGAGAAGGTATTGCCTTTGGCTTGACTGTATGAGGTTGCATGTTGTTGGGCGGCAACGCATTCGGAATAGCGGGTGATGCGGGCTTTAATACGGGCTTTATCAAGGCTTTTTTCTCAGGAAAATGGCGATGCACGATGCTCATGATTTCAACGCCATACCGCAATACATCCTGGTCCGTACCCGTCAAGCGCAGTGCCTGTATGTTTGCGCCATGATTGAGTAAAAACTGAAACATGTCATGATTTTTTTCTTTTGCTGCGCACTGTAAAGGCGTATGTCCGTATTCATTCACTACATTAATCAATTTTCTGTATTTATCGTCACGAATCAAAAAATGAGCTAGCCATAGCGATGATTCGCGATCTTTGGCATAACAGGCTATATGCCAAAAGGTATTGTCATCTTGCAGTTTTCCGTTTATTTCAATAGGAATGCCCTTGTCCATATATTGGCGCATCAGCAAAATAATAACGTCAATTTGATTAATGGTTTCTTGATATTCTTCACTGTTTCTTGAGGATAGAAAAAGAGGATGGGGGAAAAGAGATCCAATCGCCGCGTCTAAAACAGTTTCACCAAATAAGTCTAATTCCCTTAATTCTACTCCTTTATTTAGAATAAGCTTTACGATGGACAAGTCGCCATTGCAAGCTGCACTTTCAAGCATATTGGTATCAGGCTGATTTTGTGGATCTTTATCCAATATATATTGCACTAATGCTGCATTATGGTTACGAACAGCTTTCCATAAAATCCCTCTATAGGGATCCATTTCATCATGCAATTGATATCTGGCCATATATTCAAAGACTGCCTTAAAAATATCTAAATCCTTATGTTTTGCCGTTTTTTCTAGTAAATTATATGGCGTGCTTTTTTGTGCAGGAATCCAGCGTAGGCAAGCAAGAATGCGCTTTGGCTTTTCGCAAAGCCATTCCAAAAAGCGTTTTTGGGCATCTCTACTGCGTGGTATGTTGTTTGGAAGAAATAGCGTTCTGCTGATAATACCAGCACGCATAAAATCTTCTATCGTAATAGTATGGAGAGGCTTTTTCCTTAAGTTCAATCCATAAAAAATCTGCCGTAGGGTTTTGCCTCCATAATTTTGGGCATCACGGATAAAAGACTGCAGTTGTTTAATTTTAATGGGCCTGCTTATTTCTTTGCGTTCCCGCTTAACAGGCAAACTACATGCTTCATATAACGCAGGCCATGCTTCAAGTAATACTACCCCTTTTTTATATTCAGCTATATCTAATATGGCATGGGTTTTTAAATCCAATAAAAAATACGAAAGAATGATAAGCCCTATTTCAGGAGGTAGTTTATGGCATGCGTCCAGCCACACTTCGGTGGGAAGAAGGGTATTTTTTTCTGTTTGATCTTGAGGAGGCAGAGGCACCTTCGCAGGATCTTGAGGTTCAATGAGACGGGCTCTATTGATAATCGAGCTTCCTTGCAGGTAGACAGAAGGGCTCATGGTCAATCCATATTATTTTTTGAATGAGAAAAAATAAAGCTTGGAACAACAGGTCCTGGCCGGATACATAGGATAATTTTTTAATCTTATTGTGCGTCGTAGTAAACCTTTTACTTCTATGGTAAGGAAGTAGGAATGTTTACCTTTACTACTTTGTTTATAGACCGAGGGATTGGGAATCGGTGATTGAGCTGATAACGCACTATGGACATAAATTGGACCTGACGAGACGCTTTATATCAGTGCATTTCTAGCATGAAGATGAAGCGCTCTGCTACTTGCCATAGGCTATAGCCCCTTCGCTTTTTAGCTTTGATTATCCCAGCTATCCCCGTAGAAGAATTGGGAGGAAATATGCCTTTACCTATAGCCGGAATCGGCACCATCATGTTGATATCCCAAATGGGGGCGGCCTCTACAGCCGCAGCCGCCAGCACGGGATTTAGCACAGCAGCTACTGTAGGTATTGCAGGTACTACGGGGGCCGGTTGCTTGTTAATCCGTGAAGGAATAGTGCGTTTAATAGATAGGTTCAGGGTAGGAGACGAGCCTGAGGCGCCTGTTAATGGACCAGAATCACCCCAGAATACGCCTGAGAGCGCGCCGCAGATAGCTGGGCCGGCAGTGGAGGAAGAGCCGGAAATAAACGAGAAAGTGGCGCTGAGTAGTACCCAGGGACTTGAAGAAACGGTTAAGCAGGAACCTGAGGTGCTCGAGAAGGTTGCTGAGAGTGAGGTTCAATCGCTCAAAAGTGGAGCGGAAAGCGAGACACAGACGCTTGGAAAGACGATTGAGAGTGAAGGCACTCAAGTGCTTAAGGGGATGGATGAGGAAAATAACGATCCAGTCCAAGCCATAGCAGGGGTATTTAATAAAAAGATAGGCTCTTTAAATGGCAATCTAAAAAATACTAACAAAAAAATGGGATCTTTAAAAAGCAATCTAAAAAATACTAATAAAGAAATAGGATCTTTAAAAGCGAATCTAAAAAAGGCTCAGTCAGAGAATGAAAAAGAGTTTGTGAAATTAACAAATATGAGTGTCGACATTTTGGTGCAATTAGCAGAATTATCTCGCCAAATGGATTTTATTCAACAAGGTAGCAGCAGAGGTAGTAGCAGAAGAAGTAGTGATAGAAGTAGCAGCAGTAGAAGCCATAGCAGTAATAGCCATAGATCTTCTCGCAGCAATAATGCTCAGGTGGTTTCTCCTGATTTGAATAATGCTCCTCCGATAGGGTCGACCATATCTTTACATAACCAAAATTTTTATCAGATGCCTGAGCCGTCTTCTTGCAGAGTATCTACTTGGGCGAATAATCAACAGGCTATGGAGGAACTGGGGCAGGACCACTATCCTGAAACAGTCATTCCTGAGGCGACGCAAAATACCATGGAGGAACCCGAGTGGGAATTTGGAGAAAATTATTCTCCAGAAAGAAGGAGTGGCAGCCGTATCAGAGGCCATGCCCCATTTAATCCGAATAACGAGAGAGGAATTTCCTCTAGTTCAAGCCAAAGCAGCTATGGGACAATGAGCATAAGCCAAAATTCCATTGCCTAGTCCGCTTAAGATATTCGGTTTTATGCGTGTAATAAGTAAAAAAATACTTCCTCCTGCATGATTAAAATAGAAAATATGAACGGACGGACGCCTTTGGAATGAGAGCTTGCCTCTTTTCTTACTCCATAGTGAATGGCTCCGGAATAGTGAGATAACGTATCTCACTATTCCGGAGCTTTTTTATGCATCTCTATCGGTGAGTCGACCGACGGAAATTCCCAGTCAGCCGCAGCCGCTCACAGAACGGTGCGTGAGCCTCTCAACTCACACCGCTCTCCATAGGTATACATAGTTAGTACCCCCATCCTCCAGTGACAAAATAGGTGTGGCGTTTTCTTAGCGATTACTTTTATAAAGTGATTTGCACTTGTTTTATGGCCTTTAAGCTTTTTGTACTTGCGCATCGCCCATTTGATGAGGGTCGTATTGAAGTGTGCCAATACCGGATTTAGCGCAGAACGGCAGTATCGTCCGTAATAGTTAATCCACCCTTATAAAACCGGATTGTATTTACAGACAATATCCTTCAAGCTTGATTCCGTTCTTCTATGAAACCGCTGGCTTCGCGTTTGTGCCCGCATTGCTTTCTGCGCCACTAGGCTTACCGCTGAAGTAAAACTGACAAACAAGCAGGGTTTCTTGCTATGTTTAACCAGTCTCGGCCGAAAACGATAGCCCAAAAAATCAAACGTTGTATTACCGTAATCTTGTTGGCGCCTTCCATCTTTGCAGTAAACAATCTTAATTTTGTCTGGATGCAGTTCAAGACCACACTACCCCACCTTGCGGCCCCCCTTTCGTTCTGGCAACTAATTGCCCGTCTGGGGTTTGTAAAGGTACGATGAGCCATCTCTATATAGAGCAATATCCATTTACACTGCGCGTGCTTCTTTACCGCTTTTAACAAAAGGTCATGGGGTATGTTATCGAACAGGCCTTTGATGTCATACCCAGTCACCCAGTCATACCTCCATAAAGGTAAATGTGATCGCGGTAGGTTTTGTTGCCAGCTCACAAATATAGACCGTAAAACTTTGAGATCAAGAAAGGAATGAGCAAAGATGCTCTGCTTAAGCGACCGCCAAACAACAGTTCGCTCTTAATTCTTCAGTTCATCATTGCAGCCGCCTTTCTGGTGGAGAGTATTGACGCAAACATGCTCTCAACTGCGCTCCCTGCTATTGCTATGGACTTCCATGTTGATGTGATACGGCTAAATTTAGCTTTTGTTTCCTATTTTTTAGCGATGGCCATTTTCATCCCGATCAGTGGGTGGTGTGCTGATCGTTTTGGTGCGCGTAATGTTTTTTGTATCGCGATCATTATCTTCACATTGGCTTCAATTGCCTGTGCTAGCGTTTCAAACTTTTATATTTTTGTAGCTGCTCGTGGCCTGCAAGGAGTCGGCGGGGCGATGATCTTTCCTGTTGGGCGATTAATACTGATTCGGTCAATAAATAAGAGTGACTTCATACGCGTTTTCTCAAATATGACCATCCCCGCTGCCATCGGCCCTATGATTGGCCCCATGATAGGAGGCTTTTTAACTACCTATGTGCATTGGAGCTGGTTATTCTGGATCAATGTGCCAATAGGAGTCACTATCATCGCACTTAGCATTAAGTACATTCCTAAGTTTCGCAATAAACCTCCACCTTTCGATTTAATTGGTTTTTTCCTTTCTGGAGCGGGTTTAGCAGCAATAGGATATGGATTCGCAGGTGTTGGAGATCAGTCATTGCCGCCGCTCATATTGACTGGTGTTATAACAGCAGGGATTGTTTTAATGCTTGTTTATTTTGGGCATGCAAAAAAGGCAGTTGCACCTGCATTAGATTTGAGGCTTTTTGCTATAAGAACTTATCGAACAGGGATCGTCTGTGGCTTCATAAACCGTGCTGTAGGTGCTGGTGTTTTTTCTTTTCTTTTACCAATGATACTTCAAGTGGAGTTTGGCTTTACTCCACTGCAATCGGGGTCCGCAACTTTCGCCAGTGCTGCGGGATTTCTAGTAGTAAAATTTTTTATTCAAAAAATTTTACGCTGCTTCGGTTTTCGTCGTGCACTTACCATAAATTCAATCATCTGCGGCATATGCATCGGAGCACTTGCATTATTTTTGCCCACGACTCCACACATTGTAATGATTGCGGTTTTATTTGTAGGCGGTCTTAGTCGGTGTTTGCAATACATGGCGCTAGATACTTTGTCTTACGCTGATATGCCGCGTTCAGCAGTAGGTAGAGCCGCGACAGCATCTAGTATTTCGAAACAGCTCGCAATAGCTGTTGGAGTGGCTTTTGCTGCGTTGATACTACAGAGCATTGAAGCTACACGCAGATTTTTTTCTGTAGATGCCAGCAGTTTTCAAATTGCAATTATCCTTGCTGCCATTCCTACTGCGCTGACCATTTTTATGATCCTGCGTATTGCCCCGGATGCGGGTAAGGAGGTTTCTGGCTACCAATCTGAATGAGTATATAGCTCCTCCAGTTCCTTACTGCCTTTCATGACCTCCTGTTGCAGCGATTTCTGGTCTTTGGCGACGATTTTGATATCGGCACTCAGTGAATCATGGTTGCTTTGACATGCTGGTGTGGAGGTTAAGGAGTAAACCGCATTTTTGCGGAGCTCAAAGAATTGGGCTCCGCATTCATCACATTCACACCGCTTTTAAGGGCGGTACTCCTCTATAACCGCTCCGGCATAAAACCCACCATGTCCGATGGAGTTCACCATCGCTCTGCGTGGAACTTCTTGTAGCACTCCATTGACATTAAGATGGGGACGCGCCCATGTTTGCGCCTCCTGCTGTAAATAGAAGGGAGAGTTCTCCAGCCTTAAATCGGAGCGCGCAGAGCCAAGTTGAACAGTGGGCGTCAATTTTCCATGCTGCATTTGCAGAATTACTTTAGCTAGCTGAGAAATACCCGAGGCGGCAACTGCGTGGCCAATGCTCGACTTGACTGACCCCAGCGCGCAGAACTGCTTGTCTTGAGTGAATTCACGAAAAGCGCGTGCTATTGCAGACACTTCGAGGACATCGCCTAGCGGTGATCCAGCAGCAGATGCCTCAACGTAACTGATGGTCCGAGGATCGACTCCCGACTTGGTAATATTTTCTCTCATTGACCTCGAGATCGTGTCGGGTGTTGCTGTACTCGATAGACCCACATCACCAACGTGATGCGCTACCGTTGATTTGATGACACCCAAAATAGGGTCTTTATCCTGAATGGCTTTGGATAAGCGTTTTAGCAAAACCGCCCCAGCACCTTCGCTGAATAAAATCCCATTACTACTAGCAGAAAAACTTCGACTGCTTGGAGAGTTAGATAAAAGATTTAAGCTACAGAAATATTGATATAACTCTGGATAAAGCAAAGCCACGCCTCCGGCAATCGCCGCATCACACTCTCCTTGAGCTAAGCTTGCACAGGCCATGTGGATCGCTGTCATAGAGGAAGCGCTGTAGGTATCAACGGCAATACTCGGTCCATGGAAGTGGAACAACTCTGACACTATGCTGGATAACGCTCCTATGTTGCTGCCACGACCTATAGCATCCATGCTGGTAGGCGAATGCGCGCCAAATGATGAATAATTTGGACGGGACATCATACCGACATACACGCCGACCCGCGACGGACAAACTTGGTTTAATTCAGCACTGGTATAGCCGGCTGACTCAAGTAGGTTCCATACCACCTGCACAAATAGCTTTTGCTCATCCGTCCAATTCGATTTAGCGTCGAATAGCTTCGTTGCGAAAAATTCCTCGTTTAAAGCACGGACTTGCTGAATAAACCCGCCCCACTTGTTATAGCTGCGGCCCTGAGCAATGGCCGCTTTTCTGCCCTCAACATAGAACTCGTCTAGCGACCAGCGGTCATTTGGAACTTCGGAAATACAATCTCGCCCTGCTACTAAATTAGCCCAGTACTCTTGTAGATTATTTGCCTGCGGGAAGCATCCACTCATCCCAATCACTGCGATGGGCTCAGGTCCTATCGGGCTTCTTGGTGTTGTCACTGCAATACGCCCCCACTGGCGCTTAGGCTTGGGTGATAACGACGGGGGAACGGTGGCGCCATCCGGATGGATTGCCGTATCTCCCGCAACTCCTGCAAATAGGGAGGCTAACGTAGCTTGGTGTTCTCGCGCCAAATAACTGCTAAGCGTGGCTATCGTAGAATTCTCGAAGAACACCGCCGGACTCAGTCCCAAATGGTATTTATGGTTCAATGTATTACAAAATGCCACTAGCGAGACCGAGTCAAAGCCGAATGCGTTAAATGGGGTATCGCGCTCCAACTCCACGGTCGCAATTTTTAATTGCGCTGAAATTATTTCTTTCAACACAGGTTCTAACTGAAGCCGCAACTTGTCTGTTGTGACCGGCAGACCATCCGTCACCGTCGGGATGTACCGCTCGCTCGCTATGGATGCTTGCACAGTCTGAACCATGGTGGGTTTCACCGAGCTGATAGGTGGGATAGGTAGTTCGGGCTGGCCAATCCCCAAGAGGCCGTCCACCTTCGCCGGCATCCCCTTCAGAAATCCCAGATGATCCTTCGGCCCTGCCAGTAACTGTTCTAGCACCGCCATTGCCTCGCACGGTTCGATCGAGCTGAGACCCATTTGCGCCATCCGCTCGCGATAATACGCCGAGGCCGCCACCCCTACGCTTCCCCAATAGCCCCAGTTCATCACTTTTACCGGGTAAGGTTGGCGGTTTAATTTTTGTGCTAAAGCATCGGTAAAGCAACATCCCGCAGCATAATTACTTTGTCCTGCCTGCTTGCCAAAACTCTGCAGCGAGGAGAAAAACAACAAGAAATCAAGCGCCTCCTGGCCAAATACCTCGCTTAAGCATAATGCGCTGTTCACTTTGGCTGACAAACCCATGTCGAAGGTCGCCTGGTCCATCTGCGCCAGGCTCCGGTCGGCTAGCACAACCACAGAATGAACCACGCCGTGAATCGCACCAAAACGCTGCTGAATTACCGTACGGGCCAACTCTAGTGCCTGCCGATCCGTTCCATCTGCTTGCAGGTAGAGTGGTGCTGGACCTAATGTCCCAAGCCGCGCGCACTGCTGCTCGATGGTTGCGTCTTCCGGGCGTCGGCCCAACCACACCACCTGCGCTTGATAATGGCGGATCAAATATTCGCTTAAGGTTACCCCCAAGCCCCCTGCTCCGCCCAATATGACGTACACGCCATGCATGCGATAGGCTGATTCCGTTACCTCGGGCAGTGCGCACGGCACCAGTCGCTGCCGATATCCTTGCCCATGCCGATAGGCTAGTGCATCACCGCGTTCATCAGCTGGTTGCGCTAGCTGCCACGCTAATGGCACTGACTCATCTATAGGTACATCGAGCAACCTTACTCGCCAGTATGCATATTCTTTGGACAGTGAACCCATTAAGCCGTGTACGCCTGCTGCTAACGCGTCGATTGCTTCACCTGAATGCACCGCCTGCGCTTGCTGCGTCACTACCGTCAATCCCAGTGACCGTTGGCCATAATCCAGCGCTAGCAGTGCCTTGATTAATTTGAATCCGAGTTGCATGCCCAATGCATCAGCAGGCGGCACCCACCACACCAGATGGTCTAGTGGAACCTCGCTGTGTAGACGTTCGATTAACGTTTCCACACTCTCTGTTCCCGTCAACACGATCCGTTTTGCCTGTGGGTAATGCGCTAGCCAGACTGACTGTGTAGATTCGTCTGCATTTTTGTCATTACCCAGCAGGACAATTCGCTGTTGAGGAAGAGGCCACGCTTTCTCCGTCATGGCGGACTCATCCACCTTTTCCATCGCTTCCCATACCGGCGCGAGCGTTAACTCAACCATGGAGGCGGGTGGCGTAGCAACAGTCGGCGTTATCGCCATTTGAGGTGCTAATGCCGCGTAATCGCCTGCCTGATGCAATGGAAGTGCACTGAAGCCGCTTAAGCGTAACGCTACTCGCCCATTGGTATCGATAATCTCAATGTCGAATTTGCGCATAGTCGCGCTATCATCGGCTGCTGGCCGCACTATCACCCATGCCGGTGTTGGAATATTGCCCCATTGCCTCACTTGCGCTACCACGAACGGTAATGCCAACATCGCACCAGCTACGCTTTGCATCAGCCCCATTCCCACCTGCAGCGCACCATCCAGCAGATTGGGCGCCCACTTATATTCCGCAGACACCTCGCCCAGTAAATGTAATGCCCCTACTGCTACGTTATCGCCTATCCACAATGTGTTTAGAACCTGGAAGCTCGAGCCATAACCTAAGCCGAGTTGACTGAAACGTGCATAACACGCCTCACCAGTCAACACCTGCGCACATTGTCCTCGCACTTTTTCTAGATTCACCTGCGGTGCTTCACCTGCTTCAGCCAGTTGAGCCCAACCTTGGCTATACACAACCGACTGATCCACACTGCCGCTATAGATCTCAAAGCTAATACGGCCGTCCTCCTGGGCTTCCAAACTAATATGAACCTCTAGGGGGTCCTTCACTATTAGCGGACGTAACCAAGTGACCTCTTGCAATAGAACCGATAACCCAGCCGCCCCTGCTTGGCTGTCACTGGCTAGCGCCACCGCTGCGCGCGCCCATTCCAATTGCGCCGCTGCCGGTAAAACCCGCTCGCCGCGCACCAGATGATCGCGCAAGAAAAACGCTTCACCCGTGAGCTTCGTGCTAAATCGAAGTCCGCTCAAATCTGACGTATTCCGATGGACCAACGGATGCAACGGGCGTTCCGAACTGCCAAGCGCTCTCGTCTGTGGCACCCAATACTGCTCCTTAGCAAATGGATACGTTGGAAGACTGATCCGTTTCGGTTTCATCTCACCGTATAACTGCTCCCACTCGACCTCCAGTCCCTGTACCCACACTTGAGCCAACTTGTCCAACTTGCCGCGAACCATCCACTTGCCAATCGCTTCCTGTAATTCTCCATCAGCCCAGAGCACTTTTAAGATGCTCTGCTCATGGTTCACCTTGCCGTGGTACATATCCTCTTGAACTAGATCGCCACGGATATAGCCTGATAGCTTCTCTTTCAGACGATCTGCAGTACTTACCACCAGCGCTAATCTCACCTCCAGCGCTTCGCGTCCAACTTGCAGCGTATACGCCAAATCAGCCAGATTGAGCGCTTCCTTACGTTCCAAATACGCCAACAATTGCTGCACCTGGTCCCGCAACCGATCTTCGTTCTTAGCCGATAGAACCACCACCATCGGCCCATTTACTACCGTCGGCGACATCTGCGGCTCAATATATTCCTCAACAATAAGATGCGCATTAGCCCCGCCCGCGCCGAACGACGAAATGCCGGCCAAGCGAGGATATTCTCGTTCACGCCCGTCCAAATTCAGTACTGGCCTTGACCAAGCGCTTAATTCCCGCTGCACAATAAATGGCGTTTGCTCAAACGCAATATGCGGATTTAGGGTCTCGCTGTGGAGGCTCTTAACCAATTTCCCATGCTGCATCTGCAGCAAAATCTTGGTCAATCCCGCTATCCCTGCTGCACTTTCACAATGCCCTATATTGGATTTGACAGAACCGATCGCACAGTACTGTTTATCTTGGGTATGACTGCCAAATGCTTTGCTTAACCCGGTCATTTCAATAGGGTCCCCGAGCGCTGTACCCGTACCATGGGCTTCGATATAGCTTATCGCCCGCGGATGCACCTTCGCCTCTCGAAGCGTCCGACTGATCACCTCAGCTTGCGCATTGGGATTAGGTACCGTGTAACCATTCGTTTTACCTCCATGGTTCACCGAGCTGCCCTTGATCACGCCGTAAATATGGTCCCCGTCTGCTATCGCCTTCGCCAGAGGCTTCAGGATCACCGCACCAACCCCTTCGCTTGGCACATAGCCATCCCCATCGGCGCCAAAGCTAGCGCAATGCCCTTTACTGGAGAGAAACTGGCTCTGCGAAAGCATTAAATATTTGTTCGGATGCACCGTCACATTCACGCCGCCGGCAAGTGCCACGTCACAGCCACCATGCCGCAGGTTCTGGCACGCCAAATGAATCGCCATCAGTGAGGACGAGCACATCGTATTCAGGCTTAAACTCGGCCCATGGAAATTGCAGAAATACGAGACGCGATTCGCGATCGAGGCCGCAAGGCTTGACAATGCCGCTCCCGGCCTCTGTGCGCCGTACAGTTGGTACTCTTCGTACATCACCCCAACAAAAACCCCAACCGCGGCGTGCTCTTTGGAATCCGTCTGCACGCCTAAGCTTGCTCGGGTATAGCCTGCATCCTCAAGCGCGCTATAAGCACATTGCAAGAACAAGCGCTCCTGAGGTTCCATAATTTCCGCCTCGCTCGGCGCAATCCCAAAAAATAGGGGATCGAATTCATTCACCCCATCAAGGAATCCGCCCCACTTACTATAGCTCTTACCCAACTGACCTTTCTGTGGGTCAAAGTGGTCCTGCCAATTCCAACGCTCAGGCGGAATCTCAGTGATAGAGTTCGCCCCTTGCACCAAGTTACTCCAGAACATTTCCAGGTTGTCAGCCTGCGGATAACGGCCACTTAAACCAATGATGGCGATATCCAGCGCACCTTTTTCTAGCGCATTCTTTTCTTTAACCGGTTCTTTCGTTCCTTCTACGCGGTGCCGTAAGCGCCTGCTTGCGCTGCTGCTTGTGCTGCTTTTAGCGGCCGCTACGATAGCTACCGTAGCGGCTGGCAAAGTAGCTGTGGACTGCGGCTTACTTTCCTGTTCTAACAATGCAAGGAATTGGGTGCGATGATGCTGCAGGAAATACTCTGTCAATGCAGCGATACTCTGGTATTCGAAGAACAGCGTCTTTGAAAGCGGCCCAAAAATGCGTTCCAAATCGAAAGTTAAGTTGACGATCATCAACGAGTCGATTCCGTATTGCTCTAGTGGTGCCGACGCATCGATACGCTGCACGGGTAGTTTTAGGCTTTTAGCCAACAGACGCGTCAAATAGCGTTGTGCATGTTCTACCCATTCAAGATTTGGCATTGTTGTTAGCTGCTGCTCCAGTGCTGTTGCCGCAGCGGGTAGCGCCGGCGCTTCGTAAGCCATCCGTAGGCGCTTCAGTATGCGCAGTGTTGCACCATACCCCACCACCACATGCGCGGCATGCTGGCCCAGCGCCTGACATAGCGCTTTCACACCCACGTTGCTTGGCATGGGCGTAAGTCCTGTGATCAACTGCAATTGCTCTAAGGTGTGCGCCTCTATCTGCATCCCGCCTTCAGCCCACAACGGCCAACTCATCGATACCGTGCGGCCATGGCGCAGCCCTTGTCCGGCCAGATCCGTCCGGTACTGCGCATAAGCATCTAGAAAGCTATTGCCCGCCGCATAATCCACCTGCCCTACATTGCCCCATACCCCGGCCACCGATGAACACAGCACTAGCCAATCCAGCTTCACATCTCGCGTCGCCTCATCCAGTGCTACCAGCCCCGACACTTTCGGTGCTAGCACCTGGCGTACCGTATCGCCTGTCTTCTGCGCCAGTAAGCCATCGTGCAATACCCCAGCACTGTGAATAACTCCATTGAGTTGTCCGTACTGCGCCACAATATTTGACACTAAGGCTGACATGGCCATCGCATCACTCACGTCTAGCGACCGATACATGACCTGGGCACCCAGGGCCTGCAGTTCTTCCACTACACGCTCTTGCGCTGGCTTCAACACGCTTCGCCCAGTGAGCACCAGTACGGCACGGCAGCTCTGAGCAATTGCTCGGGCGAACACTTGCCCCAAGCCGCCCAAGCCCCCTGTAATGAGGTAAACGCCTTCATCGCGCCACGGCAATGGTGTCTCTTCGCTTTCCCATGGCATAAAATCCAAAACTTCTCGTCGTCCTGCTACATAACGGACCATCGGCACTGGCGACATCGCTTCAGCCTCTAGACGCTTAGCCAATATTGACGTCGATATATCACTCTCCATCGACACCACCTGCGCCGCTAACTGCGGGTATTCCTGCTGCGCGCTACGCAGTAATCCGCCGAGCCCCTGTAGCACCGCTCTTTCGCCTTCGTTGGCAATTACCAATTGCAACAGCAGCGCTTTGCCCGGATATGCCGTAATCTCTGTTTGCACCCATTCCAACACTTGCACTGCATACGCTGCGTAGCGTTGCGCCAACGTGCCGGTCCCGTTCAAACCTACGCACCGCGCTACAGGTAGCGCAGAGGCCAATTCAGCGGCCCTCCGTTGATCCCCCCCGCCTAGCTCGCATAATAAAACCCGATGTACTCCATAGCTTGACTCTGCAGTAGGTTGTTCAATGGTTTGCGGCGTCCAGTGCGGCGCCAGTAAAACCGTCTGGGACGCGGCTATCCAGCGCTCAGCTTCACGCGGAGTATGAGTAGTGAAACCATTTATACTCAGCGCAACCCGCCCATTGGCATCGACAATATCCACATCAAATTTACGCACTGCCGCACTATCACCTGCTCCTGGCCGCACCACGGACCACGCCGGCGTCGGGATATCCCCCCATTGCCTCACCTGTGCCATCGTGAACGGCAAGGACAAAGTCACTTCGTCTTCTTGAGTGAACCCAACGCTTGCCTGTATCGCCCCATCCAAAATATTTGGTGCCCACACATACTCTGCGGGTAGCGCATTCGGTAGGCGCAATAAGCCTATCGCTACGTTATCCCCCACTAATAATTCATTCAGCGTC
Organism: Mycoavidus cysteinexigens; assembly: GCA_031963005.1. Lineage (GTDB taxonomy): Bacteria > Pseudomonadota > Gammaproteobacteria > Burkholderiales > Burkholderiaceae > JASSUD01. Next base: position 20,648 of record JASSUL010000028.1, on the reverse strand, counting down.
TGAAAGCTCGGACCGATGTCTAAGCCCAATTGACTAAACCACGCATAACACGCCTCTCCCGTCAACGTCTTCGCACATCGCCTACGCAATGCGTCCAGATCGATCTTCGGCGCTTCATCTGCCTCAATCAGTTGAGCCCAACCCTGACTGTGCACCACCAACGCATCTCCACTACCACTATAGATCTCGAAGTGAATGCGACTGTCTTCGTGCATCTCCAAACCAATATGCACCTCTTGCGGTTCCGTTATTACGATCCGCTGTACCCACGTTACATCCTGTAACAAAATGGATAACCCGGAGGAAGTGTCTTCGTTATGGATCGATAACATGATCGCCGCACGTACCCATTCAAGATGAGTAGTCCCCGGCACGACATACTCACCTCGTACCACGTGATCACGCACGAAGAAATCTTCCGTCGTCAGCGTCGTACTAAAACGCTGTTCGCTCAAAGACGATGTATTTCGGTGCACCAGCGGATGCAGCTGACGTTCACCCCCACCCTGCTTCACCGCTTGCGGCGCCCAATATCGCTCTTTGGCAAAGGGATAAGTCGGAAGACTGATCCGCCTCAGATTCGCTGCGCCATATAATTGCTCCCACGGTAATTCATAGCCTTGACAATACAGGTCGGCCAGCCCGCAGAACGTCTCTTGCATGGACTCTACGCTGCCGAGTTCTTTCTGCGTGACTACGCGTTCCAGCAATTCTTTGCCGTAACTGAACAACACCTTCTGCGCTTTAAATTCCCGGCTGACTTGACCACGAAATAGTGCTGCCCGTTTGCCTTGCCCCAGTGCCTGCTCCAACATATCAATCGCATCAGCTTGGTCTTGAACCACAACCGCACACCGGTACGCAAAATGTTGTCGCCCCGTCAGTAAGGTATAGCTCATCGCGCGCAGTCGAGCGTCTTCCCACCGTTGCGCTTTGAGTACTGAGAGCAGATCTGCCACTCGCTTCTGTAACGCCTGAGCTGTTTTCGCTGACAGTACCAACAAGTGGCACCCTTTCCATTGCTGCTCACCGACAACATTAAGCGCTTCAGATTCATAGCTTTGCACCACCATATGCGCATTGGTGCCGCTCATGCCAAACGCGCTAACCGCACCTAGCCTTGGCCGGTCCGAGCGCACTGGCCAAGGCCGAGCAACCTTATTGACGTAGAACGGGCTGGCCTTCCACACAATATAGTTACTCTCTTTTTCACAGTGCAAACTGGGGGGTATCGTCTCGTGTCGCATCGACTGCACCAAACTCACCAGGCTGACTAGGCCTGAGGCCGCTAACGTATGGCCCAGATTGGTTTTAGTCGACGTCAATGCACAATAGTCCTGCTTTTGGGTATAGAGCTTGAAGGCATCATATAAAGCATTGATTTCGATTGGATCACCCAATGGGGTAGCTGTACCGTGCGCTACGATGTAGTCCAGGTCGTTGGGGTTGATCTGAAAACGCTCATATATGGTTTGTAGCAACCGAGTCTGTGCGGCGCCACTGGGCGCTGTCATCCCCTGGGTTTTGCCATCATAGTTAATGCCGTTAGCAGCAATCACCGCATGAATCGGATCCCCGTCGGCCTGCGCTTGGGATAGACGCTTCAAGACCACTGCGACAACCGCTTCACCCGGTACGATCCCATTCGCCCGTTGATCAAACGTGTAGCATTTTCCTTCCGGCGAGAGCATGCCGGCCTGCCCCATGCTAATCAGGGTATTCGGTGTCAACAACAGATTGACCCCTGCTGCGATCGCCGTGTCGCACTCACTGTTACGCAAACTCTGGCAAGCTTGATGCACCGCTACTAACCCCGATGAGCACGCTGTGTTGATCGCGATAACTGGTCCTCGTAAATCCAGCGCATAGGCCAAGCGGGAAGCCAGGATGCCGTCGTGATTCGACGTTAGCATCGCCTGTTGCCCAGTCAGTAGTTGGTAGTCACCGGTTTCTACCCCCACAAACATCCCAATCGTGTGTTTTCGCAGATGCGCGCTACCGTAGCCGGCATCTTCCAGTGCCCGCCACGCTTCCTGTAGCAGCAAGCGTTGGCGCGGATCCATGACTTCGGCTTCACGCGGCGAAATTTCGAAGAACAGGGGATCGAATTCATCCACGCCCGGCATTACGCCCATCCACTTACCAGGGGTCTTGTCTGGCCCATTCTGCGGATCGCCGTAACACTGCCGCCAGTCAAACCGTTCTAGCGGAATTTCCTGCACTACTTCTTGGCCATTTTGCAGCATTTGCCAGAGTTCGCTGACCGTGCGTGCTCCTGGAAAACGACCACTCATCCCAATAATCGCGATGGGCTCAGTTACACTCATCGTTGCATCGTCAGTAATCGGGGATTGATGACGTGGCGTCTGAGCTATCCCCTCGTTTTGTATGATAGTGAGTCGCTCAACCCTATCTGTGGTGTTAGCGGTCATAGGTAATGACGTTGGAGTAACTCCCGCCTGATAAAATTTTTCCAAATCCGATCTATAGGTCGCCAACAAATACGCGGCAAACTGCCCTAGACTCACATGGCTGTAGAACAGAGAAGGGGGAAGCTCCAACCCATAGTGCACACTTAAACGTTGCGCAAATGTCGTGATACCCACCGAATCAAAGCCAAACTCCGCCAGATTGACATCCGGTTCAAGTGCATCGCGTGGCACCTTGAGCAGTTGATGCGCGTGCTCCACTAAATCCCACTCTACGCACTGCAATAAGCTCCATCCTTTGAATTCCGCACGGTATCCCTGACCGACGGTTGCGCTTTCGGCATGCGCCCAAACATGGTCTTTTTGGAGTGTAACGCGTGCTAGAAAACCGGATACACGCTCGGGCTGGCCCACCATAATCAGCGGCTGGGCAGTAGACTGGCTTAGCATTTGTTCAAACAGCTCGCATCCCTCGCTCGTCTCCAGCATCCTCTGTCCACTCGATGTCAGATAGAGCTGTGTTTGCTGCGCGTTGCCGACCTCCATTCCACCATCACGCCACAACGGCCAAGCTATCGATACGGTCTTGCCCATCGCCACGCCGCGCTCGACTCGCTGTTGGCGCGTGCGCGCATAAGCCATCAAGAAGCGATTAGCGATGGCATAGCTGCACGCTCCAAAGTCTCCCAGGATTGCCGAGGCGGATGATAAGTAGCACAGAAAATCTAGCGGTTGATCCTGCAACACTACATCAAGCACCCGCGTGCCTTCGACCTTCGGAGCGAGTTCCTGGTGGAACTGTGTGATATCTCGATCCAAAAGACTGTCGGCACTAATGCTTCCCGCTGCATGAATCACACCATCAATACACCCGAACCGTTCATTAGCCTGGGTCAAGACGGTACGCATAGCGGCCACGTCCGTCACATCGGCCTGGCCGTACCACGCTTTCGCACCCAGTGCCTGTAGTCGTTGGAGTTGCTGCTGCTTTGCCGTATCAAACTGCCCCCGTCCACTCAGCACGATATTTGCCCCATATCTATGCGCAAGATGTTCCGCCAGTACCGTACCCAACCCACCGCAGCCACCAATGATCCAGTAGCTTCCTCCTTGTTTAATGGATATCGGATTTGCTCTGTTGATCTGTAACGGATTGATAAGGCAAACGTGTCGTTGGCCGTCGCTGTACAGCGCGCTTTGTATTGAAATGCTGGTCAATTCAGACCAGAGTCGATTGCTCCAGACTGACATATCAAGTTCAAGTGCTTTCTCAATGAGCACCGTCACACGGGTGTTAGGCATAATCAGGCCTAGCGAGCGCTCAATACCTATCCAGGATTCCAAGTAAGCGAGCGCTAAGTCGTCTGCACTGTATCCGGCTAGAAGCACTCTGCGACATGGCAATGCACTGCGCCCAATGGCCTGCAGCAAAAAGACCACCGGTGTCACATCCTCGATAAGTTCGGGCTTTTCTAATGGCCATAGGTAAAGCAGCGCGTCTACCGATCCGTGATCAGACTGAATGTTGCGCAGCGCTTCGGCATAAGATTGCGCCGATACCTGCGATGAAATACCGTAGCATGGAAGATCTTGACTCGCACTCCGCTTAGCCGCACCTTGCGCCACGAATACCAGCTTTGTTTGAGGCGCTCGCTTCGCCAGTATTTCCACCATGGTTCGCTGGTGTTCTGGATTAGACAGCAGACATACCACCGTCTGGGGGCCTTTGCTGGTCAACGTCACAAGCGCTTTGACTTGCCATGTCTCTTCAAAGAACATGGTTCTAGCAGTAGAATCTTCCGGTATAGCAAGTTCTTCAACTAGTCCGCGGGCCTGTGCCGCAGCCGGTTTATCCGTTTCCAGAACCGCTTCCTTAGCCTGTTGTACTATCGATGGCGCTTCGTCTACCGGAGCCCAATACCGCTCCTTGGCAAAGGGATAGGTTGGCAGGCTGATCCTTTTTGGTTTTGATTTTGGCTTCCTCTCATCGTATAACTGCTCCCACTCGACCTCCAGCCCCTGTACCCACAATTGCGCCAACTTGCCTACCTTGCCGCGGGCAATCCACTTGCTAATCGCTTCTTGCAACTCCTCATCGGCTCGGAACACCGCTAAAGTGCTCTGTTCACGATGAATCTTGCCGTGGTACATATCCGCTTGAACTAGATCGCCACGGATATAGCCTGACAGCTTCTCTTTCAGACGAGCTACGGTACTTACCACCAGCGCTAATCTCACCTCCAGCGCTTCACGTCCAACTTGCAGCGTATATGCCAAATCAGCCAGATCCGCCAGATTGAGCGCTTCCTTACGTTCCAAATACGCCAACAATTGCTGCACCTGGTCCCGCAACCGATCTTCATTTTTAGCCGATAGAACCACCACCATCGGTCCATTGACCTCCGTCGACAGCCTTTGCGGCTCAACATATTCCTCAACAATAAGATGTGCATTAGCCCCGCCTGCGCCAAACGACGAAATGCCTGCCAAGCGAGGGTATTCTCGTTCACGCCCATCCAAATTTAGCACCGGCCTTGGCCAGCTGCTTAATTCCTGCTGCACAATAAACGGTGTTTGCTCAAATGCAATATGCGGATTTAGGGTCTCGCTGTGGAGGCTCTTAACCAATTGACCATGCTGCATCTGCAGCAAAACCTTGGTCAATCCCGCCATTCCTGCTGCGCTTTCACAGTGCCCTATATTGGATTTGACAGAACCGATCGCACAGTACTGTTTATCTTGGGTATGACCGCCAAATGCTTTGCTTAACCCCGTCATTTCTATGGGGTCTCCGAGCGACGTACCCGTGCCATGGGCTTCGATATAGCTTATCGTCCGCGGATGTACACCGGATTCTTGAAGCGTCTGACTGATCACCTCAGCTTGCGCTTTGGGATTAGGTACCGTGTAACCATTCGTTTTACCTCCATGGTTCACCGCACTGCCTTTGATCACGCCATAGATATGGTCCCCATCGGCTACCGCTTGCGCCAGGGGCTTCAGGATCACCGCGCCAACCCCTTCGCTTGGTACATAGCCGTCCCCATCAGCACCAAAGCTTGTGCAACGTCCTTGACTTGACATGAACTGCCCCTGCGCAAGAAGCCGGTATTTGTTCGGATGCACCGTCACATTCACGCCACCAGCAATCGCCACGTCACAGCTACCGAGTCGCAGGTTCTGGCACGCCAAATGAATGGCTGTCAGCGAGGACGAGCACATCGTATTTAGGCTTAAACTTGGGCCATGGAAATTGCAGAAGTAGGAGACCCGGTTTGCGATGGAGGCCGCAAGGCTTGACAATGCCGCACCTGGCCTCTGTGTGCCGTACAGTTGGTATTCTTCATACATCACCCCAACAAAAACCCCAACGGCTCTTGAATGTTCCACGGAATGCTTTTGCGCACTCAGGCTGCTCCGGGTATAACCCGCATCTTCAATCGCGCTATAAGCACATTGCAGAAACAAACGCTCTTGTGGATCCATGATTTCCGCTTCACGCGGGGCAATCCCAAAAAACAGGGGATCGAATTCGTCTACACCATTGAGAAATCCTCCCCACTTGCTATAGCTCTTACCGGGTTGGCCTTTCTGTGGATCAAATTCGTTCCTCCAATCCCAGCGTTCAATAGGAATCTCAGTAATACAGTCCAGCCCTTGCACCAGATTGCTCCAAAACGCTTCCAAGGTGCTCGCCTGCGGATAACGACCGCTTAAGCCAATGATGGCGATATCCGAGGTTTCCCTATCTGGGATCGGCGCCTTCAGACCCTCAAAACGGCGACGCAAGCGCCTACTTGCGCTGCTGCTTGTGCTGCTTTTAGCGGCCGCTACGGTAGCTACCGTAGCGGCTGGCAAAGTAGCAGTGAGCTGTGGTTTGTTTTCCTGTTCTAACAATGCAAGGAATTGGGTGCGATGATGCTGCAGGAAGTACTCTGTCAGTGCGGCAATATTCTGGTATTCGAAGAAAAGTGTTTTTGAAAGCGGCCCAAAAGTACGCTCCAGATCGGCAGTTAAGGCAACCACCATCACCGAATCGATTCCGTATTGCTCCAGTGGCGCTAGCGCATCGATGTGTTGCACAGATAGTTTTAGGCTCTTAGCCAACAGACGCGTCAAATAGCATTGCGCATGCTCTACCCATTCAAAATTTGGGGTCGGTGTGGTGATTGGCTGATCCACAGCCATCGTTGCCGCAGCGGGTAGCGCCGGCGCTTCGCAAGCAAGCTGTAAGCGTTGCTGTAGACGAGCCACTGCGCCATATCCCACCACCATATGCGCAGCGCGCTGCCCCAGTACTTGACACAACGCCTTCACACCCACGTCGCTCGGCATTGGCGCAAGCCCTGTGACTCGCCGCAGCAGCTCTAGGGTTGCCGCATCCACCTGCATCCCGCCTTCGGCCCACAACGGCCAACTCACCGATACTGTGCGGCCATGGCGCAACCCTTGTTCGACTAGGCCCGTCCGGTACTGCGCATAAGCATCTAGAAAGCTATTACCTGCCGCATAGTCCACCTGTCCTACATTGCCCCATACCCCGGCCACCGACGAACACAGCACCAACCAATCCAGCTTCACCCCTCGCGTCGCTTCATCCAGTGCTACCAGCCCCGACACTTTCGGTGCTAGCACCTGGCGTACCGTATCGCCTGTCTTCTGCGCCAGCAAGCCATCGTGCAATACCCCAGCGCTGTGGATGACTCCATTGAGTTGCCCGTAGTGCGCCACAATATCCGACACTAAGGCTGATATGGCCATCGCATCACTCACGTCTAGCGACCGATACATGACCTGGGCACCCAGGGCCTGCAGTTCTTCCACTACACGCTCTTGCGCTGGCTTCAACGCGCTGCGCCCAGTGAGCACCAGTACGGCGCGGCAGCTTTGAGCAATCGCTCGAGCGAACACTTGCCCAAGGCCACCTAAGCCTCCTGTAATGAGGTAGACCCCATCATCCCGCCACGGCAACGGCGTCTCTTCGCTTTCACAGGGCATAAAGCCTAAAACTTCTCTTGCCCCGTCGATATAGCGCACCATTGGTGCTGGCGATCTTGTTTCAGCCTGTAGTCGCTGTGCTAACAATAGCGTCGACACCCCGCCCTGCATCACTATCACCTGCGCCGCCAACTGCGGGTATTCTTGCTGTGCGCTACGGAGTAATCCGCCCAGCCCCTGTAGCACCGCTCTTTCGCCTTCGTTAGCAATCACCAGTTGCAACAGCAGCGCCTCACCCGGATGGGCCGCAACCTCTGTTTGCACCCATTCCAGTACTTGTATTGCATACGTTGCATAGCGCTGCGCTAGTGGGCCGGTCCCACTTAAACGTATGCACTGTGCTGCAGGCATCACGGCTACCAATTCAGAGACCTGCTCCAAATAATCCCCGCCCAACTCACATAACAGAATCCCGTGCACCCCGTACGCCGGCATTGCCACTGGTTGAGCTATGGCTTTCGCTGTCCATTGCGGTGTCAACAGGATAGTTTGAGGCGTTGTCGATGCTTGATCGGCTATCTCATGTAAGGGGCGCGTATTGAAACCGCTTAAGCGCATCGCCACTCGCCCATTGGCATCAACAATCTCAATATCAAGCTTACGCACTACCTCACTATCGCCTGCTCCTGAGCGCACGATCGCCCACGCCATCGTTGGCAATTCCCCCCATTGCCTCACCTCTGTCACCGCGAATGGCAGCGCTAGCGTCGTGCTGACCCTATCAGCTACCAACCCCACGCTCGCTTGCAGCGCTCCGTCCAATAGATTTGGCATCCATCCATACCCTGTCGGTGCCTCGACCGATAGATTCAATGCTCCTACCGCTACCTGGTCTCCTATCCACAGTTCGTTTAGAACCTGAAAACTTGGACCATAGCCTAACCCTAGCTGCGTGAATCGCGTATAACAAATCTCGCCCGCCAACCTCTGCTCACATTGCCCGCGCACTGCCTCTAAATCTATCTGCGGTGCTTCGCCTACTTCAGCCAGTTGAGCCCAACCTTGGCTATATACCACTGACTGATCCCCACTACCGCTGTAGATCTCAAAGCTAATACGGCCGTCTTCTTCTACCCCTAGACCAATATGTACTTCCAGCGGGTCCTGCACTACCAGTGGGCGTAACCAGGTGACCTCTTGCAATAGAACCGATGACCCCGCCGCGCCTACTTGGCTGCCACTGGCTAGAGCTACCGCTGCGCGTGCCCACTCCAATTGCGCCGCTGCCGGTAAAACCCGCTCGCCGCGCACCAGATGATCACGTAAGAAAAACGCTTCGCCCATCAGCGTCGTACTAAAACGCTGCTCGCTCAAATCGGATGTGTTTCGATGAACCAGTGGATGTAGCTGACGTTCTACCCCACTCTGCATCACCGCTTGCGGTACCCAATACCGCTCTTTGGCAAAGGGATAGGTCGGCAAGCTGATCCGCTTAGGCTTCACCGTACCGTATAACTTCGCCCATTCGATCTCTAACCCTTGTACCCACAATTGAGCCAGCTTGCCCAACTTGCCGCGGATCATCCATTTGCCGATCGTTTCCTGTAATTCCTCATCCGCCCTGAGCACCTTCAAGATATTCTGCTCACGATTGACCTTGCCGTGATACGTATCCTCCAGCGCTATTTCACCTCGCACATAGCATGACAACCTGTCTTTCAGATGATCTACGGTATTCACCAGAAGCGCTAATCTCACCGCCAGCGCTTCGCGTCCGACTTGCAGCGTATACGCCAGATCCGTCAGATTGACCTCTTTCTCACGTTCCAAATACGCCAACAACTGCTGCGCTTGGTCCCGCAGCCGGTCTTTATTTTTGGCCGACAGTATCACCACCACGAGTCCGCTCACCTCTGTGGGTGATATTTGCGGCTCAACGTATTCCTCAACGATCACATGCGCATTTACCCCACCAAAACCAAACGAACTCACTCCAGCACGCCGTGGCAACATTTGACCTTGCTGATCACGCAACGCTTCCCATGCACGCGTTTGCTGCACCACATAAAATGGGCTGCCGTTCAAGTTCATTTTGGGATTGAGTTTTTCGCAATGCAGACTTTTGACCAAAGTCCGATGCCGCATCTGCAATAGCACTTTGATTAAGCCAGCCACACCCGCTGCCAACTCTAAATGTCCGATATTGCTTTTGATCGAACCTAAGCCACAGCTTTGTGCGGGCAGCTCTGCTGCCAGTTCTGCGAACGCGCTCTTGAGTCCTTGCACTTCGATCGGATCGCCTAATTCCGTACCCGTGCCATGCGCCTCAATATAGCTAATGGTTCCAGGTTCGACCCTAGACCGTCGCAGCGCCGCCTTAATCAGATCCGCTTGGGCCCGCGGGTTTGGTGCCGTCAGCGAATTGGCTCGCCCACCATGGTTAATTGCAGAGCCCTTAATCAGGCCATAAATATGATCGCCGTCACGCTCAGCTGCCGATAATGGCTTGAGGAACAGCATGCCCACCCCCTCCCCGCGCACATAGCCATTGGCCTGCGCTGAGAAGGTCATGCAGCGGCCAGCCGGACTCAACATACCTGCTTGCGTGAAACTCTCATGGGTCGCCATCGACAGCAGCGTGTTAACACCGCCCACCACCGCCTGGGAGCACTGTCCGCTACGCAGCAACTCCAACGCCCGATGCACCGCCACCAACGAGCTAGAACATGCGGTATCTACGGGTTCGCTCGGTCCATGCCAGTTTAACCAATGGCTCATCCGATTCGGACCCATCGCATCCCACAGTCCTACTGCGCTATGTCCTGCTACCGGCTCATCTGCCTGCTCGAGTAAAGCGCCATAACCAGTGCCAGCTGTGCCTACCAGCAAGGCAGTGTCACTACCCGACAAGCTCTGCACGGAATAGCCTGCGTCCTCGATCACTCGATATACATACTGCATCAGCAGACGCTGCTGTGGGTCCATCGCTTTCGCTTCACGGGGCGAGATGCCAAAAAACAGCGGATCGAATGCATCTATCCCGTCAATGACCCCTGCATGACGAATCTTAGGCGCGGGCCCATGACCCCATCGGTTAGTCGGCAGCTCTCCAATGCTGCTTTGCTCCGCCAGCAAATTCGACCATAAAGCGTCGATATTTTCAGCTTGCGGGAAACTCCCACTCATACCAATCACTGCAATCGGTTCATCCATACTAAGATCTACTTCGTTCCTACTGCGCTCTGGCTTTGCCACGGCAACAGGCCTGAGCCGACGTTTAGAAATGGGAGTTACTATAGGAGGAGTCGTACTATTATCTGTATGAATATCAGCCCGAATAGCCGTCATCACGGCAAACATGGGTGAAAGCACCGCTTGATGCTCTTGCGCCAGATGACTAGCCAATGCGGCTATCGTCGAATACTCAAAGAACACCGTCGGATTCAGAGCTAAACCGTACTTCTGGTTTAATATATTGCCAAACGCCGTCAGTGTGATCGAATCAAAACCGAATTCGGCGAACGGCGTATCTCGTTCCAGCTCCTCTTGCGCAATCTTCAATTGCGCCGAGATCAGCCCTGTCAACACGGATTCTAGTTGCGACTGCAATTCGTCCGTTGCAACGGGAAGCTTCGCGTCCAGAACGACTGCCGTAGCTGTTCGTTCTGGTGCTTCATAAACAGAGCGCAGGGTTTGTTGCAGACGAGTCACTGCACCATAGCCCACCACTACATGCGCAGCGTGCTGGTCCAGTACCTGACCCAAAGCCTCCACGCCCACGTCGCTCGGCATTGGCTCAAATCCCGTAACCCGCCGCAGCCGTGCAAGAGCTGCCGTGTCCATCTGCATTCCGCCTTCCGCCCACAACGGCCAACTCACCGATACCGTGCGGCCATGGCGCAACCCTTGCTCAACCAGCTCTGCCCGGTACTGCGCATAGGCATCCAAGAAACCATTGCCCGCTGCATAGTCCACCTGTCCTAGATTGCCCCATACCCCGGCCACTGACGAACACAGCACCAGCCAATCCAACTCCAACTCTCGCGTCGCTTCATCCAGTGCTACCAGCCCCGACACTTTCGGTGCTAGCACCTGGCGTACCGTGTCACCTGTTTTCTGTGCCAGTAAGCCATCGTGTAATATCCCAGCGCTGTGGATGACCCCATTGAGTTGTCCATACTTCGCCACGATATCTGTCACTAAGGCCGACATCGCCATCGCATCACTCACCTCTATCGAGCGATATATGACCCGGGCGCCCAGGCTTTGGAGTTCTTCCAGTACACGCTCTTGTGCCGGTTTCAACGTGCTACGCCCGGTAAGCACCAGCACGGGGCGACAGTTCTGAGCAATCGCTTTGGCGAACACTTGCCCCAAGCCGCCCAAGCCTCCTGTAATGAGGTAGACGCCTTCATCACGCCACGGCATCGCTCCCGCTTCGCCTTTCCATGAGGCAAAGCTCAAGACTTCTCGTTTTCCTTTTACATAACGGACCATGGGCACCGGCAACATCGCTTCAGCTTGTAACCGCTGTGCCAATTCCTGGGCCAATATACCCTTCTCCATCGCGATCACTTGAATGGCTAGCAGCGGATATTCTTGCTGCGCGCTACGCAGTAATCCACCCAGTCCCTGTAGCACCGCGCTTTCGCCGTCATTGGGAATCACCAGTTGCAGCAACAATGCGTCGCTCGGATGCGCTGCAACCTCTGTTTGTATCCATTCCAGCACTTGTACCGCATACGCTGTATAGCGTTGTGCTAGCGGCCCGGTCTCGTTCAAACATACGCACTGCGCTGCAGGTACCGTATTGGCAAGGGTAGCAACCCGCTCTAGATCATCCCCGCCCACTTCACATAACAGAATCCCGTGCACCCCGTACGCCGGCGCGGCCACCTGTTGCTCGATGACTTGTGCCTTCCATTGCGGTGCAAACAGAATGCTCTGAAGCGCTGTCGACGATTGCTCATTGATCTCATGCAGGACCCGCGTACTGAAACCGCTCAAGCGCATGGATACTAGCCCATTGGCGTCGACAATCTCCATATCGAGCTTGCGCACTGCCGCGCTACCACCGGCTCCTGTCCGTACCACCACCCACGCTACGCTTGGCAAGGCTCCCCATTGCTTCACCTGGGTCACCGCAAACGGCAACGCTAGCGTAGCGCTCGTGGCATCTTGCTGTAGTCCTATACTCGCCTGCAATGCTCCGTCTAATAAGTTCGGTACCCACTGATAGGCGTTCGACACTTCGCCAGGTAAACTCAAGGTGCCTACGGCTACGTTAGCCCCTACCCTCAGTTCACTTAAAACCTGGAAGCTTGGACCGTAGCCCAATCCCAATTGCATGAACTGTGCATAACACGCTTCACCCGTGAGCGTTTGCTCACATTGTCCGCGTACTGCCTCTAAATCTATCTGCGGGGCTTCGCCTGCTTCAGCCAGTTGAGCCCAACCTTGGCTATACACCACGGACTCATCCTCACTACCGCTATAGATCTCAAAGCTAATACGGCCGTCTTCCTCTACTCCTAGACCAATATGCACCTCTAGCGAGTCCTGGACCACCAGCGGACGTAACCAGGTGACCTCTTGCAACAGAACCGATAACCCAGCCGCGCCTACTTTGCTGCCACTAGCCAGGGTCACCGCTGCCCGAGCCCACTCCAATTGCGCCGCTGCTGGCAAAACCCGCTCGCCACGCACCAGATGATCACGTAAGAAAAACGCTTCGCCCGTCAGCGTCGTACTAAAACGCTGCTCGCTCAAATCGGATGTGTTCCGATGAACCAGCGGATGCAGCCGGCGTTCCGAACTGCCAAGCGCTCTCGTCTGTGGCACCCAATACCGCTCTTTGGCAAAAGGATAGGTTGGCAGACTGATCCGCTTCGGCTTCACCGTACCGTATAACTTCGCCCACTCGACCTCCAACCCCTGTACCCACAATTGAGCCAGCTTGTTCACCTTGCCGCGGGCAAGCCACTTACTAATCGCTTCTTGTAATTCCTCATCCGCTTGAAACACCGTGAAGGCGCCCTGCTCACGATTAATTTTGCTGTGGTATATATCCTCTTGAGCTAGATCGCCACGGATATAGCCCGATAACAGTTCCTTCAGTCCCCCTACGGTACTTATCACTAGCGCTAATCTCACCACCATCGCTTCGCGCCCGACTTGCAGCGTATATGCCAGATCAGCCAGGTTGACCTCTTCCTCACGTTCCAAGTACGTCAACAACTGTTGCACCTGGTCTCTCAATCGATCTTCGTTTCTAGCCGACAGCACCATTACTACTGGCCCGTTCATTGCAGTCGGGGCCCTCTGTGGCTTAATGTATTCTTCGACGATGACATGCGCATTGGTGCCGCTAAAGCCAAATGAACTGACTCCTGCCCGTTTAAACTCAGCCGGCCAATTTTGCATTTGCTTAACCACTCGCACCGGCAATGCCGACCAAGGAATATGAGTGTTGGGTGTCTCGAAATGCAGTTGAGCTGGAATCACTCCATGCTGCATCGACAGCATGGTCTTAATCAATCCAGCAATACCGGCGGCTGCTTCCAGATGGCCTATGGAGCTCTTGAGCGACCCAATCAAAAGGGGATTTTCATTAGGTCGTCCGACCCCTAGCACTTGAGCGGCAGCCATCACTTCGATCGGGTCGCCTAGCTTGGTACCCGTACCGTGCGCTTCTAGGTAGCCGATCTCTTGCGGCGCTACACCCGCCTGGGCCAGCGCTGCCTTAATCACCGCCTGCTGTGCCAATTGGTTCGGGGCGGTTAACCCGCTACTGCTGCCATCTTGATTAATCGAGCTCCCTCGAATCACTGCGATAATCGGGTCCCCATCAGCCTGTGCCTCTGACAATCGTTTCAAGATCACCGCAGCACAACCTTCTCCTCGAACATATCCATCAGCCGATGCATCGAACGTCCGACAACGGCCACGAGGCGATAGCATGCCCGCCTGCTCGTAAGCCAAGAACCGTTTATCATCGAGCAGTAAATTCACGCCTGCGGCCAATGCCAGATTGCACTCTCGGTCCAACAGACTGCGGCACGCGGTATGCACTGCCACCAGCGATGAACTGCATGCCGTATCGATACTCATGGCAGGGCCTTGCCAATCGAAAAAATACGACAGCCGCCCTGCGGCTACTGAACACGCATTGCCCGTGGCAAAGTGCGCGTTGAAGTCGGTCTCGTTCCCATTCTGTGTAATGAGCCCTTCGTAGTCACTGCTCATAATCCCAACGAAAATCCCACTACGTGTACCCCGCAGTGTTGCTGGCGCAATCGCAGCAGACTCCAGCGCCTCCCATGTCACTTCTAACAACAAGCGTTGCTGCGGATCCAATAACTCTGCCTCACGCGGCGAAATACGGAAGAACCCCGCATCGAACTGATCCACCTCCGTCAGAAAACCGCCTTGCCAACGACAGGACTCCGTTCGACTCCTCCACAGCGTTTGCCGGCTAGCGGGGAGCGGACCTACAGCATCATGTGCCTCTAACAGTTCTTGCCAGAACTGAGTGGGCGTATTTACGCCACCTGGAAAGCGACATGCTACCCCGATGATCGCAATCGACTCATCCGCTCGAGTGGACTCATGCTCCCGGCCTTTGTCCTCTGAAACAGATGCGGCACAGCTTGGAACTACGGTTGTTGGTAATGCGGAAGTGGTATGTGTTTGCTTGGCTGAGACAGCGGGTGCTTTCGCCATGAAATAGCCAATTATCGCCTCAGGCGTCCCATAGCTAAATAAGAATGTCGAAGCCAACGCTTCACCCATACGCTCGCTCAACAACCGCCGTAGTTCAAGCAACTCCAGCGAACTCAAGCCCATTTCCATCAACGGTACTTGGGCCCCATAAGCGGTAGCTCGTTGATGACCTAGTACCTGCATCACTGCGCTGTGTACGGTTGATTCAATCTGATCTATTGCTGGCGTTTTATGTGCTGGCAAGGTTTGCTGGGCTTCGCTGTCAGCGACGGCTGCTTCTGCTGAGCGCAATGAATATTCGATGAGGATGCCAGCGCCTTCATTGTCTGTGTCTTGCGGCCGGAATCCTCTGATCACTTCACGAACGGTCGCCCCATGCGAAGCGTGGAAATGCAACATCGGGTCTATTAACTGGCCCCGTTCATTGCGTAAATGGATGTAGTCATCAAGGCTAGCTATTGCTTGGCGCTGCATAAAATTAGCGCATCGTGTGACGCCCACCACCGTATCCACCCCTTCTAGCTCAGCGCTATAGGCCAATACCCAGTTGATGAGCGCATCACTGAATCCTCGCCCCTTCATCTCAGGGTCAACAAACAACCCTAGCAGTTGCACATAACAACCTTGTGGTCGATGTAAGTGCGCCATATTCGTATAGCAAGCGCCACGCAAAGCTTCAAGAGATTCGATACGCTGTGTGTATAGCGCCGCCACAATTTGCCCATCGAACTCCAAAACGAACTGCTCCGCGCCCAAGTTATATACGCGCCGCGCTATTTCCTCCTCAGATATACGCATCGCACTCGGTTCACACATTAAATTGAGCCGCTCAAGCCGAGCACAATCTGCTTGCACCGGATGTCTGATCGTATAAGGTTGAGGGATTGAATCTAGCATTATGGCACTCTGTTAATTTTTATAGGCAGCCGGCCATTTTGCTAAAAAGCACCATACTAATTGATGGGCAAAGCCTCATATAGACCTTGGCATCTTCGAAAATATTACAGAGATAAGGCTGCCCTTAGCGCATATGTTGGGGTGAGGTACGAACCACAAAATGCGCCTCAACAACCTCTATTAGTTCTTCTAAAGACCCAGAGTGGATTCTTAGAAAGATCGTGAACAGCTTCTTAAGCATTGAATTTAATTGAGATATTGAGCTTTTAATTTTCAGTTAACTTTTATGGCTTCTATGTATAAGCAGCTCACACAATCCCTGTTAATGAACCTTTGTATAGCCTTGTAGCCGCGTCATGCCTCCAGTTTTTTAGGTACTAGCGCGTACTGTCTGAGTCGGCGTGCCTTGCTACAGAGGTTATGCAGAGGTTCTTTATTTCTAGTACTTAGGCGATCTCTTATGCAGGGAATTATCGAAATAGAAGCAGAAAATGCCATGGCCACAACGCCGCAGGCTCAGTCATTAGGTAATAAGGCCTTCCGCGCACGTTACGGTCTGAAGTATGCCTATGTGGCTGGTGCCATGTACCGTGGCATTGCCTCCACCGCTCTTGTGGTGAGAATGAGTCAAGCCGGCTTAATCGCTTATCTGGGTACCGGTGGCCTCACCTTGAAGGTTATTGAGAAGGCCATTCAAACCATTCAGTCACCATTAAGCAGCGCTGGAGCGTATGGCCTGAATTTACTGGCTAATTACGTTGAGCCAGCGCTAGAACGCTCTACTGTTGATCTTTATCTAAAGTATGGTGTTTGCAATATCGAAGCAGCGGCCTTCATGGAGATGACGCCGGCTTTGGTCTTGTTTCGCATTAAAGGACTCCGTCGTAGCTCAAATGGCGGGATTCATTGCGCCCATCGGATCTTGGCCAAAGTCTCACGACAGGAAGTCGCCCAAGCATTCATGAGCCCTGCACCAGCTCACCTAGTAGAGGCGCTGCGCAAAGAAGGCTCCATCACTGCCGAACAAGCTGCATTGGCACAACAGGTTCCGATGAGCCACGATATTTGTGTCGAAGCGGACTCAGGTGGGCATACTGACGGAGGCATACCGACCATCCTGTTGCCAGCCATGCAACAGCTGCGTCATGCGCTGGCCAAGCAATATAACTATCAAGAACCACTATGTGTAGGGTTGGCCGGTGGTATCGGTACACCAGCTGCCGCTGCAGCAGCATTCGCAATGGGGGCAGATTTTATTTTAACGGGGTCCATCAACCAGTGCACGGTGGAATCTGGTGCTGCCCCTGCCGTTAAGACACTCCTGCAACAAGCCGGCATTCATGACATGGCATACGCGCCAGCAGGCGATATGTTCGAGATGGGCTCACGCATTCAAGTTCTCAAAAAAAGCTTACTCTTCCCGATGCGAGCCAATAAGCTCTTCGCGCTTTATAGTCACTACGAAAGCCTTGATGACATTCCAGCCACACTCAAAGCCCAACTAGAGCGCAGCTACTTCAAGCGCAGCTTGGCCCAGGTATGGGAAGAAGTTCAGCGCCATCTACATTCGCGTGACCGAACTCACGATCTTGTGAAAGCGCAGACCAATGCTAAGTACAGGATGGCATTGGTATTTCGATGGTATTTTGCCTACACCACTCAACTAGCATTTAGCGGCTCAACGGATGACATGGCCAACTACCAGGTGCATACTGGACCGGCACTAGGCGCTTTCAACCAGTGGGTCAAAGGCACGCCGATGGAATCCTGGGAGCGCCGTCATGTCGATGAAATCGCCATTCAGCTACTCAATGCCGCCGCTGACCAGCTGCGCATCAGTTACGAGCGATTTCTGCAAAACTAGGTTTGCGACGGATATACGGTATTGGGCGAGGCGGCTCGCAGAAAAGCCATGCTATTGGCTTACGATTTAAAGAGTTTATTAGGAGAAGAGGTGATGAGCGTTTATATGTTTCCTGGTCAAGGCGCACAATCAAAAGGAATGGGCGGCAAGCTATTTGATTTATTCCCTGCATTAACCGAAACAGCGAGTGAAATTCTCGGCTACTCCATTCAAGCGTTATGTACCCAAGATCCCCATCAACAGCTCAATAACACCCGTTATACGCAACCGGCTTTATATGTCGTCAATGCCCTTGCCTATCGGCAACGCAGCCGCGAGACAAGCACCACAGCGAACTATCTTATTGGCCATAGCCTGGGTGAATACAATGCGTTAGAAGCCTCTGGTGCAATCCGTTTCGAAGATGGACTAAAATTAGTCAAAAAACGCGGAGAATTAATGAGCATGGCGCCCAAAGGCGCCATGGCTGCCGTTATTGGGCTGACAGAGACAGATATTCGGGATATTTTGCAAGTGAATAACCTCACCGCCATTGACATCGCCAACCTAAATTCGCCCACCCAAACCATTATTTCTGGTCTGAAAGAAGATATCATCCGCTCCGCCTCGTTCTTTGAAACTCGCGGCGCCCGTTACACCATGCTCAACACCAGTGGCGCTTTCCATTCCCGTTATATGGAAGCGGCCAAATCGGAATTCGCCGCTTATCTACAGGAATTTACTTTCTCTGCCTTATCGATTCCCGTGATCTCGAATATCGATGCGCGCCCTTATCAAGCTGATCTCATTGGCGCCAACTTAGCCAACCAGATTACACATCCGGTCCAGTGGACAAAAAGTATCCAATATTTGCTGACTCAGGGAGAGACAGACTTCGAAGAGCTTGGCGTAGGACAGGTGCTGACCAAGCTATTGGCTGAAATCAAAACGCATCCACTCCCTAATGCAGGCGCCTCACCAGCCTCAACCGCCTCCACTACAAATGCACAGCGGAAACAGACTACACCGCACGATGACCGTGAACAGAAACGCTTCGTACTGCAAAAGAAAATTAATGAGTGGAATCGCAGTTATCCGATCGGCATCAAAGTGAAGGTCGCTGCTTACGAAAACCCTCTAATCACTAAGACTAAAGCCACTCTACTCTTTGGTCATCGGGCTGCAATTTATCTGGAAGGCTATAACGGGTATTTTGAACTGTGCGATGTTCAGCCCATTGAGTAATGGCTGTACCCCAAAAGATCAGACCAGATGTCTAATTTTTTGGGGTCGCTTTTTATAGTCGTTACGAACAGGTTTCTTGACAAGGGCTAGCCCATATTAACAGCAGGAGAAATAGGGAATATTGTTGGATAAGTTTGACTCTAAATAAGAGCGAAATTCACTCTTAATGGTGTCTTTTTTCTTGAGTGGCCTGCCCACCTTTATGCCCTGCTTCATGTGCGTCTTCTGAAGTAAAGTGATGTGCAGTCCCTTTTTCTTTAACAGCCTGTCCACTTTTAGAAGCTATTTCATGTTGACGCTTTGGATCCATCGTCACGAAACCTTGCTTATTGCGATGACCATCTCTGTGCTCTCCCATAGCAGCTCTCCTATAATTAACCGCGCGATTAAGTCAGGCAAACTGAGGTATTTGTAAGGAAGGAAAAGTCTTGTTTAGCCTGACGAGAACATAGGTTACGTGCCGTGCTTCTCTTTAACTGTAGTTAGCTGTAGATAGCCCCTTCGGCACTCGCAAAATACTGCCCCAGCGTTTTGAACCTATCGAAGGCTTTATATTTATGCCTTTTATATCGACAAGAAGGACAGTCATATACCGTATATTTATTAGGTTTTCACCTCATTCTGTATTGCATCGGAATACACATCCGATACCACTATTACCGGTATACCCGCAAAAACTTGGATGTAAGCTAATCAGCGCTACGCAATAACATTAGCTTTTGCTGCTATCCAACTGGCCATCTACCTTATCTGGATGAACCTTCACTTAAAAAAATGCATTCAGACCTAAAGGCATTTATGAAGAAATAAATCGCTCCCGATGTTAAACCGGGATAGGATCACTATTTAATTTAATCCCATTATTTGGATGGAGAAATACTAGAGATTAAGGTTTTTCAAGCATGCAACAATTAGCCTAGCTAATCTCTTTTACAGAAAATAAGCGCTGCTGCAAACTTTGTACTATTAATATCCAATGGCCATCCACCTTGTAGTCCATCCTGGGTAAGCATTTCCGTTGCTGTCAAATGTACGTAATTTAATGCCTTTTTCTGTTTGCGTATTATCATCATATTCAGTAACAAATGCGGCTCCTTTCCCTAAGTGAGTGCCATGCATGCTTATGTGGTCTTTTGAAGTGAAAGGCCTTGGAAATTGGATAGGCACCATACCATCTTGACTAGATTGGCTAGATCCCCACTGTATCATCCCAGCTGGAAGACGTAGCCAGCCACCGTTCTCAATAAGTTCCCCTTCAAAATCAGGAGTTAGGCCCAAAGCCGCATTCCGATTAGCGGCATACCAATAATTATTTTGTGTATCCGGAATGAGCTCTACATATTCTCCAGAATTAACGGATATGGCCCCCTTCTCATGGTTGTTGCCCAGCTTAATACTCTTATTACTGCCCTCCATGGCTTTTATAAGGCATCGCTCATCTTGAGCCGCGGATCTTGGAAATGCGCCAAAAAACTTAAAGCTTAAGCCTGGAGATAGGGTATTGGCAGCAGGCAACGTTACATGCAGATTGGGTTGTTTGAGGATGATCAGTTGGGCGAATGCATTCACTCTAT
>JASSUL010000016.1:0-35244 GCA_031963005.1 Mycoavidus cysteinexigens | reverse complement strand
GCTCTCCGCCTTTTTGCGCGAGAGCCTCACCTACGATCGGGGCAGTGAAATGGCCTGTCATGTTGAGCTGGCTCAGCATTTGAATATCAACATTTGGTTTGCTGACCCACATTCCCCTTGGCAGCGAGGCAGTAATGAAAATACCAATGGTTTACTTCGCCAATTTTTACCTAAAGGCATCGATCTCTCTGGGCTCAGTCAAACCTACCTTAACGATATCGCCAGATTGCTCAATGGGAGACCGCGACAAACTCTAGGGTGGCTCTCCCTTGAACAAGCTTTAGCTCAAGAATTACAGATAGTTCATTTGGTTAAACCTGTTGCACTTGATTCTTGAGACCGCCATTTCTCCATTTCTTGCAATTTAGAAAAGCCTTTTTCAGGCTTCTATCTTTCTAACTCGGGGCTTACTGAATTATTCAGCGTTTCCTTAAGTAAGCAAGCGGCGCAAATCTCTGGCTTGTTTCAATCAAGCATTAAATTTCTGGGCTTTTGAGCCGAACTTTCAGGTGCCTATGTTTTATCAACGACATGTTTTTTTCTGCGTGAATCATCCGCGATAACGATACTCGTCCAAGTTGCGCAAACCGTGGTGCGCAACATCTGCAAGAGTATGTCAAAAATCGCATGAAGACTTTGGGTTTGCTCGGGCCGGGTAAGGCGCGTATTAATAAAGCTGGCCGCCTTGATAGCTGTGAAGAGGGGCCGGTGATGGTGGTATACCCGGAAGGGGTTTGGTATACCTATGTGGACGAATTCGACCTTGATGAAATCATTGATTCCCATCTGGTTGGCGGAAAAGTTGTTGAGCATTTGCTGCTTAAGTAATATTCTTCTTTTCTATTAAGAATGTCAGATTAACCCTGGAGATTTTTACGATGTATCGGTCACAGCCAGCTGGGTCATCCAGCCCAACGTCTCAGTATGCGAAAACTAATCTTCAAAGAGAGAATGAGGAACTCCGAGAGAAGATTACGTATCTTGCGAATGAGTGTGCAAGGCTCCGAGCGCAGAATAAGGCTCTCGATCAGCAATTTAATCTTGTCCAGAAGGATAAAGAAGCGCTCGGAAATGTTAATGATCATCTCTGCCTCGAGCTTGCTAAAGAACAAAGCGCAGTGACTGATATGGAGATGCTTCTACAAGCTGCGGAGAGAGACGTTGTTCTAGGGCAGCAAAAAATTAAAGAGTTGCTCATGATCATTCAAAAGTTTCGCAATGAACCTGACGAAGCAAATTTACGTTCACAGAGTGAAAGCAGTGTACTGCCGTCGACTCACGCTCCCCTGGATAGGAACCAAGCCAACACCGAGCTTGCTGAAGAGGGGGCAGAAAAAGCACCTTATGTCAGAGCAAATCAAGAGCTTAGCAATGCAGCTTCATCTTCGCAGAGCACAGCCAGTGGAGGGGTGCGGATTTCTGGAGGCACTGCTCTACTAGGCATAAACTATCTATGAATCTTCTAAAGTTCGCGATTGCTGGCACGTCTGGGCGGATGGGCCGAATTTTGATTGAAACTGCGTTGAATCATCCTCAGGTGCAGCTGACAGGTGCACTTGCGCGCGCGGGTAGCCCGCTGCTCGGTCAAGAAGTAAGTGCTTTCTTAGGTTGACAAACTGGGGTGAGAGTCAGTGATGATATTCATGCCGTATTGAAAGGCGCTGATTTTTGCTCTTCTTTCATCCCCTCAATGGATTGCTTTAGGGATGTATTTTCATCCTCTAGCGATTTAGCATCTCTCTCTTTAGCTTCATGCACTTGAAGCATGTCCACATTCTGTTCAGGTCGCACACTTTCTAATTCGGCCTTTAGTGCTTTGATTGTTTCATCGTGCCTTATTTCCAATAAAGCTATACGCTCAGATAACGTCAATAACTCTTTAGATACTCCCTGCGCAAGTGCAAGCTCGCTAGTGGTTGTCGCAAAACTAGCTGATTCTTCTTGTATATTTCTAAGCTGAGTTATAAGAGCTTGTTCTTCTAGAGCTTCAATTTTTTTTGTTCGGCTTCTAGTTTTTCATGGAGAACATGACCTCTTTCTTCGGCAGCGCCCCACGCTTTAGCTGTAGCCATAGACATCATGAACTGAAACGACTGGGTTATTTCACTCTCAGGGCCTGTGGCATCTTCATTTGAAATATCTGCCGCTGGGCTCTGACATTTCATAGCCCAATCTATTGCTATCTTCTCAATTTCGTCTTGAGATCTACGAGGATCTTCCGCTTTGAGCATTCGCAATTTTCCAAAAAGAGCATATCCAAAACCGGCCATATTGTGTGTTAGCGCTATGCGTTCTTCGCTTGACTGTTGCTCACTGCGTAAAAAGCTTGATTCGAAGAGCTCCCTGCTGGACTTAAAGCATTCACAGAATCCACGTATTTCTCCTGCCTGATGTATTAACGCTAGTTTTTAAGCAGATATTGCCTGCAAAACGCCTGCTTGACCCAATCTGACTTTTTACAATCCAGGATGGCTCGTGGTAATCCAGTGCTTTGCTGAAAACGTGGTCCCCCGCGCCCGCGCTCTTCGACACAAAGCTCGTTTTACAAAAATTTAACGTATAGAAGTATAGAAAAAGTGATGCAGTTTTGATGCTAATAGATGTGCAGAGACAAAAAGCGCTTTTGCATCGCTGAAAAGAACAATCAAAAGAGAGGAATACTGCAGAGAAGTAGAGCATGCCCTGAGGAAAAGGTAATTATTAGCTTGGAATTACCTTTTATATTTTTCTTCTTTCCCTTATAGATAAAGGGTTTAAGCTATATTACTTAATAAAATTACCCTCTAATCTTTCCTAAAAGGCCTTTTTGCATTTTTTATTTTTTTGCATGTATAGGCTAATAGGCAAAAAATGGGGGTAGAAGGTAGTAATTTCAGAAAAAATTCTGTAAGTCATTGATATATAAGGATATTTTTCAAATATGCAAAAGGTAATTTTTATGACTTTTAAAGCTCATTCTGAGGTTATAAAACGCCGCTCCCCCTTATAAATAAAGGGTTTACGCGAGTTTAAGCTAAAAATTACCTTTTTTGGGGCTTCGGCTCGCTGCTCCCGCACAAACAAAACCTCTTTCTCGTATACAAAAAAGAGATAACTAATTTTTAGCCATTACGCAAAATTAAAAAAAGTCCTTAAAAATCAAAGACTTAAAAATAAATTTTGGTACCCGGAAGAGGACTCGAACCTCCACGGTGTTACCCGCTAGTACCTGAAACTAGTGCGTCTACCAATTCCGCCATCCGGGCTCATGTTGTGTGCTTCTTTGAAGAAGAGCACGTTATTATAGTGCGTTGCAAAGGAAGGTCAATTATTATATTAGTGACTGATATCCGATAGACCATTTTTTGAAATGGCGATGTGGAGGTATTGAAGAGCGCAATGCGCGCATTTTTCTGGCAATATCATCGTTCATGTTTCTTATGGCATCAAAAATTCCTCCTGTTTCTAAAGAATTTACAATGAATATGTCTGAATCCATATTGTCTGGCGAGATCCCGAAGACATTTTCTGAGAATGCGCAAGCGTGTACGGCTATGCCTTCTGAAAGTGCGAATGCGAGTCCTTCCATTGGGGGAACCGTCCTGATGAAAGCGTTAGAGCAAGAAGGGGTTGAGTTTCTATGGGGCTATCCTGGTGGGGCTGTGCTGCATATTTATGATGAGCTGTATAAACAAAGTGCGGTCCAGCATATTTTAGTGCGTCATGAGCAAGCTGCAGTGCATGCTGCCGATGCTTATGCCCGTTCTACGGGGAAGGTTGGAGTCTGTTTGGTGACCTCCGGGCCTGGCGCAACGAACGCGGTTACAGGGATTGCCACGGCGTATATGGATTCTATTCCGCTAGTGATTCTTAGTGGTCAGGTGCCTTGCGCGGCTATTGGTCAGGATGCTTTTCAAGAGTGTGATACCGTGGGCATTACGCGGCCTTGTGTGAAGCATAATTTTTTGGTCAAAGATGTCCGTTTACTGGCTGAAACGATTGCGAAGGCTTTTCATATAGCGCGTACGGGGCGACCAGGGCCGGTTTTGGTGGATATCCCTAAAGATATTTCGAAAGAGCCGTGCGAATTTGATTATCCTAAAAGTGTATCTCTGCGCTCTTATAACCCTATTACCAAGGGACATTCTGGACATATTCATAAAGCATTAGATGCTTTACTCAATGCAGAGCGCCCCTATATCTATACCGGAGGAGGGGTTATTTCAGCGAATGCATCGGCGGAATTAAATCAGTTTGCGAATCTTTTAGGGTATCCCGTCACAAATACTTTAATGGGATTGGGAGGTTTTCCGGCGTCAGATAAGAAGTTTTTGGGTATGCTGGGCATGCACGGTACCTATGAAGCGAATATGGCGATGCAACATTGCGATGTGCTCATTGCCATTGGCGCACGCTTTGACGATCGGGTGATTGGCAATCCTGCGCATTTTGCGCAAGTGCCGCGCACGATTATTCATATCGATATTGACCCGTCTTCTATTTCTAAACGCGTTAAAGTAGATATCCCGATTGTGGGCGATGTGAAGGAAGTGCTCACGCAAATGCTCAATCGCTTGCCCGAGATGCAAAAAACACATAAAGAGCGCCCTGCTTATACCGCACAGCAGACCGCTAGAGCAGCCTGGTGGGAGCAAATTGAGGCGTGGCGCAAGATAGATTGCATGAAGTACGATCGTGCTAGCGATATTGTGAAGCCTCAATATGTGATTGAAGTTTTACATAAGCTGACGAATGGCGACGCCTTTGTATGTTCCGATGTAGGACAGCATCAAATGTGGGCTGCGCAGTATTACAAATTTGATCAACCGCGCCGCTGGATTAACTCTGGGGGTCTGGGAACGATGGGATTTGGTTTGCCTGCCGCGATGGGCGTCAAAATGGCGCATCCTGATGCAGATGTGATATGCGTTACAGGGGAAGGCTCTATTCAAATGTGTATTCAAGAGCTCTCTACGTGCTTGCAACATGACACGCCGATCAAGATTGTTTCTCTGAATAATCGCTACCTCGGCATGGTGCGTCAGTGGCAGCAAATTGAATATAACAAACGCTATTCGCATTCCTATATGGAGGCATTGCCAGATTTTGTGAAGCTGGCAGAAGCGTATGGTCATGTGGGAATGCGTATCGAGAAGACCTCTGATGTTGAGCCGGCCTTACGCGAAGCATTGCGCTTAAAGGATCGCACGGTCTTTTTGGATTTTCAAACGGATCAACAAGAAAATGTGTGGCCGATGGTACAAGCAGGGCAGGGGATTACGGAGATGCTGTTAGGGGTGGAAGACCTCTAAGAACCCTTTTGGAAGATACTAAAGGGGGTTCTAAGAACCTATTTCATATTGAAGGCTGCCCTTTATTTCAACCAGCATTGTTTTTGTGCTATTTTTTCAGCAGATCGGCCATAGTCTGCAAGGCACTTGCGTTGTACGAGTGCATTATTCGCTCGTAAAATTCCCGATGCGGCCTAAAAATCCGTTTATTATCTCCCAAAAGGGCTCCCCTTTAGGGTCGTGCAGTGCTCGGGATCCTCACTGTACTTAAGTGCAGTTTCGGTCCATGTGCTCCTGCTTCCCCAAATAGGAACCCTTTTGGAAGATACTAAACAGATTCTACGGCCGTTTATGATTGACCTTTTTCTTTTGTGTACAGCATGGCGAGCTCGAAACATATCTTATCTATATTGCTAGAAAACGAGCCCGGTGCGTTGTCGCGTGTAGTGGGGCTGTTCTCTGCCCGCGCTTACAATATTGAAACATTAAGCGTAGCGCCTACCGAGGATCCTTCTCTGTCTAGAATGACATTGGCCACTTTAGGGACCCCAGAGATGATTGAGCAGATGACGAAGCATCTCAATCGCTTGATCGAAGTGGTAAAGGTGATGGATCTAACGGAGAGTGCCTATATTGAACGTGAACTGATGCTCATGAAGATACAGGCGATAGGCGAAGCACGCGATGAAGTGAAGCGTATGGCGGATATTTTCCGAGGGCGCATTATTGATGCGACGGGCAAAACGTATACGATTGAGCTCAGCGGGAAAAGTGAGAAAATTGAAGCGTTTATCGCTGCATTTGATCCGGCAATGATTTTAGAAATTGTGCGCACAGGAAACTCGGCAATAGGGCGCGGGGAGCGCATGCTTAAAATAGGCGCTTAAAAGTAGCCTAGGCTTGTATGCTTTAGAGTGCGTGATACGATCTCATGCACATAGGCCTATTGTTGCATCCGGCATAAAAAATTTTTATTTGTGGATTCTGGGGGATTTTCCCAGTTAATCCTTTTTGATAGAGGAGCAGAAGTGAAGGTTTATTACGATAAAGATGCCGATTTTTCTTTAATTAAAGGGAAATCCGTTGCCATTATCGGCTACGGTTCACAGGGACATGCCCATGCATTGAATTTAAAAGATAGTGGCGTCAAGGTCATAGTGGGTTTGCGCAAAGATGGCGCTTCTTGGCCCAAAGCCGTGAATGCAGGCTTGGTCGTGAAAGAGGTTGCTGATGCTGTGAAAGAAGCCGATATCGTAATGATGCTGCTGCCCGACGAGCAAATTGCGCAAGTCTATAGAGACGCTGTGCACCCTCATATTAAACAAGGCGCGGCATTAGCTTTCGCCCATGGATTTAATGTGCATTATGGACAGGTGATTCCGCGTAGCGATCTAGATGTCATCATGATTGCGCCTAAAGCACCTGGTCACACCGTGCGTTCTACCTATGCAGAGGGAGGTGGAGTACCGCATTTGATCGCGATTTCCAAGGATGCCTCTGGAAAGGCGCGTGATCTTGCACTCTCCTATGCCGTAGCCAATGGTGGAGGGCGTGCAGGCATTATTGAAACCAATTTCCGTGAAGAAACAGAAACCGATTTATTCGGTGAACAAGCGGTTTTATGTGGTGGCGCTGTTGAATTGATTAAGGCAGGGTTTGAAACCCTTGTAGAAGCAGGGTATGCGCCAGAGATGGCTTACTTTGAGTGCTTGCATGAGCT
Source organism: Mycoavidus cysteinexigens (assembly GCA_031963005.1). Taxonomy (GTDB): domain Bacteria; phylum Pseudomonadota; class Gammaproteobacteria; order Burkholderiales; family Burkholderiaceae; genus JASSUD01. The sequence goes on along the minus strand of JASSUL010000016.1, from coordinate 28,254 downwards.
GAAGTTAATCGTAGATCTCATCTATGAAGGCGGAATCGGGAATATGAATTACTCGATTTCCAATAATGCAGAATATGGGGAATATGTGAGTGGTCCTCGGGTGATTAATAAGGAGCAAATCCGCAAATCCATGAGTGATGTACTCAAGGATATCCAAACGGGTGAATATGCTAAACAATTTCTTCTTGAGTACCATGCGGGCTATCCTAAGTTAATCTCAGAACGGCGCTTGACAGAATCCCATAAGATTGAGCAAGTGGGACTCCAACTAAGAGCCATGATGCATGGTGTGATCAAAAATAAATTAGTTGATCGCAGCAAGAACTAAAGCACGCTTTAGAATCTAAGAACCTTCTTAGATTGCTTCTTAGAGCCTGTTCATAATCTTCAGAAATCGCTCTTGAGGTGGTAATGTTGGGGTTCCGTATTTAATTCAATTCGCCACCTCAACCTACGAAAGATGCCAAAAAATGGTAGGTTGGGGTGACGAAGGAACCCCAACACAACCCACTTTTGAAAATCATGAACAGGCTCTAAAAAAGTAGTGTTATTGGCGCAGGTGTATATTGCTAAACGGTCAAGGATTTTCGCAAAAGCGATTTGCCGATATGCATCATGCTGCCATGTAGCAAGCGCGATAAATAGCATGCGCCCGTTGGAGTTTCCTCGGGCTGCTTCCACCCTTCTGTGCGGATTGTTTAATCGCCTTTTTCTTTTTCTCCAAATACTCCTTTTTTATGAATTATCCTCATCCGATTATTGCACGCGAAGGCTGGGTTTTTATTGCCTTGGGCATTATCGCTGCACTGTGTGTCAATTTGCTTGCTGGGTTTCAATGGGCTTGGCCGCTTTGGGTTTTAGTGGTTTTTATGGTGCAATTTTTTCGTGATCCACCGCGTGTAATACCGAATGATCCGAACGCCGTGCTTTCTCCTGCAGATGGCCGAATTGTCTCGATACAAAATTGTCATGACCCTTACACCAACCGTGAAACACTGAAAATCAGTGTTTTTATGAATGTGTTTAATGCTCACTCGCAGCGTATCCCTGTAGATGGCAAGGTAACTCACGCGGGTTATTTTCCAGGGAAGTTTTTCAATGCAGCTTTGGATAAATCCTCCTTGGAAAATGAGCGCAATGTATTAGTCGTAGAAACGCCAGAAGGGCAAACCATTAGCTTTGTGCAAGTGGCCGGTTTAGTGGCGCGCCGTATTCTGTGCTATGTGAGTATGGGCGATGAAGTGCGTCGTGGAGCACGTTATGGCTTTATCCGTTTTGGGTCGCGGGTAGATGTCTATTTGCCGTTGGGTAGTCATCCGCGCGTTTCTATTGGCCAAAAGGTGTGGGCGACTTCGACGATATTGGCAGATTGGCCTACTCAGAGTTAATATCACGCTTTAACAAGGGTCCATATTGGGCCCTTCTTTACGATATTCCTATGACAGTTGGTATTGAGGAAAATTGCCTATGAACACCTTTAGACGTCGTCGTGCCCGAGCAGAACGCGTAGAGTTTTTGCGCGCCTCGCGGTTGATCAATACCTCGTTGATTGATCCCTTGCGCTCTAGACGGCAAAATTTACTGCGCAAACGCGGTATTTATTTACTGCCTAATGCTTTGACCACTGCGGCATTATTTTGCGGTTTTTTTGCTATCGTTCAAGCGATGAATAGCCAATTTGAAGTGGCCGCTATCGCGATTTTTACCGCTATGGTATTTGATAGCCTGGATGGTCGTGTTGCGCGCATGACCAAAACCCAAAGTGCTTTTGGTGAGCAATACGATAGCTTGTCAGATATGGTTTCCTTTGGTATTGCTCCGGCATTGGTGATGTATGAGTGGATTTTAAAAGATCTGGGGCGTTGGGGTTGGTTAGCCGCTTTTATTTATTGTGCCGGAACCGCTTTGCGCCTTGCCCGGTTTAATACAAACCTGGCTAAAGCAGATCCTAATTTTTTCGAAGGGATTCCATGTCCCGCAGCAGCAGCGCTGATTGCCGGTTTTGTCTGGTTAGTCATGGCGCATCATCTACCTATTGGTGCAGCGGGGCTACCTTGGATCGCCTTTTCCTTGACGATTTATGCAGGGTTGACGATGGTCTCAAACGCGCCTTTTTATAGTGGCAAGGCGCTGGATATCCGTTATCGTGTCTCCTTTGGAGTGACTTTATTAGTGGTGGGCGTATTTGTTTTGATTTCGTCCGATCCGCCTCTGATGCTTTTTGGTTTGTTTATTTTATACAGCTTGTCGGGCTATGGGTTGTGGGTGGCCCGTGTGTTCCGTGCACGCGGTATAAAGTCAAAAGTTTCCACGTAGTTCTTTTCCGTAGGGCTTTTTTTTAAGGACAGCAGTAACATGGCAGACACCCTTATTATCTTTGATACGACTTTGCGTGATGGAGAGCAATCTCCAGGCGCGTCTATGACGCCGGAAGAAAAAATCCGCATTGCAAGGCAACTAGAGCGACTAAAAGTCGATGTGATCGAGGCGGGTTTTGCCGCTAGCTCCCAAGGGGAGTTCGAGACACTACAATCTCTAGCCACGCTGATCAAAGATAGTAAGCTATGCAGTCTAGCCCGCGCCAATGAGCGAGATATTGAGCGCGTTGCTGAAGCTTTAAAAGCCGCTGAGCAGTTTCGGATCCATATTTTCTTGGCGACGTCTGCGCTGCATATGGCGAAAAAACTACAGATGACTCCAGACCAGGTGCTGGAGCGTGCGCGTACGGCCGTGCGTTTTGCGCGGCGCTTTAGTGATGATGTGGAATTTTCACCAGAGGACAGCAGTCGATCCGATCCAGATTTTCTGTGCCGCGTTATCGAGGCCGTGATTGCAGAAGGGGCGACTACAATCAATATTCCAGATACCGTCGGGTATGCCATGCCTGAAAGCTTTGGGATGATGATCAAGAGTTTGCGCGAACGCATACCCAATTCAAACAAAGCCATATGGTCTGTGCATTGTCATAATGACTTGGGATTAGGCGTCGCCAACTCTCTAGCCGGAGTACATATTGGCGGCGCGCGTCAGATCGAATGTACGATTAATGGCTTAGGTGAACGCGCAGGGAATACCTCCTTAGAAGAGGTGGTCATGGCAGTGCGTACGCGCAAAGATTATTTTGGTCTGGATACGCGCATTGATACGACCCAATTGGTTAGCGCCTCTAAGCTGGTGTCACAAACTACCGGTTTCATCGTTCAGCCCAATAAAGCGATCGTCGGTGCGAATGCTTTTGCGCATGCATCGGGTATTCACCAGGATGGCGTATTAAAGGCGCGTGATACGTATGAAATTATGCTGGCTCAGGATGTAGGTTGGACTGCCAATAAAATTGTATTAGGTAAACTCTCTGGCCGTGGAGCGCTCAAACAACGGTTACAAGAGCTGGGTATAGAACTTCCGAATCAAGACGCTTTAAACCAAATATTTGTTCGCTTTAAAGCATTGGCCGATGTCAAATCGGATATCTATGATGAAGATATCCTAGCGCTAGCCACCGATGCCGCGCGCACTACTTTGCAGGAAGACGCTTACCAATTTGTCAGCCTGGAGCAAGGCTCAAAAACAGGGGATCAACCTTGGGCTGAAATCGCTTTCCTCACCCCAGAAAGAAAAGAAGCGACCCAAGAAGGGCAAAAAACAGATCCTGTAGTACGCAGTAAAGCTGTTGGTAATGGTCCAGTGGATGCCACTTTTAAGGCCATTGAAGCCGCAGTGCAAAGTACCGCAGAATTAGTGCTCTATTCCGTCAATGCCATTACCACCGGAACCCAGGCCCAAGGCGAAGTGACCGTACGACTGGCGCTAGCAGGGCGTATAGTCAACGGAGTAGGCACCGATCCGGACATCGTGGTCGCATCTGCAAAAGCCTATTTAGCCGCGCTCAATAAATTATATGTACAGCCGGATAAATTAAATCCGCAGAAAGGGTAAATTAAGGCATAAAAGCGCATTTTTTGGGGCCAGTGATAGGACATATTGTCTTATCTCTGGCCTTTTTTATTACGTTGATAACCGCTTCCTATTTCGAATAAGAACTGATTAGCACTTTGTGCGGTCTGAGAGCCTGTTCATAATCTCCAGAAATCACTCTTGAGGTTGTCATGTTGGGGTGACGAATTGATTAAATACGGAACTCCAACACAACCCACTTTTGAAAATTATGAACGGCTCTTAGGGGCGGTGCAAGTGCCCACTGGAGTTGAACCCTTTTAAAGGACAGTTATCTTTTTCCATCTTTTAAGTGGAAGGGAGTGTAAAAATATTTTTTATGAGCATAAGATAAACAGTCGTTTTTATGGCAAAAAACATGATTGAAAGTGTTGATATAGAAACCAGCTCGGGCAATATTTTCGCTGATCTTGGCCTGCCTGATGCCGAAAAACTCAAGATTAAGTCGAGGCTGGTGATCGAGATCACTCGCGCTGTGCGGTGCCTCAGGCTGACCCAAGAACAGGCCGGACGGCGCATGGGTATCTCGCAATCAAAGGTATCTGGCATGATGCGTGGCGACTTTACCAACCTTTCCGAGCGTAAGCTGATGGAATGCTTAAACCGACTCGGATACGATATCGAGATCAAGGTGCAGCCAGCGGCAAAATCGGTTGGATATCTGACCTTTGCGATGCCCTAACCAGCTTTCATTTTTTGCAAATAGCTGCAAATTTGCCACTACCGGCTCGCTGACTTGCGGCCTCATCGACTTCATTTAGGCTAACGGAGCCCCTACAGCGCCACATTGCCGTAAAAGCTTTTTATTGAATGCGCTTAAGCCCTGCACCTTTTTGATAGAAGTCTGCGACGCAGTAAGTCCCTTATGTGTTGAACTCCAACAAAGGCGTACTTTATATTGATAGTCCACTTCCTCTACTTGCCATACGAGCACCGAATGATCGGCGCAGCCAGTTATCAAATAGTCTCCATAGGGGGTGGCTTGCCAACTAATACTGAAGATTGCTGTATGGAAACCTTCGATTATTGCCTGACACTGGCCCGAGGTAACGTCGCATATATATACGGTACCGTCCTCAGTAACGGAAGCAATTTGCTGACTGTTAGGCGAATACACCGCACGAGTATTTCTGTATAAAGTGAAGAGGTGTGTACCGGTTTGCGCATTCCATAGCTGCACGGCAGAGCCATGACCACTATGACTAGTGGAAGCGATTTGCTGGCCGTTGGGCGAATACACCACACTGTACACCCAGCTAAAGCAAGCATTAGAGAGAACGTCAATATATCCGTATAGAGTGTGGATGAGTTCGCCTGTTTCTGCGTTCCATAGCCGCACCGTGTTGTCCCGACTACAAGAGGCAATCTGCTGGCCGTCGGGTGAGTACACCACCTGATAAATATTAGATGTATGGCTACTTAAAGTATAGATGAGTGTACCGGTTTGTGCATTCAGCACCTGCACGCTATCAGGGCAATGCTGAATGCAGGCAATCTGCTCACCGTTGGGCGAATATACCACCTGAGCATCTCCACTTAAAGTGGAGATAGGCTTACCTGTGTCGGTATTCCACCTATAAGACCTGCGATGGTACACACCACTGAAGGCGATCCGCTCGCCGTTGAGCGAATACGTCACGTGATTAGGCCAATATGTATTTTTGTCTAAGGTGTGGATAAGTATGCCGGTTTGTGTGTCCCACACTCGCATGGTCTCGTAACCACTAGAGGAGGCAATCCACCGGCTGTCGGGCGAATATACTACCTTATTAATCTGCTCAGTATGTCCGCGTAAGGTGTATATCAGTTTACCGGTTTGCGTGTCCCACAGCCGCACGGTTTGATCTCGACTACCAGAGGCGATCTGCTGACCGTTGGGCGAACACACGACGCAAGTAACGGCATCCATATGCCTGTTTAGGGCATGGTCGGTTTGACTATCTTGCGCATCTCGCACAGTATCGTAGGAATGATAAACCCTCTGCCGGTCACCAGGAAAATACACGAGGCGACTGACCCAATCCGTAGGTTCGCCTGATGTACGACAGAGTTGACCGCTTTGCGCATCCCACACTAACATGGTCTTGCCATAACTCAAGGCGGCGATCTGCCGGCCGTCGGGCGAATACGCTACCTTATTGAGCGGCTTAGTATGCCCGCTTAAGATGTGGATGAGTCTGCCGGTTTGCACGTCCCATACTTGCACGGTATTGCCCAAAGTATCGGCGGCGATCTGTTGGCTGTTGGGTGAATACACTACATTAGCAGCGTTTTCTTTAGGCCCGCTTAAGACATGAATTTTGTTTGGCTCCGGCGTTTTATAAAGGACAATGCCGTTTACAGTATTGACAGCCCAGGTCTTTCCATCAGGTGAATGGACGCTGATCCGTATCGAGTGTTTTTTTTTGAGAAACAGCGATTTACCGAGCTCTACCCCTTCCATCTGCGTGTCGTTTAAATTAGCTTGGCGTAGCCATATATCTTGCAGTTGGACATTGGATAAATCAGCTCCTTGCAGCTGAGCAGAATCGAATACACCACCACTCAGATCTGCCCCTGCTACCCGAATTCCTCTTAAATCAGCACCATTAAATTGCATACCGCCTCTCACCAATGACGTCAGTGCATACGCGGCTACACGGCCTACTGTTTCTGTTTTCGAATGTTCAATCCATTTCAGCAGTGTTTGCTTGAATATCGGCTTTTGTTGGACTTGTTGCTTTAGAGATTCAATGATCGATGGATGATCTCTCATCAGATACAGCAGAGAAAGTATATGTTTTTGTGCAACCTGATCAAATTTCCATGCTTCCTCTAACTTTTGCAATTCTTGTAATACATTAATTAGCAAATAAGTACTTGTTTTGAATAGCTCTCTTTGATGTTCTGGTTTGAGCATGTACCGCATTAAGAAGAACTTCAGAACAGGAGAGTTTAGCAATGAACCATCACGAGTCGGCATAGTCATAGCGTCCATGAGACGTAGCAGATCATCTATGGTGAGGTAATCATCCAGTATGAGTTTAATTTCGACAGGAAGCTTAAGGAATAGCCACTGCGAATTCTCCAGTTCTGATAGCGAAATGCGCGGAATAGAATGATTTGAAATAGAAGCAAGCATAAATAGACACTTAATCTTTAGTAATTTTTGTCAGCATACCAAGTTTGAATAACCGCATATTCCTTATTATTCTCGACATCCTTTTTAGGCAGGGAAAGATATCAATAAGCGGCAATCGGTACAGCACCCTCTCCATAAAACAATGATTATCTTTTATACGATCTTATTGGTCATTTTGTAGTCCTTAGCGGTGTTCCATGCTCTTCATTCATAAGTGCGATTTTCATTATGGTGATAGCCAAATCCTTTATTGAAAATGGGAACTGATTAGCGCTTTACTTGGTCTGAAAAATATCTGCATAGGTATGCAGATATAGCTCGGCTATAAGGCTTGGTATGGCTAAGAAAATATCCACCAGATAGGGATTAAGGAATGAGAAGAAGTAAAGCATTATTGGCGATAGGGATCGCTTTGAATATAGCATTAACAGCTTGCGCACACACTACGGCGAATCCGGTACCATTGTCACAAGCAGGGGATCCTTTGAGGAGCTGTGACAAGAAACACAAGAAATGCAGATGCTGATTAAAAAGAGTGATGAGGATGCGAATCAGCAAATGACAAAGAATGTAGTGCTAGGCGTGACAGGGTTATTTTTAATTGTGCCTTGGTTTTCTATGGATTTAGGGAGTGCGCTGAGCGTAGAAAGCAAAGCAGCACAAGCCCGATTACAAAAATTACGGGTGTTATACGCTAGTAAGCAATGTGTTCCTGGGCAATATATTGCCCCATCAAAATAATAGTCTGGGCAAAGCCTATCTGTTCAATAACGTGAAAAATATACGCTATTAAGCAGAAGATAAAAGCTTTTAGGCATGTATTCAATTATTTTGAGGGGTAGAGCCAGCTGGTCTTCCAAATTTAAACCAATGAGTTTGTATTAATCGTATTTGGTTGTTTTTGAAGCGATTGATAAGGTGTGCTTGCATTTTTAGGATAAATGCAAGCACACCTCTGAGCCAACATGTTTACTTTTGGGAGTGATTATGTCTTTGCGTGCTGCTGTCAGCTCTGTAGAGGATTTTATTGCAGATCCTATTATAGGCAACCCCGCTTCGAATTTTGATGAGGCGTGGAAAGAGGTTTTAGATGCCTATTTTCAAGAATTCATGGAGTTTTTTTATCCTGATCTGGCGCAGTTTATCGATTGGACGAAAGGCTATGAGTTCATGGATAAAGAATTGCAAGCATTAACCACGGATGGGCTAATCGGTAAAAAATATGTCGATAAGCTAGTCAAAATTTATTCTCATACAGGGCAAGCCGGTATGGTGTTGTTACATACGGAGATTCAAGGCGCTAAGGAGGAGGATTTCCCACAAAGGCTGTTTATCTATCACTATAGATTGCAAGATCGTTATCAGCTGCCTATATTAACTTTAGCGATCTTAGAACCTGTTTAGTATTTTTCAAAAGGGTTCCTATTTGAGGGAGCAGGAGCACAGGGACCGGAACTGTACTTAAGTACAGTGAGGATCCCGAGCACCGCACGACCCCGAAGAGGGGCCCTTTTGGAAGATAATAAACAGGTTCTAGCGGATACGAATAAAAATTGGCATCCTTCTTGCTATAAAAGTGTCGTGTGGGGTAAGGCGATTGTAACGTTTAATTTTTTTATGAATAAATTGCTGGATTATCAAGAGGAAGAGGCGGCATTATTAGAGTCAAAAAACCCGTTTGGAATCGTGGTAGCGACGCAATTGAATGCACTTCGGACGCAGCCGGATCCGCAAAAACGCTGCAGTCGTAAAGTATACCTGACACGTTGCCTCTATGAAAAAGGATGGAGCCGTGATCAAGTTTTAAAGCTGTACTATTTCATAGATGCAACTATGAGATTGCCAGAGGATTTAGAGCTCCAATACAATGCATCGATTCAAGCGCTAGAAGAGGAGAAAAATGTGCGTTATATAACGAGTGCGGAACGGATTGGTATAGCAAAGGGAATAGAGCAAGGAAAGGAAGAGGGGCGAGACAGTCTATTAAAGTTATTGCGAGTTGCATTGGAAAAACAATTCTCCGATGTATCCCCGGATTCCTATGCGTCAAAAATAGAGGCAGCAACTATAAATGAGTTAAATGCATGGCTTATGGATATAGTCCTTGGACAGAGGCCTTGTGGGCTATTCGATATTCACTAGTTTTAAGGAATAGGTTCTTATCCAAAAAGCCCACTTCATTGGATCACATCAAACATGAAATGGGCTTTTTCAGATTGATAGCTTTTTGCTATAGCCAATACACTACCACATAGAGCCCCAGCCATACGACATCCACAAAATGCCAATACCAGGCGGCGCCTTCAAAGGCGAAGTGATGATCGGCGCTAAAGTGGCCGCGCAGCATGCGCAAGAAAACTACGCTTAACATCAGTGTGCCGAGTGTCACGTGGAAACCGTGAAAGCCGGTGAGTAGGAAAAAGAGTGAGCCGTACACTCCGGAGGTGAGTGTAAGGTTGAGTGCGTGGTAGGCATGAAAATATTCAAAGCCTTGCATAAATAGGAAAATCAGTCCCAAGGCTATGGTCACGCCGAGCCAGATCGTAGCGCTGCGTCGATGATCAGCACGTAATGCATGGTGAGAGAGGGTAAGGGTTGCTCCTGATGCGAGGAGTAGGGCGGTATTGATCGTGGGAATGGGCCATGGAGTCATGGCCTTAAAGGTTAAAAAGGCTTGTGCAGGGCCCGCATTGGGCCATATCGCTTCGAAATGGGGCCATAGCAGCTGATGATCGATATCGCCGAACGAGGGATTAGAAATTGTGCGTGCGTAGAAGAGTGCGCCGAAAAAAGCGGCAAAAAACATCACTTCCGAGAAAATAAACCAACTCATACTCCATCGGTAAGCCTTATCGACATTTTTGCCGTATTGCTTTGCTTCAGATTCACCGATGGCGTCTCCAAACCAGCCCCAGAGTACAAAAAATAACCAGGCGAGTGCGGCACCAAAGGTCATGGCGGCCCACGCCTGCCCATTGATCCATAAGGTGAGCGACAGCATGATGCCTAGCAGCCCAAATGCGGCGGCGATAGGATGATGTGAGGGGTGAGGCACAAAGTAGGCTGTGCCTGAGGAACTCGGAGTGAGCGATTTACTCATGGTCTATGGGGAAACGAAAAAGTCGGTGAAGGTAGGGCTTCCGGATGGCTCGCTGAAGAGGGAATCTAAGAGAGCGTACGCAAAGCTAGTCGAACCGCAAAACCCAATGCTAAAACAAAGAGGATGCCTGCGAATATAGCGGCAGTCAAAATATGAATAGGGTGCAGCTTAAAGTCGCGTTCAAGATCGCGCTTTTTACGTACACCGAAAAATGACCATGCCACTAATTTCAAAGAAGAAAAAAAGTGGCCTATATGCGTCAAGCATAGCGTAAACAAAGAGGTCATAAAAGGGGCCGTGCGAGGCGGGTTTGGGTTGATGGTATCAAAAGCCTATTTATGCCGTTAGACTTCTTTCAAAACCGCGTATCCAGTATGGTAGGTTGGTTGTGACGAATTGAATCAAATATGGAACCCCAACATGCGTACCGCTGACTGTTAATTTTTGCATTTAGATAATCGTAAGCTGATCATCAAGGACGCCGTGGCGTGCATGTTGGGGTTCCTTCGTCACCACCAACCTACCATTTGGTGGAATGACGCGGATACAGGGTTTCGAAAGAAGTCTATTGGATATGCATCAACCCGTAAAAGTAAAAATACTGCATGCAATCCGCATGCAGAGCGTTATTTAACCAACGGTGGAGTTTCAAACGTATGAAAAGGAGCTGGGCTTGGGACTGTCCATTCCAGGCCTTCTGCGCCTTCCCACGCATGCGCTTCAGCACGTCGGAGAGGGGTGCTAGACATAGAAGGGAAGTATGTCGGCAATATGACCCAAATTAGAAAATAGACTTGCATGAGTCCAAAACCAAACGCTCCGATCGTGGCGAGTTGGTTAAAGTCGGTGAACTGCGCAGGATAGTCGGCATATCGGCGTGGCATGCCGGCTAAGCCCAGAAAATGCATGGGGAAAAAGGTGATATTGAAGAAAATGAGGGTTCCCCAAAAATGGATGCGTCCACGTGCTTCATTGTAGAAGTAGCCGGTCCATTTGGGTGACCAGTAGTACCACCCTGCAAAGAGCGCAAACAGCGAGCCTGCAACGAGAACATAGTGGAAATGGGCGACCACATAATATGTGTCATGCAGGGGGACATCGATAGGAGCAATGGACAGAATAAGGCCCGTAAAACCGCCGATCGTGAAGACAAATATAAAGCCAATCGCAAAGAGCATCGGGGTCTCAAAGGTCAATGACCCGCGCCACATCGTAGCGACCCAGTTGAATACTTTGACGCCTGTGGGGATGGCAATGAGCATCGTGGCGTACATAAAGAAAAGCTGACTGGTAACCGACATTCCGGTCGAAAACATATGATGCGCCCAAACAATAAAGGAAAGCAGCGCAATAGAGGATGCGGCATACACCATCGAGCTATAACCAAAAAGCGGCTTGCGGGAGAAAGCGGGAACGATCTGAGAAATAATGCCAAATGCCGGCAAAATCATGATGTAGACCTCAGGGTGCCCAAAGAACCAGAAAAGATGTTGGTACAACACTGGATCACCACCGCCTGCTGCATTAAAAAAAGCGGTGCCGAAATGGCGATCAAAGAGCAGCATCGTGATGGCGCCTGCCAGTACCGGCATGACGGCGAGCAGCAAATAGGCGGTGATAAGCCACATCCAGGCAAAGAGTGGCATTTTCATCAATGTCATACCTGGTGCGCGCATATTTAAAATGGTCACGATAATATTAATCGCGCCCATGATCGACGATGCCCCTAGGATATGCACCGCGAAAATCGCTAAATCCATGCCTGGCCCCATTTGGATGGAGAGCGGAGCATAGAGTGTCCAGCCTGCAGCGGTTGCGCCACCCGGGACAAAAAAGGAGAGCGATAACAGGATCGCAGCAGGAGGAAGGAGCCAGAAACTAAAATTATTCATCCTGGCAAATGCCATATCTGGCGCACCAATTTGAAGCGGCAGCATCCAATTTGCAAACCCCACAAAGGCCGGCATGATCGCCCCAAACACCATAATGAGACCGTGCTGTGTGGTGAGTTGGTTGAAGAATTCAGGCTGCATGATCTGAAGCCCAGGCTCAAAGAGCTCTGCACGGATGAGCAACGCCATGACGCCGCCCACTAAAAGCATCAGAAAAGAGAACGCCAGGTAAAGCGTGCCGATGTCTTTATGATTGGTTGCATAGAGCCAGCGGCGCCAGCCCTGGGGGTGGTGCGCATCATGGGCAGCATCATTATGAGCGTGCGCAGAAACGGAAGGTTGAGAAGACATAGGATTTCCTGAAGGGTGCGACTGTTTTTCTGGAAAGCAGAAAGCGGCTTGGCGATAGATAGCGCCCTTTTAGAATTTGCTTAGGGGCGCTAACGCTACTCGCTATTTCATCAAATGCGGTATCAAGAGGGAGCTCTTGGTGCATGGCGCCGCGCGGTAACTTGCTTACTATCCACAATATCATTGGTGCGATGCTTCCAAGCATTGCGCTGATAGGTAATCACCGCAGCAACATCCTCATCGCTCAGACGATGCCCCCAAGGCGGCATCTGCCCTCGGCCTTTGAGCACAATATCAATGTGATTTTCTATAGGACCTGCGCTGACTGGGCTGCCATCAATGGCAGGGAAGGGGCCGAAGCCTTCGCCATTTGCACGGTGACATACGGCACACTGTGCAGCATATACGCGCTGACCGCGTTGTTTAATTTGCTCTAAGGTGTACTGAGTATCAACTGGCTGTGCGGCGGAGGCAGCAGATCCTGCCAAGGAAGCTTCCGCTGCGTTATTAGCTACCTTGGCGGCTTTGATGGATGGGGCGGATTGCACGTCTACAGTGCGCTGTTGGGGAGACGGAGAAGAAAGCACTTTCGATGGTTTTTGACGCTGTGCTTTGACCCATGCAGCGTAGTCTTGTTCCGAGACGACTTTGACCACTACGGGCATATAGGCATGGTCTTTTCCACATAATTCGGCGCAAAATCCTCGATATATCCCTATTTGTTCTGCTTTAAACCAAGTGTCGCGTGTAAGACCGGGGAAGGCATCTTGCTTCACTGCAAAAGCGGGAACATACCAAGAGTGAATGACATCGGCTGCCGTAGTAATGATGCGTATCTTTTGGTTTACCGGTACCACGAGTGGGTGGTCTACTTCCTGTAAATGGGTATCCGACAGGGTACGGCCAGTAGGGTCAGAAGCTAGACGGGGGTCACGTGGGGAGCTTAGCGTAGAGAGGAAGTGAATGCCTTTGCCTGGCCCCTCTATATAGTCGTAGCCCCATTTCCACTGATAACCAGTGACTTTAACCGTGATATCCGCATCGCGCGTATCTTTCATCGCGATAATAGTGCGTGTCGCAGGCAGTGCCATGAGCAGAATGATGAGAAAGGGAATCGCCGTCCAGATAATTTCGACGGTCGTGCTTTCATGAAAATTGGCTGCCGTATGTCCTTTGGATTTGCGATGCACCAGAATGGAATAAAACATCACCCCAAAAACACCGAGAAAAATGACGCCACAGATGATCAGCATCATCGTGTGCAGCGCATAAATATCACGAGCAATCGCGGTAACCGGCGTTTGGAAATTCAATTGATTGACCGCAGGGCCACCTTGCATGTTGTTGACTGCATAGGCAGAAGCACTGGTCCAAAGCCCCAGAAATAAGCCAAAGCGTAGGGCGAAGTGAAATAGGGGTCTGGCTAGATGCTTAATGAAAGCTTGCCCGATAATGTGCATCGTGTTGACCTAAAAATGGAAAAAAACGAGTTACGGTTTTATAAGGGTCTGGCTAGTTTTGAGGAACAGCCCCCATGGTAGGCGTTTATATTAGCGCAGGCGCATTGTAATCTGGCACTAGAAAGATGAAAGCGCATTTCTAACTGATGTTACGCAGTCATTCAAAAAGACCGTGGTCATCATGTTGGGGTTCCGTATTTGATTCAATTCGTCACCACCAACCTACCAAAATGGCTAGGTGACAGGGATTCATTAAACTCCACCCAGCACCAGAAAAAGCAAAGGACCGTAGGTTGGTAGTGACGAAGGAACCCCAACATGCATACCACCTACTTCTCATCTTTCCGCTCTACTGATCAATAACTTGCCTTTCTACAACCTGCGTAACATCAGTTTCTCAGTGTAAAGCGCCCATTATTTTAAAACATACTGCTTGCATGAGGCGAATTTATAATCAATGTGCTTGAAAAGTGTGATGCAAATGTCAATATGTACATACTCAACCATGCTCTGCCTCCGGTTACGCAATGACCAAGAGGTTTGCTGTGCAGAGCGATTGTAGGATCAAGCGAGCCTATAATGGACACAAGAATGCTTAGAACCGATTTTAAGACATAGCGCACGATACATTACAAATACATTACAGATACACTTTTTACGACGCTTAAAGCGTCATAAAGGACGACCAGGATACCGACTTATGCCCATTGCTAATCCTCCTTCCCCCCCTGCTATCAATATGCCTTTTGATGAAAGCGCAAAAAATACGCAGCAAAACACGATGCATCAAGACACATTGATCATGAAGCGTCCTGACGATTTTCATCTGCATGTGCGCGATGGAGAGATGCTGGCTAGCGTAATAGGGGATACGGCGCGCCAGTTCGCGCGGGCTTTGATCATGCCGAATTTGAATCCTCCTATCACTACGACTGCGCAGGCAGAGGCTTATCGGGAGCGGATTCTCGCAGCACTTGCTCGCCATCCGCGTGCGCGCTCCGAGATAGTGGCAAATACAGCGGCAAATACAGTGGCATCAAGCGACTTACAAAAAAATCCCTCGGATTTTCAGCCTCTCATGGCTTTGTATTTGACGGAAAACACGAGCGCAGAAGAAATCGAGCGTGCGCACAAGAGTCCTTGGGTGCATGCGGTAAAGCTTTATCCTGCTGGTGCGACGACCCACTCGGATGCCGGAGTTCGCGATCTTTCTCGATGCACTGCGGTGTTAGAAAAGATGCAAGAGGTGGGCATGCCCCTTTTGGTGCATGGTGAAGTGACGGATCCGCATATTGACCTTTTTGATCGCGAGAAGGTGTTTCTGGATACCGTGATGATTCCGCTACGCCGAGATTTTCCCGCGCTTAAAGTGGTGTTTGAGCATATTACGACCCAAGAAGTCGCGCAGTATGTGTCGGAAGCATCTGCTGAGCCAGGGACATTAGGCGCTACGATTACTGCGCATCACTTACTGTATAACCGTAATGCCCTGTTTCAAAATGGTATTCAGCCGCATTACTATTGCTTACCGGTGCTGAAACGAGAGGTGCATCGTCAGGCTTTAATTCGCGCAGCCACTTCAGGAAACCCCCGTTTTTTTCTAGGGACCGACAGTGCCCCTCACGACAAAGCGGCGAAAGAGCGTGCGTGTGGATGCGCGGGGTGCTATACCGCGTTGCATGCGCTAGAACTCTATGCGGAAGCGTTTGAGGCGGCAGGTGCGCTAGATCGCCTAGAAGCGTTTGCGAGTGAGTATGGGGCGCGCTTTTATGGTCTGCCAGTGTCGACTGAAACCATTACATTACGCCGCCAAGAGTGGGTTGTGCCAGAGGCCCTTCAGAGCGCGTGTGCAACGATTATTCCGTTGCGTGCAGGCCAAAAATTGCATTGGAAATTAGATATGGCGGAGTGATGAGCCGCGCCATGCGAATAAAAATCCCGTAGATCACGCAATAAGTAAACCCTACTCAGAAAAATCCTCTACACTATATCCTGCAAAGTAGGCCAGAGCGTCGCTGCAAAGTGCTGTACAGGCTTTGTGGAGGAAAGTCCGGGCTCTTGGGGCAGGGTGATGGCTAACGGCCATCCGTGGTGACACGAGGAATAGGGCAACAGAGAATAGACCGCCGATGGCCCATGGTTGTGCTGCATCTGCAGCGCAGTGATGTGGATCAGGTCAGGGTGAAACGGTGCGGTAAGAGCGCACCGCAGACACGGCAACGTGGACTGGCATGGCAACCTCCACCTAGAGCAATTCCAAGTATGCGGATCGCGCTGAGTACCTAGGTTTTAGTAAACGTTATAGTTTACGAAACCGGGTGTATTCAGTGCTAGGTGTGTCCCGCCTTATCCGCGGGTAGGGAGCTTGAGCGTACTAGTAATGGTGCGCCTAGAGGAATGACGTTCACGTACAACGCAGAGGAGTTCAACTGCTTTGTTTTGTATGCACAAAACCCGGCTTATCGGCCTACTTTGCTTTTTTTTTGCTCCACCCACATCGCATTTTTAAAAGCTATACATCATGACCGCTCAGCGCATGAAGACTTTGCTTGAGCATCATCCTGCGCTTTCTAAGCTTCAACAAGGTGTTGAACAGACCAGAACGCTAAAACAGGATTTGGCGGCGTTGCTGCCCGCCTATTTAATGCCTTATTTAGCGGTGGGTTTAATTCGACAACGTAAATTGACCCTTTTTGTTGAGCACGGAACCTATGCGGCGCGGTTACGCCACCTGGCGCCGACTATATTAGAGGCTTTGCATCAGCGCGGATGGGATGTGGATAGTCTGAGAGTTCGCATACGTTTGCCCGAAGATCCGATGCTTTCCTTATTCGGTCGCGCGCCTACCGCTGCACATCAAAAAACGGCCTGTCTATCCCAAACGGCTTGGGCGCATCTTGCGCGTTGCAGCATGCAACTGGATGATTCTTCTTTGCAGCATGCTTTGACCAATATGGTTGAACGCCATCGATCAGCCTTTTCGGCTTCTTCTATTTCTAATTCCGCTTCTAATTCTACTTCCACAGAAAAATAGACTTCTTTCGTAACCCTGTAGCGTGGTGATTCCTCAACACCAACCTACCATACTGGATACTCGGTTTCGAAAGAAATCTAATAGCACGCCATCCTCTGATAAAGCCGATCGGTAGCCATCTACAAACCGGCTTCAACTTCACGTGCGAAACATAAGTCTTCCCATGCTTTCGATTTATCAGGCAAATTGCGCAGTAAGTAAGCCGGATGATAAGTGACGATAACGGGTATTCCTTCGTAATCGTGAATACGGCCGCGTAACGAAGAGATAGTCGCCTTGGTTTTGAGAAGACTTTGGGCGGCAATGCGCCCTAAGGCCAGGATCAATTTAGGACGAACAAGGGCAAGTTGACGTTGTAGGTAAGGTTCACACTTTGCCACTTCATCGGGGAGGGGATCTCGATTGCCAGGTGGGCGGCATTTGAGAATATTGGCAATGTAAATGGGCTGTTTCGTCTGTAGAGGTAACGCAAGCTCTTTGTGCTCTTTTCCTGTAGGCTCGTCAGTCTCTTTTTTCGCGTCTTCAAGAGGATATGTACGGGTTAAACCTATTGCATGCAGCATATTATTGAGCAATTTGCCCGCTTGTCCTACAAAGGGCTTTCCTTCGCGGTCTTCCTGCGCACCAGGCGCTTCACCTATGAGCATCCAATCGGCTTGCGGATATCCTGCGCCAAAAACAGTTTGAGTCCGCGTTTCACACAAACCGCAGAGCGTACAAGTTTGCACGCGTGCCTCTAGTTCAGGCCAATCTAATGCCGAGGTGGCGGTTTGCGCGGAATCGGTTGGCGCAGAGAGAGATGCCCCAGGTTGTGCTTGCATCCGCACCACCTGTTGTTTGGCATGCCCTTCTGTGTCCAATGTGCTGGGAAGCGCATCGCTGTTCGGAATAGAAGGGCGTGGCTTCCAAGAGGGGGATAAACCTAGTTCTTCAAGCTGAAAAGAAGAGAGAGGCATAGAGAGATTCAGCCCAGAAAAAAGCGAAACAATGCAAAAGGCAGCAAAGTGAAAAAAGCAGCCACAATATCATCAAACATAATGCCAAAGCCGCCGGTTACATGCTTATCAAAGTAATTGATAGGAGGGGGTTTGACGGCATCAAAGAAGCGAAATAAGAAGAAAGCGAGGCATTGGATCAGAAAAGGCGCCGGCATGATAAATAGCATCACGATCCAGAATGCGACAATTTCATCCCAATTGGCTGCGCTAGGGTCTTTAACGCCCAGTTTTTTCGCCGTATAGGCCGTGGTAAAAATACCCAGAATAAAGCCTAATGCAATGACTGCCATCCAGGCTGCTGGACTTAAATAGGGGTTGAGTAACAAAAAAGAAATCCACCCCACTAGGGTGCCAACTGTGCCTGGTGCAATAGGAAATAAGCCACTACCGAAACCCAAAGAAATAATATGGGCTGGATGAGAAAGCATAAAACGTAAGCTTAACCGACGAGGTATGGGCTCTGTGGAGGGCCGGGGAGGGGCAGTGTGCATAGGGCACCGATTAGTGAAAGTGATCAAAACCACGGAAAACGTCTGCAAGCGCTACGCCATTATGATCTATCCATAAAATGGAGGGGGGAGTAGCGTTTGCATGGTCTAGCGCCTTGGGCAAAGTCGTAATTTTACCGATGCGCGTGAGAGGGAGGGATAAGTCTGCGCTGATCTGGGTTAGTACAGTACGTGCTGTTGGAGGTGCTGTAAAGCACAGCTCATAATCATCTCCTCCCGAGAGCATACAGCGATATTGTATAGAGAGGGGCTGCTGGGCCAGCGCCTCGGAGCGAGGAATACGATCCATCATCACGGTTGCCCCAACCGCAGAGCGCTGCACAATATGCGCTAAATCGCCCGCTAAACCATCAGACAAATCAATTGCGGCATGCGCTATACCTGGTAATGCTAACCCTAAAGCAACGCGGGGCTGAGGCCACTCGAGTGCACGGCGTACAACGGACTGGTATTTTTTCTCTACGATCCATTCTTGACGATAATCTCCCAGCGCTAAGCGTGCATCTCCTAAGGTGCCAGAAACCCAAATATCATCCTCTATTCTTGCTGCTGCGCGTTGTAGCGCATTATCCTTTTTGACGCTCCCCAATACTGTTAAACAGAGGGTGAGGGGGCCTGCTGTAGTGTCCCCGCCTATGAGTGTGCAGTGATGGGTATCAGCTAGTGTAAATAATCCGTCGCTAAAAGCGTGAAGCCAGGCTAGGCGTGCGGTGTCTATGGGCTGAGGGAGAGAAATGGCCAGGGTAAAGGCAAGTGGGGTTGCGCCCATTGCAGCCAGATCCGATAAATTCACCGCTAAGGCTTTATGGCCTAAAGCGCGGGGCTCTACATCCTCAAAAAAATGCCGTCCTGCAACGAGCATATCCGTGGATATGGCGAGCTGTTCACCTGGTAAAGGCGTCAGTAATGCGCAGTCATCTCCTATGCCTAATTCAATAGGGCTGCCTGATATCTTGGCGCGGTGGCGAGTGAAGTATTGATCAATCAGATTAAATTCGCTGAGGGGCATAATACGCAAATAAGAGGTGCAATCGCAATATGGACTGATTAAGCGATGAAAATGAGCGGCGCAGCACGTGCGAGAAGAGTTCGTATACCCAATTATGGTGGGCTTACAACCTGTTCAAAATCTTCAAAAGTGGGTTGTGTTGGGGTGACGAAGGAACCCCAGCATGATGGCCTTAAGAGTGATTTCTGGAGATTATGAACAGGCTCTTAGCAATGCGTCATATATAAATAGGCTTCTATGTTTATCAGCACAGAGGTCTATTCAAACGAGAGCTTGGGAAACGAGAGTTCAGGCAGTTTCAGCATTTCTGATTTTCGTTTTTCCAAAAGGGCTCGGGCGTATTCTACTAAATCAATATAACCAGCTATGTTCACCATATCATGGCGGCGTGCTTTGCGTACTTCCTCTAAGGCCTCGTCCGCTAGTTGAAAATCATTATAAGGAAGAAGGTCACCAGGTTTTTTTAGGGTGTCCAATATTAATAGCATGCGCACCACACTCAGTACAATCCCTGTACGTCCCATACCCCCTTTGCAGTGTAAATAAATGGTTTTCCCCTCTTTCAATGCTTTATAGATTTTGCATCCGAGATTATCAAGTTTCTCATGAGAAATCGGGGCATGATCTCGCGTAGGGGCGCGGATGATATCAATGTCGGGTTTTAAACTATCGTTATAGGGGGCATGTTCATCCAATTCTGTCAAATCAATAATAAGCCCTACATTATTTTTTTTGCATAAGTCGTTAAAAGCTTCCATATTACGCTGGTTATTAGGGTCAGGCATCATGCCGGCCATTATCGTTCCCCCAGACTCTGGGCATGTATACATATAGTTTGCATTGAATCCCTTTTTTTTCTCCCCCGCGCAAGCCATAGTTTGCGCATTGATACAGCAAAATATTCTACGGAAGTCAGGAATGGCTATTGGGAACTTAATGGTGCGCATTTTATTGCTGAGTTCTTCATACTTTTGTTGATAGACTTCAATGTCATAGCTAGGCTGAATATGGGCGTTGTCTAGTAATTGGAAAACCTGGTCATCGGGCATACGCAAGCTTTTCGATGTTTGCGAATTAACATATATCCGATTAACAGGCGACATCGCTAAGTTAGTAAATTGATGTGAAGCGGACTCAGATCGAGCGGCCATAGCAGGTACGTTGGAAAGCATAGGTGGGTGAAAAGAGGCAGGCGTAGCACTGCGTGCTGCGCTGGCACTGCGCATTGAGCTCAAGCGTGAGAAGTTTGAAGAATTTAAGGATGAAGAAGGGGAGCGGGAAGGATTTAAACAGGTGGTAAAGCCCCTGAATATCCTTGGCATACTTATGGAGTTGGGAATTAATCTACTAAACAGATTGAGCTGAAGCATGGCTATCCTCCAAACATTTATTTCTACAGTAATACAGCAGATGCAATGATTGGAGAGGAGTGCGAAATAGCGTTTAGAGACACGAACTAACCTAAAAGGCCAGTACTGTTTTCTCTCAAATTATGATTAAAATGATGATGGAAATAGGGAAGTGAGATGAACATGCCATTTCTACTTGTTTCCCAAAAATAGATCGCCTTTCGCACATCCCAAGGCCAGTAGCGCTACAATTGAGCGTTCTCAGAGATAGGCCGGCGCCTGCTGTGCTTATTGATCTTTTCCTTCTTTTTTCGGCAACCTCTTATGCCTACCGTGAATGACAGTACTTTGCGCGAAGCCGCGCTGGCGTATCACGAATATCCTACTCCAGGAAAATTATCGGTTACGCCGACTAAACCGTTATTAAACCAACGCGATTTAGCGCTGGCCTATTCTCCGGGTGTAGCGGCAGCGTGCGAAGCGATACAAGCACAGCCTTTAGATGCCGCGCGCTATACCGCGCGTGCAAATCTGGTTGGTGTATTGACCAATGGTACGGCCGTTTTAGGCTTAGGCGATATAGGCGCTTTGGCGTCTAAACCCGTGATGGAAGGCAAAGCTGTGCTTTTCAAAAAATTCGCGGGCATCGATGTCTTTGATATCGAAATCAATGAAAAAGATCCCCACAAATTAGTCGATGTCATTTGTGCCTTAGAGCCGACTTTTGGGGGCATTAATCTAGAAGATATCAAGGCACCGGATTGCTTTATTGTCGAGCGCGAGTGCCGTAAACGCATGCGAATCCCGGTATTCCATGATGATCAGCACGGTACGGCTATTGTGGTTGCAGCAGGCTTGACCAATGGTCTGCGCGTGACGAATCGCGATATTAAAAACGTGAAAATAGTTGTCTCTGGAGCCGGCGCTGCGGCATTGGCTTGTTTGGATTTACTGGTAGATTTAGGCTTGCCATTGCACAATATCTGGGTCACCGATTTGGCTGGTGTAGTCTATGAAGGGCGTACCGAGTTAATGGATGCAGACAAGATCCGCTTTGCACAGCCCACTGCTGCGCGGACTTTGGACGACGTGATCGAAGGTGCCGATATTTTCTTAGGCTTATCTGCAGGTGGAGTGTTAAAGCCTGAAATGGTGAAAAAAATGGCGCCCTCGCCATTGATTTTTGCGCTGGCGAACCCGAATCCCGAGATTCTTCCCGAATTGGCGCTGGGCGTGCGTCCCGATGCCATTTTAGCCACAGGGCGTACGGACTATCCAAACCAAATTAATAATGTACTGTGCTTTCCTTTTATTTTTCGGGGAGCGCTCGATGTAGGAGCGACCACGATTACGCGAGAGATGGAAATTGCGGCAGCGCATGCAATTGCCGAGTTAGCGCGACAGGAGCAAAGCGACATAGTGGCGAGCGCCTATGGTTTTGAAGATTCGGCATTTGGCCCGCAATATTTGATTCCCAAGCCTTTTGACCCACGGCTATTAGTCAAAATTGCCCCTGCAGTGGCGCAAGCTGCGCAGGATTCGGGCGTTGCAACGCGACCGATAGAAGATATGGAGGCTTACCGCCAGCATTTGCAGCAATTTGTGTATCAAAGCGGTACGCTAATGAAGCCCGTCTTTTCCATAGCCAAAGGCGCGCCATTAGAAAAGAAACGTATTGTCTTTGCTGAAGGGGAAGAAGAGCGGGTTTTACGTGCACTGCAAGTCATTGTGGATGAAGGGATTGCAAACCCCATTCTCATTGGTCGCCCTGCAGTTATCAGCCAACGCATTGCGCGTTATAGCTTGCGCTTGGTACCAGGAAAAGATTTCACGATTGTGAATCCTGAGCACGATGAGCGCTACCATGATTACTGGGATACATATTACAAAATGATGCAGCGCTGTGGCATTACGAAGCAACTTGCCAAGGTCGAGATGCGTCGACGCACTACGCTGATTGGAGCGATGCTGCTGCATAAAAAAGAAGCCGATGGCATGATTTGCGGCACCATCAGTACACCGCATCGCCATTTACACTTTATTGATCAGGTTATCGGTAAGCGCCCAGGCTGTTCTGTATATGCTGCAATGAATGGATTGATTTTGCCAGGTCGGCAAATCTTTCTAGTGGATACGCATATCAATATCGACCCTAGCCCAGATGAATTGGCCGAAATTACCTGTCTGGCTGCAGAAGAAGTCCGGCGCTTTGGCATCGAGCCTAAGGTTGCGTTGGTCTCTCATTCAAATTTTGGTTCTAGCCCTGCCGCGTCTGCACAAAAGATGCGTGATGTTTTAGCGCGTCTACGAGTATTGGCCCCGGATCTTGAAGTTGATGGGGAAATGCATGGAGATTGTGCGTTGGATGCGCAGTTACGTAAAGAAGTGCTGCCCGATTGCATATTGAAAGACGATGCTAATATTTTGGTGATGCCTAATATCGACGCGGCCAATATCTCCTATAACCTCCTAAAAACGATTGCCGGTAATAATATTGCTATTGGCCCGATTCTGTTGGGAGCTGCAAAGCCTGTTCATATCTTGACAGAATCCGCAACAGTGCGTCGTATTATCAATATGGCGGCCTTAGTGGTGGCCGATGCCACAGCGCGTTAGGCATCAATAAACGCAGCGCTAAACCAGCCTCTAAACCAATGTAGCCAATGCCATGATCTGTTTTGCAGGAATGGCATTGGCTAACGCAGGTAATCGTTTTGATATTTCTGACAAGGGGAGTTCCTGGCTTACAAAGTGTCGACGACGGGGATTGACTTTGGGGGATTCCGGTCGCGGTGCGATGGCGGCTCCTTTCCTTTGTAAAAGATGCATTGCTTGTTGTTTACCAGCAATTTTTGCTAGATCGTAAGCACTGCGTTTTTGCGCGTCTAATTGTTTGATATCAGCCTCATAGGCTAAAAGCGTTTTAATCGTGGCACAACAGCCAGAAAGTGCAGCTAAATGTAAAGGCGTGAATTGCGCATGATTCGCTTGATTCACATTTTTGGAATACGCTTTTAATAGCGTATGGCTTATCTCCGCATTACCTTGATAGGCGGCAAGGTGTAGGGGGGAATCGCCTTCTGCATTGACCTCACTGGGGTCCGCGTGGTGGTTGAGAAGCAGTTGCGCCATTTCAGATCGCCCTCGATGCGCAGCAAGCGCTAAAAGAGCGCTTCCATTTTGGCTTTTATAGCTTATATCGGCTTCATAACTGAGTGCGATAGCCATGAAGTAGACATCATTCTCTTCGATAGCACTGCGCAATGGCACATACCAACCTAGGGTATCAATTTGCATCAACCATGGATTTTGCAAGATGGCCTTTTTTAATGCGTAATAGCGCGCTTCGATGGCATCCCTATCTTCTTCGCTCGAGCCCAGCATTTCCTGCATGCTTTGCTCTTCTCTCAGTTCAAAGAAAGTACGCTTGAGGCTTATTTGTCCATAGGTATCGGGCAGATTTTCGACCAAGGTATCGGGCAATATGGCCAGGTCTTGTAAATCTGCTTGAAAACCTTTTGCTAACGCAACGATGACTTGATCCGAGCATAAATATTGACATTTTGCTGGCGTTAACTGGACTTGATCAAGAGCGGCTTGCTCTATCAAGCCTGCGGTGACCAGGCCTTCAACATGCCGTTCCTCTTTTTTCTGATGCAGCATATTTAATACAGCGAGCAAACGACATGGCTGGATCTTTCCGTTGGAAACGGCATGATAGATCTTGCGCAGGGCGGTGGAGGTAGGCTTTTTTTCATAGCGTAAGCGCATAAAATCGGCCACTTCTGTTTGGCTGACAAAAAGTTTTGCGCTGACCCAAGAAGGTTGCCATAAGGCTGCGCTAGCGATCTCATTGGCTCTACGGCTCACGCTCTTGAAGCCCGTTTTCTCCCGAGCAGAGAGTGATTCCATAATGTGGAGGAGGATCTCTGGGGGTAAATCAAACACATTGCGCGTAGATGGAGGCATATCCTCTACGCGCGTGAGAGTGTCTTGAGCATAGTTTGCTTTTGATGTGAGCTCCTGGGTTGCTTGGGGGCTCGTTTGCTCAGCAAATCCATGGAACCGAGGAATCAAGCAAGACAACACGCCAAAGAAAGACATGAATTTTCTCCGAAGCTAAAAAGAGTAACCCAAGCATGATATAAAAAGGATGCGGTGGTCCGCTTTTGGAAGGCTCTGAAGAATGCCCCCTGTGATTCTGTTCCTCTTCGGCCCAAAATCTTGAAAAGGGTCTCTATTCCCTGAGCGCATGCATCACTCATCCCCTAAAACTGTTTCTGAAAAAATTTCCCAACATCATCGCGAATCTCAAGTAATATTGCGGATTTTTGCCTATTGCGATGGCTACGGTTCCTACCCTTTCTCCAGATTTGGCCCCTGCAACTGTGCAGTCAACGGCTTCTTTACCACCAGAATCTTCTACCGGCACGCATACTCCTGCTTCTGCTCCACAAGGCGCAGCACCCCGAAAATTAGGTTTAATTTTGCTCACCGGCGTGGTTATCGCTTCAATGGTCGGGGGAGGAGCATTTAATCTTCCCCAAAATATGTCGCGCGGCGCAGGTCTACTGGCAGTGATATTGGCCTGGGGCATTACCTTTATCGGAATGCTGTTTTTATCCAATAGCTTTCGCTTGCTCAATCAGGCACGTCCTGAGCTCACTGCAGGCGTGTATGCCTATGCGCGAGAAGGATTTGGCGCATTAGTAGGATTCGAGATTGCCTGGGGGTATTGGCTAGGAGCGACATTTGGAAATGTGGCTTTTGCCGTGCTAGTGATGAAAACATTAGCGTATTTTTTCCCAGCGCTCGCCTATCAAAAAATGCTGTGTCTTGCGGGAGGGTCCGCACTGATTTGGTTAATGCATGCCGTGGCCTTGTTAGGCGCAAAGCGTATGGCTATGCTCAATGTTTTAGCCAGCGCGGTGAATCTGACCGCGATATTCATCGTGGTTTGCATTATGGCCTCTGCAGTGCGTTGGTCTGAACTTCAATTGAATTTATGGGGCGATACCGCACGCCTGGGCGGTCTGATGACCCAAGTAAAAAGTACCATGTTAGTCACGCTTTGGGCCTTTATTGGCATTGAAGGGGCTGTTGTGGTGTCGGATCGCGCAAAGGACAGTCGGCAAGTAGGCCGCGCTACACTCATTGGTTTGGGGGTATGCACGGTACTGTATTTCTTTTTATCGGCATTGCCATTCGGGGTGCTTTCGCAAGCTGAACTAGCACAACTGCCTGCCCCTTCCGCCGCCTATGTACTGGAAGCCATTGTGGGATCCTGGGGAGCGGTCTTTGTGATTGGGGCTTTGCTAGTGGCATTGTGTAGCTGCTGGATTGCATGGACGATCTTAGTGGCCGAATTGCCCTATGAAGGGGCTAAAACAGGGGTGTTTCCTAAATTTTTGGCTAAAACCAATCGTTTCCATGCCCCTGCGCCTTCTTTATGGGTATCGACCGCGATGATGCAAATTGCACTGTTTTCGGTGCTTTTTGTTCAAGATGCATGGATTTTCTTAGTGTCTGTAGCGGGGGTGATGCTACTTCCTCCTTATCTTTCTAGTACGGCTTATCTATGGCGTTATGCTTTGACTGCGCAAGGGCAAAAATACTTTGGGGCGCAGCGTAGGACGGCATTGTTTACGGGGGTATTGGGGAGCTTATATGCTGCCTGGCTACTGTATGCCGCAGGTCCTCGCTTTGTCCTATTATCGACCTTGCTATTTGCATTAGGTTTGCCGGTCTATATTTGGGCGCGCAAGCAGCAGACTACGAAGCAATCTTTGTTAACACGCTTAGAAATGGGGATAGTCGCTGCGCTCATCGGTGCGGCTAGCTTGGCAGCATTTTTATTAATGACCGGAAAAATCGATTTTTCCTAGGCAAATGCGGATGATCCAGCGATATCCGCAGCCTCAAAAGAGGGACTCGGCAGGGCTAAAAATAGCAGGGCCACCTTGTATTTCATTAGAGTTGGGGCCGGTGCGCGGATAATGCGTACTGAGCCAGTCAATCGAAACGGTAATCCATCACGTCTATAGTTACCGTTGCGCCCGTTGTATCTAACAAGGCTAATCATTCTTGGATCGCGGTGAGTTCGTTGGATTTATCCGCCACGTTCAATTGGTCCAGCACGACTCCATATTCACTGGCAAAGGCGCTTATCAAATGCAAAGCGCCTTGATCCAGATCGTTCCATCCTTCATAGTCTGCAATCATTCCGCAAAATACCGGCAGTAAAATGGCTTCCACAGGGTAAAGTTTGCATTTTGCGATCCGGTACCCAACGAAAAAAACCTATAAATCCAGCCAGCGCTATGGCCATTTTAAGTCCTTGTTATCTATACAGACTTGAATCCTAAACTACTTTGGGATTACTGATTTTTCCAACTATTACGCAACTCCATTTAACTAGCTAGGGCGCACTTATTTTTAACAAAGTAGCCCTAGGCCCCTTAAATTTCTAGGGTGAAAACCTTATAATTTATATCTTATAATAAGATTATTCCGTAGAAGTAAGGTTTCGATCTACTTTTGTTGGGACTTTTTCATTCTTTTAAGGGGTTTTTTATGTCAGAAGCCATAACATCTAGCTCTTCGCCTAAGATTCCTCAAAAGTTTTCCCAACGCCAGATTCCTAACGAAGATGTAGAACCTGTCAAAGAGAAAGGGTACTCCGGCGTTGATGACCCAAAAAATGTTAATGACTCAGAATTCTTTGATGATGCACAAAATTGTCTAGAATTGGTTTTTTGTGAAAGTCGAGATAATAGCGCTATAACTTATCTTCAAAAGGCATGCGACATACTTTTATTTTCACTATTATTATCTTCTGTATTACCCAATATTTCTATATCACCTAATTCTAAAAATTATGAAACTTTACTTAAAAATGATAGGAAAAGGATCGAAAGTTTAAGTGAAAATATGAAAGACATATTAAATTTAATTCTTGAATTGAATTTAATAAAAAAAGATTATGCCTATGGATTTAAGATTGAAATTGATAATCATAGTTCTGATGTATTTGAATCAAAATGTGAAGATAATGAGGTTGAATGTGCGAAAGAAATAATTAATGATAATTTGAATATAATTTATGCATCAATACCTAAAATTGAGGAAAATGACCCTCTTTTCAAAAACCTAGAAACACTTAAAATTATATTAAATAAATCGCTGAAATCACATGAAAACATTTTCAGTACTATATTTTTCTATATTATTGATTCTGTCAAGCTACTCTTGAAAAAATTTGCATCTATATTTATAACGCCAAATAAAGAGGATCAGTTAATAGATTTACTCTCGTCCAAAATAAAGACAGTGCTGCATATGAATCCATACAGGGCTGTCCCATTAGAAATAGTCACTGAAAGAATCCGTAATCGGAGGTCTCAAGAATCAAGTGCAACCGTTGATCCAAATGCACTTTCTATAATTCCTGAGCCGGAGCTTGTTTAGGGAGAGCCAG
>JASSUL010000021.1:0-16253 GCA_031963005.1 Mycoavidus cysteinexigens | reverse complement strand
ATGCAATAGTGTGTAGCCATCCTTATCTTTCTGGTTTATATCTTCAATCTTATTGAGTAAGGCCTCGATGATTTCCAAAGGACGCTCTTCCCGGATCGCCTTAGCCAACGGGGTCTCCAAGTAAGGTTGATCCCGCGGGAACGGATCTGCCCCTCGGGCGAGCAAGGGCTTTATAATGGATAAGGCACATTTCTCTTCAATCGCTCTATGCAATAGTGTGTAGCCATACTCATCTTTCTGGTTTATATCTTCAATCTTATTGAGTAAGGCCTCGAGGATTTCCAAAGGGTGCTCTTTCTCGATCGCCCTAACCAACGGGCTCTTCCAGTGAGGCTGATCCTGCGGGTGCGGGTCTGCCCCTCGGGCGAGCAAGAACTCTATAATGGGCAAGGCCCATTCCTCTTCAATCGCGATGGTCAATAGTGTGTAGCCATCCTTATCTTTCCGGTTTACATCTTTAATCTTACTGAGCAAAGCTTGGATGATTTCCAAAGAACTCGGTTGCTCGGACACGGCATGTTTCGGGATCGCGATAACCAGCGGGATATTCCAGCGAAGTTGATTCTGCGGGAACGGGTCTGCCCCTGCCTCTAGCAGCAATTGAACAATAACAAGGTTACCAACCCCCACTGCATAGGATATAGGCGTCTGTCCGTCATCGTATAGCCAATTTGGTTTTATACCACTTTGAATTAGAAGTTTGACTATATTGATATAGCCGTTTTCTATAACCGATAGAAATGGTTCTTTAACAGAATCTTGTGCTTCGTCTTCGATTCTCATGCCCGCTTGAATATATTTTTCAAGCCACCTCTCTTTACTCGCTATATTGTCTTGCGTCATATCCTGTAACAATTTAGGGATCGGGTGTTGCCTAGGATATAAAACATTTTTATGGAGTATGCAAAATATTGGGTTTTCGAGCATGAGCTCGACCACTTCGTCGCAGTCTTCTCTTAAAAAGGCTCCTACAATCCCCTCTTCTAACGCCTCTCGTGGGCTTTTTAGAAAAGCGAGTATTTTGAATTGCTGTGTTTGCGCCAAAAGGAAAAGCTCGGCCATATTTTTGCGAATAAAGCTCCACTGTTCTTTAAATAAATACGTAGAGGGTTGAATACTTTCTGCAGGACCTTCTGCAGTCGTAGACGTGCTTGCATCTGAGCGCTTTTCCTTTTCCAGATCACTTAAATCAATTAACCTAATATCTATCAATGTCTGTATAGATATATCTTCCTGCTCATTCGTTGTTGAAATCATCAACTTCATGGCATCAAAAGGGACATGTTTGTAGCGTCCCTCTAATGCGTAGTCCACCAATACCCTGAATGGCCAATGCAGAGCAAAGCTAGTGCTAATAGAGGAAGGGGAATTATGATCCCTCCCATTACGAAGATAATTTGTAACTTCAACAGTGCCCAAAAATTGCACTATATCAGTGCCATTGACGCCTATTGGCTTCAATATGGCGCACAATGTGCTATCGAAAACCATCTTGCACACCTTGCTAGCCACTGAAAATTCCAATCGATTTTTCCATGAAAGGATTTCTTGTGAAAGTATGGCTACCTGAAGTTCCAAGGGTAAAAGGGAGAATAGGTCCTTTTTGACCTGCATAACCTCGTTGTGTGTCCTATTATTTTCTATCGAGGACACAGGGCCATCTTCAGTCAGAAGCATTGCATCAGCCCGAGGGGATATTTGAGAAGAAGGAGTTAAAGTACTCGATATAGAAACCATGTCCGCTACCATTGAAAAAGGTGCGCTTAGTGTTACAGAGAGACGGGTTAAATCTTATCTGTATTTAAGGCAAATAAGATTTATACACTACAAATACATATTGATCACTCCCAGCACTATCCGATCTCCCCCATCCTTTGAAAGTAATAACAGGAAAATCAAAGTACTTCGCTAGTTGCAAAAGCAGCCAAGCCAGCGGATCCCTTCGTGGACGACAACCGTCTTTGACGTGTACGAAATGAGTTGAAGCTTGTCTATGGTGGCACTAAAAGAAGAGTGACTATATGTCCTCTATCTTTGCTCAATTCAGGCGCACATTGAAACTAGTACGTTAATGCTGTGCAGCAGTGACGCAAAGTTTTTTTTCATCGTGGGCTATTCGTACGCGCTATTATCTGGATGCTTCTTTCTTGAAAAATGTTCTGATAACTAGATTGTTTTTATATTACGTGCGGTGACAGCGGAGTATGTGCGTTTACTTAGCAAGTATTCCCGATCCGATTTATACTACAACATAAAAGTAATTTTTTATCATTCAGCCCCTGAACACCAGCCTTTTTTCTGCCAAACTTAACGCTTGTTTATAGTTCTGGCCAAGATGTATTTTTTCATTCTCAGTGGCTTAAAGTAGTTTGAGAATCAGAAAAAAGCAAAGTTATAATCCACTCCAAGCCAACTTAAAAGCATTTCTTAATAAAACTGCACGTATCTGCAGAATAAGCATTTATCTTCTTGCCCGATTTTTTTATAAAAAAATCCCATATACAGCTACATACTATATATGTCTTCAAAATACAAAGCCCAGAAGAATACAGAAAACCTCCAAAAAACAAGACGCGGCTATGAAGCATTGATACAAAAAACTAAAGACGAAATACAACATCATCCAGGGGATCAGAGCATAGAAGAAAAGCTGATCGATAGCTATCTTGAATATGCAGATCTTTTACAGCGCATTGAAGAAGGGGTAGAACAGATTAAGGAATCTTATGACGCTGCAATACAGATAGCGCAAGCCCATTTGACACATGCTCCTGCAGATATACAAAAAAAAGCGACCTTGTCTAAGGTATACGTCCAGTACATCGCTTTTTTAAAAGCCGGGCATCAGGAAAACGAGGCGGCCTGCATCGTAGACCATGCG
The DNA here is from genome assembly GCA_031963005.1 of Mycoavidus cysteinexigens. GTDB lineage: Bacteria > Pseudomonadota > Gammaproteobacteria > Burkholderiales > Burkholderiaceae > JASSUD01. Next base: position 13,372 of record JASSUL010000021.1, on the reverse strand, counting down.
CTTCAATGGGATCTCCCCTTTTTCTCTCAGCTATCAAAAGAAGTACCAACAGACTCTTTGTTAGTAGCAAAAGCGGTATTAACCGAATTTGCCGCCGAGAAAGTGATCACTCTCGAAATGGTTCAGGAATTAGTCGCACAGAGTAGAGCTACTAACGATACAAACTTTTATCGCGAAATTACCAAAACCTTTTTAAAGCGTCTTGAGCTAGATAAAAATACCTTGCTCGATCTGCGGTTATTACAGGGCTTGATGGTAGTGCTGTTTCAGCGCGCTGATTGGGTAAAAGATGAGCCGTTTGCAGCAGATTGCAGCGTGTTACTGAAAGCGATAACGGTGGGCTTACAAGAAATCCCTATCGACCAGAATCTATTACAAATAGAAGCATTATTACCGATGGTCTGCACATTATTAGATCAAATGGTCAGTGTCGCGATAAAAGATATAGATTATGTACGCATTTATGTCCCGCTTTTAATAGCGCTCAGCCGATTTAAAAATACCCCCTATGCATATATCAATTGGACCGCGGCGTATGCGGAACAAGCTCTGTTGCGTATACCTCATAATGAATCTTTCAGGAAGAAAATAGCACGGCATATCGGCTCTGTTACTACAGGATTACTGCATTTGATGGGAGGAATTTTCGAAATTTTTGCATCAGGTATCGCATCCCTGTCTATAAAAATTATTCCCATCCTCGTCATTAAAAGTCTAGAACAATTTTTAAATGCGCTGCGTAACTTTAAACGAGTCTATAAAAACTTTTCTTTTAGACGTGCTCAACTCTGGTATACCGAATTACACAACATTGATCTGGGCCTAACTAAAGTAGACGTGACAAAGCGATTGAATCTATTAAGGGATTACTTAAATACCCCAAAAAAACGCTATAAAGACACTCTATTACAAGGAATTTGTGATCGCGTAGGGCGCCTCGCGTGCGCAGCAGATCTATCCGTTCAAGAAAAGGCACTGCGTTTACTGAAAAATGTTGCGCAAGATGGCAGTAATTGGAATAAAAGCGAGGCCATTAAAGACCATGCTGGTGCCGTGTTGCGCCAGTTAGCACAATGGCAAAATATTCGCATCAGGAAGCAAAGACCATACTATCAAGCTATGGTCAGTAGATGGCAAGACGCACCTCCTTAAAACCTTTGAAGGGCATGTTGGCCCTGTTTCGCATGTAGCATTTTCACCTGACGGCAAAATGCTCGTATCAGGAAGTGAGGATCATACCGTTAAGCTATGGTCAGTAGATGACAAGGCACACCTCCTTAAAACCTTTGAAGGGCATACTAGCCTTATTTTGTGTGTGGCATTTTCACCTGACGGCAAAATGCTTGTATCAGGAAGTGAGGACAATACCGTCAAGCTGTGGTCATTAGATAACGAGACGCATTTCCTCAAAACCCCTGAAGGGCATACTAGCTCTGTTTTGAGTGTAGCATTTTCATTAGATGGCAAAACTCTCGCCTCAGGGAGTTGGGATCATACCGTCAGACTGTGGTCAGTAGATAACAAGACGTACTTCCCCAAAACCCCCAAGGGGTATGCTGATCATATTACTAGCACGGTGGTGTTTTTGCCAAATGGCACATTGCTCGTCTTAGATAGTTTGAATGAGACGAGCAAGTTGTGGTCAACGGATGACAAGCTGCATCCTTTGAAAACCTTCCATGGACATACTAATGTAGTTACTAGCACGGTGTTTTCACCAGACTGTAAAACATTCGCCTCCGCGAGTTGGGATAAGACTATCAAATTATGGTCTATAGATGACGAGGCACGCCCTCTTAAGACCTTCGAGGGACATACAAGCCCTGTTTACGGCATAGCATTCTCGCCAGATGGCAAAATCCTCGCTTCGGGAAGTTGGGACAAAACCGTCAAGTTGTGGTCGGTAGATGACGACACACGCTCCTTTAAAACCTTTGAGGAGCATATATCCTATATTTACAGCGTAGCATTTTCTCCAGATGCCAAAACCCTCGCGTCTGGAAGTGGAGATGGCACTATCAAATTATGGTCAATGGACAATGAGGCATACTCCTCTAAGGCCCTTAAGGGGCATACAAACTCTGTTTACAGCATGGCGTTTTCGCCCGATGGCAAAACCCTCGCTTCGGGGAGTTTAGACCATACCGTCAAGTTGTGGTCAATTGATTCAGGTAAATTGCTTACCACGATTGAAGGTTTTAATGGGGGTGTTAACGCAATCGCTTGGAAAGCAACTACTGAAGGTCAGTGGCTAGTGACAGGTAGCAGCGATAAAGCCGTTCGCCTGTGGCAATTGCAGCAAGAAGGCGATCAACTTCGGGTAATTTTGCGCTGGGCTTCAACACAAACCGTGCTCACCGCTGCCGGTGCCTCGATCCAAAATGTAGTGGGATTAAGTGCGATGAATGCACAGTTATTAAAGCAGCACGGGGCAGTAGGGAACCCGTTATCTCAGGGTGAGGTAGGCCTTGTGTTATAGGCCAAGCTATCGCAGAAAAAAGACGTCTTTTTTAAAAACCAGTTTGCTTTTTTACAGCAAAAATCGGCAAGCATTGTTAAATGTGATTCTGGAAATTCCCCAATGCCAGCCTCGCTAATACAAAATCTATCCCCATCGCAGGAATTAGCATTTGACTCCAGCATGACAAGGCTAGCAAAGATATTAATAACGTAAGTTGAGCGATATCCATTAATAAAGCCTCTATTCGTCATTATTTGCAGCGCTTACTTTTCATACGGTGTTCTCTTTGCAGGCGTTTAACTAATTAACTGATGTTACGCATGTTATAGAACGGCGAGTTGTTGATAGGCAGAGCGCAAAGATTAAAAGTACTTCACTTCGCCAATCCATAGATGACCAAACAAGAATATACGCCCTATCTCCTATAACACTTTTATACCAATTCGGACATGGATGCGCATAGCAAAGCTTTAGAAGCATCGCGTCATCCAAAGCGGGCGAGTAAGCCAAGAACAGCAGGTAGTGAATATAACTTCTGAACGTCAAGGGACCATATAGCAATGGAGCAAAAAATTTTCCTTATTAGCGACTGGCAGCGCATCTTATTGGGTAATACTCCTTGGTATTTTTTGCTAGAGGTGTTGGTGCGTGCCGGTGCTATTTATGTGATGCTGATGCTAGTGATGCGTCTGTTAGGTAAGCATGTCGCCGCTCAATACACCCTCTTTGAAATGTCTGCCGTGATCACTTTGTCAAGTGCAGCCGGCGTGGTTTTAACTGCCCCTGACAATGGCATGTTGCCGCCTTTCACGTCTTTAATTACCGTATTGGCGCTGCATCATATATTGTCGAAATGGCGAAGAAAAAATCAGGTTGTCGAGATGGCGGTGACTGGTGAAGTGCTGATATTAGTAAAAAATGGCCAGCTTCTTGGTGACAATATGAAAACGGCTCTCATCTCAAAAAAGAAAATATTTGAAATTTTGCGCGAGCGAAAATTCCAGCATTTAAGTCAAATTAGCCGATTATATTTAGAACCTTCGGGCAATTTTTCGATTATTGCGGCTAATAATCCCAAGCCAGGACTCTCTATCCTCCCTCCTATCGATCGGGAATTACACGATGAAGCAGCCGTAGATAGCCATTTTGCCTGCACGAACTGTGGACACGTTAAAGAATCGCGACTTCTTCTAGCAGAAAAATGCAAAAGCTGCGGCTCACACGCATGGACGAAAGCCGTGCTTGAGCTGGAATAGGAATAAAGATTATGGGGATTCAACCACAAGACATTCAATTGCTGGATTGGCAACGCATTTTAATGGGCCATGCGCAATGGGGCTTTCTTATAGAAGTGATCTTCCGTACTAGTGCAATCTACTGCTTTCTACTTTTCTTCATGCAACTTTTGGGAAAACGCACGGCTGCGCAGCTCAGCATTTTAGAAATGGCGGTACTCTTTATAATAGGAGCAGCCATTGGCGGCCCCATCCAACTTCCAACGCAGGGCCTTATACCCGCCATTGTTGCGCTAGTTATGGCATTTACTTGCCAAAGAAGCTTTTTACTGTTGTCTTTTAAAAGATCAAAAATTGAAGCAGCGTTTCAGGGCGAGGTAAGTATTTTGCTAAAAGATGGCCGCTTGCTGATGGACAATTTAAAAGCCTCTAAATTGCCTCGTAGCATGGTAACTTCGGAGTTACGTGCCCAAGGCATCCAACATTTAGGCGAATTACGCCGAATTTATTTTGAACCATCAGGTAACTTCAGCTTGATTTTGTACCGAAAAGCAAAACCAGGTCTTTCTATTTGCCCGGATATTCCTGATGAATTCTGCACGACCATGCTAGCAAGTGGCCACTTTGTCTGTGCCTATTGCGGCCATGCAAAAGAAGCGAAGAAGGCACCATTGATGCCGTGTTATTACTGTACGCATGAACATTGGCAGCAGGCCGTTATGCTATTTCCAGAACCTTTTCATTCTGCCTAGAATTTAAAGGACCACATTGCATGGTCCTTAGATTTTTACGCTCAAAGCGTTAACGAAAGCCCCAGATCAGTTCCTTAATGCGAGCGGGCGCAAGGAGAGCTGTGTGGGCATTCCAATTTTCGCTAGAATTTCACCACATCACTACGGAATTATTATCGCTTGCCCAGGCCTTCAGATCGGCCAATGGCTAGCTGCGGGTTTTCCAGCTTTGATGGTGCAGAGAATTTTTCAAAAGCAGGATTTTCCACCCAATCACTAAGCGCATAAACACGTTGATTGCGCAGCCCCATCACCCCTTCTTGCCATGCAATCAGCATACGTTTGCCAATGTCAGAAAAACCTGGATATAAGCTGATGGCTTCTCTAACTCAAGGTGCAGTTGACGAAATGGCATCACTGATCGCCTCAACAATCTTAGTTTGTCCTTCAGCCGCAGACATAAACGGAAAGCATCATAGCCCACCACGTTCTCTACGCAGTTCATCAAGAGTTCCCGCTGGAACCGTCTTAATAAAATAAAGCTCCATGCCTAGTATCGCAAGTACGGCCAGCAATTTACGCGAACCAAATTCAGCAGTACGCCCACGTTCAAAGCGTGAAAGCGACTCTTGGCTGATACCGAACTGCGCTGCCACTACACCTTGTTTCAGGCCAAGGGTCCGACGGCGTGCAGCAACGGCTTCTCCGAGTTCTTGAAGCGTTTGCATTTGATATAAATATCAAAATAAGCAAGCCTCTTTGCCAAAGCAACGGAATAAAAGTGGCGCAGTTTCTATAACTGCGCCACTTTTATGGCGCGGTTATAGAAACTGCGCCATAATTGCTGCACATTCAGAAGTAAAGAGCATTAAATGAAGCCATCTACTAAACAATTATTACTTTCTATCCAACACTCCCCCGAAGGGATCACTTTAGCTAAGCTGCTTGCCCTGCATCCCGAGCTGGCGCGCCGAACCGTTCAGCGTTGGTTAAGTGAATCAATTACCCAAAGAAAAATTGTGGGTATGGGGGAAGGACGCGCTAGACGATATGCGGTGGCTACCCCGCCTTCAGTTACTGCGCCCGAGCTCAGCGCGGTTTTCCCCAGCGTAATTTCTTTATCTCTAGACAGCCAAGAGATTTTGGCATACGTCAATCAACCTCTTATGGCGCGCAAGCCAGTTGGATATCAATGGGATTTTCTAGAGAGTTATCAACCAAACCAGAGCTGGTATTTACCTGCGCCACTGCGCCGTCAGTTATGGAAAATGGGCGATGCAGGCCAGGCCAAATTACCTGCTGGTACGTATGGCCGCACCCTATTGAATCGATTATTGATTGACTTGTCATGGGCTTCGAGCCAACTAGAAGGGAATACTTACAGTCGCCTCGATACACGGGAGTTGCTTGAGCACGGTCATGTCGCAACGAATAAGACGGCTTTTGAAACCCAGATGATTCTCAATCATAAAGCAGCCATTGAGTTGCTGGTGGAGAACGCTGAGGTAGTGGGATGTAATCGTTATACCTTGCTTAATTTACATAGTTTATTAGCAGAAAATTTATTATCGAACCCAGCCGACGAAGGGCGTCTGCGCCAACACGCTGTGGAAATTGGCCAAAGCGTTTATCGGCCGCTTGCCGTGCCAGCTCAGATTAGTGAGGCACTAGATAAAGTGTTAAATAAAGCGAACAAAATCACTGACCCATTTGAACAGTCTTTTTTCATGATGGTACATCTGCCTTATTTGCAGCCCTTCGCTGATGTAAATAAACGGGTTTCAAGGCTGGCTGCAAATTTGCCTCTGTTGCGCGCAAACCTATGTCCTCTTACTTTTCTGGGTGTGTCGGAAGCGGCCTACAGCTGCGCCATTCTCGGTGTCTATGAGCTAACACGTATCCAATTATTACGAGATTTATATCTTTGGGCTTATGAGCGTTCGACCCAAGAGTATGTTGTGATTAAGCAGGATTTAGTTGAGCCAGACCCAGTACGTTTGGCCTATGGCACTTTGATTAAGCGCATGGTGCACGATGTGGTAGTGCGCCCAGAGCAGGATGCTTTAGCTTTGCTAGAGGGTTATTTGCAAGCACATGGCATACCTGAAGAAAAGCGTGCGGATGTCTTTGCGTTGACACTTGAAGAGTTGCGGCGCTTGCATGAAGGGGTATTGGCTCGCTACGAATTACGCCCCATACAGCTGGCAGCTTGGCAAGCTAAGCGTAGCGTAGGCACAGATATGCCTGGTGGAGCCGGCGGGAATTGAACCCACTTCCCTAATGTACGCTGGGTATGCTCTATACATGCCAATCAAAAAAGGCCTTTCCGCTATTTGCAATTTTAGGCTTGTCCCTATACAACGTATTCGTTTGGCACGAATACGCCGCAGTCTATCCGTTGCTGACTTAGCAGAAAAAGCAGGCATTAATCGCAATACAATCAATGCCTTGGAGCTTGGTAAGCCTGGAGCCAGTATCGGCGTAATTGCTACAGTATTATGGACGCTTGGATTAGATAAAACGCTAGATAGGGTTGCCGATTCGGACATGGATGTGCATGGCAAAGCTTTAGAAGCATCGCGCCGTCCAAAGCGGGCGAGTAAGCCAAGAATGGTAGGTAGTGAATAGGGTTTCTGAACACCAAATTTATATTTATATTCAACTTCCCGGCGCATTAGAAAGTATTCCAGCCGCTATGTTCAGGGTATAAACTTTATCAGATGGTATGCGCATAGGCTGGCTCCGATACGGTGATTGCTATCTTCAGCATGATGAGGCAACTGCACTTGATCCATATCAATTACCACTGAGTAAAGTAGTTTATGAATTTACCAAACTCAAAGGCATACCAAGCGCAGTCGAGATGTTAGCCCTGATGCGTGGGGACGGCGCGTCATTGAATTTAAGCTTGACCGCGCATCCTGGTCTTATCCTTTATTTGCTGATAATTTAGGCTGTTGGTCAGACAAACCAGAAACAGATTGTATTGAATTATTTCGGCGTATGGCCTTCAATGCAGCGGTAACTAATAATAACGATCATCCACGTAATCACACCTTATTACACAGGCAACGCGGCTGGAGGCTCTCGCCTGCTTATGATCTAGTGCCTGTACCCTTAGTAAGTTTGGAACGACGAGATCTTGCGTTAAGCGTAGGAGATTTTGGTCGGACAGCGAGTATTTATAATTTATTATCGCAAGTAGGTCAATTTGGATTGTCGATTGATGAAGCTCGTCATCAGATCAATCATATTGTGCAAATAGCACCGCAGTGGCGCGAAATATTTTTTAGTTATGGTGTATCAGCAAATGATATTGAATATAGCGCTCCTGCTATATTGTCTGAGTGCTTTTTGCTTGAAAAAGCAACTCGATAATTATGGAAAAACTGCGAACGTAAATTCAATACTAGTCTACAGTTCCTGCATCTTGCTTTCTTTATCTTACTTATCAAAAGACTCTGAACGAGCTCTAAAAAAAATGAAGTCTTTATTAAGGTTGGCGAAATAGGAGTAATTCTATTTCGCCAATTTTTTCTACTTTTGAATGGACCGATTTTTTGGGGTAGAGTCACACGTAATGCACTACCTTACCTCTGCTTCGATTGTAATTAAATATTACGAAATTGCTTATATGAAAGGCGGCTTTACCCTTTATAAGATGCTTGTAATAGCAGCAGCAGGAAGGAAGGATGAAATTACCTCTGGGAGCGTGGGTATGAAAGCCCCTTGCTCATGATTAGATATTAGCATCCACTTAATTTTTTCATCTTGTAGGGCATTCTTAATGGATAAATTTCTATTTTTATCTCGTGCCAATAAGTCTACCTTACCTAACGCCGCAAATAAATGCGCGATGTCTCTAGCCCCTTTTCTTAGCTCTTCCGAACTGTCGGCGTCGCCAAGAATTCTGTCTGCAAGATGTAAAAATGTGCATCCCTCTTTATCTCTTAAATTCAGGATCTCTCTTAAAGATTTTTCAGCCGACTGCGCTATTTCGACCTTCTCTTTGGAACACAGTTGTTTTTGCAACTCTGGAGATACGGGATTTTCCAATGCGGCTAAGGACAGCGTATCCTTATACTCCTGTGGAAACAACGCACAGTAGAAAGCATAAATAGCATCAAAGTCACCCAATTGGGCTGCTTGATGAAATGGGGTATGGCCATCCTCATCCGTCTTCCCTAAAAAGTCGGCTATCTTTTTTAAAGTATCCGTTTGGGCTGATTGTTTCCTCTGTTCGGCTAGCTGTTTCGCCTGTCCGGCAAACTCCTCCTGTTTTTTAACAAATTCTCTAATATCTTTAACGAACGGTGCTTCTTCTCCGAGTTGCTGTTTCTGCGCTTGGAATAAGTTTTTCGCGCCTTGCAATAAGGATTTTGCATTTTCGAAGAGTACTTCCGCCTCTTTGACTTGCCCTTCCTCCACTTCGACTAATGCTTCCCTCTTTTTGACTAACCCTTCAACGAACTGTTTCGCCGATTCGATGGGGGAAGCCAGTTTAGCGTCCTCTGGCCTGGTAGTACCAAAATCCTGTACTGGACTGGAACCCTGTATTGTTGTGGCAGAAAAGCTAGCTCTTGAACCCACTGAAAATAAATCCATATCACAACCCCTATCTAAGAATTATCTATCATAAAAGTAAGAACGCATTATTATTCAGAAAAATCCAACAAACAATCCGCACGAAAAAATTAGAGTATTCTCATTTTAATTTAAGACTCTTTTGCTAAATTTGCCAATCGAACTTACGTCTGATCCTGTATCCATAAGGCTTTGAGAGGAAATGCGGGCAAAAAACTGGCATTTCTAAGAAATTTGCTTCTGTTTTTGAATTTATACAATTAGAGAAAACATTAGATATTCTTGCTGATTCGGAGATGGATGCGCATGGCAAAGCTTTAGAAGCATCGCGCCGCCCAAAGCGAGCGAGTAAGCCAAGAATGGTAGGTAGTGAATAGGGTTTCTGAACACCAAATTTATATTTATATTCAACTTCCCGGCGCATTAGAAAGTATTTCAGCCGCTATGCTCAGGGTACACAAGCTTTATCAGACGGTATGCGTATAGACCGATTCGGCTTGTCGATCAAAGATGCCCGCGACCAAATCAACCACATTGTAAAAATAGTGCAGCAGTGGCACGAAGTTTTTTTTTCATTGTGGCGTATCAGTACATGATATTACCTGGGTGCTTCTTTCTTGAAAAATTTTCTGATAGCTAGATTGTTTTTGTATTACGCGCTGTGTTAGTAGAATATGCGCGTTTACTCAGAGAATAGTTTTTTTGATGAAGGACTCAAAAAATGAAGATAAATAATGCTTTTTATACCAAAAGTAACTTTTCTAATAGCAACATATCCACCTCTTCCTCTTCAGATAAGACATTAGCACCAGCAGACGACCCTGGTTCCAATTATCCATTAACTACCTTAAGCGATTTTTCATCAAAAGAATTAATTATTCCGCAAGAAGTCTTTGAGAGAATTTTTAAAAACTTTGATTTTTTTAACGATAAAACAACAGCACGATTGATAAGTCGAGATTTCAAAATAGCAGTAAGCTGCGTCATTGAAAATGTAAAAATTTCTCACATCAATGAATTGAAGCTAGCTATTGAGGCGTTTGGATTCGGATGGCTGACTATTATTTTCGCTAGAGGCTTTCAATTCTGCACGGATGAGCTGAAAGACGTAGTGCCTTATCCTAAGATCACAGGCTTAGATTTTAGTGAGTGTCAGGATGATATTACTGGCAATAACCCTGAATTTATCAAACAATGTACTAATCTGCGAGAATTAAAATTTTCGGATGCTGCCGGCCTTACGGGCATCGTGCTGAATAAGCTCCCCCATCCAGAAAGGTTAGAAGAATTAGGTCTTTTTAGGGATGACGGTCTCGTTGAAGGGGGATTTGAGAATTTTCTTGCACGATGCAGCAATCTGCGAAAATTAAATCTTTCGAATTATGGCTACTTCACGGGCAAATTATTGAATAGCCTTCCCCATCCAAACATATTAGAAGAAGTAAATTTCTCTGGGTTTGGCACTCTCACTATAGAGGAGTTGCAGGCTTTTTTTGCACGATGCGACAATCTGCAAAAATTAACCCTTGGGTCTGGCTTCCCCCTCACAAGCGAAATACTGAATAGTTTCCCCTATCCAGGCATATTAGAAGAAATAAATTTCTCTGAGTCCGGCAATCTTACTGTAGAGGAGTTACAGGCTTTTTTTGCACGATGCGGCAAGCTGCGAAAATTAAACCTTGGGTCTGGTTTCTACATCACGAACGAAGTGCTGAACAATCTCCCCCATCCAGAAAGATTAGAAGAATTAGACCTTTATTATTGTAGCGGTCATGCTGACGGGGAGTTTAAGGATTTTCTTGCACGATGCAGCAATCTGCGAAAATTAAATTTTGGGTCTGATTTCTACATCACGGGAGACGAGCTGAATAAGCTCTCCCAACTAGAAAAATTAGAAGAATTAAGACTCTCTAAGAGTCATATAACCCTTACTAAAGAGAATCTCAAAGACTCTTTTTCACAATTCCGTAACCTGCAAAAATTAAAACTTGAGTTTAATTTCCGCGTTACGAACGATGCGCTGAACAGCCTTCCTCATCCAGAAAAATTAGAAGGATTAGAATTAGCTTACTTAGCATATGAGGATTTATTGCAAGAGAAGTTCCAGGCTTTTCTTGCACGATGCGGCAACCTGCAAAAATTAAACCTTCCGAATTATGAAAGATTCACGAGCGACGTGCTAGACAGTCTCCTCCATCCAGAAAAATTAGAAGAATTAAATCTCTCTGGAAAGAACCTATTTACTATAGAGGAAATCCAGATTTTTCTTGGACGATGCTCTAATGTGCGAAAACTAAAAGTTGGGGGTTCTGACTATTACGACACACACGCATTGCTGGATAACCTCCCTCGCCTAGAAAAATTAGAAGATTTAGAACTTTCTCGGTATGAAAATTATATGAACGGAGCGCTCCTGGCTAAGCTTGCACGATTTCCAAATCTACAAAGATTAACCTTTGGGAATACTACCTACCGCATCCCAGCACCAACTGCTGAATAAGCTTTTTACCATCTAGAGAAATAAGAAAAAGTAAATCTGAAGTGCTGCCAAAATTTAGGGCCCTTCCTTAACTTTTTATATGCGCTGATTTTGAGAAAGAGGAGCAGAAAAATTGCTCGATTGAAGAGAGCTAATAACCCTTATTTTGATTTTAAGAGGGTAGCTAAAACAGCTTGTTTTGAACCAAAACAAGCTGTTTTAATTTGGCTTGCATTTTTTAAAGGACAACGTTGCGTCGTGATTGGATGGTTACGCACCAAGTGGTGATGAAAGACCTAGATGAATGAGCCTAAAAAGCTGGCCTTTTTTGAAAATTTCCATTTTGCGCATAATCAGCACAGCGTACAGCCAAGCAGATTGAAAAAAGCGAACGCTCCAAGGTCACTATGTCACGATATCGACAACCGGCGAAAAAGCGCGAGCATTTATGCCCACACCGCTTCCGCCTTGCCCACCTATCACTTAGACCGCCGAATTATGTAGAAAATTCGATCAAGCGTTACTCGCGCTAGGACAGTTGAATAGCGTATCAACGCTGTTTAGGTCCCCTTAAAAATGGAAGGATTACGGCAGTCCATTGAATGTGGATGGAGAGCGCAAAAATATCGTAGATCGCACCACCGAGCAGTTAAAGAGAGTGAAAGTCGATCAACTTCGAGATCAGGCGACGAAGCTAAGTAAACCCGATACAGGGGCGCGGCAAAGCGAGATAAAGAGAGTTAAGCAAGGGCAGTGTTTGTCGACTAGTCGATCTGATTGCCATTCCCTATCTTCGTCTTTTCCGCCCAATGCGCGCAGCACCTGGGGTTTATAAAAAGATGCTTAAACGGTTGCATCGCCAGCCTTTCAGGCCGATTTTTTATCAACTATTAATTCACTCAGCGGCTGACAAAAAATCGGCCTACCCATTCCGCCCAGGCAACAAGCATCCCGTTAGGCGAGATGCTCCAATAAAGGCTGATTGGTGGTCGAGGCAGGTTCAATGGTAGGAGAGGAGACGCGCTATGGTCCCGCAACTGAGTGGAGGCGAACCTCAGTCGGGGAGAGCTATCTCTTCTTCATCACCTACAGGCAACGCCGGTTCGCCCACAGCCCCCCGCTGCTGCAAAAGCGCCTTATTCCTCCCGCTTAAGCCTGTCACTCCATCGATCATGCTATCTGTCACGCTCAACGCTGCAGGCGGTGACATCCAGCGCAGGTGTGCTTGATATCCCGCCTCTTCTGTTATCAGCTGCCACTGGCGAACTACGCTATCTCCACTGCCCGTCAACAGATAATCCCCCTCGGGCGTCACTTTCCAGGCAACACTCTCGATCCATCTGCTAAAACCTTGAATCACTTTTAGACACTTACCCGAGGCGATGTCCCACAGCCGCACCGTCTGGTCCCCACTGCCTGAGGCGATCTGCGCACCGCTCGGCAAATACGCCACGCTATAAACCCCGTCGGTATGTCCGATTAAGGTCGGACCGGGCTCGCCGGTCTGCACGTCCCATAGCCGCACCGTCTTGTCCCGACTACCTGAGGCGATCTGCAAACTGCTCGGTGAATACGCCACGCTATAAACCCCTTCGGTATGTCCGGTTAAGGTCGGGCCGGGCTCGCCGGTCTGCGCGTCCCACAGCCGTACCGTCTTGTCCTCGCTGCTCGAGGCGATCTGCGCACCGCTCGGCGAATACACCACGCTATTAACCGAGGCGGTATGTCCTATTAAGGTTAGGCCAGGTGCTCCGGTTTGTGCGTCCCATAGCCGCACTGTTTCGTCCCAACTGCCTGAGACTATCTGCGCACCGCTCGGCGAATACACCACGCTACTAACCAAGTCGGTATGTCCGGTTAAGGTTAAGCCAGGCGCCCCGGT
>JASSUL010000003.1:0-175019 GCA_031963005.1 Mycoavidus cysteinexigens | reverse complement strand
TCGCTCACTCGCACTCACTCTTATCAACTATCAATTTTTAAAGAACATTTGCTGACGTCTCGTCAACAGAGAAACGAGATTATGAAGAGATTTCAGACTGTTGTCAAGGATATTTTTACAAAAATATCGAAGACTTCAGAAACTTCCCATCAACACCGCCTCCACAGCTGCTTTCGCAGTGCAGCTGCACAACAAGGAACGTAGTCTAACACTTATTACGTACCGTTGCTGCTTTTTTGACTGCAAAATCCATCAAAAATACAGAAATAGTGACCTTCCCTTATTTTAATGTCGTAGACAACTTAGTGGTGGGCGTGTTGCTGAAAGGGAGATCACGGGTACGCGTCGTAATGCGGTGAAGAACTCCACTCTCAGCTTCTTTTTACGCATACTGGATCATAGACAGCTTAGATCATTCAGCTAAGGATGCGTAAAAAAGCCCCAAAAAAGCGAGATGCGTTATCTCACTATTCTGAGGCCATTCACTATGGAGCAAGAAAAGAGGCCTCGACGAAGTCCGTACTTTCCTCTGTATCGCCTCCTGTTTCTAATGCACTTCCACGCCACTATACGCAACCTCATAAAGTCAGGCCAAAGGCGATACCTTCTCCCAAAGTCCGCATACGGCTGCTATCTTGGGCACACACTATCCGGCATCTATGTGCTCGCGCATTCACGCGCCTAATTGCGATCCCGCATACTTTTTTTACACTGTGTCGTAACGTACTTTCGTACTTTTTATTAAAAAGGAAGTTTTGAGTACACGTTAGAGAGATGAGAAATGCTAGAGCATGGTGCAGCGTTATACTCGATAGGTAATCATGGATAGTGGTGAGCTTGAACTATTCCGTATATTTACTCATAAAAAAACCCCAAGAGTCAGATTGGCATCCAACTTTTTGGGGTCACTTCAAAGTTGGACTGCGGCATATCCAACTTTTAGGGATCAGTTCCACGCTTACTTAGCTGGCTGCGTAACCGGAAGAATCGGAAGCGGCATGGCTTTAATTAAAAATAGCCGAATAACGCGCTCTGTCGAGCTTGCTTTTGTCTTAAAGAAATGGCCTAAGACGGGAATATCGCCAAATAAGGGGATTTTACGCTCGCCATCTCTTTGCTCGTCTTGCACAAATCCGCCTAGTAATAGACTTTGCCCAGGCAATAAACTGGCTTGTGTTGAGATTTCTGCATTGCTAATGCTAGGTAATACCTCGGTGGTTTGGTTAATACCTTGCCCAGCGCGTCCATCTTGAATATTCAGGATCAAGAGAATTTGCTCTATCCCGTTTTGCTTAACGAGTCGGGGAGTTACACGCAGCAATGACCCGGTAGAAAATTCATCAATTGAAGCGACTCTCTCGCCAGAGACCTTGGTCCGGAAAGTAATATTGCGATCCAATACCGCTTGGACGTTATTGAGCGTGACTACTGAAGGACGAGACAGAATTTTGGCTCTAGCATGCTGCTCCAGCGCACTCACTTGGATCATAAAATTATCCGCGTTCTGAAGCACCGTATTGAAATTCACTCCATCTGCGCTGTTAAATCCAATGGCGCCTCCCCCTAAGCCTACTTGACCTGCCCAATCTACGCCTAGTCGATTGATATCTGAAGCATTTACATCAATGATGGCAACGGAGATTTCAATCTGTGCAGAAGGTTGATCCAGCTGCGCAATCAAATTTTCGTACATCGACATATTGACTTCACGGTCACGTATGACCACCGCATTGCGCTGCATATCGGCAGAAAAAGCCGGAATAGCTGCTGTAGCGAGCGATCCACCACTCTGTGTATCCGCTACCGGCGTACCTTCTCCCGCAGGAGAGCGACTCTGCACCATCTCACGCAATACCGTTACTACGCCAGGAATGCGTACCTTTTCGCTATTTCTATAGGTATAGAAAATATCTGCTGCAGAGGCAAATTTCAGATGGAAGACGCGAACCGTCTCCTGATTCTGCGCTTGATTGAGGATCTTGTCATCTAGATTTTTAGCTAACTCACTGATCCGAGTAATACAGATAGGCACACCAAAGATTTCAAGCGCATTAAAATTATCCACCGCTCTCAATATGCAATAGGGTTGCTCTATTGCATTACCGTGTTTGAGATATTTAACGAGCTTTTTCGTTGTTAAATACCTTGGAGTGATGATCTGACTCTTCGCTTCATGCGTTTTATAGACATATAACGCCTGCCCATCGTAATAGGTGGCTAGATTAAAGAGTTGCGCAAATCGCTCTAAAATCACATCAGGCTGGGTATTGCGGATCGTTCCAACGAAATGGTCTTCTACTTCCGGACTGACCATGACAGGAACACTGTAATTAGCACCCATGCCTTTTAGCACTTCAGCGACTTTCGCTCCTCGTGTAGTGATGAAATATGGAGGGCCATTCCATGGAATACGCACTGCAGCATGAGCATGCGCCAATACTGATAAAGCCAATACTATTCCCAGTAATGCTCGCTTCACCTTTCCCTCTACTTTTAGAACCGTACATAATATGAATTTGACGCCCTGCTAAAAGCAGGTCTGCTATTACTTGTGCGCTACATCGTAAGATGTGAGGCACATAAAAAAATGGTCGGCCTTGCTATCGCAAAGCGCGAACCAGAGCATAAACTAGATAAGCTTCGCGCTCTATACAAAGCGCGCAATAGATGCTTTATGCATACTATTTAAATGCATCACATTGGGCTTCGCCGAACAGCTATATAAATAACGCATGACGGACAGCATATTATCTAAAGCATGCTTACATGCATCCGCAGTAAATGCCTGTATACCATCATGTCGACGCCATAAAAGCCAATGCTGGCCATCATATTGAAGACCGAAATCAACAGTTCGTTCGTGGGAGGCTAACAGCAAGGAAATACGATGCGCCCAGTTGGGCCCTTCGATCCGACGAGGAAATGCCAGCGCTATGCACAAACCTAACTCGCATTGCTGGATATAACCTTTTGTACCCCGAAAGAGAAATTCGGCACGCTCGCCAGACTGTGTCTCTAAGGCAAGATGCGGGATATTTCGTAGATCAGGTAGAGGCTTACGCTCACCCATGCTGCACTTCCGGGATAGGTAGATGAATTCAACAAGGCACTTACACCGCAGATGCGGCAGGAGGCGTTAACGCTGCTTTAGGAAGCTGCCCATGATACGTACACCAAATAGCATGCACAACAATATGCGTGTGTTGAATGGCTAAGAGTTGCTGCTTATATTGCCGATACGTAGAGGGCGGACAGCCCTTGGCAAGAAGCTCCTCTAAACGCTTCTTTTCACCGGCTAATTGCGCAGCACACTCACGCAAATATTCCCCTTTGGCATCTACAAAGAGGTTCTCTTCTAAAACGGTTATTCTGGCCATCGCCAAGCTACCTTAAAATTCTAAAGGAAAGTGGACAAACTGGCCTTCTTTTTGCAATTCGATACCCGCCTCATCCAGCTGTGTAATGGTATAGCCACTAGGCAGAGCACTGCCGGCTTGGACAATCATACCATTGGCGAGCAATAAAGCCGCTGTTCTTTTATTTCCACTCAAACTTACGATAGGAGAGGGGAAAATACCGGGCTCCTGCCTAAGCGCAGGAATATTTTGATAAATCACCCGCAGTGGCGTCCGATGCTTGATAGATTCTTTAGCCGCGGTGATCGACTCAGATTGCTCTAGAGTAGCCGATGATGCGGTTGTATAGGGCTGTAATACTTCCTGCAAAATAGTTTGCTGCGCGTCATCTAATTGGCCGGTTACCGTGAGCACATCATCTTGACGAGAAAGGCTTAATTTGGAAAGTAAACCGCGCTCGCGTAGCGCTACTATGAGGCCGGTTAAAGACTCTTGCGCATCATTATGGACCGACCATTCTGCTAATCCGTGTAGATTATTGAGCTGCTTGGTCACTTCTTTCCAGCGTGCATCTGCTCGGATATTGCCAGCGATAACGACCGAGCCCAAATGCGGGCCAGATACTACACGCACATGCGAATAACCATGGGTTTGAAGCACATACGCTACGCTGCGTTGTAAATCATCCTGACACAGCACTTGGTTTTGATAGGCCGCACCAGAAGCCAGCAAGCGGCTTAAAAATGGCTGAAATTTATTCGAATCCCAACATCCACCACTAAGTTTAACGGTTCCGTTTTTGTCGCGCTCTATTTTTACGGTAGATAAACCGGCTTGCGATAGAGATTCTTGATAGCGCTCCAGACTAAACGGTTCTGAGGGTTGTACTACCGAAGCTCTTAGCTCTTGGCTCGCATAGGCAAGCATCAAGACTATCGCTGCAGCCATACTCCCTGGTAAAGCCACACCCAAGACTCGCAGCCAGCGTCTAGGCCCACGAGCGGCCTTCGTATGCTTACCCGAACGCTTCTGTTCTACCGCATTGTCTTGCATCCACGCATCCGCACCGTCAAGCGCAGGTGTATTCATAGTTTGGTGCTGACCTGCTGCCGATTTCATCGACACGGCTTCTGTATCTGCATCGGCTGAATCTGCGGTATCCCATTCATCGGTGTCGAAGCGCTCTGATCCGGAGAAAGCCGCTTCTTCAGCAACACGCTCAAGAATAAACTTGCACCCCGCAACATCTACTGTCTGGCCCGCTTGTAAAGGGATTTCCGCAGCCTTGATGACCTCGCCATCGACCATGCAGCGCAAATCTAGCGGGTGCAAAAGAACGCCCTCTTCGCTCACACTCAGTTCAATGTGACCGCTTTCGCCCTTATGCGCACCATGCATGGCGCCGAGCATGTCAATATCCCACTCGTTGCCGGAGCCCATGGTGACTGCTCCGTCAGGCAAATGCAGCTCCTGCTTATCGAGTAAGCCACTTTGAAACAGTAATTTCCATGTAAAACGCGCCGTCATATCCCCACTAACCTTTATCTGGCCAAACCATAGTTATCTTCGATCACTTTATGACATTTCATACAGACTGACCATTTTTTGATTCTGCACTATTATAAACGCTGTACAAAGCGCCAACAAAGCAGCCCTTCTGCTTTTTGCTTCGAAGTATTTCGGAGCTTAAAGCACGAAGGGCTTTTAAGCCTTGCTATATGTAACACATAGACGGCAATTCAATTAAATAGCCAGCGGTATTTTGGTTATGGAAGACAGTTCGCGCATTGCTTGCTGAAGCAGGTCACCTGCTCTTTGAATCACTGTAGATGACTCCTTGCTGATTTGCTCTGATTTACCGCTTGCTTCAGTGTTTATTCTATTGAACTGCGCTGTAGCATCGGCAAAAGAAACGCGCTGATCGGCTGTGTTAACCCCAGGTCTATTATTGAATTCGGATATACCATGGATCAAGTTGCTATTAGAAACCAGACTAGCAGCTCCTGAGGCAGTGCTAGGATTTACCTTGCCCAAAGAAGCAGCAATCATAAATCCACTACCAACCACCGCAGCAAGACCATTTCCGACGACAGAGGACCAATTAATATTTTGTGTAGAGTGAAGCCCCTCTTTCATGCTATTTATTTTATCGTTTCTGGCGCGCTGTCCCACCTCTATAAACAGCGACTTGAACCGAGCTTCCAGATTCATATTAGGATCGCGTATCTGCCCTGCACCGTCCACAACCAGCCTATTCACTTCACAGAGCATGAGTTGAATTGACTTTTCCATGGACTTCCACTCCCTTTCCAGATCACTATCAGGGTTGCCTATCGTGGGAGATTCAGGCTTAGCGTTTTCCGCAGCGCTTTGGTGCAGCCCTTGTGACGCTGTCGACTCTTGAGCTATTTCGATTCTATTATTCATTGACATTATGCTATTCCTTTTTACTGATGATTTATCAGGGAAAATGGGTATCAATACATTGCTACGCCCAAGCAAGGCGAAACGGCACATATATAAAAAATGACCTTAGGATGCAGATGCACGAATGGTCTTCAATCCTGACTCTGCAAGCTGATTACGCCATTCGACTCCGTTTTTTATCCCTTTTAACAAGTGTTCTAAATTTTTTTGCAACTGTTCCATCTGGTCTCTAATGGCTTTGACTATCAATGTTTGCTGTATATCTCGGTTATATTCAATATGCGCGTCTAGTTCATCGGTAAGATATTTGCTATTCGCAAGGTCCGCTCGAACGCGTCCTATTTGCATGTTGGTAAGCGATCCCACAATAGTGGTTCCCATTATTTTAAAAAGAACCATCCCTAGTTGTACTTGTGATCCGTTATAGATTAGTCCACTTCGCAATTTAGCAACTAGAGTGTCAGAAAAAACTTTCATGAAATCCCCAGAGAGTCTTTCGCCAACCAGGACACCTTCGGCACCCCTTTTAGCCGCTCCAACAGCGTTCAGTGTTTCCTGAAACCCTTCTTTTACAATGGTCTCCAGCTGATTCACATGCACATTTCTCCAACCTGCCCCCTTCAATACCTTTTCTAAAGCCGCAGGGAGTTCATAAAAACCTGTTTCGTTTTTAAGCATTTCAACGACAAGGTCCTTGTTCAATGCTATTTGTTCTGATGTCAGTGTTTGGGCAGCGGTTCCTAATTCTTGCAGTTCATATACGGCATTTACACCGCTTCCTGCAGCGCGTCCCGTGTTCTCGATAGCTATTTTCGGAACGGAACCAAGGCTACGCAACCAGTTCACGAGTAACGGTATACTCACTACCACTGCTGCAATGCCTAATACAAATTCCACATTCGATGCCGTATCTGCGTATTGCCCCCACTGCTTTATTTCTTCGACACTACGGCTTTGCTCTAGGGCCTCTACTTTTTTGTACTTAGAAACCGTTTTGGTTATTCCAGCGCCCGCTGCCAAAAAGGATAGTCCTACTCCTGCTAGCGATAGACCTCCCATTATGCCAGTAAGTGCTAAGGCGGCAGGGAGCGCCCAGCAGGCCGCTATAATGCCCAAGGCCACCAATGCGCCATCCCGTATCACTTCAATCTTCTCTGCCTTGCGCGCTTTTTGACGTGCTTCCTCAGCCTTCTCCTTGCGCATCTCAATGAGTTTAGTGAAATCTGCAAAGCTCTTACTCTGTATTTCTTGCATAAATTCAACGAGACTCTTTAAGCTCTCGTGCATCCGTGCACGATCTCTCATTAAAAATCCTGGCACTGCAGACAAGATAGCTTCTACCGAAAGGCCGCTTTGCAGGAAATTACTCAAGCCATTGTTCAGCAATATTTGATTGTCTAATACTCCATTGGAAACAGAAGGCTCTTCTACAACGGGATTTTGGAGCTTATGCATCACTGCTGTGCCTGCAGCATTCCATTCGATATCGCTCACCGCATCCTGCCCTACATTGGGAAAGTGCTTGAAATCAACAACATAGTGCGTACCATGGCCTTTTCGCGTATCCGTATCTTTTTGCGGAACATAGAACCCTACGGATTTTCCCTGCTCGGTACGCGCGGTTACGCCCTGTACAGCGCCCGCTCGATCTTTGATTAAAAAGAGAGGAGAAGGGCTTTGCATAGGTAAGGCAGTATTTCCTGACATGGTTTTATCCTTTACACATTCAAATAACTGTGCTTTTCATAAATACTGCGGGGTATTGAAAATACCGCAGTGAGCCATCGCTAACATATTATTTTTTGCGTTACACGATATGCCTTGCATTGCTTTGATTGATGTACGCTATAACACGCTCAATTCGTTTTAAACCAATCGTTTTAAACCATTAAACAGGCAGTTGCGCCAATAACTGTTTTGCTTCGTCTCGCAAAGCTTCACACTGCGCAAGATACCAATCCGATGGCTCATCGGTTTGCGCACAGGCCTGCACATCGACAGGATGCTCAATAATCCAAGTAAATGCATAGCGCGCACTGCTTGCATCCCCCAGTTTTTGATAGCTTAATGCAGCATGATAAAAAGGCCGCGGATCGGCTTTTCTAATGCTGCTAGCCCGCAGAAAATAAAATAAGGCTTCTTTGTGCAGCCCCTGCTTTTGCCGGCATAGACCTAACGATAGGGCGTAATCAAAATTGTTCGCATCGAGCAGTAGTAACATATAGAGCAATTGATCTGCTTTTTTGAGCTCTCCTCGCTCTGCCGATTGGCACGCATACGTGTATAAGGTATGCAAATGCTCCGATTCAATGCCTGCACGGGCATGGATATCCATAAAACTGGCTATCCAATCGGCAAAAGTATCCGCTGCTTGCTCCATACTTAGACCCTGTTTAATTGATCTATTAGGTTGCGCACCATTTTAAAGCTCGTCGTCATAAAAGTGATTAAAGCTTCTTGGTAATTCGTATAGGTTTGCGTGGTAGCAGTTACCCGTGTTTGCAGCTGTACGTTAAAGTCGGTTTTCTTTTGCGCTTCGTTTTTGAGCGTTTCTGAAAAAAGAAAAAGTTCCGATTCCGTGAGTACGCCTTCTTCCTTAACTCCCCCATTTGGATTCGCATCGTCTTTGGGGTGAATCCATTTATCCACATCGACGCCGTTGATCTTCAGCTCATGTTGCTTCATGAAAGCAACTATATTTTCGATCGTCCTTTTTGCATCCGGATTTTCTGCCCACTTAAATTTCTTCAGCGGCGGAGCGCCTCCATGATCTTTATCATTGAGGCGGTCAATTTCGCCCTGCAATTCAATATATTTTGCCGATAAATAATTGGCATATTCCGTGAGACTTCTTGCTAATTTGGTGTTCGCTTCCAAGTTATCTACATAGGAGGCAAGCTGCACCTGTTGCAGATTTCTTAATTCTTCAAAGGCCATTTGTATCCGGAAGAATATATTCTCTTGACTGAATTGTTTCCCAAAAGAGACCTTTCGTACATTCCATCCATTTTTTGGATTGACAGATACCTCGTTAATAGAAAATTGTTCTTTTTGATCAGACCAAGAGGACGTGCTTTTTAACGCTGTGTACTCTTGTGGCGCTCCCTCATAATCAGGAAGATGCTCATCGGCCAATACGGTATCGTTTGCGGCTTCTTCATAAGTGGGCAGTACCTCTTCTACCTCTGCATCATCGGAATCATCGGAAGAGGACGATTGCTGCTCCCCTTGTTCACGATCAGAATGACCGGAAAACGATTTATCAGATCCGTCATCTGCCGCTTCCTCGGGGTTTAGCGGCAAGGCATCCGCCAACTTCCCTTGCAATAACTCTTGCTGCAACGCTTGCTTATAGGTAGGAAGATGCTCATCTGCCAATAACAGATCATTTTTTGCCGCCTCATAAGTAGGGAGGGTATTTTTTTGATCCGTCGCTAATAATTGTGCAGCCCCTTTTTTCTGACCAAAAAGACCGCTGTTAGTGTCGTTATTTTGCGCATTAGCCGCTGGTTTTTCTTGTTGCGGCGCTTTGCTTTGGAGCGCTTGTCTAAACCCAGCAAACGCCTGGTGCAACTCCTGCGTCATCTTATTCAGAAATTGCATAGGAGCCATAACTTGCGCAAGCTCTTTGAGGCTCTGCTGAACGCGTGGCTCGACCACTAAGCGTCCCTTTTCGTTATAGTGCTGATCGGTTTTTAACTGTTCTACCGCCTTAGAAGTCTCAGGGGTACCTTGATTAGCAACAGGCTGCACGCGAGCAAGCTGGTTCATGCAAAAATTCCTAGAAAAAAGTTGATATGGGAAGGCAATCCGAAGAAAAAGGCGCCACTCCCCTCAACATAAAAAACAAGAAGCAAAAATACACTCTGTCAATCGCATATATTGACCACTAAATGAGCATAGTTAGCGCATTTTGGCCACATTTAGGCTATACAAAGCGCTTTGCTTTTTTCCTGTTCGGAGTATTAGCAGAATGAGAAGCCTCTCCTACATGCTCTAACTGGGCGGCATTCTGTGGCTTTCTGAATGCATCTTCATCGTGTGTTGTATTGATAGACACCGCTTGATCCGTCTGCGCAAGCATACTGGCTGCATCACGCATCGCATCGGCTTGCGTCATGTCTAAAAGGCTCTGAAACTCTGCATGCAATGCTATCGCTTGCTGTGCGTAACTGGTCATTTTTTTAACGCTATCGCGCAGCCCACCTTCCCATACTTGCTTGAGCATCTCACTAGACATCGGACCATTCGGATTATTCTCTGCTTCTTTAGCTGATGCCATTACTTCTTTAGGCAAATGTTGAAAGCGTTCTAGCAAGCCGTTTAATGCCTCGAGTTGCTCGTCTAATTTCTGTTGATCCGGATCAGTAAAATCCGTCATTTGGCTGTTCCTCTAGCAATGGTTAGGATATGACTACAGATTACACATCGCGCTCTAGCAATATCTGCGCAATTTACTTCTGCGACTTAGTCAGCGAAAACATTTAACGAAGTGGCCATTATAGTAAGATTATTGCAAATTATATGGGGTATTTACCTTAAATATTAAAGGTAAATAAACGCCTATAAGGTTTATATTTTACCTCGCACTCACTGTCAATTCTTATTTTTGGGGCTGTATTATCTGTTCAATCGCCTCACCTATCGCACCGAAAGTCGCGCACATTTGAGTCAGATTTTTCTGATTTGCGGCTTGCTCTGCGGCTTGTATCGCCAATTCCAATTTTTTCTCGCCAAACTGTCCTGCCATGCCCAACATTTTATGGAGCTCTTGCAATACACGTTCAAAATCGACGTATTCAAGCTCTTTTTGCTCCGCATTTTCCTTAAGCACCGCATACAGATGGATAAGCTCATCATGAAATTTATGCTGTAGTGCTGAACTCAAATGGTGCTTTTCAGCGGCATCTTCTTCTTGCATCGATGTCGCGTGATTGGATGACGTTGCGGGTTCAAGCGTCATTCCACGCGCTAACTGATGGTCCATCGCTTTGAGCAAAGCATTTGCTAACATCTTTGGCACAATAGGCTTGGGCAGAAAATCATTAGCCCCTGCATTTAGAAATACGGCTTGCTCATCGTCTAGTACGCCTGCTGAGAGTGCAATAATATAGACCTCAGAATCCAAAATCGGTTCCGCCTCAGCGCGAATTCTGCGCGCAGCTTCCAAACCACTCATACCAGGCATTTGTCCATCTAGCAAAACCGCATCAAAAATTTCTTTACTCAGTGCTTCAAAAGCTTCTGTAGCACAGCTCACTGATTTCACACGGTGCCCTAATTTTTTAAGCATGATTTCGAAAATTTCAAGATTCACGGGCACATCATCGACGACTAATAAATTTAATGCATACGGCTGCTGGTCAAACTGGGGCTCTGGCTGCGCAGCCTCTATATGCCCCACCACAATGCCTAATGTAGTGACTAAGTCCTCAAATAACAAAGGAAAGCAGTACAAAGTGGCAATCTTTGAAGTCCGCTCAGAGAGATCGGACGGAATTTGCGGAGGCGCAAAACGTGCTGAAACGGGTTCTGTATTTAAGCGAACGAGTATTGGACAGCATGTTTTTCTTAAAGGCGCTTCTTCGTTTGCGTTTTTGCTCATACTCGTGTTTATATTCAAGCCCTGCGCCACTGCAGCAGGCGCTTGCATATAGTTTGTACCTTGCTCGGCAGACTGATGAGCTCGTTCTGAACAACTTTTACCTTCAATAATATTGACCAGCTGCCTTAACTTATCGGTGCCTACACGTTCATCGCACCATACCGCATCAATATCCCCCCTACTTTCATCTAAGAGCATCGTAATCACTTCATCCACCGAATACACTAAGCTCCATGTCACTGCTAAACGTTCTAACCCATTACAAAGCGCAACAGGCAAAGTCGACCCCATAAATACAATGACGATGTGTAATCCAGAAAATTCCTGCAATCTAGATCGAATTTGCTGTTGCATCGCTCCATTCGCACTTTGCGCAGGTAGGGTGGCGGTAAATGTCGTCCCCTTACCATGTACACTTTGTAATTGGAGCGTTCCACCCATCAATTCTGTGATTTGTTTGCAAATCGATAGTCCCAACCCTGTACCACCGAAGCGACGAGTAATCGATGCATCTGCTTGTATGAAAGGATCGAAAATACGCTGCCCTGCTTCTTTCGAAATCCCGATTCCGGTATCTATGACGCGCACTATCAATCGAGGCATATCTTCTAATGGAATAGCATATTGACGGTTATGCTGCGCCATTTCTTTGGGCCTCCCTAAAGCGGAAGGATTAGCCCAGGCGCTTACCGGATCGGTGGTGTGAGCAGACAACGAAGGGATAGCATCGAAGGCTTTACCAAAGTACTCCACTTCTATTTTGACACTTCCCGTATGGGTAAATTTAATAGCATTTCCTAATAAATTGGTTACGACTTGTTGGAGCTTGGTCGCATCAGAGATCACATCGGCGGGCACGTTTGCAGCAATGTTCAATTCTAAGCGCAACCCTTTTTCATAGGCCTTTGGAATAAAGACTTCGATGAGCTTATCAAAAAGCATCAATAAATCTACTGGTGCCATATTGACCGCTGCATTGCTGGATTCCAATCGAGAAAAATCGAGGATTTCATTAATAATGGACAGCAATAACTCACCGCTTTGTTTAGCGACTTGGCAATAACGCTGTTGCTCTGGATTCAGTGGGGAATCCGCCAATAGGCTCATCATTCCAATGACGCCATTCATCGGCGTGCGGATTTCATGACTCATATTGGCTAAAAATCGGCTTTTTAATTCATTAGCACGCTGCGCTTCTTTACGCGCGACTTCAAGCTCGGCGGTTCTTTCTCGTACTTGACGCTCCAGTACCCCGTACTGCGCATCGACTTCATCCAATAGGGAGTTGTAAGCAGAGGCAAAGCGACCAAATTCATCCGGCCTTTCATAGGCCAGGCGCGGTCGCACGGCACTTAAGCGGCCCTTATCAATATCTGCGATAAATGCCAGCAGGGGCTTCGCTAAAATTTGCGTGACCGCTAAATACAAGCCCAAACCGATAATTACGAGCACCCCTAGCCTAATCGGCAATGTCCCCCAGATGGGAGCCCAGGCCTGCTCTTCTAAAACGTCATTGGTAATAATCGCGGCAAAATACCACTCGACCCCTTCCAACCGAACAATATAGGCCTTGGCATCTTTCAGCGATAAATACTGCGGAAAAGCATTGTCTTTATGGACCTCTGTGGCTACTTTTTTCAGAAGTTCTGGAGCGAAACGTCGCGCTCCGGTATCACTTAACGGTAAAATGACATTGCCCGTTTCGGTTAAGACAAAACTATTGGCATCTAATGGAAACAGCAATAAATGCTTTTTGATAAGTGAATTGAGCAAGAGGCTATGCCCCGCTATAACTGTTGGCTTTCCAAATGCATCACGCTCTACCGCTGCGACAGAAATCATCCATGACTTCCAAAGCGGATCAAAAAATAAAGGTCCCCAGATGATCTCATCTTTGGTGAGCGTTGCTTTGCGCCGTAAAGCAGCAATTTGTTTTGAACGCGCCCGCGCATAGGTAGAAGACACACGCTTTGGAAAATGAATCGCAATCCCCTCTCCTGAAAAGTCGAGAAAGGTGTCGCCTTCTGAATTTGTTGCTGCCCCTAACATTTTGACAGCCCAATGGGCTTTTTTCGTAAATGCCGTATGCTCTGATTCAGATAATGCACTTTGTTTTTGTGCGCGGAAGAAAACAGCATGCCCTCCATCTGGGCCAAAATCGTATACTTCTTGGTTTTTGAGCACTTTCCAGGCTTCTAACAAACGATAGGTGTTTCTACTGAGCTTCAGCAAATCAGCTTCGGCCATATTCCAGGTATTGATCACCCCGCGTCTTAGATCCGTAAGGGCTTCATCACGTGCTCGCTGGTACGTTTGCAAACCGACAAAGAATGCGGAACCCATACTGACTAAAATGGTCAGAAAAATCACCACGACCAGAATGCGAAAAACAATCGATTTTTTCACCGCGTGTTCTCTTTAAGCTTGGCGTCGAAGAAACATCCTTCGCGTATGATGTGATCAAAAAAATACTTTGTTGCTGAAAGCCCGTGGACTACTTTTCGAAGCATTTGTATTAGCGCGCCTATTTATACAAATGATGCAAACTGGCTCTAAACGATTTTTAAATGTTCCATCCCGTTTTTAGAATACGTCTTGCCATCCTTTTAGGAAAAACATGTGTTGACCGTAAATGATCATCATCCTTCTAGACTGCGTCGCGCTTTAGTCCTCTTTTCGGGAGGGCAAGATTCAGCAACCTGCCTGACTTGGGCACTCTCTAAATATCAGCATGTCGAGACCATTGCTTTTGATTATGGTCAACGTCACCATGTCGAGCTGGATTGCCGCCTTGCTTTTCGCACCGCCTTGGTAGAACGCTTTCCCCATTGGCAAAAGGCTCTTGGACCCGATCACCTGATCGAAGTACCCATGCTGGGGGCAATTAGTCAGAGTGCTATGACGGGAGATATCCCTATTACCAGCGATACAACCGGCTTACCAAATACCTTTGTCCCGGGAAGAAATCTGCTTTTCTTTACATTAGCGGCTGCGTTAGCACACCAACGTCAATGCGATGTATTGGTGGGAGGAATGTGCGAGACCGATTATTCCGGCTACCCTGATTGCCGAGACGATACTCTCAAAGCACTGCAAGCAACCCTCAACTTAGGCATGGGGACTCGTTTTGTGATTGAAACTCCATTAATGTGGTTAGATAAGGCGACTACTTGGGAACTCGCAGATACGATTGGAGGCGCGCCCCTCATAGATCTTATTCGCACACATACCCACACTTGCTATCTCGGCGAGCGTGAGGTACTCCATGCCTGGGGATATGGCTGCGGCACTTGCCCAGCCTGTGTTTTACGAGAACGCGGTTATCAAGCATATTCAACAAAGAGTGCAATACATGTATAGCGTTAAAGAGATTTTTTATACGCTGCAAGGGGAAGGCATCAATGCAGGACGGCCTGCCGTCTTTTGCCGCTTTAGTGGATGCAATTTGTGGACAGGGCGTGCCCAAGATCGCGCAAAGGCCGTGTGCACTTTTTGCGATACGGATTTTGTAGGCACCAATGGTCTACATGGTGGAAAATACACTGCACCCCAGCTCGCTCAGCAAATTGCCGCACTATGGCCACCGCTTTCCGAAAAGGAAGCAGGGTCGCGTTTAGTAGTATGCACAGGAGGAGAACCTCTATTACAACTCGATGCGCCGCTCATAGAGGCGTTGCATGCGTTGCAGTTTGAGATTGCCATTGAAACGAATGGTACTTTACCGGTTCCCCCTGGAATTGACTGGATCTGCGTGAGCCCTAAAGCCGGTGCCCCACTCGTGGTATCAAAAGGCCATGAATTAAAGGTCGTTGTTCCTCAAGCACAGCAATGTTTGTCTGACTATGAGTCACTCGAGTTTGATCATTTTTTAGTCCAGCCCAAAGCCCCTCTGAGTGGATTTCACCCCTATGCGCCAGAAGGGCAAAGCGCTATTGAATTTGCTGTTGCATGGTGCAAACAACACCCTCGATGGCGGCTCTCTTTACAGACGCATAAATATTTGAATATTCCATAGGGGGTGTCTCCGATGGGTCTCTTTGGGCAAGTGGAGACACGCCCTAGCTTTCGCTAACCCCTCTCAAACATAAGTAGCGCGTACCCTTTAGGAACGCGTTATGAGGGAACTTTTTTACTGATTTCTATTTCCTAATGTTTAAACGCCAGTTGACCATTACCCGAAAACTCGAATTTGATGCAGGGCATCGCATTCCCGATCATCGCAGCCTGTGCCGCAATCTGCATGGGCATCGGTATGTCATCGAGATCACGTTGACTGGACCGACGATACAGACTCCTGGCGCGTCTGATCGCGGCATGATCATGGATTTTAAACAGGTTAAAACACTTGCACTCGAACATTTAGTGCAGCACTGGGACCACGCTTTTCTAGTGTACGAAGGGGATCAACCGGTACGTCAGTTTTTGGATTCTTTGCCCGACCACAAAACGGTAGTATTGCCATGCATTCCTACCGTAGAGAACCTAGCGGCAGAGGCCTTTGAAAAGCTAGCGCCGGTGTATGCACAATGCTATGGCTCCCAGCTTCAACTCACTTGTGTAAGGCTCTATGAAACGCCCAATTGTTGGGCTGAGGTCCATGCGCCTTAAACTATTATTACCACCTTATAATCCCTGCGGCATTTCATTAGACTCGCTGCATGCAAGAAGCTTAATGCGCTCCTGTCACGGTCCGCGCAGTCAGCATGACTTTCAGCACTTGGCCATTGGAAAAAGTGAGCACAACTGGAATGGCATCCCCCGGTTGTATTGCACGCAATGGCTTTAACAACATAAGGTGATAACCGCCTGGTGCCAGTGCAACGTCACTATGTGCGGGAATAGAGAGCGTTTTTATCGCTCGCATATGGTTTACCCCATCTTCCAACACACTTTCATGTAGCGCCACATGCCCATACGTTTTGGGGCTCGCAATCATTATCAAGCGCACCGCTTCCGAACCGCTATTTTGCAATGTCAAATAACCTGCCGCTATTCCGTTAGGCAGTAAGCGCGCCCATGCAGAATCCTTGACCAACAAAATGGGAGATGCGACGGGCGCAGCGGCTGCGCCTTGAGCCCATACTGTATGCGCACTCAAGAGTAATAAAGCCATTGCGACCATACTTTTCATGGCTCTTTTGAGCACAGAACCGTTATTTTTCTTCATAGTAGGGAATCCCCGCTAGTTGGCGCAGGTCATGGGCAATCTGCGTAGCAGAATCGCTAGATGTCGCCATAAGCTGCGCCCGCCCTGTCTTATCAAAAATGTAGACAGCAGAGCTATGCATCACTTCATAGTGGTTATCGGCATCGGGTTTGGCTGCTTCATAGGCTACTCGATAACGCTTCGCCAGTTTCTCGATCTGGGTATGGGAGCCAGTGAGTCCCACGATATGCCCCGCACCAAAAGCATGCACATACTCGTATAACTGCCGAGGACGATCACGCGCTGGGTCGACCGAAATAAATAAAATACGCACCTCTCGCCCATCTTCCACTCCCAGTCGAGCAATGGCCTGCATTAAACGCGAGAGTGTTTCTGGACATACATCTGGGCAGTAAGTATATCCAAAATAGACCAAGACTACTTTACCACGGTAGTTTTTCTCTGTCACCGCCACGCCTTTATCCGACGTTAAAGAAAACTGGAGATCGGGCAGATGGCCCTGCACTGGCGTTAATTGCCAAGCATGTTGCTGATCGGTAAAGCGTTTACATGCCACTACCAGCAAAACCGTACTACACAGGCCAATGGCCAAGCAGTAATAGACTAAATGCGCCAAACTCAGAAAAGTAGAAGAGGTCCGACGTAAATGCATCATGGCGTAACCACCTGTAAAAATGATGAACGGTATCGTATAGAGGCATTTGCAACTTGAGCAACTAGGGAGACGCCGAATAAACCGGGAGCGGCGTTCCCCTAAGTTTTGGAGATATCCACACAAAAGGTAACTAGTGTTTTTTTAAAACACGGTTTTCAGAGTATGCTGCCGCCTCAAAGCGTTTTTTCGCAGCGTGGTAATCAGCATATTAACGGTTCGTCATTCGTTCGAGGCGCTCTAAGATGAAGTTTCAGGCATGCACCTTGCGCATGCTTTTTTCGTCTATCTTATCTACCTTCCGCGATAAAGGAACCCTCACAATGTCTGGTATCAGTTATGCTCTTTCAGCCGCTATCCCCACCACTATTGCAGGAATTGCATACGGCATCGTTAAATGCGTACAAAAAAATTCTAAACAAAATGAAAATAATAATGATCGTTTAGAAAACAATAATCGCCCAGAGCATATCAAAAACTCAAATTCCAACAACCGTGGCAATGTATCAGTTGCGATTAATATTAATCGCCCTAATATCATTATCAATAATGGACAACCTACGACACAAGGATATTACGGCGCTGTGCAAAATCCCGGTCGTTTTGCTTAAGAACTTGTTTAGGCTTTTACTCTATTTTGCATCTGTTCCGCACGCAAGTCAGAGCAGATTTTCTGCCATTCACCGATACATAAGCCTCTAAGTTACACCTTACCTTACAGAGAAAGCAGAAATACCCGAGTTGGCATTACGGAATTTGAAATTGGTCACTCTTAAGCATAGGGCTAGTATTCAACGCTATAAAAACGCTTATTTTTAGAGACCGGACTCTGCATGACTACCACACGCCATTGCCACCCTTTTACCTTTATCCATAATACATTTGCCTCTGCATACCAAAATTTACGCAGTGGAAAAAATCAGATACAGGATACTGAGGCTCTTTTGAGTCAACCCGCAGCGCCACGTAAGAGCATGAGCATATCACCAAACAGGGATAACGCTACCAAGAGTAAATCAGGCAGTAATCGCGCGAAGCGGCAAGGCATGGTTCTTCCACGCTCTCCCGTGAAAGCCTATTTTGCGGCACGCGAATATGGAATAGTATCGGATCGTCGTGTTTATGCAGCGCCTGCTCATAACGCCTCGCCGACAAGCCATATTGCTAAAAAGGTGCACTTTCAACTCCCTTCTATTCAATGTGAATCGAGCGATCTCAGCAATGTACTCGAAACCTATTTGGGTAGCTTTACCGTAGACGATGATTTGAGTACAGAGACACAGGCACAGCCTCTCTCTCTCGCTGCCAACCTTACCGCGGCTCTACACAGAGGCATAACGCGTGCAGACTCCGATATTGGCTCTGATACCGGTTCTGATATTATCCGGAAGTTTCCAGCAGTACCTACCAATCGCCCTAATCATAGCGCACCTTCTACGCCTTCGAATCCCGCAACACAAAAGCCTAAGTCTATACTTAAAAAGACGACTCAGCGTAAGCCAAAGCCCAAACTCCCACCGTTAATCATTCCGCCTCCCACAACGCCGGTTCCTCTAGCACCGACTTCTCAAGCGTCAAATCAATCAAAACGCAGTTTCGATACCACACAGATTGATACGCAAACGATTGTACAACTGGCTTCAAGCATATTAAGCACGCCATCACGCGGCAGTTCTCTTCCTAAGAAGAATAGCAATGCGACTTATTTGCAAAATCCGGTATACCCTCCTCCCACACGAAGGGGATATCCCCACAGGTCCCAAGGTCCTGTCCAAAACTCAGAGTTCAGTTCGCTCTATCAAGCGGGCACAGGTTACCCTTCTGTACGCATTAACTCTCCTGAATTAAGGGAGTTTCAGATGGATTACAGAAAGGCGGCCAAAAAACAAGCAGAACGTAGTAAAGAAGCAGAAAGAAATTCCAACATGTTCCGGCAGCTTGCGCGCATGGTATAAAGCAGGCTTGTCTTGCGGCAAGAGGTCTAGTGTCCCCTGGTTAATGCAGTTTTTCTATGCATTGACCAAGGCACTTATCCCTGTTTAAAGTTTAAAGGCTTTGGACCATTAGCATTCGACAATATTAACGGCTAATCCCCCTCTCGACGTCTCTTTATATTTTTTCTTCATATCCGCCCCTGTCTCTCGCATCGTTTTGATGACCGAATCGAGCGAAATATAATGGGTACCGTCGCCGTGTAAGGCAATGCGGGTCGCATTTAGTGCTTTGACCGCACCCATTGCATTGCGTTCAATGCAGGGTATTTGCACCAATCCCCCCACAGGATCACAAGTCAGACCTAAATTGTGCTCCATGCCAATTTCTGCGGCATTTTCAATTTGAGTTATGGTCCCGCCTAATGCGGCCGTTAATCCACCTGCTGCCATTGAGCATGCTACGCCCACTTCCCCTTGGCACCCCACTTCAGCACCTGAGATCGAGGCATTCAGTTTGTAGAGAATGCCAATAGCGGCGGCAGTCAACAGAAAATCTTGTACCCCTTCGAGGGTAGCTCCTGATATGAAACGCATATAATAGTGCAGTACTGCAGGCACAATGCCCGCCGCACCATTTGTAGGAGCAGTGACTACGCGTCCACCCGCGGCATTTTCTTCATTAACCGCCATCGCATAGAGATTGAGCCAATCCATACTCTCTAAAGAATCTGGTACGCGAGCGTTAGTTTGCGTAGAGGGTGTATTCGCAATACCTGGTAGATTTTGGGCCGTCTCCGTGAGTGTTCGAGTGAGTGTTCGATACAGCTTAGGTGCTCGCCGCTTAATATGAAACCCGCCAGGCAATACTTCTTCTGCAGCAGGATTGTCTATGCCGCAACCACGCTTGACACATGCTTGCATGACCTCCCAAATGTCTAATAAACCTGCACGTATCTGCGCTTCAGAACGCCAAACACACTCGTTTCGCATCATCAATTGTGCAATAGACAAGCCCGACGTATTGCACATTGCTAACAGCTCTCGCGCTGTTGTGAATGGATAGGGCACCGCTGCATAAGTGCTTAATACGGTATCGTTAGATGCTCCCGCACTAACTACAAACCCCCCACCCACTGAGAAATAGGTCATTTCTTTCAAAATCTGCTCTTGCGCATCCAAAGCACGGAAGGTCAGTGCATTGGGATGTTCTGGCAACGTTTTTCTAGAAAAAATCAAATGTTTTTTAGGGACAAAAGGCACGGTATGCCGGCCAAGGAGCTGCAACGCCCCCGTTTGCTCTATATGGCTGAGAATAGCAGGGATGCCGGCAGGATCGATCGTATCTGGCGCCGCGCCGGTTAATCCCAACAAAACCCCTCGATCCGTGCCATGGCCTTTTCCCGTAGCACTTAAGGACCCAAAAAGCTCAATACACACGAAAGCTGTATGGGGGAGTATGCCGTCTTGCTCTAGATTTTGCGCGAATAGCAATGCAGCGCGCATCGGTCCTACAGTGTGTGAGCTTGATGGGCCAATACCAATTTTAAAAAGATCAAAAACGCTCACCGCCATACTGTTTCCTTTATTGTGTCTTGCGCTACTTAGAACCTGTTTATCCTACTTCCCAAGCAAACCAACGCTTACTCTACGGGCAGACAAGAGCAAAACAAATTCCGATCTCCATGGGCCTGATCAGCTCGTGCTACTACAGGCCAATATTTTCGGTTAGCCAGTGTAGGGAGCGGATAAGCAGCTAGTTCACGGGAATAGGCATGTGACCAATTATTCGCTACAACCATAGCGGCAGTGTGGGGAGCATGCTTTAGCGGATTATCCAACCTATCTGCTCGTCCTTCTTCAATAGCACGGATTTCCATGCGAATGGAAATCATCGCATCGATAAAACGATTTAACTCCGCTAAAGATTCTGATTCCGTAGGCTCGACCATCAAAGTACCCGGGACAGGAAAACTCATCGTAGGGGCATGAAATCCGTAGTCAATTAAACGCTTTGCGACGTCTTCCACGGTAATACCGCTAGTCTCTTTTAAAGGCCGCAGATCTAAAATGCATTCATGCGCGACCAAACCCGCTTCATCGGTATACAACACAGGATAGTGTTCATGTAGCCGTTGAGCGACATAATTTGCACTCAAAATCGCTGTTTGTGTAGCAGCTTTGAGGCCTGATGCCCCCATCATGGCAACGTACATCCAAGAAACTGGCAAAATCGATGCAGAGCCATAGGCCGCAGCCGATACCGCCCCAATCCCCTGCGTATGACGGGCATATCCCGTTGAATACTGATTGGGCAAAAATGCTTTTAAATGCTCCGCCACGGCAACCGGCCCAACGCCAGGACCGCCGCCGCCATGGGGAATACAAAATGTTTTATGTAAATTCAAATGCGATACATCACCGCCAAACTGCCCTGGCGCCATGATCCCGACCATAGCATTCATATTGGCACCGTCGATATAGACCTGCCCTCCGTGTGCGTGAACTAGATCACACACTTCTTTCACTGAACGCTCAAATACTCCATGTGTTGATGGGTAGGTCAGCATAAGCGCTGCCAGCGTATCGGCATATTGGGTGACTTTGGCGCGTAGATCGACCAAATCAATATTCCCTTTTGCATCGCAGGCCACTACTACCACCTTCATCCCGACCATATTCGCCGAAGCAGGATTCGTGCCATGCGCGGAAGCCGGTACTAAACAAATATTGCGCTGCGATTGACCGCGAGATGCGTGATAAGCCTGAATAATCAATAACCCCGCATATTCGCCTTGTGAACCGGCATTCGGCTGTAGCGACACTGCGGCATAGCCCGTACAGGCTGCCAGCATCTGCTCCAACTGCTCGATCATCGTGCGATATCCCTGTGTTTGTTCAGCAGGGGCTAAAGGATGTATCTGTGCAAATTCAGGCCAACTCACCGGCAACATTTCTGACGTTGCATTGAGCTTCATCGTGCAAGACCCTAGCGGTATCATCGTGCGGTCTAATGCCAAATCTTTATCCGCTAGGCTACGCAGATATCTGAGCATCTCATGCTCAGCATGGTAGCGGTTAAAAACCGGATGCGTGAGATAAGGACTTTGCCGAGTCATCGCAGCCGGCCAATGCCATGCAGGCGTCTCTACATTTTGGTTTTGCAAAAGCGCGTGGTCCAACGCATCGATATCCAAAGCGTGCGCAATCGGATTTGCAGTACCGGCTTTCACGGTCGCAAATACAGACCATAATGCCTGTAGATCTGCGCGGGTCGTTGTTTCGTCAAACGACACGCCTATATAGGCATCGTCAATCTGTCTTAAATTCACACCAACCGCATAGGCGTGAGCATGCAGAGCGGCGGTATGCGCTCCGGTATAAATAGTTAAGGTGTCAAAGAACGTATCATTGCGTAATGTAAATCCAAGCTGCTTCAAGGCGGTATAGAAAAGCACTGCCAGCCGGTGCACACGCTGCGCAATGGCCCGCAAGCCTTGTGGGCCGTGATACACCGCATAAAAACTCGCCATCATCGCCAGTAAAGCCTGAGCCGTACAAATATTTGATGTCGCCTTTTCACGACGAATATGTTGCTCACGGGTTTGCAGCGCTAGACGCAATGCAGGATGACCTTGCGCATCTTTCGTGACCCCGATTAAACGGCCCGGCAAATGGCGCTTTAATGCGTCTCGCACACAAAAATACGCGGCATGCGGACCACCAAAGCCCATCGGCACACCAAAACGTTGCGTATTCCCAATCGCAATATCTGCCCCCCATTCGCCAGGAGGAGCCAGTACCGTCAAGGCTAAAAGATCCGCAGCGACCACCACTGCCCCTTTAGCTTCGTGAATGGCCGCAGTCAATGCCGTGTAATCCTGCACGGATCCATCTGCCCCGGGATATTGCAACAGCACACCAAAAACGGGACCCTGTTTCAATGCCTCTTGCGCAGGCCCAATAAGGATTTGAATACCCAACGGCCGAGCGCGTGTTTGTAATACTTCGATCGTTTGCGGAAGCACATCTTCCGCAACATAAAATACCTTGGAAGAGACCGCACCAGCGTGCGCGCGCAATAGCAATGTCATGGCTTCCGCGGCAGCAGTGGCCTCATCTAACATCGATGCATTCGCGATATCTAAAGCTGTCAGATCCGTAATCATCTGCTGAAAATTTAAAAGCGCCTCAAGCCGCCCTTGTGAAATTTCAGGTTGATACGGGGTATATGCGGTATACCAGGCCGGATTCTCAAGCACATTGCGCGCTATGACTTGGGGGGTATGTGTGCCGTAATAACCCTGCCCAATAAACGAACGAAATACCTGATTTTGTGCTGCCAGACTGCGTAGCTGTGCCAACGCTTCGACCTCACTTTTGGGCTCACTAAACAGCCCTAATGGCATAGCATCTTCTCGACGCATCCCTACTGGGACAACGGCTTTGATCAAATCTTCGCATGCAGCGAAGCCGAGTACATCCAGCATATGGCGTTGCTCTTCGGCATTAGGACCGATATGGCGGGCAATAAACGCATCGTGCTGTTCTAATTGACGTAAAGAAGAAGGAGACATAGAGGTAGCGCAAGACGAAGAAGGAGTTGAGATGGGGTCCGACAAATGCCTATCACCCTGCTGGGTATGCACAGCGTCCAACATCTCAGAGGCAACAGAAAAATCAGGATTCATTACCAATCACAGGCAAAATAAAAAAATGGGCTAAGAACCTGTTTGGAGTTTTCCAAAAGGGTTCCTATTTGGGGGAGCAGGAGCACAGGGACCGGAGCTGTACTTGAGTACAGTGAGGATCCCGAGCACCGCACGACCCTGAAGATCGGCCTTTTTGGGAGACTCCAAACAGGTTCTAAGAGCGAGCAGCCTATAAGACATAGCAATATCAACGGACAAAACCGTTGACTACCCACCTATCGATTCACGATAGGCCGCAGCATCCATAAGGGTATTAGATGCCGCCGTATCCGAGAGCTTGAGCTTGAAAAGCCAGGCTGCATAAGGGTCATCGCTCAATGTTTCTGGTGCTTGCGCTAATGCGTCATTCACCTCTACCACTTCACCAGAAAGAGGGGCATAAATATCTGAAGCGGCCTTGACGGATTCAATCACGGCTATCGGTTCTTCTGCGTTCACCGTTTTACCGATGGTCGGTAATTCTAAAAAAACAATATCTCCCAGTGCCTCTTGCGCATGCGCAGTAATTCCTACAGCAGCTATCCCTTTTTGTTCATCTATTTGCACCCATTCATGCGAGGCGGTGTACTGCAAATGATCTGGAAGAAGCATAACTATCCTTTGGTTAAATTTTTAAAAACGGCGAGCATGGTGGATTTATTAATTGTCAAGGCAATGCAAGCAGCGTTTCATGAACTTGCACCTGTCCTTTTTTAACAAAAACGGGATGCACTACATCGGCCGGCAATTCTTTATCGCGGATACGCACATATACCACATCGCCTACTTGAACTCCCAATGGCATACGCGCAAAGCCAATAGAGCGTTGCAGTGTTGGGGAGAAAGCACCACTGGTCAACTCTCCTTCCCCATGCTCCGTACGCACACTTTGGTGTGCACGCAATACTCCACTTGCTCGGCCATGTTCTAAGCGTAACAACAATCCCAAGAAAACGGTGTGCGCACCATCACGCAGAAGGGCCGCTTTTCCAACGAAATCGCGCGGCGAATTTAAGTCTACCGTCCAAGCTAAGCCTGCATCTAATGGCGAAACGGTTTCGGTCATATCTTGACCATAGAGATTCAAGCCCGCCTCTAAACGCAATGTATCGCGCGCGGCTAATCCGCAAGGATGTACGCCGGCCTTATGCAAGGTATTCCATACCTCCGGAGCAAACTCGGCAGGCAACATGAGTTCAAAACCCTCTTCGCCGGTATAGCCTGTTCGCGCTACGCTGACTTCACTACTCAAAGTCCCTTTAACTCTAGGCACTACCCCACAATGGAAAGGCTTTAAAGACGCCGTGAGTGCTTCTATTTCAGGAAAAGCAGCCCAGACGCGAGCACGCGCCTGCGGCCCTTGCACAGCAATAATGGACAACTCGCGACGCGGTTGAATGTCTACGGCAAAACGCCCTTCTTGCCGAAGTTTTTCTAACCACAAGACATCTTTTTCCGCTGTAGCCGCGTTCACCACCAACCGGAAATGATGTTCCCCATAAAAATAAATAATGACATCATCTACAACGCCTCCTTCTGCAT
The DNA here is from genome assembly GCA_031963005.1 of Mycoavidus cysteinexigens. Taxonomy (GTDB): domain Bacteria; phylum Pseudomonadota; class Gammaproteobacteria; order Burkholderiales; family Burkholderiaceae; genus JASSUD01. The sequence goes on along the minus strand of JASSUL010000003.1, from coordinate 149,648 downwards.
TGAGCAAACAACTATATAGCGCTTTGCCAGGGGCCGTTAATTTGTCCACATTATTCGCTGCGGCATACCGTAAAAAAGCGCGCGCGCTATCAAAAGCCCCTGCCGTACGATCCAAGCTAGTTACTTCCACTACGCACATATGCGAAACATCAAACATTCCCGCATCTTTTCTCACCCAATGATGCTCTTCTATTTGAGACCTGTAGTGCAAGGGCATTTCCCATCCGGAGAAATTGACCATACGGGCATTCAATGCGTTATGCGCAGCATGCAGCGGTGTTTTTTGTAAGGATGTAGACGTATTCATGGGAGCATTCATTCAGAACTCATACTCTGAGGTAACAGGAAAGAAGAAGAAAAACTATACAATGGGCACCGCTGGATGGTTTGACCATCACGTATAAAAAATACTTCTCACCGGCTTTGGAAATTCCTTGTCTGCTTTTACCTCCTCCTCTTCAGCCCCTGCGGGCTCACTCAACTCAGCACAGCGAGAAGCGGTAAAGTATACCGAAGGACCCTGCTTGGTCTTAGCCGGTGCAGGCAGCGGCAAAACGCGCGTCATTACGCAAAAAATTGCTCACTTAATCGAGGACAAAGGGTTCGAACCTAAGCATATCGCAGCCGTGACCTTCACGAATAAAGCCGCGGCGGAAATGCATGAGCGTTTAGGGAAACTCCTCACGGGCAAAAAGCTCAGCGCTCCAGGCAAAGTAGGAAAACCGGTTCCTGTCCGACAACTTACCGTATGCACATTCCACTCTCTAGGGCTGCGCATTTTGCGCGAAGAGGGCGAACATCTTGGCTTAAGCGCGCAATTTTCGATCATGGATAGCAGCGATGGGTACGCTATTTTGCAAGAACATCTTGCAACGACAGACAAAACACTGGTTCGTCGCATACAAAATCAAATTTCGCTCTGGAAAAACGCACTCATTCCTCCTCCAGTTGCATTAGCGCAAGCCGAGGATGAAGAGACACAGCAAGCTGCATTAGCATACCGCTATTATGACGCTACGTTGCAAGCTTACCAAGCGGTAGATTTCGATGACTTGATCCGTCTGCCCACCGAACTTTTCACTAATCATGAAGCGGTCTGCGACCGCTGGAGTAATCGCTTACGTTACATCCTGGTGGATGAATACCAAGATACCAACACCTGCCAATATACCCTGCTGAAATGCCTAACCGGCGCACGTGCAGCTTTTACGGCAGTAGGCGATGATGATCAAGCGATTTATGGTTGGCGCGGGGCCACACTCGATAATCTCAAGCAATTGCAAAAGGATTTTCCGCTACTCCATGTCATCAAATTGGAGCAAAATTATCGCTCCACAACCCGTATCTTAAACGCGGCAAATCAGGTCATCTCCAATAACCCTAAACTCTTTGAAAAAAGCCTGTGGAGTGAACATGGGTGCGGAGATGCGATTACGGTGGATGCCGCGAATGATGAAGAGCATGAAGCAGAATCAGTCGTTTTTCGACTCTCTGCGCACCGATTCGACCGACGTGCGGCTTTTCGTGATTATGCCATTTTGTATCGCGGCAATTTTCAGGCCCGCCTGCTTGAGCAAGTACTACGCCGCGAGCGCATCCCTTATACCCTCTCGGGCGGCCAATCTTTCTTTGAAAAAGCAGAGATTAAAGATATTTGCGCCTATTTACGCTTAATCGCCAATGATCAAGATAATCCCGCCTTCATCCGCGCAATTACGACTCCACGGCGTGGTATAGGCAACGCCACGCTAGAGTCCCTTGGACATTTCGCAAATCAAGCTAAAACCAGCTTATTTGAAGCCGTCTATTTAGGCGCCTTAGAAGCGCATTTAACGGCACGCCAACTAGAACCATTACGCGCTTTTTGCGACTTTATCACCCGCCTAGCAGACCGCGCGCCCACAGAGGCCGCTACGACCCTGCTCGACGAACTCATGCACGCCATAGACTATGAAGCTTATCTCTACGCGAGCTTCGATGACCGACAAGCCCTCTCCAAGTGGAAAAATGTACTGGAATTCCTCGAATGGCTCAAACGCAAAGGCACTAAACCAGAGCCCACACTTTTGGAAGCCGCGGCTTCAGAAAACGAAACCGATCCCGAGCAAGCCACATCGAGCGACAACGACAAAAACCTCCTGCAATTGATCCAAACCGTCACCTTAATTTCTCTACTAGACAATCAAGAAAGTAACTTAGACGCCGTACATCTCTCGACCATCCACGCCGCAAAAGGTCTGGAATATCCGCATGTCTTTTTAATAGGATGCGAAGAAGGCATTCTCCCCCACCGTGGCAATACGCAAAACGCGCAAGAAGCCCCGACCGCGGAACAACATGCTCAACGCATAGAAGAAGAGCGACGCCTCATGTACGTAGCGCTCACCCGCGCCCAACGCAGCTTGCATCTGAGCTACTGCAAAAAGCGCAAACAAGCCAAAGAGATCCTGTCTTGCGAACCCTCGCGTTTCATCAAAGAAATGCAACTCGACGATCCCAATACCCACCCCGAAGACCCACAACCTCTTGCTACACCTAAAGCACGCTTGGCAAATCTAAAAGCATTACTTGGAGAATAAGCAAAACATCATGCAAATTTAAAGCACAGCCACCACCCCGCTTACTCGTGTGCATGTTAGAATCCGCGACACCATACAGTAGCCCATAAGCGCCCGTAGCTCAGTGGATAGAGTGTTGGCCTCCGAAGCCAAAGGTCGCTGGTTCGATTCCAGCTGGGCGCGCCAATAAATACAAGGGTGTGCGGTTAACCATCTTGTTAACAATAGCGAGTGTAGCTAGGCCACTATTTTTTCAAGATGCGCGATGCTGCCTTATCAAGACTAAACTCTACACCTCTGGCTTCACTTACGCCCTCTACGGCAGCTCTCCGTAGACTCTGATTCCCGCTGGGTCTCTGACATGGTATAGATCGTTCGCTAGAGGGACGTGTACCTTTGTACTCTCCCGCTTTGTTTAATGGCTGTTTCTGGCTGCCGTCCTTAATCTTGTTCAGCCCATGTATTCACTGAAAGTTTATGGGGTTGTGACCTTCCCCAGAAAATGTGGATAAATCATTTAAATTCTTTTGTGGCAGGACGATATTCAAGCCATACCTAATTCTTGAAATATTTTGGGATGACGCTGTGCAATCTTAAGTAGCGTTTGTGCAGCGCCAGAAGGTTTACGTCGTCCCTGTTCCCACTCTTGCAAAGTACGCTTCGATACGCCTAGTAGTTTGGCAAATAATTTTTGCGAGAGACCAACTTGGAGACGTGTTGTAGCGACCATGGAAAGCTCAATAGGTACACCTTGCCCTTGCTGCATTTCGTGAATAGCTTGTATAAGCTCTGCTCTGATATCGCGGCTGTTTTCCCAAGCTTCAAGTTCTTTATCGTTTAAGGGTTGTTTCGACAGCATCTTTTAACTCCTTCAATTGTTGTCCGGCTACAGTATCTAATTCATTCTTGGCATACATGAGTAAAAGCCATATCTGGCCACTCGTAAGACGATTGAAATAGATTATTCGTACCCCTCCCGATTTACCTTTACCTGTCCGTTTCCAGCGAACTTTACGTACTCCGCCAGAGCCAGGGACGACATCACCAATTTCTGGATTTAAGATAACCATGTTGCAAACTCTGCGCGCTCTTCTTCTGTCCAATAATGTGGCCAGAGCCTTTGAAAAGTTGGGGTTTCAATAACAGTGTATATGGCCAAAACTATACGTCAAAGACGTATAGCGCTCAAGTTAAAAACATATGAATTTAAGCTTTGAGTAGTCAAACTCGGCGCTGAATATGCCAGCTTTTGCTGGATGCGCACCCTACTCCCAAAAAAACGGGCCATTTAAAAGTGAATGGAATGGACAGGAAATTGGGGTAGAGTCCATTTTATATTTCTGACCCAAGCCTATACACTCTCCTGAATGGCGCATACGCTAGATAGATAGCCATTCTTGATCTATAAATCGCCCTGTCTCGTGCAATGCGGGTAATAGCATGGTGTCGGCATAGGGGCACCCGGTTATCAGCAGTGTTTTTTGTCCTAGTTTTTTAGCCGCTCGGGGAAGATGGCTCTGTTCCTTGTAGAGTGCTTGTAGTAATGGAGCATAGCCAGGCTCCCAAGCTAAGAGCTGGGGGAAGGTGGTGCGTAAAGTCAATAGAATACGCATTCCTGCGTAATCCAGATCGCCCCAAAAATAGATTGGTATCTGCGGGGTGTCTTTAAAAAGCCATTTCTCGAAGTCGTGGGTTAAATCAGGGGTCAGCCCTCCGTGCGCCGCATAAAATATCGTGCATCCTTGCGGGCTGCGCAGTCGTGGCGCACTTCCTTTGAATCCTGCTGCAAAAACCAATGCCAATTCGTTAAATAGGGCATTTCTCGAGGCTATAGCACGTGCGAAGCTGGTTAGATTTTCAATAAAGAGCACGCCTCGGTAGCCCGTTGGCGGTAAGTACACTTGTAATTGAATAGGCGAATCAGGAAATGGGCAATCCTGCATACCCAATAGTGCGGCAACCAGCCCTTGCCGTCTATCTAGCAATTTTGACATTCCCCAAAACAATTGCGAAGAGACTTCACGCAATAACAATGGCTTATCGGCCAGGGTCGGTAACACGTTAAGACGCTGTACGACTTCATCCATGGGATGGTTTGGTATGTCAATACAGTATTCTGAGACGATTTGCTTTACTTCCAAAGGCGCATGCAGCCCTGCCAAAACGGCCTCTCGCCAGCGTTCTGGAGCGGACTTCAATCGCTCGGGACGTCCTATCGCTGCGCGCACCTCGTCTTCATTTAAAACGGTCAGTCGTGGTGAAAAAGCATAACCAGAACGCGGCTCTAGGGCACGCTCCGGTTTGATGGCTAGCCACTTCCAACTTGCCATTGCGATGACATATTCCCATAAGTCTTCTTTATGGGATTCCATGGATGCTTTGTACAGTGCAGGCCAAGTGCGCTCTCCCAATGCGATAGACTGGGTTTTCGTGCTTTTTCTTTGTTGAGCGCCATCTAACCGATTCACCAGCATATTGAGCAGCTCGCGCACAGACGCATCTTGTAGCCACAGGGGAGAGGCATTCATTGCGGGGGAGCGACCTCAAGGGGGTCGGCAATATCAAAGGCTAATTTTGCTTGCTGTCTGACCTCATCGCGTTGCTTTTCCCAAAGTGCTCGCATAGCGTCTTGTTTAAAGATACGCCCATCACTCTCAAGGATGAAATCCAGCTCTCCATTCGCCTCTACATGCACGCGGCTATAATTATATTCACGGTCGAATTCGGGACGCAAGCCACCTACATTGCGTGTAGGCATCGCGCTAATGACTTGCAATCCTAGGCTGTCGCGTAAATACTGAAGTACGGCACGCGCCCGAGGTTCATCCATTTTGGAGAACGATTCGTCGCTTACCAGCAACTTTAGACTGGCTCCTTTTTCGAAGAGCTTCATCCGATTTGTCACTACCGCTGCTCGAACAATATAGGCAGGTGTCTCGAGCTGGCCTCCAGAACCTGTTCCCCATGTGGAAAGTGCAATGCGGCCCCCGCTATCTGAGTCGTTCCAAATTTCATAGCGGCGGTAATTGCGATAATCGGCAATGCGCAGTAATTCTCGCCCTGCGCGCTCTGCATCTTGATCGAGGAGCAGTTTGACCAAGCGATCACGTACTTCGAGGTGCTTTGGCGAAAGCTCTGTCTGACCGAACAAGTCGATCGTTTCGGGGGAATCGGCCAATTCCGTCACTGCACAGAAGAATCCGTAATACTCTTGGAATTCGGGCTCCCATTTAGACCAGTCGATACTGTAGCGGTCGGTGCCAAATTTGAGTTTTTCCAGTTCGAAGTTCAACTGACGCAGTGCCCGAACGCCTTCATCGACCTTGCTTTTGATCTCTACACAGAATTGTTTTGTAAAAACATCATGAAAGGAGCGCTCTGCTTCTTCCACTTTAGCGCGGTTGTTATACAACCCCACGCTCTCAAGCGTGCTATGTAATCTATGGACCTCACTACCGAGATGCACCAACGGTCCGTAATACGGATCAAACAACATGGTTTCGAGCAAATGGGGCAATACAAACTGAAACCGCTCTTCATGCCGCACACTGCTGTTGTATTCGGCCAAGATCTCCCGCACATCGCCCAATAGCGTATTAGGCCGCGCGCGTAGAGTAGTAAGCCGTGCTTGCAGGGTCTGAAAGGTGTAGTGTTTGGATGCGAAAAGGTCCTCTACATCTTGTGCCAGCACCGCATAGGTCTTTTCAGCATTCACCTCGCAAAGATACTGTAAACGCTGCGCTTGACGTGCACACTCTTGTAAACGCGCATCGCGACCATTTGAAAGGGCTTCGATACTTTTCTTAGCTTGCTCGATATGCTCCTGCGCTAATGCCATCGTCGTATTGGCAAGTTTGATGGCTTCGTCATGCGCCTTAATAACCTGCTCGAGGCGAGCGAGTTCAGCGCGTAATGGTTCTACTTCTGTCAAATCTAACTGAGAAAGCGCGCGACGTGCATGGTCGATATCTTTTGCATATTCCTCTAACGGCTGTGCATCGAAAGTGGGTTGTTTGAGGTTGTTTAGATACTGTTTAAACGTACGCAAATGGGTTTTTAGGCGTTCAAGCTCTTCGAGATCTCTGTCGAGAGAGTCCAATTGCGCATTGGTTTTCGCTAGCGCATCCGCGCGTGCTTTACGGCCCAGCACAAGGTCATGCTTCTCGCATACGAACATCGTCATCGCACCGCTGCCCTTCCCATCTTTAGTGAGCCCGCGGGAAATAAAACGCAATTCGTTAGAATCCGCCACCTTCACAACAGAGCCAAATTGTTCCATCAGATAAGCACGTGCGATCGGATGATCAGTGCGTAGTTCATGAATAATCGAATCGGCAGCTACCCGATTTTCGCTTGCCCGATCTACGCAGCGTTTGCCTTGCACCACCTTCGCTCTAGAATGCAGTGATTGCAAAAAATCAATGGTTTTTGCCTCGCATTCGGGTTGCACAATCAGATTAAAGCGTGCGCCCCCTAAATACCCTTCGATAGCGGGCTGCCATTCTTCCGTGACCGGCTCCACAAGATCGCACAGCACCTGCACTCTTGCTTCGGGAATATCTTCGCGAATGCGGTCTAGGGCCTGATTGATTTCTCGAGGGTAATTACCTGCGCCAGCAACGAGCCGTTTCTTATGCTCCGCGCATTCGCGCTGTTCCTGACGGACGATATTCAACTGCTGTTCGAGGTCAGCCGATTCTGAGGCGATTGCCATCAATACACTCGCCTCCGTGCCAACCAAAGTAGTTAGCAAGGCCTCCAGGCCTGTTTCAATTCCATCAAAAGCACCAGCAAGTTGGAACAGTTTTTCTACTGCAATAGTAGCGTTCTGATCTGCATCGGCCAACGCATTTAATAATCCCCCAAGCCGATCCATATCCGTGTGCGCAATAGCTTGCGCTACGGCCTCTACCGCCTTATGAAGTTTGCTAAAACGCTCTGAAACGATTTGACCAACTATATGGTCTGCCGCATTTTTAATATTTGCCGCCGCTATCAGCCCAGAATGCAGAGCACGCAGTGTGTTGCGTGCACTAGAGGTTGCGCGCGCTAACTGTTCATCCAAGGCCTTTTTTTCTGTATGTATGACATTTCCGCCCAGTTGCGTTGCAATATCGATACGGCTGTTATCGACCGCTTTCTTCAGCGCCGCTTCAGTTTCGGTTTTTTGTTGATTTTGTTGCGCTAGCTTCTGATCTTTATGAATGCGATTTTGCTCAAGCGCAATGCGTGCCTCATCTTCTGCAAGCTGCATCTTTGCAAATAACAGATCTAACTGCACTTGCTCTTCAAATGCCACTGCTGTGGCACCGATATGTTCTTTTAAATGATGAAGGCGGTAAACCGTGTCCTCCAAGCGTTTCCCTTCTTGCTTGAGGTTGGTCACCTGACGCATCAAATCGCTTATCCGCGTAATACTTTCCTGTAATTGCTTGGCATCGAACTCTAAAATATCCTCACGCACCAGATCATGGACAGAGCCAATCGGTCTATATGCAATGGACTGGGTCCATGCCTTAGCTGCATTTTGTGCTTCATCCCATGGAATCGAATGGCGACCTCGAAAGCGTCCGTACAAACCGCAGAGATAATCCCGTTTATGGTCTTCATAGTTGGTGACTTTGGGATATTTAGCGCGCAGCTGTTTCACTATATTCTGCACGGGGACACACACGCCCTGCTCAATATCATCAAAACAGTCTTCCACACTCAGCGCAACATCCTCAACAATAACCAGCACCAAACGTTCCAGCTTTGCGTCGCGCCTATCTGTTGCCCCATCTACTCGCGCTGCTGCGCCGACCAATGCACTAAACATTTTGGCGGAAGGTTCGTCTGGCCCTGGACGAAATACGCCAATCATATAAGCATGCGCACCATCGGGACGAGAGAAACGACTTAGCTCTGCGCCTGCCACAAACGACTCTAATGTCCGTTTTGACTTGCCACGCCTTTGGCCCGCCTGCACCTCCTCCTGCCCAGGGTTATAGGCAACAATGCCCTGATATGCCGCCGTCATGACCGTTTGCAAACCATCGAGCATAGTCGACTTCCCTGCGCCAGTAGGCCCAGTCAGTAAGGTCATATTGCCCAAAGCATAATTGCCAGGGTTCAGCTGTCCCCAGTTCACTAATACTAAATGGTCTAGCTTCATACTTCTTCCGTTTTTTCCGCTGTGATTTCGACTTCAATGACTCCATCCGCAGCCAATGCAGCGCTCAGAGCATCATTTGAAATAATGCCGAGAATCGTTGGGCGGACGGCTAAAAGCGCATCCTCGTTGGCAATGGAAAAATCAGTGGTATAGCTCAGCAATCGGTGACGTTTTAATTCCGCTAGCAGCGCCATCTTATCGCCCATACTGTTAGGCAGCATGCGCTTGAGTTGCGTTTGCATCGTAGCGGCAATTTCCTCAAAGCTTACTAACGCCTCACCCTGCGGCTGAATATCCCCTGTATTAAGCTTATTTTGATAGAGAAAACGCAAAGCCAATGCCATAGCCACAAAATCTGGCGAGACCCTAGCGCGCAGGGATGGCATTGGCTCAAGCGTATCCTGTGGTAAACCATCTACCACCGCTCCAGCAACATAGAGTCGATAGAATTGATTGGTGGGATCGTGATAGAGGAAAAAACCTGCGATATCAAAATATTCCTCTAGCAAACTCTCCACTCGCCGCGCATCATCGTATAGAAGCTGCTCTGTACGGTCTTCATCGCGCACAATCACTCCATACGCCAGTAATCGCGTAATGATTTCTCTAAATTGCTCCGGTTTGATACCTGCAAGGGTCAGCTGTTCATGAATGGTTGAAGTCAGACTCATTTTTTCAGGCTAATTTCATAATCGTTGGCAAGATAAAACGCGTTCTCTAGACGCACTGGGAGTTTTTTGACCGCCATGTCTACGCCTGCTGTACTGCGAGCTGCCTCAACCGCTTGCATCGCCCTAATTAACTCTCGCGCACTAGTAGTAGGCATTGCAGAGAGACGTATGGGATGTTGAAAAACTCGTAAATCGGCACGTAGACCTTGCACAATCTCTTCATTGGAAATGGAAAATACTTCGGATTCCGCTCTAACCATCGCGGCGATCAAACGTTCATTACGGGTAGGTTTAGGGCGTATGGAAACGGTCACCGCTTTACGCCGCTGTGTAGCCGTTTTCAGCTTAAAGCTTGCAGGATCTAAGAGCCGCACTTCTACCGAAGCTAAATGGCGTCCAATATGACTCAATATCTTATCTTGTGTTTCTTTAGAGGATTCAGCGATTTTTTGCACTGCAGCGAGATAAGCATGGCGCGTTTGCCCTGTACGCAGCATCATCGATTGCAAAGCCAATCCATTCACGCGCTTTAAATAATTTTCCATCGCTTTTAGAAAACCGGGCTGCTTAGACTGACAAGCTGCATCGACGATATCTTCTATACGGGTCAAAAGCCAGTCATAGACAGAATGCCCGCTATGCTCCTTCACCGCCCAATGCGCAATGTCCCCTAGCTGAGCTTCTATGCGTTGAAACTTCAACTCAGATACTGTACGCAACTTCTCCAGTTTTTGGACAATAGCCTGCCGGTTCAAGGTGGCATTGTCCGCCGTGAGTTGTTTGGAATAGTCACGCTGGAAACGCTCGAGAAATTCGACAAACTCGCTCCACTGAGTATGGACTGATGCAGTTTGCATCAGGTTCCGCACCAGCTCCTGGAAATAATCGATCCCATCAGTGAGATCTTCAATCACCTTTTCTGCATACTCATAGGCGTCGACTAAATCATGGGCATCCCCACGCTCAGACAACGCAGCGTCCAATGCATTGCGACATCCACGCATATTACGCTGGCGACTACGACTAGGCCGATCCAAGGACCACAGCACCTCAGCAAAAAGCTTTCCCGGGCGAGAAAAGCGAAATGCAACCACCAATCCACTGCGATCGGCAAACTGCTCTAACCACCCATCGGCAAGTAAGGAGCGAATGACCATGGACACCAACACGCTAGGCTCATGCACTTCTTTTTCGCTCTCTTCCCCCCACTCTGCATCATCTAGCACAATGTCTTGATACGCAGAGACCACCGGAAATAAAAGCGCCTTTAACATCTCGCGCGTCAAATGGTGCGCATAATCTGCGGCAGGACCATGCAATCGATCATAGAGCGCTCGAAGACATGCGGCGACTAACTCGCGTCGAGCGCTATTGAGCGGACGAAAAAATCTTTGGCGCTCTGCTTCAAAGAATAGGGAATGGTGTGGCGAATGAACATCACCTTCAGATGGCGTATCAGATACATTCAACGATTTCCTCTCCTCTTAAAGCAAATTGAAATCCTGTATTTCTAACTGTATAAGCTAAAAATAATAGATTCAATACCATATTTCGTAAATACTAAAGAAAGCTATTTAGGAATAAAGGAAGATAGCAAGAGAATCATACAAAACGGATGAATACGCACACAAAGCGCGCGCACAAAGCGACTGTGACAACACTTCAGAAAAATAGCCAAAAGACAGTGTAAGCACAGAGAGTATGTAATGCACATAAGATGAAAGTGCACCATAAATGCCTACAAAAATCACTTCCATTTGGAGCACAGCTATTTTGAAAAACCTGCATATCAAAATTGAGAAAAATCCAGAAGAGACTATTCTTCAAACTATTCAAAGCCCCCTTAGAAGCTATAACGAAGTAAAGATTGGCGCTTATTCTGGTGAAAAGGTTGCTGTTTTTGCTTATGACAAAGAAAAATGGATTGGGGGTATGGCGGGTAGATTGCAGTTAGGCTGGCTTTTTATCGAGTCGGCTTGGGTCGATGAGCCATATCGTTATAAAAAAGTGGGTTCAGCATTACTTTCAAAGCTGGAAGAAATTGCCTGTGAACATGGGATCCACCGCGCGCGACTGAACACTGCAAGCTTTCAGGATGGGCTTTCCTTCTATAAAAGCCACGGTTATCGTGTTTTTGCAGAAATAGAAATTACTACCGCTGCAGGCGAAGAATATAGGGATTATTTTTTAAGAAAAGACGCGCTTTGACCTAATTCGCCTGCCCTGAATAAGCTTGTAAGCCCTGCGAAGGGTTATCCCTCATTTACTCTAAAAGTATAAAAAAGCGTGCTATTAACCAGACAACGCATTTCTGGAACCAAGCTAATAGAGGGAATCGCGATGAAACCGCTGCGCTCAACATGATGTCGACGATTTTTTGCTGCATCTCCTTTATCGCTTTACTTAGCAATACCATACCCGTTCCATGGATCCATGAGTCAAAGCAAGTTTTATCTTTCTCGAGTAAAATTTTGACCATGACGTCGTTGTTTGCTGCAATGGCGGCTTTGAACAGATCCTTGTACTCGTAGTTGTTAAGCAGGAGGCACTCAACCACGGCGCTGATAATCCCATCTTGCTTGCCCAACATCGCTTTACTTAGCAATACAATATTCGCTCCATGGACCCATGAGTCAAAGCAAGTTTTATTTTTCTCGAGCAAAATTTTGACCATGACGTTGTTGTCTGCTGTAATGGCGGCTTTGAACAGATCCTTGTACTCGTAATTGTTAAGCAGGAGGCGCTCAACCACGGCGCGAATAATCCCATCCTGCTTGCCCAACATCGCTTTACTCAGCTTGACGATGTTTTCGATCGGAAGCGGTGGATTAAGGCAATCGCTACCCTCCTCCAACAACGCCTTAACCATGCCGAGGTTGTCTTCTTCGATAGCAAATCCAAGCAATCTGTTATGTGCACCGTGTTTGAGCATATGTTCAACCATAACCTCGGCAATGGCATACTGCTGACCGTCTATTACATCCTTCAGTTTTTGGGTGCTATTCACCTCATAGAACCATGAACCAAAGCAGGTAGGGTCTTCTTTCAAGAGACGGCTATCCGCGCCATGCACAAGTAGGGTATCCGCTATAGCGAAGTGCCCCATGGCGACCGCGAGCTGTAAGACGGAGATTCCCTCCGTTTTATATTCTAGATTCAGATCTGCCTTTCTCTCAAGCAAGCATTTAACCATAGGCAAATAGCCTTGGTGAACCGCAGTGTATAGGAGGTCCTCATAGGGCTTTCCAAGCACACTGCCCTCTCTCGGACACAAGATATCCTGTGTCCGATCGGCAAGCGGTCTCACCTGTGGAAAATCTCGCTTAGGGAAAAACAAGGAGCTTGCTGAAGGAGATGCCACATCTTTGCTGATTCCCGGCGCAGACTCAACCACCGTCTTTGAAGGGCAATCCCATTTGCTTGGCTCCTCTGAAGTAGAGGAGCGATGTGTATCGGGCCTAGGGGGACATATCACAAAGTCTATATCTCTCAAAAGCAGTTGAAGCATGGCATACCTATTGCGCTAAAGTTTTTATGAGTGTTCCCGAATTGTACAAGAGAAGGCAGGGAAATCTTAGGTTACCGCCGATAGACCTTGGAATGTATTCAGAGTCATCAAGAAAAACTTCTAGTGCATTTTTATATAGCCTACCTAGGATTCCAACACTTTGGACGCAGCTATTTTTTGAGCTAAATAGGTTGGTTGCAATCTATACATCCTGATGGCGTCGTGATATCGGCCTTCTATAAAAAATTCTTGCAATAAATCTCCCTCAAAGACAAAGCCGCATTTTTTGTAAATATGGATCGCTTTATGGTTTTCTTTATCTACGATGAGATAGAGTTTGTACAAGTTCAGTACGCAAAATGCGTAGTCTATGGCTAGTTTTGTGGCTTGCTCTGCGTGACCCTGGCCTTGATAGGTAGGTTCAATAATGATCTGAAATTCAGCGCGCCGATGGATATAATTGATCTCTACTACTTCCACCAACCCAATCATCACACCAGCCTGATTTTCAATAATAAAGCGCCGCTCGCCTTGATCGTGGATGTGCTTGTCGTAGAGCTGCACCAGTTCAACGTACGCTTCATAAGGCTCTTCAAACCAATACGACATAATGCCCTGATGGTTATTGAGCATATGCACGAAATGTAAATCGTTGCGCTCTAAAGGGCGTAGATGAATGGGAGAGGGTTTAAACAGCGGTTCTTCTACTAATAGATTGGTCGATGTTGACATAAACGTGCACTTCCCTAACTGTGAATAATCCCCATCATACCGCACCCCCGCGTGCGTCCTCCACATATATCGAGCGCATCGATCCACTCGTACTGATATCGCGTTTGAGTGCTTCGGCGCGCGCCTATGCATTGGAAATAGTCGCATGCACGGGTTCGACCAATACGGATTTATTAGATCGCTGGCGCACGCATCCTCACAGTGACCATAAAATTGTGCGCCTAGCCTATGAGCAAACCGCAGGGCGAGGACGGCAAGGTCGACGCTGGGAAACAGCACCCGGTGATGCGCTTTTATTTTCTGTCGCACATCGATTTACTAGGCCTATTGCTCAGTTGGGCGGATTAAGCTTGGCCATTGGCTCAGCTATATTGGCTGGCCTGCGTGCGTTTGCGCCGAGCTATTCTAGGCATTTTGCACTCAAATGGCCGAATGATGTGTTGCTCAATGGTAAAAAGCTAGCAGGCATTTTGGTGGAAACCGCGCAGCATACTGCATCTACTACGGATACCATTATCGGTATTGGCCTCAATCTGCAGCTTCCACCTGCGATGCGGCAAAGCAGCGCTCAAGCGGATACTTTGGCGAATACCTCGCTTCCCTATGCAGCGCTGAATCAATTATTCCCCGTCACGGAGATGACCGAGGCATTTGCCGCACTACTCAATGCGCTTATCCCCACACTCGCGCATTTTGGAGAAAAAGGGTTCGCGCCTTTTTTAACGGCTTGGAATCAGGACCACGCTTATACAGGTCACGATGTCTGCTTATCAGAACAGGGTCAAGAAAAATACCAAGGGCGCGTATTAGGTGCCGATGCGCAGGGCAGGCTTCTATTAGAAACCCCAGTAGGTATTCAAACCGTTATGAGCGGGGATCTTTCCGTACGCGTAAAGCCATCAAACTGATGAGTGTTGCGAATGAAAGTGAAAATGCTCTAATCTCTAGTTTCAAGTGCAACACTTTATTGTTATTAAAATGTTGCACTTGAAACTATGTCTATACATCACACAGATTAAACTCTAAGTTGGCTTTCCCATAAACAAGCTTTGGCTCAGAAATTACAGAAAGTTCATTTAGCTAAACAGGTTGCATTTGATTCTTGAGAGCGCCCTTGGCTATTTTTATATATTCATACAATTTGTGTTGTCTATGCTATAGATTTTGGTTTTTCTGTTTTAGTTTCTAACCATTTTTGATATTCTTTTTCAGCCTCGTCATTAAATAGAGAAAAATGCTCAACATTTTCTTTTTCCTGAATACTCTCTTTTTCTATCTCTTGAAGTGCTTTTCGGGCTTCCTCAAACCCTATCTCTTGAAGTGATTTTTTGGCTTTTTCAAAAAGTGCTTTTTTAGTTTCTTCAAATTTTATCTCTTCTTGAAGTGCTTTCTTGGCTTTTTCAAATTCCGAAAACAAGTATAAAACATTATTTTCTGCGACACTAAGCTCGTCAGTTTGTAAATTTGAATTATTTAATTTTTTTTCTTCAGAAGCATTTTGTGTTTCCACAGATTTAGCAAGTAAAATTTTATCAAATAAATTATGCATATCTTCTATCATTTCACAACATAACGCAGCCATTTCTTTTGTAACAATAAAATCTAATTGATTGTCATTTTTGTGTTCTTGCTTATATTCTTCTTTTACATCGTTTCTATATAAGGCTAGGCCTGAAGTGCCAGGTACAATGATGCCATCACCTTGCCTTACAGAAGAAAAACAATTGGATTCATACTTTATAACAACTTCATTTTTATCATTACAATATAAGGCTTGACGCAATGCTGCGAGATACGTATATGACTCATGATCACCACTCTTTGTCGATAAAGAGGCGGCAACCATACCTATGAAGTAAAACTTTTCTGCAACATCTTTTTCATCTTTGCAGAGCTTTAATAATTTCTCTAAAGATTTATTAGACAAAAATGACTCAAATTTTTCTGTCAAATATTTTTGGTCTTCTAGAGATAAGCCATGTACCGGTATTCCTTTTTGAATATAAATAGCATCGACTAAAAAAAGTGCTAAAGTTTTATTGAGCATTCTACCGTAAATAGAGGCTAACTGGGCTGCAGTATATTTATCTTTTGACATTTTTGATACTTCTGGCGCGTCAATTAATTCAATGGAACCCAGTTTTAGAACAGTTTCTGCGAAAATCTTGCTTTTTTCCAGAGAATAAAGAATGTCTTCTAGACTTTTACTATTCGATATTTTGCGAGTATTTAGGTAATTTGAATAATTATGATATTTGGAATTATCTACTAATTCATCAAGAACACCTTGGCCGACAAAACGAGTATCTATATCAACGATATTAATATCTTGCTTAGTTTTATTGGTTTTTTTTAATTTATTAATAGGCAAATTGCTTTGTTTGGTTTTATTTGGTTTTTTTGTATCCTCAAAATTATTCTGACGCGACTGAATAGTTTTAGACTCAGTGTGCAATGGTGGGGTAGATACCGTCTTAGGTGTAGATTTGGAAATAGAAGTTGCCATAAAAATCTCTTTTTTTGTGAAAAATGAGCAATAAACCGCCTAGAAGAATTTTTCTATAAAAAAATTTAATGTGCGTTGGATAGACGAATTATTGAATGTAACAGCGATGCAAGGTCATGTTGAATTTGACGAGAGTTTTCGCCATAGGACCAAGTAAAGTGACTGCCATAGTCTTTGCGCACGTTCTCAACAATATGTTGCCGTGCACCAAAAAAGTTTGCATTTGGCTAAACAGCATTTGAGCAAGGGGTGCTCTACACCGATTTGATCAACCGGAATAGTGCGTAGATAGCCATCAAGCGATGACTTTAGTGAGTTCGCGTAGATCGTCGGAAGTAATGGGCATAGTTTGGGGGAAATGAACAACAAACCAGTAAACAGTATCCCCCAACGCGTTGAGAACGCGGCCTGAGTAAGGAAAAAGGAGCGCCCCTGCTTGATATAAAAAACCTCCATTGAGGATTTTATTTAACCAGGTAGTTATGTCTTCCTTTAACCATCTCTCCCCACCAAAACAACGTCAAATATTTCTCCAACGTATGCCATTGGTCTCGAAATTTTTCGATCAAAGGGCGCTTCTTTACCGGTGTGGATAGAGAGCAATTTTGCTCTTTTCTCTCCTCTGTAGGCGATTGCATAGCGCTCGAAGATATGTCTGTGGATCGAGTACATAATCCTTAAGCAGAAATTTGCTCTCGCTGCCTAAGCTCTATTTTTAAATCCCATTAATAATATTGGGACTACCGCCTCGACCATCTGTAATACCGTTTGAAGATCCCCAGTTTCACCGGATTGCAGTAAGGCACTGAATTCCAACGTTTGTGTGAGTTCTTCGGGGCTCATCCCTCTCCTCTGGCTTCAAACCTCTCGCAAATCTGCTGTAGATCATTAGCATAGTGTGCACGTTCATCGAGGATTGTTTGCAGGCGGGCGTGGCTCGCGTCGGATTACACCTCATTGATCAATACAGCGTCTTCAGGGCCATATAATGTTAAGAGCAACGCACATTCTAGTAGCTACAATATGAGCTCCTTGCCTCTACCCGTGACTGATGCAAGTAGCATCTCAGAAGGCATTCCAGCAAACTCTACAGACGATAGCGGTAGCAGCGTAGGAGATGGCGTTCACAATATGCTGTACAGTATGGTCGGCTGTTGCGAGGATCAAAGCTTGCACGCCAGAATAAGCGGCCGTATCTAAGTGACCGCATCCAACCCCTATCAAGCTACCCAAATCCCTTTTTCTTTGCGGTGTTGGGTAGTTTTCTAAAGCCCCTCTCAGGGCGTTTAATAAAATATTCATGCCTATTTCATGAACCACCCAGCGCCTTCCGATTCTTATTTACTGATTGACGCGGGGAATAGCGTCATTAAATGGGCCTTCACGCGGCCAGGCCTGACACCAGAAACCTTGCATACGACGCTGCGCAACCCTATGCAACGTGACGATATTTTCCTGGCCACAGGGACGCTCACCAATACCGTCAGGACCTCTCCGCTCTTTATTCCAATCCCCGATTGGGATAGCTTACCCACGCCGCATAGTGTATGGATCAGTAATGTGGCAGGACAAGCGA
Organism: Mycoavidus cysteinexigens; assembly: GCA_031963005.1. GTDB lineage: Bacteria > Pseudomonadota > Gammaproteobacteria > Burkholderiales > Burkholderiaceae > JASSUD01. The sequence continues at coordinate 131,943 of JASSUL010000003.1, read as the reverse complement.
TAGCACAGCGCCTTACACAATGGCTGCACGCACAGTGGCCCACCGTTGCGCAACACACTATTCGTGCGCAGCGCTTCCAGTGTGGCGTTACAAATAACTATGATCTCCCTGAACAGCTAGGCAGTGATCGCTGGGCCAGCCTCATTGGCGCACATACCGCTTATCCCCACGAAGCCCTTTTTATTGCCACACTTGGCACGGCAACGACGTTAGAAACGCTGGATGCCCATGGTCATTTTATTGGTGGTCTAATTGCCCCTGGCCCCGCCATTATGCTACGCGCTCTAAGTCAAAACACCGCTCAGCTCCCCAAACCAGAAAACCTCTCCTCCCCTCACTGCACCAACCTCGAAGCTACGGCTCCTTCGCCTTTTTTCGCTCTGGATACTTCCGCTGCTCTGCAGCAAGGTGCAAGGCTTATGCAAGTAGGATTTATCGAACGCGGATGGCACAGCGCGCTGACGTATTTACGTACGGCTGCTTCTGCGTCAGATAGCACCCTCTCACACGCTAAAGAAGCGCTTTCTCCGCGCTGTCTATTAAGTGGTGGCGCAGCGTTAGAAATTGCTCCTTGGCTTTCTCTTCCTTACACCTACCATCCTCATCTTGTTTTACAGGGCCTTGCTGTCATGGCTTTTGAAGCTACGCAGACTCATCCGCAAGCTTTATAAACATCACTTTGGCCATTATTGCGATCGCTTTTAAATACCGCCATCTATACGCCTTTTTATAAGCATTACGCAGATCATTATTTTTTTTCGCATTTTAAAAAGTAGATTCTTCTAATAGAACCACACTATGAGCTAAAGGACGTTAGACGTTGCTTTAAGCAAAGCTATTTAAAAAATAGGCAATCCACAGCAATAAAGCATACGGATAGCATGCGTTAGGTACAAAATGGCTGAAGGGGAATATGATGCCAGTTCAATATTTTATAGATAAACCAAGCACTCCTTCTACACAGCGAGATGTGATTGAAAAACCTACAGTGAAGCTACGCAGCGAATTACAACTAAGTGATTTACAAAGTCGCCCCTCTTTCGAGAGTACAAAAACTGTTGCAAGAAAAAGTACCGCAGATAGCGGCTATGGAAGTATTCACAGAGTAAATTACTACAGCCCTGCATCGCCGAGCTCTACAATTTCAATGCGCACTCCACTACCCACTATTTTCGAAAATCGCCAAAGACATTCATCACAAAAGCAAATCATATATGCAGATTCTTTGTCTGAATCACATAATATTGAAATAGAGGCCCTTGCGTCTATTATAAATTCATTTGACAAAGAAACGAAATCAATGATCTATGGAAAAGCTACACCGACCAGTAAAAATAAAACAATACTTGAGGGTGCAACTTCTACCATAAAAAATTATGAATCTTTAATGCATGCATTAAATTTGAAACAAAGTTCAAATCAAGAAAATGATGAATTTATTATTTCAAAAAAATCTAACTATTTTACTTTAACCTTCAAAAAGTCTGATGACATATCAGAATCAGAAAAAATAGAAACTCAAGAAAATTTTCTAACTCTTTTTAACAATCTATGCAATCAACGAAAACTTGAAACTGATAAATTTATTAAAAGATCTTATCCAGAAGCGGAACACGAACAATTATTGAAAGATGCATCTCAAGAATACAAAACTATTATGTCTTCTTTTAAAGAAAACATTCAATTTATGTTTTCGCTTAGAGACGACAATCAAAAACAAATTTTTTCAGGAAGCGATTTTCATAAATTACTAAAAAGTTTTGAATACCAATTAAGCACCGCAGCCTCCACATCTCATTGCATTAAAACAGCATTGAAGATGTCTGAAGAAAACAAAGTACCTGATACTGCTATATTAAGATTTATAGAAAATGAATCTGGTATAGAAGAACCGATTTGGGTATCACCAGAAGATTTGATAGCTAAAAATATTGATCAAAAATATACAGACAATAGAAATAGTTATATGTCGGTACAAGCTACTATAAAACCATACATACCTTTGAATTCAGGGCATGAAGAAATTTTGGCAGAAATCATGCCCAACGAACCTCCTCATTTCTGCGAAGATGCTGTTGTGTCAAAAAAAAATATCGACGAAATAATAAATCAATTTACCAACAAAATAGGGTTTTTAAAAATAGATAAAAAAAGGTCGAAAAATCCAAAAAAACTCACGCAAATTTATAAAACAGAGGATAAAAAAGAAAATCCTATTTTTAAAACCTATAAAAAAATAAAGTCAATATTAAAATCTATCATAAGAAAAACAAGTCGAACTAATTCCATAAAAAATAAAAAAATTACTGTCCTACATAGAGATGATAAAGAATAATTCATTTTCAACGAATCACTAGATCAAGATATTTATATTTTGATCTAGCATTTCAACATCTATCAAAATTTGCATACTATATGAATAAAAATTATTTTTAAAATACTATATCTATAATAATTTTCTTTTCAAATATTTATTTTTCTTTATTCTTTGTTCAATAGCGCTTTCTACACTACTCCACCTTTTTCTCTTTGCGTCGCAATGATCCTGCAATCAAATCAAACCGGAATAAACGGCATTCCAATGGACCATTAAATAAAGGGGTCTTTAAGGATTCACGCAAACGTAATTTGCCAGGCAAACGTCGATCTGGCGTCAGAATGCAGGCTCTCCAGCCGGTGAAGCGTTGCTTGAATACATCGCCCAGGGTGTTAAAAAATGCGAGATCCTCCTCATCTTGTCCTGCTTCCTGTGAGGGGTGAGACAATCGCGTGCGGTAGTGGTCTGAAGGGGAATATTGCCCGTCTCTCCCTTCTTTCGTATGCGCCGCTGAACGTGCGCCGCGCACGGCGATACGCTCCCCATAGGGAGGATTCATCACGAGGATTCCGGCAGTCGTCGTAGGGGGAGTAATTTTTCTCGCGTCGAGCACGGCCAGCGGTAACGGGGGTAACCCAGCGCGTGCTAAATTTGCGCGCGCTGCCGTCAATATGGTGGATGAAATATCACTGCCTGATAGGTTCAAGCGCTCTATAAGTGTATTTTTAGGGGTTTGTGCTACGGCACGATACGCTTCTAGTACAGGCGCTTTCAAAGTGCGCCATGCCACAGCATTGAATAACGTTAGATTCTCAAATCCAAATGGACGATGTGCCCCAGGCGCTAACTGCAAAGCCATTTGTGCGGCTTCCGCTAAAAAAGTACCACTCCCGCACATAGGGTCATACAGAGGGGTGCCAGGTGTCCAGCCGGTGAGTCGCAAAATGCCAGCCGCCAAATTTTCACGCAAAGGCGCAGCACCTTTGTCGAGTCGCCAGCCCCGTTTAAACAGGGACTCTCCTGAAGTATCCAAATACAGGGTACACAGAGTGTCTGTGAGAAAAACAAAAATGCGCACATCCGGATAGTGCGTATCTATACTCGGACGCCCACCGCTGGTATCGCGAAAACGATCGCAGACGGCATCTTTTACGCGCAGCATGGCGAAATCTATACTACGTAGTGGGGAATGAATCGCATTAACATGCAGACGCAAGGTTTGGCGGGATGTAAACCAGGATTCCCAGGGCTGGCTACGTGCAAAATGATAAATATCCTCTTCATTTTGATACGCCTGCTCATCCAACTTAACGAGGACTCGACTTGCGATCCGCGAATGTAAATTCAACTGCATAGCTGCCGGCCACTCTCCTTGGCAATGCAGACCACCAGGAACGGTATGACCTATTTTGAATGAATACCGGGATGGAGAAGAAGGCACGCTCGCAAAGACCGTGCCTAGGGAAAGGCCCATGATCTCGCTAACCTCTTCAGACAGCATGGATTCAAGCCCCCGAGGGCAAGAAATAAAAAAATCAAATAGCGACATGGAAAAAACTCTAAAAAGGGGAATAACACATTCGATAATGCGTATTTATAGGGGCATCCTCATGGGAGGTATGGCGTACTAAAAGGACAAAAAGGGTGGGTTAAAGCGCCTTGGAATCTGTTCATCATCTTCAGAAATCACCCTTGAGGTCGTCATGTTGGGGTTCCGTATTTAATTCAATTCCTAATCCCAACCTACCATTTTTTGGCATTTTTCGTAGGTTGGGGTGCGTTTTTGGGTGATTTTGGAACCCCAACACAACCCACTTTTGAAGATTATGAACAGGCTCTTAGGCATACGCTTCGATAATGCCCCCTCCTAAGCATATTTCACCATCATAGAGTACAGCAGATTGCCCTGGCGTCACCGCCCACTGCGGCGTATCGAACTGTAATTCGAAGTGCGTGCCTACGGATACGGCAGAATCTGGCGCATTTGGATTCGATGGGAACGAAAGCGTGCAAGCGGCATCCGTTTGACGGTAACGCGTTTTCGCATGCAAGCGCGGCGAAACAGGCGGTGTACCGGCAATCCAATGCCCACGTTGTGTCGTCAAACGCTGGCTGGTGAGCGCAGGATGATGATGGCCTTGCACTACATAGAGTGTGTTTTGGGCGATATCTTTTGCGGCAACAAACCAAGGTTCCCCGTGAAACATCGCAGATTGCGTGGTAGGTGCGCGTTGGCCTCCAATTCCCAACCCCTTACGTTGACCCAGTGTATAGAACGCAAGGCCTACATGTTCAGCGAGTACCTGCCCTTCTAATGTTTTAATCGGGCCTGGCTCTGTAGGAAGATAGCGCTGCAAAAAAGCACGAAATGGGCGCTCACCGATAAAGCAAATGCCGGTTGAATCCTTTTTACGCGCGTTGGACAAACCAATTTGCGCGGCGATTTCCCGTACTTGCTTTTTGGTCAGTTCTCCTAAAGGAAAAAGCGTGTGTTGTAATTGGGATTGTGTGAGGCGATGCAAGAAATAACTTTGATCTTTACTGATATCACAGGCTTTTAGGAGTTCGATCTGCCCGTTTTCAGTGGTACGTAAACGAGCGTAATGCCCTGTAGCAATTTTGGCATCCTGCGTCTGGCTATGGCCCTCGCTCTGAAGGTGCAAGGCATATTCTAAAAACGCTTTAAATTTAATTTCTGCATTGCATAATATATCGGGATTCGGCGTGCGGCCGGCGGAATATTCCGTTAAAAATTCTTCGAAAACCCGTTCTTTATAGGTTTCTGCAAAATTCACGACTTCTACATCTATCCCGATTTGGTCGGCAACCGATACCACATCCAGCCAATCTTGCCGTGCAGAACAATAGCCTGGGGAAACGCCATTGTCTTCTTCGTCGTCGTCTTCCCAGTTTTTCATAAAGAGGCCGATCACCTCATAGCCTTGCTGCTTGAGCAACCAGGCTGTCACCGAGGAATCTACTCCTCCAGACATTCCAACAACAACACGAGGCTTGGACATCATAGTACCTATTAGCATCCGCTAAAAATCTGCAGATCGGCAAAGAGAAAGTTTTTAATTTTGTGCATTAATCGCCTGCGCCTCTTTTAGAAGCTGCGCTAATGCTTGATCCGATATATACCCTACTCTACGCAATGCAGTGAACTCTTTACCTTGCGCATCGAAAAAAAGAAAAGCCGGTGGGCCATATAAACCAAAATGCTTGAGCAGCGCATCGATAGCAGGATGATTTTCACTGACATTCAGCTGTATTAAATTAAAAGCCGGCAAATGCACACCCACCAAGGGAGAAGCTAATGTAGTGCGTTCAATTTTGCGACAGGCTGAACAATTCTCTGCAAAAATCTTGAGTAAGGTGATTTTGCTCTGGGCTTGTATAGCAGTATTGAGCTCAGCCAAAGTATGGACCGATTGAAACGGTGGTCCGGCCTGAGCGCCTTGCTCTATCGATTTCTTCACCACGTTTTGCTGTTCACCGAAGGTATCCCATAACGCGATACCTGCTGGCATCGCCAAATAGCCCCCCATCACTAAGAGCGCCAAGCCAATGAAACGCTGTACATAGCGCATCCACACCCCAGAGCCAGGTAAATAGGCGCCTAAACCTGCTCCCAGTATGATTAAAGGCACTCCAAGTCCCAAACCCAATGCAAATAAAGCCAGCGCACCTATACCAATATGGCCCGTTTGCGCGATGAACGCGAGTACGCCAAAAAGTGGTGCACTCATGCAAGGGCTTAGCGTTAAGGCAGATACTGCTCCTATAACAAAAGCAATGCTAGCGCGGCCCTGCGTTTTGAGAATGCCCTTGGACATAATGCGGCGTATCAAGGGTAAAGTAAAACCATGGCCCCTCAATAGCATTATCGCCATGATGACCATCACGAGCGCAAAACTAGCCGTTACCCATGGATACCCAAAACTCGCACCAAAACGCTGACCTGCGAGTGCAGCAATCGCTCCACATAATGCGTACACACTGGCCATACCCAATACATAGGCGAAAGAAAGGCGCATGCTGCGTAACCAAGAAGCGGTAGCAGGAAGATCGGTAGACGGAGGATCTTTGGGAGAAAGAGGCTTTGCTAAGTGGGAAGATTTATGATGAACATTAGCCTGCACTATCAGCGCAGAGACGATGGGAATCATCGGCCACGAACAGGGCAGCGCACTCAGTACCACGCCAAAAATGAAAAAAAGGACAAAAAACGCAACCGGAGTCCATCCGTATAAAAATCCCGAAGCACTACGCTGTGTGTTTAGATGATGCAAAGCTGCAAGGGCCGCTTGAGAATCGGTTAAACCCGACCACCATATATCGAATGTAGATTTTGAAAGGAAATTTGTTTCTGCTGCTGCAGACCTTAGTATGGGCTCTTTAGAAAGCGTCCCAGAGGACAATGCAAGCGGTTGAGACGGCTGCAGCACCAAACGATCCATACGGGTACGATAGGTGATCGGTGTATAACAGACACCTGCATCTGCACATCCTTGCAGGGTCACCGCCAAAATACTCTTCGATGCCTCAGCGTGCGGGGCATCCACCGGAAATACCACGGGGAAATGCACGACTTGCTCCAAACGATAGACGAGCACCTCTTTTTGAGAGGCCGCATCCCAATGCATTTGCGCTGGCGGCAACTTCCATGCGCCTAGTACTGCGCTCCCCTTTTCCACTTTAGCGGTAATGCGCTGCGCGTAGAGCGTATGGCCTGGCGCGATCTTCAATAACAAGTCGACCACGCCAGGTTTAGCTTGAAAATGGACTTGAAAAGCACGCTCAGGAGGTAAAACCGGAATATCCGTATCGAAGGAAGGCAGTGCATCCCAACTTGGCCTAAAACTCCAAAACGCCGTTAACCCAAGCAATAATAGGACAAAGGCACCCCCCCAAAGCCATAGTATGGGATGCCTTATGGATATCTTGAATCGTTTTTTTTGCTTTTTCTGCGGTATGTGCACCATAGACTCTTAAGATTTAGGTAACAAAATCCACATCCTTCCCATTTGACGCATGCGGCCAGCCATATCGCCAGCTTGATCACCTAATCCCCAAAAATAATCTGCACGCACTCCTCCGCGAATCGCTGCTCCTACATCTTGAGCAAATACCAGGCGGCGCAAAGGTTCATTCGTCATAGGACGGGTCGTAGAGAGAAAAACAGGAGCGCCTAATGGCACCGCATGAGGATCAACTGCGATCGATCGCTCAGGGGTCAATGGCACACCCAGAGCGCCTATAGGACCTGGCAGAGAGGCAGCAAGCTGCTCAGGCTCAGTCGTATTTTCAGAGAGGGCCATCGTAGAGGATGCGGGTGTAGTAATTTCTTTAAAAAAGACAAAGCGTGGGTTGACGGCCAAAAGCTCATCTACTCGACTAGGATTCGCACGCGCCCATTGCCGCAAGTTTTGTATAGACGTTTGTGATAGCGTCATTTCTCCTCGATCTACTAACCAACGACCTATAGAGTGATAGGGCTGGCCATTGGTGCCGTTATACCCTACACGCATCGTTTTGCCATCGTCTAACACAACGCGCCCCGAGCCTTGTATCTGTAGGAAAAACGCTTCAATCGGATCATCCACATAAACTAGCTCTTGCCCTTGCAACGCCCCACTGCGCAAAAGCTCTGCGCGCGCAGGCAATTTCTGCCCGGCAGGATACTGAGAAGGCCAGCGATACAGCGCATACAGATAGGGAGCATGCCGAGTACGGGAGCCCCGAAGAATCGGTTCGTAATACCCCGTCACTAGGCCATACACATCACCGCGTGCACTAGACAATTGAAAAGGAATGAAATTTTGCTCAAAAAAATCACGCACTCCGATCAAATTGCGTTGGCTTTCCTGCACATCGATACCTTGCACTTTGGTACAAACCTGCTGCCAAAGTAACGGCGGTGTGGCGTTCTTTTTAGAGGGCTCTAAAAGACGTTGGCAGTTAGCACGTAAAACTGGCATCACTCCGCTTAAAGAATCCTCTTGCCATCCTTCTAGGTCTGACCAATTAACAGGGCTTAACCGATAAGGGGCACCCATGTTTGTTATGAAAGCTTGGCTGGAGGGAGACAGCGTATCAAAAGCAGGAGGACCTGCTGGAGCACTCAAAGGAGTACCAGGAGGCAAGCGTGAAGAACTGGGGTGTGGCGTTGAGCAGGCCGCTAAAAAACAACAACCCACGCACAGTATCCTATACATGCATTGAGATGCCCAGTGAGGTACTTTTTGGATCGATCGTAGATATGTGGTCAAAAAATGCATGCCTTTCCTTTGATAATGAGTCACCCTAGAGCAGAATTTTAGCGTTATTTTCAGGCTCCTCCTTATTCTTTCTGCTAAAAGGTAAAATACCCCCCTTGCACGCCCCCTTATGTGCGCGATCTTTTCTTCTTTTATGGGTTGTACTATGTCCTACCTTTTTGCTCCTAGCCTACTTAGCGCCGATTTCTCTCGCCTTGGCGAAGAGGCACGCAGTGTGATTCAAGCGGGAGCAGATTGGCTACATTTGGATGTAATGGATAATCATTACGTACCCAACTTAACCGTTGGACCGATGGTATGTGCTGCATTGCGCGCGCATGCGACGGTGCCCATCGATGTGCATCTTATGGTACGCCCTGTAGACCGGCTGATCCCAGAATTCGCACAAGCGGGTGCTAAAGTGATGACTGTGCATCCAGAAAGCACCGAGCATCTTGATCGCACATTGACATTAATACGCGATCAGGGCTGTCAAGCTGGACTCGCTTTGAATCCAGCGACTCCCTTGCATCATCTAGATTATATTCTGGACCGCTTAGACCTTGTTTTGATTATGTCGGTCAACCCAGGCTTTGGCGGCCAGTCGTTTATTCCCTCTGCATTGGATAAATTACGCGCTGTGCGCAGCCGTTTAGATGCTTATGCAGAAAAAACCGGTCGCATCATCCGGCTGCAAGTAGATGGTGGGGTTAATGCCAGCAATATCGCCGCGATAGCTGCAGCAGGAGCCGATGTTTTTGTAGCAGGGTCCGCCATTTTTGGGCAACCTGATTATGCTGCAGCCATACAAACCATGCGCAATGCACTCCCATCGGAAGGCGCTTGAGCGTACCCTTCTGCCTCCTTTTCACTTTTTTCCTTCTCTCTTCCAGTGATCACTGAGCTAGATTTTCAAGCCTTAGCCAAGGCAGGCTATAACCGCATTCCTCTTGTGCACAGGACGCTGGCAGATCTCGATACGCCGCTCTCTTTATATTTAAAACTGACACATTGTCCTAAAACGCCTCCGAATGCAGCATCCACCTCAGAGGCGTCGCATACCCGCCCACAAGCGTATTCCTTTTTGCTTGAATCGGTCGTGCAAGGGGAACGAGTCGGCCGTTATTCATTTATCGGCCTGCCCGCACGCATTCGTTTACAAGCTACCGAAGAGCGCTGTGAGGTATTCGACGGAAATACGTGCATTGAAGTCTATGAAGGCAATCCGCTCGATTTTATCGCACGCTTTCAACAACGCTTTACCGTTGCGCCTTGCAAAGGCTTGCCCCGTTTTTGCGGCGGCTTAGCGGGCTATTTTGGCTATGACGCAATACGGTACATTGAAAAGAAAAAACTCCCGCATCCTCCTGCGGATCCTTTGAAATTACCCGACATTCAACTGCTATTAGCGGAAGAAGTCGCCGTTATCGATAATTTATCCGGCGCGCTCTATTTAATTGTGTATGCAAACCCCAATGAACCTCAAGCTTATGAGAGGGCTCGGGCACGATTAGCCGCTTTGCATGCACAACTCAGCACATCGGTACCACGGCCTCATACTCCTGCTTTAATAACCGCTCCTGCACCTGTTGAACGCACTTTTGCCAAAGCGGCCTATTTAGAAGCGGTCGCACAGGCAAAAGAAGCAATTGCGGCGGGAGAGCTGATGCAAGTACAGATTAGCCAACGTCTCGTGAAGCCTTATCCCCATGATCCGTTGCTGCTCTATCGGGCGTTGCGTTCACTGAATCCCTCACCCTATATGTATTTTTATGATTTTGGGGATTTCCATGTCGTAGGCGCGTCGCCAGAGATATTAGTACGGCAAGAAGCACGAGGTGACGATCATATCGTCACCATTCGCCCTCTAGCAGGAACACGCAAACGAGGCGCGACCCCTGAAGAAGATGCCGCTTTAGCAGCCGACTTATTAAGTGATCCAAAAGAGCGGGCAGAACATGTCATGCTCATCGACTTGGCTCGCAATGATATTGGCCGTATTGCCAAAACCGGCACCGTGCGCGTCACCGATAAGATGAATATTGAAAAATATTCGCATGTGCAACATATCGTGAGCGCGGTAGAAGGGGTGTTGAAACCCGGACTGAGTCAACTAGATATATTACGCGCAACTTTCCCTGCAGGAACACTATCAGGCGCTCCTAAAGTGCGCGCTATGGAGCTCATCGATGCGCTCGAACCTGTGAAGCGGGGGTTGTATGGCGGGGCGGTAGGATATCTTTCTTTTTCAGGCGAAATGGATCTGGCGATTGCCATTCGTACAGGGTTAATTTACCAAAATCAATTGTATGTGCAGGCTGCGGCAGGCATTGTTGCCGACTCACAGCCTGAAGCAGAGTGGGAAGAGACTGAAGCGAAAGCAGGGGCTTTATTGCAGGCTGCAGCAGAGGTAGAAAAGGGATTAATGTAAAAACAAACTTTCCTATTTTTAGACTAACTTTTTATACGCATCATCAGGCGCAGCGCGGCATGAAGCTTCGGTCTCAGTCTGCGTCGCCATGTCTTTAAACTGTTTCTGTTGCTGTAGAAGTTCACTCTCTTGCTCTGCAAGAAGCAGTTCACCCAGCTTGTCATTCACTACTTCTAATTCTTTATAGATATCTTTGTATAACTTTCGCCATACTACACTCTCATTGTTAATCACCTTCCTTTGAAACTTCTTGCTTGGATACTTGCTTGGAATACTGAAACTTGCTCGCCTTGCTGGCTTTTCTGTAGCCTCCACAAGGCTAGAACCATGATCTACAGGTTCGCTAACACGCCTGTTGGAACTCACACGCATTACAGAGTTTCCGGTACTTTCTAGCGGGTTCAACTCTTCTCTCCTACTATAAAAAAAATGCTCAATTCAATATACTTTGCTGCGCATGGTTACTAGCAAATATCCCTTTAAGAAGCTATAAAACAAGCCGATGATGTCGTGTAGAAACCTGTGTTAGACCATCTAGATTCCCTTTAACAGAGAGCATGAGTTTTTGTGTCTTCTTCACAGAGTTTTCTATAGAGCGCTGAACAGACCGCTCTTTTTTCTTGGACTGTTCTTTTTTCTGACTCTCCAGACTCTCTAATTTCATACGTAGCTTTTCACTCATTTCACGGAGTTCAGATAGAGCCTTATCTAGATTAGGTTTGGAGCGCTGGGTGTGAATCCAAATACCAATCCTTATAAGTACAATAACTCCGGCAAATACAGATGCGCATAAGAAAGATACTTGCCAACCAAGTACGCCAATTAACGGAACAAGCGCCGCAAATAAACTATTTATCTCTTTGAACGAATTGGAAGCGCTGGGAATATTGTTGTTAAAAGTTGTGACTGATAATAATAGAGTGGCAGACTGAACTGATCCAGATTTGCGTTTGGCATTTTGCACTGGGCTTGGCTTGAAAAATAAGTCCGCATCTTTATCTGCCCGCTCTTGCAAAGTGGATAATACCTTCTCAACAAAAGGAGTCATTCCCTTCAAATCTTCAGCACCCAGAATTCGCGCTTCCTGTATAGCCGACCATTGCTTCCAGGCAGCTTCAACGGAGGGATTTGGAGCACCTTGTGTAAAAGCAGAAGCTTGCGCAAACAGTACCGCCAACTCCAGTGCATTGGCTTCAATAACCACAATTTCTTTATGCAAAAACCATTGATAAGGGACTTTTTCTTGCAAATCGGAAAGCACTTTAGCGATCGCCCGAAATGCTCCAAATAGATTGATTTCAGGAACAGGGGGGCTTTGTTGCGTAATTTGAGAAGGGCACTCTACAGCATTTGAGCGACTAGGCGAAGCGCTGCGAGAATTTGGTACGCTACGGACAAACTGTGTCCTTGCGCGAGTTTGAACAAAAGCTTTTGGTTTTCGTTTAGAAGATGGAGAAGATGAGCGGCTTTCATCAGAACCAGTAGAAGGCCATCGTGAAAGCGTGTAATTAAAAAAATCTCCTGCATCTACTTCAGTACGCGGCGTAGGCGTCGCGTCAGGACTGTTAACGGCCAATACCGATATACCCGATTGCCTAAGCGCCTCTAAATTTAGGTTTAAAGGCTTTGAATGAGGTTCATGGAGACGATTTTCTGGCACAGGCTCTAAAGCAGGTTGCAGTACATGATCCTCTCTGTGCGCCATCCTATTAGAAGGATTAGAAGGGCTAGAAGAGGACATGCCCTGCAAAGTGGCATGCCTTTCAAATAGGGCACTTATATCTCCACTTGACCTCTGAGGCTGCCCGCTACCACCCGTCACCGTCATTATCCAAACACCTTCATCAGCACGCCGCAATTCTTTATATAAACTTTCGGAATTGTCCTGGAAAGGCGTCAGAATAGCGATAGGGTAAAACCTTTATTCAAAGAACGAATATTTTTTATACTCCAGCTGAGTACCTAGCTCACCGCTTATAAAGGCGCTTTGGCCCAAGGCCAAGCTAGTTTGAATTTTCCTGACGTAAGCGCAATCCCTGCAAAAATAATCAGGCTGTCTAAAAACATCGTTAGACTGACTTGTTCCCCTAGGAAACAGGCACTCCATAGTGTACCGAAAACGGGAACTAAAAAAGTCACGGACATCGCGTAAGCAGCGCCAGCGCGCCCGACCAAACGAAAATAAAAAAGATACGCTACGCCTGTGCACAACACGCCCAACGTAATCACCGCTAGCCAAGCTTTGGAGGAAATCGGCTGCGTAGGCCATAAGCACACGGCGAATGGCAGTAAGGCTAACGCGGCAAAGAGCTGGCTGCCAAAAGCCATTACGCGCGATGACATTCCTACGATATGGTGCTTTAAATAATTTGCTGCAAAACCGTATAAAAAAGCGGCGCATAGCGAAGCTAGAATAGCAGGCCAAATTCCCTGCACGCTCACGGCTAATTTTCCCCACACTAACAGGACTACACCGATCACTCCCAAAAGCAGCCCCACCGCTTGAGCGCGTGTAAGGGGAATGTTTTTCCATGTATAGCCAATCAACGCGCCCCATAAAGGAGTCGTCGCATTCAGAATAGAGCTAAACCCTGCTCCCATAGAGAGCGTGGAGTATGCAAAAAGGGTGAAAGGGATAGCCGAATTGGTCACGCCGACAATGCACAACGGCCAAATATACTGGCGAATTTGCTTCAGCGCACCGGCTTGACGCACGACAGGGAGCAAAATCAAAGCGCCGATCGCTACGCGCAGCGCAATTAATGGAATAGGCCCAAATTCGGGCGCACCGATGCGCATAAATAAAAAAGAAGCGCCCCAAATGGCACCTAAAGCAAACAGTTCAAGCAAATTCATATAACTGCTTCCTTAAGCAATACATTCCCTTAGAACCTATTCCCAATCATCAAAAGCGGGTTGAGTTGGGGTTCCGTATTTAATTCAATTCGTCACCCCAACATTACCGCCTTAAAGGCGATTGCTGGAGTTTATGAACGGGTTCTTACATTCTCCCAAAAGACAATAGGCATTTTCTGGGAGGTTTTGAACACTACGGAATAGATTATGAAGCACTCTTGCGCAATCTTCTATCTATACCCGGTCTTGAAAGCGACCAAATGGAGGGGGTTCCAACGGAGGATCCTCGGAATCTATCCCTTTGTTTGACGTGTCCTCTTCTTGTTCTGTCTGGCTTTGCGCCGCGGAGAACGACTCTTTTGCGTCTGCACCGGATTGCGCGTCTTTTTCCAAATCAGGGTCTACACCTGAATCTGCCCATTCAGCAGAATCCCTGGTTTTATCTTCATCCGAGGATACGGCATCGTGCTCCTCAGAAGAGGATATCTCTGCCAGATCTTCTTCCAACGCCTCTTCGCGTTCTAGCATAGCAATCCGCAATATCTCCGCTACAGGCTCAAACAGCGCTTCAGGAATATAGTCGCCTATCTTTGTGTCTGCCATGAGTTTGCGAGCTAAGGAGACATTTTCAAAGGTAGGAATTTTAAAGCGACGGGCTAGTTGGATAATTTTTTCTGCAGCGCTGCCCGCGCCTTTCTCAATAACCATGGGCAAAGGCGTTTCCTCCGGTTCATAGTACAAGCAGACGGCTAAATGCGTCGGGTTACGTACCACTGCACTTGCTTTTTGTACCCGCGAAGAGGAATCCTCTTGCTGTAATTCATTGTGCTTACCCCGAATGAATCCTTTCATTTCAGGATTGCTTTCTATGTCTTTATATTCCTGCCGAATATCCTGTTTCGACATGCGCAATTGCTTTCTCAGCTGATAGCGCTCAAATAAATAATCGATGGTCGCAAAGGCGATATAAAAAGCAATTAAGCAGATGAAGAACCATACCGTGAGCTTTCCAATCAAAGGCAAAGCACATTGCACACCGCAGGCAGGCAAATACAGAAAAGATCGGCTATAGGTACGGAAAATATGGAAAAACACGGTCGTCAATAAAATAACAATCAAAACCGTGCGAAAAATCCCGTAGAATTTTTTCAGCGAAAAAATATTCTTCAGGTTGTTCACCGGGTTTAACGCATCCATTTTGGGAAGCAATTTCTTGAATGCAAATAAAAACCCTATTTGAGCGACGATGGCAGACACGGTGGTGAGAAACACGACCAAGATCAGCGACAAGACAAAATGTAATAGCACATCTAAACACACCATGAATACGCGAAGATAGGCATCTTCTAGCGGCAGTAATACATAGTGAATCGTTTTGTCAAAGGCATCTTGTAAAGCAACGACTAGCCTTGGGCCTTGCACCCAAAACCATAGCGT
Source organism: Mycoavidus cysteinexigens (assembly GCA_031963005.1). Classification (GTDB taxonomy): domain Bacteria; phylum Pseudomonadota; class Gammaproteobacteria; order Burkholderiales; family Burkholderiaceae; genus JASSUD01. The sequence goes on along the minus strand of JASSUL010000003.1, from coordinate 116,642 downwards.
GAGCGCTAGCAATTGTGCGCCGCGCGTAATCAGCTCACTCTTGACAACCTGCCCTTCTTTGCGCGCATCTTGCAGCTTTTTCTGGGTCGGTTCTTCGGTCTTTTCAGCCATAGCAAGCGCGGTGCTTTAAAAAATACAGAGAATAAATAAAAGTGTTTTTACTGTAGGGGTATGTCCTATCGCTACAGCGTAGTTTCTCGCACAAAGAGGAGGCCGATCACCCGCTTTTAAAAAAGGGACTCCTATTTGATTTAGTGGGCGAACAAACGCTCCACTAGAGGTCCAATTAAATCAAATCGATTGGTCAATATATCGAGAGCCAGAGCAATACCTAAAGCCATCACCAAACAGGCTGCCAACGATTTAATCGGCATAGCTAAGAAGAATACATCGATTTGCTCACTAGCACGATTGACTAGTCCCAAAACCACATCGACCATGATCATCACGGCAATCGCAGGCAATGCAAACTGCATCCCTAGCTCTAAAACAAGATGGGACTGCGCCACCAGAAAATCGGCGACCTTGCCCGTCAAGGTGATGGGCTTTCCCAGTGGCAAGAGCGTATAGGAATGATATAACGCCTCTAACAAGGTATTGAATCCCCCTGTCGCAAAGAAAATAGCCGCGAGCAGCTGCGTTAGCAGTAATGAGAACAGGGAGCTTTCTTGACCGGAGGCTGGACTTAACACCTCCGCCAAACCTGCACCACGCACCATATCGATTACCGCACCAGAAACATCAATGGCCCAGAATGGGATCGAAGCTAAAAAGCCTATAAATAAACCCACTACGATTTCGCTAATCGCCCATATCACCAATACGCCGGCCTCGGTAGGCAAACTTCCCGTTGAAGCCATAGCATAGGGAATGACAGGAATAGCGAGGAGGAGCACTAAAGCATTGCGCACCAGTGTACCGCCAAGAACTCGCGCATTCACAATCGGCAAAATAACCATAATCCCCAGCGGACGCATCATGCACAAGGCTAGCATCTGCAGGAGCGGCATCCATGCGGTGAGTAGGGTGAGAATGGAGGGGGACATTATCTCTAACGCCGCATCATCGACATAAAATGAAAAGCAGTATTGCTATAGTGAAGTAACGCAAGCGAAATCCAGTGATAGCTCGCTAATAGAGCCAAGGAAGCAGAAATCAGTTTAAAAATAAACTGTAATGATTGATCCTGCAATTGTGTCAACGCCTGTAGTAAACCTATTAACAGGCTCACGATCGCCACTGTCAAAACAATAGGCATAGCCAATACGACGACAACCCATAAGAGTTGGGTCGTCATTTGCACCAAAATAGCGTCGCTCATAGATAGGACAGCAAAAGTTGAGAAATTAATTTGTCCCAGCCACCCATGAGAACAAACAAAAGAATTTTAAAAGGCAACGCGATGGTGAGTGGCGACATCATCATCATACCTAAAGCCAGCAATACGATAGACACGATCAAATCGATCGCAATAAACGGCAAAAATAGCAAAAGCCCTATTTTGAAGGCTTCGATTAACTGGCTCACTGCAAAAGCAGGCATAAGCACTAAGAGGGACTCTGGGTCTAAACGATTCCTATATTGCTCCGGCCAAGTGCGTTGTCCGATATCGCCAAAGAATTTTATTTGCTTAGGTTGGGAATTTTTCTTTAGAAAGTCTTTGTACGGCGAAAGTACACGGTCATCCATCTTCATGATGGACTCTGGTGAATTGAATTTCACTGGGTGCGCTTTTAGCTCATCACTCACCGCAAAGCCCACAGGAGCCATGATATAACCGGTGAGTACCAGCGCAATCGTATAGAGCGCCATATTTGGCGGTGCTTGCTGAACTCCAATGGCATTACGCAGCAACGATAACACAATGGATAACTTTAAAAACGAGGTTCCCAGCACTACTAAAATCGGTAGTAGCGATAGGAAAGATAAAGTGGCAATAAGCTGCAGCGGGTTATCGAGAAAATTCATATCAGCATTGGTGAATAAATGCACAGTAAAGAGGTCGCAACAGGATCTGCGAACATCTGATCAAAAGGATCAATAAAAAAACAGGATGAACTATTCACGCCGTCAAGTGACCATTGTTTTACAAATTCCCAAGCATACTTACGCTCAGCACAGGGCGCCAAATCAGGAAAAGATTCTAGAACCCGTTCATAATCTTCAAAAGTGGGTTGTGTTGGGGTTCCGTATTGAATTCAATTCGTCACCCCAACCTACGAAAAATGCCAAAAAATAGTAGGTTGGGGTGCGTTTTTGGGTGATTTTGGAACCCCAACATGACGACCTCAAGGGTAATTTCTGGAGATTATGAACAGGTTCTAAAGAGTACTAATCTAAAAGGCGCGTTACTTTTGCACCCAGGTTTTCACCTATCTGCACTAATTTCCCTGCCGCAATTAAACGGCCTTGGGCACGAATGCCAATTTCAGGAGACGCCGCGAATTCTGCATTTAATACATCGCCCACTTGTAAAGTAGTGAGTGAGGAGAGTGGAAGGGTCATGCGCCCAATCTCAAAAGTCAGCGTAATCGGTAAGGTATCTACCACATGCGCTTCTTGCGCTTTGCCTTCCTTTGCCAAAGCGGCAAAAGAAGATTGGCCTTCCTGTTCTTCTTGATAATCTTCCATTACGCTTTCCACTTCAAATTGGTTGCTTTCTTCATCGCTTCTTACACGCCTAAGTATCATTCCACGCGTAAATCCGGTGGGAGAGGTGGGTGCAAACGTCAGCCATACCGTGCCGGCTTCCAAATCTGTTTGCCATCCAAACATCAACACGTCGCCTATACTCAAACCTCGCATTTGTGCAACCGTCAACCGATTAATACCTACTATGGCATACCCTTCTACTTTTCCTGCAGCAGCAGGGGCAATAGGGGCTAAGCTTTGCGCCAAACCATGCAGCCAATCCGTTGAAAACTTTTCTAGATAGAGTGTCAGACAACGAGGTTGTTCGTTATGCGAAGAAATAAGCGATAAGGTTAGTGGGACAGCAGCCTCTAAAGTCGTCGGCGCGCCCAGTGCTTCTTGTGTATTAAGACTAGGGGTTGCCAGCTGATGACTCGCACACCAGTCAAACCAAGGGGCTAATGTCCAATTCAATGCAACTTCTTGCATATCGCTCGCAAGCGAACGTAAGTCAGATACCGGAAAAACGGGCTCCAACCAGTCCAACCATGCTGCTTGCGAAACCCAAGCACATACACGCTGTCCTTCTAAAGTCAGCGCAATAGGGCACAAAGTCGGAGGGTGATCAAAATCCGGGGTCGCACTGAGTTTTAAAACTACCCCATTTACTGTACCAAAGCGGCCATAGCCGACCATCTGATGTAACCAAGCGTGTGCTTGGTTACACGAAGGCTGTAGCACGGCGGGAATCGAAGGCAGGCCAGAGGAGGTCAGTCCACTAGAGTCTTCCGAAGCAGGGTTAAACGATGAAGCAGAAACAGACATATTTAAAATATCGGAAGCACAATAGGAAAGAATAGGGTAGACCTCAAAGAAGCCTGGTGGGCTATCTTGTCAATGTATACGCTCTTTACCTTTTGGAAGGAGTGAAAAGAAACTCAATGCGGAAACTCAATGCGAAAGCTTAATGCGCTGTTCACACATTAGATACCAATACGAGGGTGGGAGTAAGCGATTTATTAACGCTCCTACCTATTCCCTAACCCACGTGAAAAATCAGCGCAATGGCTTAACATCCACATTTAATGCACAGCCTGAAAATTTAGCTCCCTGCAATTGCTCACTGGCACGGAGAAAAGCATCACGCTGCTTTTGATTAGTAGACCAAATTTGCATATGAATTTGATTGCCTATGCGCTTTTTCTCTTCCTGGTTCACGGCCATAGTGACCATAATTTCGGCGCCATCAAATTGCGCATCATCACACACACGCACATGTAAACTGCCATCCACTAGCCAGCTTCGCTCAACGGCGGCACCCATATACGTTTCTTTCGCCATCGCTGTGAGCGCAGCTTCCATGGGATCCGCAGAAGAGACTTCTGCGATATCCCATGTATTCTCGCTAATAGAAGGCGTACTAAACATACCCAGTGGCATAGCTCCACTAGAAGACCCCATAGAAGGGGCGTCATTTTCTTTTTTAACCGAAGATTTTTGACGAGCCTGGCTATTTGGTTGTGGATTTCTTTCTCTATTCAATAAAGCTTTGAAAGTATCCACCTCTTTTAACGGAACATTTCGCTGAGTGACCGGTTGAGCAGGACTAACTTTTTTGACGTCGAGATTATCTGTATTCACTGCTGATGGCATGCGTATCTCCCATTTCATCGCGTAAAAGCCGCAGCTTTTCTTGCTTGACTAAGCATTGCCGCAACTGTTTATTCCACTCATAGATGCGTTGTTTCAGGCCGAGGAGCTGGGTGCGTAATTGTATACGCTCTTTTTTGAGTCGAATTTCATCTGAAGCGTATCCACTCAACTCCCGACGAAAAGCCTGCAACTCCTCTTCCTGCTGGACACTCTGCTCTTCGCAACGTGCTTGCCATGTCTGTATAACGCTTACGCGCTGCGCATCTACTTGTTTAATGTGCTCTTGCAAATCCTCTATTTCCTTCTGCGCATGCGCAATATCATTACGCAAACGCGTCTCACGATGCTGCTTTACCGTAATGAGGCGATCCCACACTGTCTCTATCCTTAAAGTCTGCGCGCACAATCATTCAAAGAGGCTATTGGAGATAGAAATATTGCTGATCTACCCCTCTACTACATCGCGCAAGCTTGCTTCTGTCTGATCCAATTTCATGGGCTCGGCAGCGTTCTGACATAAAAAACGCTCGATATGCGCGCGCCGATCTAAGGCTTCATCGGCTTCCGCATCATTGCCGCGCTGATACTCGCCTACACGCACTAACAAATCAATATCCGCATACCGTGACATGAGTCTACGCAATTTCCCTGCATATTTTTTGAGCGAGTCAGGAGCCACATGCGGCATCACACGGCTAACGCTGCGTAAAACATCGATGGCCGGGTAGTGATTGCGCTCCGCAATCGCCCGCGACAAGACAATATGCCCATCGAGAATCGAGCGGACCTCATCGGCTACCGGCTCGTTCATATTGTCACTTTCAACAAGCACCGTATAAATGCCGGTAATTACTCCTGTAGCAGCCGGACCTGCGCGCTCTAGCAGACGGGGCAATGAAGCAAATACACTAGGAGGATAACCGTTGGCAGCCATTGGCTCGCCAGCAGCGATACCTAACTGGCGCGCCGCACGTGCGTAACGGGTCACGGAATCGACCAATAACAACACGCTCTTGCCCTGATCGCGAAAATATTCTGCTATCGTGGTAGCCACATAGGACGCTTTGTAGCGCTCTAATGCAGGACGATCTGAGGTTGCTACGACGATCACTGTACGGCTACGCATCTTCTCATCAAATACTCTATCGATGAACTCACGCACTTCACGGCCCCGTTCACCGACCAGAGCCAGCACCACGACATCGGCTAAATTGCCCTGCATCATCATACCGAGCAGAGTACTCTTACCCACACCAGCTGCAGCAAAAATCCCAACGCGCTGCCCCTTTCCACAGGTTAATAGTCCATCAATAGCACGAATCCCTAATGGCAAAGGCTCATTCACTAATGGACGCGTTAGCGCAGCGGGCGGCGAAACGGTAATCGGGCGCAACTCTGTTGCACCGGCGGAAGCAGTCGCTACGTCTTGTACGGCGTTCTTGCTTGCTTCATCCACGTTGTGTGCATCTGAGGCAGAATGGGGTTCGGTTGCCCCCTTTTCCTTATCAGAACGCTTGGGAAGATGAACGACCCGCCCAAATCCATCGAGTACGGCGCCAATCAAATGATCGCCTAATTCAATCTCTAGTCGGCGGCCTACGCGCTCTACCTCTGCTCCACTAGCTATACCTAAAGGCTCTTCAAAAGGCGAAAGAATGGCGGTATCAAGGTCAATGCCTATGACCTCCGCTTGGATGACTTTCTCCGTATTATGCACGCGAACGTGGCAGAGTTCACCCAATTGTGCACCGGGAAGACAGGCCTTGAGTACCGTGGAGCCTACACTCTCTACCCGTCCGATAGTACGCACACTCTGTGCGACTGCACTACGAACTGACAATCGATGTAAAAGCCCTTTGAAGCGCTTATCTAGCTTGTCACTGATTGCATCAAAATCAGTTATACGCATAGGAAGATCCTTCCTCAAACCATTCCACATTCCCTAAAACTCGGACTTCAAGGTCTTCCATCATTTCTTGCGTAGACAGCACAGACACTCTGTAGAAATCACGCTCTACCATTTTACGGATATAGCGCCGCACATCCATCGAAGTTAATAAGACCGGATTTAATTGAATATCCAGGCTCTGTAAGCGCGTGCGGATCAAATTGAGAATCTTTGCCGTTTTATCGGCTTCTAATGCAGAGTATGTTCCTACCGAAGTTTCTCGGATTGATTCTCGTACCATACTCTCAATACGCTCACCGATCAAAATAGCATCGATACGGCGGCGCGCTCCACTAAACTGATGGCAAATTTGCCGGCGCATCGAAATACGAATGTATTCGGTCAATAAAACAACTTCTTTTTCTTTAGAAGACCAATCGACTAGCGACTCAAAAACCAAACGCAAATCACGAATCGAAACCTTTTCCATGACCAAACGCTGCAGAATCTCAGAGACCTTAGGCGTCGCTACCGAGCGCTGCAATTCGCGAGAAAGCTCAGGATAAGCACTCTCTACGGCATCCAGTAAAATACGCGTCTCTTGAACACCGATAAAATCTTCTGCATAACGCTCTACCACCGCATCGAGCAACTCTACAATGCGCGCTTCATTGGTATATACAGGAACTCCTAACGCTTCCATAAAAACTTGCTGCTCAGGCGTCAACCACGATAGTTGCACGCCCCATTGTAATCTGGATTCGCTAATACCTTCTTCGTCGAATACACGACGCGCCTCTTCCATATCGATATTGGAAGAACCTGGTAAGGCCCGTATGCCGCCTTGTTCTTCAGGATCATACTCCGCTCTAATTGCACGTTGAATCGCCTGCGGGGAACGCCATACCAAGCCACGCCCTTCTACTAGAGGTATCGACACTACAGGCACAACGTATAAATCAATCTCTATGGTATTGGGAGCTAAATGCGGAGCTTCAATCAGGCGAGGCACAGAAATTTGCAAGCCTAACTCTTCAAATTTACGGCTACAGAATTCCGTCACCATTACGGATAATTGTGCAATATCTGCCGTATTAGGACCCATTCTTACGGTCAGCGGGCAAGGCAAGGAAGCGGCTAATACTTGTTTAGTCGTACGCACTTTACCCGTCTGCGGCGTGGCCTTTCGCTTGCGTCGAAGCACATAATAGCCCACACCAAAAGAGCAGGCGGCTAACACCCCAAAAGTGAAAGTGGGAAACCCAGGAATAACGGCAAAAACCGTTAATACTAAACCGCAGATGAGCAATACCCAAGGTTGTCGGCCGATTTCCTCAACCATCTGCTCAGCCAGATTTTGCTGTGCTGCACCGGGAATGCGCGTCACGATTAAGCCAGCGGTAATCGAAATCAGCAGCGCTGGAATTTGCGCAATCAAACCGTCCCCAACCGAGAGCACCGCATACGTAGTCAATGCATCGCCAATGCTCATATTGCGCTGCAGCATCCCAATGGCAATACCCCCAATAATATTGACCAGAACAACGATAATGCTGGCAATGGCATCCCCTTTCACGAATTTCATCGCGCCATCCATTGCCCCATATAAACGGCTCTCTTTTTGCAAGAGTTCACGCATTTCTTTCGCTTCTTCGGCGGTAATGGCATTTGCGCGCATATCGCCGTCGATGCTCATTTGCTTGCCTGGCATTCCATCTAGCGTAAATCGAGCCGTCACCTCAGCAACCCGCTCTGCTCCTTTGGTGATCACGATAAACTGCACGATCGTGATGATCATAAAAATAGTGATCCCCACGGCTACGTTACCGCCGACAACGAAGTTCCCAAACGCAAACACGATCTCGCCGGCATCGCCTTGCAGCAAAATCAAACGACTGGTCGTAATGGTTAAAGAGAGGCGATAGAGCGTCGTGATGAGCAATAAGGAGGGAAATACCAGAAAGTCCAAAGGATTGCGCACATAAATCGCAATGGTCAAAATCATGATCGATAGCATGAGATTGACCGCAATCAGTATATCGACGAGGACCGTGGGCAGTGGCAGGATCATCATGAACACGGCCGCCATCATAATGGCAACCAGCACAACATCCTGGCGTTGCGACGCCGCTATTAAAAAGGCGTTCAATCTTTTCATGCGTTCTCTTTAAATCTTTTGGACTACGGTAGACTTTAAGAGGTCGGCTATTAGCGCATTTCTAAAGTGCACTAATAGCCGACCTCGGTTTGACGGGTAGGATGATAAAAATACCAAAGTGAAACAGAAAGATACCAACGCAAAAATCAGAAGGTAGTCAAATCAAACATTTTTACTAAAGCATGCTGTAATTTTAACAATCGATCTGCCGTGACTGCTTCTTGAGGAAGTGCAATGACCCCTATGAGTTTTTCTCGATTGCGAAATACTCGTATGGGCAACCCCATAAACCGTTGCGGCATTGCGCGCTTATACAATACCTCCAGCGCTGCGTCTCCATCGCTTTGGGGCACTGAAACCATCACGCAAAAGAGTAAATGTGCCTGATGTTCTTCTAGAACAAACTGCCTGGTTTCATCATGCCATTCTGCAGAGGTTCCCGTTTTCCACACTGGCGTACGGAGAAGACGCAAAAATTCATCAAAATGGTGTCGTGCTTTTAAGTCCATAAAATCTCGTGAGCACGTTGTACATCAATGGATACATTCAAACTTCGAAAGGTTTTCCACTTGATTCTTAGAGCCTGTTCATAATCTTCGAAAGCGGGTTGTGTTGGAGTTCCAAAATCACCCAAAAACGCACCCCAACCTACGAAAAATGCCCAAAAATGGTAGGTCAGTGTGAGGAATTGATTAAATACGGAACCCCAACATTACGACCTCAAGGGCGATTTCTGAAGATTATGAACAGGTTTTAAGATCCGCTTTCCTGTTCTTCCAAGGTTTGCAAGAGTTCCTCAAACGCTGTTAAGGTTTGCTTACGTTTTTCCTGATCTTCAAAAAAGGCCTCTGGCAGCGCTTTCCATATCTCTTTAAATGTGCGCGCGCACACTAACTTCTTCGTAACGTCTCCGATCCCAAACAACAAAGCGAGGCGTCCTTCTAACCAGCCTGCCTCAATCCAAGCTAGCTCTGCCGTGGCAATCAGTTCTTCTAAAATCTCGTCACCCGTTAACGCACGCTCACTGAGTGCGCCAAGTTGTTTAGCGGTCTTTTGGCAAGTGTCCTGTAATCCGAAGAGAATCAGCACACGCCGCATATCTTTCATACTAGCGAGCAGCCGTGCTTGCTCTTTGCTCACTAAAGTACCTGCGCTGGATAATTCCAGCGCAATCGCACGTAATACTGCGCGCAACTTGGCTTCACGATCCTCCAAACGCATGAGATGTTTAAAAACCTCAATCGTCGTGGGACACGCATCGCAAGCATAGCGATATAGGCTTTTCAAGCGATCTTGTTGTTCATCATCGCCATCAAATTCTAAAAAAGAAAAAAGGCTTAGACCAACTGCACCGCCTTTCTCTTTTAAATATTTGTCTAGCGTTTTTTTCAATGCGCCACGCCGGCCTTCGAGCAACTTGCGCAGATGTTGTAAACGTTTTGTCTCATTACCACTCGCCAAAGCAGCCATCAGCAATGCCGCTTCACCAGGCTCTAAACCGCCGGCCAACAAACTTCTCAGCGGATTTGCTTCCTTGTGCAGATGGGGAAAATTCTTTAGTTTGGCCTCTAATGCAGACCAATCTGCTTCGCCTAATTCATCTAGTAGGCCCTCTAAATATTCACTGCCACTTTCGGCAGGGGTCTCGAGGGACATTCCATCTCGCACTCTACCAGTACGGCGCAGCCAAGCAGAAAATCCTTCGAAAAGCGATGCGCCTTCTGCATCATTCAGTTCACCAAGCTCTGCTTGCGCTGCACGCAGAAGGGAAGGCATTCCGAGTTTCTGCCCTGCATAGCGCGATACGTCCTTAGGATCGTGCGGGCCTACAAATCCGGGCCCTATAGCAGGTAAAGTACTAAGCTGACCAGACATCGCATACCCCTCTTAGGCTGAGTCGATTTGCATTGTACGCAACGCATCGACGACTTTGCTCCAATACATGGCTACATCAAATTCAACACGCAAAAAAGGATCTTCCAAGACCACTTGCCCAACAGCTAGTGTTGCATCAGATACCCATTGTGCACGCTCAAAAGGCGTTTTCCCCTCATGCTCCGCTTGCAAGGTTTTACACGTTTCTGGATGCAAACGCAATTTGTAAGGATGCTGCCGTACCCTTGCTGCGGCCAGTGCGGTTAAACGGCGCGCTAATTGCTCGAGCTCATCCTGATCATCCACCCATTCTTCTAGCACCGTCGCCATGGCTTCGCGCATCTGGGATTCGACACTTTCGACAACACGTGCTTCTAGAGCACGCTCTTCGACCAGCCATTGCAGGGCTTCTTCAAGTGCTGCAGCCTTCGCTTCCGTACGAAGCGCTTCTATGACTTCTGCTTTTTGCTGTGCACCAAGATGCACTGCGTCTTCTTGAATAATTTTTGCTTTTTGATGTGCTTGTTTAACGAGTTTGAGGGCCTGCATAGAGGCTTGCTCCACCCACGTTTTTGTCTGTTGGCGTAGACTGACATCCGCGCTTTTAAAAACAGACCCCTGAGGGGCGGGCCCTTCAAGCACCTCAACGCGTACGTTAAAAGGATTCATCAAAGCGTCGCAAAAGAAAAAAGAAAAAAAAGAAATCGCTAAAGAGGCCACAAAATAGGACTTTCATGCCTCATCCAAGATATGCCACCACGCTATTGCCTGCTACACCGCAATAAAGCGTGCAAGGCGAAAGAGCATATTCAACCCGAATGCAGCGACGGCTTCATCCACCGCTGGACCTTCCAATGTCGAAGGTTCAAATAAAATTTCTATCGCCCGCAACAAAAAGCGTCCTTTAAGCGTTTGCGCTAGCACTGCCGCACCAAGGCTAGTGGCATATTCCGCCAACTGCGCAGGAGGGATGTTAGCAAGTTCCACATGGAACGCATCCGGAACTGAAGACGCTCTTAATGGAGCGGCAAGCACACTCAGCTGTGCACGATCTGCAGCGCTGAGTTGAGGCAAGGCCTCACGATGCGCACGCAACATCCAGTATTCTGCACGACCTAAGCGCAAAAGCCCCAAAGCAGGAATAAGTACAGGGAGCTTTTCTACAAAACCTAGAATCTTTTGCTCCGGCGCAGTCAAATCCTCTACAGAACCGAATGACAGCGATGTAGAAGGCCATGCGCGACGTTGTGTAATCAACTGATTAATAGAACGCCAAGCGCGCGAGGTCGTCTGATACACTGACTGCAATTCTTCTACTCCCAGCGCTTTCCACCAAGATGCATGCATCACAGCAGCAGGCTGCAATAGGAGCCGGTAAAAAGAGGAGGTCATCAGCTCCGTTGGGAAATGATGCACCTCTATAGAATTAGAAGAATGGGAGTTTGTCACTTATTTGCCACTTTTGCGTGCTTGCATAATAGAAAAACTAATCGCTGAGCCAATCAAGCCAAGCAATAGCAGCACGATTGCGCCCAACCATATCGGTTTTTGTACGAGTCGTGCCCACCAGGTATCTGGCAATGGGGTAGCCAATGGCTGAGCTTGTCCATAGCGATAGCTCGCTGGCACCATCACCACGCTAATACTATTTTGATCAATACCTGCAATACCCTGCCGTACAAGATCTCGGATTTGTTCTTGATACGCACTCAGATTAGTCGACGGTGAATACTTAATAAATACCGATACCGTAGGTTGAACATTTTGCTTGCCCAAGCCGCCTGGATCGTCCGGCAAACCAATGGCCACATGCGCGGACACCACCCCATCCATATGCATGAGCATCTCTTGCACTTGCTGCTCTTTGAGGTATTCCATCTTTGCGCGTTCTTGCTCAGGCGAAGATACCAACTGGTTTGAAGGAAATACATCCATTACCGACGCATACTTGGGCTTAGGATACCCATTTTGCCGAAGCACCTCGACAGCCTTGATAAATTGCGACTTGGGCACTATCAGTAGCAACCCTTTCGTCTTATCAGACTCTTTTTGCGCATCGATGCGGTTAATCATCAAAAGCGCTAACATTTCATTGGCTTCAAGCTCTGACAGCGAAGAATAGAGCGTTACTTTACAAGCCGTCAGAAAAAAACTCAGCACACATAGGCCGATCAGAAGGGCGCGTTTAGTCATAAAATGGTTTAGTTGAACTCTATCGTCAGCTTCTTAACGGATTGAAGAACCGCTCCAGCAAATTTTGAAAGAATACTCATATTACTAGTGAGTACCATCGCATTCTTTTGAAACATAGAGGTTTGAGAAGGGTCTAGCAAATTCAGATCAGTTTGCAGCATTTCCGACAGTTTTTTTAGCATCCCGGACTGCGGCAATGCAGAAGCAAACAGAGACTTAAACATAGACGCTGCGCCAGGATCGGCCATTGGCAAAGGAAAAGGACTGCCTTCAGTAGCGCCAGAGCTTCCCACATTAGGATTAGTCTCTAACGGCTTAATTTCCATAACCCCATCAGACAAAGGGACTATTGGCTCAGACACGATACTCTCCAAATACAAAAATAAGACGATGGCAGCGGCTTAGTATAGCCTCAGAAAATATAGATATACGTCAATATACTTTGACCATGCTGACTGTTAAAAAAGAAGAACCAGCAAATAGGAAAAAATAGCCCATAAGCTATTTAATTTCGCGGCTCTTTTTTACGCGCATTGTGCTTTTGAGATTCCAAAATCGCTGCACGCAGTTCCTGTGCTTTTTCGCTGATTTGGTTTTTCAATGCGGCAAGCGCAGCACGGGGCCGACACAAACCAAAATATACCATCGCCGCAGACAAAGCTCGAACTTCTGATGGCAATTGCAGTGCGCCGAACGCATCTAATAGGGTCTTAGCATGACGCATCAAACCATAATTAGGTGCAGCAATAGCCGCTTCGACAATAAGGCGTCGAACCTCTCGATTCAACTCCTCTGTCATAGCATGTTATGAATCGTAGTTTTCGCCATATCTCCAAATATTTTCGTCATGGTGCTGTTTAAATTGGTATACATCGACAACTTATTGGCAAACAGCTGTAACTGCGTCAAAACGGCTGGATTAGAAAGGTCTGCAGAATTTAAGAAATTCTGCACCTGATCCGAAAACGACCGAATCTTCTCGGACATCATTTCCGCAATGTTGTCAATTACACTCATCTATATTCCTCGTACCAGATCCCTCTACGAAAAGGGCTTTTTAGAAAACCAAAAACACAGCTGCTCAATGCAGCATGCGCGGATAAAATCGGATTACACTTAAAAATACTTCATTGATTTTAACGGTGTTTTGCTGCCCAGATAAAAACGCACTTCTAAAACGATCTACGCGATCTACGATTTCTCAGAACGTACTGACGCGAAGAGTAGCATTAAAAAGGGAATGAAAGCAGCACGATAGCTCCCATGCTTCCGACTTATCTTTTAGACGCTCCGTTTACGCCGCATCGCAAAACACGTCATTCTAAGTCAAAAATTCTTCTACTCACAAGCCACAGCACCATGCCAGCATAGATTAAAAAGAATAGCGCGCCCAAGCCAATACCGTTGTTCCCCGATTAATACTCCCAATGCGCGGTACCACTGTCGCCATCAAAGAAGCATTTTTTATCTTTGCGCTGATAATAGGCAATGCAATCGGTAAAGGAAAGTAATGCAAAATATCCTCACGCGCAGTAATTGCAAGCGTAAACCCGGCACCCAAAGAAAGCACTCCACCAATCGGTGCAGTAAACCACTGACGCGCATAACCGGCGATAGGTTCCACTTTCTTATGAGAATCTAAAAAAGCGAATGCATACAATAAATCCTCATTCCCATTTGCATCGCTCCAACGCTTACCGGCTCCGGCACCATAAGACCATGTGTTGAGTTCTTGGCGTCTTTCTTCACTATAGCCAGCTGGACTATGCCAACCATACCCTAAAAGATAGATATCCCATGATCCTTGCGTATAGGGCTTAGTGACATGTTCAGAGACAGAATATTTAAACGTGTCATTGCCGCCTGCCCATGCACAGCGCACACCCATGCAAAGTACAAAAAACGCGATCACATAAAAAAAATTTCTAGAGGCCATAAAAATGTATTGGATAAATCCTTAGAACCGTATTCCAACGCCCTGAACGGCGAAAAAGAGCACAATTCTACAGTAAGGAAGTAACCGCAACATCCTGTTCCTTTACCACATAGCACGGAAACAGATTTAGCGCAGAAATATATGTGATTTTTCTGAATAGGGGTTTCCTATTCCTTGTCATTCATTAGACATAGATAGCGCGCCCAAGTTCCTTCTCTGCACTATAGCCACCCGCGGAAAAAGCAAGAGAGGCATACATGCTTAAAGAGAACCCCTTGCATCAATACGCCATTATTCTGCTTGCGCATACCAGGATTCCTGACCACAATATTTACCTTGTCACGCGCTATAAACAATCCCAACAGGATTAATATTCAACAGCGAGAAGTGGATGTTGAGGAAATAAAGTACTGCAATGCTCTACACTCTCGCGTTGCACCAAGCAGCGTGGATGCTGACGACGCTTTTTTCTGGGATTTATTGTTTTTGTGCACACTGTAAACAGGTAACCAAAAAGGATGACTGTGACTGCTTCTTCTCTCCTCCAAACCTATGGCCCACGCGACTCCATGGAATATGACTTAGTCATCGTTGGAGGCGGGCCAGCAGGCCTTTCTGCCGCTATCCATGCCAAACAATTAGCCCAAAAAAAAGGAGTAACGCTCAGCGTATGCGTCCTCGAAAAAGGTTCTGAGTTGGGAGCGCACACGCTTTCTGGTGCCGTTATGGATACCCGCGCGCTCGAAGAGTTATTCCCGGATTGGAAACAAAGACAGGCTCCCTTACACACTCCCGTAACCGAAGACGAGTTTGTATTTTTAACGCATAACCATGCTTTCAAGCTGCCTCATTGGCTACTTCCGCCCAACTTTAAAAACATGGGTCACGGCGCGCCTCACTATATTGTGAGCCTTGCTAATATAGTACGTTGGCTAGGTGAACAAGCTGAAGCACTAGGCGTAGATATTTTTACAGGCTTTACTGCAAGCCATATTCTCTATCAACCCGATGGCTCTGTTGGAGGAGTGATTACCGGGGATATGGGATTAGACCGAGAAGGGCAACCCACAGAGCAATTTGGGCTAGGCATGGAACTCCGTGCAAAATATACCTTCTTCTGCGAAGGCGCGCGCGGGCATTTGGGTCAGCAACTTGAGCGAAAATACGAACTTAGGGCCCATTGCGCTTCGCAATCTTACGGGCTAGGGATCAAAGAATTATGGGAAGTGGATCCTGCGCAACATCGCCCTGGCCTGGTTATGCATACTGCCGGCTGGCCATTGGATCGCTCCACCTATGGGGGTGCTTTTCTCTACCATTTAGAAAATTGTCAAGTCGCGGTAGGTTTGATTGTAGGATTAAACTATCAAAATCCTTACCTTTCCCCTTTTGAAGAATTTCAGCGCTATAAAACACATCCTGCTATTCGCCCGATTTTTAATAAGGGGAAACGTATTGCCTATGGCGTGCGCACTATTGCAGCAGGCGGTCTTACTGCATTGCCCAGGGTCGTCTTTCCAGGCGGAGCGCTTTTAGGTTGTGACGCAGGCTTTTTAAATGCTGCGCGCATCAAAGGCAGCCATGCCGCGATTAAAAGCGGCATGCTAGCCGCCGTCGCAGCAGTCGATGCATTACAAGCCGGACGCCAAAATGATGCCTTAGAAGCCTATCCAAAAGCCTTTAAAAACTCTTGGCTATACGATGAACTCTATCAAGGACGGAATTTTAAAGCTTGGATGGGTCGAGGACTCCTCCAAGGATCACTCATGGTAGGCCTAGAACAGAAATTATTAGGCGGTAATGTCCCCTGGACCTTGCAAGGTCCCTGTGCGGACCATACTTATCTCAAGCCGGCCAAAAATTACAAACCGATCGACTACCCCAAACCCGATGGCATCCTCACATTTGATCGCCTATCCTCAGTATTTCTTTCAAACACCAATCATAAAGAAAACCAACCCTGTCACTTGGTATTAAAAAATACACAGCTTCCTGTCGACGTTAATTGGGCTCAATATGCTGGGCCTGAACAACGATATTGTCCTGCTGGGGTATATGAATTTATTCCTGAGGCATTGGACGAAGAGAAAAAAACAGAGACTGACGAAAATACAGCGCAGGAATCCTCGACTACCGCCCAAAAAAGCGCAGCTCCTTCATCTCAACGCATGCGTCTACAAATCAATGCGCAAAATTGCCTACACTGCAAAGCATGTGATATCAAAGATCCCAAACAAAATATTACCTGGACCGCGCCAGAAGGAGGAGGTGGGCCAAATTATGCAAATATGTAGGTGGGCAGGGGAACTTTAACACGCCCCTATTGAAGTTAACGCAACCCCAGATCACCCAGGAAAAATTTTATTTAAAATGCGCGTTTTCTAACCATTTATTTTTTTGACTACCCTAGGTTTTCAATGGGTTGAGGCAAACTTCTGAGGAAGGTTTAAATATATTTTGTAGTCTTTCTGATAGAAACTTTCTCAAACGCATCGCTTCTTGGATAGTTAAGTCTGCTAGCTGATCACAAAGAGAATGCTTCCCAAAGAAAGTTGGCCGGCTACCATGAAGATAATGTTCCACCACTATTTTTTTATACTCTTTTGGATTCGCATAGACCGTTAATAAAAACACTGTGCTAGATATAATTATCATAAGCACTAATGCGTCGATAGCGAGCTTGGGATATATGCATACCAGTGAAATTAGCCCCACAATTTTTATGGCCTTTACAACCAATCCCTTTAGGGAAAAGGGCATCTTTCCTTTTTCACTGGATTGACTGATCGGTTTATCCTGCATGCTAGGCGCCGTTGCTTCTGTAGTTTTCGCAGTGCTTTGTAAATAAGATAATGATCTTGAAGCACCATATATTGGATCTATTCCCAAAAAACTATCAGAAATAGACTGTTTTTCAAAAACCACCATGCACATATCACCTCCCAGCAAAAAACCATTAAATTTTCAATTACATAAAGCCTAAAATCGTCGCTCATTGTACTCTAAACAAGAAGACGGCAAAGTTAGTTGCCACACTTCCCCATCACCGCTTTATTATGTATAGCAAAACCTATTTAAATACTTCACGTTTTAACTTATAGTCCATCAAGAGCAAGTACAAGTAGACTTATATGGACTTTGAAGATTTTTGGAATCAAAAAATGATCTATCCACACACATTTGACGTTATCGTCATCGGTGGCGGACATGCCGGTACAGAAGCGGCGCTCGCAAGCGCTCGCATGGGTCAGCGCACGCTATTATTGACTCACAATATTGAGACCCTGGGGCAGATGAGCTGCAACCCTTCTATTGGAGGCATCGGCAAAGGCCATTTGGTCAAAGAAATCGATGCACTGGGCGGGGTGATGGCTGCTGCTGCAGATGAAGCAGGGATTCAGTTTCGCACCTTAAACTCTTCAAAAGGCCCCGCTGTACGCGCAACACGTGCGCAGGCTGATCGTGTTCTCTATAAACAGGCCATCCGTCGACGACTAGAAAACCAAGCTAATTTATATCTCTTTCAGCAAGCTGTAGATGATCTTTTAGTAGAAGGCGATCACGTTATCGGCGCAAAAACGGAGATGGGGCTCTGTTTTCACTCACGAGCCGTTGTATTGACCGCCGGCACCTTCTTAAATGGCAAAATTCACGTTGGACTCAATCAAGCCACCGGAGGGCGTGCTGGCGATCCTGCAGCGATCTCTTTATCCGCACGACTAAAAGAATTGCAATTGCCACAAGGACGCCTCAAAACAGGTACGCCTCCTCGCATCGATGGACGCACCATCGACTTTTCAAAATTAGAAGAGCAAGCAGGCGATTGCGATCCCATCCCTGTTTTTTCTTTTCTGGGCAATCCCAGTCAACATCCCGAACAAGTCGCCTGTTGGATTACCCATACGAATACCCAAACCCATGACATCATTCGTAAAGGCTTGGATCGCTCCCCGATGTACACGGGGATTATTGAAGGGGTAGGCCCACGCTATTGCCCCTCTATTGAAGACAAAATCCAAAGATTTGCCAACAAAGACGCACATCAAATATTTCTAGAGCCAGAAGGACTCCATACTAACGAGTTCTATCCCAATGGCATCTCCACCAGCCTACCTTTTGATGTGCAACTCGAACTAGTCCGCTCAATGAAGGGGCTCGAAAATGCACATATTCTGCGACCCGGATACGCAATCGAGTACGACTATTTTGATCCACGCGCACTCAAAGCCTCACTAGAAACAAAGGCCATCAGAGGATTATTTTTCGCTGGACAAATCAATGGCACGACCGGCTACGAAGAAGCCGCTGCACAAGGCTTATTGGCAGGCATCAATGCCGCTCGTTATACGCAAGAACGCGAAGCATGGAATCCTCGCCGCGATGAAGCCTATCTAGGGGTTTTAGTAGACGATCTCGTTACACAAGGCGTTTCTGAACCCTATCGTATGTTTACTAGCCGCGCAGAATACCGTCTAAGCTTACGCGAAGATAATGCCGATATGCGATTGACTGAAATAGGTTGGAAACTAGGAGTAGTCGATGCAACGCGCTGGCAGCACTTTAGCCAAAAACGAGAAATGGTTTCACGTGAAACCATGCGATTACATGACATCTGGATTACGCCACAAACCTTATCAGCAGAAGATGTCTCCACGCTACTTGGAGGAAACACATTAACCCATGAATATCGCCTAACCGATCTTCTACGCCGACCCGAAGTACGTTATGCAACACTCTCCTCCATACAAAATGGTCACTTCGCCCCACCAGTGGCGCTATCGGATGATCCCTATCTCCAGCGACAAATAGAAGAACAAATCGAAATCAGCCTCAAATACCAAGGCTATATCGAACGGCAAGCAGATGAAATCGAACGCAATATCCTGCGCGAAAGCAAATGCCTACCCGCCGATTTAGATTACGAAGCCGTACGCGGACTCTCTTTCGAAGCAAAACAAAAACTGATCCAACACCGACCCCAAACTATCGGCCAAGCTTCACGCATCAGCGGAGTAACGCCTGCAACGATTTCTTTATTGATGGTCCATTTAAAAAAACGCGCGAACCACTTGGAAAGCGCTCATTAATTGATTCTGCTCAAAAAATTCAGGGCCTTCCAGATAAGAAAATTTGGGCCCCATTTTCCATAGAGCCAGAAGGTTATGTCGCCTTATTCCTCCATTGCAGCACACCGCAAATCCTTAATACTGAGGATTCATAATGGTCTATATATCGTCTACAAAACAACATAAAAGAGCGCGCTGGAATAATATTAAAGAGTCTTACTCATGGAATGCTGAAACCGATTATCGATTGCATCCTGAAAATTATAAAGTGGGAAAAGGCGAACAAGGTGTTCTTTTATGTGAGCCTTATAAGTCAGAGATTCTGCCCCATTGGCGTTTCAAAGATGCGGCGACTGCCAAGATAAGCAGCACTAAAATCTTCGATGTTTTCCAAGCCTATCTAGAAAAAGAAGATTTTGTAGGGGCTGATATGGCACGCAAATTTCTGCAAATGGGCTATACACGTGCACGCCGATATGCCAATCACGTGGGTGGAAGAAAATACGATCCGCAAACTGGGGAAGAATTACCGCGTTCACAGGAAGACCCGGTAAAAGCAGAGAGCGCCGCCATTTTTTATGGAAAATGGCAGGAAGCGGAAAGTCATTCTTTATATAAAAAAATGAAAGCGGCGTGGAAAAAAAACTATGGTTAACCGTTAACTTCTAGCAAACCTTCATATTGTGACCTTAGACATCTTGAACTAATACGCATTAGCTTGATTTAGCAGAAAATAAAATAGATGGAATAGCGTTATCAACTATGCAAAACTAACTCCCTGCCAACAATTGGCATTGCCCTTCCCTGAAGTAACGTAGTGGCTTTTCTAAGATCACAGACTCAGGGGGCATTCCAGCGCCTTCAAAAACGGTATCAATTTTAAATCACTTTTGACAGGACACGCTCAAGCTTTATAAATATAAGCCTGTCCAAAGTCTTCAACGCACCCTGCGACAGGCCGATTTTCATTTATCTATTTTAGTCCGTTGCCATTTGGCGGCACGTCCTTTTCCGATGGGTTGGATGACCCCTTCGGCCTTTATAGCACGCAGTACTATTCGTACCATGTCTCTGCTCACACCTGGGCAGGCTTCTTCGATCTCCGATATAGAAAATGGCAACATACGTTTGAGCACTTCTGATCGTACCCGATCCCCCTTGTTGCCTCGACCATACTCGATAGTCCCAACACGCTCTTCGAACTCTCGATAGGCACGCAACAACACTCCCAAGAAGTAACCAAGCCATGGTTTGATGTCATGCTGTCCCTGTTGCCAACCTTGTGAACTGGCTTTCAGTGTTTCGTAATAACTTTCTTTAGTTTCCTCAAAAATCCGCTCCAAACTGATATAACAGCCGACAACGTAGTCAAAGTGGTAGAGCAGCAACAGAGTTAGCAGCCGAGACAGGCGACCGTTACCATCAGGAAATGGATGGATGCATAGGAAGTTCAGAATCGCTAGCGGCACTAGCACCAGAGGATCCGCCAGACACTGGTCGATCGCGGATGCGTAATAGTGAGTCAAGTCGATCATATACATTAGCGTCAGATGAGCCACTACTGGCTGGAAACGCAGCAGAGATGTTCCGTCTGGATGCCGCTCGATAAGATCGTTGTTGGTCGCCTTCCAGCGCCCACCTGGCTGCGGCATATAACGATATAACAAGGTATGCAGTTGCAGCACTATGCCCTCACTGAAAGGCATGTGCATGGGGGGCTTATGGATAAGCGCCAAAGCATCTCGGTAGCCAGCGACTTCCTGTTCCGAACGACTTTGCGGAGCAGCGTTGCGATGACTAAGGACTTCAGTCGCGTGGGCGCAACAACGATGCCTTCCAAGCGGTTAGATGACTCTGTGGACTCGACCGCTGCAATTTGTCGCAAATCCATGAGGGTCTCTGGAGACTGGGTAGCGTAGAGTTGCTGCTTGCCTTGGACTCTCCTAACGCACGCAGCATGGCTAATTGGGTAGCATCATAGCGAAGAGCGGTAAGGTATTCAGATGTAAGCGAATGCATAAAAATGTAAGTCTGCTGTATTCAAATGGGGTATTACCATACAAAATTACCCCATTTAATGATCGTTATTCCCCTATTTAGGCGGGCATAAAATTGAGAGAGCGGGTACAAAGCAGCGTAGTTTATGGATTTTCTATTTTCGCTTTCTTAGTTTTTAGCAAACCATGAATTTTGGCCTTTCACCGTAATCAAATCATGATGATCCACGCGGCAAATGAGGGGTAGATTACTTGTAGCAGGATTGCCAGGGAACGGTCCAACAGGGTTCCGTTTGCACTTTAGCAGACGACATCATTGCATCACTAAATTTATAGACCGGTGTATCAATTTTAAATCGCTGTTGACACGATTGGGGGACGGCCTCCTCGCAAGCCCTTTGGGATAGAACGGTTCCTCTGCAGCAAGAAGGCGGTTCCAGAGAAGCAGCGTATTCATTTCGGCGAGGAATTTCTCTCGACGAGTGATCTTCTTTTTATGCGCATATTCTGCATGGGAAAACGATACCTGCTTCATCAGAGCCTATTCATAAGAACGGCGGAAATCATAAAAAAATCCTAGCAGAATCTATACATGAGTTGGCGAATCAGCATCACTATTAAATCAGCATTTCGTTGAGAGAATTCTGATACTATTCTTAGCTATATTCTAGATGGCCGCATCCCATATCTATTTGGTCGTGCTACCTATGCAAAAGGTATTAGTTCATTCACTCGCGCATAATAGATAGACTGTTTTCGCCGCCGATATCAAACTGATATTCCATGCACTCTCCTATACCAAGCATTGAGTCCCTCTATGTCCGGCACGCTTCTAATATCCTCTTCTAGTGAATTTTCATGTAATACACTGCCAAATCATGAGAATTTTCATGTTTCTGAAAAAGAACCTCCTGCTTTAAATCGCAATTCCGATTTTACAAGCGAGATTGAAATTAATGAATATTCAAAAAAATTATTATCATTAATATCTGCTATTCACAAAACAGAGAACTATGAAAATTTCACCATAAAAATAATCAGCAAACGTGAAGATAATATTAAAATCGAGGAAAAAACAATTAACAAGATGATAGTTAGCGATCTTGATATCCACACAGATTTACAAAAATTATTAGACATATTTCAAAAAAATCCTGAAGAAACTCCAAGTGAGCTTAAATTAGGACGAAAGTACATCGCTGATATGGATTATAAAAATAATCAAGATGAAAAAGATGTCGAAGAATTATGCAAGAATATTGGATATAAATTTATAAATAATCAAAATTTGATGTCGACTTTAAAGAAAGAAATAGTATTCACAAATACTGTAGTTCAGACAATAAAAATAAGTATGGGTGCAATAGTTTCATCAATATTGATGATTGTTTTTATTGCAACCAATTTTTGTACCGCAGTATCACTATACCTGCCAGGAATGATATTTTTTATCAGCTTGGCTATGTTGAAATCCAAACCCTCCCTTCGGGACGCACAGGAAAAAAAGTACAAAATGCAATCTTTATTACCGCATCTTAAAGATATCGAAGAAAATTTAAATCAATGCCGGGAAATTTATAAAACAGTAATAGGCCCTAATACAGCAGATATCATTTTCCCATGCAGAATATGCGCATAAAAAGAAGATCACTCGTCGAGAGAGATTCTTCGCCGAAATGAATACGCTGCTTCCCTGGAACCGCCTTCTTGCTGCAGTGAAACCGTTCTATCCTAAAGGCTTGCGAGGGCCCCGCCGCCCCAATCGAACAGGAACGTATGATACGGCTGCACTTCACCAGCAAGGTATGCACTGACCGATGAAGCCCTCAAAGATGCCCTCTATGGCAGCCAACACTACAATCTATCCCTGCGCCTGGATCATGCTCCCGCATTGGCTCAACTTAGCTCAAAGATTACGACACAGCTGCTCAGAATTACCGAAGATGGAGACGCAGCCATCCGGCAGTTGAGTGCTTGCCAAAATCTGTTGGAAGTAGAGAGAAAATCATAGTTGATATGTATTGAATGGTCTTTTTTAAAAATGGGCTGCGTGAAATTACTCTGAGTGCTTATCGATCTGTTTTAAAATATTCGGATAATCTGCCCGCGCTTACATCATCTTGGCGCGCTTCTCGTCGGATATAAAGCGTGGTTATAAGATACGCTCACAGCATTGCGCTCTTGGTGCGTTAATTGCAATTCGATGTGCTCATGCGGATAACCCTGTTCATGCAAAATAGTTGATGCTACACCTCTAAATTCATATCCAGTCATGCAGGAGTGATACCCCATGCTGTACAGGGCATACAAAATAGTATTTTTACTGATAGATCTGCCATTGCCGCGTTCGCATGGAAACAGCAAAAGGCGTTGCTAGATAGCATGCGTATTTGTTTCAGTACAGCAATCGACTGCGTAGACAACAGCACAATATGAGGCGTTTTCATTTTCATATGCTCTTTTCAAATACGCCACATGCATTTATCTATATTGAACCCACTCCACTGCGCACCACTCAGTTCGCTTGTCCGGACAAAGGTCGCGCCATAAACTGCATTGCAAGGCGAGTTAGGGGTTGGCCGTCATAAGCTTCCATTTTTTTAGTAGCTCAGGCAGCTCTTGGGCGCTAATGCGGGCGTAGTTGGTTTTTTCGCTGGATTTGAGTATGTCAGAAGGCTTTATCTCTGCTACTAGATTGCGATCTGCTAAGCCATTGGCAATGGCGTAACGCGCATAACTTGCCCGCAAGTCTGAAAGACCTATTTTGCAATATTTGGCTTGATCTCTTCCAAGGCGGGCATTATTAAGGCTTAGAGTGGACCAGATGTCCATGGAGAGCATTTTTTGTTTTCTGCGAAAGCGATAACGTAGCCTCCACCAACGCGAACCATTCGGCTGCACAAAGAATATAAGGCCTGCGCGCTATCAGGGTGGCTGATAGGTTTCTCAGCGGGCTTTGTGCTGCGAATAAGCATATCAGTTAGCGCCATGATTCTCTCCTTCCACATGGATAGCGCAGCACTTCAAAATTTCTTTGTGTGATAACTTTTGTCTAGATAGTGATCAGGCCTTAAAGTTAACTGCAGTTAACTGCATTTTTCGTTGATTTCCTGTGAAAAATAGAGCCAACGTGAGCCATAAAAAAAACCCGAAAGCCTTATGGCTACTCGGGTTTTTGTAAAATTGGGTATTGCTATGTAATATGATTGGTGATTGGTGGCGAATCAGGGATTCGAACCCCGGACCTGCGGATTATGACCCCGTTGCTCTACCGACTGAGCTAATTCGCCGAAGGACGGGATTATGTCGATTGTCTCAGGCTATGTCAATGCGCAAATGCGTATTGGCGTTGCAAATAGGTTGTTGACAAGATGTCCGCTAAACATATCCATGTTTTAACATAAAATACTTGCATTAACATCGGTAGTGGGAAATTATAGATACGGTTTTCGGATATTTTGTAAGGTATTTTTAGTTTTCTACTATTAAATATATTGAATTTTAAATATTGATTATTGATAAGAGATCTTTTGCATGTCTGGAAATACATTAGGCACTCTTTTTACAGTGACTACGTTTGGCGAATCGCATGGTCCTGCTATTGGGTGTGTGATTGATGGCTGCCCGCCGGAATTGGCTTTGTCTGCTTCGGATATTCAAACGGAATTGGATCGACGTAAACCTGGCTCATCACGCCATGTTACGCAGCGGCAAGAGGCGGATCAGGTAGAAATTCTTTCGGGGGTCTTTGAAGGAAAAACGACGGGTACACCGCTGGGCCTTTTGATCCGTAATACGGATATGCGCAGTTCGGATTACAAAGATATTACTGATACTTTTCGGCCGGGACATGCCGATTATAGTTATTGGCGCAAATATGGAATTCGTGATCCACGCGGAGGCGGCCGTTCTTCTGCACGTTTAACCGCTCCGATAGTAGCAGCGGGTGCGGTCGCTAAAAAATGGCTGCGAGAGCAATTTGGAACAGAGATTCGTGCTTATATGGCCGCTTTGGGTCCCATTGATATCCCATTTGTCGATTGGGCCATGCGTGAGCACAATGCTTTTTTTGCACCGAATCAAGACATAGTTCCTCAATTGGAAGCTTATATGGACGCATTGCGTCGAGAGGGAGACTCTATTGGGGCGCGCATTAATGTAGTAGCAAGTAAAGTGCCTGCCGGATTAGGCGAACCTGTTTTTGATAGGCTGGATGCTGACATCGCACATGCCATGATGGGGTTGAATGCGGTAAAAGGGGTAGAGATTGGCGCTGGATTTTCCAGCGTAACGCAAAAAGGCTCTGAACACGGCGATGAAATCACTCCGGAGGGGTTTTTGAGTAACTCTGCTGGAGGGATTTTAGGAGGGATTTCTACAGGACAAGATCTATTAGTATCTTTAGCCATTAAGCCCACCTCTAGCATTCGCATTGCACGCCGTTCTATCAATATGGAAGGGCAGCCTATCGAGATGCAAACCTTAGGCCGCCACGATCCTTGTGTAGGAATACGCGCAACACCAATTGCCGAAGCTTTATTGGCATTGGTACTGATTGATCATGTACTGCGGTATCGTGGGCAATGTGGAGAAAGGGGATTATCCTCATCGGACAATAGCTGATCTTGCTATGTATGCATTTTCATAGCGGTAATGGGTTTGCCCTATTTGTTTGCTGGGTTCAAGCATCTTTATAGCGTTATAGCAACTTCCCTTTACCTTCCTACTTGTTTACAAACTTTACGCCGCTTTACTTTTTGCGGCATCACTGACTTTTTGTAAGAGTGCAGCAATGCGTTTAACCATAACGGTTTCTGTAAATTGCGCCTCATACAAAGCACGACCTTTTTGCCCTAATGTCTGCCGTAGCGATGCGTCTTCAATGAGCAAGGAAAGTGCTTCAGAGAGTTTCTCGACATCATTCACGGGCACCAGCAAACCCGTTTCATTATGCGTGATCACTTCAGGGATGCCACCTGCATAAGTGCCAATACAGGGCTTACCAAATATCATCGCTTCCACATAAATCAAACCAAAGGATTCATATCTACTTGGAGCGACGAAAATATCTATTTTCTGATAAAACTCGAGTAGCGTACTTTCTGATACTAGGCCTTCAAAATGAACGCGGTCTAGCCATGGTGCTTGCGCATATTTTTCAAGGAAGCTTTTTCTGTAGTTAATACCGTCGTCATAGACGGAGTAATCCCCTACTAAATGGACTTCCAGCATGGGGTAGCGTGTAAGTAGCGCCGGTAGCGTCTCTAGAAGTATATCTGTAGCCTTACGCCTTTCTAAACGCCCCACACTCATGATACGCAGTGGTTGGTGCTCTTTAATGGAGGCCTTTGCGTGAGGATGGGTATTCTTTTGATTAACGTCAGCTAGCAGATCTTTTATGCCATGCGGAACAACCGTAACGCGATCAGGGTCAATTTTAATATTGTAGAGCGCTTCGGTATCTCGAACGATGGCATTTGAGTTTGCTAGTAGATGGGTCGCATTTTTAAAAGTCCACTCTTCTGCATAAATAAATTGTTGATGTTTTTTGCTTTTGTAAAAACGTTTTTTTTCTTCTTCTGACTTAGATTCCGCCATAAATTTCCAAGAAGAATGCATGCTGATTACCGTTGGAATTTTGCCATCGGCAATAAAAGGAGTTCCCTCCATGCCCCAGGCAGGACTGCAAATCACATCGAATTTACGGCGATGATGCATGCGCATAACCGCATCATAAGACTGATAAATGCCACGCAAAATCCGCTTACGTAACCTAGGTATAGCGGGCGTGCTAGGGATGCGTCCAAATAATAAAAAGAGAAAACGAGCTTTAGTGCGCGTTTTTACGGTGCGATGTACCCAAGTGCCTTCTTCGAAAGTGATGCTTTTTTGATCGGTGGTATGGGTAAAAAAAGTAATTTCATGGCCTAACTTAGCCAGACCGGTAGCGACTTCATGTAACCAAACGACAATTCCACCGGTGCGTTCTTGTGCAGGGTATAGCTGCCACACAATGCCAATATGTAAACGCTGCGCTGCGGGTAAAAGTACAGGAAATTGTTGAAACTGAGATCCCGTATGGGCTTTGATTGTGCTTGAAGGCGCTTTGTATGCCGATAAATAACAGGCTTGCTCTATGCCATTCTTAGTACCTCGATCGATTTCTTTTAATAAGGCTTTATATTCAGACCATTTTAATTTGAAGGTTAAAAAAGCATAAGCCAGCGCTTTTTTGAGCGGTTTGCTTGCGTGTTCTGTATAAGAAGTAATATTTTCTTTTGATGTTTTTTTTGCTTTTGCATGTTTAATAGCAAAATAAGTATAGCTGTATGCGCTGCTATACAGCGACCCCGCTTCTTGCCCGCAAATAGGCATAGGGTTTACAGTCCCCGTATGATGCACTCGGGCGGTGGGGGTATACGTTATTTTATAACCCGCCTCTATCAATCGAAGGCTGATATCTGCAAGGCTTAGGCGACCATCACATTTTTCATCAAACTTACCTAATTGAAGCAGCACATTTCGCCGAAAAGAAGCATTATTTTGAGGCAAGCGCAGATAATGCATCGGCTTGATAACTTGTTTTAGTATCTTGGATTTTTGTGCTTTTTCTATGTTTGTAAAATGCTGATCTTGCCCAAAGCGGTCACTGACTATGATCTGAGATTCAAAATGGATGCCTGTTTTATCCAAAACATATCCCCCTACCCCTGCTATAGAAGCCGTGATATAGGCTGCTTCTAATTCATTGAGCCAGTCAGGTTCAGGAATCGCATCCCCTTCTATAAAACACACAATATCACCCTGAGCCATTGCCAAACCGATGTTCTGCGATTTGGATAAATGCGCCTCGGCACAATGCCCCAAGCGGATATCTTGCAAATAAGGAAGTAAAACCGCATCGGTGTCATCGGTAGAGGGACCCTTTACTACGATGACTTCAAAATGAGGATGCCTCAGATAACGTAAAGCATGCAGTATATTACCAAGAGTGTGAGAGTGATTATGCGTGCTAATCACGATAGAAAATGAAAGAGGCATACAGATTTTCAGAAAGTATTTTTATAGGGGTTATGCAATGAAAAGTAGATTTTGTATTTGAATCCCTGTATTTAAATCCATTTAATGCCTTCCATATTGATCATCAAAGCGAACGATATCATCTTCCCCTAAATAATCTCCACACTGCACTTCAATTAAAATAAGGTTATCTGATTCTTCATTCCCCAGGCGATGCTTATAACCTGCAGGAATGTAAATCGATTGATTGGCTTCGAGAACACTCTGTTCTTCACCTTTTATAACTTGCGCTCGCCCATTCACTACAACCCAATGCTCACTGCGATGTTCATGACTTTGCAAAGAAAGATAGGCGCCAGGTTTTACTACAAGGCGCTTTAACTTAAAGCGCTCACCCTCCTCCAGAACGGTATAACTTCCCCAGGGGCGTGAAACGGTACGGTGTAATTTGTAACTAGCATGCTGTTCATTTTTTAAATTCTGAACAATCTCTTTCACATCCTGTGTGCGATCGCGATGGGAAACGAGTAATGCATCTGGTGTATCGACAATCACTAAATCAGTAATCCCGACTGCGCCGATTAATCGATCTCCCGCTTGAATCGTGCAGTTAGCCACATCTTGCATTTTTACTGCGCCTTGCTGGGCCTTATCCACGACGATCCGATTGCCTTGTGTATCAGCTGGAATCAGTGCGCTAAACGCATCCCAAGATCCTATATCACTCCACTCCAAATCTGCTGGTACCACCAGTAGATTATGCGCATATTCCATCACCGCATGATCAATAGAGATAGATAAGGCGTGCTTATAGTAGTGGGCCTGCAGTGTGAGGGTATTTGCTTCTTCTGTATACGTTATTGCAGAAGGATGCATTGTAGTACGTTGATATTCGATCAGTGCAGCTCGCGCTGCTTGGCGTGCAGGCTGCGCACTAGCAGGAGTGTGGCGTTCTAGCGCGTCTAAAATACTTTTTGCTTTAAAACAAAACATTCCAGAATTCCACACCACCCGATTCCCTGTTTGTGTATGGCTTGCATGAATGAGGGCTGTGGCAGTAGCGTGTGACGGCTTTTCAATAAAGCGGAGAACTTTGTAAGCTAAAGGATGACCGGCAACAGCAGTTTTTTCTAGCTCCATATAACCAAACCCTGTTTCAGAGCGTGTAGGGGTAATGCCAAATGTCACTAACGCATCTACTTGCGCTGCCTCTATTGCTGCACGCACGCAGGTGTGTAAAGCCTGGTGGCCCTCTATTAAATGATCTGCTGGTAAAACCAGCATAAGTGCATGCGATCCTTGTGTTTGTTGCACCACTTCAGCCGCTGCAGCAATTGCTGCAGCGGTATTACAGGCGATAGGTTCTAAAATAAACCGAAGCGGAATCCCCTTTAGCGCGCTATGTACACAAGCATCTTTGAGTAAAAAATGGATCTCTTCATTCGCCACAATGACTATTTCAGGAACATGAGCAACCGCTGCCATTGCTTGTGCGCGTAACAGGGTTTTATGCAACAAAGTGTTCCCGTCCGGCAAAGTGAGAAAAGGTTTAGGGAAAGTTTCACGTGAAGCAGGCCATAAACGGGTACCCGCTCCACCGCATAAAATAACAGGAACCAGCACAGCGGAAAGGGAAGCAGCAGTCATAAAATCAGTGTGGATTGTCTAGATGGAGTGCATCTTTATTAAATTTAGCCTGTTTTCAGAAGACCAGGAAAGTGTCTCCGGCCTGCGACTGCATGTATAAAAACCGTAAGCTATCTAATAAGAGAACTGCCTTAAAGGCATATCGAAAATATATGCGAACCCAGTGTATCAATATTTTTAAAGGTAATCTCTGGGGAAAAGGGCTGGATGAAACGCATTGATAGCGATCTGAGAATTTTGGAAGGGGAAATTTCAGATACTTCGAAAAAAGTATCTGAGGAAGTAACTTGTTGTTCAAAAATGCCGATGAACACACTCAAAGAGCGATAGAGATGAAAGCAATGAGCAAGATAACAAAAAGAAAACACATCACAGCAACTTCACAGGGTTGTACACCGCACCATCTCTCTAAAAAATTTTTACTTCCTCCAATGCAAGCACTGTTGACGCACGACTTCGTGTAAAGATTCTCCTTTTTGCTGAATCTGTCTAAGCCAAGCAGCATCACTATTATGGCCGTGCGTAATAGTTTGTATTTCTTGAAGGGCTTCGGTTGAATGTAAAGCCTCTGCATGCGGCTTTAATAGTTTTAATGTGTGTTCAATATCTTCTGCAATCGTTCTGCGCTCCCCTGTTTGGGGGTTGACATTGATGCCTTCTAATCCAAAGCGACATGCTTCGAAGCGGTTATAGGTATAAACGAGATAATCGTCTTCTGTAAGCGTAAGCGGCTTGTCCAATAGCAAATAACGGGAGAGGGTTTGGATATAACACGCTATGGCTGCTGCACGTTTAATGGACAGCGGAGTATCCATTACTCGCACTTCAACGGTACCAAATTCGGGCTTAGGGCGGATGTCCCAATAGAAGTCCTTCATACTCTCTATGACGCCCGTATTGACCATTTTTGAGAAGTATTCTTCAAAGCTCTTCCAAGTGAGCGTAAAAGGCGCTCGACCGCTCATCGGGAAAGCTAAAACTGAATTTAGCCTAGCAGATTGGAAGCCTGTGTCTAAGCCTTGCACAAATGGGGAAGAGGCTGAAAGCGCTATGAAATGCGGAATGTAGCGGGATAAGGAATGCAATAGAAAGAGGGCGCTATCCGGATCAGGGCAACCAATATGCACATGCTGCCCAAAAATGGTGAATTGCTTGGCAAGATAACCATAGAGTTCGGAAAGATGTAAAAACCGAGGGGAATCAAAAATCTTTCTATCTTGCCATTGCTGAAATCCATGCGTACCTCCACCACATAAACCGACATTCAGTTTATCGGCTGCACCTACTAATATATCTCGTAATTGACCGAGCTGAGCGAGCGCTTGATCATAACGGGTGCATATTCCTGTGGCCAGCTCGATCATGCTTTCTGTAATTTCAGGCTTAATATCCCCTGGCAAGATCCCTTCTTTTGCTTTTTTTTCGACTAGCCGCATGATATCTGAAGCGGCTTTGGTTAAATCGTAGTCATAGGTATTAACGATTTGGATTTCTAATTCCACACCAAACGTGAACGGTTCAGAAGGATTAAATGGTCCTAGTTTATCCATTTATTCCCTCCTCTCACCGGATATCGACAGTCCCCAATGCACAAGCAGTGGCGAAACAATTTGAAGAAAAACAATAGAACATTGCATCACTGCTCGCAAAGTGGGATCTAAACCAGGATAGAGTTTGTAGGTTTCTTCTACGATTAGATAGGCTAGTGCAGACATAGGAGTTAAAGCCATGCCTAACGCAAAAGCTTGTTTCACACTCAAACCACTTGGCTTAGCAAAAGCAAATACACTAATCAATTTCATTCCAAAACGCACCACGATCAGTGCAAGCGCTCCTAGCCCACCCAAGGCTACAAATCGCCATTCAAATGAAAGCGGAGCGGCCAGAAAAAGGATGACCGCTAATAACCAGCCTGCTGTACCAAAATGGGTAGCCCATAGTTGAGGGCGTTCATCCATATTTTTGTAAACAATTCCGGCTACGAGCATCGTAAACGTAATCGATAATTTTAATGCGGTCACTAAAGAAAGCGTTAATAGGATTAGACCAATCAATATCACAAAAGCGTGTTCGTCCCGCACATTGAAGCGGTAATAGATGTATCTGCAGCTCCAGGCAAGAGCATAGGCAAGCGCTATGGAACCCACAATTAAATACAAAGGCTCCGTAATCGTGGCGAGTACATTGCCGTAATACGCTTGATGCAATTTAACCGAAGAAAGCTTAGCAAATACGATGGCATACATACTGTTTAATGCCGCTAGCATGAGTAAACGCTCGGTTACTTGCCCTTCGCTTTTAAGCTCGCTTTTGAGTTGCACCATCATGGTTGGAGAAGTCGCAACAGCTATTGAGGCAGCAATCATTGCGGTACTTACTTCAAAATGCATAGCATGGAGTACTAAAAATACCGCGCTAAACGTCAATATGGATTCCGTCAGACTCGTCACGACCAACCAGGGATTGGTGCGAATCCAACGCATACTTAAACGGCTACCTAATTCAAACACCAATAGACTCAGTGCAATATTCATTAACAGCGTAGCTTCTGTCACCAAATTGCGGTCAATGATGCCCAAGCCAGCGGGTCCCACAATAAGACCAACCGTGCCATAGCCAGTAATGCGAGGCAAACGCCATACTTTCCAGCACCACTCTCCCAAAACCCCTGCCATGAAAAAAACAAACCCAACGAAAAAAAGGGTGTCAGGAAACTGACCTGAAGCAATGAGCGTAGGAAAGGAGGGAAAAAAGGAAAAAGCTGAACCCATTGAGAAAATCACTCCACAGATTGCCTAAAGGTAAAGATGGACAACTGTACCTGATTTTTTAAGTCGAGGGGGAACATAAAGGGATATATCCAACGAGTAGCTCGGCACCTCCCTTTTTGATGTAATGCACAATTTTTATTATGTATTATGTATATATATAGTAGTAGATAATAGAAGGCCCTACTTTTTGTGAAAGAGCAGAAATTTCCTTTATAAATCAATAGGATAGCAGTTGTATAACCTAGGTATCCGTTGTGGATATCCTGTGTATAAGATAGAACAACTTTAGGATATATACAAAAAATAGACACTTATCCAGATATTATGAACGGCTTTTCCACAAAGTTATCCACAATAATTTTTATATTCCATGGCTTGGAATGTGTCGATCATTTATTTCCATTTATCTGAAAATGCTTAGCGGCTTTTGAACAAATCGATGCGGTAAAAGGGGTTTTTATACTTTTGAGGTATTTACTTTGATGCAGATTGTATGGAGCTACTATGACGGAATTGTCTTAAAAAAAATCGCGCTGGATCTAGCGCTGCGAGGATGGAACGCTCTATAGGCAAAGGTTCTCCTTCCAATTGGGCTGCAAGGTATTCTGCTCCTAAGCTAGCCCATATCAAACCCCTTGAGCCGTAAGCCCAAGCGCCATATAGGCCAGGAAACCGTGGAAGATCGTTTAGATGCGCTCCTGCCTCTGTGGGTTGCCATGCTTTTTCTTGAAAAATGGCTCCTAGTAAGGGGAGTCGGTCTCGGCTTGCACAGCGAAAAGCTACTTGTTCGTGTAGTAAAGTGTCTGGATTGAGATCCGTTTTGAGATCTATTGCGCCGTGGATAAGAGGGTCACCAAAATTGGGTAAAAGCTTTGTAAAGCGTGCCAGATTGCCTTGGTGACTTTGTAAATCAGGTTGTCTATTAAGATTATCGCGATCGTAGCTTGCTCCAATGAGCAGTTCGGTATGTGTTGAATGGGGTAATTGAGCGATATGACCATCCCCAATCAAAGGCAAATGCAGGGTGTGCGAGGCTGGAAAACGCAGAGTAGTGAGTTGTCCGCGTATAGTTTGTGTTGGAGGAATATGCGTGCCTAATAAGGCTAGCAGAGAGGATGCATTTTGGGCATTTGCCAAAATGACTATAGGCGCATGTGCAATGATGCGTCCGGCTACATCTACGGCATGCCATTCGTCAGTATTCCAAGTCAGTTGCGCAACTTGCTGGCCGAAGTAGGTTTTTAGAGCCGGGCCAGCTTGGCTGAGTTGTGCATGGCATAAAGCGGCGGGACATGCCCAGCCCCCTTGTGGAAAATACCATCCTCCATAGGGAACAGCGCTGCCCGCAAGCAAGCTCGCTTCTTGTTGAGTGACGGGTACCGCAAAATCTTCTGGAAAGGCTAGCTGGTGACATTGTGTATACAGTAAGCTCGCTTCTTCTTCATTTTTAGCAATTTTGAGAAGCCCTGTGGCTTTGTATAAGGGGCACTCTGTTTGGACAGTGCAAAGCTTTTTAAAGTGTTGCAAAGCAAGTAAAAAACCTGCTCTACTGGCTCTAGCCAAAAGGCTAGCATCCAGAGTAATGACAGGATGAAATAATCCTAATGAGATGCCGGAAGCGTGTTGTGCTGCACGTCCATGTTGTTCAAGTAGAGATACTTCCCACCCTCGTTGTGTAAGTACATGAGAGATGGAGCATCCGGCTAAGCCTGCTCCAATAACCAAAGCATGGCGTTTATGGCTTTGACCATAGGAACTAGATTTTATAGGGTTGGAGCGCCGTATTTTCCATTTTGGAGCAAAGTGCCCCATAAGCATGGAGCGCTTTTTTTTGAAGCCTAGGGCTTTATATACTTCAAAACCTGCTTGTATAAGCGATTTGCGTACGGCGCCTGCTACCGTATAAGTTGCTAAGGTTGCCTGTTTAGCAGCTAAACAAGCAATTCCGTTGCAGACTTTAGCAGTCCACATTTCAGGGTTCTTGTCGGGAGAAAAACCATCTAAATAGATGGCATGGGCTTGAAACTGTAATTGCGGCAAAAGTGCGTGTATATCGCCTAGACACAAAGTTAAAACAACTTGTCCTGCATCGAATTCCAAACGGTGAAGGCCTGGCGTAAGTACAGGCCATTGCTGACATAACTCGTGAATAAGAGGACGTAGACTGGAAGGCGCAATGTGGAGAAGGAGTTCCCGCAGATCATCCCGTGTAAAAGGATGTTTTTCAATCGACACGATATGTAGTCGTGTATTACGACGGTTAGACGTTTGTCTCCAAGCGGCCCAAGTAGCTAAAAAGTTGACCCCTAACCCAAAACCCGTTTCTAAAATGATGAAAGGACCTGTGCTAGAAGAATGTATCCAGCGCGCAGGTAAATCGTTACCATGAATAAATACGTGCTCTGCTTGTTCAAAAGCACCTTCAACACTGTGATAAATATCATCGAAAACAGGGGAATAGGGTGCGCCATTTGTGCGAAAAGCGCGCTTTGCAAGCGTTAAGCTTGTTGTAGAGGGCGTGTTTTGTGGCGTAGATAAAGTCATTTTTGCGTATAGTCTTTGGGTATATAGGCACAAAAGCTACATAAAGTACCTGTATATGCGCTGTAGTAGTGTACGCAAGCCTCGCGCTGGGCTACTCTAGCAACTGGGCGCAGTACTGTAGATGCTTAGGCGCTAGAATAACGCAAGCTACTTGCATCTCTGCCTGTTTTCGTTGGCGATGTTTTTGTATTTTGAATGCACTGGTAAACGGAAAAAGGTTTAGCAAAAAGCATTAATTAGCTTAGAATGCGCAAGCCCTGAGAATCGTAAGTCTGTTTTGGACTTTAGTTCTTCCTTGTAAAAATATATTTCAGGAAATGGATTTCACTAGTTCTAGGATCAGTGTGAAATGCAGCGTGAGATGCATTTCAAGGGTTTTTATCTTGAACTGCACTAGCTATTTTGAAAAATTTTGAGCAAGCTCTTGCCGATATTTTTACGTATTTACGTATAATCAGTATTTATTAACTATTATTTTAAATCAACCTGAAAAGGACTGTTCATGAATAAGCAAGAATTAATTGATTTAGTTTCTGAAGAAGTAGAAGTTAGTAAAGCAAGTGCTAATAAAATTTTAGATGCGCTTTTGCACACTATCAAAAATGCAGTGGCTGAGGGAGATTCGGTCCAATTGATCGGATTTGGAAGTTTTAGCATAGGTGAGCGTGCTGCGCGCACAGGGCGTAATCCAAAAACGGGCGAGCCTATTGAAATTGCAGCAGCTCGTACTGTCAAATTCACGGCAGGTAAAGCTTTCAAAGAAGCGGTAAATGTAAAGTAATAAAAAACTGAATACCTCCGCCTAAAGCTTTGCTTTGGGCGTTTTTATGTATTTTCTGATGATTCTTCCCCCGTTTGTCTGACGTATATTTTTTTACGTTGGAGCAAATATCGCTTAGCATAATGGCTGTGAAAGTGCCTTTTTGCTGTCTCTATAAAAAACCCTAGTTAGCATGGTTTTTCCGAATTTTTAGCCTCATTTTCTCTGGTTTTTATCCCTTTTTGATATGCTACAGAAACGTTGCATTCTCTTTTTTTGGGGTATTCTGAGCTTATATAGTTTGATCCTGCCCCCAGCAAATGCGGACTGCTTTGATAGTGCTGCAAGCTACCAGCGTGTTAATCCGATGATCTTAAGAGCGATTGCTTGGCAGGAATCGCATTATCAGCCTCAAGCTTTGCGCAAAAATACCAATGGTTCTATTGATTATGGCTTAATGCAAATCAATTCAATTCATCTTCCCAGACTCTCAAAATATGGTGTTTCGAGTGCGACATTGATGCAGCCTTGCTCTAGCATCTATATTGCTGCTTGGCATTTGCGTCAAAAGATGAATAAGTATGGCAACACTTGGGCAGCAGTCGGGGCTTATCATTCAGAGACCCCTGCTCTGCGCGATGCGTATGCTAGACAGGTTGCTATGATCTTAGAACGCTGGAAAAACCCGCCGCGCGTTGCTAAGAAGAAAAATGCACGCCAACGCCAATAAAAGTTGAAGAAGAAAAAGGTCTATTGGCTTAGTGCGTTTGAAAGCCATTTTGCAGTGATATCTACAATAGAAATCATGCGCTGGTAGGCCATACGCGTAGGACCTATAACACCTAAAGTGCCAACGATGCGGTTATTGACTTGGTAAGGCGCTGTCACAATACTCATTTCTTCAATAGGTACTAGCCTAGATTCCCCTCCAATAAAAATTTGTACACCTGGGGATTGACTTGAAGTATCAAGAAGCTGCAGCAAGCTCGTTTTTTGTTCAAACATACTAAATAATTTGCGCAGCCTATCCATATCAGAAGACAAATCGGCAATTTCTAGTAATTTATGTTCTCCAGAAATAAGTACCGTTTCGCTGGGATCGGGCTCTACAGTGCTCGCAGTGACTGCTGCTTGCATGAGTGTAGTCATGTCATCTCGCAGATCTTCAAGTTCCTGTTGTAAACGCTTACGCGCTTGATGAAAGCTTAAGCCTGCATAATGCGTATTGATGTAGTTCGATGCTTTAATTAAATGTTCCGCAGAGTATTCTTTTTGCGTGGTCATTATTCGATTTTGAATATCGCCTTCTGGCGTCACGATGATGAGTAGTAAGCGATTGGCGGATAAGCGCATAAACTCGATTTGTTTAAATACATGTGTGCGCCGTGGCGTCATGACAACGCCTGCAAATTGAGAAAGGTCAGACAGTACGCTTGCAGCGGTGGCGGCAATTTTGGAGGGATCCGCGGTTTGTATGGTTTTTTCTAGTTGTTGCTGTAATTGTTGATCTTTATCGCATAAAGGTTGTGCCGTGATCATCGTATCTACAAATAATCTATAGGCACGCGGAGTGGGGATACGTCCTGCCGAAGTATGGGGGCTTGCAACTAATCCTAGCGCCTCTAGATCCGCCATAACATGGCGTACGGTTGCTGAGCTGATATCTAACCCAGAGGCTTGAGAAATAGCACGGGAACTGACTGGTTGACCTTTTGCAATATAGTGCTCAATCAATGTTTTTAAAAGCGTTTTAGCGCGCGCATCGATCATAATGGGTTACAGCGAAAAACGAAGAATCAGGAGAGGCTATGATGGAGTTTGAGAAATCATGCCAAACGCATGCGTTTCCAACCTTGTATGCTTATCTTTTATGATATTTGACGATGTTTTTTAAATCTACTTGTAAGCATGCATAATACATCCTGGCCCGTTCAGAAAATAATAAGGGTGTAGAAAATAATTTTTTTAAGCAAGTTTTAGGTCACTATACGAGAGATTCTCGATATAGCGCACCGATTTTTGACTCGTGTGCGATGGCCTACCTATTATTGTGTTTTATCAGATAGCGTGTCTCTTCTATGTCTGCCTCTATAGTATTTAAAACGGTTGCACTCATTGTACGAAAAGGTGAACCAGATCTAAGAACGGTGTTGATGCAGCTTGCTGCAAGCATTATCGCTGCGGGGTTTCAAGTTGTGCTTGAACAAAAAAGCGCGCAGGACTTAGGCATGATGGCTCTAAAGGCGCCCTATGATGTGCTCACATTAAATGAAATTGGAGGTCAAGCCGATGTAGCCATTGTGCTGGGCGGGGATGGCACGATGCTGGCTGCTGGTCGAGAGCTTGCGCATTATGGTGTGCCGTTGATTGGCGTGCATGCGGGTAAACTCGGTTTTATGACGGATATCCCTCTTTCTGATATGCAAGCCGTGATCTTAGAAATGCTCTCTGGCACGTATGAATGGGAAGCGCGTAGCTTACTAGAAGCCGATATTATTCGGGAGGGCCGTTCAATCTATCGTGCTTTGGCGCTGAATGATGTGGTGGTGAATCGTAGTGGTGTTTCCGGCATGATTGAGCTCCGTGTCGAAGTCGATGGCCGTTTTATGTATAACCAGCGCTCAGATGGATTAATCGTGGCTACGCCAACAGGCTCTACGGCGTACGCATTGTCCGTTCAGGGACCTATTTTGCATCCAGAATTAGCAGGGATGGTATTGGTTCCTATTGCACCTCATGCCCTGTCTAACCGTCCGATTGTACTGCCTGATAGTGTAGAGATTGCGATCCAAATCTCAAATGGGCAAGAAGTGAATGTGAATTTTGATATGCAGTCTTTTACCGCCTTGCAGCTGGGAGACACGATTAAAGTGCGTCGTTCGGATTTTACGCTGCCTTTTTTACATCCTATTGGCCATAGTTATTATGCGACGTTACGCAAGAAACTGTGTTGGCATGATGATACTTTATTGCGTACAGCATCCTCTTCTACTTAGAGCATGTCTACAATTGCCCAAAAGAACCCATCTTCGGGGTCGTGTGGTGCTCGGGATCCTCGCTGTACAAAAAAGTACAGCTCCGGTCCCTGCGCTCCTGCTCCCCCAAATATGGGCCCTTTTGAACAATTGTAGACACACCCTAACATCTTGCATTGTTACCGTTTTAAACGGTAACTTTTTTCTCTGGAAGGCTTTTTATGCTTAGCCATTTGTCGATCCGAGATTTTGTGATTGTTGCTGCGCTTGAGATGGATTTTGAAAACGGTTTTACTGTTTTTTCAGGGGAAACCGGAGCAGGAAAATCGATTTTGCTCGATGCCCTTTCCCTATTGCTGGGTGCGCGTGCAGATGCGGCGATGGTTCGCGAAGGTCAGCCGCGAGCGGATATTTCTGCACAATGGGATATCTCTGCGCAGGTACAAAATTGGTTAACACAGCATGATTTAGCCATTGAAGAAGACACAGAATCTCCCTCTGCATCGGAAGGAAGTGCGCAGCATTTTACGGTGTTGCTGCGCCGCGTCATTGAATCCAATGGACGCTCACGCGCTTTTATCAATGCGATACCTGTCACATTACAGCAGTTGCGCGAACTGGGAGAGCAACTCGTCAATTTACATGCGCAGCACGCGCATCAACAAATTTTGCGCGCACCGGCGCAACGTACCATTTTTGATCTGCAATCGGGGTTAGAGGAGCTGACTACCGAAGTTGCTCATGCTTGGCAGCGCTGGCGTGATGCAGTCGAAGCAGTATTAGCGGCACACCAACAAGCACAAAAAATCGAAGAGGCACAGGAAGCGCTGATGTGGCGCTTGACCGAATTAGAGAAACTGGCCCCTGCACAAGGGGAATGGGAAGCATTGAGCGCCAAGCAGCGCATGCTGAGTCAAGGGGTCAAGTTAGTGCAAGGGGCGCATGAAGCATTGAGCACCTTATCGGATGATGAGGAAGGGGTTATTACACGGGTGGGTAGCATACTGTCTGCGGTAAGTTATCTGGCGGAGCTGGACCCCCGCTTAGCCGATATTTTGACGGCACTTGAGCCTGCAGAAATTGGCCTGCAGGAGGCTGCGCATTCCCTTTTGCATTACACGCAAACTTTTGATGTACATCCTGATGAGGTCTCCGAAGTCGAGGCCAGGTTAGATGCCTTTTTTACCGTCGCACGCAAATTACGCATTGCGCCTGAAGCGGTGTTTGATGAGCATATCGATATACACGAGCGTTTAACTGCCTTAGAAGCCGCCGCTGATACAAGCGCATTACTCGCTGCACAACGGCAGGCGAAGGAATATTATCAAGACTGTGCTACGCGTTTATCGCAGGCGCGTGCAGCCGCAGCACCGATTTTTAGTGAAGCAGTAACCGCCCATATGCAAACTTTATCAATGGCAGGGGGGCGCTTTGAGGTTGCGCTTATTCCATTGACGCAAGAGGAGCGTCCTGATGCGCCTAAGAGGCTTGATAACCTTGCCCAAGTAGATGCGGGCGGTGCAGAAGAGGATTCTGTGCAAGAAGCGTCGGATGCGTCTCATAGCCAATACGATCTGCAAGGCAGCGCACACGGTAATGAACGCATTGAGTTTCGGCTTACTAGCCATGAAGATGGCGCATTACGCCCTGTAGCGCAAGTTGCTTCCGGCGGAGAATTGGCGCGTATTGCTTTAGCGTTGGCCGTAGTATCTAGTGCAACCAACGCTATGCCTACGCTCATTTTTGATGAGGTAGATAGTGGAGTAGGCGGTGCAGCCGCAGAAGCCGTGGGCAAATTATTACGCACACTCGCCAAAGCACATCAGGTTTTATGCGTAACCCACCTTCCTCAAGTAGCTGCTCATGCACAGCACCATTTTTGCGTGAACAAAACCATAGATTCCAAAGGGCGCACTATAAGCTGCATAGCCCCTCTTGAATTTGATGCTCGGGTAGAAGAAATGGCTCGGATGTTAGGAGGAGCAAATTTAACGATAAAAACGCGAGAACATGCCAAAGAGATGCTAATCGCTGCAGCACAACAGTAGGTTGGGGTGACGAAGGAACCCCAACATGCCCGCCATGGCAAGTTCTTATAGGGAATCTATACGCTCAATAACTTCCTTACCAAACGCAATATAAGCTTTTGCTCCTCGGGAATTGCGGTCGTACAGGATGCCTGGTAGACCATGGCTAGGGGCTTCGGCTAAACGCACATTACGCGGTATCACCGTATTAAACACTTTCTCGCCGAAATGGGTTTTTAACTGCTCAGACACTTGTTGCTGCAAAGTGACACGCGGATCGTACATCACGCGTAATAATCCAATAGTCTTTAAAGAGCGATTCAGATGCGCATGGATATGTTTGATCGTATTGACCAGGTCAGACAATCCCTCCAAAGCAAAATATTCGCACTGCATCGGAATGATGACGCCTTGCGCTGCGCATAGTGCATTTAAGGTCAGTAGAGACAGTGCTGGTGGGCAATCGATCAGAATAAAATCATAGTCTTCGACTACTTTAGTCAGTGCTTTTTTTAATTGCTTTTCACGCTGTTCTACCTGCACTAATTCAATATCTGCTCCTGCGAGTTCTCGATTTGCAGGCAATACATCGTAGTTTGCAGCGCATGCAACGCGAGCTTGTGCGACCTCTGCCTCCCCCATAAGTACTTCATAGAGCGTTAAGCTGGAGCTGGCCTTATCTATTCCACTGCCCATCGTGGCATTACCCTGTGGGTCGAGGTCAACAAGGAGAACGCGCTGTTTTTGTGTTGCCAATGCAGCGGCTAAATTGGTCGTGGTGGTAGTTTTACCGACGCCCCCTTTCTGATTGGTAATACAAAAAATTTTTGCTGTCATACAGTAGAGCCCATGGGGTAAATCGATAGGTATGCGTTAAGCAGATGATAATTAGTAATGAATGGACGGCAAGTTAACACAATAGCGCGTTTAGCCTATAAGGAATTGCTTTTCTCGAAACGATGCCGCTTTGGATTATTCAACAGATTTTACAATCTAGGTAGACCGTACTTTCATTTGAATAAGATGGCGCTGTGCTTCGAGGTAAGGGACTTCCAGCGAAATAATCTGTTCGATATGGATATGCTTTTGAAGCGCTTCAATTTCTGCCTCTGGAAGTACGCCTTTCATAGCCCAGATGGACCCTCCAGGGGCCAGTAGAGAGTGCGTTCGGGCAGCGAATTCGGCCAAACTGGTGAAGGCGCGCGAGACGATGCAGTCGAATGGCTGGGGTATATCTGTGCCGATGCGTAATGTTTCAACGCGGCCCGCCGTTATCGCTATATTAGATAAGCCCAATAGCGATTTTGCCTGTCTTAAAAAGGCGATCTTTTTTTGCACGATGTCATTGAGCGTGATGTGATAATCAGCTAGCACGATGGACAGTGGAATACCGGGCAATCCTCCACCTGTTCCCGTATCGAGTAACCGTGCTTGCTGACCATGTGCGCTCACTAGATGTGGCGTTAAGGCAAGTGAGTCTAAAAGATGCTGGGTGAGCATCGCATACGGATCGCGGATCGCGGTCAAATTGTAGGTTTTTGACCATTTCCCTAATAGATTCAGAAAATCGAGTAAACACGCTGTTTGCTGCTCGCTGAGTGATAGGCCCAGTGTTTGAGTGCCCTGTTCGAGAAGCTGTGTTAAAGACCGGTTCGGGGTGTTTGTCATAGAGGAGAGGTTGAGTCGGAAATAGAGCAATCCCCAAAATTTTAGTCTATATAAAAAATTGGGGATAAGATAAATGATATTCGATCATGCTAATTCTAATTCTAATTTTAAATGACTTAGGTTTTTTAGTTAAGACTGTGCCAATATTTTCTATTTTTATAGAGCTATGGTGCTTTAATCATTACTCAATTCTGAGTAATGATTAATACAATTTTGGATCTCGATAGCTACCACCAGGCATGTGACCAGAAGGTGGTGTGTAATTCTCCGGTGGTTTGGAGTCGGGAGGGGGTCCTTTGCCTACCGAAGCCGGTGTTATATCTCCTCCAGTCAAAGCGCCTAATATTCCAGAGTTCATTATAGAAGAAAGAAATTTCTCTACAAGAGACATAATAGAAGACATAATATCAGAAGAGCCACCTATAGAATTTTTAAGTTCATCCGATTTTGGTAAAATGCTCGATATATCGAAAGACATAATAGTATCCAAAAGTAGAGTTTATATAAATTATATTAAATAATTGTTATCCATTTATAATTAATGCTTATTTCAAATAAAAGTAGAGTGAATTTATATACTACTGTAATTAGGTTTCAAAATATGAATTGCCAAAAATGCGAATAAATCATATCGTTTGCGAAGAAACGACGTAAAGAGTTATTTTTATAGTAAGAGTACGCAAAGGGGACAGGCTCATTGCTATACAACTTCATATCCTATTCCAAGCAATGCATATATTGAGCTGATACAGATTTGCCTGAAGTAGATAAAAAAATCAAAATAGGGAGGAGTGTTATAGTTCCGTTGTACTCATTAGACCTCTTTCGCAACTCGGTAGTGGTGTTGTTCCTCCTTGCTACGCGTTTGCGAAAGAGGTCTATTCACAAATGCCCCCCGATTTTTGATCTACCATGGCAAATAATAGTTGCCGCTTTGATGTGCGCTTTGGTGTATTAAAGCATCGCTATGAACCTTTTGTATCCTCTGTTTCAGGATCCTCCGTGTTGATCAGTGGTGGTGGGGGGAGATCTGACGAATAAGTAGGCAACTTTTGCGCAGCGATATATTGCTTGCCATCATTTTTAGCGGTGGCATCAAGCGGGTCGTGAGAGAAG
The DNA here is from genome assembly GCA_031963005.1 of Mycoavidus cysteinexigens. Lineage (GTDB taxonomy): Bacteria > Pseudomonadota > Gammaproteobacteria > Burkholderiales > Burkholderiaceae > JASSUD01. Next base: position 72,717 of record JASSUL010000003.1, on the reverse strand, counting down.
GTTTTTGCAGAGGGGTTATGGTGTTGCCTACCGAAGGTATTCCATGCGATCTGTTTATTTTCTGTTATGTTTGTATTCGTGGGGGGGTGGTCTTCTTCCGCTTTCTTGCGTTCAAATTGCCAATTATTATAGAGTGCTACGGCCGAAGCACGGTTTGTTGCACCTAATAATTTATAGATAGTCCCTAGATGGATTTTGACGGTCCCCTCGCTGATATCGAGCGCGCGGGCTACCATTTTATTGGTGCTGCCCATATGCAGAAATCGCATGATCTCGTGCTGGCGTGGAGAGAGCCTCGAAATGCCTCTGACACTACTCCCATAGGGAGGGCGTGACAGATTTTTGGCGGCCATGCTGGTTCTATTTTCCGTAGATTGTAGGTCGCTCGACAGACTCGCATGCAGAGCGCTAGGATGAATATATTGTCCGCCCCATAAAATGAGTTCGAGCGCGCGTACGATGTGGCGAGGGTTGAGATTGCAGGGAAGTATGCCCAAAATTCCAGCGCGCAAAAGGCTAATGACGTCTAATGCAACCAGATCTTGTGTGAAAATAGCTACTCGCAATCCAGGATACGTGCGTATTAACTCCGTCACAGCGCATGGCTCGATCCCACTGAGATGCCAATCTAAAATAAGTAAATCGGGTAGACCAAATTTCAAAGCGCGTTCAACCTGTATCCAATTCGTCGCTTGTGTAAAGCTGGTGTGCCGGTCAATTTGGCGTAATAGTGTTTTAATCCCTTCATAATGTTCAGGTTGATCATTTAGGATGAAAACTTTCATTTTTGCCTCCTTTTTATTATTCGATTAAAAATTTTATAGTTAAAACAAAAAATAGGTCCATCAATGGCTTTTGATAATGAATATATGCATCAATATAGCCAAGAAATATTATGGGCCTGGTATTGCTATCTATGGCCATCTTTTTTGCGTGTAAGGAATGATGACAAATTTGCAAGATGTTTGCGTATTAGCCAAAAGCTATAAGGCCGATAGCGCGGCAAAAGCGATAAAAACCCGCTTTTAAAATAGAGAAAAACACCATGCGATTTCGTGTTAGAGCACCTTCTAAATCGGCTGCTAAGCTTACGAAAGGCTTGCTAGGAGTCGTGCTGATGAACCTGGGTACGCCAGAGGCTCCCACTCCGCGCGCTGTGCGGCGCTATTTAGTGGAATTTTTATCTGATCGACGGGTTGTTGAAATTCCTTCCGTCATTTGGCAGCCTTTTTTGCGTCTGTTGATTGCCCCTTTGCGCGCGCGAGCTTCGGCGCGCAAATACGCATCAGTATGGCTGCCTGAAGGTTCACCACTGCGGGTTTATACTCAGCAGCAAGTTGAAGCGCTTCAAGCTTATTTTGACGCACAAGGTAGGGCGGTGATGGTGCAACAGGCGATGCGTTACGGCTCTCCTTCGTTTGTGGCGTGTTTCGACGCATTAGAGAAGGCGCGTGTGCAGCGGGTCTTATTGCTGCCCATGTATCCGCAATATGCCGCAAGCACTACTGCTAGCGCATGGGATGCCGCGTGGGCCGTTTTGCAAAGTCGCCGTGTGCCGCCTGAAATTCGAACGATTGCGCATTACGCAGATCATCCTCTATACATTCAGGCATTGGCTCAACACATCCGCAGATATTGGAGTCAGCATGGAATGCCCAACTTCGCACAGGGAGATAAGCTCCTTTTAAGTTTTCATGGCTTGCCACAGCGCATGGTGGAGCGGGGAGATCCTTATGCGCTGCATTGCCAAACTACGGCAGCATTGCTGAGAGAGGCATTGGCACTTACAGAAGCGCAATGTGTACTCACCTTTCAGTCTCGTTTCGGACCCGCAGCTTGGCTGCAGCCTTATTTGACTTCTGTTCTAAAAGCATTAGGCGCAGCGAAGGTCAATCGCGTGGATGTGTTTTGCCCAGGTTTTACCGCGGATTGTCTGGAAACGATTGAAGAAATAGGCGAGCTTGAGCGTGCGACGTTTCTGGATGCAGGCGGTCAATATTATCACCGGATCGCTTGTTTAAATGCAGATCCGTTATTTATTAAAACCCTTGCCGCATTGGTAGATGCCTCTATGTGCGCATAGATAGGATCGTGTGCGGTCATGCGCGGCTTGTGCATTCCCCATATATCTGAATATCCGGGGTTAGCGTATGGGCTTGTGATTTTCCATATCGTCCCCAAATGCCATCCATCTATTTATGTGTTTCACACTTTCTCAGTACGCGCAGTTTTCTGCATAGCGTCTTATTTCAAAACTTATCTTCTATAAAACGATATGACAAAACATACTGAAAACCCTTCATTAGATACAGAGCTTTCCGATCTCACCGCAGCAGAGGAAGTAGCTGCAAGCATGCCTTCTAAATTGGAAGAGGTTGCCGGTGATCAAGACTCTGCAACTACAACCGCCATCGATGCAGAATATAAAAAGCGCGAAGAAGCCTTGCAAAAAGACCTTGCAGAGTTAAAAGAGCAAGTGCTACGCGCGCAAGCAGAAACAGAAAATACGCGCCGCAGAGCCAAAGAGGAATTACAAAAATCACACAAGTTTGCAATAGAACATTTTGCAGAGCATCTTTTGCCTGTCATAGACAGCCTAGAGGCTGCACTAGCGGATTCTGGCGAGGATGTGAGCAAAATGCGCGATGGGATCGATCTCACCTTGCGTCAGCTTCGCTCGGCGCTGGAAAAGGGGCGGGTGACTTGTATTGATCCTGTCGTTGGTGAAGCGTTTGATCCTCATCGGCATCAGGTGATTGCTATGGTACCGGCAGAGCAAGCAGTGAATACGGTGGTGACCGTGCTGCAAAAAGGGTATTTGATAGCGGACCGAGTATTGCGGCCGGCATTGGTGACTGTTTGTCAATCTTAAGTATTGAAAAAAAGTCATATATCCCTATTTACTAGCCATGCTTTAATAGTTTCAACAGCTCGCTGTATGGCGGACTCTGCAGGCGCTCCATTGGCAATATGTGGGCTATCTTGCTGTGAGTCGCTGTACGCAAGCGTGTATGCATTTTTATTTTTGCAGCGGTATCGCTGCACCCTTATTCGATGATTCAGGAGATTTTTAATGGCCAAAAGCAAAAGCAAAATCATTATTGGTATTGACTTAGGTACGACTAATTCCTGCCTAGCGATTCTCGAAGGCAATCAACCTCGAGTGATTGAAAATGCAGAAGGTGCGCGCACGACACCTTCTATTATTGCGTATCGTGAAGACGGAGAAATCCTAGTAGGTGCTCCTGCAAAACGTCAAGCGGTTGCCAATCCTAGAAATACTTTATATGCCGTCAAACGCTTGATTGGTCGTCAATTTGAAGAAAAAGCCGTACAAAAAGATATTGGCTTGATGCCTTATGAAATTATCAAAGCCGACAATGGAGATGCTTGGATCAAAGTACGCGATCAAGAATTAGCTCCGCCGCAAATTTCTGCAGAAGTACTGCGAAAAATGAAAGAAACGGCAGAAGCATATCTGGGCGAAACCGTCACAGAAGCGGTGATTACCGTTCCCGCTTACTTCAATGACAGTCAACGCCAAGCTACGAAAGATGCAGGCCGTATTGCCGGTTTGGAAGTTAAGCGTATTATTAATGAACCTACTGCAGCAGCGCTTGCTTTTGGCCTGGATAAATCAGAAAAAGGCGATCGTAAAATTGCGGTCTATGACTTGGGCGGCGGCACGTTTGATGTTTCGATTATTGAAATCGCTGATGTAGATGGCGAAAAACAATTTGAAGTGCTTTCCACCAATGGCGATACCTTCTTGGGCGGAGAAGACTTTGACCAACGCATTATCGATTATGTCATTGGCGAATTTAAAAAAGAGCAAGGTGTCGATCTTTCTAAAGATGTGCTTGCATTGCAGCGCTTAAAAGAAGCAGCTGAAAAAGCCAAAATCGAACTCTCTAGTTCTCAAAAAACGGAAATTAATCTTCCCTATATCACTGCAGATGCGAGTGGGCCCAAGCATTTGAATATCAGTTTGTCCCGCGCAAAACTCGAATCCCTGGTCGATGAGTTGATTGAACGCACCGTAGCGCCTTGCCGGACTGCTATTAAAGATGCCGGTATAGACGTAGCCGATATCGATGATGTGATCTTGGTAGGCGGTATGACACGCATGCCTAAAGTCCAAGACACCGTAAAGGCCTTTTTTGGTCAAGAGCCTCGCAAAGATGTTAATCCTGATGAAGCAGTTGCTGTAGGAGCGGCTATTCAAGGTCAGGTGCTTTCTGGGGATCGTCGGGATGTGTTGTTATTAGACGTCACGCCGTTATCTTTGGGAATTGAAACCTTAGGTGGCGTGATGACAAAGCTCATTACGAAAAACACGACCATTCCTACAAAGCAACTCCAGGTCTTTTCTACTGCAGACGATAATCAACCTGCGGTGACGATTAAAGTATTCCAAGGTGAGCGCGAAATGTGTGCGCATAACAAACCGTTGGGCGAATTTAATTTGGAAGGCATTGATGCTGCACCACGGGGCGTACCGCAAATTGAAGTAGGTTTTGATATCGATGCAGACGGTATTTTGCATGTGCAGGCAAAAGATAAAGCCAGCGGCAAAGCGAATAAAATTACGATCAAAGCCAATTCGGGTCTTTCTGAAGCAGAAATTCAAGCGATGGTCAAAGATGCCGAAGTGAATGCAGAAGAAGATCGCAAGGCGCGTGAATTGGTCGAATCGCGTAACCGTGCTGAAGCATTAGTGCACAGCACCCAAAAGGGTCTGACTGAAAAGGGCGATAAACTGAGCGAAGAAGAAAAAGCGCAGATCGACACGGCAGTCAAAGCTTTGGAAGAAACGCTCAAAGATAAAGAGGCAGATAAAGCCACTATTGATGAAAAAACCAAAGCGCTGGAAGAGGCTTCTGCAAAACTGAGCGGAATGCTTGACAATTTAGATGCATTTAAAGAGAACATGCAGGCTGGGCAGCAAGCAGAAGAATCCTCAGCATCGTCCAATGCAAAAACGGCAGATAAAGCGCAAGATGATGTGTTAGATGCCGAATTTACAGAAGTGAAAAAGGACTAAAACACCACCATTCATCTTTAAAAAGGGCTCAAATGCGGGCCCTTCTTTATAAGTATCTAGGGTGATGTGAGCGCGGGATTATTAGTACTAAAGGCTAGTTTTAATTCCGCGCTATAGACTTTTTCAAGTGAAAGCATTTTGGGAGAATTTTTAGACAGTGAGCCTGTCAAAAATTCTGGGCAGTTTTAAGGACATTCAACCACAATGGCAAAAGAGGGCGCGTCAAAGCGCGATTATTACGAAATCCTCAGCGTTGCAAAAAATGCGAGTGAAGACGAGATAAAAAAATCCTACCGCCGGTTAGCGATGAAATTTCATCCAGATCGCAACCCTGGTAGCAAAGAAGCAGAAGAGCACTTCAAAGAAGTCAAAGAAGCTTATGAGGTTCTGAGTGATGCGCAAAAACGGGCCGCCTATGACCGATTCGGCCATGCTGGAGTAGACCCTAGCATGGGCGGCAGCGGGGGCGGTCATACGCATGGATTCCACGGGTTTCAAGGCTTTTCACAAAACTTTGGCGATATTTTCGGCGATATTTTTGGTGCGACTGCAGATGAGGCGTCTTCGGGGCCACGCGTTTTCCGCGGCGCAGATCTACGCTACCGAATGGAAATTACGCTCGAGCAAGCTGCGCGTGGGCATGACGCACAAATTCGCGTGCCTAGCTGGGATGATTGTAAAACCTGTAAGGGCTCTGGAGCGAAGGAAGGTACTAAACCTCAGACTTGCGAATTGTGTAGAGGCACAGGCACGATACGTATGTCACAGGGCTTTTTTAGCCTTCAGCAACCTTGCCATAAATGCCATGGAAACGGTCGATATATTCCGCATCCCTGCGCTACTTGTCATGGTGAAGGGAAAATAAAACGCAATAAAACGTTGGCAGTGCATATTCCCGCTGGAATAGACGACGGCATGCGCATCCGTTCGTCAGGAAATGGAGAGCCTGGTCAAAATTCAGGACCTCCTGGCGATTTATATATTGAAGTGCATATCAAGCCGCATGATGTATTTGAGCGCGATGAAAATGATTTGCATTGCCGTATGCCTATTGCGTTTACCACGGCAGCATTGGGCGGAGAGATTGAAGTCCCCACCTTGCATGGCCGTGCCAGTTTCACTGTGCCTGAAGGCACGCAATCTGGAAAAACATTCCGTTTGCGTGGAAAAGGGATGAAAAATGTACACAATAATACCCACGGGGATTTATACGTACATATTCAACTTGAAACCCCTGTTAAATTGACCGAGCAGCAACGTGCCCTGTTAACGCAATTTGCACAGTCACTACAGGAAAATGGCACTAAGCATAGCCCGCAGAGCAAGAGTTGGTTTGACAGAGTGAAGCAGTTTTTTGATTGAACGCACCGGCTTTTACTAGGGCTTCTTCCATAGGAATGCCTGGTAAAAAAAGGTAACTAACAAGCCCCTGAAAATGATTTTTTCAGGGGCTTGTTAGTTAAATGGCATATGTATGCCTGGCTATCGGTAAATCGCATAGAGGAGGTATGCGTAATCGGTTCGATAGACGAGGGTGTAGAAAATGGCATAGAAAAGAGGTAAGCATTAGCTGTGCTGTATTGCAGCTAGACTTTTTGACTATATCGATGCGGGAGAAGCAAGTGGATCGTATAAATCGTTTAGGGTATGCAGGGGGCTCCGCTCAAAGAATGGAGCCTTACCCAAGGCCAGTCAAACACGATACAAGGCATGATCATGAGGTAAAAGCCGCAGCTGAGCAGGAATCTATTCTTGAAGAAGACTATATTCCAGGCCATAGCCAAACCATAGATACGCAAATGTATAAAGGGCCTTATGATGATTCTCAAAGCTCAATAGTGCTATATGCCTCACCCATAATAAGTGACAGCGCTACTCCTGATGCCTGTGTTGATGCAGAAATTCTAAATACCCAAACACCCGTGCCACACTCGATGAGAAGTGAGGAGTGTGAGTATATAGGGGAGCTACAATCCCCTGGGTATTCTCTTCATTCTCACTGCTTTTCTCCAAATGGGCAGTGGCTTGCTGTAGCTAGCCTCCATAAATGTGAAATTCGTCTATACAACCCAGCCACTCTAGAACATGTGCTTTCTTTTGAGCGAAAAACTACAGATAACGGCTATGAGAGGCTGTGTTTTTCCCCTAATGGTGAATATATTATTGCAAGCGGTTGCGACACCATCTATGTGTGGAAATTGGACGAGGCATTTGACCCCTATAAGATCATCTCAAAATCAACGCATTATTCGTATTGCGTAGCACTTTCTTCTGATGCGAATTGGATCGTACATTCTCAGAACCCACAAAGCGAATCTCCTTCTGGTCATAGATTGTACTTAAGCAATATCACGCAATTAAATCAGCCCTCTTTTTCTTTAGCATCCAATCCAGATGGTATTCACCCCATTTTTATTCGCGATGAATGGCTTGCATGCGCTAGCGAAAATGTAGTGCATTTATATTTACTACAGAATGCAAAAAGAACACAAAAAGAATTAAAACACGCAATAAAAAAAATAACCGCATTAGCGGTTTCATCAGATGGAAAATGCTTGGCGGTAGCCGGTATAAATGATGGACCAGCTACCCTGTCACTCTGGCAAATAGGGGGGTTGAATTCTTTTCCCAGCAAGCCTTTTCATATTTTGCATGGATCTATCCACACTATAAAAAGGATAGTCTTCTTTGCAGATAATTCATGGCTGGCCTGTGCCGGTATAAACAGCAAAAATGAACACATTATCGAGATTTTTTCAGTCGAATCGGGTGCTTATCTAGGTCCTATAAAACCAGATCTACCTATTCAAGATATCACTGTGCACGAGAGTGGTACCCGCCGTACTCTGACTATGCGGTCTTTTGATAAATTTTATTGTTTAACGCTGCCCTTTAATCTCAATTCTGCTGCTATAGATAAACCCAGAAATACGTTCAATACGGTAATAAATGCTGGCCGTACTCCATTTTTAGGACCACTTTAAAGTGGAAAAATTTGGCTTTTGGAATGATATTAAATGGCCAAATTTGAGCACTGACGTGTGAATTCGACGGGTGTCATCAAGTCATTTGCAGAATGGGGACGTTCCTCGTTATAGTACTGTCACCAGGCTTCGATTTTGCCTTTCGCATCGTCTAAGGGCAAGAATCAATGGGCATTGAGGCACTCTTGCCGAAAGCGCCCGTTAAAGGATTCAACTTTGTCATTATTGATAGGCGTGCCTGGTCAGGAAAAATCGAGCTTTTTTGCATGGCTTCCTGGATTATTTCTGACGTCAGTCTTTTTTCCGCATACATCTTCTTGAACTTTGAGATCATCAAGGCATCCATGGAGCCATATTTACTTTGTCATTTGTAGAACATCGCTGAACTCATACCATGCTCTCTGCACAACTCTGGAGCAGGCGCTCCTGCCTCTGATTACTTCAGGATGCTGATGATTTAGCTTTCTGAAAATCTAGATTGCTTCATGTAACACTTCCTTTTTATCAGTCAGTTTTTTATGTGTGGAAGTGGAAATGGATGAATAAATGTAATATTATTTTTCTCATCTGTTGCTGCAATAACTCGAATGGTTTTTCTTATATTTTTCGCTTCCCCCATATTAAATGATTTTACATAAATATTATAATTATATTCTTTATTAATAACTAAATTTAAAAATTCCTTATTTGCATCATCATGATCATTATCTATATTTTTTGGAGAAATAAGCATCTTTAGTAATGTATTTGGTTCAATTTTTAGGAAAGAAGCATAGTCTTTAATATACTTATCCTCCGAAGACTTGTTAATAATTTCTTCAGCCTTTGCAGTACTTTCAATCCTTGCAGTTCTTTCAGTCCTTGCAATTTTTGAAATACCAGAACTGCGGTGCTTATAGTTACTTTCTATTTTAATGAGTTGTATTTTCCCTGTGTTTGCTAACAACTGAAAATTTCCAGATATTTTTTTCTTCCCTATTTTTCTTGACTGCTGTGAAATTTTTTTAAGATTTTCACTTTTTAGATTGGTTATCAGATTATAGCCTGGTAATTTACTTTCTGATGGTTTCATTTTTTTCTCCAAAAAATTAAAATACCTTCATCAGTTATTTTATTCGCTTAAAAAGAAAATTATCCTGCAGTTCTTAATTCAAAATGCTCTTTATTGGGGGCATACTTTTAATTATCATCACCAAGCTTTTGAAACTATGGGCATACAATCTATATAGTGCTTACAGTGTAGTTTCCGTAGATTTTTTGCCTAGCTCTTTGCAGAAAAAATAGATGCATATACGAAAAATTTGACCCTGACTCAAAAAACTGGCCCATCCAAAACTGGAAAAATTTGGCACGATTTTCATACTTATAAGGAGGTTGTGCCGTGAAGAAATCCAGATATACGGAAGAACAAATTGCGTTTGCGCTAAGGCAAACCGGGGGATTACCCTGCTGAGCTTATTTAATCATCAAATTAAATTCCACCAAACCATCTATCCCTCCCACCAGATAATCACCTGGCTCAGTCATTCCAGCGCCTATGGGCGTGCCTGTGAAAATAAGATCGCCAGGCAGTAGGGTGAAGTGTCGGGATATCATGGAAATGATTTCTGGAATGGTCCAAATCATTTGGCCTAGATGGCCGTCTTGGACTTCCTCGCCATTGCGGGTGAGCCAAATTCTGTTGTGGGACGGCTTAAATTTTTCTTTTGGGATAATTGAGGTACAAGGTGCGCATCCTGGGAATGATTTACACAGGTCCCAGGGATAGCCTGCCTGTTTTGCATGTTCTTGCACATCGTATTTCGTAAAGTCGATTCCCGCTGCATACCCCAAGATATGGGATTCTGAGGCTTCTGTAGCAATATCTTTACCCCCTTTTCCTATAGCAACGACCAATTCGATTTCATGGCGTAGTTTGTGGGTTCCGTTTGGATACAAGAGCTCGCCGTCTGCAGATGAAATCATGAAAGGATCTTTCATAAATAGCACGACGTTTTGCTCGTTTTTCACCTCGGCGCTGGGATTTTTTGAATAGTTGCGGCCGATGCAGAAGACCCGTGCTATATCGAATGCATGATTTTTCCCTTTGACAGGGAGGGTGGGGCGGTTAAGGGTAAGGGGGGCGCTTTCACTCATCATTATTTTTTGCTTTAGTTGTACTGCGGGAAATGTAGGGACTTCATGTATAGCGGCATACCCTTTGGTATGGCAATAGGCATAACGGCGACTACTTGGATTGGATCCCTATCCTAGAGTACCCAAAATGACTTTTGCTACAGATTCTTCAATAAGCCTTGCGTATAAAAGCCCACTTTGACAGTCAGCAAGCTCAAAGAGAGGGATGACTTTTAACTGCTACAGGACACAAACTGCCGAGCATACAAGGCATTTTGAGCATGATAGGCATTAGCCTGAATATGCCGCCTACAGTGCACGCGCCGGTCCCTGACCTGCCGCACAGGTACGGAGCACTAATCATTATTTGCAGCATTGCAATAAAAACCCCCTTCGCGCTTATCAAGTCGAAGGGGGTTTATGTTTGCTAACGGCGTAAAGCGCGTCTATTATATTTTAATGTCGGTATCTTTATTTTTGATAATTTCAAGTACTTGGCTCGCCTCAAAGCCAGTGTAGTTAATAATCTCGCTTGAGCTTAACCCTTTGTTTAGCATATTTAATACAGAGCGCCGCATAATACCTTGTTCGCCTTCCAGTTTAAGCCTCTGAGCCAAGGACATAATTTCTTCTCCATATTGCGGTGTATGTTCAATAACATACGAAAAAAACTGCTCGCCATCTTGACAATCACCCTCTTGCATCAAATACATGCAACATGCTAAATCCCTTGTCAAAATAGGTAAGGGATAGTCCACAAGAAGCTTTAATATATCTTTCAAGAGAAGATAAATATCTCTAGTTCGGGCATGTTTCATGACCATTTGAAAAGCAGCTGCATGTTGATGGCTGAGTAATTTTTGGTCTGGAATGATGGTTAAATCAACTAGCGATATGGGTTCAGGGAAAAATTGGCGCGCTAGTTCGGGATCTTGAAAGCAATCGATGAGCTTTGTAGAGTAGGGGTAAGGTGACTGCAGGCCATTATAGAAGAGCAAAGGTATAACAATAGGCAGCTTTTTCCCTTTGTTTTGCTAAATATAGCGCCGCATTGCCAATACCCGGTATTCTAAAATACGGAAAGGCATGAGCTCCTCCCCTAAATTTTGATGCTCTGCTAATAGGTAAATGCCCACATCGCTTTTTTCGCCCCGCACCGAGTACAGTATGTCGGACATGTGCGCGCGTAATTTTGAAGAAATAAAAGATCCACTTTCTAGTCGCAATGTAGACCAATCGCACTACCCTGTGAGTGCCTTCGGCAAATGTGCTTTTAAAAAATCTCGCGCAACATCGAGATGTTCCATCAGTGTTTTGAACAATTTATCGTGTGGCTGAAAAATAGCGCTCATGATTTTTAGATTTTCCGTACCGCAATGTGTCCGCTTTTTTTGCATTCTTAGAATGCGTTAAGAATACTTACAGAAAAAACTTTAAACCAAATAAGTTAAATAGTCAACTATTTATGTCGTTATTACTCTGCGAGGTTGATATTATTCGCTGCAGTGCCGAGCACAATGAGGGCTATGGCTTCCTCTGAAGAAAAATCTGATTTCTCTAAACGCTTGCGATTAGCGTTAAATCGTGGCCCAAAACCTGTTAAAGGGGCTACGGACTTGGCGCGTAGATTCAATCTGCGTCATACTGAAGGCGCGGGTATTTCGGTACAAACAGCCCATAAATGGCTCAATGGTCTGACAATGCCCACAGCCGATAAACTGAAAACTTTAGCGCAATGGCTAGAGGTCAGCGAGCATTGGCTGCATTATGGACCGCCTCCTGAGCCTATGGCGGTTTCTGGAGGGGCAAAGCTGCCTCCTGCCACCGCTTCGCTGGTAAAAGCTTCTAAAGTAACGCTTCCTCCTTTAGTATTAGCCGAAAGGATTGGAGAGCGGCCAGAGCCACAGCGCTACTTGCTGGAAGAATTGATCGCCCAGTTTTATAAATTGAGTCGAGGCAGTGCTTAGCATCGAAAAAATTTACCGTCTATACGGCTGCACCATGATGCGGCCGTTTTTTTAATGCCCATTCACAACGTTAGATAACTTGATAAGAAGCGCTTCTAAACGCCTCGCTGTTGGTTGCGTTATGGACCTTATAGCGCTTCTGCTGTGATGAAAAAACTATATCAGGAGGGAGGTAGATGCAAAAACCGGGAGTGAGTATGGGCCCTGTGCGTGAAGTTGCCGCGGGGATTGTATTCAATGAAAAAGGCCAGGTATTACTTGCACAGCGACCGCCTGGTAAAACCTATTCAGGACACTGGGAATTTCCTGGCGGAAAACTAGAGCCAGGTGAAACTGCGCAAGCAGCCCTTGAACGTGAGTTAAAAGAAGAATTGGGCATTGAGGTGCAAAGTTGTGCATACTGGAAGCAGTTGGAGCATCCTTATCCCAAGGCGCGCGTGCGTCTTTTCTTTTACAAAGTTTACACATGGCACGGTGAGCCGACTGGTCAGGAAGGGCAAGCATTAGCTTGGCAGACATTGCCGGTGCAAGTCAGCCCTTTACTGGCCGCCATGACGCCTGCTTTGGCATGGTTAGAGGCAGAGCAAAAGGCGGTGTAGTAAATCGATATAGTCATAACAGTCAGGGCGTAGCTCGATGTACAGTGTGTTATTTTGCTTGAGATCTTTGTAGGATATAAAAAAAATAATAGACCAACCTGTCAATGGTGTAACACTATAGATAGAGACATACTGCTTTTGAATTAGGATGAAGATGAGCACAGTAGTTAAGAAAAAGGGCCTGGGTCGCGGGCTTGAAGTCTTATTAGGTAGCAGTCATTCAAACCATATAGATCTAGACGCGCAAGAAGGCAGTCTAGCGATGATTTCTTTGGATCAACTGGAACCTGGTGCTTATCAGCCCCGTGTCCACATGGATAATGACGCTCTTGAAGAATTAGCCATGAGTATTCGTGCTCAAGGGGTCATTCAGCCGATTGTGGCGAGGGAAATTGCTGACGAACGATATGAAATTATCGCAGGAGAGCGCCGTTTTCGTGCGGCGCGTATGGCGGGGTTAGATCATGTCCCCGTTTTAATCAAAACCATTCCTGATAAGGCCGCAGCGGCGATTGCGTTGATTGAAAATATTCAGCGAGAAAATTTAAATCCACTAGAAGAAGCGCAAGGAATACAGCGATTATTAAGCGAATTTACCCTCACGCACGATCAAGTAGCGCAGGCGGTAGGGCGCTCTCGTAGCGCGGTATCTAATTTACTCAGATTGCTCAATCTGGCACCGCCCGTGCAGGCATTTTTAGCTTCAGGTGCGTTGGATATGGGGCATGCACGCGCTTTACTTGCTCTCGAAGCACAAGCCCAGGTGGACTTAGCTAAAAAGGTTGTGAGCCGTCAAGCTTCCGTGCGAGATGCAGAAAAATGGGTTGCAGCAGCTTTAAAAGAGAACGTGCAAACCAGCGTAGAAGATGCCGGAAGAAAAGAGAAGCAAGCCCAGAAGATGGCGCAACTCGAAGAAGTCCTTTCTGATGCATTGATGGCTAAAGTCAACATTAAGGTAGGTGCGCGCTGTCAGGGACATATTTCGATTAATTTTGGTAGTCTAGAAGCGCTTGATGGCTTAGTAACTAAGTTATTGAGCGAACGTCAATAGCTCTCTCCTTTCGCAGCCCCGTAGCGGCGCCATTCCTCCCTTTTTTACATTAAGTGCTAGGTACTAGCATCAAAGGAATTCCTTGCTACAGGATTGCGAAAAGAGGTTTAATAAGACGGCAGCAACGCAGCGTAGGCTATATCATCGTTGTGGTTATATAAATCTAAAAGCAAAAAAGAGCGGCCCCTACTAAAAGGTAGGGGCCGCTCTTTTTTGACTAACAACAAGCCAGTAGTTTAAGCCGATTTTGCTTCAGCTTCAGCCACCTTCTGTCTTGAAAATGTTGCGGGGTGGTAGAATTTGCTTCCCGTATTGATACCCCAGACATAAAAGCCCAGTGCACAAGCGCCGACGAGTACCATATCCCAGCCAAATGTAAGCAGGCCAATGCCGCCAAATTCAGTGCTGCCTATATAAGAGAATCCTGCCATAACGGGCAAATAGGCTAGCAGCCAGAGTGCACTTTTTACCTCTAGGTTCAATCCTTTAGGATTCTGCCTGATTTGATTCCAGAGGTAGAACGGTAGTGCAATCACGATTAATAAAATAATCTTGCCTGTGAGTGGCCAGCATGACCAGTACAAAATGAGCGAGGCAAATATAAAGGCCAGCGGAGCAAGTACGCTCATTCCAGGAAGGCGGAGGGGCCAGTTAACCCCTTTAGCCGTACGGCGTAGGGACATAAGGCTAATAGGTCCGGTAATGTAAGAAATAACGGTCATGACCGAGATGACGGTGGCTAGCGCGCTCCAACCACGGAAGAAGAACATAAAGATAAACGCGACCCCTAAGTTGAACCACATCGCAGTGCGGGGTACACCATATAAAGGATGGATTTGTCCAAAGACCTTGGGTAAGGAACCATTACGCTCCATGGCATAGATCATGCGTGAAGTGGTTGCCATATAGATGATCCCGGTGCCGCTTGGGCTCACAAAAGCATCTACATAGAGCATCATGGCAAGCCAGTTGAGATTCAGCGCAAGCGCTAACTCTGCAAAAGGAGAGCTAAAATCAATGAGATTCCAGCCTTTTGCGACTTGTTCTGGGTCGATTACGCCAATATAAGCAATTTGTAGGAAAAGATAGAGGAAAAGCGCTACAAAGATAGAACAGGCTAGTGCGAGAGGCACGTTTCGAGAAGGGTTGCGTGCTTCTCCTGCCAAATTCACCGGGCTTTGAAAGCCATTAAAGCTCATCACAATGCCGCTGGTTGCAACTGCTGTGAACACCGCAGACCAACCGTAGGGTACGAACCCTTCGAGATTATTAAGGCTAAAGTTTTCGGTATGAATGCCAGAGAGGAAAAGGGCTACAGCGGTAAGGCTAGGAATAATGAATTTGAAGAGGGTGATGGCAAAGTTTGCACGCATGAAAACTTTGATACCCCAGTAATTCAAGAAGAAGTAAATGACGACAAGTACGCCGGAAAGTAAAAGGCCGTTAAATTGTAAAGATCCATCTGCGTAGAGATTTTGGCACCATTCCCAAGGCCAGGAGCTCATATATTGGATAGAGGCTTCAGCTTCAATAGGGATCACAGAAACAATGGCTATCCAGTTGGCCCATGCGCCGATAAATCCTGCCAAAGGCCCATGCGAGATATGGGCATAACGGACCATACCGCCCGATTCGGGAAATATAGCGCCAAGTTCGGCGTAAGTGAGCGCGATGACGAGGATGACAGCAGCGCCTATAACCCACGCAACCATGGAGCCGGGCCCTGCAATTTTTGCCGCTCTCCAAGCTCCGAATAGCCAGCCTGAGCCGATGATAGAACCTAACCCCGTCAGCATCAGCGAGAAAAAGCCTATCTGGCGCTTAAAATCCTTATTCATTTGCTTCCTTGCATCTTAAAGAGAATCTGTTCCCAAGTGGACTATGCGCCAAATGGAATGTATTGCACGCATGATTTGATCTGATGATATCAAATCGACCAATCGCTTTTTTAAATCATCAGATCAGCGCACAGTCTAGAACCAGAGAATGTCGTGAATGCGTATAGTTTTCTTAATATGTCTTACTTCTTGATGGCAGCAGCTATTTTTTGTGCAATGCGCGTTTGAACCGTGCGCGGTGACAAATAACCACTACGTATGACATGGTTGTAAAACTCCAATACCTCTTTTCTAAAAAAAACTTTGCCGAAGAGTCTAAAGGCTAGAGACTGCGTGAGTAAGTAGCGTCTAAAAATGGAGTTCTGTTTCGCTTTTAAGGATGTCCTGTTGCGTTTGCATGCCTTTGTTTTCAAAAAACGGGAAGTAAGGTTATCCCCTGATTAAGAAAACCCCTAAGCATATCACTCAGTGAGGTGAAATGATGCTTTAAGTAATGCATAAGTGCAGTTAAAAGGAAATGCGCCTAGAAAGCGAGTTTCAAATGTGCTTGAGAAGATGCGCTATACCATTTAGACGATACCTATCGGTAAGAACCTATTTTATTATCTCCCAAAAGAGCCGCTCTTTGCGTATTTGATAACCATGGGGTGCGGTGCTCGGGATTTTCGCTGTACAAAAGTACAGTTCCGGTCCCTGTGCTCCTGCTCCCCCAAATAGAAACCCTTTTGGAAAATACTAAACAGATTCTAAAATAGGTATGGTAAGGGCTTGGTTAGGCAGGGGGAAATGATGTTTCCCTTTGACAAAAAATCAGCAAGCTTAGCCTTGTTATGGAAGTCGCTTGCTGATTTCTCAGATCCTGTTCACAATCTCCCCAAAGATGGGCTCTTTGCGGAGATTGTGAACAGGATCTTAGGGTATCTTGACAGAGCGCGAAGTAGCGCAAGTCATATAAAACTTGGGCTTATCGCGCTTTCTGTAGCTATACAGAAAGGTAACCCTTTTGCCCGCAAGTGCCCTAACCCTGGCCCTGCAAATACTAACGCAGTACTCAGGAGCAGGCCGTATTATACAACTCCTCGCATTTGGCCGCTTGTCTCTTTGAAAGGAGGTATTTAGGGAATGTGCGGGCAATAGGTTTAGGCACTCACTTCAATATGCTTGAGTGCACCGATGAGTTCTACATCATTATCTACACCGAGCTTTCTCATAACGCTTTGCTTTTGTGCACTAATTGTTTTGATACTGCGTTTAGTGCAATTGGCAATTTTGGTCACAGTCATGCCGCGTGCGTAAAGTCGCATTACTTCCATTTCACGAGTCGTTAATGCTTCTTCAGCCAGATGATCGCCGGCTCCATTGAACATGTGTTCAATGAGGAGCTTGGAGGTTTCTGGATCTACATACTTCATGCTTTTGAGTACAGCATCAATCGCAAAAGGCAGTGCGGGAATACCGCTGGATTTGCTAACAAATCCGGCTCCCCCAGAAGTCATGATCCGTCGTACACGTACTAAATCATCGTGCTGTGACAAAACGATAACTTTCACATCGGGGAACAGGCGAGTGACTTTCTCAAGCATGAGTAGGCCATCAGGCTCGGAGTCACCATCAAACGAAAAGTCGGAAATGAGCACATCACATGGGAATTGCTTGAGTGCGCTAAACATCTCTGTAATGGATCGAACCGCTGCTACAATTTTGAAATCTGCTCTGCTTTCCAGCAGTTTAACTGCACCCGTCAAGACAACAGGGTGATCATCTGCAACGATGATATTTATGGTTTTAAAAGCCATGTCTCCTCCACAATATTTAAAGATTACCGGTACGGTCGTTTTTATTTTTTGAGCTGCAAAAATTTTGTTCTATTTAATAGGTATCAGTGAGTAGAAAATCCTATCTATGAGACGGGAAAAGTCCTAATTTTTTATAAGACTTCCTCCTGAAATGGTGGGGATAGATCTATCTTCTCCCCAAAAAGTTCGTATTGGTGAACATGTTTACGTTTGCACTTTCTTGCTAAGAGCCTGTTCAGACTCTAGGAGGATGCTATCTATTGCGCTGAATCTATAAGCTCCTTTACTTTGCTACCAGGCGCAATGCCATGCTCTGAAAACCAGCCTAGAGGCATCTCGAGCGCATAGCGCACAAGTTGCGATGCGCAGTGTCTTTGCGTGGTTTGTGCGTACATGTCGTCGATATCGGTAATTACCCCATGGCGATCTATAAAAGCGATAGAAAGTGCGATATTCGTATTCTTCATCCAGAAACAGTGCAGCGCATGAGTGTCAAACACAAAGAGCATGCCGGTATTAGGTGGTAAGCTTTTCCGAAACATCAAACCTTTCTCACGTTGTGCCGGTGTTGACGCTACTTCCACTTTAATAGCATGCGCGCCTAGGGTCAGTATGCGTGTACAGTGTTTACTGGGGATCGACGGCATAACGCTATGAATTACATGGGGGGCGCGTGTTACATATGTCGGTGATGCTTGCGAAGGTGGTACGCACAGTATGCTAAAAACCATATACCCCATCATTCGGCCCTTTGCTGCCGTGCGTTGACAGACCGCCATCTGATACAAAAGATGCCGCTTTGCGCAATTCCAAAAGGGGAGAGTGATGGCCATTTTCAAAAAAAGGGAGGCGTTCAAAAATTGTTTAGTGACGTGCTTTCCACGGTGTACCGATCATACGAACACCAGGTAGGCATCTTCAGAACACGCTCAAAATTTACCCGAATTGACTCCCGAAGGTATCCAGGGTTTTCCTTCATTATGAAAATTTTCTGAGCATGGATGGGCAGAAAAAAGGCGGGCCGCTGCCAAAGTAGCGATCCGCCTTTTATACTCTTCATACTGTAGTAACGCGTACTTTATTGCCAAACAACGCGCGTTAGCACTATTACTCAGCAGCAGGCGTTTGAGCTTGAGCGGCATCCGTTTTGGTAGCGCTGTCTTCGCTTACTTTTTTCTCTTCCGCTTTAGCAGCGTCTTTTTTCGCTTTTTGTTTGTGATGTACCGCTTTTTTCTTGTTGTGATGGCGTTGTTGTGCAGCTGCTTCAGAACCAGTTGCTTTAGCGGCATCTTTCGATACTTCGTGTGTAGCAGCAGGGTTAGCTGCATTGACTTCTTGTGTAACTACACTGGTATCTGCAGCGTAAGCAGCGTTAACCAAAAAGCCAGCAACTAGAGCAATAGCGAGTTTTTTCATAATTTTCTCGTGAAAATGGAATCAATAGGTTTTGGAAATCTGTTTAGGGTCCGCTCAAAGAGGCATCAGATGGAGCAAATAATTCGGCAATATGGACCTAGCTATAAGACTTCTTTTTATATATCTATAGGTTTCCCATAAGACACGCTCAAGACGAACCATAAACAGCTTTCGAAAGGGTTTTTTAAATGACCAAGCGGGGTTGTATAAAATAGGCCCCAAACAATCGATTAATAACGGTTTTGTGCGGCAGATGGGTTTGCTGCTGCGTTAGAACCTGCTGCTTTGGAGCTGTCTGCAGTTGCGCTAGCAGGAGCCGTTGCATTTTTATGAGCGGATGCATTTACATCTGCAGCGTGAGCAGCAGCGCTAGCCAAGAAGCCGGCGAACAAAGCGATAGCGATTTTTTTCATGTTAGTCCTTTTAAAAATGGAATATATGGATCCTAGGAATCTATATATGATCAGCTTTAGAACCTGATACTTACAGATCCCAAGCAGGTTTTAAGCCTTCATTTCAATTACCCAAAACCAGTACACTGAAAAAGGGTTGCTTTAAAAGTACATACATAATGAAAAATTTCTTATGAGAGAGGCATATAGTTTGAAAGTGTTATTTTTATATGCAATCTAACTGGAATACGCACTCTCAATTTATCTGCATGTAAATTTCATGCACCTTATATAAAATTCTTAGTCATCATTATTGTGCTTTAAAAGCCTTGCAACTTTTTCTGTGTGCTTATATTTATTTTTCCTCTTTCAATATTATGGTCGATTGGGTTAATGCAAAACGAATTCTTAAAGGTTCTACAATAAACTTATTTTCCTATTGGAGCTTTTAACTTGCTTTTACATGTCATCAGTGTAGCTTCGAAGCGAAATGAACTATACAGAGATAACGCTTATTTCCACTGTATAGAAATCTCATCTTTTTATTTTCTATGATGTGATTTCTATTGGCGACATGTTTAATTGTTTTAAGCGGTTATTAGGCCGCCGCCAGGAGTGATAAAATCATAGCGGATAGTAATTGGCGTGCCAAAAAGATAGTTTCTCTTTTTAGGATGAGAGTATTCTGCTTTGCCGGTTCTGAAATGTTTTAAGAGTGAGTATTTTGTCTTAAAGCAGAAAAATGACGCATGATGCGTTTCGAAAGTGTGATTTTTATATAGATTTTATTTTTGTAAGGTCTATATTGTACTACAAGGCAATAATAATGTGCCGTGCGTCAACATTGAAAATGGCGCAGACGTAGGCGCAGGCATAAATGATCTTCTATAATAGAAGGATCGGAATTTTATTGAGAGTATTCTGCTTATTTTGTAAATAGGCAGATATATCTTTATTCATTAGCGGCTGTTTATCAAGCGGCTTTGTTGAGAGCGGAATAAATATGACTTATATGAAAATCGTAGTGCCCAACGGCGAAAAGATCACAATGGATGCCCATGGGCAGTTGCAGGTACCGGATCAGCCCATTATTTCTTATATTGAAGGCGATGGTATTGGGGTAGATATTACGCCCGTGATGATGCGTGTCGTCGATGCTGCTGTCGATAAGGCCTATGGCGCCAAGCGCAAAATTCACTGGATGGAAATCTATGCCGGTGAAAAAGCGACGCGTGTCTATGGAGAAAATGTCTGGCTTCCGGATGAAACCTGTGAAGCCATCCAGGAATACGTAGTTTCCATTAAAGGCCCTTTGACCACCCCCATTGGTGGCGGTATTCGCTCATTAAATGTGGCGTTACGCCAAAATTTAGATTTATATGCTTGCGTAAGGCCTGTTCGCTATTTTCAGGGCGTACCGTCCCCGGTGCGAAATCCCGAGAAGGTGAATATGGTCATCTTTAGAGAAAACTCGGAAGATATTTATGCCGGCATTGAATGGAGCGCAGACTCTGCCGAAGCTAAAAAAGTCATCCAGTTTTTGCGCACGGAAATGGGGGTGAAAAAGATTCGTTTTGAGCAGGAGTGCGGTATAGGGATTAAACCCGTATCGCGTGAAGGAACCGAGCGTTTAGTGCGGCGTGCCTTTCAATATGCCATTGATAATCATCGTAAAGTCGTCACGCTCGTGCATAAGGGCAATATCATGAAATACACGGAAGGCGCATTCCGTGATTGGGGATATGCATTAGCGCAAAAAGAGTTTGGCGCTACCCTGATAGATGGTGGACCTTGGATGCGTTTCAAACACCCAGAGACGGGTGCAGAGATCGTCGTCAATGATGTGATCGCCGATGCCTTTTTGCAGCAAATTCTACTGCGCCCTGCTGAGTATGAAGTGGTTGCGACGCTAAACTTAAATGGGGATTACCTCTCTGATGCCCTTGCTGCCCAAGTGGGAGGAATTGGCATTGCTCCAGGAGCTAACTTATCCGATACCGCAGCTTTGTTTGAAGCCACCCACGGCACCGCACCCAAATATGCGGGCAAAGACTATGTGAATCCTAGTTCAGAAATTCTATCTGCAGAAATGATGTTGCGTCATTTAGGCTGGGTAGAAGCCGCCGATAATATTTTGAACGCGATGGAAAAATCGATTACGCAAAAACGCGTGACCTATGATTTCGCTCGTTTGATTCCTGATGCAACGCAAGTATCGTGCTCGGGATTTGGTGAAGTATTGATCGAGAATATGAAGGGGTAAAAGCAGGTAGGTAGTCGGTTGAGAAAATAAAGTGTAATGGGTTGGGGTAAAGTATTCATAGCAATATGATTACTTTACCCCAATTCTAATCTCTAGTTTGAGTTGTGCTGTAGTGTTGTCAGTTGTTGCTGTACCGTTGGTAATATTTTGAATATTTCATCTAATTTAGATTTGCAAGATGCCGACTTGAAAAGATCTGGCGAATTCTGTGCTTCTTGCATTAGAGTGGTCGCCTGTAACCGTATCTGGTCAAATTCTTGTACTGTGTTATTCAACAACGGCATAGAATTCTCATTGCCTAGCATTTGCGCTCTGGAGTGCACCGAGCATAAGCTTTCTAATATGATCTTCGCCATCAGCTCCTTCGCTAATATTAGCCTTTGTTCGCCCATCATTTTGGATGCTTCTATTTGGAGAGAAACGTCGCTCACCGTTAAAGGCTCCGCTCCTTCATGCAGTAGAGAGTGCATATCTACGCGTGCTTGGCAATGTGCTTGTTGTACGGTAGACAACTTCTTCGAAAAACTATGATCTATGCCGTGCTGCTGCACTTCTTCGAATACCGAGTCTAATCTTGTTAATACGGCCTTCGCTTTCTGCGAAGTATTGAGCGAAGTACTAGGTATAGAGAGAGGGTTATCTACACTGGATGTGGATTCTGAGGATTGATGATGATTGTGGTCAAAAATCACCTCAGCATATGTGGACGGTGAGTCTACTGCCTTGCTTACTTGGGAAGAAGGGTTATTATTATCGCTTCTTCCTCTCAAACCTGAGAGGAATCCTTGGTGCGTATGACTGGATGCTTGTGATAAACAACCGTTGGATGAAGCCCTTGTGCCGTTGCTTTTACCTCGCACACGGGCGATGAAATTGCTTATAGCATTTCCTGTTTTCATTTTACATCCCTATATATAAATTAAAATTCTATATTTTCATCGGTACAAGATAATTAAAATCTTTATAAAACGAAAAATAATCTTACTAATTTACATATAGTTCAACGGTATTATTTTGAATACATTTTGATATACGCAGCTCCTATTGCAGAGAGGCTCAGAGTTTAAATAAAAGTAGAAGAGTGGCCATGCCCAATGCAAACTTAATGCTGTAGTGGCTTGATTATCGACATTAGCTGCATGGAACATGATTTCCTCCATCAAGTTCTCACGGTTACATTTGAATGAGATCGCGCTGTGTCCATTTCATTCAAAGTTTGTTGGATTTGCTCTATCTCCTTCTTAATTAATATCAATGCATTTGGATTTGCTCTTGATTGTCTGAGTAATGCTAACTCACCAGTGATTTGTTCCAATTGACGTTGCAATTCCTCTCGCCGAGATAAATCTTGCAGAGCATTCCTCAAGAAAGGATCCTGCTCTAAATCACTCGAGTGTTCAGATAGGGATTCATCTGTAGAAGCAGAATCTTCGGATAGCAATTCATCTGTGGAAGTAGAATCTTCAGATAGCGATCCATCTGTGGAAGTGGAATCTTCAGAGAAGGACTCTTCTGCGGCAGTGGAGCCCTCAGAGGAGGACTTTTCTGCGGCAGTGGAGCCTTCAGATAAGTATTCTTCTGTGGAAATGAATAACGGTGTGCCATCATCATGATGAGCAACATGCTCGTCATAGCTAAGCCAGGATTCCTGATTTACTGCATTGTGTGAAAAAAAAGCGGATGCGTCGTGTATTGGGGAATGAGCGTTATTACTAGTTGAGGAGGAAGGGCTTCGTGTCCTTAAGCTTGGAGAGTGCGGTAGATTACTGGGTGTTGGTGATCGAGATTGACTGGATTGCGGCTGTGTATAGTCTGTGCAGTTTCTATTCGTATTCGCATTATTGTTTTGTATTGTTTGGCTCATTGTCTATCCCCCCTATATAAATTAAACCCCCGCATTTTCATTGGTACAAAATAATCAAAATGGTTATAAAACAAATAGTCTTACTGACTGGCATAGAGTTTGACCGTTATGGTGCTTACAAGCACTGTTGACCGCGAAGAAATAAAAAGAAAAACGAAAGGGATTTTCAAAAAAAGACAGGAACAGAAGTAGAGTAGGAATACCCGCTAATATATGCAGCCCCTATTGCAGGGGCCTGGGTGTCTATTAAGATATCAATAAAAGGCAGTGGTTGATCTACTACGTCGCCTCTTTGGGGTAGGGGCAAGTCTATCGGACTTGAGTGCAAGGTAGGAAGAGTGAGCTGGTATTTTAGGTGATTATATGATGGTTTTTCACTTGGCAATATTGAAGAAGAATGAAATTTAGACTTACAGCGATATGCTATGCTTTTACTAAGAGTATTCTTAAATAATTCACGATAAATTTTCTATGTAGGAGCATTAATATGTGCTTAAGTGGGGTTTCTCATTCATCTTCTGTTTCTACTCAAGATTATGGTGCCAATAGTACTTGCTCTAATGGGACACCGCAGAAAGCAAAAAACAACTCGGTAAATGGGGCCCTTGCTCATTTATCAAAGACTGACGGGCTGAATACGAAAGCAGAAGGCTTTGGTAATAAAAAAATGCCACCGGAATTATGGCCACAGGTGTTCAAATATCTTCCTATACGGGAAATTTTTAAGGCTAGGGAGATCAGCAGAGAAGTTGGTGCATGTGCTGAAGATTTTCTAACTGGTCAGGAAGTTTTGACAGGGGAGGGTATTAATAATCTCAATACTCTTGAACTAGCGGCTATGAAGAAAGTCCAGCAGCAACTATCTGAGCAGAAATGTAACGTCAATCAAGCGCAATTTAAAGAGAATCCTAACTACCGCATCTCTGGATGGGCTCTTTTGGCAAAAATAGCAGCTGGAACTGAGCAGAGTCAAGAAGTTAGTGTGGACGCTTTGCTTGATGCAGGCAGCCAACGTAACTCCGATTGTAATGCACGCAAGATTATTAAATTTTTGCTTAATGCAGGCGCAAACATTAATATCTCTAATTTCGATGGTGAGATGCCTATAGACTTGTACTTGAAGAATATGGTCAATTTAATGCTTAAGCTATCCTCAAGCACTCAGGATGCTAATCAGGTGGTGTAATTTATTAGCATTAAATTGATAAATTCAGCTCAATTAATATAAGCCCCTATTGCAAAAGCCTATAAAAATCATAAAAGGCAGTGGGGGTTACGGCGTGTGATCGGGGTCTGAAGGGCTCTCGGAAGGGGCATCGCTAGATGGAGCAATAACATAGCTTCCAGAGGCCCAGGCACCTAAATCTATTTGTTTGCAGCGTGCTGAACAGAATGGACGGAATGGGTTTTGGGCATTCCATTCGACCTTTTTGCCGCAGTTTGGGCAGGGAACAATGGGAGTTGACATAACA
The DNA here is from genome assembly GCA_031963005.1 of Mycoavidus cysteinexigens. GTDB lineage: Bacteria > Pseudomonadota > Gammaproteobacteria > Burkholderiales > Burkholderiaceae > JASSUD01. Next base: position 47,916 of record JASSUL010000003.1, on the reverse strand, counting down.
GAGAGGGCCTTTGAGTCAGTGTATTCCGTCTGCTGTTATGGATAGGGCTTTGGGGCGCACTCCATAAGCAGCAAACTTTATAAGTTACACAAACTTAACTGGAAAGGCACCTCTTTGTCTATGGGGTGTGGGCGCATATCGCCATCTTGTGTGGTGAAGCGGATCCATAGCATATGTCGGTTGGCGCTTGCTTCAGGAATAACGTGTAACTCAGGCGCTACGCGTATTTGCATCAATTGATAGGCTCGCCCAGAGAGCATTTGTTGATAACTGCCTTCCACTGCGGTGACCGTGGCGACTTGGCTCGATTCACGTACAATTTTAAGTACGATTCTGGCCGCGTCCCGTATCGGTAGGAAAGGAGCTTCCCATTTTCGGATATAGCTACGGCGTTCCTCGGCAGATTTTTGTTGCCATGCATAATACGAGGGAAGGTCAAAACGACAGGTTCCTCCTGGAACTGCCGCACGGTTGCGGATACTGTTGAGCCATTCATTATCGCTAAAATGTTGTCCGGCTTTGCCATGCATCTGATTGAGTTTGGAGAGCGTATTTTCAATATCCACGATCATATTTTCGAGCATAGTCGGCTCAATGGCCGGATTGCCTCGATACATCATGAGCAGATGGCGCTGTCGGTCGAGTTCTTTAATCAGCTCAGAACGTAGATCGGTCCGACTGGTCACATCGGCAATTTCAAAGAGCGTCATCAGTGCAGCATGGTGTTCTCTGACATGATCTTGCTCTAAGAAGAATGTAGAGCGCTCGAAGAGATCTTCGAGCCGTAATAGAGTTCGAATGCGCTCATTAAAAGGGTGCTCGTAGAGAATCACAATTTATGGGCCGCTTTGCTAGAAAAGGAATAAAGGGGGTTAAAAATATAGACCGTAGTATGATGCGTAGAGATCAACTCAATCAGTCTATACAAATAACCGATGCGTATTAGCGCACTTTTAATATATGACGGTATAGCGCAATCTCAAGCAGGAAAGCCCGAGATTGCACATCATTGTTCAAAGACGTGATGTACAACGAATATGTCTTGCATTTTAGACTTCCTGTACCGAGCCGTAAATGCATAAGGTCTGTTTCCACTATACTGTGAATGCTCTTCAAGTGGTCAGGAGTTTAGCGGGGTATAGGGTGGAATTGTCCGTAAAATGTGATGGGTCTGAGTTTAAAAACTCCGGCCCTATTTATGCCAAACAAATATAAAAACTCTGGATGCTTTTGTGAAAGCCCATACGTACTTTAAAATAGACCTTATTATTTATCGCTGCGTGCAATAACGGTATGCCCAAACTATTTACGGATTATCCCTTAGATTCCCACAATACCTTGGGTTTAAAAGTGCAGGCGCGTTATGCTCAGTGCATCCAAAGCGAGGCGGATCTTTTAAGTGCTTGCGCCGATACGCGCACCGCGCAATGCGCGAGGCTGGTATTAGGTTCAGGGAGTAATGTGCTTTTCCTGCCTGACGTGTTTGAGGGGGTGGTCTGGCATATGGCGTGTATGGGGCGCCGCTTAATTGATGAAGATGCACATTATCGTTTTATCGAGGTTGGCGCTGGAGAAAATTGGGCGGCATTGGTCGAATGGACGCTTGACCAGGGCTGGCCAGGCTTAGAAAATCTAGCACTGATACCTGGAACAGTGGGAGCCGCACCAATACAAAATATTGGTGCGTATGGCGTGGAAATCAGTGCCTATTTGATGCAAGTGCGCGCATTAGAGTTGGCCCATCGCGAATGGGTTGCTTTAGATGCCGCTACTTGTGCGTTAGGATATCGGGACAGTTTTTTTAAACGCGCGGGCCGAGATCGCTTTGTTATTACGGCCTTAACTTTGCGCTTGCCCAAAGCTTGGACTCCTTCTGGACAGTATGCTGCCTTGTCGGAGGAATTAAAGCGACGCAAGATAGACGAACCAGGCCCGCGAGATATTTTTGATGCCGTGGTGGCTGTGCGTCGTGCAAAGCTTCCAGACCCTGCTGTACAGGGGAACGTAGGGAGTTTTTTTAAAAATCCTATCGTCCATAAAGCCACATTTGACGCATTGCGCACGACATATCCTGATATGGCGGCCTATTCACAACCCAACGGTGACGTGAAATTAGCTGCAGCGTGGCTCATTGATCAGTGCGGTTGGCGCGGTCGACGAGAAGGGCCAGTCGGTGTACATGCTCAGCAGGCATTGGTATTAATTCAACATGGTGGCGCACGCGGAGCTGATATTTGGCAGCTTGCGCAACGTATTCAGCACGATGTGCAACAACGCTTTGGCGTGTATTTGGAACCCGAACCCTGCATCGTGCGATAACGAAGCAGGGTTGCTGGTGACGGCATGGCGACTTATTTCTGGTAAAAAAATGGCAAAGACTTTATATGACAAATTGTGGGATTCACACATAGTACATGTTGAAAAAGACGGTACCACCTTGCTGTATATTGATCGTCATCTACTCCATGAAGTGACCAGTCCACAAGCATTTGAAGGATTACGTCTCGCACAGCGCCCGGTATGGCGGGTGTCGGCGAATCTCGCTGTCTCTGATCATAATGTCCCTACCGTGGGGCGCAGCCAAGGGATTGCAGATCCCATCTCTCGATTACAAATTCAAACACTCGATGCCAATTGTGATGCGTATGGCATTACGCAGTTCAAAATGGAAGACGTTCGGCAAGGTATCGTGCATATCATCGGCCCCGAGCAAGGGGCTACGCTTCCAGGGATGACCATTGTTTGCGGGGATTCGCATACCTCAACCCACGGCGCTTTTGGGGCGTTAGCGTTTGGCATTGGTACGTCGGAAGTCGAGCATGTGCTCGCTACGCAAACGCTGCTGCAAAAGAAAAGCAAAAATATGCAAGTACGTCTCGAAGGGGTATTGCCAGAGGGATGTTTGGCCAAGGATCTCATTCTAGCGGTAATTGGGGAGATCGGAACCGCAGGAGGTACGGGCTATGCCATCGAATTTACGGGTTCAGCGATTCGTGCGTTGAGCATGGAAGCGCGGATGACCGTCTGCAATATGGCGATTGAAGCCGGTGCGCGAGCAGGCATGATTGCAGTGGATGACACCACATTAGCGTATTTACAGGGTCGCCCTTTTGCGCCAACGGGTGCGCAATGGGAGCAGGCGGTAGCTTATTGGCGTACCCTGGTTTCTGATGAAGGCGCGCATTTTGATCGCGTGGTTGAGATGGATGTCAGCACACTCAAACCCCAAGTGACCTGGGGAACTTCGCCAGAAATGGTATTGCCGGTGGATGGGCGCATTCCCGATCCCGCACAAGAGTCCAACGACAGTAAACGTCAAACTATGGAGCGCGCTCTAGATTATATGGGGCTGAAACCCAATATGGCTTTAGAGTCGATCCCATTAGATAAAGTATTTATTGGCTCTTGCACCAATGCCCGTATCGAAGATTTACGTATTGCTGCACAAGTCGTGCAGGCTTTGGGAGGGCGTATTGCCCCTACTGTGCGGCAGGCGATGGTCGTTTCAGGTTCGGGCTTAGTGAAAGCGCAAGCTGAAAAAGAAGGGATCGATCAAATCTTTCTACAAGCGGGATTTGAGTGGCGTGAACCAGGATGCTCGATGTGTTTAGCTATGAATGCAGATCGCTTAGAGCCCGGAGAACGCTGTGCATCAACGTCAAATCGCAATTTTGAAGGGCGGCAAGGTACAGGAGGGCGTACCCATTTATTAAGCCCCGCCATGGCCGCCGCAGCCGCAATGACCGGACATATTGTCGATGTGCGTACCCTGTTAAGTGCTCCCCGTTAATGCTCAAACGCGGCTCAAACGCGGCTCAAGCAGCGGGCTTCATGCTCGAAAAAAGCATAGCGATCCACCTTTTATCTGATACCCATGATGGAAAAATTTACCACTTATACGGGCGGTGTAGTCCCGCTGGACCGGGATCACGTAGATACCGATGCGATCATCCCAAAGCAATTTTTAAAATCAATTAAGCGTACAGGATTTGGAGTCAATGCGTTTGACGAGTGGCGCTACCTGGATCGAGGCGAGCCAGATCAACCGGACCAAGTGCGCACGATAAACCCTGATTTTATTCTGAATCAGCCGGTCTACCAGAAAGCAACGATATTGCTAGCGCGCCATAATTTTGGCTGTGGTAGCTCGCGTGAGCATGCCGTATGGGCATTGCAGCAATATGGTTTTCGCGCCATCTTGGCGGATAGTTTTGCCGATATTTTTTATAACAACAGCCTAAAAAATGGCTTGTTGCCTATCCAACTGCAACCGGCAGAGATAGAACACCTTTTTGGGTTAACACGTCTGCTTCAGAGCTATGAGCTCACGATTGATTTAGTAGCGCAACGTGTACGCCTTGTAGAAGGGGTCGAATATACATTTGATATTTCTCCCTTCCATCGTAATCGCTTGCTCAATGGCTTCGATGATATTGGCATCACGCTGCAGCATGCGGAAAAGATCAAACATTTTGAGGCGCAACAAAAGAGCGCTCAGCCTTGGTTGGGGTAAATAGGCGGTTTGCCCATTTTTGTAGGTTGGGGTGACGAATTGCATTAAATACGGAACCCCAACATGCACACCGCTGACTTTTAATTTTTGTTTTTAGATAATCGTAAGCAGATTATCAAGAATGCTATGGCGTGCACGTTGGGGTTCCTTCGTCGCCACCAACCTACCAAAATGGGTAGGTGAAAGGGATTCATTAAACTCCACCGCCACAAGAAAAGGCGGAGGAGAGTAGGTATGCAAGCCCTGTGCATTGGTTCGAAAATTGCTAAGGCCATATTTTAATGTCATTTGCACAGGAGCTAGAGGCACGTTTTTATACTGCAGGAGCTATCGCCGTAGTGTCTGTGCCTGCATCGCGCTCAGCCAGTTTTTTAACATACTGCTTGCGGTAACGATTGAGATCCTGCACGGTTTTGAACTCTTCGCCAAAGAGAAGCGTGAGATTGTGCAAAATACGATCGATCACTTTCTTTTCCCACTCGCCATCAAAGCGGATTTGCGTATCGAGCCACTGTTCAAGCCATTCAGGGTCTGGGAGGCGAGATTGCACGGTATCATTGGGGAATAGCGATTGATTGACGTGCAAATTGGTCGGGTGTAGGGGCTTGTCAGTACGTCGTGCGGAAGCCATCAAGACGCCAATTTTGGCAAACGCTACGCGGGCTTCATCACCTTTTTGGGTGAGTGCTTTTTTCATGTAGCGCAAGTAGGCGCCTCCATGTCGTGCTTCATCGCGCGAGATGGTTTCATAAATATGTTTGATGACCGGTTCGGTGTGCCATTCACTGGCGCGGCGATACCAGTGATTTAAGCGGATTTCTCCGCAGAAGTGCAGCATCAGCGTTTCAAGAGGCGGAGCGGGGTCAAACGGAAAGCGCACTGCGTGAAGCTCGGCTTCTGTAGGCGCGAGTTCGGGGCGAAAGCGCCGTAAATATTCCATTAAGACCAAGGAGTGTTTTTGTTCTTCAAAAAACCAGATACTCATGAAGGCGCAAAAATCACTATCGTCTCGGTTATCGCGCAAAAACATTTCTGTAGCCGGCAGTGCAGACCACTCCGTAATGGCATTCATTTTGATGGTTTTTGCTTGCTCATCCGTGAGCAGGCTCTTATCAAAAGTATCCCATGGAATATCCTTCTCCATATTCCAGCGAATAGCTTCGAGTGATTGATACAGATCGGGATACAGCATGGTTTCCATAAGAGCCTCTTGATATAAGGGGTATTGTGGTATTGATAACGGTAAAATAACAAAGTGTCTTCGTGCACACTAAAGCAGTGACTTTAGAGGAAGGCGCTTAAGTTCCACACGATACGGTCGTATCGCATAGGCTATAGAGCTAAATCTTCCTATCGAGCAGCTAAGAACAATCCGTTAAAATCGGTTAAATACGCAAAGATGAAGTGTAGATCGTTCAAAATGCAAGAAGAAGTCTACTTCTCAATATAATTACGATGATAGCATGTGCTTTCATAAAACGGGTTTTTTTCAAGACGATTTGTAAGTAAGCGGCCAAGATGCTTGGTTTTTTTTTGACTTTGGCTTGAATGATTAGACCTTTTTCGCGGCCCCGTAGCAAGAAATTCCTTTGATGCCAGTACAACTAGTACTTAATGTAAAAAAAGGGAGGAATGACGCCGCTACGGGGTTGCGAAAAAGGTCTACTTTCATGCCATTTGCTTGTTTTCTCTTTCCAGATGGCGCTTCCTTTTCCTTCTCTTTATACGCGCGGTAAAGCGCTCCCAGAATTGCTAGCCCAGCGTATTCTGGTACTTGATGGTGCGATGGGGACGATGATTCAGGTCGAACGTCTGACCGAAGCGGATTATCGCGGTACGCATTTCACAGAGTCACGGCAAGATTTGAAAGGCAATAACGAACTCCTTTCGATCACGCGTCCAGAGCTTATCAGTCGTATTCATGCCGATTATTTAGAGGCGGGTGCCGATATTATTGAAACCAATACCTTTGGTGCCACGAGCGTTGCACAGGCAGATTATGGTTTAGAGCAATGGGCGCCAGAGATGAATCGGGCTTCTGCGAAGCTCGCGCGTGCAGTATGTGATGCCTATAGTACGGAACAGCATCCGCGTTTTGTCGCTGGTGCGCTAGGTCCTACACCTAAAACCGCTAGCCTTTCTCCGGATGTGAGTGACCCAGGCGCACGCAATATTGACTTTGATACGCTGCGCACGGCGTATTATGAACAGGCGCAAGCGCTCCTCGAAGGAGGGGTAGATATTTTTCTGGTGGAAACGATTTTTGATACGCTCAATGCCAAAGCGGCACTGTTTGCACTCGACGAATTGTTTGAGCACACCGGCGAATATCTGCCGATCATGATTTCCGGCACCGTGACGGATGCATCAGGGCGTATTTTATCCGGTCAGACCGTAGAAGCGTTTTGGAATTCCTTGCGTCATGCACGCCCTCTGGTATTTGGCTTGAACTGTGCGTTAGGTGCTGCGCTGATGCGCCCCTATATCGTTGAGTTGGCACAGTGCTGCGATTGCTATATTTCTTGCTATCCAAATGCAGGATTACCTAATCCCATGAGCGAGACAGGCTTTGACGAAACACCAGAAGTGACGTCCAGTCTTGTAGAAGAATTTGCTCGCGCTGGTTTGCTAAACGTAGCAGGAGGATGTTGCGGCACTACGCCCACGCATATCGCGGCTATTGCAACCGTCCTTCGAGGCATCACTCCGCGCGTCCTGATGGGTACGAAGCCAGGAGATAGTTTTTAGAGAACAACAGACAAGGTTTGCCGCTGCTGCTGCATAGTCTCACAAGAGAATGTCGCGATTGATCAGCAAACCGCTGTGCATAGCATCAATGGCAGTTTGCGTAATGTCTTTTAGAGTATCACTAGTGTAGGTGACGCCTTCGCCTCGATTGAGTTGGTCATTACCTTGCTGGATTGCAGCTTGCCAAGCAGAAAAGCGAGTTTCCTCAGCCTGAAATGGAAACGAAATCATTATTAAGAAGAGGCACTTGAAAGATGGCCTGCTGCATATTTATGTAAAAGACTAGCAATTAATGTTTGGTAAGGGAGTCCCTCATAGGCCGCTTTTTGCTTAATTCGATTTAAGTCATTGCGCGATAAGCGAATATTAATGCGCATATCTTTACGAAAATAGTTAGTTGCTGCTGCTTGTGCAAATGCTTTTTCTTCTTCAGCATTTTTTACGCTAACCCATTCATCGCGTTCAAATGAATCTAAGATCTCTTGCTCTTCTGTATCCAGTTTTTGATTTAAAACATCATCATTCTTTTTCATAAGAGTGCCTATGTCCTATTCTTAATATATTGTGCAGTCATTTTTCGGCTGCGAAAAACTGTCTTTAAAAAAATACAATTTTCATTTTTTTTAACAAATGGGACCAAGTAAACATATCCAGAGATATCGATCACATATATTTTTTGGTGGGGGTATTTAATTTGATTAGGATGCTCAATAATTTCAAGGAGGCATCCTTCTTCCAAGGCAGAAATAATCTCTTCAAAACTAATATTACGGTTTTCTTTAAGCCACTGATTTTTATCAGCAGCAAAATCATATTCTTCGTATGTCATGGTTTAAGCACGGTCAATTGGATGCCTATTGTCATCTTGATGCAAGACTTGCAACAAGTCAATACCAGAGATCAATTATGCCAGTGATAAATAAAATGTCCGGTATGTAGCGCGTAAATTGTCCGATTTTTGGATGAGTTATGGAAGTACTCCTAAGGCCGGCAAGATGGCTACAGAAAACCTGGAAGATGCGATTGAAGAGACATATACAGAACGGCAGCATAAACGCCTAACGTAGGCAGAAGCAGCACAAATATTAGGTGTCAGCAGCGCTTGTAAATTGATGCGGTGCCTCAAATTGGTTAGGTAAAAGATAGCCAATTAAAGGTGTCGGTTTTCAATTGGTGTTGACATATTGGTTCACCTATTCATCAGTCCATGTACTTATTTCCCTGTGAATGCATCTAATTTCCCCTTACGCTTATCTGGCCTTGAACCTTTTCACATAGGCTCGCAAACTTTATTCGTGAATGTTGGTGAACGTACGAATGTCACCGGCTCTAAAGCCTTTGCGCGGATGATCTTAAATGATCAATTCGAAGCAGCGCTCGAGGTTGCGCGTCAACAGGTTGAAAATGGCGCGCAGATTATCGATATTAATATGGATGAAGCCATGTTGGATTCTAAAGCGGCAATGGTCCGCTTTTTGAATTTGCTGGCTTCAGAGCCCGATGTGGCGCGTGTGCCATTTATGTTGGATTCGTCGAAATGGGAGGTTTTGGAAGCCGGATTAAAATGTGTGCAGGGCAAGCCGATCGTGAATTCGATTTCACTCAAGGAAGGTGAGGCTCCATTTATCTATCAAGCACGCTTGATTCGCCGTTACGGTGCTGCGGTGGTGGTGATGGCTTTTGATGAGAAAGGCCAGGCGGATAGTTTTGCGCGCAAAATTGCCATTTGTGAGCGCAGTTACCGCCTCTTGGTCGATCAAATCGGGTTTCCCGCAGAAGATATTATTTTCGATCCCAATATTTTTGCGATTGCCACAGGCATTGAGGAACATAACCACTACGCGGTAGATTTTATAGAGGCTACTCGCTGGATTAAGACACATCTTCCTGGCGCTAAAGTGAGCGGAGGTATCTCGAATGTATCGTTTTCCTTTCGGGGAAATGAACCCGTGCGTGAAGCGATCCATACGGTTTTTCTGTACCACGCGATTGCGGCGGGTTTGGATATGGGGATCGTCAATGCCGGCCAGTTAGGCGTCTATGAGACCCTGGATCCCCACTTGCGCGAGTGCGTTGAAGATGTGGTGTTAGATCGGCATTCCCAAGCTACCGAACGATTATTAGAGATTGCGGCACGATATCAACATCAGGGAAATGAGGGTGCTGTGCAGGATGCCCAGCGACTGGCTTGGCGCACGCTCCCTGTCACAGAGCGTTTGTCCTACGCATTAGTGCATGGCCTGAATGCTTTTATTGTAGAAGATACCGAAGCTGCACGACAAACATTTGCCCGCCCTATTGAAGTGATTGAAGGCCCCTTAATGGATGGCATGAATCAGGTAGGTGATTTATTCGGTGCGGGCAAGATGTTTTTACCCCAAGTCGTGAAATCTGCGCGGGTGATGAAACAGGCCGTAGCCCATTTGATTCCGTTTATTGAAGCCGCAAAAAACGAGGAAGCGCAGCGCGCTGCGGAGCAGGCAGAACAATTAGGGTTAGCGGCGCCGACCCAGCAAACTCGCAGCAAAAGCAAAGGAACGATGGTCATTGCTACAGTGAAAGGTGATGTGCATGATATTGGTAAAAATATCGTCTCCGTAGTGTTGCAATGCAATAATTTTGAAGTCATTAACCTCGGCGTAATGGTGCCTTGCGCGGAGATTTTGGCCGAGGCAAAAAAACACCAAGCAGATTGCATTGGTTTGTCTGGGTTAATTACGCCCAGCTTAGAAGAAATGGCTTATGTAGCGTCTGAAATGCAACGTGACGAGTATTTTCGTAGTCGCCGTATTCCGCTGTTGATCGGAGGGGCGACTACATCGCGTGTGCATACCGCGGTCAAGATTGCCCCTCATTATGATGGGCCCGTCATTTATGTGCCTGATGCCTCGCGCACCGTGCCGGTTATGGCGAGTATTTTGTCTGAGACGAACAAAGTGGCTTATCTGGCAGAAATAGAGGAGGAGTACGCGCGTATTCGCACCTTACATGCGCAAAAAAAGGCCACTCCACTGATTTCTCTTGCACAGGCACGCAGCAACCGTTTTTGCCCAGATTGGACCACCGCCGTACTCACACCGCCTAAAAAGCCAGGTCGTCACGTTTTTAAAAACTATGATCTGCAAGAATTGGCACGCTATATCGATTGGGGGCCTTTTTTTCTAACCTGGGATTTAAGAAAGCCTTTCCCCGCTATTTTGAACGATCCGGTGATTGGAAAAGAAGCGCAACGCGTTTACGCAGATGCACAGCGCATGCTGGAGCAGCTGATTCAAGAACGCTGGCTGCAGGCAAATGGCGTAGTCGCTTTGCTCCCTGCTAATACCGTACAAGATGACGATATTGAGATTTATACCGATGCTTCGCGCGAGCAGGTGGCATTGACCTGGCACACCGCGCGTCAACAAACAGAGCGACCTGTTATCACCCAAGCAGACGGGACCCAACTGCGTAGGCCCAATCGTGCCCTTGCAGACTTTATTGCGCCAAAAGCATCAGGCCGGCAAGACCATATTGGTCTTTTTGCGGTGACTACCGGCTTAGGCGCAGAAGCACAAGAAGCGCGTTTTGAGGAGAATTTGGATGACTATGGCAGCATTATGTTTAAAGCGCTCGCAGATCGCCTAGCCGAGGCATTTGCTGAGCGGCTACATGAGCTAGTGCGTACCGAGCTTTGGGGATATGCGCCTAATGAGCAACTGTCTATATCGGCGTTAGTTCAAGAATCATATCAGGGAATTCGCCCTGCGCCAGGGTATCCCGCATGTCCAGATCACCGCGTTAAAACCGCGCTATTTCAATGCCTAGACTGCGAAGCATTGGGCCTGCAATTGACCGAATCCTGGGCCATGCTGCCTGCAGCCAGCGTATCTGGTTTTTATTTCGCACACCCTGAGAGTACCTATTTCTCTGTCGGAAAAATGGGCCAAGATCAACTCGAAGATTATGCACAACGCCAAGGACTTACGCCTGAAGAAGCGCAACGTTCATTGGCAGGAATGGGAATATAACCGTGCGTTGAAGGTATGAAAGCCTTATTTTTTTGCCAATGTGTTGTGTTTTGGGCGCGTCATAAGGCGCAAGAGTGATTATTACCGTTGAGTTTTTTTAAATAAGTTGAGAAGCTAGTATGAATATAACCCCACATAATTCCCATTTCCCAGTATTGCCAAATAAAATATGGTCAAGTATTTTTAATGAACTTGACATTAATAGTTGTTATGAATTTGCTAAAGTATCAAAGGAATTTCAAAGAATTGGTAATGGCTCTACGTATTGGAAGCGTTTTTTGAAGTCTCCTAAGGATAAAGCTGATTATGAAGGTCAAGAAAAAACAATATTTCGTACAGATTTAACTGCAAGAAATTCAAAAGGTTTAAAGCTTGATAGAGCTGGTTTATTATACAGTGAATTAAAATTATTGAAGGGTAATCCGGAAATTTTAAATGAAAAAATAGATGGTTTAATAGATAATTTAATAATAGACTATCTAAGGGGAGATTTAAAAAATGATTTAATGGTGAATCTAAAAAAAGATGATTTAAAAGATAGTATAACGAGAGTTGGTTTGAAAAATAATGTAATGAAATATGACTCAGAAATGCTGAAAATTATTTTGAATTATAAAGAAATAAACGAAATTTTTAGTGTGGTTCAGTTGTGTACAATTGCCTTCTTGTATAAAGAGGCGGCTTTAAATATGTTAAATAGAGAAAATATAATTCAAAGAATAGATGGTGATAATTTAGCAACGATAGCACTGCGTTATAAGGAAGTGGCATTAGTAGTTTTAGGTCGAAAGGAGCTATCTAAAAATTTAAATGTTGATCATATAATAAAGATAGCGGAATATCATAAAGACAATAAAGAAATAATTATAATTATTTTAACTTTAAAGGAACTTTATACACGACTGAAAGAAGAACACTTCAAGACTATTGCCAGGGAATACAAAATAAGCGATAAGTCAGATGAAGAAATAATTCAAACGCTTAGGAGAAATATAATTCCACCAGTAATACCAGGCGACTATAAAAGTTCAGTGAATACAGCGATTATTAAAAAGGGCTAATTGTCGTTAGGAAAATTTTGCATAATTAGTCGTTTCTGAATAATCCTGCAAGTTATATAAAAGTAATGCTAAAAGCAAAAAAAGGATTGTATAAATTGCGAGAAATAAGGATATTTTTCTAATTAATCTCATAAATTTTGACAGGTATAGATGAGTCAAGATGCAGCGGGGTGCGTGCAGGAAATATATTCAGATTCGACTAATTATTTTGAAAATAATAAAATAGATGCAATCTCAATTTTCAATAGAAAAATATTATCAAAATAAAAAACATATAAAAATCTGTACTTGCTTTTAAAAGATTTTTTAATTCTACAAGTATTATTTTTCCTACACTTTAACGTAGTAATACATTGCAAGCTCCAGCTGCAATCTGTTTGAAGATAGGATAGGTTCATTGTCGGCTTAGCCAACGCTGCAAAATGGATTCTAAAAAAGCTTGCCCTAGAATCCCTATCGCAGCACCGATACCAATTAAAGCGGCCTCTGATAAATTCGGTTGCATGGCTAACGTAGCAGCGGCTGCGACACTAAGGCCTGCACCAATAATAATGCGCCCAACCATTAGGCGCAGCGTCACCTTATCTCCCCCCGCCAGCAGCTTACCTACCGCAATCATCGCACCGACTGCTGCCAACACGAGCAAAATTTTTTCGTTAGGGTCGAGGCGCATACTGCTTTGCTCGATTTTTACTTGATGAGTAGGTGCAAGCCAATTTGCAATGCCGTGAACCAATAGGCTAGTAATGCCGAGATAAATAGCACCAAAACAAGAATAGAAAAGTATTCGGAGCACACTATATTTTCTAGGTAGTTTCATTTTTGATAGCAATAATCGTTATTAACTGATGTTACGCAAATTGTAGAAAAGGGAGTTATAGATCAGTAGAGCGCAAAGATGAAAAGTAGGTGGTATGCATGTTGGGGTTCCTTCGTCACCACCAACCTACCAAAATGGGTAGGTGAAAGGGATTCATCAAATTCCACCCGCCACCAGAAAAGCAAAGGACGGTATGTTGGAGTTCCTTCGTCACCGTCAACCTACCAAAATGGATGGGTGAAAGGGATTCACCAAACTCCACCAATCACCAGAAAAAGCAAAGGACGGTATGTTGGGGTTCGTGCCTCACCGCCAACCTACCAAAATGGGTAGGTGAAAGGGATTCATCAAACTCCACCTACCACAAGAAAAGGCCAAGGACCGTAGGTTGGTGGTGACGAAGGAACCCCAACATGATGACCACGGTCTTTTTGAATACCTGCGTAACATCAGTTATTAATTCAAAGACGCGCTGTATTGGTCGTGCTGAGGGCAACGAAGTCTAATGTGCGACGGTCGTGGCATTTTACCGCCCCGAATTTAACTCATACGCAAATCATCGCCTTTTAGGGGCGGGTGGACAGATTCTAAGGGGAATAGCGCTTTACAAGATATCGTCGCTCAAAACCCCTAATCGGTAAGCCCAACGAGTTAATTCGGCGGCATTATGGGCGTCGAGTTTTTGCATCAAATTCAGGCGATGTGTTTCGATCGTTTTTAAGCTGATGATCAAAATCTCCGCGATAGCCCGATTTGGATTGCCTTGTGCGATGAGCTTAAGCACTTGCCGCTCTCGTGCGGTGAGTGCATGCTGCTTCGCTTTGCCGTTATTGGCCATTAAGGCTCTGATTTGAAGCTCATCTAGTGCAGGATCTAAGTAGAGGCGCCCTTGCATGACGGCTTCAATGGCCTGCAAGAGTTCTTTTTTGCCACTGCGCTTTAAGATATACCCTGCTGCACCGGCATTGATCGCATCCGCTGCACGGACTTCTGTTGCGGTAGCTGTAAGCGCTAAAACCTTGATATTAGGGAATCGACGATGGATTTGCCGAATGGCTTCAATCCCATCTAGCTCTGGCAAGCTTAAATCCATCAATACGATGGAAGGCTGGAGGGAGCGGCAGAGGGTGATGGCCTCTCTGCCATCGGCTGCCTCTCCTACCACGGTAACATTTGGAATTGAGCTAAGCAGAATGCGCAAACCTTCGCGCATCAGGCTGTGATCGTCAACAATCAAAACGCTCCAAGTAGTGCTGACGCTCATGTAAGGTCTCCTTTTTAACTCCAATGTGTCATTCATCAAAGCCCCTCCCTCTTTCAACAAGCTTATTTTGCTGTCTAAAAGAGGAGAGAACCCGTGTTACATGGGACATACGACGCCAAAGTGCCTTTTCTTTAGTGGCTAGCGTCTTGTTTCTCAAATGCCCTGCTAGACTGGGGTTCTTTTAGCGGCTTCCTGTATATAGCAATACGCAATAAAAAGCGTGTTCTATCCGCTTGAGGTGCAGAGGATAGAGAGTAAAATCAGAAAATTTCCAAAAAGCTTTTCAGAAAAATAGAACTTGATTATCCATGATTTCGAATTTGGGGAGTAACTTTGTTTGTATACGGTGTTAACCGTATATTAATGAGGCTATTTGAGCCGCGCTCAGTATTATCGGGGTATCTGAGCGATTACGAATATGAAATATAAGAATATTCTTATATTTCGCGCTGAACAAAATGCTTGCTTTTTATTGTTGATTTATCGCTTATGTGAGAAATAACACCTAAACGGTAAGGGTTATACACGGATTTTTTTGATAAGCAGGAATGGCTACATTGGCACCTAGTTTAGGTTTTGTGCGTTTTAGTTTAAATTTCAAGCTCTGTTTTCCGAGTATTTTGCATTTTTTTTCAAATATTTTGCATTTTGATTTATTCAATAAGACTTTTTTTTCTAAGCGTTTTAACCTTTCCTCTTGATTTTGCCTTTCTTTTTCGGAAGTTTGTTTCAATTGCGCAAAATCTCGCCGCATTGCACCTAATTCATCCACATAGACTTTTTGTAGAGAAACATGCAGTTTATTAACCACTTCTTCTTGTATACGTTGAAAAGGTTGGGTTTTTTGTTTTTCTCTATGGTTATAAAGATATACTACAAAGCTTGCGCAAACTCTTAAAATGATAGCCACTATACTGGTAATCGTAGCAAGCAAGGCGGTTTCTGCTGCAGAAAAAATTAAAATTCCTACGTAAATCAGGCAACTTAGTACGCTGCTTGCAAAGACAGGTGCAGACACTAGGCATTTATCTAAAGTGGTCGATTTTAGAATTTCTATAATCCTAGATTTTGGGAGAGGCGATACTGTATTCAAAACTGCAAGTTGCTTTCGTTCGGCGATAGATTTTGCCAATTCGCAGCAAAGAATCAAGTGATCTTTAGTCAATTGATCTGAATTTGAAGTGTTAAGTTTATGAGTAGTATCTAGAATACTATTTACTAAATTTGTTGCTTTATCAAGATTATTTTTAATTTTGGATCTTTCTTCTGAAGTCAGCCAGAAATTTTTTATCCATATCCAAATATTAGTAAAATTATTATCTTGAGATAATTCTTCCAGTGTTTTTTTTATATCTTCGTTTTCACGGATTAACTCATTAATGTCATCTTTTGAAAAGCTTGATTTAATAGACAAAGAGGAAATGAAAAAGGCTAATTGCTCTTGAGGTACATCGGCAAGTGCTCTCTTAAAATCTTTGATTTCTAAGATGTCGTTCTGAAACCTCTTGATGATCTTCTTCTCAGGGAGAAGCTCACCATTGTTGAGAAATGCTTTGTATTGCTGATCGAGTAACTCTTTAAACTTGGAAACGAGTTTAACATTCTCTTTTATAGTGGAAAGCGCAGCAATGGCTTTGGCATAGCGTTGGGTACGAGAGGCATCCTCTGCATAAACTTTTATCTTTTTTATGGGAGAAGAAAGAAATTTGGATAACTCTTCTCCCAAAGGAAAATGCGCATAATATCCAAGCGCAGCATCTGCTGAGCTTGGAATCCCTTTTTCAACGTAATCCTTGAAAGGTTTTACGATCTCTGAAACCTGTTGAGGTGCCGCCACAATGTGTAGAGGCGGACTCTGAATACATATCGGAGAAGAGTTTGGGATAAACGGCATATGCTATGAAAGTATCTAAAAATAAGAGTATGCAAGCGCAAAAAAAGCGGTTTTCCAATGGCGGTGCATTGTCAAACTACATTATCGCGTGGCTTCTCTTTTTGTTTAACGTATTCATTTTAAAGGATTTAATGCGTATGGCTAGCTTACAAATGCTTTTTCTACTACGTAATGGCCTGGTTGCGCATGACTCCCTTCTTGAAAACCGCGTTCTTTCAATAAAGCACGTGTATCTTTGAGCATATCGGGACTTCCGCAGAGCATTAAGCGATCTTCTTCTGGAGAAAATACGGGAAGCCCTAAGTCCGCAAAAACCTTCTCACTTTGAATCAAGTCCGTAATACGTCCTTGTGTAGCAAAAGGCTCTCGAGTCACTGTGGGATAGTAGCGCAGTTTTTGCCGCACATATTCGCCTAGATGAGGATGTTGAGGAAGCTCCTCTGTGATGGTCTGGTAATAGGCTAATTCATTGGCAAAGCGGCAAGTGTGGGTCAGTATGATCTGTTCGTAACGCTCGTAGAGCTCTAGGTCTTTGATTAAGCTCATAAATGGCGCAAGCCCTGTGCCGGTAGATAACAGCCATAGTCTGCGCCCAGGAAGAAGATTATGCGCTACTAGCGTACCCGTGGCTTTTTTGCTGACGTAGAGGAGGTCGCCGGGTTTGACGTGCTGCAGATGGGACGTTAGCGGTCCATCCGGCACTTTAATCGAGAGAAATTCTAAATTTTCTTCGTAATTGGCATTGACCATACTGTAAGCACGCATCAGCGGCTTGCCATTGACTTGAAGACCAATGAGGGTGAACTGACCATTCTCAAAACGAAAACTGGGATCGCGTGTACAGGTCAAGCTAAAGAGCGAGTCTGTCCAATGATGCACGCTCAAAATAGTTTGTTGTTGGCTGGGATTCATAGTGGCTTGAAGGGCACAGAGTGGGAAGCGGGTAAAAAGTATGACAGAGACTGTTCTTAGAACCTGTTCACGATCTTTAAAAGTGGATTGTGTTGGGGTTCCGTATTTAATTCAATTCCTCACCCCAACCTACGAAAGATGCCAAAAAATGGTAGGTTGGGGTGCGTTTTTGGGTGATTTTGGAACCCCAACATTACGACCTCAAGGGTGATTTTTTGAAGATCGTGAACAGGTTCTAAGAACAGCCCCTTTATCAAAGCGCTATTATCCCTCTTTCCTAATAAGAAAACTCTAAATAGCGCTATGACGCATTGAGCGCGATCAAAAATCGCATTGATACCGCATCGCTCAGTCTTCTAATGCTGCATCAGAGCGCGCCTTATAGCACGTGGTCCTATAAAAGCGACAAGCGCTGCGCATAAAGAGACGAGGGTCAGTCCTATCGGTAGAGAAGTCGCTTGTGCAATCGCTCCGATGAGTACAGGGCCAATCAGGATTCCTACATAGCCTATCCCGGCTACTCGTGCTATTCCTTGAGCTGCCTGTATTCCTTCTATGCGGGCCGACGCGAAAATTAAAATCGGATAAATATTGGCAAAGCCCAAGCCCGCGATGGCAAAACTCAGCAGCGCTAAACTGGGAGTCGTAAAGATTAAACCCATCGCCACTGCGATGCAGGCTGCCCATCCGCTGACGGCTAAAAGCGCCATGCTTCCTATACGTGCTCGCAAATAATCTCCTACAAAGCGACCGCTGGCGATGCCTGCAGAAAAAGCGGCATATGCGTTGCTGCTCAGCACGAGCCCTGCTCGCAGATTCTCTCGCATATAGACCGCAATCCAGTCATATATAGCGCCTTCCGCAATGAGCGCAATGAGTGCGATACCCCCTAGGGTCCATAATCCACGGTGTCTATACCAAGCGCATGGGGCTTTATTTTTTACTGTTTGAGCGCTTGAGGATGCCGTAGGCGCGATGCCGTGTTGATCTGTGAGTGCGGGGCAGAACAATAAGACCAGAATCAGACCCACTAATGCTACGCCGATAAAGTGCATCGAAGGACTAATTCCATGCGATAAGAGCGTTCCTCCCCCCGTAGCACCAACGATGCCCCCTGTGCTGTACATCCCATGCATGAAGGACATCATGGGTTTTCCTTGCGCCTTTTCTAACATACTCGTTTGAGTATTGATCCCTACATCGAGGGTGGCTGTTCCGATTCCAAAGAGCGTTAATAGAATAATCAGCGTAATAAACGAAGGCGCAAGCAGGATGCCTGCTGCACTCATGCAGGTCATCATTCCTCCAACGGTGCAAGCCATGCGATTGCCTACCCGTTCTATCCAACCTCCAACACGACTGAGCGCCGCAATAGATCCTATGGCGATTGCAAAGAACGCTATAGAAAGTTGTGCGGCATTGAGATGGAATTTTTCTTTTACGGTAGGAATATGAATACCCCAGGAGGCATACATGACTCCAAATATAAAAAACAGTCCCATGGTGCCTAAGCGTATCCGGGTGCATCGGGTCAAATGGCAATGAGAGAAAAGCATGAAAGTTGGGCGTAAAAGAAGTGATAGGCGCTATAGGAACGCGCCAGCTATTTATAAGGTATATATCGCTTTGCTGGGCAAATAAAGGCGTAAATCCGTTTTTTTAAAGTGTTTGGCAACGATTTTTAATGTTGTGGAAGCACCCGACCTATTGTACGGGGACCTATCAGTGCAACAAGGGCAGCGCACAAAGGGATGAGTATCAAGCTTATGGGCAAGGAAGTCACTTGTGCAATGCCCCCAACCAGTGCCGGTACAATGAGTAGTCCCACATAGCCTATCCTCGCTACACGTGCAATGCCTTCCGCTGCTGGCATCCCTTCTATATGGGATGCGGATAAGAGCAAAATGGGGTACAGATTCGCAAAGCCCAGGCCGGTTATGGCAAAGCTCAGGAGTGTCAGGCTGGGAGCGACTAATAATAAACTGATTGCAAACGTGATGCAGGCAAGCCATCCGCTGAGTGCAAAAAGCCATCTATTGCCGATATAAGCGCGTAAAAAATCTCCTACAAAGCGTCCGCTAGCAACTCCCGTCAAAAATGCGGCATAGGCGTTACTACTCCAACTCGTTCCTGCTTGAAGATGTTCTCGCATATATACGGTAATCCAGTCGTATATGGCGGTTTCCGTACCCAATGTAATGAAGGTGAGGCCTCCTAGTATCCATAGTGCTCGGCGGCTGTGTTTGATCTGCGGAGTGTTAGTAGCCCTGCTTGTTGGGTGTGAGTGCGACTTATTGGTACCGGGAGTTTGCTTTTTGGGGAGTGCGGAGGAAAAGAAGAAAACTAGAAAAAGGCATATCAGCGTAATGCTGACAAAGTGTACAGAAGGGCGGATACCGTGGGATAAAAGCACGCCGCCTCCCGCTGCGCCGATAATGCCCCCCAAACTATGTATGCAATGCATCGAGGACATGACGGGTTTTTTGAGCGATTTCTCTAAGGTGCTTGCTTGGGTATTTACGCTGACATCGAGAATAGCGGTTCCTATTCCAAAAAGGCTTAGCAGCGGTATAAGTAAAATGAAAGAGGGCGCAAATAAAATTCCCCCTGCACTCAAACATAATGCCATTCCCCCCACGATGGACGATCTACGACTGCCCACGCGCTCTATCCAAGCGCCAACCCAGCTCAGCGTAGCGACGGATCCGGTGGCAATGGCAAAGAACACTATAGAAAGTTGCGCGGCATTTAAACCAAACTTTTCCTTTACGGTGGGAATATGAATACCCCATGAGGCGCTTATCAGGCCAAATATAAAAAATAGGCCCATGGAGGCTAAGCGTGTACGGGTGTACTGCGTAAAACGGGCGCTAGAAAAGAGCATTGAGATTTAAGGAAAACAAAGAATGATGAATGTGATATCACCGTGAAGAAAGGAGTTGCACGAGAGGCTATTTTTAGCCTCGGTTTGGTGTTTTCAAAGGGATAGCGAAATCTATTTTACAGATACCACAAAAAGAGGGGGCTTCGACATAGGTAATAGAGTGTAGTGCTGGATTTTATAAAAAATAAAGCCGTTTTAGAATTTTCTAAAATAGTTTGCGAAGCAATAGGAATGTCTTCTCCAAGGAAAAATCAAAAAATTATGAAAATGATTAAATATAGAGACACAGGCCTAGAATGCAATTTCGGATGGAAAATAGTCATAAGTGTTGTAAGTTACAACAGAAAATCAGGATTTTTATTGCTTTTAGTGTTTTACACTTTTCGTATTTGAAAATACCCTGTATTATTCGCACCTGCTGACAGCCATATTAGAAATATGGATCTGCCAGAAAGTACGCCGTCAAAGTCCATGCTTTCTGAAAAAATAGTGAAATTGAGTATGAACCAACGTAGAGCTTGAGTAGCATGCCTTGGTTCTCTGTTTAATAAAGGATTAAATATGTCTTTCTACAAAGATTTGCTTGCCCAGCGCGAAGAGTTGGATAAAAAAATTGAATCGGCAAAAGAAGCTGAACTAGCTGCAGTGATTCAAGATATTAACCAAAAAATACACGACTATAACCTTACTGCTGCAGAGCTGCGCTTTAGTCGTGGAAAGGTTCGTAAAGCCCGCGCGCAAGGTGGTGCTATCCCTGCAAAATACCGTAATCCCGTTACTGGCGAAAGTTGGTCTGGCCGTGGTAAAGCGCCTAAATGGATTGCTGATAAAGAGCGCAAACAATTTTTGATTCAGCGCTAATAGTCAAAAATAGGGTATGGCAAGTATATGGCCATACTCTATTTTCCTTAATGGTCTCCCTATTTTAATGCTACCCCTTGTAGGGCCTAGACTAATGGATTCAAGCATACGAATGACGCTATCCTTTTCTGGTGATTGATAGAAGCGGCATAGAGAGGCATGGTTATGTCCTTCTGCCTATACTGTTTCACACAATACAGCATGTTTTTTGTTGTGCGTTTTCTTATTGTTATGTATCCACATACGTCATTTCTTGTGTCGATCAGACGTGTATTCTGAAGCGCAATGCTTCATTCCATTTTCTATGTACTTGATTCAGCCGCTATAAAAATTTTGGCGAGTGCCTCTCTAAATGTGTTAAACACTTTATTGATAGCAATCTTGTATTTTTCTTGCACGTGCCCTTTGGCTTGGTTTTTAGACCTCCTGTGCAACGCTGATTTTTTTTATCCTTATATACCCTAGTAAATTGTCTGTCTGTCTCTTCATTCATAGTAAGTAAAAGAAGGCCTGAGGAAACTGCTTTTATGCAGTAGCTTCACAGACTATTTTTTCGATTCTGTATTGCAAAATGGCGAATGCTTTCGAAAATAAACGTAACGTTGCGCGTAAAACCACGTATGTGAGTGTTGCTGCCAATATTTTGACGGCGACGCTTCAAGTTGGCGTAGGTACGCTTGCACACTCCCAAGCTTTAATTGCAGATGGCATGCATTCGTTGGCCGATTTGGTAGCGGATGGCATGGTGTTATTTGCCAATCGGCATAGCAATGTGCAACCTGATGCAGACCATCATTACGGGCATAGCCGTTATGAAACGGTCGCATCGCTTTTCCTGGGAATATTGCTTTTGGCCGTAGCAATAGGAATGCTCTGGCGTGCAGGAGAGCGTATCTTATATTGGGGCCATACTCCGCCTATGCATAGCATAGCGTTATGGGTCGCGATTGCGACGCTTATTTTAAAAGAGGGCTTGTTTCGCTATATGCTGCGTGCAGCAAAGCGGATCGGATCAGCGATGTTGATTGCGAATGCTTGGCACGCGCGCTCCGATGCGGCTTCTTCTTTAGTGGTAGCCATAGGTATTATGGGAAGCCTGCTTGGCGTGCGTTGGCTAGATCCGGTAGCAGCGGGATTAGTGGGCCTGATGGTCGGAAAAATGGGTTTTTCCTTTACCTGGGATGCTTTACAAGATCTTTCGGATCGCGCATTAGATGAGGACGCTACAGAGCGTATGCGGTCTTTATTACTGGCCACGCCAGGAGTGCGTGATGTGCATGGGCTACGCACACGCAAAATGGGCGATATGGCCCTAGTCGACGCGCATATTTTAGTCGACCCCACATTGAGTGTCTCAGAAGGGCACTATATTGCTGAGCGTGCGCGCAAAGAAATACTCAAAGAAGCGCGCGTGCTCGATGCATTGATTCATGTGGACCCTGAAGACGATGCGCCATTGACGTCGTTGGAAGCAGAGTCTGCCCAAGAGCAGAGCACTCCTGGAAGATTTGACGTATACGACACCGAATATAGTGAAGAGCGCGCGCAATTAGAAGCGGCATTTCCTTCAACCACCACCCCGCATTGCCCGCTGACCCATCTTCCTACGCGCGAGGTTTTGGAAGAATGTGTACAGCGCGCATTAATGCCCTATGGATTAGCCTTCGAATCGATCACGATTCATTATCTGCACGAGCAAATCGATCTAGATATTTATCTTCCACAAAATTGGTGTATTAAGCCGACTGTTGAAGATACCTTCCCTGAAGGCAAGAACGAAGCAGCTGTACCGCGCGCAGTGCCCACCGCACAAAAGCTAGCCCAGCAATTGCAAGTACGTCGAGTGCGTTTGTTTTGCGCAGTCACTTTATAGAATTGCTTACTCGCACGCATTTACTCTGTGTACTTATAGGGCTTCATACCCCAAAATCATGCTAGTCATTGCTTGATAATCTCGCTGAAGTCCCTCAAAAAGATGGCTTCCTATTTCAGTAAAAAATACCGATGCAGATAATTGCATGTTGCACTTATTTGTATGAAAAAGGAGATAGCTATGTCTACAAATGTTAATTTCATAGGCGCAGTAGATCGAGATTTACTGAAGCGGGCCAAAGTTATTGTTGCCAAGCTTGATACGTCAGTAAATGCGCTCTTTAATGTAGGATTGCGTTATTTTGTTGAAAATATTGAAGCAGCTGAAGCAAACAAGAATCAGAATTTTAATATTTTGTTCAACTTCTTCTTAGAGCCTGTTCATAATCTCAAAGAGTAGAGATTGGAGAAGTTATGGGTCATCATGTTGGGGTGAGGTATGAACCCCAACGTGTGCGCCAACAACTTCTATTTAGGTCTTTTGAAAAACCTAAAACAGGCTTTTAGAAAGATGATGAACAGGCTCTTAGGGCGGATTGACGACCTGACTGCGATGGATCAGTTG
Source organism: Mycoavidus cysteinexigens (assembly GCA_031963005.1). Taxonomy (GTDB): domain Bacteria; phylum Pseudomonadota; class Gammaproteobacteria; order Burkholderiales; family Burkholderiaceae; genus JASSUD01. The sequence continues at coordinate 24,512 of JASSUL010000003.1, read as the reverse complement.
AGTATAGACAGTCAAGAAGATCTATTTTTACTTATGGTGCAAGTGCACTTACCCATGCCACGCCTTTCTGATGAAGTGGCGCAGAGCATGGTTGCCAATTTGCACGCTATTACCGCTTAAGAGCCTGATGTCCTCTACTAATCAGAGATTGCTTTTACCTGATGTAAGGCCTCTTATTACACGTAGCCTACGTTGATGTGCTTAATCTATTCACGTTTTCCCAAGGATCCGAAGGGAGCGAAGAATTATTTATATCCATAATTCCTTTCTGTTTGGTGAAAGTGACGTTGCCAAGCGTGCGACGTTCGACCAAATTTCAGACGGTACCTGATGTGCATGTTGAGCGGTTTCTTCGACAGCCATAACAACATATTCGACAGGCACTTGTCTTAACAAGTGGCCGATATGGGCCTCAAAACCTAGTGGTACTTCTTCAGTCGTAAGGGCGCGTTCAAGTATCTCTTCGGAGAGGTTGTGTTGATAACTGACACTCGAGGTTTTTGCTGCCATCCACAGGCCCCGTTTTTTAAGTCGAGCTGTAAGAGAAAGGTTATATCAAAGCCAAGACCGAGTACGGATAGCAGTCTCAAGATCCATTGAAAGCCTAAATCCTCAATGGTGCCAACCTCAAGGTTTTGGATAGTTTGCCGAGACAATTTTGCAAGCTTGGCCAGATGTTTTTGCGTCAAGCCAATGTCATTTCGACGAGCTTTAATCATTCTTCCGGCCGTACTTATATCCATTTCTGCACCTTCATACGCGAGTATATGTGCTTTGTCTCATGTCCGAAAAGTGTATGCAATTTTCGGACAATCTCAGTTTTCGCTGAATTTAGATACAGGGCGCGCGCCTTGGGTATGGGATAACCCTTGTTGTACATCCAAGCAGGATATTTGCGGAGCCATTTTTAAAAAGAAGCGGTATGGCCGAGCTGCTGTTCCGCTGCTTGTAGTGTATTTTCGAGCAACATCGCAATGGTCATGGGGCCGACTCCTCCTGGCACAGGGCTCAGATAGCCTGCCACGTCTTTTACCGATTCAAAATCTACATCTCCGCATAATTTTCCCGATGTATCTCGGTGAATCCCTACATCTATAACGGCTGCGCCGGGTTTGATCATATCGCCCTGTAACATGCGAGCCTGGCCGGCAGCGGCGATGACAATATCTGCTCTACGTGTATGCTCTGCAAGTTGATGGGTGCGGCTATGACAGAGTGTGACGGTGGCATTCGCTTCTAATAATAAAAGCGCCATGGGCTTGCCTACAATATTAGAGCGGCCAATGACCACTGCATGCGCACCGGCTATCGGGATGCTATATGCCTGTAGCATTTTGATCACCCCATAGGGGGTGCAGGGGCGAAACCCTGGTAAGCCGAGCATGAGCGCTCCGGCATGTAATGCATGAAAACCATCTACGTCTTTCTTCGGATCAATCGCAGCAATAACGCGGCGTGCATCGATATGAGCGGGAAGAGGGAGCTGTACCAAAATTCCATGTATCGCAGGATCACGATTCAAAGTTGCAATATGGGCGAGTAAGTCTGCTTCAGAGAGCGTAGCGGGATGGCGCAGACATACGGAGTGCATTCCACTTTCTTGGCAAGCGCGCTCTTTGCTGCGCACATAGGTGCTGCTCGCTTCATCTGCACCAACCAGAACAACGGCTAATCCAGGTTGATGGCCTTGGGCGGTGAGCGCCGCGACGCGTTGCTTGATCTGATTGCGTATTTTTTGCGCCAAAGCTAGGCCATCGATGCATTGAGCCGTCATGAAAGAATCCTTTTTTTGCAAAAATAAAATGAGTAGAAGGGGCGCGAGGCTGTCGGAAACAAGAGAGTAGGCTCTAAGGCATATCAAAGCGCACGAGATTACTTCTGGGAGAGATTTTCTACTTTGCTAGAGATCGGGAGAGTGGTTTCTTGAGCATCCGTACCTGTATCCATATCGCTGCTGCTGCGCTGTGTTTCACGCAGTATGGCAAGCATATTGCAAAATAATGCCCCTTGCTCAATAGCATCGTCTAGCGCGATATGCGTATGCGGAAAGTCATCAAACCACGCTTTGGGAAAATGCGGCTTTATGCAGCGGCGATAAGGGAGATTTGTTAAAGCAAAAGCCAGTGTTTTGATATCTAAGGCAGACCAAGAAAAAGGGCAGCGGCCGACAAAACGCATCATGTACCAAAACATAAACGTGAAGTCAAAACCTGCCGGAAGCGCGACAAATACGGGTTTCCCAGGCAAGGCTTCTACCCACTTCACGTAGGCAAGTAAGGCCGTTTCAGGAGATTGTAGATCGCTGCGACAAGCTGCCCAGGCTACAGTTTGCTTTTTCCACCATGCAGCTTGGATTGGATGCGCGCTGGCGCCAGGAAGGGTTTCTAAATTAGCAGAAAAAGTCGCGATGAGCTGTTTATCGGCCGTATAGGCCGCAGAAGCAAAACTCAGCATCGAATGTGGCCCAGGAATGGGGCCATCGGCTTCAACATCGGTACTAACGTAGATTTCAGTAATATCAGTCATTATGAAAATAAGCTATCGGCAACGAAACGATTGGTCTTGCGTTCCTCGCCAAATGTCGAAATACGGCCATGGCCGGGAATAAAAGTCACTTTGTCTCCAAGTGGCCATAGTCTAGTGCGGATAGAATGAATTAAATCGGCATGATTTCCGCGAGGAAAATCAGTGCGGCCGATAGAATTCGCAAACAGCACATCTCCCACCAGCGCCAGTTGATGTGCGCGGCTAAAGAAAATAACATGTCCAGGCGTATGCCCTGGGCAATGGTAGACCTCTAGCGTTTCTTGTCCAAAATACACGCGATCTGCATTGTGCAGCCAGCGATCAGGTTCGAATGCTTGAGCAGAGGGAAAATCAAAGTGTGCCGCCTGCTCTGGCAGGCGCTCTAGCCAGAAACGTTCGTCTTCATGCGGGCCTTCAATGGGAACATGGTACCGACTTGCGAGCGCTTGCGCGCCACCACAATGATCAAGGTGGCCATGCGTGAGGAAAATCTTCTCTAGCGTGACCTCCTGCGCCTCAATTTGTTCCACGATACGTTCTATATTTCCACCAGGATCGACAACGGCCGCACGATGGCTTGCTTCACATACTAGCAGTGTGCAGTTTTGTTTAAAAGACGTGACAGGGATGATGCAAGTTTTCATGTAGCGAGAGAGAAGGGGACATAAAAGTCAGAATGATGGGCAGTATTGGACAGCATATCGAGCACATACCAGGGGAGAATAACAAAAACCTAGAAAGGGTGCAGAAAGTATGCATTTTAAATAGAGCAGGGCGCATGTTTTCCCTTTCTAACAAGCTTTCACTTTTTGAGGTATAGGCCGTGTATTGGTCGATATGCAATGCATAAACGTTTTAACATGTATATCGCATATATAAATGCGATGTATTCAAAAAATTTTCATCTCTCCAGGAGTGGTAGGAACTTTTGGAGAACACGGTCAGCCAACCTTTATGCCCACTATTCAAAGTCTTTTGCGCGCTTCCCCTTTAATCCCTTTGGAAGCACAGCTTTTGCTAGCGTTTGTATCCGGTTTGACGCGTACGCAATTGATTACCCATGCAGATCAGCAGGTAGATCCGCAGGTAGATGCAGCATGGCTTAACGCCTTTTATGCATTGGAAAAGCGCCGTATACACGGTGAGCCGATGGCTTATTTATTAGGATATCGTGAATTTTTTGGTCTGGAATTGCAGGTGACGTCTGATGTGTTAATTCCCCGGCCAGAAACCGAAACGCTCGTAGAGTGTGCCTTAGCCACGCTGCCTCCAACACATCGAGCACGGGTTTTGGAATTGGGAACCGGCAGTGGAGCCATCGCTATCGCGCTAGCGCATCAACGTCCAGAGATAGAAATGGTGGCGACAGACTACTGCGCCCGCGCGCTGGCTGTGGCTATAGCCAATGCAGAACGCCTTTTGCCTGCAAATCGACCAGGGGGAAAAATGGTTTTTGCGCTGGGAGATTGGTATGACGCATTGAATACCCCCTTTACAGAGTCGACTCTATTACCCAGTGAAAGCCCGCAAGTGCGTGCTTATGCGACCCAGGAAGCAACGAAACGCTTCGATTTGATTGTTAGCAATCCCCCTTATATTGCTGCAGACGATCCGCATTGCACACAAGGGGATTTGCGTTTTGAGCCGATACACGCACTCACAGAGGGTGCAGATGGACTGCAGGCTCTCTACACAATCATACTCGGTGCGAAAGAGCGATTAAAAGTAGGCGGAGCCCTTTGGTTAGAACATGGTTATAACCAAGCTGCCGCAGTGCGTGCTGCCTTACATGCACAAGGTGCAACTGCCATCCGCTCAGTATGCGATTTAGCCGGTATTGAGCGGGTGACAGGAGGGGCGTTTGCTGAATGACATGGAGCGAACTCAATCAGCAGCCCTGCCTTTGATTGTCAAATAGAGAGTGCGATTATTCGCTAAGCATGCTTTTATCGATATAGGCGTTTATAAAAGCATGCTCTAATTCAATTAAATGGAGTTTTTCATTCTCATTTAGAATTTTTTGAGTTTTTTCTGAAAATGGAAAAGTTTTAATTTTGTTTTCATATGGCATTGCATAGAATAGTGGATTATTTTCAAATTTATCTTTGAGTTTTATGTCTGCATCCAAAAAAATTAATAAGTCAGCTAAACCAAAATGACCATTTTCAAAAGCATGATGTAATAATGTTTTTCCAAATAGATCAGTTTTATCAATATTATCTTTTAAATAATGTAATGGATCTTTTCCTTGGTTATCGGGTAAATCTATTCTTGCGCCGTGGTGCAGTAATATATCAGCTAAAGCAAGGTGGCCATGCTCGAAGGCGTGGTGTAGTGGTGTTTTTCCATATTCATCTTGTTTATTTGCATCCCCTATTAAGTTGCGGTATATGCCTTGTTGAAAATCATGGGGAAAATTTATTTTTTTATCATTGCGAATTAATACATCAGATAAAGAAAAATGTCCGTTTTTATAAGCATGGTGTAAAGCTGTATTTTGATTTCCATCTACAGCCCTGATATTGTCTCCCGCTTCAATGAAAAGTCTTGCAACATAAGGCCAATTATTTTTTGCGGCAAGAATTAATCCGCTATTATTCGTACGGTTAATATATCTACGCTCATTGTCGCGTATATAATCTATTGCAGTTTTTTTATATATATCTTCAGTATATAGACCTTTCCCTTTTTCTTGCATTTCTATGTATTGATCTGGTGTATATCCTTCTGATGAAATAAGATTTTCAATTAATTTGTAATGTTGCCGGTAGATAGCCTCAGTAAATGGAGTGCGTCCATGCATATTTCTAATATTTTTTTTTGCTCCATTTTCAATTAATAACTTAAGGGTTTTAGGTGAAAATGCATAATTTAGCGCGGTTAAATTTCTATAGCTTATGTAATTTATATCCCATCCATTTTTAATAAATAACTTTATGAGAGTTTCTTCATTTTCGATAGTGGCATTGAATAATAAGGTGCGACCATTTCTATCTTCAATGTTTATAAAACAATTGCTTTTAAATATATTTTCTATGATAAGTTTTATTTTTTTATCTGGATGGTAAATATTATCCTTTAAATATTTATAGATATTAGAATTATTAACTATGTATGCAGGTAAATTTTCAATGGCTTTCATATTAATTTCTTCATCTTGGAGAAGTAGATCTATAAACTTTTTATAAATAAACTTCCTATGTGATTTTTTTATTTCTACTTCTTCTTTTAAGTTATCTGGTGATTTAATTAACCCAATATTTATGAGATCTTGTCGCGTAATAGCGGGATCCTCTGGGTTTTGAGATAAAATTTTTATGAAAGTTTTTAAATCAATAGTTTTTCCATTTTCAAGAAGCTTTGGTAGTTTTGTTTTAAGAGCTCTTATTAATTCTGCGGAGGGAGGTGTGTCAAAATTTATTATTTCATCTTCTTTTTTTGTAAATAATCCAATTTTTATGTAATGATTTATAAAATCTTTCCATTTTTGATTGCCGTTTTCATCATTGTCGAAAAAAAATAAATTTTCATCTATAAATGCATAATGCGCAATCGAAGCCACATCATAATTTATTTTTTTTGTAATAAGTTTTGGTAAGTTATTGTAAATAATAAATGCATATTTTATAGGTATTTTTTGATCTAAATGTGCAGATAAAAAAGCATTGCTTGTATCATTCTCTGATTCTGGTGGTAATTTAAATCCGATATCTATTAAATCTCTTAGTGTAAAGTCCCAATTTTTATTTGTAATTAAATTTATGGTTTTTGAAATATCATAATCTGGATGAATTTGATCTGACAATATGCATTCGAGCAGTTCATTAAGAGGGTGTCCAGGAATTTCAGATGCTGCTTTGAATGGGCCATTTAATAGTTCGGATATGAATTTCCCATTTTTTTGATCATAATCTTCTTTTTCGGATGTATTTTCATCAAGATTTTCGTCTGCACATTCCAATAACTTTTTTTTATCCAATACTTTAAAATTTTTTAGTAGATTTTTATTATGAATGGCATTGAATTCTTTACTTGTATTCGCGAAATTTTGCACATCTTTTAATTTAAAACCGCGTGACGGAGTTATTTTTTCACGAATGAGATAAATAAGTTCATTAGGAAGATGGTGTATTGAAGTCTGAGACTGAAGTGGAGATGGAGAGGTGTGGCTTATTTGACGCCGTTTTACTCTGCTACGATCTTTTGTATAGTCTGAATTCGCAGTTATATCCCGTTTTAGAGGTGTCGTCTTCATCATGCGCTCTCTTTCGATGTTATGCTGTTCTATATAGAGCTATATAGAGAAATTTATAGAGACAGGTTCATTAGATGCCTGTGCTAAAGCAGCATAGAGATTCTTCAAACACAGCCTATAGTTTTGTGCGCATATTTGGCTGCAATGGCGAATATTTTGAAAAACAGCGTACAAAAACGGCACTGCGCTTAGGCAGTGCCGTGATGACGATATGGGGAGCGAATGGAAGCGGATTTCTTGTATATGGAGACCAATGCTAGTTCCAAGCGCAGCACTTTAAAAAACGCAAAAGTGTGGCCATAAAAGAAACCGTATAAAGCGTATCTTTCAAAATGGTGCAAGATATCGCTGCATTGATATTTTTAGAGGGGTAGAAGTGTTGAAGTGGGGTTAAATAAGTTTTAATAAAAAAATGACTTTGAGCTAGTCCTTTCTTAATATTATAATATTTTTGTAAACCCTTCATTATATTCCAATTTCTCTAAAGCCTTCTTCAATACCTGCATCTCGCTATCGGACAGTGCCATATGTTCGCTTAATGCCAGGGCAGCAAAAGTTCTGACCTGCTCATCGTTATCTTGTAAGGCAGTGGTTAAAACTGAGCGGGCAGCATCTGAAAGTGTTTCTTGAGAGCCTAATGCAGTGGCCGCTTGAATTCGGAAGGGCGCTGCATATACATCGCTTTTCTTTAAAGTATCTATCAATAATTGAAGACTAGTGCTAGGTAACGCTATACGATGTTGGCTTAGCGCACAAGCAGCGCTAAGCCTTATCCACTCATCGTTATCTTGTAGGGCAATGCTTAAGACTGAGCGGGCGGCATCTGAAAGCTTTTCTTCCGTACTTAATGCAATTGTTGCGGCTGCCCTATCTTTTGCTTCATATATTTCATTTTTGTTCTCTATGGCGTCCATAAATATCTGAGCGGCATGGTGAGGTAATGCGATATCCAGAGCATATAATGCTGTAGCCGCTTGGAATCGGACCCATTCATCGTGATCTTGTAAAGCGATGAATAAAGTGGAAAGGGCATTTTCTCTTTGTACTGTTTTTAATGAGGGTATTTGATAACTTAATACCTCGATAGCTCTGGCTCTATCCCTATCCAACTCCTCATAGTGCCCATTTTTATTTTCTATGGCCTTTATCAATACCTGAATGCCTATTTCCGGTAGCGCCATATGTCGGCTTAATGTGACGGCCGCATTCACTCTGATGCGTTCATCATGATCCTGTAAAACGGCGATTAAGGCTAACAGGGCGTTTTCTTGCTCTGAGAGGTTTTTTTGATAATCAAATGCTAAAGTTGCCATCACTCTATACGTTATTTCATACTGTCCATTTCTATTCTCTAGCGCATCAATGAGTGCCTGAATACCTGCGTCAGGCAGCGTGATATCAGCACAACTTAATACGACAGCCGATTCAAGCCGAACCAAGTCATCGCTATCCTGGAGGGCAGCCGTTAAGGCTAAAACCGCTTCTTGGGTTAACGTGGGTTGACGGCCAAATGCAAAGGCGGCTGCTAATCTATATCGTGCGTCATATTCTCCGAGGCTATTTTCTAAGGCCTCAATCAATATTTGCATGCCCGCATCAGGCAGCGGCATATAGTGGCTTAATGTTATAGCCGCTGCGAATTTAGTATCTTTGTCTGGATGCTGTAAGGCCTCTATTGCCGCATGGATGATCTGCTCTGGATCTAATTCGGGAGAGGTATCTTGATGTTCCATGGCATATTCCTGTGGCTCTTAGAATGATTGAATCAATAGAGGTGTTCCAACGATCGCGCAGGGCTGCCACTGCGCATGCTATAGCCGTTTTTTGAATCTGCGTTCAAGCAGCAGGGGCTGCATTGGCACAAGCGGCGATGGCTTGTGCGCGGGCCGCTGCTGCTTTTTCGCGTGCTTCGCGTACCATTTTTTTACCGCGTTCGATAACTTCTGGAAGCACGGGCACAAAGGTTTTGAGTTTGAGTTCTCCGTCTTGGAATAAGCACAAATCACCTGGGTGAAAGGCTTGCCACACTTCATTATCAGTCAACGGTTGAGTGGCAATCACGGCGATGCGGTCTTCTGGGGTCGTATGTTGAGCAAAATCGATCGACATATCTGCATCGATCAAATGCGCGGTTGAGAAAGGCCAGTGCCGTATGACGTAATGCAAACGTGTGGAGCAGTAGGAAATGAAAACTTGCCCGTTTGATAATAAAAAATTGAAGATGCCGTAATCGGTAATTTGCGCGGTGAGCTCAGTGATCGTTGCGAAGAGCGCTTCCGTTGAGGGCTGCTCATTGGGGTAGGCGTTACGCAGGCCTTCCATCAGGGCGCAAAATGCTTGTTCGCTATCCGTGGTACCGACAGGTTGATAGACAGCATGGGGCGGCGTGTGGACTGAATGGTAGTTTTGCAAATCGCCATTGTGTGCAAAGAGCCAGTGCCGACCCCATAGCTCTCGTCTGAAAGGATGGCAGTTTTCTAGAGAGGTAACCCCTTGCGTCGCGTTGCGAATGTGCGCGATCGTATTTTTAGACTTAATCGGATACCGTTTAATCAGTTCAGCAACCGGGGAACCACACGATGGGCGGTCATCGATAAAAATTTGGCAGGCTCTATCTTCAAAAAAGCCGATGCCCCAGCCGTCGCTGTGATGCGACGTTCCACCGCCGCGTGCAGAAAAACCCGTAAACGAGAAAGTGACATCAGTGGGTTCAGCGCAGTTAATCCCTAGAAGTTCGCACATGATGGGAAGCCAATCAATTTAAAGAAGAAAAAATGTATCGAAACCGGATTTCAAAAAAACGGATTGTGTAACTTTAGACAAGCATAAAGCGCTTTCAGTTCTTCCGTGTTAGCCATGGGCTGCTGATTCTAAGTGCGTCCATGGCTTCGGGGGTAAAAGCGCATAGGAGCAAACTCTCCAGGGCTTGTGTCATGCACGGTGTCGCTGGACATTGATGTTGCGCGCCGCCATGCATGGCCATACACAACTTCAAAGGTCAGAGGAATAACACCTTCTGCGTTACGCTGTGCCTCGAGCGCTGCGAGTAAAGCTTGATACGTTTTTTTGCCTGTCAAACCCGTTGGACGTTGAGCGGCGATATCGGATGTCGTAGAGGCAGGGTAAGCGCCCCAGCGGCGCACATCTTGTAGTAGCGCTTCAGCGCTACGGTACGTAAGTGTGAGCTTTTCCATATCCATAACCGGGTTTTCAAAACCACTGTGCACTAGCATATCGCCTAGATCATGCATGTCGGCAAAATCGAGTACCCGGGCTTGCGGATTTGTCGCATCGGCCTTTGCCCAGGCCTGACGCAATTCTTGCAGGCTGTCCGGCCCTAGTGTGCTGAACATGAGCAAGCCCTGTGCGCTTAAAACATGCTGCCATTGGTGAAATAAACGCGCTAGCGGATGCAATATCTCTTCATGAGAGAGGGAAGGGTTATCAATCTGCTCGGCATGACTAGGAAAAGGGCCTTGCCACGGTAAAACGAGATTCGACCACAGTAACTCAAAGGACGAAGGCGCAAAAGGCATCTGGTTCAGATCGCCCTGTACTACGCCGGCGGCTTTTTGCTTGCGGCCAATACCCTGTCTTAGAAGTTTCTTAATCCAACCCCAGATCATACACGGATGAAATATACCTGTATTTATCGTATTGAGTATTTTTGAAAGCATCTGATTGGAAATATCCAATCCAATGAGTTGCGCAGCAGGAAAACGGGCCTGTAATAGGGCTAAATCTTCTCCACTGCCACAGCCTGCATCGAGTACCCGCTTGGGAGTAAGCTTGATATAGTCCAAGCGTGCGTGCATGCGCGCAGCAATTTCTCGCGGTAAAAAAGCGACTTCTGAGAATGTGTGTGCCCGTCGATTAAAAATGCGGGTCAGTCGAGATGCTTTAGAAGGGGTCAAGATAGATCTGCAGCCTTGGGCAGGCTCGCCAGGAAAAGAGAAGGGTGGATCAAGGTTTTAAATCAGTTCTGCATTATGCATTGCTCTTCTTATATCAAACAAAGATACAAGGCTCTAAGACAAAATTCCGTTTGCTCTTATTCAAGAAGCGCATGCAGTGCGTTACTGTGCAGAGGATTGATGCAAAATTCTTACGAACCTGTTTATTATCTCCCAAAAGAGCCCCTCTTTGCGGTCGTGCGGTGCTCGGGATCCTCACTGTACAAAAGTACAGTTCCGGTCCCTGCGCTCCTGCTCCCCCAAATAGGAACCCTTTTGGAAGATACTAAACAGATTCGAAGATCAACAGATCACGAATGCGTGATGGACTAAAAAAGGGCATAAAGCTATTGAGTAGATAGCTTGAAATGAGACGAAGGATACCTTGCTCCCAGAAATGGGAAGATGTTCTATGCGTTATTTTAGGAACCTCATTCGTAATTGGATTAGCGCGCGCGTGTTTGTGCAGGTATGCTTTGCATTTTGTGTATAGAATTTTTTGTGATACCTCAATAAACAAGCTGACAGCGCGTCGGCAATCCAGTACCTTCTTATTTTTTCTTCTTTTGCAATTAGAGCCGTATGCTGCCGATCCATAGAAAAACGATTACCGCTATTTTTGCTGATGCGTTAGCGCAGATTGCGCCGGATGCCCCACGTGTTCCTATTACGCTAGAGCGCCCTGCTGTGGCTGCAATGGGCGATGTGGCGAGCAATATTGCCCTACAGTTATCTAAACCCTTGCGCGTCGCTCCCCGCACGTTGGCCCAGCAGATTGCGCAGGCGGTGCAAGCCGATGCGCGCGCGAAAGGCTTAATTGAAGAGGTAGATATTGCGGGTCCCGGCTTTATTAATATCCGTTTGTCTAAAGTAGCGCATCAGTCCGTGGTATCGGATATTTTGCGTTTGCAAAGCCAGTTTGGCATGGTGAACCAGGGATCGCGTTCGGAGCCGTCAAAAAATAGCGATGAGGCTTCCTCGGTATTGATCGAGTTTGTTTCTGCTAATCCTACCGGGCCTTTGCATGTGGGACATGGACGCCAGGCCGTGTTGGGGGATACGCTCTCCAATATATTGAATACCCAAGGTAAAAAGGTGCATCGCGAGTTTTATTACAACGATGCCGGTGTACAAATTCAAACATTAGCCAACTCGGTGCAAGCGCGCGCGCGCGGGTTGACTCCTCAAGATGCAGAATGGCCTAAAGAAGCTTATAACGGTGACTATATCGCGGATATTGCACAGGCTTATTTGCAGAGTGAGACGGTTTGTGCAAAAGATGGGAGTCCCGTACAGGCGAATGCCGATGTGGAAGATCTCGAGACGATTCGTCGCTTTGCGGTGACGTATTTGCGTCACGAGCAGGATGTGGATTTACAAACGCTGGGCGTATATTTTGATCGGTATTACTTAGAATCATCGCTCTATACCGAAGGTCGCGTAGAGGCCACTGTACAAGCATTGATTCACGCCGGGAAAACGTATGAAAGTGACGGCGCGCTCTGGCTGAGAACGACCGAAGAAGGGGATGATAAAGACCGTGTGATGCGTAAATCCAATGGGGATTACACGTATTTTGTTCCCGATGTTGCTTACCATGTGACCAAATGGGAGCGTGGCTTTAAGCAGGTGATTAATATTCAGGGTTCTGATCATCACGGCACCGTTGCACGCGTACGTGCAGGATTGCAACATATGGGCTTGCATATCCCCAAAGGGTATCCGGACTATATTTTGCACAAGATGGTCACCGTGGTGCGCAATCATCAGATTGTCAAAATCTCGAAGCGTGCGGGTGGCTATGTGACCGTGCGAGATTTGATTGAATGGTCGAGTGGTATAGGCGCTCCGGTAGAAACATCGGCTGCTGTGGGGTTTCCTGAGTCCGAGAATGCGCTGTCTGCACCGGATTCACGTATGACGGCATCCTCTGCTCAGGCTGATCCACTACAGCGCGGCCGGGATGCGGTGCGGTTTTTTCTGATTTCACGTAAAGCCGATACGGAATTTGTATTTGATATCGATGTGGCGCTGCAGCGCAATGATGAAAATCCCGTTTACTATGTGCAATATGCGCATGCGCGTATTTGCTCTGTACTTGTGCAAGCAGAGGATATCTCTGGTGATGTGCACGATCTCTCCCACCTGGCGCACACGCTTTCCGATGCCGATCTTGCTGTTTTATCGAGTGACTCTGAGCTGGCTTTAATGCAGCGTCTGGCTGAATATCCTGACGTGTTAGAGCGTGCAGCGAACGAGCTTTCTCCCCACTTTTTGGCTTTCTATTTGCGCACGCTAGCGGCTGCATTTCACTCCTTTTACAATGCTGAGCGGGTATTAGTAGAAGACATCGTGATGCGCAGGGCGCGTTTAGCGTTGCTGGCAGCAACCCGTCAGGTTTTTGTGAATGGCCTGGGATTGCTAGGGGTATCGACTCCGACCAAAATGTAGGTATAGATAGGTATGCAGAGCGGTAAAAGCTAATTATACGTAGAGGGAGTCCACAGGCTCTCTAGACATCACTTTCAAATATTCATCGTTTTTAGGATCTATTTAGATGACCTATTCTCGCGATCCATCAGAGCGCAATGCAGGAGAACGCAGTCAAAGTACTTTATTTGGCCTGATTCTCGGGCTGATTGTAGGGTTAGCCATTGCGGTTTTGGCAGCGCTCTACATTACGCATTCTCCTAAACCGTTATCACGAAAGACGGAGACGGCATCTCCATCTCCATCTCCGTCTTCATCGGCATCGAAGCTAGATGAGATCGGCAAGATCGAATTGCAATTACGCGAAGTGCCATCCCTTGATGAAAAAACGGCTCCTCCTCAAGTCGAGGAATCACGCATTCGTGAACACGCTGAGGAACTGGAAAAGCCGAGCATTATGGAAGTTCCGTCGCCATCTCCCAGAGCGACAACTTCCTCAGTACCACGACCTGCGCCGCAACCGCCGCAAGTCGCTAAGCCTACGGATTCCAATCGCCCTTCAACAACGGCCTCTATAAACACGATTTACTATCTTCAAACTGGGGCATATAAAGCGCGCGCAGCTGCGGAGCAACAGCATGCTCGGCTTGCCTTGAGTGGTTTTTCTTCTAAGATTACGCAGCGTACATCGGGTTCTGTAGTGTATTACCGCGTTCGCTTAGGGCCGTTTACTCAGCTTAGCGATATGAATGCCGTTCGTGCGCAGCTCTCGGAGTCAGGGATCGACTCGCTTTTGATACAAGAAGCGAGTTAAGTAACTCTCTCTTTGCAAACAAAGGAAGAGGAAGGGAGCATCCTGCCATGTTGTCGTTAACGCACGGCAGAGGATCCGCGGTATATCTGCTTTAGTGCACGTATATTTCGATTTTTATTAATACAAAGTTTTGCAGCCGACGCGGGATCGACTGCAAAACATATGGACTATTTTGGGGTGCATTTGAATGAAAGCCTATATAACTGGACTCTTTGTCGCGCTTAGCTGCGTTGCGCATATGGCATTTGCATCTCCTGCCGCGCCGCAGGCTGGTGCGGATTATCAAGTGTTTGCAGCTCCAGCAGCGTTGCCAGCCCACGCCCCAGACGATGCCACGATCAAAATACCTGCTGTACCAGGGAAAGTAAAAAAGTCGACCCAAGCTGTTGTAGAGATCACCGAATTTTTTTGGTATGGCTGTCCACATTGTGCAACGCTGGAATCCCAGTTATTGGTTTGGCTTAAACAAAAAGGGCATAACGTGCGCTTAAAGCGTGTTCCCGTTGCTTTTAACAAAGACTTGGAAGCACATCAAAGGCTATACCATGCATTAGTAGCTATGAACCTCCCACCTGCAAAAATTGCGGCTTTAAATGCCAAAATTTTTAAAGCGATACAAGTAGAGAAGAATTATTTACTTACGCCAGATGTACAGGCGCAGTTTTTAGCGAAACAAGGCATTGCTCCTGCGCAATTTTTAGCAGCCTATTCATCTGATGCCGTTACACGTGCTGTTGCGGAAGATGCCGAGTTGACTGAAAAATATCGCATGGATGGTGTGCCTGCGTTACTCGTAAATAATCAGTATCTGACTTCACCGGCTATGGCGAACAGTTTGGAAGGATCGATCCAAATAATGGATTTTCTAGTACGTAAAGTGCAATCGCAAAACTCAGCGAAATAATGCATCGATTAATTTGAGGCGCGCTGTATTCAAAGTCATTCGCGTGCAATGCAACCCTATTTTCCGAAATTTATAGATAGAGATTTTATGCATCTAGTTCGTACCCTTACTCGATATAGCGCAAAGACTCTATGGGTCGCTGGCCCAATAGCAGCGCTCGGTGCTTGCCATGCCCTTGGGGTGGTGGCTATGGTGTTATCCACTTTCTCCATGCTCTTTACCTTTCCCTCTATAGCGAATGCGCGCACTTCTACGACATTGGCGGTGTGTACGGAAGCTAGTCCAGATGGATTTGACGTGGTGCAATACAATTCGCTCGTCACAACAAATGCCTCTGCAGACGTGTTATTTGACGGGTTGGTCGCTTTCGATGAAAAGCAAAATAAAGTGATTCCTGCGCTAGCCGAAAAATGGGAGATCGGTGAAGGTGGCAAAACCTATACCTTTTATTTACGCAATGGCGTTTCCTTTCATTCCAATGCTTCTTTTAAACCGAAGCGTTTTTTGAATGCGGATGATGTTGTTTTTACTTTTGGGCGTATGCTCAATCCAAAGCATCCTTGGCATAAAGTGACGGGTCCTAGTGGTTTTCCCCATGCGCAGTCGATGGGATTGCCTAAGTTAATTCAGTCCGTTGAAAAACTGAACGAGCATACTGTTCGCTTTACCTTAAGTACGCCAGATGCCACGTTCTTGCCGATGTTAACCATGGGGTTTGCGTCGATTTATTCTGCAGAATATGCGAACTTGCTCCAAAGCACGGGTCATCCTGAGCGTTTGAATACGCAGCCTATCGGCACGGGACCCTTTATTTTCGGCAGTTATCAAAAAGATGCTGTGATTCGGTATGACGCGAATCCAGAATATTGGGGTGGCAAGCCTAAAATTAGTAAGTTGATTTATGCCATCACTCCAGATGCGGCAGTGCGTAAGCAAAAACTGATGGCGGGTGAATGCGCTATTGCACTCTCTCCTAGACCTCGCGATATTATCGATGCGAAGCACGAGAAGAATGCAAAAAGTCCATTCAAAGTCGCTGAAACGCCTGCTTTTATGACCGCTTTTGTCGCTTTCAATACCCAGCATCCTCCATTCGATAAAGTCAAAGTTCGGCAAGCCATTAATTTGGCATTTGATCGTAAGACCTATATTGCCTCTGTATTTGAAGGCGCGGCATTGCCTGCAGCTAATATCTATCCTCCCGATACCTGGGGCTATGCTAAAACATCCCGGCCTTATGCCTATGATCTAGTGCGTGCAAAGCAATTGCTTACTGAAGCGGGATACGCCCAGGGTTTCGATACCACGCTCTGGACGCGTCCGACGGGGAGCAGTAGTATGCTCAACCCTAAACCTAAAGTAGGGGCAGAGCTATTGCAGGCGGATCTAGCAAAAATAGGCATTCGCGCGCAAATTCGCGTGATCGAATGGGGGGAGTTAATCCGATCTGCAAAACTAGGACGTCACGATATTTTATTTATGGGATGGTCTGGAGATAATGGCGACCCTGATAATTTCCTCACGCCACAATTCAGTTGTGCGGCAGTGCGTTCAGGGACCAATTTCACGCGTTTTTGCGATCCGGCGCTCGATGCCCTTATTGATAAAGGGAAGCTGAGCACGCAGATAGATCAACGTGTAAAAGCCTATTTGGCTGCTCAAAAAATGATTCAAGAAAAGGCGCTTTGGCTGCCTATCGCACATCCTACCGCGGCTGCGCTTTTGCGTAAGAAGGTGCAAGGGTATACGGTTAGCGCCTTTGGGCGACAAGACTTTAAGTCTGTAGTGATCACACCCTAAAAAGGTCGAAATATTTTGATCCCTTAAGCGGTCGGGGCGGCACGCATAGGGGGGTTAGGTGCAGCAAGTTTTCTCTGATAGAGCCGTCGCCCATTAAAAGCGTACGCATTGGTGTACGCATTTCTTTTTAAACTCCTTCCTTACCAAGCAATATAGTTTGGATTTCTCAGAACGCTCACATGGAATATCGCGACACACTGCGCAAGCAGGGCTTTGCTATTGCTAGAGGGCTCTTGGACCCTGCAATTTGCGCCAGTTTCAAAGAACTTGCTCAAGAGCACTTGAATCGGCGCATTAGTCCGTTTGAGTTAGAAGCCGATTTGCAATATACCGGCGCGCCTGCATCGAAAGAAAGCGTAGGGGGGCAAACGATCCGCCGTCTGCTTAGTGCTTATGAGCGTGAATCTGCATTTCGAGAGTGGGCGCATTCTTCAGCCGTACGTGAAATACTCACAGACTATTTTGAGGAATCCATTGTTTTATCGCGTGCGCATCACAATTGCATTATGACGAAGCACGCGCATTACAGCAGCGTAACGGGGTGGCATCGAGATGCGCGTTACTGGGCCTTTGAGCGCGATGATTTAGTATCCGTATGGCTCGCATTAGGCACAGAGAAGGTAGAAAATGGCGGATTATGGTTTGTACCGCAGTCGCACCAATTGAACCTTCCTGCGGAATGTTTCGATGAGGCTAAATTTTTCCGCACAGATCTGCCTGGCAATGCTGCATTGATTCGCACAGCGGTTTCTCCTGAGCTCCGTGCCGGCGACGTCGTTTTTTTTCATTGCAATACCCTGCATTTTGCAGAGCAAAATCTTAGTGATGCAGTGAAATTTTCCTTGGTCTTTACCTACCACGGTATGAGCAACGCCCCTCTTCCTGGCACACGCTCGGCTTCATTGTCTGGAGTTTCTTTCGACCCGCTTTAAGCAGAACTTCTCTGCATTTTTCTCTCTAGAGATGGTAAAGCAATGCGTAGGCACAACCAGGTTGTGTCTACGCATCTCTATATAAAGCACGCATGCAAAAAAAACCGCCCCAAAGGGGGCGGAAAAATCCATATCAAGGCAGATATGGAGGAGACAGCGCAAATCATATAGCGTTATCGGAATACTTGCAACTAAAAATTAAGATTTGTCTATATGCGTTTGACCTGTTTTTTTGCATTTTTGAAGGCGTTTTCGTTTTACTAGATCAACTATGGCTTCCCTCCCTCCAGCTCATGCGCATTTATCAGGCGGCGCGCTTGCTTTATTGACCTTAGGTTTAGCATTAGGCACTTTTATGGAGGTGCTAGATACCTCTATTGCCAACGTTGCCTTACCAACGATCGCCGGTAATTTGGGAGTCGCTACGAGCCAAGGAACATGGGTCATTAGCTCCTATTCGATTGCCTCTGCTATTGCGGTTCCGCTGACGGGTTGGTTAGCCCGACGCGTTGGTGAAGTCCAGCTTTTTATCAGTTCGGTCCTGTTGTTTACGCTTTTTTCTATATTGTGTGGCGTGGCACCGAATTTCGAATCCCTTATTGTCTTTAGACTGATGCAAGGTTTAGTCTCTGGGCCGATGATTCCCTTGTCTCAAACTATTTTGCTGAGAAGTTATCCTCCCGATAAACAAGGATTAGCGCTCGGTTTATGGGCGATGACGGTTATTGTCGCGCCTATTTGCGGTCCTCTATTAGGAGGGTGGATTACCGATAATTACACCTGGCCTTGGATTTTTCTTATCAATGCTCCAGTAGGGTTATTTTCCGCTTGTACCTGTTTTATTTTGCTGCGTGGACAAGAGACCGCAACCGTAAAACAGCGCATCGATGCAGTGGGTCTGGCTTTGCTTGTCATTGGGATCGGTAGTTTGCAAATGATGCTAGACCTGGGCAAAGATCACGACTGGTTTCATTCAAATTTCATCGTCATACTAGCTATTACCGCCGCGGTTTCACTGACTTTTATGCTGGTCTGGGAGTTGACGGAAAAAGCGCCTATTATTGATCTCTCTCTTTTCAAAAGGCGTAATTTTTGGCTCGGTACTCTCATTATTTCGCTGGGATACATGACTTTTTTCAGTTCGGCGGTCATTTTCCCGTTGTGGTTGCAAACGGTGATGGATTACCCCTCTCAGCAAGCCGGCTTTGCGACAGCGCTTATTGGTGTCTTTGCCTTATTTCTCTCGCCGATTATCGGGCGGAATTTGCATAAAATGAATTTGCGTGCGGTAGCATGCTGTGGATTTTTGGTCTTCGCGACCACAGCCTATATCAATTCAAAGTTCACTTTGGATATGGCTTTTAGTCATATGGTCTGGCCGCGGCTGATACAAGGGATTGGCATAGCCTGTTTTTTTGTGCCCATGACGACCATTACCTTATCAGGCATTGAGCCTGCGCAAATGGCGAGTGCAGCCGGTTTAACGAGCTTTTTCCGTACGCTTTCTGGCGCGATTGGGACAGCGCTGAGTGCAACCTTTTGGGAGAATGATGCGATTTACCATCATGCCCGACTGAGCGAATCCATTACTCCTTATTCTGCACCGACTACCGCGTTTCTCAGCCAACTCAACGCACAAGGACTCACTGGCCAAGCTGCTGTGGCAAATATAGATCAACTGATCACGCAGCAGGCTTATATGATGGCCACGAATGATTTTTTCTGGTTTAGTTCCTTAGCTTTTGTCGCCCTTGCCATTGTGGTATGGCTGACTCGACCCAAAGACGGAGAGCAAGGTGCGGCGGTGCATTGAGTAGTGCCCATACGGTATGCCCAATACAGTATTTTTATTTACTTCCATTTCTGATCAGTCGCCATGTTTCGTTTTTTTAAACGGTCTAAATCAGATGTGTCCATCGAGACGCATTTGCCAGACCCGAGTACGGAGTTGCCTGCAGAGGAGCCAACGGATCTGTTAGAAGATACGGCGTCTGCTGCTGTATTAACACCACCTGCGGTATTGCCGGCTGAAGCGCAAACCGCGAGTAAGTTAGGCTGGTTTACGCGGTTAAAGTCAGGGTTAAGCAAAACTCGAGCAGGGTTTACTACACTTTTTAGCCGTACAACCATTGATGAAGCGCTTTTTGAAGCGCTAGAAGAAGCCTTATTACTATCCGATGCAGGCGTAGAGGCGACGGATTTTTTATTGGATGCATTACGCGATACGGTACGCAAAGAACACTTCACTGAACCGCATGCGGTGAAAGCGGCACTTCGCGCGCAGCTCATTACATTATTGGCCCCGTTGGAAAAAGCATGGGTACTGGGGCACGAGAAACCGCTGGTTGTCATGGTTGCAGGGGTAAATGGGGTAGGTAAAACGACGAGTATCGGCAAGCTGACCCAACATCTGCGACGCTACGGTCAGTCGGTCTTATTAGCTGCAGGGGATACCTTTCGCGCTGCGGCACGCGAGCAATTAGCCGCATGGGGAGCGCGTAATCAGGTGAGTGTGATTTCCCAAGAAAATAGCGACCCTGCTGCCGTGGTGTTTGACGCCGTGCACGCGGCTAGCGCGCGGCATATCGATGTACTGATTGCCGATACAGCAGGGCGGCTCTCTACGCAACTTAATCTGATGCAAGAGCTTAAAAAAATACATCGTGTAATCGGTAAAGCGAAGGAAGGGGCACCGCATGAAGTGCTTTTAGTCATCGATGCAACAACGGGCCAAAACGCACTAGCGCAAGTCAAAGCCTTTGATGATGTGCTGGGCTTAACCGGTCTGATTATTACCAAACTCGACGGTTCCGCAAAAGGCGGCATCTTGGCCGCCATCGCACGACAACGGCCTATTCCTGTTTATTTTGTAGGAGTTGGAGAAGCGGTAGACGATTTACAGGCTTTTCAAGCAGAAGCCTTTGTAGATGCTATGTTGGGAGAGCGTTAAAAGCGCACCTGATGCTTTTTATATTAGCAATGACCCCGCAATAATCCACATAACGCAACCGACAAAAGTATCTAATACGCGCCAAGTGATCGGTTTTTTAAAAATGGGATTGAGATATCGCGCCCCAAAACCTATGGTACAAAACCAAATAATCGACGCCACGACGGCTCCGATAGTGAATCCCAAATTATCTGGCCAAGAGTAGCGCCCACCCACTACACCAATGATGACCATGGTGTCGAGATAAGCATGGGGGTTCAGCAAAGAGAGCGCTAATACCGTGAAAAAAACCGCTGCTGCCGATTGTTTGGGGCGCTCAGTAACGCTGGACATGCTAGTGCCTTGCCAGGCTGCATAAAAAGCACGTAATCCATAACAAAATAAAAAAGCAGCGCCCGCCCACTTAATATATTGAATAAATTGTGGCTGATGCTCAACGATACTCCCCATGCCTGTTACGCCTAATATAATTAGGCCCCCATCGATAACAATGCACATCGTCACAATTAATAAAATATAGTTGCCTTGCAAGGCTTGTCGCAATACATAAGCATTTTGAACGCCAATGGCAGCAATTAAACCTAAACTCAATCCAAAACCAGAAAATATAGAGGCCAGCATAGTTGTAAACAATGAAAAAATACTTTTTGCTCAGTTTTTAAAAAATGAAAAAAAGAGCGTCAAAAATGATATTGAAAAAAAGCCTGAGCAAAATTAATGCCAGGATTGGGACGCTTGATTCCGGCATTCGATATATGTTGCAGGCGTAACCCTACCTTATACCGCATAGAGGGTCCAAATGTAGCGCCTGCCCCTATCATATCCGCAAATTGAAAGCCGCTAGAGAGCGTGTAGTTATCGGCCATGCCGGCACGAGAGAGTAGACGTACGCCAATCCCGGCTTCTATATAGGGTCGAATACTCCCTGCGTTTTGGGAATATAAAAATACGGGTGTGATGCCCAATTCGGTGACATTTTTATGGTGTAAGACGCGCCACTGCGCAAGATGCACTTCACCGATCAAAGAACAATGCCATGTGCCATTGTCGCACCATTGTAGTTTAGGGTCCCAGACCACGGCGAGATCTGCGATCTGCGTTTGGTGCGATCCTATTCCTATACCCAGCTGTACACCCAATGAAGAAGGCGTTTCTGCAGCTAAACTATTCGTACTCTTGCAAGCTACGGCAATGAACAGCAGGAGTGGTAAAGCCCTAGGCCACACATGCTGGAGTAAATGACGTATTTTCCTGAGAGACATGAGGGGAAATTCCATAAAGTATGGTATTCAATCGGGAGCTCAGTGATCTGGCCGTGTGTTTAATCACCTACTCTAGATCATTACACAGCGCGTTGTACTATATTCTATTGCCTGTTTTCAGAGATTTTCTACGTTGATGCATGATTTCTCAGAATCTGTTTAGTATCTTCCAAAAGGGTTCCTATTTGGGGGAGCAGGAGCGCAGGGACCGGAACTGTACTTAAGTACAGTGATGATCCTGAGCACCACACCGCATTGTTATCAAATACGCAAAGAGCGGCCCTTTTGGGAGATAATAAACAGGTTCTAATAGAAAAATCTTGATCTTCCCTATGTCTGTTATCTGTATTTAGCACTCTATGGTTGAGAGTGCTAATATGTGATTTCATAGAACTAGAACAGCACAATCCCTATTTTTGAGAGGACTGTATATACGATGACGATCACTTCTTCTGAGAGCCTGTTACCTTTGCATACCACTGGCT
Organism: Mycoavidus cysteinexigens; assembly: GCA_031963005.1. GTDB lineage: Bacteria > Pseudomonadota > Gammaproteobacteria > Burkholderiales > Burkholderiaceae > JASSUD01. The sequence goes on along the minus strand of JASSUL010000003.1, from coordinate 2,201 downwards.
TGGTTTCTGAGCCTGCCTCAGGCGCGTTGACATTCGCATGGCCTACCTTTTTGACCGGCTCCATAGGGAGTTTGGACGACTATATGCAAATGGTGAACCGTATCCCTTTACTCACCGCAGAGGAAGAAGAGCGTCTTGCAACAGCGTATTTCAAAAACCAGCATCTTGAATCCGCTCGGCGTTTAGTCCTTTCTCATTTGCGCTTGGTAGTGTCTGTTGCTCGGCATTATTTGGGTTATGGTCTGCCACATGAAGATTTAATCCAGGAAGGAAATATCGGCTTAATGAAAGCCGTTAAGCGTTTTGATCCCAGTCGTCACGTGCGGCTAGTATCCTACGCAGTCCATTGGATCAAAGCAGAGATCCATGACTATATTGTGCGCAATTGGCGACTGGTCAAGATGGTCACGACCAAGGCGCAGCGTAAACTCTTTTTTAATTTACGGCGTCATAAAAAAGATGGTCAATCTTTTTCAGCTAGCGATATCGAGGATCTAGCCAAAACACTCCAGGTCAAACCTGCTGAAGTCCGAGAAATGGAAAGGCGCTTTGAGGGCGGAGAAATCGCGATTGAATCCCATGCCTCTGCCGACGAGCATGCGTTTGCGCCCATTGATTATCTCTCTGATCCCGAACTTGAACCCTCTGAAATGCTAGCTCGAGATCAGTCCGAACAGCACAAAAAAGCGGGCTTGGCCGCAGCACTCGAAGCCTTAGATGCGCGCAGTCGACGCGTGATTGAAGCGCGCTGGCTGCATCAAGAGGAAGACGGCGAGGAGCGTGTAAATTTGCAGCAGTTGGGCGAAGAAATGGGAGTTTCTGCCGAACGGATCCGCCAAATTCAAGACGCTGCACTCAAAAAAATGCGTAGTGTACTTGCAGACTATGCCGTGTAGAGGGAAGGAGGGTAGTCTCCCCCATTTTTAATGGGATTACAGAGATTGCACTTCTTTTAAGGCAATCCAATGCTGCTCATTCCACAGATCATAAAACGGTGGGTAATCCTGTATAAGCCTTTTTTATCATCATCATTGCTGCCCTGCTATCGTTTTCAGCAGGGCTTTTTCTTGCTTGCAAGATAGGGAGCAACAGGAATCAGGGGATTGATGTATGTTTTGCCGTGGGGTATTTCTTTATAAAGACACTTAATATAAATAAGAGAAACTTCAAAAATCTAGATAAAAAGAGGCTCTCGCGTGAAGATCGGCAAAAAGATCTGGGTTTAATAAAAACTAGATTTATTAATAAAAATAATGAAAAAAACTAAAGCGGTAGCCCAGAATATCTCAAATTTTATCTTAGATATTTTTGTGGCTCCATATATTTCAACCGATCTTCTATTACTTTCCTGTGGGAACTTTTTCTTTAGTACAGTTCTGTAGTGAAAAATACCGCCTAAAAAGGTTTAGATATGCCTATATCTTCTACACCGCCTACGTCTTCTGTTCAATCTCCTCCCGTGAGTGGGTTTAGCAGAAACCTTACTCCTTCTACTACCCAAATAGAACATAACGAAGCTATCGAAGAAGCCGATAAGCAACTTAGAGAAGCATATAACCAATTGATAGCGCATATCGAAGCTGTCGGAACAGCAGATAAGCAAACCCTAGAAACTTTTATACAAGCTGAAAAAGCAAAAATTAAAGCTTTTGAGCAAGCTGTCAACGCAGCAGATAAGCAAATCCGAGAAGTTTTTACACAAGCAGCCAAAGAAACAGGTAATCAAATCAAAGAACTAGATAATGAATTGAGTACACTTGGCAAAGCCGTTCAAGCACTAGATAACCTAGTGAGAGCACATCAACAGAGCCATGAAGAAGTAGATAATGAACCTGACTCAATCTCAGGCCCATTCTAAAGTGGAAAAATTGGGCTTTTGGAATGGACTCGTTTTTTGCGGTAGGGTCAGAATCAGGGGATTGATGGATGTTTTGCCATAGGTCATTTGTTTATAAAGTTGCCTAGTACACATCAGAGAAATCTCAATCATCAAGGCAGAAAGCGGGGGGGGACGATATTGCAGCCAGTTAGTTCGATGTCGCCTACTCCACCGGTTTCTACTGAGGAAACCCCCAAGCGACTGTATGCGCAAGGTCCCTTTGGTCCTTTTATCCCCGCGAAGAATGCCGGTAAGGCCGCTTCTAAAAAGGCCTGCAACGACCCTTTTATCGCCTATATGCTGGCGGCCTATTTCGGTGTAG